>NZ_CAXBBX010000029.1:0-13902 GCF_963974365.1 uncultured Algoriphagus sp. | reverse complement strand
CTTATTGGTTTTTTGTCCAATTAAAATGTGTCAACTTTATCTAGGCACTGTCACCTAAATCTAAGTGTTTACCAAATCCTAATACGCATCTGCATCTTTACTTGTAGTAAATCGATGACAGGAGGCACTTCTAAACTTCAATTCCCCAACAACCAGTTTTAACCAACATTTCAATGCTATGACGGACCACCTACTTTGTACTTGAGACTTTTTACTTCGTACTTTAAACTTACATCTTAATTCTCCACTCTTTCGGATAATAGTTATTCACACGGTTTCCTAAGTTTTTGATCCAGCCAAGAGGTAATTTTTTATAAGTTATCAACACCCAGCCAACTGGCAAATCAGGGATTTCAAACTCATTTTTACGCAAAAATTCAATAGCTTCAGTTTCCGAAAGCTCATGAGAAGGAAAGTCCTTTTTAGGTAATGTGGATAAAGCCCACTCATGATTTGGAATCCAGTCGTTTTTCTGCTTTTTCCCAATTTCCACTCCGAAATACTTCAAGCTCAAATGGTGTGAAATTTTCTGAAAATGCAGATTCCAATCTTTGGAAATCCTGAAATAAGAATCATTCAGTGTGTAGAATTTTCCGGTACCATCAAAACCTAATTCCTCATCCAATTCGCTGGATTCCCGATTAAATACTTCCTTCAGATAAGGATGTTTGAAATCTTTTATTCGCTTCGGTTCTTGGATATAAGCCGCTGTTGATCGCTTCAAAACCGTAATAAAAAAGCCTTCTCCCTCCACCAAATGCGGGAAGAATCGATAGCCATAAAATGTTTTTCCTTCAGCTTCTACCTCAGTTTCCTTGATATTCCAACTAGCATCTAAAGGAATTCGAACTGGCTCATACGAAAACTCCTCGGTCAAAAACCGGATCATATCCTCATTTTCCCGCTCATTGAACGTACATGTGCTGTAAACCAAATATCCATCAGCCTTAACCAAAGCGCCGGCTTGATCCATGATGCGTTTTTGCCGGGCAGAACAAAGCTGCACATTGTCAATGGACCATTCTTCCCTAGCCTGAGGATCCTTGCGAAACATTCCTTCTCCAGAGCAAGGTGCGTCAACAAGAACCAAGTCAAAAAAGCCCTCCAGAGGTGTAAAATGATCAGGATCATTGTTGGTAACCACAGCATTTCCCAAACCCCACTTGATAATATTTTCTTTCAAAATCTGAGCTCTAGGCTGAATGACCTCATTGGCAACCAGCATTCCTTCACTACCTAAATAGGAAGAAAGCAAGGTTGATTTACCTCCAGGTGCAGCGGCCAAATCGAGATAAATTCCCTTGGGAATTTCCAGGGAATTAAGAATATGCTCGATAAAAATAGAGGATGCTTCCTGCACATAATAGGCTCCTGCATGTATCGCAGGATCAAGAGTAAATGAAGGTCTTTCTTCTAGAAAAAATCCTGTCTTGGACCATGGAATGGGTGTGTTTGCCCAAGAAAGTGAAAAAGTTTTGGCAGAATTTAACCTGATGGAAGTGCGGGAAGGATTGTTAATTGCTTCTTTGAATTGCTCAAATTCGGCTTGACCGAGTAGTTCGAGCATCTGAGACTCGAATTCCTTAGGAAGATTGGTTTCTGGCATGGGACAAATATAAGTCAACAGTTCGCAGTCTCAGTAATCAGTTTTCAGAAACTGAAATGCTTTACCAAATCTTAGAAATTGCTAGATTGTCTAAATTCTAAAGATTTATGGAAATTCTCGCTAAAATCCTCATTGGTGCCATTGCTGCCCTTCATCTATACTTTTTATACTTCGAAATGTTCGCTTGGGAAACAATCGGAAAAAAAACTTTCAAATCCCTACCAGCAGAATTATTTCCTAAAACCAAAGGACTAGCTGCCAATCAGGGATTATACAATGGCTTTCTGGTGGCAGGATTGGTTTGGTCGCTGCTCATTGAGGATCACAAATGGGCCTTTTATGTGGCGGTATTCTTCCTGAGTTGTGTGTTGGTTGCTGGAATTTTTGGTGCACTGACGGCAAGTAAAAAAATCTTCTGGGTGCAGGGTTTACCAGCGCTAATCGCCTTAGTATTGTTGCATCTTTAAATAATCCCTTTTAAAACAAAAGGCGCAAAGTTCAATCAAAAAACTTTGCGCCCTCCTGCGGTTTTAAACCTTATAAATCATCCTCCTCGAAATTATCTTCATCGCCCGGCCCCATATCAAACATGGAGCTAAAAAGGTCCTTGAATTGTAATCCTGTATCGAGCACTTTTTTACTCAGTTGAGAGAATTCCGCCAATCCATGAAGTGCAAATTCCATAAAGAATTCCTTCTCTTTTTCCGGTAAATCCTTCACCAACTGCGTCACTACCTCTTCCAATCCTGGAACGGAATGAAGTGCTGATTTGTATTTCTTGTCCGCTTGGGAAGCTAGAATATCCAACTCATTCCCCTCGCCAAACCAAGCCAACGGCAGCACATAAGGATTTCCATCTTTGGATTTTTTCTTCTGCTCAGGGGACGGGAAATAATTTACAAACTGCGAACGGATGGCTTTTCCGATCAAATTATAAGCAACCAAACCTGCGCCTTCCTGCTCGCCTTCATACACCAACTCTACTTTTCCGGTAATAGCAGGGATCACTCCAATCAGATCTGCAATCCGAATAATGGTATTGATTTCTCCATTCATATACATTCTTCGTTCAGCAGCGGAAATCAAGTTTTCGTAAGCCGAAATCGTCAATCTCGCAGAAACACCGCTTTTCTCATCCACGAATTCAGAGCCTCGAGCCTCAATAGCAATCTGCTCGATCAAGTCTTTCATCAATTCAGGTACATAGATATTATCCACAGGCTTGCCTTTCAAATTAGCTTCCTGAGCAGTAATTCTTCTTCCTATCTCAATAGACTTAGGATAATGCGTAATGATCTGACTTTCAATTCTATCTTTTAGTGGTGTTACAATGCTCCCACGATTAGTGTAATCTTCCGGATTGGCTGTAAATACAAATTGAATATCCAACGGCAATCTCAATTTGAAACCACGGATCTGAATATCACCTTCCTGCAAAATATTGAATAGCGCTACTTGAATTCTAGCCTGTAAATCCGGCAATTCGTTGATCACGAAAATGGAACGATGTGATCTGGGCACCAAACCATAGTGAATTACGCGTTCGTCGTTATAGCTCAACTTCATAGTAGCAGCCTTGATTGGATCGACATCACCAATCAAATCCGCCACGGATACATCTGGCGTGGCCAATTTCTCTGTATATCTATCTGATCTATGCCACCAGGTGACAGGCGTATTATCGCCCTTTTCCTCAATCAAATCTTTGGCAAAAGAAGTCAAGGGTAGCAAAGGATCATCATTCAGTTCCGCACCAAAAACTACAGGAACATACTCATCCAAGAGATGTGTCATCATCCTTGCAATTCTCGTTTTCGCCTGCCCTCTCAGACCAAGTAAATTGATGTTGTGTCGAGAAAGAATCGCCCGCTCAATATCAGGAATCAC
The DNA here is from genome assembly GCF_963974365.1 of uncultured Algoriphagus sp. GTDB lineage: Bacteria > Bacteroidota > Bacteroidia > Cytophagales > Cyclobacteriaceae > Algoriphagus. The sequence continues at coordinate 10,409 of NZ_CAXBBX010000029.1, read as the reverse complement.
AGTATCCTCATATCCCCAGATTCCTTCAAATACGTTTTCCTTGCGCTTGATCTTCAAAATCAAATTATCGCGAAGTTCTTCTTTGATTGATTTGGGTTGGTAGCCAGCTGCCTTCAGTTGGCCAAGTGTTTTTATCTGGGTGAGTTCCTTTGGTGTCAGTTTTTGGTAGTCCATATTGCTTAAAAGCGTTTCGTTCTATTTCGTCTATAATCTTCAAAAATCAGATCGCCAAGCCCTTTCAGACTGCTGTAGTAGGCGTTTCCGTTATTTACTTTGGTAAATTCCTTCACAAATTCCTTCAGGTAAGGATCAGAAGCAATCATGAAAGTTGTTACAGGTATTTTGAGCTTTCGGCATTGGGCAGCGAGTTTCAGTGTTTCGCTGAGAATCTTACTATCTATCCCAAAAGCATTCTTGTAATACTTGATTCCTACTTTCAAACAAGTCGGTTTGCCATCGGTGATCATGAAAATCTGCTTGTTTGGATTCTTTCTCCTTCGAAGTAAATCCATGGCTAATTCAAGCCCAGCTACGGTATTCGTATGATAAGGCCCAACTTGCAGATAAGGCAAATCTTTGATCTCAATTTGCCAGGCATCATTTCCGAAAACAATAATATCCAAAGTGTCTTTTGGATAGCGGGTTTTGATCAATTCAGCCAAAGCCATAGCTACTTTTTTCGCAGGGGTGATTCTGTCCTCGCCATATAAAATCATGGAATGGGAAATATCGATCATCAACACCGTGGAAGTCTGTGAGCGAAATTCATTTTCCGCCACTTCCAAATCCCTTTCGGTCAATAAGTAATCACCTGAAAAACCGTGATTTGCCTGAGCATTTCGGAGCGAATCTGTCAAAGCAATCTGATCGAGATTATCCCCAAATTCATAAGCTCGACGATCAGTGCCCCTTTCATCTCCTTGACCAGAATGAGTGGTTTTATGCTGACCAGATTTTCCCCGCTTGAGCTTGCCGAAAATCTCCTCTAACGCAGATTTCCGAATGGTCTGTTCAGCTTTTCCAGTGATTTTGAATTCACCTTTTTGATTTTCCTCGGTTAGATAGCCTTTGCTTTTAAGGTCTTCAATAAAATCTCCAATACCATAATTTGGATTGGTCATTTGGTAGCGATTATCCAGATTGGTCAGCCAACTCAAAGCTTCAGCTACATCACCGCCAGTCATGGTGACGAGTTGCAAAAATATATTCAGCAGATTCTCGAACGTATTCTTCTCAGGATCCTGAGTGGGCACGAACTGAGTAAATCGAAATCCTTTCATAATTAGAATCAAGTATCAAGACCTAAGACGCTAGATTTTGGTCAGGGCCTTCGAGATATAAGGTAAATGAGGAAAAGGCGATGTTATAATACAAATGATTCTTTTCGCTCCAATCAGGGGGATAACAAGAAGATGGGTATGGTAGTTTAATAAACGGAGGAAAAAGGGAAAAAAGATGATCGAATGGAGAAATGTCAGGAATCAAAAAATTCTTTTGGGGAAAGAATGGGAATTTGATTCGCTAATTTGAAGTCTTTCTTGTCGCGTGTAATCAAGAAATCAGCATTGTTTTCCAAAGCAGTAAAATACTGAAGAGCATCCTCTTTATCCTTAAAATCGGAATCGATGGATTTGAAAATGACATTCTTTCCTCCAGAAACCACTTCACAAACCCTAATAAATTCACCCATTGTAAACTCTGAGTATGGTAGTTTGTAAACATTAAAGGCTAAATAATACAAATTTCCCAAGCTGCTTTCTGCTATTAGTAATTGAGCTAATCCTTTTGAATGTAAATTCAAAAATAATTTTGCGTCATGATAAAAGGGCTCTCTCTTTCCTATAATATCCAAAACTACGTTGGTGTCTAAAAAAATCTTAACCATATTTTTCTCTTAGGTAATTTTTCAGCGCTGATTTGTCAGAAACATTTGGGGCTTTTGTAGGCTTCATCTCCTCCAGTCTCTTTAATAAGCGACTGGCTGCAAGTTGGGATTCTGTCTGGCCAATTTCTGGAATTTCCTTTTCAAAAATCTCCTCAAACATCTTTGAAAGCGAAATACCCCTGCTGGCAGCTTTAAGTTTGGCTTTCTCTACAATTTCTTTTTCTACAGTGAGTGTGAGTTTGGTTTTCATAATTACACGTGTTTAAAATAAAGATACGTGTATTTTGTGTGAAATAGTTCCACAATGGTTTAAGATTCTTCCTTAAAACTTAACTCCCTTATCTTTACCCCATGACTCCCACCGAGAAAAATGCCTCCATCATCAAATCCACCGCCAAGCGGCTGGGTTTTGACTTTTGTGGGATAGCGAAAGCGGGATTTTTGGAAGAGGAAGCGCCCAAACTGGAAGACTGGCTGAACCGGAACTACAACGGGCAAATGGGCTATTTGGCGAATCATTTTGACAAACGACTGGACCCTACCAAACTCGTGGAAGGTGCTAAATCGGTGGTTTCTTTGGTTTATAATTATTATCCAAAGGATGAATTGCCACGAGGTAACTCCGACATCAAGCTAGCCAAATACGCCTACGGAGAGGATTATCACTTTGTGATTCGGGACAAACTGAATGAATTTCTGGAAATCCTACGTAATGAAATCGGTGAAATCGACGGTCGCGGATTCGTAGATTCGGCACCAGTGATGGAGCGTCAATGGGCGCAAAAAGCTGGGCTTGGCTGGCTTGGTAAAAACAGTCTTTTATTGAATAAACAACAAGGCAGTTTCTTCTTCCTTGCAGAACTCATCATTGATTTAGAGGTGACTCCCGATTCTCCCCTTGCCAAGGACTATTGTGGCACCTGTACAGCATGTATTGATGCCTGTCCCACGGATGCGATTGTGGAAAATGGAGTCATTGACGGTTCCCGCTGCATTTCTTACCTGACCATCGAATTGAAAGATGCCATTCCAAGTGAATTCAAAGGTCAAATGGAAAACTGGGCTTTCGGCTGCGATATCTGTCAAGATGTATGTCCTTGGAATAGATTTTCAAAACCGCATCAGGAACCAAAATTCCAACCTCATCCTGAGTTGGCAGAGTTTAGCAATCAGGATTGGCAAGAAATCACCGAGGAAACTTTTCGCAAGGTTTTTAAAAAATCAGCAGTAAAGCGCACCAAACTTGCAGGGTTAAAAAGAAATATCGACTTTCTTAATTCAAAATAACAAGAACTGAGTTTCTTATGAGCCCTCAAACTCCAAATCTTAAAGCTGTTCAGAAGCTTTTTAAGCCTAAAAAGAAGAAAAAGAAAAACACTCACAAGGTTGGTCTACCTCCTGGTGCTTTAGTCTTTACCGGAGATAAAAAGCTAGAAAAAGTATTGATCAATATCATCACCTATGATGAAAATGATTTATTTGAAGAAACTATTCTTCTCAATCAACTGGAGGAACATTTGAAGCTGAAAAAGAAGGTGCTTTGGATAGATGTCATTGGCCTTCATGATGTAGAATTGATGGAGAAAATTGGTTTACTGTTTGGAATCCATAAGCTGACTATGGAAGATATTCTGAACGTAGATCAGCGTCCGAAAATGGAAGCATTTGAGGATTATCTTTTTGCCGCCATGAAGATGATCCAATGTGATTCGCCAGAGGCACCGATAGATGATGAGCAAATCAGCTTTGTACTTAAAGATGGCATTTTGCTAACTTTTCAGGAGAAAAAAGGCGATGTATTCGACTTCGTACGAACCCGTCTCACCGACCCAAAGAGAGCCATACGTCAACGAAAGGCAGATTACTTACTTTATGCACTTTTAGATGCCGTGATTGACAATTACTTTATTGTAATGGAAAATATCGGTGAACGCATCGAAAACCTAGAATCTCAAGCAATGTTTTCCCCAGGCAATGAGACGCTGAATGCACTCTATGTGCAAAGACGGGAAATGATGGATCTTCGCAGAACAGTTTATCCACTTCGTGAAGTAATTGGCTCTTTTGACAAATACGCAGATGACAAAATCAGTCCCGAAACCCGACCTTTTATCCGTGATTTGTATGAGAACACCATTCAAGTCATCGAAACTATGGAAGTCTTCCGTGACATGTCATCGGGCGTACTGGATCTTTACATGAACAGCCTTTCCAACCGCATGAATAACATCATGAAGGTGCTGACAATCATCTCCACCATCTTTATTCCGTTGAGTTTTGTAGCCGGCGTGTATGGGATGAACTTCGACAATATGCCAGAACTTCACTGGAAATACAGCTATTTCGTCGTGATGGGCGGAATGACGCTAGCTGTGATAGGAATGCTGGTTTTCTTTAGAAAAAAGGGGTGGCTCTGATTATTTAAGCTTAAGAATCACATCTTTTCTACCACTTTTTAAAAGCATCATGTCATCCTTGAATTCGTAATATCTCACTTGATCCAAAAGATTCAGGAATCGGCTTTCAAAATTCATATTTTGACAAGCCATTTTAGTAGCTCCTATTTCTGAAAACCTGATTGATTTATTCTTATCTAACGAGTAATTACCAAAAATCCTATTACATCCGCCACTGCCGTTGATAAGCCCATTTTCTGAGTTAAATATCAAGTGTGCGTCACTTGGAGATCCAGAAGTTTGAACTGGCGTTCCCATCATTTCTACCACAGTCAGATGCTTGCCGTACCAATCTTTGTTTGGAAATGATTCAGAACTGCAAGAGGCAAAAATAAGAAAGCTAAGTATAAAGAGTATGTTTTTCATAGTTGGTCGATTTACTACTTATAAGACTGAAATCGTGCCAAAATGTTCCGTATTCTTAGTTTAAAAAGCCTTCAGACTGATATCCAGACTCTTCACTGAGTGAGTCAAAGCCCCCATTGATATGTAATCCACTCCACATTCCGCCACATCTACGAGGGTCTCTTCGGTGATTCCTCCTGAAGCTTCAGTTTTATATTGATTTCCAATCAAAGCCACTGCTTCTCGCATGGTCGCATAATCCATATTATCCAGCATGATCTGATCTACTCCTCCTACCGCCAGCACTTGCTTGACTTCATCAAGATTCCGGGTTTCAATCTCTATTTTCAGATCCAGATTATTCTTTTTCAGATAAGCATTACATCCTTCAATTGCTTGACGTATCCCACCGGCAAAGTCTACATGATTATCTTTGAGCATGACCATATCATAGAGTGCAAAGCGATGATTAACCCCTCCACCGATTAAAACAGCCCATTTTTCCATTAATCGAAAATTAGGAGTAGTCTTACGCGTGTCCATAAGTCTAGCCTTGGTATGGAGGATTTTCTCAGTCAATCGATGTGTTAAGGTCGCGATCCCACTCATGCGCTGCATGCAATTGAGCACTAGGCGCTCCGAGGAAAGTATGGATGCTGAAGAACCTTTGACGATCAAACCAATGTCCCCATACTTTACTTCATCGCCGTCTTTGATCAACAACTCTACTTCAAGAGTTGGATCAAAGGTCTTAAAAATCTTCTCCGCCAATTCCATACCTGCAATGATTCCGTCATCTTTGATTAACAGTTTTGCCTGCCCGGTTTTTCCCTCTGGAATAGAAGAAAGTGAAGAGTAATCGCCTGGACCAATATCCTCTGCAAAGGCTGCAGCAATAAAGTTGGAAATGGCTTCTTCGGTAAGATAAGTTGGTTTCATGCCCAAAAATAGGGATTTGAAGCTCCCGCATAGGCGCAAATGCGCAAATTTCTTTCAGTAAAAAAGCATTTCATTGGTGTTGAAGAAGTATAATGATCAATGACCAATAATCAAATTCATTATTCAAGGGAAAGCAATCACCAACTTTGTACTTTCTTCAAGTCCTTAGTGGTTGAAAATCTTTAAAAAACACTTTACCCTTTCACAAACTCCAAGCTATAAATCTTGAAATCGGAAGCTTGCTGGGAAACTTTTATAAACACCTTGAATGGCCCTTGAGCAGTCTGATAATCACCGATATAGGAACTCATGCTTGGGTTGTTTTCACTACGAAAGACAAGGCTAAAACCCATTGACGGGTTCTTCTTAAAAAAATCTTTTAGCACAACTTCAGCCTGGTTTTTAGAATAATCTCCCTGTAATCCGTTAACATTTAAGGAAATGCTAGAATCAAAAAACTTGGATAACTCGCTACTGGAGCCATTGTCAATAGCAGAAATAACCGTGTCAATGGAATTCTGGGATTCAATATCCAAAGCTGGAGCTTGAACAAACAAAAAAATTGAAACGATTAAACTTAATACTGAGGTCATTGCCCATGCTAGGCAAATACTAAGCCAAAAAAGGAATCATGTCCTGCGTTTTTAAGTTTACCAATTGCAACCTCAGAAGTTTTGTCTAATCGGGATTTCGGGACTACTTTGCCTTTAAATATAATATATTTGCAGTATGGATAAGAAAGTACTTTTAATGATTTTGGATGGCTGGGGAATCGCCACCAACCCTTCAGTTTCTGCAATAGATAAAGCAAAAACGCCTTTTGTCGATAGTCTTTATACCAAATATCCTCATGCTAAACTGGAAGCTTCTGGTCTTGCAGTGGGTTTACCGGCAGGTCAGATGGGTAATTCCGAAGTGGGCCACATGAACATCGGTGCCGGTCGGGTAGTGTATCAGGATTTGGTAAAAATCAACCTTGCCGTAGAAAATAAGGAGCTTGACACTCATCCTGTTTTGGTTGAGGCATTTGCAAAAGCTAAAGCTGCAAATAAAAAAACCCACTTCATGGGCTTACTTTCTGATGGTGGGGTTCACGCGCATATTGAACATCTGAAAGGATTATGTGATGCCGCCCAGTCCAACGGAATGGAGAAAGTATTTATTCATGCCTTCACTGATGGAAGGGATACTGATCCTAAGGGAGGTATAGGCTATTTGGAGGACCTTCAGCAGCACTTGACTCATTCTGCGGGGCAAGTTGCCTCAGTAGTTGGTAGATATTATGCCATGGATCGAGATAATCGCTGGGAGCGTGTGAAACTAGCCTATGACGCCATGGTGAAAGGTGAGGGAGAAAAGTCCAAGGACATCCTCGCGGCTATGAGAAAATCCTATGAAAATGGAGTGACTGATGAATTTATCCGCCCTATCATTCATGTAGGTGTTGACAACAAGCCTTTGGCTATGATCGAAGAAGGTGATCTGGTGATTTGCTTCAACTTCCGCACTGACCGAGGCCGGGAAATCTCCCAAGCGCTTACTCAGCGTGATTTCGAAGATTTCAATATGAAAAAGTTGAATGTAGAATACATCACTTTTACTAACTACGATGCTACGTTCAAAGGGGTAGAAGTTCTTTTCGAAAAAGATAACCTGAATAACACCCTAGGCGAAGTCCTTGAAAGAGCCAATAAAAAGCAGATCAGAATAGCTGAAACTGAGAAATATCCTCATGTGACCTTCTTCTTTTCCGGAGGAAGAGAAAAGGAATTTGTCGGTGAAAGTAGATTACTTTGCCCATCTCCAAAAGTGGCAACCTATGACCTCAAGCCCGAGATGAGTGCTTTTGAGATTGCTTCCAAAATTAATGGTGAACTGAAAAAGAAAAGTGCTGATTTTATTTGCCTCAATTTCGCCAATGCAGATATGGTGGGTCATACAGGTGATTTCGATGCAGCTGTGAAAGCTTGTGAAGCAGTGGATGCTTGTGCAGACAGTGTGATCACTACAGCGTTGGCAAATGATTACACCATCATCGTGATAGCAGATCACGGTAATAGTGATATGATGATCAACGAAGATGGTTCTCCAAATACTGCACACACTACTAACCTGGTGCCTGTCATCATGGTGGACAAAAACGATGTTCTGACTGTAAATGATGGGAAACTTGGAGATTTGGCTCCGACAATTCTTAAACTGATGGGAGTAGAAAAGCCTGAAGATATGACTGGTAATATTCTATTGGCTTAATGAAGCATACCAAAAGCTTTTCCTTCGGTACTTTCTTTCTTGCAAGTTTTATCCTCTTTTCCTGTGCAGACGAATCCTCCAGCTCACTTGAAAAGTCCTCCTATTTTGATCTTAAAGGATTTATAGAAACTCATATCCAAGAGATCGATGGTGTGGAAGTGATTAAGGATTCTGAAATCCAAGGAGATACAAAGCAAGCTACAGTTATTTACTCAGCAAAAGATTGGGAAGATGAGTTTAGCCTGTTTAATGAAGCTGACATCAATAAATCCTCCTTGATTCAATCCTATGAGACTATTTCCACGGATGACATGTTGAGCCATAAGCTTTTGCCCAATGGTAGAAATAAAGTGAAATACATCACCGTAACCTATTCAGATGGTCAGGTAAGCTCGGTTTCTATCAAAATAGCGGACGATAATTTGTTTTACTCCTCAACTACACTCGGAGAGATTTACATGAATAAATCCACAAACTTGATTGATCGCTATGTGATCGAGACAAGCCAGAAGATTTGGTTTCTCGACAGAAATGAAATGAAAATTGAGGGAAAGATTATCCCGAAGCAATAGAAAATTGCTGATAAAAATTTAAAGGCAAGAACTGAAGTTTACCTTCAGTTCTTGCCTTTTTTGATTTGTATCGCTAAGCCTCTAACAATTACGAGTTACCTAAAAACCTTATTTATCAAACATCGGAGGTCGCTTAGCTTGCCAATCGCTATTTTTTTGAATTAGATCTCCAAGCATTACCAGTTTCTCCTCTTCGAAAAGATTAGCCAACAACGTAATAGAAGTTGGGCTCCCGGATTCACTGAATCCATTTGGAAGGCAAAGCGCAGGATGGCCAGTTAAATTGGTGATCTGTAGCTGCGCTCCACCAAAACTTGGAGTAACTATTACATCGTAATCTTGCATGATTTGATGCATTTCTCCAATAAGAATAGTTCGCTGCCGTGCCGCCTGTAGGTACTCCACTGCAGGAATAAATCTAGCCGCACGAAAAGCATTAGGCCAGGCATTTTTGTGCTGGGCAACCAATTGATCATCCCAGCCTAATCTAGTCAATTCATCAAATGCCGCTGCACCTTCCACTGAAAGCATAATTTGTATCGCTCTGGGATTTACAGAAGTTTTCAATTCAACTGGATGCAGCTCAAATCCCTGATTTTTTAGCAGATCAAGTACATCTCGGTTGTTCTGAGACCCTGAGCCTTCCCCTTCAAAAAAATCCTCGAAGTAACCAATTTTCAGCTTTTTCACATCAGTTTTGGATGAGAAATTAAAAGCTGCTTTTATCGTGCTGGCATCCATCTCGTCTTCCCCATTGATTATAGATAAGACAATCCCATCATCGAGCGCTGATCTGGAGATCGGCCCGATTTTATCCATAGACCAACTCAAAGCCATAGCGCCATTCTTACTCACTCGACCATAAGTTGGTCTAAGTCCAGTTACACCATTTCTTGTAGAAGGTGATACGATTGATCCCAAAGTTTCTGTACCTATAGCAAAAGGAACTAGCCCTGCACTTACCGCTGACGCAGATCCTGCAGAGGAACCACTGGAACCCTGCTCCAGATTCCAAGGATTTTTGGTAACACCTCCATACCATACATCTCCCATCGCCAAGGCTCCAAGTGTGAATTTGCCAACCAATACACCACCTGCATCATTCAACTTATTCACAACCGTAGCAGTCATATCGATTTCCTGATCTTTGTAAGGCATCGCTCCCCAGGTTGTTTTGGTGTCTTTTACCGCCAAAAGATCCTTGATTCCATAAGGAATCCCGTGAAGTGGACCTCTATATTTTCCTGCAGCCAATTCAGCATCCATCGCTTTAGCTTTTTCCAATGCAGAATCATCAAGCAAAGAAATCAGGCATTGAAGTGTATCAGAGTAGGTTTTGATGCGATTCAAATAAATTTGTGTCAGACGCTCACTGGATATTTTCTTTGATTTAATTAGCACAGCTAGCTCGTGAACTGGCATATAGGCAATATCTGATTCCTTTTCTGGTAGGGAAATTTCGTTTGCTAAGCCCCAGTCTAGCGGTCTCTGGGTTTGGTCAGGTTGAAATCCTGTAGGAAGGGGATTGAAAACCAAAGATGGCGCTACTGAGTTGTCTAGCCTTACTTCACGCAAGGCTTCATACCTATTGCGTTGATTTTCTAATGAACCCAGCATACTGTCTTTTTCGGCTGGAGTAAAAGACAAGCCAAAAATCTCGGAAGCTCCCTCTATAGATATTGGTGTGATTTCACCAGTATTTCTACCCAATGTAAATCCAAGAAGTAGGCATCCTGCTGCAGCGATCAGGATAAAAGCGAAATAAGAAACTGTGTTTTTTGATTCCATTGAATAGTTTTGTAATAATGTAATAGGTATATCCGCTTTTCTACCAGTAAAGGGGGAAAAGCAATCTAGTATATGTTAAAATTTAAAATTGAGGCCACTCCAGCCTGTCCCGCCAGTGCGGGTGACAGTGCCTAGATAAAGTTGACACATTTTAATTGGACAAAAAACCAA
>NZ_CAXBBX010000028.1:0-28347 GCF_963974365.1 uncultured Algoriphagus sp. | reverse complement strand
GCCGAAAAATTATAGAATAACTTTTCTACACTTACACACTTAATGGGATACTACCCTTTTTGCAGTCAAACGATCTGTTGCATAATGAGAAGGGGACCTCTATCATCAGCAATGATGCACTGGCCAGCTTAACCTTATTCATTGCTTCAAGTAAACCCGAGGAAATGGAGACCGTTAAAAAATTGGTGATCAGTGTCCTGAACAGGAATAACTAATCCCAAATAAATTATTTGAGGGATATCTTTTAACTATCCCTCTTTTTTTATTACCAAATGCATCTGCCCTGGATCATTCAATAACCTTCCCATTTCAGCCTGAATTATATCCTGCACATCCTGCTTGATTTGAAGGTAATTTCGCTGCACGATACTATTGTCCAGCTTTCGTATTTCAGGGATAGGCTGATAGTTTTCCTGCTCTTTTTTCAGTGCCAGATGATCATTGATGATCTCGGAATGAAATGCTTTTAGAATCAGTTTACAATCTGGATTATCTGCTATCATCCCTACAAATTCACCCGATGAAAGAGAGGATATGGTAGAAGGTGGAACAGCAGACTCCAACTGTTTTGATCGACTGACAGAAGTATCTGCACTGTTTATGGAAAGGCTCTGCCTGTCCTGCATGATCTTCCCTATCCTATCTGATAACTGTTTGGCAGAATCCCCATTCACCTGCCCTGAAATGATATTTCCAACTATACCCATAATCACATCAGCAAGCTCTCGTCCATAGTCTTTTCTAAGCTGACTAAGATCCTGAACTCCCAAAGTAGTAGCAACTTTATTACTCCTTGCCGTAGCAATCAGACTGTCCATGCCGTTCAAATAGATCGTCGGAAACTCATCGAAAATCAGACTACTTTTTAGCTTTCCCTTTTGGTTTACCAGCTTCACCAGACGGTTTACATACAGTGAAAGTACAGCTCCATAGATCTGGATTTTCTGAGGATTGTTTCCCATGCAGACCAGCTTTGGCTCTTCTGGGTTATTGATATCCAGCGTAAAATCATTTCCTGAAAGCACATAATACAGCTGGGAAGAAGATAGTCTGGCCATGGATATTTTTGCTGAAGCGATTTGTCCCTCCAACTGCTCCATCACATCATTCAGGTAGGCATTTACAAAAGGATTGATCAGCACGTCGATGTCTTTTTCGGCCCGTAACACCGTAAACAACTCATCGTAATCAGCCTGCATCAACTCAATCACATGAGGTAATGTACAGAATTCTCCACCGTTGTATTTTCTCAAAAACCAGATGATAGCAGTCAGGAAATTGATCGGTGATTCCACAAAAAAGTCTCCTTGCTTTTTGATCCATTCCCTGTTCAAACCCATCAATATCGTCCGGGCTGATTCTGCTGCATCAGTAATATCCAACATGGTCTCCGGTGCCAATGGGTTGCAGCGATGGCTCCGTGTAAGATCATCAAAATTGATAACATAGAATGCTGGAACTACATTATAACTAGCCTTATTTTTAAGCCAGGTATTGTAAACAATGGATGACAGATCATCGAATTTGAAGTCATACACAAACATGGAAAAGCCTTTTTTGATGTGCTGGGTGATCACATGACGGATGACAAAATAGCTCTTTCCCGAACCTGGAGTTCCCAATACCATCAGTCCACGAAAAGGATTGATGATATTGATCCAGCTGTCTCTAACCTTTCCTTTTAGGTTATATTTTGCAGGTAAATTGACAGAGAATTCATTCTCTAGCAGCCGCTCCTCCTGTGGAAAGGTTTCATTTTCAGTATTGAAAACATCAGTACTGAGCTGTTCATGAATAATTCTCGAGAGCTTTGTTCCACCCGAAAGTATAAGCAAAAAACCTAAGGAGGTAATTGTCATATAGACAATCGAAATCCATTCTATTGGCGCTTCCCAAAGCATCAAGACGTAACTGCCTAAATAAAATCCAAGGCCCAAAACTCCATAGACCAATGCTCTTTTGGCATTCATCTTTTCCTTCTTCCTACCCTTGATTCCCAAAAGAGAGATGGCCAGCATGGCAACCGCAATAAGCTTGGAGGTGTAAAAATCCTCAAAGAGACCCGTATTAAAAATGTTCTCTAAAACTTCATCAGTCAGATCTGAAACCAGCCCCCATTCTCTAAAAGTAGCATAGCAGTAGTAATAAAAATGCAGTCCCAAAACCCCAACCCCCATTAGGCGAGTCATATCCAAAATCTTGCGTAATCCCTGTTCATTTTCTCCGGTTTGCATCCCCATCCCCTCTTAGTTTATCCCTATTATTTTACTTGCTTTCTTTTCTTACGCTTCTTCTTTCTCCATTCAAATGGCAGATAACTATACGTCTCCTCTGGAGTTATTACTGTGTCCAACATACCTCTTGAAGAGCTATTGGAACTTCTGGTTTCCTTATCAGTAACCGGTAGAATTAGTCTCTGATCTCTTGGGTTTTCCTGCGCTTGACTTGGTGATTTGATGTATGATTTGGGAGTGACCGTGTCATTTTTCTGATTATTTCCTATTCGATCCAACAATCCATTCGCACTGTATTTCTTACCTAATGCACTTCCATTAAACACACATTTGGTTCGATGGTCCACAAAAGTGATCCCATACAATCGACCCTCTTGATTCTCCCGTTTGACCGTGACAATTCCCTGCTTCTCCATGCTTTTTATTACCTCATCCAAACTACCTTTAGGCATCTTCAAAACAGTTAGATCAATTGCTGATCGAATTGATTTGATATGTTTCTTGCGTTCCAAAGCATTAGTCTCAAACTTGGATTCAATCGCATTCAGTGTAGCTCGAAAGTGAAAACTGCTTGCCTTTATTGGTACTCCAACCTTATCCCCTTCACCATCCAAAACCCGGTAAACCAGTCCTCTATTTTTAAAAATTCGTGATTCTTCAGTTCCACGGTCAGCCACTATTCGATAGCCTTTCAATATCGCATTTAGCTCAGTCAAGGAAGTGTAGCTATAGTTTTTTAACACATGTTGCAACACATTTCCAATAGTTCGTTTAGTCTCAGATTTGCCATAGTTCAGTCTGGAAATCGAAACAGGCTTTGCTATAAATAGCCCTTTCTTTTGGGACTCAGCTGGCACTAATCCAAACCGCTTTTCAATTGCCTTTCGGCTTGGTTCAGACTTGAGTTTTCCGATATTATGCAGAGCAATCCGCTTACCATCCAACCCAATATTCGTCGTCACGATATGCAGATGAGGGTGCCCAGCATCGGTGTGTTTATACACCAGATAGGGTTGGTTTTCAAAGCCAATCCCGCGCATGTATTCTTTGGCTATATCTTGTAATTTTTTGGTTTCAAAGTCCTCTCCCGGAGCAAAGTTCAATGAAATATGGACTGTATTCACTGAAGTTCTGGAGTTTAATTCAGTCAGTTTAAGCATATATTTCAGACGAATATCTGCAGACTGGGCCGCTTCCTCAACCGGATAGTTTTGAGTCAAAAGTAATTCAGCCACTCCTTGCTCTACCTTATTTTCATTGTAGTGGAATGGTCGTCTCAAAGAAGCGCTGGTCTTTATGATTGCAACCATTTCGCTGCCGTTTGATTGATAAAAAGGGTAACCGATTTCAGTGAATCTTCAATCTCCTGTTTTAAATTCTGTCCCTCAGAAAGATGAACTTTTAGCTCATTTCCAGCAGATGAATTTATCTTTTTTACCAACTGATTATAGTTGGTAGCAATCCCATGCAAGTCTCTTCTCAGCGCTGTTAACTCGGCCAAAAGTTCCTGCATTCCTGTGTCTTTATACCTACCGATTACAGGCTTTTTAAGCAGTAATTTCCTGGCATAATCACTTAGGCTTTCCTGAACTGTTTGCCCAAATTCCGTTTGGATTTTCTCATATTCCTGAAGTGTCAGCCTAACATGCAGCCATTTGTTTCTCTTGTGTTCTTCCTTCATCGCAGTTCATTTTCACAGTTCAACAACCTTACAAATTCAAACCCCACGACTTCGGAGTTAGGGGTTTCAAGATCCGGTTGTGATACAACCGTACATCTTGCCGATTTCACAGGACACAGGAAATCTCGTTATCCTTTTAAAAGCATTTGAAGCATTCACAGAAATCTAAAATCCATATCCGAATCCTCGTATTGGGGTGATACAATAATAAAAAGTGTTCCTAACATATGTCTATCCTGATCAATCTCTAAATAGGCTCATGTCATTGATAGACAGTAGATTTAGGATAGTATAATTTCTAACTCAAAACCAATGAAGCCATGGCTATCTCACCACTTGAAACTATCTACGAAACATTACTTGCCGTTCCAGGTATGCATGACACGGTAAAGATCGATCTGAAAATCCCACGCAGAACCGTGTTGTTGCTAACTGAAGTAATCACTCGTGGAATGGAACAAAAATCTGAATCCGGAAAAAACCCTATTCACATCTCAAAAGAATCAGAAGAAGAACTGAATACCATTATCTCCGATAGCCTGGAAAAAGCGGGACTTACTACCCTAAACTCCAAACTAAAAGCCTTAACAAATCAAGGTTGACTTAAACTTTAAAACCAATCAGTGTATGAAACGGGAAGAAACGGATAAACTAAACAGGGATAAAAGAATAGACCCAGATGCAAACCCTTTAACCTCATTTGGGCGAGACGATGATTTTACAGAAGAACTTATCAAAGGAATCTGTGAAAAAAATGATTCAGAATTAAAGACACCTAAAGAAAATATCCTCCATTCAAGGCATTCTGAAATTGCTCATAGTAAGCAAGAAAAAGTAACAAGCCGAAATCAACGTTCCTCCAGAAAAAAGAGAAATGGTATCCGTTAAATGGTCACGCTTTTATGTTTGTGGAAATTAATATTGTCAATTTTTACCAGGGAACCTGAGCATTCAAACTGCTCAAAAAATACGGTCAGCCTAAGCATCATTCGAATGATCAAATCAGCCTTATACAAATCGATTCATGGACACAGGAAATGAATCGGTTTGTATGGGGCAGATCTGCTTTTCACTAAAGCCCTTTTCCGCCGGAACAAGGAAGTGGGCTTTTGGGTCTGCTTGACTTTTTTCTGTTTTATCAGAGTCTTTAATTTTATACTTTCCCCTGTCAATCAGGTAAATGCTCCATAAAAATAAAATCAGCATTCCCAGGATCATCACGGGAACACTCACAAACATCAGGAAGCCCTCACCCATAGAAATTAAGACTGCTTTGCTATACCTGGAAAAATGCTGCAACCCCCCGGGACCGCGTCGGTAAAATCTCTTACGCTTAACCCATACGCGTAACCCAAAGCCTCCTCCCAAAAGACAAATACCTACCGATACTATAAATACATCTTGCCAAAACATAGCTTATCCTTTTAATATCCCATATCGGTATCATCCATTCTTTTTACCAAGCTGTCTTTAAGGCTATCCAGGAAAATCGTCCTGCCCTTCTTCCTGTCGCGCATGCTTTGAAATGTGCGGTAAAAGTTGCCGACTTTTACATTGAAAAGGGACTCCATAATTGAAATAATCATTTTCACATCACTCTTGCCGTGGTTTACTGATCCTCTGGAGTGTAGGGCATAAGCCAATTCTATCAGTGCTGACTTGGAGTCTGTCCATTCATTATTGGATTTCTCCGAACTTCTGGAGTCTATTCCCATTTCCAATTTGATCAATTGTTGCTTGATGTATTCCGTAAGATTTTCATAGGCCATTATCTTGGCAAGTTTGCTGCTGTTGAACGTGGAAAAAGCAGGGTCAAAATCAAAGGAATAATCAGGAAGTAAGGAAACCGGCTTTGAATCTTTCAAAAATAATTGTTCATCCAGATCGCTCCTTTCCAACTGATGGTAGATATATAGCTGGTGATTTCTGGCAAAAAACTCTTGGAACTTATCCATCACATGATGGTAATAGTTCTTTACCTGCTCCTTCTTTCCAATAGGCTTATTTGCTTCCAGGTAGATTAGCTCAGAAAAGTAAATCAATTCCATAAGAAACATGGGCTTGTAATGCTTGAAGAAGCTAATCTCTTCCTCTAAATCCCTGAATTCATAATTCAACATAAATTCCCTGAGTCTAACTAGAATGGCATTGACTGCCCTGCCACATCTTTCGGCCTTCTGTAGCTCATTGAATGTCTCCTTTGTTACACGCTTCAGTGACTCCTCCATCTCCATAAAAAGCGTTTCTACAAATGCTTTCATATCCTCCTTGTTTAATTCCCAGACACATCATGCTCTCAATCAATCAGCATCTACTTTTTATACCAGTGATAGAAGTGCCCAGATTTAAATCCTGCACATTCCAACGATTTATATTTTCATCTCTAGTCTTAGTGTATGTTTATTAAATATTCACTTACCTGGACAAATCAGACAATTATTTATTAGTAGCCATTTACGCTATTTTTTATAGTATCATCTATTAGCTTGTTCAATAGATTCCGAGTAACGGTCACTTTCCCATGACCAAAAAAGACATCCTCCCACAAGTAGAAATAGATTATCCACCCAGGCTTTACATTCCTCAGAAGTCTGACGTAATAACAATCCTCTATTTTTGATTTTCTTCTGCAGATAGGAAATCTCCCCTTTCACTATTTTTTCGGCAACCTCAAACCCATGCTCGATTGAAAGAAGTAGCACTTCATTATGTATATCTCCTATTGCACTTTCCTTTGCACTTGAAACTAGATCATTTGATAGGCAGATATACCTGGCAACATCAATTATAAGTCCCTTCGACTCATCAGTTCTATCAAATGCAGCATTATTCAACATATGAATCGCTATATAAGCCCCAGAACTGTGCGGTCTCATAGTTTGGTATTCATCCAAAGTCGGTGTCCTGTTTTCTTTTCTGTTGTTACTTTCCCACTGAAGGCCCTTGATGTAGTTATTCCAAATATTTCTAAATTCCTCTTTCCAGACCTTCTCAGGGAAACATTCTAAAACCTGGAGATAACAGGTATCCACAGGAAGTCCAAAACTGGACAATAGCGAACTGTTCAATTCCAACTTATCTGTTGACATTTCAGATAAAAAATTTTCTGCCTCTTCTATTTCCATTAAGTCCAATAAATCATCTAGAATAAATAGACAAAAAAACAGTTCACCTATTGGGTACAACCGTGAATTCTCCAGTTGCGGAAAAAGGTAGCAGGTGAACCAATTTAGTTTCTGAACAGAACAACGTTTTAGAATCTCCAAATCTGAATCACCATCAGAATTCTTCAGCCATGTCTCCGCCCAACGCAAAATCTGCCTATCCAGCCTAGGTGAATTCTTATGGATAGAGACAGGAAAATCTAAGCTATTCATCGATTTGTGCTTTTAAGGTTATGTTTAAAACGTTCCACTGTTCTCTGGCTGACACGGAAAAAACCAGCTAAATCGTTATTGGTGATTACTGGTTCCAATCCAGGAAAAGACCTCACTAATTCTTCATATCCTTCTACTAGCGTCATTTTACCTAGCTCAAGTACTTTAATATTTCGCTCATTGATCCGTAAGCTTAGCTTGTGAGCCAGTGAAACAAGCTCCGGGCTCCTGCCCAAGACATTCCGTTCTGAATCCAGACTAAACTCATAGTAAATCACATCGGAAATACATTTCAGTATAGTATCGCTAGGAAGTCCAGAACGAAAGGATCGTTCATCAAAGACAGTGTCTGTGGGACGGTATATGACAGATAGGGAATGTTTGTCATTAGTATATCTATAAGCCCCTATGAACCCCTCACATAGGTACCTGCTCACCCTATCAACCTCACCCATATTTTTCAACACTTTACCCCTTTTTACACGCTTAAATTCAAGCTTAGAAAATACCATACCTATAGCATCTTCAGGTAAATCCATCAGTTGTTGGATATCATCAATCAAGAGTTTCCTATACTTTCTATCCATGGCTACACACACTTAATCAAACAAAAAATTTACTCTAATTAAAAAACTTACAAACTAGTTTTACAACACAACTCTATTAAACTTGCCCTATTAATCTAATTATCAAGGTATTTCCAACCAAATATTTGGGTATAAGAATTAAATATTTAGCTGAAAATTCCGACACATGTCGGAATTTTGGTCTTGAATTCACATTTCCGACATGCGTCGGAGGCCCGATCGCAATTCTAGCAGTACATTTATTTACAGAGGAATTAGACCTCTTTATTGAAGATTATTACTGGAAGAAATGGGCCATTATAGTAAAAAACTGACTCCCAAACCGATTGAGTTGAATGCATTAAGCTTACAGCTGAGTAGCCTTATACTCATTATTGTATTCGTGTATACTGGTTTGGATAAGCTACTCCGATGGGAGGATAATTGGAAGGCATTTCACAACCAGACCTTTCCTGCTGAACTGGCAGCTGTCTTAGCTTCCGCTGTGCCGCTTTCAGAATTGCTGATTGCCCTGCTCCTGCTCTTTTCGGTCACTAGATGGTGGGGATACCTCTCAAGTCTCCTCCTCCTCACTGTCTTCACTACTTATGTAGGGCTGATCTGGGTGGGAGCTTTCCCAAGAGTTCCCTGCAATTGCGCAGGGATCATTGAGTCATTGGGATGGTCAGCGCATTTTATACTTAACCTGTTTTTGATCGGGCTCACGGTATTGGGCCTCAGGGTAGATTCAAAAACAAAGCCTAAGGCTATGCCTTAGGCTCTACTAGGTGTTAAGCTTTAATCAAGTGGCAATATGCCTCTATTCCATAAAGTTAACTAATATTATTTAGTAAGTAAGCTAACATTAGTTATTAAATAAATAAAGGGATATAAATGGGCAGGAACATAGGTCAGATCCCCACCCAAAAAATAGCATGACTGAAACTATGCAGTGACCTGCTTATAATAGTTGCACCGTCCATCTCAAATGACAGGGAGTTGAGATGCCCGTCAACACTCGGCGGTGCAGGGATCCGAACCGGCTCCCAAACCGGGACAACCCGGATGGTTCAACCGCTGAATTGGAGTTCTTGGGTGGATTCCTCAAGAAGGAAGAAATCCTAGGAAGGGATTCCAGATCAGAGGTACAGTACAAGTAATGTTTAACCGAGGGGGAAACCCCTCTTTAACCACACGATTATGAAATCAATTAAAAAAATGCTTCCAGCCCTAGGGTTAGTGCTCGGAGCAACATTGGCTATGGCCATGAATTTTGCAAATAATCCAACAGAGCGCTATGCTGAGGATCCTGCTTCAGGAACCGAAGTCTGGTACGACCTCACGGATATCACTCCGGGACCGACTACCTATCAGTGTGATGAAGAGGTGGATGAAACTTGTTCCCACATGGACTCAAATTTCTTGAGCAATGAAGTGGAAGAAGGCGAATTCATCAAAAATGGCTCACTGCCTTTGGCCACGCCATAATTTGATTAATCTTAACTGGGGTTCCCATCCAAGGAACCCCAGTTTCTTTAGAAACAAATCCCATCACCCCTCACTTATTACCCATTTCAGCGGTTATTCTGTGGCATGGGATTCAGGTTGATCTCAGCAGGTGGAATCAGGAAGGTATACCTGGAATCTCCCGGAGCAAGTATAGGATTACTCTCATTAAACTTCCTTTCCAACCTCTCAGCTAATTCAGGCTCCTGATTTAATCTTTTTAGGTCCATCCATCGAATCCCGCGAAACAGCAATTCTTTTCTTCTCTCAGTCAGAATCTTACTCAATAATACCTCTCCTGTCAAATCACCCGGCAATTGGAAATTTTCATCCATCCGATTTTCCAACAGGTACCCCAAAGCGGCATTGGCTTCTACTTCTTTTCCTGTTCTTGCCGCAGATTCAGCCAGGTTCAGTAGTACCTCATCCACAGCAATTCCACCAAAGTGATAAAAATCCCCTGTGTAATTGCCTCTGAAATTATACAGGCCTTCGGAACTGGAGGGAAGTAAAAAATACTCCCTCCTTAAATCCGAACTATCGTATAAATCTACCAGATCAGGATTTACAAAACTCTCTCCATTAGTGGTAAATCGGCTGCTTAAATGTCTTTGGTAAAAGATCACTTCCGGATTAAACACCTCAAATGAATAAGGCAAATCCGAATTCAATCCCTTGAAATCCATCAGTTCATCACCCATTTCCAAGGCCTCTTTACTATAGTCAAAAGCTTGGGCATAATCTTGCATAGTCAGATAAACCCGTCCCAGCATTGCCAGAGCCGCCCATCTTGAAGGGCGAGTGGGGATTTCTGCTTTAGTAGGCAACCGCTCCACTCCGGACTCCAGATCAACAATGATCTGGGAAAAGGATTCCTTCATGGTGGACCTTCCGACTTTCACATTAATGTCTGAGGTCAGCCGGATGGGAACCCCTAATTGATCATCCCGATCCGGATCAAAAGGCTCACTGAAATGCATCAGTACCTCAAAATGCCCCAATGCCCTAAAAAAGCGAGCGGAAGCTTCCAACTCCGACATTCTGGCTCTTTCCAGATCATTGGCTGGACTGAAACTTTTCAACCCATCCAGTACCACATTGGCATACAGTACCTTTTCATAGGCTCCGGCAAAACCTGCGTCCCAGGCATCTGGCATATAGGTTTCCTGCTCCCACAGGTAATAGGCCTGCTGGCTGAAACTCAGCCTTGATAGCAGGCTTTCACCAAAATAGACATCGTCAGAACTGATCAGACCCAGATTCAGGTAGTTGTTCATCCCACTGCCCTCAGCGTCCAGGAGTTGTTGGTAATCATCCAGTGAGTTTAGGATCACCAGATTCTTATTGGGCTTGCTGTCCAAAAATTCCGAACAGGACTGACAAAGCATCAGCACTACCACCCACAAAAGCTTATTTATCTTATTGATTTTCATATAGCAGGTATGTTTAATTATTGATTGTTGATGTATTCAGGAGGAGACCTTCAAATCCTGCCCACCTAATCAGATGGGAAAAACCTGATTATTCCCCCTTTAACTGGCCTAGGATTAGAAATTGGCTCTGAATCCCATGGAAAAGGAAAACATGCTGGGATTAACCGGATAATCAGGATCCTTAACTTCTTTACTGGCCTTCCAGAGTATTCCCAGATTATTCAGGTAAACATAGGTCTCCAGATTGCTAAAAGCCTTCAGCTTCCCAATCCCTCTGCCCCAAGTTTTAGAGAGTCTCACATCCTGAAGCCTCACATGGTCTCCTTTGGAAACAGTGGCAGCACTACTCAGATAAAACTGGGTACGATAGGCATCCACTCGACCAGGATCGGAAGGAACAGTAGTTGTCAGCTCATCTCCGGGTTCTCTCCATCTTTTTTCATAATCCGCATGGATGATATTCCCTTGATTCAGTTCATCATAATTCACCGATGGTCTTCTAAAGTAGTAGCCCAGCCTATAGGAAATATTTGCAGAAAGATTCCAGCCCTTGTAACTGAAGGTATTTCTCAAAGCCCCAAACCGCGTAGGCCGACCACTTCCATGGTATTGGATAGTCTCCTCTGTCGCTTCTGAATAAATTGTCCCATAATCTCGGCTCGGCTCTCCGTCCACAATTCCCAACGGAGCACCATCTACAGGGTCTATTCCGGCAAAGGGAAAACTATAAATAGAAAACAGTGGCTTGCCCACAGCAGGCGTAGGAAGAGCTGGGGAATAATTAATGAGTTGGGTGGCAGTAGGATTATTCTCAACATCTGTCACCTCCTCATTAAGCAAACTCAAAAAGAAGTTGGTGGTCCATTGCAATTCCCCTTTCAGGTTTTTGGAGTTGATAACCAAGTCCCAGCCTTTGGTGCGGGTCGATGCATAATTCAAGGTAGCGTCAGAAAAACCAGAGGAAATAAACAGCGGAATAGAGGCCAATAAATCCAGTCCCTTTTTATGGTAATAATCAACTGATCCTCCCAGTCTGCCTCCCCAAAACTCAAAATCAACCCCGGTATTCACGATCTTGATCCGCTCCCATTTCAACTCCGGGTTAGGCGGGGTTCTCAGACTCAGGTAGGGCAATTGCGTCAACAGATTCAATGCGCCTGAGTAACTCGTTGCTGTCGTCACCGCTGTGACATTGGAATTGGTATTTCCGTTATAGCCATAACTCCAGCGTAGCTTTAAAAAACTGACCGCTTTAGCCTTTAAAAATTCCTCCTCTGAAACTATCCATCCCAATCCCGTCGACCAAAGTGGGACAGACTTTTGGTTGGTATTGACACCAAAAAGATTGGACGCATCCCGTCGGAGGCTTCCGTTAAAAAGGTATTTATCCTTATAGGAATACCCAACGTTACCAAAAGCTGA
Source organism: uncultured Algoriphagus sp. (assembly GCF_963974365.1). Taxonomy (GTDB): domain Bacteria; phylum Bacteroidota; class Bacteroidia; order Cytophagales; family Cyclobacteriaceae; genus Algoriphagus. The sequence continues at coordinate 16,128 of NZ_CAXBBX010000028.1, read as the reverse complement.
AACAAAGCGGTTCGTACCTCCTCCATATTCTTCGGTAAAGGGTATGTTCTGAAGGCGTTGGGTACCCAAATTGACAAAGCGGGTCAGGTAATCCACAGGTAATGAGGTTCCATTTTCGGAGTCATATCCATAGGAAGTGATGCCATAGTTTTCACGCTGGAAATCCTTTAGCTCCCCGCCCACAAAAGCATCCACCCGATGTGCTGACCAGCTTTTACTATAATTCAACCTGGTCCTGAAATTATGGCTGTACGCAGTGGAATTCCTTTGATCCAAAATCCCGTTCAATGGTACAGGAAAAGTGACTTCACCGGCTCCCCCCACCTGGGTCAGGGAATTGATCAGATTCCGTGCATTGTACGATTCCAGCGGATCCAATGCCCGTGTGGCAGACTGTGAATTCCAGTATTGATAATTGGCAGACCAGTCCAGTCCTTCTGTAATTTTAAAATTTAACCCCGCATTCAGACGCAATTCATTTCGGTTGGATTGGGTACTACTCAGGCCAATTTCATTTAAAGGAATATAACTCCACGGCAAAGCCACCACATCTGAAACACTGTTTTTGAATCTGACGCTGAAATCCCGATATACTTCCAGGGGATTCCCGTTATCATCTGCCAAACTTTCGTAAGGATAAAGACCTGCCACATTCGGAGTGCCATCATAGGTATCTGCCTTAATCCCATAAATTCCCGTCTGCACTTTAAGCCTGTTCTTTAAAAAACTCCACTCCTGATTTGCCGAAAAGGTAATTCTGGATAGATCTGAAGCTACACCGGTATTCAGGTTCTTATCCCAACCCAGGCTGAACTGATAGGTGTTTCTTTTCGCTCCCCCGGAAACCTGAAGCGCATATTGTTGATTGACCGCAGTTCTCTGTAGGTATTTCTCCGTATCCCTTCTTAGATCAGCGCTTCTGTAGCGATTAATTCCCGCATCCAACTCCTGCTGACTGATGTCTCCCTGATCAAAGGAGTAAAGCAATTCTGCCAATGGAGCCACCACCGGATTCCTCCTGTTTCCTATCAGGGAGTTGAAATACCCGTTTTCATACAATTCCAGCTGTTTATCCACCAAAGAGGATATAGCCATGGTGGGATAATAATGAGGATCAGGAGTAGGTACCACCGAAAGATTACCTGTCAGGCTGACCTGTAGGGGTTGATCATAGCTTCCTCTCTTTGTGGTAATTACAATAACCCCATTACCTGCCCTCGCTCCCCAGATGGAAGCTGCCGCTGCATCCTTCAATACCGTAATACTCTCCACATCATTCGGGTTGATCCCCGAGAGAGGTCCGTCATAGGCCAGGTTGTCCACCACAATCAAGGGCTCACTGTTAGAAATCAAGGTGGCTGTTCCTCTGATGGAGATACTTTCTCCAGGAGAAGTGCCGGAAAGATCCCGGTTGAATATCAATCCCGGTGTCACATCCTCCAGTCTATCCACCAAATTAGTGGAAACCCGTCGCTCCACCAGCTCCTGATTGATTCCTACAAAAGATCCCGTAGTCCTGGAAAGTGGCAATTCATTGAACCCGGTGGAAACCACCGTAACCTCCTGAAGGCTGAGTTCCTCAGCGGCAAGGAATAAGTTCAGCTGATTCTGTTCCGCCCCTACTTCTTGGGTTAGGGAACCATACCCAATGTAGCTGATCACCAGACTAAGTGCTCCCTCAGGCACCTGAAAGGAAAACTTCCCGAATTCATCAGTTACCGTTCCAAAAACGGTTCCCTTAACCAAAATATTCACCCCCGGAAGCGGGGAAGAATCCATTTGGTCCATCACGCTTCCCTCCAGGATTCTGTAGGTGTTCTGTGCCATGACCAGTGGCGTACCGGCCAAGCAGATCAATAGCAGTATAAAAGATTTGATATTTTTCATATGATTATAATTGATTTTTAGCGGGCATATGGAATCTCGCATGGTGGATAATCATCCCAGTGTGTGACGTATTCGTCATGCTTGATTTCATGTGTCAGTAATTTGAATGATATGGATTACTCCAACTCTGATTTATAAAGTGTCATAAACTCACTGATCAGGCTTTCCTGATCGGTACCCAGATTTCTTATATCAAAAGAAAGAATATGGGCATCCCGGTCGAGAAACATGATTTTAGGATAGCCATGGATTTCATAGATTTCCTTCCAGCGTTTCTTGGACTGCCCCCGTAGGTTTACATTCAATAGGGATGGATCCGAATACTTGGCAATCCTGCTCTTCCAAAATGCAGGATCCTCATCCACCGAAACTGAGATCAGACGGACTCCCAGATCCTTCACCTCTTGATAGAGCGGATACAGGTAATCCTTAAAGTAGGTGGCGCTGTGAGAGCAGGAGGAAAAATAGAAATACAGCAAGGTCGGCTTCCCTTTCAGATCCTCCTCAGTCAGCTCATTGCCCTGCAAATCCACCAAGACAACAGGTTCCACCCTACCGCCCGGCACATGGGATCGCTTCAGACTTTCTATCCTTTCCTTCCAGGGCGAGGTATGTACCACTTCCAGATACTTTTCCAATACATAAGGTTGTTTTGGAAGCTGGGAAAGGTAGTTGGACAGGTAGGCCGTTTTCAGCTTTTCTGCCATTTCACCTGCATACAAGGAATCCACAACCCCCAATAGGGATCGACCTTCAAACAAGGCGGTCACCATGCTTTTTTCCAATGCATAATTCAGGTAGTCCTTGGAGACCAAACGTGTTCCCTCACCAAAATCCCCCTCAGGAAAACTTCGAAATGAATCCAAAATCAGGCTTTTGTAATCAGCCTGTTCCGAGTCACTAAACCGGGCAAGAAAATCAGGATAATGAAACTTACGAAAGGTGCTTAGTACCGAATAGTGAATACCTCCCAGGATCTGAGCCTCCAACAATTCGTACTCCTGCTCATCGAGTTTGTCACTATAGGATTCCAACACATCCATCTGGGCAATCACCAGTGGATTATCGCTACGCAACCCCAAAAGAAGGTTATCGAGGCTTTCTTTACCTGGGCTCATCACAATCAACCGACTCCCAAACTCCCCCTGGAAATGCTCCAGCTTCTCCAGATTTCCCGGAGTACTCAATATCCTGCTATCAGCTTTGGCGATCAACTGACGGGGTGCATCAAAAGCCAGACGTCTCGCCTCTCGACCTATCGCATACTGTGCTTCATAAAAGGCCGCATCCTCCCCAGCAAAGAGCACATCCATTTGCCGAAGATTCAGTTCCACTTTAAGGCTATCCCCAGGAAACACTATAAAATCCTCCAACAAAGCCCTACCTCCCAGAAGAATGGAAAAGTAGCCTGGACGATCTCCCAAACTAAGACTGGAAGAAAACTTCCTGACCAGAGGATTCATTACCCCGTCAAAAGTCTCCCCTACCCGCAAATCCGGCTCCATAACCTGCACCATAAAATCCGATTTCGAATCCAGATAATAGGGCCGAACCTCAAGCTGCAGCGGACTCAAGGAATCCGGATTAATCAGTTCCCCATAGATCAGCGCACTGCCCTCCCCCAAAGGAGCAGAAGAGCTTGCGCCCTCCTGCTCTGGGAATCCAGACTGATAAACCAAATCTTTGTCTGGGGGTGACTCCGCAACTTTACTTTGTGCTTTTAATGTGCTTCCGACAAGACATAGTAGTCCCAGGAAGCATGTGTATAGAATTTTTTTCATGCTTTGTTTTTGTTTGTTGCTGGGTCCGCCACGGCGGGACAGGCGTCCGGTGACCGATGACCGATGTTTGTCATCCTCCGCGGCGGAAAGTCGAAGCGTATTAGCGCTCCTTTACGCAAGGGCAGAAGTGAGAAATCTGAAAGCTAAAGTCAGAAATCTGAAAGCCTCACCACAAACCTAAGGCAAGCGCTCCCCTACTTTGTACTTCGTACTTGATACTTTGTACTCCGTAGAACACATAGTAGTCCCACCCTACCTCATTCCAGTAGTCCAGCAATAATGAATAAGAAATAAACTGAAGTAATGGAGCTGTTGACCTGCTGCAGCAGATGATCTCCATTTTGTCGTCACTGCGATCCCGAGAATCGGGAGAAGCAGTCCCGTATTTTTAAGTACTAGCTTCCTTGCAATAACGATAGTCGTCACTCCCTGACCTGTGTGGATCGTTCCGCCAAACATACAAAGCCCAATCGGAAGCAATCAGAGAGAAAAAGTGCCCTGATCCTTAGATCGGATTCTTGGGCTTTAGAGGATAAAGGCGATCTACCGCGGCGATACCCTGTTCCTCTGGTATTAGGTTAATAGGTAGAAAGCAAGTCTTATCGTTCTGAATACCAATCACACATAAGAAATCTCCTGATATGGAAATCCCGTGTTTATGAAGAATGTGATAGGTTCTGGACATTTTATGTCTAATTTTCTAGATGAAAATCATCTCTTATGCTCTCTGTAAGCAGAATCTTCGCTATATTGAACTAAGATTTGATTACAGGCAAATATTGGGATTTCCAGAAACTAAAAACCAGTAAAAAAGGCCATTTATTAGTATTCTTAGTTCTATTCCAGTCAAAAAACTTCTAACATGAAACATCCTCAGAAAATCATGCGGATACTGAGAGAATCACAGGATTATTCTCAGGAATATGTGGCTGATGTACTGAATATCAACCAGAAGACATATTCTAACTTAGAATCTGGAAAGTCCAAATTAACGGTAGATAGAATCCAGCAACTGGCAGATCTTTATCATGTCAAGCCGGACTATTTTCTTTCAGAGGAACTGCCAGTAATAAACTTCAACAATACTGGGCCAAAGAGTAATAGCAATAGTGGATATATTCATACTTATGTGAATGAAAAGAGTGCTGATGCCTTTTACGAAAGACTCCTGTTGGAAAAAGATTTACAATTAAAAGAAAAAGAATCTCAAATCTCCTTGTTGAAAGAAATGATTGAAGTACTAAAAAGTAAAATTGAAAACCTTATAGCAAAATAAAATGACAAGCACTGGAATTATAATTAACACTCTTCTATTAGATAAAAATTTAGACCTTTCGGAAGTAGCGAGGGGGTCTGAAATTTCAAAAGAAGATCTGCTAGCAACAATAGACGGTAAAAAGAGATTAACTATCGAGAATGCAGTCAAACTTAGTAAATTCTTTGAAATTCCTGCCGAATTTTTCTTTACTGAAAGTGCATTAGTCAATCACAATAATATTGGAGAAAAAAGTAATAGTAATAGTGGGTTTATTGGAACATATAGAAATGATTGATTCCATCTTCAAAATGACCAATAAACTCATCCAGTATTAGAATATCTTAAATCACTTATTAATAACAAGTATTTCTATAATTAAAACAATTGGAAAAATCTTTCTATTAATTGAGACCAGAATAGATATTTTAAATATAGACACATCAATTATTTCAATTTTATAAAATCCACAAAGTACTCATCTAAAGTTCTCAAAACTAAAAATCAATAATGGCAGAATTACCTGAGAACAATGAAGAAAATGAAAAAAAATTAATTGAATTAATAGCATCAGGGGAGGCAATCCTTTTTGTAGGAGCTGGGATTAGCAAAATAATTGGGTACCCTATTTGGAACGAATTAATTGAAATACTGGAAAGAAATGCTCAGGAAAAAATTAGATTCTCATCTGAGCCATTTGATTTTAGGAAGGATAAGCTAGCGGAAGACAATCTTAATTATGCAAGTCGATTAAAAAAATTCTTAGGTAAAGAGCGATATAGTTCTCTAATCCATCAAACTTTCGATGATAAAGAATGTGATGAAGCTCATATAAGATTACTCGAACTTCCTTTCAAGGCAATCTTAACTACCAATTATGACCAAACCTTAGAAATAGCACTTTCAAAAATTTTCAAGAGTCACGATAATAGCTTGATTATTGACGATAGTTTTTCAAATAGAGAAATTCTTAAGTTTTTCCAGTCTTTAAACTATGGATCTGATGGAATTAAAAAAATTGTCCATCTACATGGTATTTTTAAACAAATAGATACAATCGTACTATGTCAAGAGGATTACATTAAAAAATATTCCTCTGATGATCCAAATAGCGACTCCTGGACTTTACACAAAAGGATAATTTGGGCATTAATGGCAACTAGAAGGCTAGTATATATTGGATTCAGCTTAAATGACCCATTTTTTGAAATGATGCATTCTATAGTTAGTAAAGAAATTGGTTCATTCAATACTGAAACTCATTATATGATATCAAGATTTAGTGTAGATGATCCAGAATTAGAGCAAACCCCAAATCAAAAATCTTTTGCGGATAGGATAAAATATAACTATGGAATTCAAACTGTTTTTTTTGAAGATGACCAAGGCTACCAAGGAATTAAGAAATATATTTTAGAATTGGGAAAAATGCTTGAAAAAGATTCAGATACAGAGCCTTCGCCGGAAAAAACTAAAAACGGATCAGATAGTCCTGATCAAGGTAATAGAAGAAATAATGAGATTTTAAAAATAAAGGCAATAAAGAAAATAGGAGAACTGAAGGGAAGATGAGAATAGATAGATCTTTTATTACACAGGAACTGCTCCATTTTTCCCAAACGGGAAATGGATTGATCATTGGAAAACCCGGAATAGGGAAAAGCTTTTTACTTGGTCTTCTAGCAGAGAAACTCCTTGAAATTAATCTCCCTGTAGTCATCATAAAAATTGATGAGTTTCTTGATGCATCCGATGAATCATTAACTTTTGAAATTGGAGGTGACGAAAATTGGATTTCATTCTTAAGAAAAGTATATATACCCGAGGGAACCAAAGCTGTATTACTTTTTGACGCATTTGATGCAGCTCGAGATGCTAACCTTAGAAATCAAGTATTATTGCAAATCAAGAAAGCCACCTCACAGCTCACTAATTGGAGTGTATTGGTGAGCGCAAGAAGCTATGATGCTGAAAAATCTCCCCAGCTTCAAAAAATATTTGGCATAAAAGGAACTAGTTCAAAATTTCGATGCAGAAATTTTGAGATTAAAGAACTCGATGATAAAGAACTTGAAAGTCTATTTGACAATCGCCCGGAATTCAGAAAAATCTTCAATGATGGGAACGATAGTCTAAAAGACATTCTAAGAATCCCCTTTTTTCTTAATCTTATGGATCAAATTTTCAGCGAAAAAGGAGAATGGGGAATAGCTGGAATTAAGAAATTTAGATCAGAAGTAGAGTTATTAGAATTATACTGGAAAGAGAAGGTTGCATATAAAGAAAACGACCTTGAATTGGAGAAATTCTTAACACATTTGTCGAACATCCTTGTTGATAATGTCTCCCTTGTTTGTAAAAAGCATCTCCTTACAGAAAATCCTGAGATTTTTAAAGAATTACGGAGCAATGACCTTATCACAGAAGTGGGAAAATTAGAAGAAAATGTTGCCTTTTCCCATAATATCTTATTCGACTACATAGTTGGAAGGCAGGTTATTTCAGACAATGCAGAAGAATTGGTGGACTTTCTAGAAGCAGATAACCTGAGACAGTTTTTTCTGAGGCCTAGTATCGTTTATAAATTGACTTTTATTTGGCATAAAGAGCGAAATAAATTTTGGAAGCTATTTTTTGATTTGAAAAAAAGCAATAAAAAGGAAATCACCCTCTTTCGCAAGTTAATCCCAGTAACCATAGTCGCATTACAATTTGATGATTGGACTGATTTAGAACCAATCTCTAAAGATATAGAAGGAATTAAAGACCTCCTTCAAGCAATCAGATTTCTCGATACTATTAAATATGAAAAAAGGGAAATTAACCTTCTTAAAGAAACCTCTAAATTTCTCGATCCAACTTTTATTTGGGAATTTTCACATATTCTCGATCGAATCTTTAAGAAACTTAGTGATTATAAACAACCTGAATTTGATGAGATTGGAGAGATAAGCAGAACTTTTTTTCATTTCATTTTGGAAAAAAGGTTAGAAAAGGAAATAAACCCCAAAATAAAAGCTTCGCTAGACAGACTTGGTAGTATTAAAGGTGTGAATTACATATGTAAGACCTTTTCCTCAGATCCCATACAATCTAGAGCTCTGATTTTAAAAGTTCTTGAGATCTTAAATGAACCAGGCTTTGACATTTACTATTTTAACAACCTCTGTGATAACGTAAAAGAATTATTCGAGACTGATCCAGGTTTAGCTTCTGAAATATATCTGAAAATATACGGACATGTCGAATCCAGTGAAGAAGAGACATCTATGGGTTCACCTTCTGTGGTTTTAGCGCTTAGAAGCACCAGAAGACAGGATTTTGATTCGTGTTATTATCAACTGAAAGAAAATTTTCCGACATTTTTACAGAGGGCTCCCTTTCAAGCCCTACCAACTGGGATGAAGATTGTGAATAGGTATTCTATACACCGAAGCCACAGTCAAATAGAAAATTTAATTCCTAAGAATAATATCAAAGTAGGAAGAAATAAATACAGCTTCTATTCGGATTCATCTTATATGTGGGGGGATAGTATTTCAATGCACAAACCTGCACAATTAATTACCCATATAATTGAGTATCTAAGTAGCATCACTGTAAATAAAGGCTTTAAAGCCAATAATCCTCTAATACAGCTTTATTTAAAAGAATGCAGAGTTGGGCTCACTTGGTCAAAGTTTATTGACTATGCTAACCGGTATCCCAAAATATTCAAAGATCTTCTATTTCAAATTTCTTTGAACTCGGTAATTCTCACCTCCTCTAGCACATCCTACCAGATTGGAGAATCTATTAGTAAAATATTCCCTTTATTAATAACCGACAAAAGGAAACGGCTAACCAATACGATTTTAACTATCAATCAAGATAATAAGGACTATGATATTTACATCAAGAGAAAGATGCTGTCCACAATTCCTACTGAATTGCTTGAAAATAAAGAAGCGGAGGATTTTCTAAATGAACATGGAGCTGTAACGAATGACCCAACATTTAAAAGGACCAGCTCAATTCAGCCTTACAGATCCCGAGAATGGCTAAAAGATAACGGGGTCGATGTTGACAATTTAAATATCAAACGGATTATCGAAAAGAGTGAAAAATTAGAGAAATTCAACTATTCCAATCATAATACAAACCCCGGAAAAGATGAATATCAGCATCTTTTTTCTGAAGCAGATTGGCTATTCGAAGAAGTAAAAAGAAATGAAGAACTCGAAGAAAACATTAAGTACAACGCTCTTAGAGATATAGCAGGTTTTGCTGCGACAATTTCCAAAACATACAATAAATTCAGTGAGGGAGAATCCCTACTCCTTGCTAATATAACCAAAACAGCTATTTCGTACCTCTCAAAGTACGACCCAAAGCCCGGAGACGAGGAAGATTCTCCATTTTCTGGATATTCTCCCACACCAAGAAGAGAAGCTGCAGAAGCATTGGGAAATCTTATTAAGACTAAGGAAGATGCTGAATTAATTAGCTTGTTAGTTAAACTCTCTTCTGATCATGATCCAATAGTCCGTTTCAAGATAATCAACAACCTTTTCATTCTTTGGGATATTGATAATGAAAGCTTTTGGAATATTATTTGGGATCGGATACATTATGAAACAGATTACTTTAATTTAAGCGTTTTAATTCAAAATATTTGTAGGAATAAGGTTTTAGAAAAAAGCTTAGCCGAAGTTGAAAAGTCACTTAAAGAAATTTCCGATAGAACAACTGAATTTAAATCAAGAGAATCATTTACTCAGACATTTTGTAGCACCATACTTTATCTGTTTAATTATCACAATAGCAGAGTCGCCAATGAGATAATCTTTTCAAAGATCAAAGACACATATTTTGTACAAGGTCTTTTATTAGTCTTATTTGACTACACCAATCCCAAGTACCCCAATAATAATTATACCACAAAAGAATCGCTATTTAATTTATTGGGAGTGTTGAATGAAATAGTAAATAGAATTCTATCAGAATTCAGTGAGGTTAATCCTTCTGAAATAACTGAGGATAGCAGAGAACGTAAGCTAATTGATATAATAGATTCCATAGTACAAAGTATTTATTTTAATCTAGCGATCAATGAAAGGATCATCAAAAAGGATGATCTAAAGCCTTCAGACTCCAATCGAAGAGCTTACTTCCAATCGATGATGCCAATTCTTGAATCAATTGTTTCCACCTCTGAAAAAGTTGGGTTCATTATTGGTCATACGGCTCATTACTTAATGGAGACACTCAACGGAATACTAATATTTGAATCAGATCAAGAGAAAGTAAGCTGGATCTTGGATATAGCATCCCGCACGGTACAGATTTCTAAAGATTCAGGCTATAATTTTGATTATCACTCTATTGAGGAAGTCGTTAAGTTGACCGAAGCCATTTTGGCTGACCATAAAGAACTACTAAGACAGCAAAAAGGGCTTTCTGATATTGTAAGTATGCTAAATGTTTATGTTGATTCTGGATGGCCACAGGCATCTAGCTTACTTTGGAGATTGGATGAGGCCTTTAGGTGAAAACTAGTTAGAAGTACTAATCAATTACTAATATAAAACGTTACTTTTCATCAGAATCCTTCGACCCAAGTACATATCGAAATGTTCTCTTGCAACTTTATCATTAAGCACTGCAATATCTAAGATATTATCCCTTCGGATAGCACCTTTATTAAAGATCTCTATTTTGTTATGTTTCGAAACATTGAAATGATACATGATTTCATTTATATGAAACACGTAAAATGTATTGCCATTTTGTTTAATTTTTATTGGATCAATTACAGACTTAGATGGTCTAGAACCAGCAGTATCGATAAAAATCAAAATCACTTCATAATCATCATCTTTCCCAGGATTGTTTTCCAAGATCATTTTACGAATAATTTCTGAATGAGAACCAAGATCAACATCAGAAAAAAACAGATTTTTAGAGATATGACAGCGCCAAAGAATAGATAGAAAAAATAATTTTATCTTAACATAGTCTAGATTCTCATATCTTATATATGGAATAAGTTCATGATTGCCTCCATATTCAGTACGAGTGACACCACTATTAACCGTTGGTTGTCTATAAAGATGATTGCTAGCATACCTTTCCAAACCACCTAATATTACATTATCACATTCTGCGCAAACAAGGTCAGCTTCAATATGACCCGATTGCATATATTTTTTCTCACCTTGAAGATTATTGACATTCACACTTACCAATTTACGATCTTCTTTAAACAATGATTTAAACATAAATTTAGGAACTATATGAGATCTTTTTAACAATGTCGTCTCTTCAAGGCAAAGCTGGCATTTCATGCTCGTAAATATTAAATTAAACCTTTGGAGACAAAATAAAACTCTGTGCCTTTTCTATTTGTAGAATGCCCTCTTCTGGTAGTAGTCACATCTTTCTTAGTGACTGGTGAGTTTGTAACTTCCAAGTTTAGGTGTACCCAAATCGTTAAGATTACTTAGTGTGATTTGTAGTTCTACCTGGATATCCATAATGGCATGCTCTTTATAAATGAACGCAATTTGAGGTCTAGTTAATTAACATTGTAACTATTCACCTAGCACAAAACGTCGATTATTTTCCAACACAAGCTTTTTTATTTCTTCTCGATACAATTCATTAATTTCCTCTTTATCTTTAGTGCTAAACGAGATATATTCTGACGAATTCAATTCATCCACGAATCCATTAGAAAGTTGATTTACAGACTTTAAAAATTCAGACCACATGGTAAGGTTTTCTTGAAGCCGACTTAATTTATCCTTATTATAGGAACGTTGCGTCGCGAGATTATCATAATTACTAGTAAAAACACCCAAATGTTTATCCTTCAATCTTAACAGCTCTTCATTTTCCATGACTTCTCAATTTAATCTCTAAAATTTAATTAATGGTAGAGTCTTTACTAATAAACACACTTTGAAACAACAAAATTATGTTTAACCTGCTATAAGGTCATTCAAATTAATTTTATCATATTCTCCTTCATGAGAACGCTTTGTTTCAATCAATTCATTTTTTAACTGTATCTCAAGCAATGTTTCGGCTTGAACGTTAAACAATTTTTCAAGCATCAAAGCGTGATCTATACTAAACTTTCTTTCTCCTTTAAAATACTTGTTTATATTTCTAGGAGAAATATAAATATACTCGGCAAAAACTCCTTTCTTAATATTTAATTCTTCCAGAAGATCAGTGATAAATAAGCCTAATGATTTCACCTGATCAGGATTATTAGTATCAACATAATTTACTAATGAAAAGCGAAATCCAGTTAATATATCTCTCACTTTATCTTTATCCGATCTATTTTCATATAGCTTACGCCTATAATCTCTTATTGATTCATGGTCATTTTTGGTGAACTTCAATTCTTCATCATTACCGATGACTTCATCAAAAACCATGTTTTCGCTCCCGGTTTTCATTTTACGATTGTTTTAGTGATTTACCTATTCTTCTTCCTTTTCTAAATACTCCTTAATCAGTTGATGACTTTTTTCAGGATGAATTTCCATAAATCCATGAAAATTCTTAATTGCGCCATAACGTTCCCTATAATACTCTTCTAATGTTTCCGCTGACTCAACTTCCCTTCCAATTGCTCTGAATGATAGAAATCCTTTGTCCCATGTTTCCCCCTGTGCCAAACTCAACCCACAAGCAAAGGCAATCAAACATCCAGAAACCCTTTTATACTTTCCCGTAGACTTCTTATTGTGTGGAGCAACTTCCAACAGATCCAAGTAGGGTCCTAAAGTCTCATGAATTGAAAATACCATGCATCCTTCAATGACACCTTGAGACTCCTCTTTTACTAGGATATAGACTTGTTTCCCACTTTCCTTCGCTTTTTTTAAGAAATCAAATTCCCATTCATCCATTAAAGTGGGCAGTTCGTGTTTCTTACCTTCTCTTATTAATCCACTGACAAGCTCATTTGATTTCACCTCCCTTATTAGTACCCTCATAATAAATCATTTAAAATCAAAGATACAAAATAAAATCGTCACTTTTGTACGATCTCTAACTTTTCCCGTCATTTTTGTATGACTCATTTATGAGCGTTTACGTTGGGATATTTTAACTGAATAAATAGACACCACTCTTTCCGTAACGCTTCTGCTTGCTTCCGAATCACTTTATTCCCGGTATTGAAACATTGGTACATGCACTTTAATAGGGACATCGATCTTGCTAGTGATGAGGAAGTGGGACAAGAAGTAGGATGATTGTACCCAAGCTGTCTATCTTCCAACCCAAACGCTCTAGACTAGTGCTTTAGAGCTGTCAAGTTGCTTGGTTATCGATTCGGTTTCTAATTTTGTTATAGATTCTCCATCTGGGTGTAATCAAATCAGTAGTCGGACTGGGTGAGTTTGCAACTTCACTAAAAAGTATCTTTACAGAGACTGTCAGCAGTACTAATTATTTTATCGTTTTTCCGTTTGTCCATTTTTTGAAATTTTCAATGAAATCAAATAGCAATAAATGATAACTTCCTTTAGCTGGATCTGGATCGTTGTAGTCAAATTTTATCCAATCAGTCAATAATGTTTCCAGTATTTGAAATAATTCACAGTCAATCTTTTTTAGTTCATTCAAATTTTGTTGATAGTCGAAGGACTTGTTTGGGCAAGCTTTAGCAGCAAAAAATTTCCCTATAAAAAAGTCAATGGCAGAAGCATTGTAAATCTTTTTAAACAAAACATTCGTCGTGAAATGCTTTCTGATTTTTAAAATATCCTCAGCAGTCAGTTTGTTTTCAGAATAATCAGAAATGAAATCACTTTCATGGTAACCTAGTTTTATAAACTCGGGAAACATTTTTATGTGGTCAAGACAATTTCCAATATGGTCTATTAAGTTGTCCGAACAAATATTTGATAACTTTTCACTTCCCTTAATAGAGCGTGTCAGTCCCCCTCCGATAAAAACTTCTTTGATTCTTAGGTAAATATGCAAAAGCTCGTGTGTAAAAGATGCCGGATCTAGATTGTCAAGTGGAACGGATATAATTGTCCTACCACTTTTTGAAAAAGCGAGATAATCAGGTCGCTTTTCTTTACGAATTTCAATTGTGTGAACTTTTCGTAGAAAATTCCAAAGCTCCAAATTTCGATTATCTATTACTCCGGTTGTGTCCATATATCATTTCTTCTAATAGAGTGTTTTTTTGGCAAAAGGGGAGGAAATGTGAAGGGATTGCAATGTTTTTCAGTCTCTCAGCAGAATTACCGGTATGCCTCTGTACATTTTTACAGGAGTCCTATACCCCCTGCTCAACCTGTTGCCCATTCAAACATGGTCCGATTACAATTTTCTTCAAAATCTCTTTACGGAATTTATGCTCAATAAATGGAACAAATAGATTCCCCTTTGTTCTAAATTGATAGTTTTTCCCTTCATTGGTACATAGCCCCCCCTTTATTTGAATCAATGTAATAATGGTGATACCGAGAGCAGCTTGTCTGACTCATTTCTGAGGCAACGCTGAAATCTTCATCAGGAAAATTAATTGTCCCCTTGTCTTCTGTCCTTCAGAACAGTTTGCAATTTCTTTCCTTGTATAGTGAGCTATCCTTCCATTCTACCACGTATTTTCTTTATAACATCAGAAAATTCATTCTTACTTCTAATCCATAGAATTGTTAAAAATATCCCTACCATAAATCCTATTACGCATATTACTAGGTATACAGTAAATAAGACTATATTATCTTTAAGGTCAACCGTTAGAAGAGTTGTGAGAAAAGATATAGCAATAGAAACAAGAAAAATCGCAAAGTTTAAATAGGTTGAACTTGGAGAGCCCCTTTCGATTATTGTTAATTCGCTTTCACTAACCTCGAAAAGCTCTAGAGAATCATACCTAGCACTCTTAATTATTGGACCTACTTCTCCTTGATTTGGCGCATGCTTTTTTAAGTAGTTTTCAACTGGTTTCCCATCTTTCATTTCAGACTCAACCGGGTATTTCTTTGATTCCAATTTTACCATATTAAAGATGTTTTTTTAACCATTCATTACTACATATAGTATTTCTCCAAGCAGCAAAACCACCAGATTTGATCACGATTAAAGTGCTTCCTTTAGGAACTACTCCAACAAGTTTATCACGAACTTCTTTAGCTTTTTCAGTTGTTACTATTGCCCATGTCGATTCGGTTATATGAGCAAAAGTTCCATACTCTCTTAATGCCAAATAAAGATTCTCATAATCTTTATCCGATGCATTTTTTAAATCATATGAAATAATAAAGGTCTTTTTCATTCATTATTTAATTTCAATACCTTAACATTTTCAGCGTATTCACATCTATAATAGGGTTTTGTGGTATAAGAAATTCAACCAAAACAGTCTTGCCAATCTGCAATTTGGCTTTCTTACCTCACCCCCCCTCGCCGTAGTTACATACTTAGTCGGTACTGGGTGGGATTTGTAATTCCACCCTAATATTTTTGCCAATTTGCAATTGGCTTTTCTACCTCATCCCATCCTTCTTCCCGATATCGCGCTGCTCATCGGGACAGGCACTTTAGGAGAAAACGCTTGGCTCTGCTCCAAGTGGGCTAAAGAGTTAGAAGTAGGTTGGTTGTTTTCAAAAATTAAAATGCTGGTGCAAGAAAAGGAATAAATTAATACCAGCACATACCCTATACAGGGTATTTTTTGGGAAAATGGGATGGAATGTGAAGGAATTACAGTGTTTTTCAGTGGTCAGGAGAATTTGTCTGAATGCTGTCGTGCCATTTTGCAACTAAAAACAGAAAGTGAGTCATGGGATTCGGTTCCAGATCTGTGATGCGGGTGATTGTATTGGCTTCTTTTCTCTATTTGTGAAGTAATATCTCGTTTGCTTTATCTGTCCCTAGGTTTTGGCTTCCAGCCACATGATTATAATTAGTGGTTATCTAAAATGTCAGCTAAAACACCTAAACTATAGATTAGAGGGGGCGGTAATATGCTCCGGTATCTCACACGAAACCAGTCTGTTAATGCGCTTTCACAACTTATAAAAACGTCGGTTTGGAGAGGATAGCATACTCCGGAATTTACAATATGACCGGAACGGAAAAGAAATTATTCAAACAGAATTTTTCTTGAGGCAACTCAAAAAATTCCTCGACACTATCCCGAAAAGTGTGT
Source organism: uncultured Algoriphagus sp. (assembly GCF_963974365.1). Classification (GTDB taxonomy): domain Bacteria; phylum Bacteroidota; class Bacteroidia; order Cytophagales; family Cyclobacteriaceae; genus Algoriphagus. The sequence goes on along the minus strand of NZ_CAXBBX010000028.1, from coordinate 32 downwards.
AAATGAATTTTAAGGTTGGTTAGAATTTTAGA
>NZ_CAXBBX010000027.1:0-32394 GCF_963974365.1 uncultured Algoriphagus sp. | reverse complement strand
GATCCTTTTCAACCTTTTTCAGAAATCCCTAATTTAGTCGGACACTAGTGATTTTTATTGAACAAATGCTATTGCAACCATCTCCAGCCTCAAAGATTTCGCTTTTGCAGGAAAAAATATTGGGCTTATCTTGATAATAGTCTTTGTCCCAAAATCCCTAATCATGATCAAGCACATTCTTTTCTTTCTAGTGTTCTCACTTGGAATTGCCCACCTGGCTCAAGCGCAATTCAACCCATCTGGCACAGGATATAAATTAGTCTGGCAGGAAGAATTCGAAAATTCGGAGCAAGTTGATCCGGCATTTTGGTCTTTTGAAAATGGGTTCAAAAGGAATAATGAGTTGCAATGGTATCAAGAGCCAAATGCTAATGTGGTAGATGGACGTTTGGTGATTACTGGAAAGCGGGAAAAGGTCAAAAACACCAATTTCGATGCTGAAAATACCGATTGGAGAAGAAACCGTGAGTTTGCTGAATACACCTCCTCCAGTATCAATACCCGTGGGAAATATGAATTTCAGTACGGAATTATGGAAGTTCGGGCAAAGATAGATACTGCTATGGGCATGTGGCCGGCAATTTGGACGCTTGGGGTCAATAATCCTTGGCCATCTAATGGTGAAATCGACGTAATGGAATTTTACCGGGTGAAGGGCGAAGCAACGATCTTGGCAAATGCAGCTTGGGCAGACGAAGGACAATACAATGCCAAATGGGATAACGCTAAAATCCCATTCAGCAACTTCCTTCAAAAAGACCCAGACTGGCCAAATAAATTTCACCTCTGGAGAATGGAATGGACAGAACAATCCATCAAAATCTATCTTGATGATGAATTACTAAATGAAGTCGATCTGGCTCGAACTGTCAATCCCGATGGTTTTAATCCTTTCCATCAGCCTCATTATATATTGTTAAACCTTGCCATTGGAGGTAACAATGGTGGTGATCCAAGCGCAACCACTTTTCCTAAAGAATATGTAGTGGATTATGTAAGGGTTTATCAGAAATAATATCCTAATATTTGGAGTTATGCTGCTTCTCCAGAAGCAGCATTTATTGTATGGTACGGTGCAGCTATTGGAGAAGCGGCACAACGAATAACCTGTCAGTTTGAGTATCTCGATAGCTCGAGATCGAGAATTCATAATAACATGCTTCTGAAAAAGCAGTACAGCAGAAAGAATGAAAACTGCGTCCTCTGCGAATCCTCCGTGGACTCAGCGGTTAATACCCTCAATCAAAGGTCTTCGAACTATCAGAAATCATATCATTGATTTCTGCCATTTCCTTATCAGTCAAATCACGCCATTTTCCAACTGGAATATCCAAGTGCACATTCATGATTCTGATTCGTTTTAATTGGACTACTTTGAATCCAAAATGCTCGCACATTCTACGGATCTGTCGATTGAGTCCTTGAGTGAGAATAATTCGGAATTTGAATTTGCTGATTCGTTCTACCCTACAAGGATCAGTCACTGTGTCTAGAATAGGTACTCCGGCTCCCATCAACCTGATAAACTCATCATTCACCGGTCGATCTACAGTTACTATATATTCCTTTTCGTGATTGTTTTTGGCGCGGAGAATCTTGTTTACAATATCCCCTTCACTGGTCAAAAAAATCAACCCTTCACTGTCTTTATCCAATCTACCGATTGGGAAAATCCGCTGCGGATGACCAATGTAGTCTATAATATTGTCCTTTTCACCTTTAGTGTCAGTGGTGCTTACTATTCCTACAGGTTTGTTAAAAGCAATATACGTATGCACTTGCTTTGGCTTTCCCACACTTTCCCCATCCACAGCAACCACATCGGTCGGGCCTACTTTAGTGCCCAGTTCAGGGACTTTTCCATTGATGGTGATTCGCGCTTCTGCTAATAACTTGTCTGCTGCTCGTCTGGAGCAAAAGCCTACTTCACTTAGGTATTTATTGATTCTTATGTATTGATCTTCTTCCACAGGAAATCGAGAATGGATTGAGACTGCAAGTTACGTAATAGATGTTTACCACTAAGCTCGCGGAGGGTAACGCAGAGAGGGCAACTGGATTATTTAAACCACTCAAATCCAACTGAGTTGCGTTCTCTGTGAAACCTTTGTGCTCTTTGTAATAAAAAAGAAAAAAGCGCAAGCCCGAAGACCTGCGCTTTTCAATATAATATTTTGAAATTTTATTCGCTTTTAGCTGGCACAACTTGTTTTGGAGTCTCAGCTACCAATAGCTCTGGTTCACCTGGCAATCTGATAGCAGCCAATCTATCCATATACTCTGTTTTGGTAGATTCGAATGCAAGTTTGTTAGCCGAAGAAATTGGCTCTGAAGGTGGAATCTTTTCACTCAACCAATCTTCCTGCTTGCCATTTTTCCAAAATCTAAAGCAAAGATGTGGTCCAGTTGCTAAGCCGGTGCTTCCGACATATCCAATCACCTGACCTTGCTTAATGCGTGTGCCTGGTTTTATGCCTTTAGCAATTTTGGACATGTGAAGATATTGCGTGGTATAGGTGCCATTATGTTTGATTTTCACATAATTGCCATTGGCAGAAGTATAGCGTGCATCTGTCACTGTTCCTTCACCTACTGATCTGATTTCTGTGCCAGTTGGAGCAGCGTAATCTGTACCCAAGTGAGCTTTGTAGCGCTTTTGTACCGGATGGTATCTTCTCAGATTATACCGAGAGCTGATTCTAGAATACTTCAGTGGATCTCTTAAGAATGCTTTTTTGAAGCTGTCACCATTTTGATCGAAGAAAGCTATTTCTCCATTTTGCTCAAAAGGAATAGCATAATAAGGAGTTCCTTTGTGCTCAAAAAATGCTGTCTGAATGTCTGAAACTCCTACGACTACACCGTCAATTACTTTCTCCTGGTAGGATACTTTAAATTTGTCGCCTTTTTGCAAAGCTCCAAAGTCAATAGACCAACCATATAGATCGGCAAATTGATCAATAATATCATAAGTAACCCCAAGTCCAGTCATGTCAGCTGAAAGATTGGAGTTGATAATTCCACCGGCTTCTTTTGTTCTGAATTCCGCCGGTTTTTCTGCTTTATAGATATCGATGGAGTCTAGATTAAAGACTACATATTCGGCCGGATTAGGCTCGTAGATGAAAAATGCTGCCTGAGCTGAATCAGCAGGAGTAACTACTGTGAATTTCTTATTTGCCGCGATCCCTCTTACGTCAAAAATCTCTTTCGACTTCTTCGCGATTTGATCGATAATCTGGTAGGGGACGTTGAAGGGTGCAAGTATAGAGCCTAGCGTCTGATTTTTACTTACGGTGCCTTCTACAATATTCAACCCAGTGACGTTGATTCCGTAGAGAAAAACCTGATTCGCAAGGGAATCAATGAGCGGCGGTTCTACGATCTCAGCTTCCTTTTCTTTCTGAAAAGGCAGGTCGAAAAATTGGAGTGAAGATGCTGCGCCAATGGTGATAACGAGTGCAGCAATTCCTATCCAGATCTTTTTCATTAATCTAATTCTATTTGGGGGAGGGTAAATTTAACTCAATCAAGCAAAAAAGGGCTTTTAATCCAAGTTTTGGGGTAGAAACCTTTCAATCGCTCCATTCCAACTATCATACCAACGATTAAACTGGATGAATTATTTCAATAGAATATTTATAACTCCTAGATGTAAGAATTTCCATCATATTTGATTTTTCTTAAAGAAAATACAGGTTTTTCAGGAAAAATGGAAGGAAATCACTGAAATAGTTGCTAATCATCCAATGATTCGTGTGTTCTCACAGTCATTTCTTTATCTTTGACCTCCCAAAAAAAACTAAATAAACATGCTGAGAACGCATACTTGTGGCGAACTTCGCCTGGATCACGTAAATCAAGAAGTGACTCTTGCCGGCTGGGTACAGCGGGTAAGAAATAAAGGAGGTTTAATCTGGGTCGATCTTCGCGATCGATATGGTTTGACTCAATTGATTTTTGAAGAGGATTCCAGCGAAAAAGCATTGTTGGAAAAAGCTGCAGAACTCGGACGTGAGTTCGTGGTGCAGGCTACTGGTAAAGTAATCGAGCGGACTTCCAAAAACGATAAAATCCCAACAGGATCTATAGAAATCAAAGTAACAGAACTTGAAGTATTGAATGCTGCGAAAGTTCCTCCTTTTATCATCGAAGATGAAACTGATGGTGGAGAGGAGCTTCGCATGAAATACAGGTATCTTGATCTTCGTAGAAATGTTGTTCGCGAGAAACTTCAGTTGCGTCACAAAATGATGCAGGAGACGCGTAAATACATGGATGCGCAGGAATTTATCGAGGTGGAAACCCCGGTTTTGATCAAGTCCACTCCAGAAGGGGCACGCGATTTTGTCGTACCTAGCCGTACCAATCCTGGTGAATTCTATGCTTTGCCGCAATCTCCGCAGACCTTCAAGCAATTGCTGATGGTTTCTGGTTTTGACCGATATTTCCAGATTGTAAAATGCTTCCGTGATGAGGATTTGAGAGCGGATCGTCAACCTGAGTTTACTCAGATAGACTGCGAAATGGCTTTCGTAACCCAGGAAGATATCCTAAATACCTTCGAAGGCATGACTAAGCATTTGTTTAGCAAAGTGAAGGGAGTGGAGTTGGAAGAAGTGAAGCGAATGACTTATGCAGATGCCATGAAATATTATGGTAACGATAAGCCAGATCTTCGTTTTGATATGAAATTCGTAGAGCTAAATGAACTTGCCAAAGGAAAGGGCTTTAGCATTTTTGACCAAGCTGAATTGGTAGTGGGTATCTGTGCCAAAGGAGCTGCGGAGTATACCAGAAAGCAAATTGACGCACTGACGGAATGGGTGAAACGCCCTCAGATCGGAGCAAAAGGCATGATCTACGCCAAATACAATGCTGACGGAACCATCAAATCTTCTGTGGATAAATTCTATTCTGCTGACGATCTTCAGGATTGGGCAGATGCATTCGGAGCGACTCAGGGTGACTTGATGTTGATCTTGAGTGGAGATGCAGATAAAGTGCGCAAGCAACTTTCCGAACTACGTCTGAAAATGGGTGAGGAGCTTGGACTTCGTGATCGTTCTGTTTTCAAACCGCTTTGGGTGATGGACTTTCCATTACTGGAGTGGGATGAGGAGACTAACCGCTACCATGCTATGCATCATCCATTTACCTCCCCTAAAACTGAGGATATTCCTTTGCTGGATTCAGATCCTGGAGCGGTGAGAGCAAATGCATATGATTTGGTTATAAATGGTGTGGAAATCGGGGGCGGTTCTATCCGTATTCACGATAGAGCTACTCAGCAATTGATGTTCAAGCATCTTGGTTTCACAGAAGAAGAGGCGCAAAAGCAGTTCGGATTCCTGATGGAGGCCTTCGAATATGGTGCTCCACCACACGGAGGGATAGCTTTCGGATTTGATAGATTGTGTGCGATTTTCGGAGGATCAGATTCCATTCGTGATTACATCGCCTTCCCTAAAAATAACTCTGGACGTGACGTGATGATCGATTCTCCAAGCAGCATTGCGGACGAGCAATTGAAAGAATTATCGATACAATTGGCTGTAGTGGCTAAATCATAATATAAACTTTTCGGTCTGTGGGGACACAGACCGAGGCGCTAAAGTGAAGGGGCGAATGATGATTTGCCCGAATATAAAATAAACATACAAGGCTGTTTCAGAGATGAGACAGCCTTTTTTGATGAATATTTTGTCCTTCTATAGTTGAAGCGTCTATTTTTAGTGCAAGTTTCTAATGATTAAAGGAACAGGCTTTAAGCATATCGCTTTTTTAGTTCCGCAAGAATTCCTTCCAATCCATTGAGTCGGATTTCATAAAGGGTGTGCAGCCACATACCGAGTTTGCCTTCCGGAAATCCTTGGCCATGCATCCATACCAAGTAGTGTTCTGGTACATCGCATAGTAAACGGCCTTTATACTTTCCATAAGGCATTTTTTTAGTCACCAGATCAATAAGGATTTGTTGGTCCATGAGGCAAAGGTATAAGGAATTTGATCCTGCCTTACTGCTTATCTCTTGTTCTTAAATTCTTTTTACTCAGAATCTCGTTTGATTTATTATGAAATTAGTTTAGCTTTTCAGCTTAAATCCAGCTGATTTATTTATGAAAACAAGTTTACTTATTCTTTCTTTTCTAATCCTTTCGTTTAATGCTTCCTTTGGGCAGGTTGCTAATGATTCCATCACGATTAGGAAAAGTTTTTGGGGGTATAAATTTTATCAGGGAGACACAAGGGTACAACTTGGGGACTTGGTGAATATCATGCAAACAAACCAAGAAGCTTACAAATCAATAAAATCCGCACAGTCCAACTATACCTTGGCATCAATCATGGGTTTTGCTGGAGGGTTTATGGTTGGCTGGCCTATAGGAGCAGCTGTGGCAGGTGGTGAGCCAAACTGGGCACTCGCAGGTATAGGCGCAGGATTGCTTGTGGCAACCATCCCTATTACAAATAGCTTTGTCAAAAAATCCAGATTTGCTGTAGACACTTACAATAGAGGATCTACTGCAAGTTCCGTCTGGGATAGAACTGAACTAAACCTGTCCTTTTCAGGAACTGGAGCAGGACTTTCGCTTAATTTCTAGATGTGCCAGCTAAAAAATCTTTAGCTTACAGCTACCATTTCTAAGAGTGTATTTAAATTATCAGGACTCTGACCAGTGGAGCAGTGAAGTTAAGTCAACTGGCCTAAGTGCTAATTCTCACGACATTCAATTTGATCAATTAACCAACTCAACCTTATACTATGGGATTATTCAATAAAATATTAGGCAATGCCAGCGAAGTATCTGTTGAGCAACTGAGCAAGGATTTCGGAAGATTGCTAGCAGAAGGAGAGCAGATTGAACTTGGATTCAAGCTTATTCGGGATACGTTCATGTTTACTGATAAGCGTCTTATTTTGATAGATGTGCAGGGACTAACAGGAAGCAAGGTCGAGTACAGGTCCATGCCTTATAAGAGTATTTCCAGGTTTTCACTGGAAACCGCTGGCACCTTTGATTTGGATGCGGAGCTGAAGATCTGGATTTCGAGTGAAGACACGCCTTCGGTCAGCAAGCGCTTCAATAAAAGCATTGATGTCTATGAAGTGCAACGATATCTGGCTTCAAAAGTGATGTAATTCTCGCAAGGGAATGACCTAGCGTTATTTGAGGTATTCACTTTACCATTTCTTCTTCAAGCCTTTTAGTTATTGAAATCGAAGATCCCGGGTTCGTTTCCCCGGTATTTCAATCCCGAGAGCAATGTGATTCGGGAGCAATGTGATTCGGGAGCAAAGTGATTCGGGAGCAGAAACGATTCAGGTGGCCAGCTTGTAGGAGGACTAATCTAGCGAAGGGCCAGCTTGTAGGGAAGGCAAATCCCACCCAGTCACCACGACCAATATGACTACACCCAGACGGGGTTCAGCGCATAAATGAAGTTTTGTGTCCCTCACGTTCGGAATTCAGCGCCGGCGGACAGTTTATTCCCGAAAATCCCTTTCTTCGTAAATACCTGAATAATAGAGTATTGTAATTTGTGACATGGAAAATATAGGACAAGTACATGAAAGCATTTGTAATTTTTCCGACTAGTTGTGTTTTTTTACTGACGATGACATTATTAACGTTGGGAGTACAAAAGAAACAGAGGACAGCGTTGCCAAGGGCTGTCTCGATGAACAGCGCTATAATGGGAAGAAGGGTGGGATGAGGTAGGAAAGCCAGTTACAAATTGTCATATTGTGGAAGTAAGTGTGGAAATACTGGCTCTAGAGCGGGAAAATCAAGGAATAATCATGGATCTTTTAGAATTGTAGGTCAATGGATATACAAAGTAATCAAGAATATCAGGATTGGCTAAAAGCATTAAAAGCGAAAGTAAGTGTGGCTCGTGTGAAAGCTGCTTTGGCGGCCAACAAAGAGTTAATCCACTTTTATTTCGACTTGGGTAGAATGATCAGTGAGCAGCAGATGAAGGGGGCTTGGGGAGATAAGTTACTAGAGCAACTCTCGAAAGATTTGGCTAGTGCATTTCCGGAAATGAAAGGATTTTCGGTAACCAACTTGAAATATTGCAGGCATTTTTACCATTTTTATCAATCAGAAGTCAGTCAACAGACCGTTGACCAATTGACTGTGCTGGATTTTGGTCAACACATTGTTGACCAATTGCCTTGGGGACATAACGTACTCATATTCACCAAATCAAAAAGTATAGCTGAAGCCATTTTCTATCAACAACAAACGCTTCACAACAACTGGAGCAGGGACACTTTGGGGTTGCAGTTAAAAACAAACCTGTATGAGCGTAACGGTAAAATCATCAGTAACTTCGAACATACACTGCCCAAACCCACAGCAGATTTGGCCCAGCAAAGCCTGAAAGATCCTTATGTGTTTGACTTTGTAGCCTTGGCTAAAACCTACAACGAACGGGATATAGAAACCCAATTGGTGAAGCATATCTCCAAATTCCTCCTGGAGCTGGGCAAGGGCTTTGCCTACATAGGCAGGCAGTACCACTTACAGATTGCCGACAAAGACTACTATATAGACCTACTTTTTTACCATGTGGTCTTGAAAGCCTATGTAGTGATTGAACTTAAAAACACCGCTTTTATACCCGAATATGCCGGTAAACTCAACTTTTATCTTTCGGCAGTGGATAGTTTGCTCAAAGCGGATGGCGACAAACCCACGATTGGAATTTTGCTGTGCAGGGATAAAAACAACATTGAAGCTGAGTTTGCGCTGCGCGACATCAACAAACCTATGGGAGTCAGTGAGTTTCAACTGACAGAAGTGTTGCCGGAAAATCTAAAATCCAGCCTGCCTACCATTGAAGAAATAGAACAAACCCTAAAGCAGAGCAGTAATGAGTAAAACAATATTTCCAAAATATTCAGCTGCAAATATTCGAGAGTGGAATGGTTGGGGGAGATTCGAGAGTATTGACCTCCTCTGATCGATGGTTTTGGTTTTTTAGCTATAATCCCATGGCTGGAAAAGCTGAATCGCTGAGTCAGATAAAGCAAATTACAATATTTCATATATAGTGAAAGCAGCCAAGCCAATCTCCGACATCAGAGACCCCGAACAGAATCCTATGACTCACTTTCTATTTTCTCATGAAAAGGATAGAGAGCAACGCAGATAATTCCGATGATCGACCAAAAAGCACTACATTTCTCCCCATTTTCCCAAAAAATACCCTGTACAGGAGGGACGAGCGTTAAAAATCTCTTCTGTGAAGAGATTTAGCGAAGTAGCCAGTCAGCGTGATGGGATGGTATCATTTTATCCCTTTTCTTGCAGATAGTCTTTAGTTTTTGAAATCGAAGATCCCGAGATTTCAATCCCGAGAGCAATGTGATTCGGGAGCAATGTGATTCGGGAGCAGAAGCGATTCGGTAAGGGAAACGATTCGGGAACAATCAACCTACTTCTTATCCTTAATTTCCATCTGGAGCAGGATCGATCGCCCTCTCCTAAAGGAGAGAGCCTGTCCCGATAGTGAAGCGTATCGGGAGTGGGGTGAGGTAGAACAGCCAATTTTTATTACCTATCCGGGCTTAAATCCGCAAACCACCAAACACCATTTGATACTGCTGTCTTGATGATAGCACAAATCGATCACCCTCTCTCTTCAGAGCCTGTGCCGAGAATCGGCAAGAGGGCAGGGGGTGAGGTAGGAATGGAATTGCAAATCCCACCCAGTGCCGAGAATATTGTGACTAAACCCAGACGGGGGAAAACTAGCATATTAAAAACCTTATTCCTGTGGACCATTACAGTATTCAACTATATATTTTTATTGATTGAAGCAAAGCGATTTCGGGAGCAGTGGGAGCAGTTGAATTACAATTAAATCCATTTTCCCAATCGATTTGACTAAACTACGTACCTGTTTTTTTTCTTCTATTGAGTATTAATTTGACAAAAAATCTATTGTCAGAATACTTGACAATGTTTTTTTTGTCATTAGTAAAATTATGTCCTACTCATCCAATCTTTTCTACGGAGCCCCAGCTGCCACACTCCAAAAAGCCAAAGAGCTGAGGAAATCCATGACCCTAGCCGAAAGAAAGCTTTGGGCCGTTCTTCAAAACAGACAACTGGATGGCTATAAGTTTCGGCGTCAACATCCCATATATAAATACATAGCTGACTTCTATTGCCATGAATTAAGCTTAGTTATCGAACTGGATGGAGGGGTGCATGACGGATTGGAACAAAAAGAACATGATCTTAACAGAGATCAAGTGATCCAGGAATTTGGAATCCAGATCTTAAGGTTCAAGAATGAAGAGGTAATAGGTGATATGGATAAGGTGATAAGGAAGATTAAAGAATTTCTGCTCTGATTTACCTCACCCTAACCCTCTCCTTTAGGAGAGGGCATTTGATACGTTTTAGAAGGAAAATATTCTCTATTCAGCAGAATCGTGATGGTGAGCTACCCATTTGGGACCAGATCATATCACTTTTAGCAAGAACAATCACCTTCTCCTAAAAGCCTGCCCCGCAGTATTGCGGGGAGCCTGTCCCGATGAGCAACGCGATATCGGGAAGAAGGCGGGGATGAGGTAGCAAAAAATACCCTGTATAGGGTATTTTTTTTGTATTTAAAATCCCTTTTCTTGCAGATAGTCTTTAGTTTTTGAGAACAATCAACATACTTCTTATCCTTAATTTCCATCTGGAGCAGGATCGATCGCCCTCTCCTAAAGGAGAGAGCCTGTCCCGATAGTGAAGCGTATCGGGAGAGGGGTGAGGTAGAACAGCCAACTTTTATCACATCCGTCCGGGCCTAAATCCGGAAACCATCAAACACCTTTTAATTCTGGTATCCCGATGATAACAGAGCCAAGCGCCTCCTCTTTAAGGAGGAGGAAGGGAGGAGGTAGGAAAGCCAATTGCAAATTGGTAATGATATTTGGTAAAATTATAAATCATACCCAGTCCAACAGGCGATCTAAATATGGTGAGTGTGGAAAAGGAGAACTTTAAATAGATTAACGAAAAGCAAATGCAGCTATCTTCATTAAAAATTTCAAACTTCCGCGGCATCCAAAATGCCCATATATTATTTAAAGGGCATACCGTTCTTATAGGTGATAATAATGCAGGCAAATCTACAATACTTGAAGCCATTGATTTGGTCTTAGGACCGGACAGACTTTCAAGGTTACCCATTATAGATGAGCATGACTTTTACAACGGGAAGTATATCAGCGAGAATTCATCTATAACTGAAATTAAAATCGAAGTCATCGTTACTGATTTAAGTGAAGAACAAATTCGACGCTTTAAATTCAATCTGGAATTTTGGGATAATATAGATTACCTCTTACTTGACGAATCCCCTGAACATATTGATCAGGAACATGTCACTGAAGCTCTAAGAATTTGTTTTACGGGATACTATGACCCTGAGGAAGATGATTTCACGGGTGAAACCTGGTTTTGTGAACCTCAACTTGAAGATGGAACAATGACAAAATTTAGGAAAACCGATAAAAGAGAGTGCGGTTTCCTCTATTTACGTGCATTAAGAACGGGCTCAAGGGCGTTAAGTATGGAACGAGGTTCACTATTAGATATTATTCTAAGAATAAGAGAATTGAGACCTAAAATGTGGGAAGATATCTTGTCCAAACTAAGAATTACGACGGTAGCTGATGATCCTGAGACAGGCTTGAATGGTATTTTAGAAAATATACAGGATGCATTAAAGAAATTTGTCCCAGCTGATTGGGGAAGTCAACCACACTTTAAAGTGACTGACTTAACAAGAGAGAACCTGAGAAAGTCATTAAACGTTTTCATGTCCACAGGAACAGAAGATTATTTTGCCCCCTTTCACCATCAGGGCACTGGAACAATAAATACTATGGTGTTGGCATTATTATCAATGATAGCAGAGGCAAAACAATCGGTGATTTTCGCCATGGAGGAACCTGAAATAGCAATTCCACCTTATACGCAAAAAAGAATTGTAAATATTATCAGAAAGACTGCAAACCAGGCAATCTTCACTTCACATTCTCCCTTCGTTTTGGAAGAATTTGATCCATCCCAAATTTGCCTTGTTCAACGGAAAAAGGGAAAGCTCTTTAGTAAGAATGTAAATTTACCTGAGCACATTAAACCAAAAAAATATAGTTCAGAATTTAGGCTTCGCTTTGCCGAAGCACTACTAGCTAAAAGAATATTGATCACCGAAGGTACCACAGAAGCAACTTCCTTTCCGGCTGCGGCGCGTAAACTGGAAGAGATCGCTCCAGAAGTATTCTCATCATTTGAAGCACTGGGGATAGCTGTATTTGACGCAGAGACTGAAACTCAGGTAAGTACTTATGGTAAATACTTCAAAGCACTTAATAAACAGGTGTTTGCTGTATTTGATAAGCAAACACAAGAAGCATTGGAGGAAATTAGCGAAAACGTTGATTTTGCGTATGAATCAGATTATAAAGGTTTTGAAGATCAATTGCTGGAAGAAACCGCTATAGAAAGCTTAAAACGCTTTGCTTTGGAACTTGTTGAAGGTGAACTTTGGCCGACCCATTTGAATGCATATGAACCAAGCTCAAAGTCTAGTGATAAAGAATTACGCGCCTCACTAAAAAGATACCTTCGATGGTCAAAAGGCGCAGCAGGAGCTGCCGAAATCATTGGAGGCAGTACAAGAAAAGAAATGCCGATCAGTATCCGGGAAATAATAAAAAACATTAAACTAAAGGTTGAAACTGAAATGGGAGAATAATATGAAAGAAATTATTCTCTGTGATCAAAGAAAAACTCTACTGGAAAAACAGGGGCATTTACTGGTTAAGGGTGGGCCAGGTTCCGGAAAAACAACTATAAGTTTACTGAAGGCCGCCAAAATAATCAACAATGGTACTCTACTTAACGGTCAAAAAATCTTGTTTCTGAGTTTTGCAAGGGCAACAGTTTCAAGGGTTTTAGAAGACGCCAAAGTGTTAATTCCTAAAGAAAAACAGCATTTTTTGGAAATCAACACCTATCATGGGTTTTGCTGGTCAATTATTAAAACGTATGGTAAACTCATTGTCAAACACAAAAAAATCCAATTATTGACACCCCCTGAAGCTTCTTCTTTATTTTTTAAAATGGAAAAAGAAGAAAAAGCAGAGGCAGCAAAAAAAATACTCGAAGTCAAAGGCATTTTATCATTTGATTTATTTGCGGATTTAGCTGGAAAGGTACTTTATAGAAGCAAAAAGATTCGAAAGATATTCAGTAGTGCATATCCTTATATTTTTGTTGATGAATTTCAAGATACCAACCCTGAAGAGTGGTTATTGATCAAACAGTTGGGTGAGATGAGTAAGATTATTGCCTTAGCAGATCCATACCAGCGTATCTATGACTTTCGAGGAGCAAACCCGAAAAGATTGCTGGAGTTCACCCAACACTTCAATCCAGAAAATTTTGATTTCGGAGACGAAAATAACAGAAGTGGTGACACAGATATCGCACTATATGGAAATGATATACTTAGCGGAGAAAACAAAAAACGTATTTACAATCAAGTCAAGATTGAGAAGTATGGTTACTTCGCGGAGCCAATGGCTCCTTTGAAATATGCCATCTTGGCCAGTTTAAAAAGACTAAAAAAAACTAGCCAGGATAAAAAATGGTCTATTGCAATTTTAGTTCGGTCAAAAAAACTAACGCTCTCTGCATCTTCTTATCTATCCAAAGCTTCCACAAAACTTGGTCGAATTAACCATGAAGTCTTGATTGATCCCTCTGGCCCCTCCCTTTCTGCTGTGATTATAGCTTCTATTCTTGAGCCTGTACATGGAGATACAAAGAAAGAACTTATCCTTAGCATTTTGTCTCATATAAAAGGACGTAAAGATAAGCCGAGTTTGGCAGATATAGAATGGTCAACAGCATTAAGCAATTACCTCGAAAGCGGAAAAATCAGAGGTTCCAAAAGGCTGTTATTTATTAGCGAAATCGAGATCATCTTAGCAAAAAGATTGCAGTTAACTTTCTGTGGAATTCCAGAAATTGACTGGATCTCCGTCAGAAAACTCTTTGAAGAGTCAACGCACCCCTCCTTACTTGAAATCTTTGAAGATTCAAAGTACCTTAGATTATTGAATAAAGGTGCCTTATTAAGCTCACGCCTTGCCGAAAGCTGGCGCTTATCTCAAAACTATACTGGAGCTAAAGATTCAATAAAGGATGCACTTTTACAAGAACACTTTTCGATGTCACATAGAAAGTGGGAAGGCATTTTCATTATGACACTACACAAATCAAAAGGAAAGGAATTTGACGAAGTGATTATTTGGGAAGACCAGTATCAATCAATTGTACCCTATAATCCAAACAAAGCGGCAATTGAACAATCTAAATTAGTTTTAAGAGTAGGTGTAACCAGAGCCAAAAAGATGACGACAATCTGTACACCCGCAAGCAGCCCATGCATTTTAATTTAATATAAGTCCCAAAGCTTACAAGTTAAGGTTTTACTGAAATAGCATTGAATAATGCCAGTACACTAATCATTTTTTGTTGCTTAGATTGATAATAATGTGATGTATTTTGACTTCAACACCATTGCGGTTATGCACAACCGTGAATTTCTTCAATTCAGAATAAAGAACTGAACTATCTTCTGTCAGCTTTACCAACCGGTATTTAAAGTTATGGGATTTCACATAATTACAGTAGGTTTTATAAAAGGAACCAAAATTTGCCGCGTTGGCGTAGACTATTATATAATTGTCAGGCAACCCGTTAGAATCATAGGTAAAAATTTTATTTATATGGGTTGCGATGTAATTTTTATCTACATAAGCTAGATTGAGAGCTTCAATAAGTGAAATCGGGAGATTTTCTATGTCTTGGATAAAAATATCTACTTCTCCTGCCGATTTCCCAGTTTCCGTTGTGCTTTTCCGGGTTTGGTCTTTGATTAAAAAACCTGCACTTTCCAACATACTGGCTATGAAAGTATTCCTGTCATCCTCTGAAAAGCTGCCGTAATAGATACGGTTAGTCTGAATAGTCAAACAACTCTTTATAATAGCATCGTCCAACTGTGTTACTGTTGGTTTGGAAAGTTCCCGGTAAATTTTAAATAATTGCATTTGCTCGTTCTCGCCGGAATATTTCGCTGCAAGGGACTCGATAGTGGCATCTGAAGCTGAAGAGAACAATTGCTTAAGCTGGTTTTTTAGAGATTCAGAAGAGGCTTTTTTTTTTGGATCAGTTTCCAAAAAGTCTAAAAGGTTCTTTAGAAAAGAAGCTTCCTGGCCATCTGGAGGTAATTCGTTTAATCTGATAGCAATCCTTGACTGGTCTGCTGAAAAATTCAATGCAAAGAAAGGTTCAAAGAACGCAGTGTTTAATTTTCCTAAGAAACCTGAAGACAACTGGCTTAAGGACAGTCTATCTTTAATTTCCTGATCTTTGATAAGTGAGTATTGATGAAATAAGGAGGATAGTTCTGCCCTATAGTCCAGCCAGGAAAGCGGGTTTCGTTCCGATATTTTTACCAGCCCTACCAATATTCTATAAAATCCAGCATAGAATGGACCGTCCTTGAAATTGAATGAAAACCCATCCATTTTAAACAGCATATCAGCAATTTCTTTCAAACTTGTCTTTAGAGAATGGGTTACATTATTTAAAATATTGATAGTTAAATCTATCACCCTGCTCAGTATATGTGCATCCGTTCTATTTTCAATCACCTGAATAGCAGACAAAAATTCTGACCGGCTTTTTTCAAGGGCGGCAATAGAAGTAGACTTATCCTGAGATAGCAGCCCTTGTTGCATATCAATCAGGCCGAGATGGAAAAATGCTTCAGCGGCTAGTTCGGCTTCTTGCGAGCTAAGACATTGATTGAATATTTTTTCGATATCTTCTTTCTCATATTCAACCAGATAGTACAGCGATTTTATCCTCACGGTGTTCAATGGAAGATCGTCTGTTCCCCAATTGTCAATTAAGATTGCTAGGGCATGTCTTGGTTTCAGTTTATTTAAAAAAACCAAATCCATTAGCCTTTCGATAGCTAACTTTTGAATGTAGGTATTTTCGTAAGAGTTTGAAATTATACCGCTTAAAAGGATGTTCAGTTCCTTCGCTGTTGATTTCTCTGCTTCTGCAAAAAAGGCAAACTGAAGAAATGTTATCCTCTCAGGCACCTTCATAGCAGTAAAATGATCATTAATTCCACCCATTAGAAAACATATACATTTTCTGGAAATATATTTTGATGAGTTACGGCATTTTCTAAACTGCGTTCAGCTGTCCCAATCAATATCTGTAGGTCATCGCCAAAACGTGTTTCCAGTTCTTTTATTAATCTAGTTAAGCTATCCAGGTAATTTTTATCACCTTCTTCCTTACCGGGGCTATCAATTATTAAAAATCTTGTATGACGGCCATAGTTATGTTCAATATCCAATTGGATCAGACTTAAATAAAATGCCAGCTTAGCACGCAATTGCTCACCTTCTGCAATTTCTGAAAATGAAAGATAATCTCCATCCTGTTTGTATTTAATGTCAAATCGATCATTAATGGTGATTTCTGTAATTCTTAGACCTAGTGCCTTAACTTCATCTGTCATGAGATCAGACAGCTTTTTAAGTATGGATTGACCATCGGCAAACCGGATTTTGTTTAGTTTGTCTATAGCTTTAGCAAGAAGCTGAATCTTCTGTTCAATTTTTTGATCTCCCGTTCTTTGTGGTAGTTCATTGAGTTGCTTTATCCTATAGTTTAAAACTGCTTTTTTCTCGATGATATCATTTTTTTCTGAATCAAGTGGTCGAACCTTTTTACGTTCTTCGCTTATTGCCCTTTGTAATTCAAAAAGTCTGGTATTCAGCGCACCTGTATCTTTAATTGAACTTTGCTGCTGTTCCAGTTGAATTTTAACTTTAGATAACTCTTTGGCGTTTTTCGTTATCTCATCCAGTTCAGATTTAAGTGCTTCTATACTTATCTTAAGACCTTCTTGTAATTTGGTGAGCTCATCGGATTTAGCTGATAGACTGTCAGTGTTTACATCTGAAATATCTTCTGATACATCGTCACTGCACAAAGCGCAAGTGTGTGCAGTAACAGCCCGTTGCTTTTTTTCACTGGTAACAGGATGACTACAACTTGGGCATGCCTTAAGGTCCAGATTTGAAAAGAATATCCCGATTTCTAAGTATTCTTTGATATCTGTCTGTTGCTTTTCTGCTTTAATAAACTCTTTCTTTAGTTTGTTTAGCTCTTCTTCGACAAATTGTTTTCGCTCGTACGTTTCTGTCTTTTGTTTTCTATTCTTTTGAATATCATTGTTAAGTTTAAAGGATTTAGCATTCTCAACTTCCATTGCGGCCAACAACTGATCGTATTCCTTTACCATTGAAATAATATCAACTGACTGTCTTTCGGCTTGCATTAATTTACTTAACTTTTCCGTCAGTTCATCGAGACGTTTTTGTAGTTGCACTTTCTTTTCTTCATTCTCTAGTACTTCTCTTGAATCAAAAGATTGCTGCTTACCTTTTAGGTGCATCATCTTATCTTTTTCTATGGTCAGTTTATTTATCGGAGAAGTAAGATAAAGCCCCAGAAGCATTTGGAATACTTTTGTTCCCTGCCCACCGTACATTAACTCTGCAGTATCTTTTGATTCTAAGAATATTGATTTGAAATAAGTCAACCAACTAGCACCTGCCTCCAATAAATCGTCACTATCTTTTATAGGTGACTTCTGAGTCCAACGTAGAGAATAATAATCAAATTGATGAAAAAAGAATTCTTTCAATTTGGACTGAAAATCATCTTTAGAAGTAGAAAAAAATAACTGTTCTTCAGAATATTCCCCTTCCACTGGATATGATTTAATCTCTTTATTGTACAAAGCTGCATTTATCTGCCTCTTCGAATTGTTTATGTATGCAGTATACTTCTTGTCATTAATACTAAAGACAACCAATATGTGATCAATCCATTTTGAGATATTAGGTTTAAGACTATTATCTCCAGTAAGCGCAAACTTGATAACTTTGAATATGCTAGATTTACCTTTTAAATTATCTGCTACCCAAATGTTTACTCCTGAGTATATTTCCTGTCTATAATCAATGATTTCGTCTTTAAAATCCTGAGCGTCTTCAGTAGACTTTTTGCCAGTAAATGAAACATAATTCACTACTAACCGCTTACCTGTTGAGAGTGGTGTGTCTTTAATGATCTCCTCTTCAAGATTTAATAAGTCTTTAATTTCCGATTCGCTAAAGGTTCCATCAAATTCTTTTTGAAGCTCTGAGATAAAGCTATTGTAGTCAAATTTCATAATCGTTCATTGAAAATGCTGTAAAAATCATTCTTTACGGTCTCGGATATCTCACCAATAAAATTTTTGAAAGAAGTATTCCTATATTCCTCTATTTGATATTGCGACACCTTAAGCTGGGAGCCAGAGAGGTTGCCAAAATAATTATTAATAAGTTCACATCTTCTTATGTACCATTCCAAAGCTGGTAGATTACTTATGGCAGAATTGGCCTTGGTTATAGCCAGCTGAGTAACAAAATACTGTTTCTCAATTGTTTTCAAGTCACTATTTTTTCTGCTTGTGAAACCGATAAAGCCAATGCTTTTAAGGAACCCTATAACATCATCAATGTCTTCATAGGCTCCGAAAAAAAATCGCTCCATTTCCAGTCTTCGTAGTTGCGGTTCTGAAGAATCATATATTGATTTTACAATCTGTTTGATTTCTTGTCTTTTATCTGTGTCATTTGCGGCAATGAGCAACAATTCGTAAGCAAGATAATCTGGGTTACGAATGAGAAAATCAATCTTCTGAATGCGTACTTCGCTTTTAAAGATCTTTTTATATTCAGGGTGCTCAGTTGATGTAAATTCATCACTGAAGTAGAAAAGAATTAAAAAAATCCTCAATCTATCTTTGTATATCCGAACCTGTTCGTCGAGTTCCATTTATCTTGTCAGTTTTAGAATTGTTTACAAAGACTAATTGAAGGGTTGATGTGTTTTTTGTATTAATAATGAGAAAGATTTTCAGAAGGGTAAACATTTTATTTAGTGACTGTATTCTTTCGTTGTAAACAATGTTAATAAAAAAATGGCAATCTTTTGTATATTCTGGACAATACTGTTGGTCGCTTATTCTGGTAATCCAGACTATTTTTTTTTTAGCTAACTCGTACTTTGTGATTGATCCGAGAACCGTAACCTTCCAAAGTAAAAATGAGAACCCTAGCAACAGTTTTCTGGTGTTTAAGGCGTAGAGTCAATCACTCTTCACATAATCAGCCTTTTGTGGACTGAATGTAAAAGGTGATGAGCAGGAAGTCTTTGCAAAAAATCTCTTAAGATTAACTCTTCTTGGTCAGGTAATAAAAATTCGTCCGACCAAAATGAATAAAAAAGGATTCTCTCTTCATGGATAGTAAGTCCATTTTTAAAAATTGATAAGTAATACTCTCGATTAATGAGGTTTCTGTTCTGGTCTATATGAATCAGGATGGCAATACTATTTGAAATTATTCCATTGATTCTAGCTGGACCTCCTTTAAATGATTTTTCAAAAATTTTAGTAACTATTTCAATTATATCTGGGTTAGATAAATTTGCGTGATTGAAAAGTGGATTTTCATTTTTCATGTTTGTGATGAAAACGCCCATTTTTTTTATCAAGGGTTCATCTCCGAGATCTGAGTACAAATTCATCTCAGATTGATTTTTAAAAATATCATAGAGTTTAAAAAAGACATCGTTGAAAGATTGAATCTTAAAATGTTCATTCTGAAGCTCTAATTGTTCCTTTTGACCTTTTATTTCCACGCGAGTATCCTTTAGTTCTTGGCGGTTCATTTCCAGCTCTTCCTGTTGCATGAGAATTTGGAGTTGCTGGCCAAGGAAGCCGACATAAACAAAGGCTAGTGCAGCAAACGACGCAAATGTTCCGGAAGTCCCACCAATGAAATCACCAAGTTCGTTCTCTTTGAAAAAGGAGTGACTTTGGAATACTTGCATTCCGGCCCAAATGAGTGGGATAAGTGCAACTAGTGCCGAAATTCCTGCAATCCATTTAAAAATGGTGATCTGTTTATTGAGTTTTGACTTTCGGGAACTAAGATCCATATCACAATTTAAGGATATTAGGTTTTTATAGTACTATTCCCTCTCCTCAGTAATTACATACCTCTGCTTCGGACTATTTCGTGCCTTCAGTTGTAGAATTCCTTTTGGTAAATTCCTCTGGAATATCTACTCCTTCAAAGAATTTTTCAATTGTCATGTCATTGTAACTATAGATGATACGTATTAGAGTAGATATCTGAAGATCAGACTTTCCTTTCTCGTATTTGCCATATTGGCTTCTATTGATTCCTTTGTCATAAGCAAAAACATCATGATTCGTATATCCTTCTAACTTCCGTAGAAATACCATTCTGTCTCCAATGAATTTCAGCAATTCTGCTTTTGGGGTCAATTTCTCATCTTGATTTTCCATGCTGGCAATCACATAATTGCCTGGAAAAATTATTACTCCTAATTAGGAGTATTTGATTAAATACTCTATATTAGCTGTGGATATTTTAGAAATACCTCGGATATTTTATTCAAATGGATAACTTTGGATTGATATTCGAAATGATTTCTAAGCGTTCGCACTTAGTGTCTCAGAACTGAAAACGGCCAATTTTCTTTATGGAACGAGACAAAAGTGGGAATGCTCACGCCATTGGCGTGGGCTACTCGCTTGCTTGTTCCCAGGTGCTTGGCCGTACCTCAGTTCTTGCAAGAAGGAGAGTCCACTTCAATGGCTTTTTTTCTTGGTGACTTCGTTATAACCCAAGTATCATGGAACAGACCTTGATTTTTTCTGGATTAAGTTGCTTCCTGGGATTAGTATTCCTGAAGAAAGATCTGTCTGTGCTTTTTTACATTGGGTCACATTGCTCATTACCTATCGGAGCCTATTACATCCTTCCAGAGGTACAGGGCATCGCCGCGGTAGATCGCCTGTATCCTCTGAAGCCCAAGAATCCGATTTGAGGATTCATTTTTAAGACCGTGAAAGGGGAGGTGCACATCCCTGAGCAGATCGGTTACTACACACTCACGTCAGCAAGCTCTCAGTAGCCGGTAGAGCTGACACATTTCTTAGTATTTATTTATTGCTAGTTGGCCAAGTAGGCTAAGGTGGGATTTCTATGTCTTGTTTGGAGTCAAAGTATAAAGTACAAAGTACCAAGTAGCTAGAATCAAGATTCAAAAGTTAAGAAGTTAGAGATTTCTCTCTCCGCAAGCTCCGTTCGAAATGACCTGAAAGTGCGACTGAGATTGCTTCTCCCGATTCTCGGGATCGCAATGACGGTAACATTGACGACGGCCTACTGCTATCCTGTTCCGCAGACGGTTGTGGACTGTGGTCTGTCGCCTATGGACATATACGCTTCGACTTCGCTCAGCGTGACAGAACATCGGACACCCGACATCCGACACCCAGCATCAAACATCAAAAGCATGAAAAAACATCTATTCACATGCTTCCTGGCATCGCTATGCCTATTCGGAAGCACATCCACAGCACAAGTTGCTGATTCACCCGGGGCGGATTTTCTTCATAGGTCTAGCCCCAGTGTTCCGTTTGGATTGCGGGACACCCATCGGGGCGGGGAGACCCGCTCCGATACTTTGCCGGAGCAAAATGGTTTGGTTGATCACTCCGCAGCAAAAGGGCAGGAGAGCGAAGGCTCTTCTGCCCAATCGGAGGGATTCTTTACGCTGAAAGGAGAGATAACCCCGGATTCGGAAAACCCCACGCAGTTAAGCTATGAGCTGATCCAGCAGGAGTTGGATCCTTATTATCAGTTGATGGATAGGCAGGGCAATAGCCTTGCCTTACAGCCGGGTGACTTCTATGCAGGTACTTCCGGCAAGCAGGTCTTTGAGTTTAGGATTCCTATGCAGGAGCCTTTTGCCAGATTTAGCCTGAGTGAGGGAAGGACTCCTCTGCTTCAGAATATCTGGGTTCAGCCGGGTGATTCATTGCTCATACACTGGAATGCAAAACGCTCAGAACTCTTTCTCTCCGGACCTTCTGCCAATAAGGTCCGCATACAGCGTCAGCTCAAAGAAGTGGCCTTGGCAGAGAGTGCAGGACGTAATCCTGTGATGCTGATCTCGGACGCTTCGGTCATGCTGAATACCCCTGAAAAACAGGCGGACTATGAACAAGTAGTGTCAGACTATCTGCCAGCATGGAGTAAGAAGATGGAGTTGCTGGAAACGGAAGCCCAGCGTATGGACAGGGCTGAATACCTCTTTTCAGCAATCCATCCCCACCCGGTATTTACAGAGCTTGCACGCTACAGGGATGTGCTACCCCCAGAATTAACCGACTGGCTTCGGCTTTACTGGACGGGGAATTTATATAATTCAGCGCTCCAGTTTGTCCGTAACTGCCGTCCTGGAGAGAAGGGCTGGGGAGAGCTACTGCTTCGCTACAGCATGGATATTCCCCTGCTTTTCCCTGAGGGCATTTCAGGCACCGTTCCCCATGAGTTGGCAGAAGCACTTTATCTGGAAAACAGCCTACTGGAAAAACTGCTTCCGGTTGCCTTCTTTCAGCTCAGCGAGGCCATTCCCATTCCGCTTCGTGAGCAGGTGGATGCCATCTATCTGGTAAAAGAATTTAAGGAGCTGCCGGATGCAGACTCACTGTTTACGCATGCACTGGGCTATATCCGTACACCTTGGATTGCCCATCAGCTGGATGCACTTCAGCATGGCAATCTTAAAGGACAGGATTTTTCTGCCCATGGTTTTCTGGATCAACAGGGAGATACAGTTTATCCTGAAGCCTGGAAAGGCAAGCTCGTTATTGTGGATTTCTGGCTCAGTGGCTGCGGAGCCTGTCTGAGTTTTGCCAGAGACACCTTTCTGCCCATCATGGAGGAGTTTGAAGATCATCCCGATGTCCTCTTTGTGACGGTGGCAGGGGACAACGACCAGGACTTGTGGAAAAAGAGTCTGGCAAGCGGCAGGTATACCTCAGATCAGAGTATTAACCTCTATTCAGGCGGTACGGATCATCCTACCCTCAGACAAAACCTTATCCGGTCTTTTCCTGCCCAGATCCTGCTGGACGGGCAAGGGAGAATCCTGCAGTCAGGCAGCTTTCCAAAAAACCGTGAAGGCTGGTCCCAATTAATCCAAACCTATTTAGACCAGGGACTTTTTGCTTCCCAAAGGGAGCAAGCTGACATCCTTTCAAAATCTAACCCCAAACCACAAGGAGATGAAAAATAAACTTTACCATTTGATATTCAGGCGTCTACTGATACTGCCTGTAGTGTTCTTCCTGGTCACCCAGGTGTCCCACGCTAAACAAAGTACAGACCATCTGCTGAAAGGGCAGGTTCTGGAGGCTGAAACCGGGCTGCCCTTGGCTGGAGCCATGGTACTGATCAAGGAAGTTGGTCGCTCGGAGGTAAGTAATGATAAGGGGGAATTTACTTTTTCCCTTCCTGCAGGTAGCTACCGTATGACGATAAGTTTTATAGGATTTCAGACCATCAATAAGGAAATACAGTTGCCAACAGAGTCCCCGCTGATTATTCGTATGGAAACTGACGAGCAGTTGCTGGGAGAAGTAGAAGTGGTATCCACAGGATATCAGGAGATCCCCAAGGAAAGGGCTACAGGTTCATTTGTCCAGCTGGACAATGAGCTGATAGATCGAAGGGTGAGCAGCACTATTCTGGAAAGGATGGAAGACGTGTCTTCGGGGGTGATTTTCAACCGGAACGTAGGCACCAATGAGCCGATCAGTATCCGTGGGAGAAGCACGCTTTTTGGCAATACGCAGCCCCTGATCGTGATAGATAATCTTCCGTATGAGGGCAATATCGACAATATCAATCCCAACGATGTGGAATCAATCACAGTTCTGAAAGATGCTGCGGCTGCTTCTATCTGGGGAGCCCAGGCGGGGAATGGCGTAATTGTGATCACCACCAAGTCAGGGCAGTACAACCGTCCTATCCAGGTTTCCTTCCAATCCAATCTCACTGTGCTGGAAAAACCGGATCTTTTCTACGAACCACAGATGGAGATGGGGGACTTTATCGCCCAAGAGCGGAAGCTGTTTGAATCGGGTTATTACAATTCCAGGATTAATTCTTCGGCCCACTCACCGGTATCTTTTGCTGTAGAGGCGCTGTTGGCAGCAAAGGAAGGCAGGATTACCCAGCAGGAAGCAGACGCGATGCTAAGCCGGTATGCCAGGCAGGATAGTAGAAGGGATCTGGAGAAATACTACTATCGTACGGCTGTTCGCCAGCAATATGCTTTTCAGGTGAATGGGGGAGGAAATTCCTATCTGTTTAATTTTTCAGGTGGCTATGACCACAACCTGAGCAGTCAGGTGGGGGCGCAGGATGACAGAATCACCTTCAATGCAGGACAGAAATGGAAGCTGATGCATGACAAACTTGAGGTTTCCACGGGGCTCTACCTGACCAGATCGGTTAATTTCTCTGATACAGGAATACCCACACTGGATCCGTATGAACTGCTTGCCGATGAACAGGGGAATGCACTGCCAATTCTGGCAAACCTTAGTTCTCGTTATTTGGATGAAATTGAGAATGATGGACTGTTGGATTGGCGTTCTTATCCCCTGGAAGAAATCGGCAAGGGCAATAACCGTACGCTGTCTATGGATATCAGGGCAAATGCCGGGATCAAGTATACCCTTTTTCCTGGATTGAATGCCCAGGTGCAGTACCAATACTGGCAGAATAATGCAGAGACCCGGAATATTGAGACAGAGGAACTCTGGGTCATGAGAAACATGATCAATAGCTTCACGCAGGTTTCTGAAGATGGAAGCTTGTCTTACCCTGTTCCAAGAGGAGGGCGTTTTACCAATGTTCACTCTGCTTCCCAAAGCCACAATCTGAGGGCCAGTCTCAATTATTCCCTTACCCGCAATGCGCATCAAGTGACTGCGCTGGGAGGCTGGGAAATCAGAGATCTGAACAGTCTGTCCGACAGGACAAGCTTCTATGGCTACGACGATGTTTTGGGGCTTAGTGTTCCGGTAGATTATACCACGAGGTTTCCTCAATACTACAATCCCGGGAATAGACAGGCTATTCCCTCCGGAACTTCCCACACGGGTGTTACCGATCGGTATCTTTCGTATTTCGCAAATGCTGGCTATACCTATCAGGGGAAATACCTGGCTACAATAAGTGCCAGAAAGGATATGTCCAATATCTTCGGTGTGGAAACCAACCAGCGGGGAGTTCCGCTCTGGAGTGCGGGTTTGGGCTGGATAATCAGTGAGGAAGGTTTCTATGGAATGGACTGGATGCCTTTTCTGAAAGTCAGAATGAGCTATGGCTACAATGGCAATGTGGATAAATCCCTTAGTGCCTTTACGACCATACAGTACACCACCTACCATGACTACATCAGTGGACTGAGAAATGCCTACGTCACCAATCCCCCCAATCCAAATCTGAGATGGGAGAAAATCAGGATAGCGAATTTAGCAATGGATTTTGAGATGAAGTCGGGACGTGTAGGAGGTACTCTGGAATTTTATTCCAAGCAGGGTGAGGATCTGATAGGAGAAACTCAGGTGCCGGGTTCGAATGGCATTTACCAGTATCGCGGGAATTTTGCAAGTACGTTGACACGAGGGTTTGACCTGACCCTGAATACAGTCAATATAGACGGAGCATTACGATGGAGTACCCAATGGCTCCTGAGTGGCTGGAAAGACAAGGTGATAGCATTTGATGGCAGTAGATCTGTTGCACAGATGTTTACCAGTGGGGCTTCCAGTCTCATACCGGTGGAAGGGAATCCTCTCTATGCCATTTACTCACTTCCTTGGGGAGGTCTGGATCCTGCCAATGGCAATCCTCTTGGCTATCTGGATGGGGAATTATCGGATGACTATTCTGCAATTTTAAGTGCTGTTACGCCGGAGTCCATGACCCTGGAAGGCTCCGCTAGACCTACGCTGTTTGGATCAATCCGAAATACACTGGACTGGAAAGGCTGGAATCTATCCTTTAATATCTCCTATCGGATGGGATATTATTACAAGCGGGCCACCGTAAGTTATTCGGCATTGGCCAGAGGGGAAATAACCCACTCTGATTACAGCAAACGTTGGCAGCAGCCCGGTGACGAGCAGCATACACAAATTCCTTCGGAGCAGGAGAGGCTAAATGCTCAAAGGCAAAATTTCTATGGCAGGTCTTCTATACTGGTGGAAAAAGGTGACCATATCCGTCTGCAGGATATCAGGGCAGGGCGTACTTGGAACAAGCGGGATCATCCGACACTTCCGGTTCAAAGCCTTGAAGTGTTCACTTATATAAACAATATCGGATTGCTGTGGAAAGCTACTTCCGATACCCAGGATCCGGATTTTCAGACGCAAAAACCAGTTCGGAGCGCTGCTTTGGGACTGAGGGTCAATTTCTAATTCAAGTTAATTATAAAACAGATGAAATGCCTACTATAAAAACTTCACACACAGACGGATGATTATTTTGGGCATTCCATGTGGCCATTGAAAAACAAATTAAAAACACATGAAAAATACGAGCTACATACTTGCACTAGCATTCATGCTACTGTCCTGCACAGGTTTTCTGGACGAGAGGCCATCTAAGGCGATCGATACCCCCGGATCTTTGGAATCTTTACAGTCCATGCTTGACTACGGTACCATGAATTTTAGCGCCGGGATGAATATTATGCTGGCAGACGAATACTTTACCGATGACGCCGGGTTCCTTTCTTTTACTCCCTGGCATCAAAACCTGTATTTGTGGAAAGCTGATCCCTTTGAATTGGAGGATCAAATATTTGAATGGAGAACTTGCTATAACCAGATACAGATTTCCAATTTGGTGTTGGAAGCATTGGAAAAGAATGAAGAAAAAAGGAGCGATATCGCAAATCAGATCAAGGGTACGGCCTTGTTTTATAGAGCCAATGCTTATTATAATTTATACTCACTCTATATGGAAGGCCCAAATCTGGAGTCCAAAGGGTTGACTCCCAAAATACCGGTTAGAAATAGTACCTCCATTACGCTGAGCCCTGAGTTAGCGGGTACCGAGGAAATCAAAGCTGTTATCCGTGGCGATTTGGAAGAGGCGGACAGACTGATGGCCGGAGACCCGGAATACCTCACACGCCCATCTCTGAAAGCAGTAAAGGCACTTAAAGCGCGTATTTACTTAAGTTGGGGAGACTATGACAATGCCTTGATTGCTTCTAGAGAGACAATGGCACTTGGGCTGGTGTTAGAAGACTATAGTGTCTATGACCACTCTATTACCTATCCTATAGAGGAGTTTAATAAAGAAACAATCTGGTATGTCCGCTCAGGATCTAGCTTCAGTTCCCAATCAGGTTTTCAGGTGGATGATGATCTTTATGCCCTATATGATACTAGTGATTTAAGGAGAGATCTTTTCTTCATCACCAGACCTGCCGGGTATGTGAATTTTAGGGGAAGTTATACAGGAGGAATAACACATTTTACCGGACTTGCTTCTGATGAAGTCTACCTGACCTATTCCGAATGCCTTATACGAACTGGTGAATTGGAGCAGGCTGAGCAGGTTCTCAATGAGTTACTGAGTAAGAGGCATAGTGATGAATTTATTCCTGAAGAGTTCTTGGATGAAAGTCAGGCTTTAAAAATTATAATTGAAGAGCGCAGAAAAGAGTTGCCTTTTAGAGGACTTCGATGGACAGACCTTAGGCGGTTAAATGCAGAGGATAGATTTAGAGAAACTTTAAAGAGAACTTATGAGGGACAGGAATATAGCTTATCGCCGGAATCTGATCAGTATATATTACCAATTCCTGCAAGAGAGTTGAGTTTCTATTAAATGTAAACAGGGCAGGAAGAAACCTCCTGCCCTGAATTTTTCTTATTAATTTAGGATGAACTCTTTATCCTGGGTGCCAATCGGTGAGCTTTCGTTCGGTGCACTGTAGAGACAATACTCTGATCCAAGGTTACACTGGTAACTTACCGGATTATTTGGATCATTTACCTCTAGCCAGGTGACATTATCGTCATCATCGACTATTCTTGCAAACATAGGGTCTTCCTCTTTCGGAGAGGTAAAAGCAACTGCCGCGAAGGCAGCTACTACAAAGGCTATTAGGGGCAACTTGCCCGCTAGATTCTTCATATTGTATCCTGTTTTTTGACAGATCAAAAGCAGGGAAAACGTTTAGGGTTTCCGGATTGAGCTACATGCTTTTTACCGGAAGTGGTTAAAATGCCTACTCTGTTCAAGGGTTTTGGGCGTCTCCCGTTTTTATCCGTCCAGATGCGGCTGTATTCCTTTCTGCCAGCCTAAGGAATGACGGATGTACTGTCCCAGGATACTCCTTGCAAGTGATCAAAGTAATCCGGAGATGATGGATTGAACTTAGTATACCCAACCAAAAAATGCAAATCGCTGACTCTGATCTGGTTATGTAAAACCTATTTTGATAACTAAGGTTATGAAAATAGAAATTAGACTTTTATCTTATTGGTAGTTAAATAAATGTAGTACGGAGGATTTTGCCGGAACTTCTGGCAAATTCCATTGATGCACAGTAGGATGATTAGTGATACGAAAATTAAATTAGGCATAATAAAGTATGCCCAGGCCCATGGTATTTATGAGAAAGAGCTGTTTGCTCCACTGTTTGAACTTTGTACCACAGTCACGTTTAGAAGAGGCGATCCGGTTACATTTATTAAGGAGAATGTTTTATGCCTGATTTATTCGGGAGCTGTCCTGGGCAGGCTGAAGATGGGAGATGGCCATGTGGAGCAGCATCTGCTTCGCAGTGATCAGCTCTTCTATTCCGGAAATCAACTGGAAGGTATCCGGGAGCGTGTAGAATCCTCCTGGCTGGCTTTGCTGCCTTGCGAATTGATTTATATCCGTCTTGCGCTTATCCAGGGTTTGGCCCAGGCCGAACCCGAGTACTTGCATGGACTGATGCAGCACATCATAGCCAGTGATTTGGCCCAGAGCCAACTCTACCATGAGGTACACAGTCAGTCCACTCTTGTAGATAAATTGGATTTTTTACTCAAGCATGATGAAAAGCTGTTGGATATCAAGCAGATTTATCTGGCATCCTACCTGCTCGTGATGCCACCCTCATTTAGCCGGGCCTTGAAAGAGTGGGAGCGAAGAAACCTGCCTTAGGAACTGTGATAAAGCCTGATTTTTTTGTTGCTCTTACCCAAGTGATAGGTGCCGCAGTACGGGCAGCGATAAGCTTCCAATAAGTAGGAATCCGTGATGTGGTTTCTGATCTGATGCCGCTGGTTATAGTCCAAAACATACCAGGCAGTTTCCGGAGAAGGGAATCTCGTTTTGCCCAGACACATTGCACGGATATGGGCTAGGGATGGGGACGATATGAGCAGTGGCTTAATCATAGATAAATCAATGAGTATAATTTACGAAGAATAGCCCTTTCATTTAGGTTTGGTTATCAAAATTGGAATTAGATAACCTTGCTGGGATGTGGTTTTTAAGTTACTCTGTGCCAGAGTATTTCGCGATTCCTGAAGATGACCATTCGGAAGCGGTAAATGGCCTTATTAGTCTATTTTTAAACCATCTTATTTCTTGCCATTTAGCACTACGATTCGGGGTCTTTAATTATCCTTCCTGATGCTGGGAATTCTGTATGTCAGGCTGTCAATCTACTCGGTCTACTCCTCGATGGTCCATCTTATGGTAGTGTTTCATCTATACCAAACTAATACTATCTCCCTTGATGCTCCCTTAATCCTTCCCTTGCAGTTCCCTTCATTCTCCCAGTGATTTAGGGAAGTTCAAGGGAGAAGCTAGGGAGATGCAGTGGTGAATGGTAAGCTTTGGTACGATTTCAAGTCGACCTTTCTTCGACTTAACCTCGATGCTACTACGATGGTATATCGAAAAAGCATCGGAGAAGCATCGGAGGAGCATCGGAGGAGCATCGTAGAAGCTATTATTTTGGTCCTGTAAAGTCTGTACTTAAATCAGGAAGCAGTTGATAAATCTGTTTGCTTAAAACTTGGTTCTACCCTGAATTTAATGGAAAGGTAAGTTGGCCTTTTAACTAATTTCTCCAGAAGAAAGTATAGCTTCTGTGTATAATTGCTTCATTTTTTTTCAGAAACAGAACATTCCATATATCTTCCTCCGTTAATTAAGGTTTTATCTTTGTCACTTTTTGGGGGCCAAAAAGTAACCAAAAAGCCCTGAGCCTCGGTCTTTTCTTTCCGCTGTTACCTTTTCTTATTCATTTTAAACAGCAATTCAGCGGAATTTTGTTCTGGATTAGACACCTAAAAATGACTCCCTCCCAAAACCTGGCCCAAGTCTAAAAATGCCCACCTGGCATTTTCTTTTCGACTTGTCCTCTCGTTCCTCGTGAGCTAAGTCATTTTCTTAACGGTGTTCAACCCAGTACAAAACCGAAAATCCCGCAAGGCTCACCCATCCGGATGATGGCCTCCGGAAACCATCATCATAAACAAATAAGAAGTAAACTCCATTAAAATTGTGGTAGTACCTAAAACTTAAGTGCGCTAGGTGTCCACGTTTAGGAGATGTTCTCTTTCTAAAAAGGACAAAGGCCCAGCTGTCAGCACTTTGAAGGTTTATTGGCGTCTTGCTTAGAGGGTTCGTTTGATCTAAGACAATGGGGAGGGTAATAATTTGGAGGTTTCGGTAGGTGTAAAAAAAGTATTGACATGTTTGGTTTCAGGCGACAGGCCATCCTGTCATTTTTTCAGTGTGAAACTGACAAAATTTATGAAATTTCACTTTGGCATTTTGCTTGATTTTGTCGCAGTATGAATCGCGATTCTTTATAATTAGTGCCCCGTCTAAAATAGTCTTTATTGGCCAAGAGGCTGCACAGACAGGAGGTTTATTTGTTGAACTATTAAAACGTAAAGCAATGAACACATTAATGAAAAGAAACAGTTTAAGTCATTCTGCTACTTTCTTTGATGACTTTCCGGGCAGAGGCTTGTTTGATTGGCTGGATTCAGTCAACATTGGAAGACCATCCGAAAGCTATACCCTTCCACGGGTGAATATTTCCGAATCAGGTAGTGATTTCCACGTAGAGATGGCAGTTCCAGGTATGAAAAAGGATGACTTCAAGGTGGAGTTGGACAACAATACCTTGGTCATAAAGGCTGAATCCTCCCAGAATCAAGAGGATACTTTTGAGGGGGAACTTGGATACACCCGCAGGGAATTCAGCTACCATTCCTTTTCACGTTCTTTTTATCTGCCCAATACCGTGGATAGTGATAGAATTGAAGGTAAATACGAAGACGGAATTCTCCGGTTGGTGATACCTAAGAGGGAGGAAGCCAAGAAAAAACCATCTAGAACAATTAATATTGGATAAGTAGAGCATGGACAGTCCTAAGGGACTGTCTGTACTTATTTGTTTTTCTCTCGGCATACTACAGCTTATTTATATAAAACGAATGGCTGCAGACTGATGTCAGAGGGTTGTTTTTAATTACCAAGGTAGGGTTATTTCTATCCCAATGTTGTTTAACTAAAAGCAGAGTAAAAATGAATAAAAATTCTTTTCTGGATTATTATAAAACCATACTAGAGAAAGTGAGTTTCGATGGTCAACTATTAAGCAAAGAATATAAAAAAGCCAAGCAGATGCTCGGCGCCTCAGATGCGAGGGAGTTGGATGTCTGGCTGAAGAGTAAAGGGTTTAGCCTAAATATGGAGAATCTTTCCCAAAAGCAAACTCGTTCATGGCAGGTCACTCGAAATCCAAAGTTGGATAGGGTATAATTTTAATTTTTCGCACACGGCCTGTGCCGAATGTTTGGGGATATCAACCTATCAATAACCATGGGTGAAACCCATGGTTTGATGTAATAATGTATGACTATAAGGCCCTGAGAGAGTAGGGCCTTTTCTCGCCTACCAAGTACATCCTTCCTGAGGGACTTATATACCTCGTACTTTTTGTATTCACATTAACCCTAACCCTTCAGTGCCTCAACCTTTCACTTCGGTATACAAGGCTGGTATTGAATTCACCGTTGCTGATGTGGTATGTTATTTTGAGGTTGGGGAAATTCACTTTTAACCTACGCTACTCTACTTAACAGAACTAACTTTACAGCTTATTCCTGATTTTTTACTTTTTCTATTCGATTTTGGCTTGCTAATGATTAACAAATTTCTAATTTTATAACACTAGTGTCCGACTAAATTAGGGATTTCTGAAAAAGGTTGAAAAGGATCTGTTA
>NZ_CAXBBX010000026.1:0-39628 GCF_963974365.1 uncultured Algoriphagus sp. | reverse complement strand
TCGCCGCCTCATTTATTCAAAGCCTTTCGTGAAAACGGAAGGCTTTTTTGCGTTTAAGCCTGTTCTGGTAATTGAATACAAGACCAGGAAGTACAGCCACCCGATAGCTACGGAGCCACCTAATGTTCGCTAAGCCCTTTGGTCAATTCCATTGAGCATTTTGCTTTATAGACCTTTGTGTATACTATCCCACACCTAATGGGAGATCAGTCTGAATATCTAGGGAATAGGTGTATACAGCATAGAAGTTAGCTAGTCTAAACAAGAAAAATTCAATGTTGATGATTCCGGTGAATTGAACTTGGAACGCCTTTATTTTTGCATTGAATGATTCTGCTAATGCATTTGTATTTAAGCATAGTTATATGTGGCGCTTTCATATGGTATATAATAATATTTACCAAATATCAAACTGCTTGAAATGGTGCTCAAAATGCTTTGGATGAAATCTTTCCCACTCAGCATAGTTCAACTTCCCAAACCTTGGATGAACAGTTGTGATATCTGGTGAAGACTCGAAGAAAGTATTATATGCAATGATGCTATCTAAGAGTTGCTGTTTTGCCTCATCTAAGTTTACACTTCGTAATGGCATTAAAGCTCCTGCCTTTAAGCCTGGTGCAACTACTCCTTTTGGGAATACCATATCGGTATCTAAGAGTGCTCTTTTTTGAAATTTTTGTTTTTCACTCGGCACAAACTCAGGAATCTTTATTCTATTGTAAGCGATTTTAATGGTAACTGTGAGGTGCTCAACCATATGTTGTGGAGACATTATTCCAAATTGAGCGGGCGTATCTGGGTTTAGTTTATTCAGCTTTTTCTCTACTACTTTATTTTCCATTGTCAGAACTTTAATTTTTAAGGTATAAAAAAAGCGCTTGATTTCTCAAACGCTTTCTTGGTGATTAGTAAACTTTAAATTTTAGCTTCCGCAAGCTTCGCAGTTGTCTGGATCATCCAAAGAACATGCTATCGCGTCTTGCTGTTGTTTTTGTGTTTTAAGAGGAACTTCCTGCTGTGTATTATTGCTCGTCTTAGTTTCAAAACCTGTCTTATCTAGCGTGAACTTGATTGCCGCTGTTGCTGCTTGAGATCTTAAGTAGTACATACCTGTCTTCAATCCCTTTTTCCAAGCGTAGAAGTGCATGGAGGTCAACTTACCGAAGTTAGGATCCTGCATGAATACATTCATACTTTGAGACTGACAGATATATGCTCCTCGATCAGCAGACAGATCGATGATAGTTTTCTGTGAAATCTCCCAAACTGTCTTGTAGATATCTTTGATGTGTTGAGGAATTCCTGGGATATTTTGAACTGAGCCATTGGTAGAGATTAACCTATTTCTCATGGTGTCATCCCAAAGACCTAAAGCGATCAAATCCTTCATCAAGTGTTTATTAGCAATAATAAACTCTCCTGATAGCGTCCTTCTTGTATAGATATTTGAGGTGTATGGTTCAAAACACTCATTATTACCCAAGATTTGAGAAGTAGAAGCTGTTGGCATCGGAGCCATCAATAGAGAGTTTCTCATTCCGTACTTCTTGATTTTCTCCTTTACCTCAGCCCAGTTCCATCTACCAGACTTAGGCGTTACTCCCCACAGGTCGAATTGCAATTCACCTTTGGAAGCTGGAGAACCTTCGTATGTTTCATAAGTGCCTTGAACTTTAGCTAATTCCATAGAAGTTTCTACAGCTGCAAAGTACATAGTTTCGAAGATGTCCTCATTCAAGCCTTTAGCTTCCGGAGATTCGAAAGGCATACGCAGCATAATAAATGCATCCGCCAAACCTTGTATACCCAAACCAATTGGGCGGTGACGGAAATTCGATCTTCGAGCTTCTTCTACTGGGTAATAGTTTACATCAATTACCTTGTTCAGGTTTTTGGTAGCTACTTTGGTGATTTCGTATAGTTTCTGATGGTCAAAGAATAATTTTCCATCAGGACCTTGTGTTACAAATTTTGGTAGTGCAATAGATGCCAAGTTACAGACAGCTACTTCGTCTGGAGCAGTGTACTCGATGATCTCTGTACAAAGGTTAGAAGATTTGATCGTTCCCAAATTCTTCTGGTTTGACTTACCATTTGCAGCATCTTTGTACAGCATGTATGGAGTACCAGTCTCTATTTGAGATTCTAAGACTTCAAACCAAAGTTCCTGCGCTTTGATCGTTTCACGAGCTTTTCCTTCTCTCTCGTATTTTTCATACAACCTTTCGAATTCTTCTCCATGACAATCAGAAAGTCCCGGTGCTTCGTGTGGGCAAAAAAGTGACCACTCAAGGTTTTGCTCAACACGCTTCATGAATAAATCTGGAATCCAAAGTGCATAGAACAAATCTCTAGCTCTCATTTCTTCCTTACCGTGATTTCTCTTAAGCTCCAAGAAATCTTTGATATCCGCATGCCAAGGTTCCAGGTATATAGCAAAGCTTCCTTTTCTTTTTCCTCCTCCTTGATCTACATAACGAGCCGTCATATCAAAGTTTCTCAACATCGGTACAATACCGTTAGAAACTCCATTTGTGCCCTTAATGTAGGAGCCTTTTGCTCTTACGTGGTGGATAGAGAGGCCAATACCTCCAGCGGATTGAGAAATCTTAGCGCACTGCTTCAGAGTATCATAAATACCATCAATACTGTCATCCTTCATCGTAAGCAAGAAACAAGACGAAAGTTGTGGTTTAGGTGTTCCAGCATTGAAGAGGGTAGGAGTAGCGTGAGTAAACCACTTTTCAGAAAGTAGGTTATAGGTTTCAATCACTGAATCCATGTCCTCCTTGTGGATCCCAACAGCCACTCTCATCAGCATGTGCTGAGGACGTTCTACTACTTTTCCATTCAACTTGATCAAGTAACTTCTCTCCAAAGTCTTGAACCCGAAATAATCATACCCAAAATCCCTTTTGTAATCAATCGCTGCATCTAGCTTGGCTGCATGATTTTTAATGATACCATATACCTCTGGATCAAGCAAAGCGGCATTTTCATCCGTCTTTGGATTCACGTGAGTATACAGTCTTTTCATGGTGTTTGAAAAAGACTGGCTAGTAGTCTTGTGAAGATTGGAGATAGCGATTCTCGCAGCCAGGATAGCATAATCTGGGTGCTTTACAGTCAAGGATGCACAAACTTCTGCTGCTAGGTTGTCTAGCTCAGTAGTGGAGACTCCATCATACAAACCATCTATTACCTTTTTGGCAACATCGATTGGCTGGATGAATTTGGGATCCAATTCATAGCAAAGGTTTTCAATTCTTGTGGTGATTTTGTCGAATCGTACCGATTCTCGCCTTCCGTCTCTTTTTAATACTAGCATTTCTTTGGGATTTTTTGGTTGATGGAAAAGTGTTAATTAGAAGTCCTAGAAGTCCTAGAAGTCCTCACCAATGGAGAATCTTGGTGAATCGTCAGAGCCCTCATTTGATTTCATCACTCCTGCTTTTTGGTAGTCACCAACTCTTTTCTCAAAGAAATTGGTTTTTCCCTGTAGCGAAATCATATCCATGAAATCAAAAGGATTTGTGCTATTCCATATTTTATCGCACTCTAGTTCGCCTAGCAGTCTGTCTGCTACAAATTCAATGTATTGACACATCAAATCAGAGTTCATACCGATAAGTCTGACCGGTAGCGCGTCTGTTACAAATTCTTTTTCGATTTCTACAGCATCTCTGATGATCTCTCTTACTGTTTCCTTTGGTAATTGATTATTCAAATGTTGAGTATAGAGGTGACACGCAAAATCGCAGTGCAATCCTTCGTCTCGGGATATCAATTCGTTTGAGAAAGTAAGTCCTGGCATCAGGCCTCTTTTCTTAAGCCAGAAGATCGAACAGAAGGATCCCGAAAAGAAGATGCCTTCCACTGCCGCAAATGCGATCAAACGTTCTTGGAAGTTTCCGTTATCAATCCATCTCAACGCCCAATCGGCTTTTTTCTTTACACATTCAATATGCTCAATTGCGTGAAGCAGCTTATCGCGCTCTACAGCATCTTTGATATACGTATCAATAAGTAGGCTGTATGTTTCAGAGTGAATGTTTTCCATAGCAATCTGAAATCCGTAGAAGAATTTCGCTTCTGTATATTGGACCTCAGACACGAAGTGCTCAGCCAAGTTTTCATTTACGATTCCGTCACTTGCAGCAAAAAAGGCTAGAACGTGAGAAATAAAGTGACGCTCACCATCATTCAATGCTTTCCAATCTACCATATCCTGACCTAGGTCAATCTCTTCAGCCGTCCAAAAACTGGCTTCAGCTTTTTTATAGTATTGCCAAATGTCATTGTGCTGGATAGGGAATAAAACAAATCGATTCTTATTCTCTTCTAGTATTGGTTCGTTCTGCATTGCTACTGTAGTGTTTTAAGCGTATTAATTTTTGCCCCTTCTTAAATAATTCTGTGGTCTGGGGATAAGAAAGGCTGCCTTTTTAGAACAGCCTTTGAACAAATATGTGAATCAAAATCGGGAAATAAAACCTGTGAAGCATTCGGTTAAAGCTAATTTTGAACAAAAGTCAAAAACAAGATATCTTGCTTTGTGTCAATAGTATACTAACCATTTGATCTAGCTTTAAATGAATGAATGAGGCTGATTTCAAGGGTTTGAAATAATTTCAATTAATTTCGAAAAAGATTTTCAACCAAAATTCAAGCCTAAAACTGAACGATGGTCAAGTATTTCGTGTAGTTAAATTTGCTTTTCAATATTTTGACCTTCAATAAGTTGTGATAAAACTTATCCGAATTCCCAAAATCATTTATCAATTAAATTGCCTATTGAAGGGAAATAATTAAGGGGATTTTTGGTCAAGTGATTCGAGATGCAAAGATTCATATTAAATCATAGATAATATTTTGGAAGGCTGTTTTTTTGTTCCAATCAACTTTCCTATATTTGCACTCCGATTTCAAAAGAATCAAGAAATATGTACGCAATTGTAAACATCGCAGGTAAGCAGTTCAAAGTAACACAAGATCAGTTCGTCTATGCTCCAAAGCTAGACCTTGAAACTGGCGCTTCCGTGGAATTCGACCAGGTACTATTAGCAGAAGCTGATGGAACTGTGTCCGTAGGAGCTCCCCTTCTCAAAGGAGCATTGGTATCTGGGAAAGTCCTAGATCATGTAAAAGGTGATAAAGTCATCGTCTTCAAAAAGAAGCGCCGTAAGGGCTACAAGAAGAAGAACGGTCATAGACAAGACTTCACTAAAGTATTGATAGAAACTATTTCACTCTAAGTTTTCCTTACCGAAAACTATAAAAGAATAAAACCATGGCACATAAGAAAGGCGTCGGTAGTTCCAGAAACGGTAGAGATTCACAATCCAAAAGATTGGGCGTGAAGAAATTCGGTGGCGAAGCAGTAATTGCTGGTAACATCATCGTAAGACAAAGAGGTACTAAGCATCACGCAGGTGAGAATGTAGGTCTAGGTAAAGATCATACGTTATTCGCAACATCTGACGGAGTTGTTACCTTCAGAAAGAAATTTGATGGCAGATCATACGTAAGCGTATTGCCAGCAGAGGCTTAATATAAGCATTCAACCAATATTGAAAGCTCCTTCACTAGAAGGAGCTTTTTTTGTGCTTTTAATTTTCTTAACTGATTAACCGTAGTGGACATGGAGGTTTTCGTAGAGAGCACAAATTGTTTCGCTAGGCTAAATTAGATAAAGCCTGTTGACTGAGGGATCACTATCTCAATCCCAGCGCATAGCTATTCTGTCGTAAAAGGTCACAAAAAAAACCGACCAATAGATTATCAGTCGGGCAGTCTATATAATGTATCATGATTATCCGCAATGATGCCAGTCACCTTAGATTCTTTGCTTATCAGGTTGGAAGACCGATGACCGAAGACCGAAGTGGCCTCAATTCTTAAGTTTAACAGATCTTACATTGCTTTTGCTACCTTACTGGTAGAAAAGCGGATATACATTTAATGTATAATTCTTTAGAAAGGTCTATAGCTAATCACCTCATTAATAAATGTGGTTGCACTACCTGGAGAAACTATTAGGATAAATACAATGCCGAAAATTGCTCCGTATAAATGCGCATCGTGATTGATGGCATCGTCTTGGTTTTTTCCTTTGAAATAAGAATATAAGAGAAACAAAACACCCAAAATAAATCCAGGCAAGCATAGAATTCCGAACAAGCAAATGTCTGAAAGTGGAAGAATAATGATGCTAGCGAAGACTGTAGCGGCTGTTCCTCCAGATGCGCCCAGTGCACGATAATAACTATTGTCTTGATTTTTCAGATATGTAGGGATGTCTGAAATAATTATCCCCAAAAGATAGAATATCACATAGACCACGCCACCTAACACTACTCCAAACTTATAAGCAAGAATCTGCTCTACTACGCCTCCAAAGAAGTAGAAGGTGAACATATTAAAGAAAAGGTGCATGTAATCTTTATGGATAAATCCAGAAGTTATGAACCTATCCCATTGCCCATTTCTCTTGATTTTGTATGGAGTAAACATGCAGCGTTCCATGTATGCTACATTGTTGATTCCATAATAACTACTGATCGCGGTGATAATAATCAGGACAATTGTAATTGATAATTCCATTTATTTTTCTCTGTGAATTAAGTCCTGAGTGATTTTTTTAAGTTCAAGGAAGTAGTCTTCGTTTTTGAAATGGATTGCATCGTATTGTGCAAATCCTGCTTCGAAATATGAATTCATTTTGGCTTCAGTTATCGCTTTGATACCAAGCTTTTCATAGATCCCTCGAACTGCTTTAACTTTTTCTTCTTTATCGAAATCCTTTTGAGCGATCCAAAAATTTAATTCTTCAGCATCTTTCCCCTTTGCCAGCTCTAATGCTTTAATCAAAAGGAAGGTCTTTTTATTGGAGATGATATCACCGCCAACCTGCTTACCAAATTTTGCCTGATCTGCAAATACATCCAGCAAGTCATCTTTCAGCTGAAAGCCAACTCCGATATTCATCCCAAAATCATAGAGTTTTTGGGCATCTTCCTTCTCTGCCCCTGCCAGTAAAGCACCTAACTGAAGGGCAAAACCCAAGAGTACGGCGGTTTTCAAGCGAATCATATTCAAGTATTCGTACTCGTTAACAGACGCTAAGGATTCGAAATTCATATCGAATTGCTGTCCTTCACATACCTCAGCTGCTGTTTTGTTGAATAGCCGAATGACTTGCCCAAGTTTGTCGGCATCTGTAGGTAGGAGCAGATCGTAAGCTTTCACCAGCATCACATCACCAGAAAGAATTGCAACGTTTTTATCCCATTTCACATGAACGGCGTCTTTTCCTCTTCTCAAGGGGGCGTCGTCCATGATATCGTCATGCATAAGGGTGAAGTTATGAAAAACTTCTACCGCCGCTGCCTGGCTAAGAATGGCTTCTGGGTTAGTCTTATAGATGCCATAAGCCAATAAACTAAGCAAAGGACGGATTCTCTTTCCGTCTAAGCTTAGGATGTAAGTTATTGGTTCATAAAGTTCTCTGGGTGATTTCCCTATTCCGGCATCTGTCGGAAATTCATTCTGGATGTAATTCTCCAGCTTACCTAACAGCGCGTGCGCGTGGCTTTTTTCTGTCATTATCTGCAAATTCCAAATCTATCGTTCTACGGTCAATATCCGTATTAACTACTCTAACCTTCACTTTGTCGCCCAAAGTGATCATTTTTTTTGTTTTCGAGCCAATCAAGCGCATGTTTTTCTGATCGAAATCGTAGTAATCGTCATCCATGTCCTGGACGCGGATCATGCCTTCACACTTGGTTTCTGTGATTTCCACAAAGACTCCCCACTCCGTGACTCCAGCTACAATTCCCTCGTAATCTTTGTCTTCAGCAAGAGACATGAACTCTACTTGTTTGTATTTTATGGAGGCTCTTTCGGCATCTGCAGCTCTTTTTTCACGCTCGGAAGAATGCACGCATTTTTGCTCCCAGTCTTCTGCGTCCGGAGATTTTCCATTATCAAGATATAACTCGAGCAGCCTATGTACCATCATATCCGGATATCTACGGATAGGAGAGGTAAAGTGCGAATAATGTGCGAAGGCTAGTCCAAAGTGCCCTTTTGGCTCAGTGGTATATTTGGCCTTAGCCATACTACGAATCGCCAATTGTTCGAGAACATTTTGCTCAGGTTTGCCCTGGATCTCCTCCATTAATTTGTTTAGCGCAGTAGAAATAGTTCTCTCATTTTCGATTTCGAACTCATGTCCAAATCGCTTTGCAAAGCCTGAGAAAGTATCCAGACGCTCCATGTCAGGAGAATCGTGAGTACGATACACAAAGGTGTCTTTCCCTTTATTCTTATTGAAGACAAATTCCGCAACGTATTTGTTTGCCAAGAGCATAAACTCTTCAATAAGCTTATGGATATCTTTTCGCTCTTTGACCATCAAGCCAAGTGGCGTGCCTTTTTCATCTAGCTTAAACTTCACCTCTACTGTCTCAAAGTTAACTGCTCCATGCTTGAATCTCCGCTGACGGATTTTCTTTGCCATGACATTCAGCAAAGTCAATTCCTCGAAATAATCGCCAGATTGGGTATCAATATTCTCCTGAGCATCTTCGTAAGCATATCTCCTGTCTGAATGTATGACAGTTCTGCCAATCCAATGTTTCTTGACATTTGCTTCGTCATCCACTTCAAATACACAGGCAAAGGTGAGCTTATCCTCATGCGGGCGAAGTGAGCAAAGTCCATTACTCAATCGCTCAGGAAGCATAGGAATAGTTCTGTCCACGAGGTAGACGGAGGTTGCTCTGTTATATGCCTCTTTTTCAAGAGCTGTTTTTGGCTGTACGTAGTGAGTAACATCTGCGATGTGAACACCGATTTCATGGTTGCCATTTTCCAGTTTTCTATAGGAAATAGCATCATCGAAATCCTTAGCATCCGCCGGGTCAATAGTGAAAGTCAATACATCTCTGAAATCCTTTCTTTTCTTGATTTCTTTGGCATTGATCTTTTCTGAAATTGCCTCAGCTTCCTTCTCTGGCTCTTCAGGATACTCAAATGGTAATCCAAATTCAGCCATGATAGAGTGGATTTCCACTTCGTGCTCTCCGGCTTTTCCTAATACTCGGATTACTTCTCCAGTAGGATTTTTATCGCCTTCTCGCCATTCTGTGAGTTTTACTACTACTTTTTCTCCGTGCTGAGCACCTTGCAGACCTCCTCGATGAACGAAGATGTCCTTGTGCATTTTCTTAAAGTCAGGAACTACAAAAGCGAAGCGTGGTGAGATTTCCACTCGGCCCACGAATTCATCTCTACTTCTTTCTACGACTTCCAGTACTTTACCTTCTACTCGACCGGTTTTTCCTTTGAGAGGATAGACCATCACACGGACTTTGTCACCATCGAGCGCTTGTTTCATATCAGCCTCTTTGACCAAAATATCTCCATCTACCTTTTCGGGGTCGAGTGGTACGATGAAAGCAAATCTAGGATTTACAAAGTCCACGATTCCTTCGATAAACTCAGGATCTTGGGTAGATGAGTAATAATTTCTTGGATTTCGAGAAACTGAACCTGCTTCTACTAATTTACTTAGTACAGGCTCGACGCCACCTTTAGTAAGGGCATCTCTGATTTCGAGTTTCTTAATAATCTGCTTGGAGTTAAATTCCTCTCCAAAATGTGCATCTAAAAATTGAAGGATGCGACGTGCCAAGCTGGCTGCGTCTGTTTGTTTTCCACCTCTATTTTTAGTGGTGTTTTTCTTGTTTGATTTTCTTCCCATGTTTTGGGTTGTTGATTAGGGTTAAGGTAAAAAGATTTATGTCCCTGCGCCCATTAATCTTTGTGATCTTTTGTTGAATTTTCTAAATGGATGATTTCTATTTCTAAGTCATCCGATTGTGGATGCATAGCCATATATACTCGAGCTGTGACCTCCACATCTCTCAGGCAGTATTTTTTGATTTTTTCTACGTCTTTTTCCAGATGAAAAGTAGTATTGACCTGACTTCCGTCAAGATCATCTTTTGAAGATGGAATTCCAAAAACTGAAGCTAAAAGCTCCAAGCGGGTGTAATGTTTATAGTCTCCAAACTTCCAAAGTTCCATCGTATCAAGATGGCGAACTTCCCAGGGCTTTTTCCCTGAGATCTGTAAAGGCTCCGGCAAAGCTATTCCATTGATTAGCATTCTGCGGCAGAGGTATGGAAAATCAAATTCCTTAC
Source organism: uncultured Algoriphagus sp. (assembly GCF_963974365.1). GTDB lineage: Bacteria > Bacteroidota > Bacteroidia > Cytophagales > Cyclobacteriaceae > Algoriphagus. The sequence goes on along the minus strand of NZ_CAXBBX010000026.1, from coordinate 29,414 downwards.
CGTTGTGAGCGCAAAGAATCCATTTTTTCTTCTCTAACAAAGCCTTAAACTCCAAAAGAAGTTCCCGTTCATCTTCATGTGCGTAACATTTCGATCTGAATGCCAGTTTTTTGTCCTTCTTTTTCCATTGAAAATAGCCGACACCTACACAGACTACTTGCCCAAATTCGGCATGAATTCCTGCTCGATCAAAGTACAAGTCTCCAGGATCATGAATGCCATCATCTGTATGAATCAAACGCTCTTTTTTAAGCCATTCACCTTGAATTCGCTCGGGCAGTTCTTCGAATTTTTCAGTTAACGAAGCCGTCTCTATATCTAGAAACAGGATATCATTCAATTGATCAAAAAAATCTGCCATAAGCGGTTATTAAGCGTGGAGAACTCCTTCCAGGCCAATTTCGGGAATCATCTTTATGAATCCAGGATCGAAACTGCCTGAAGTAAAGATAAACTTTTTATCAAAAATCTGATCCATAATGTAATAACTCACCCAAAACTCATTGTTCAAAACAAACACTGCTGGATCTATGGGTTCCACTTTAGCTACTGATTGCTCACCAAGTTCTTCCAGCATATGGCGAAGTGTAGATGTCTTTTTTACTTCCCCATTTATTTCGCCATAACCTTTTGAAGTGATCATGACATTTTTCAACTCAATCAAATTCAAGTTGATGATATATACTGCCCATTCCGTTCCTGAGGCGGTCTCTTCTTTAGCTATCGCCAGTTTTACTCCAGTCACGGGACTGAAATCTATGTCTTTCTTCATATTGCTTCTATACTCTCCATTTCAAATAATTCGATCAAATGTTGCTTCACTCGGTCTTTGACTTCTTGCATTTCCACAGGTCGGCCAAGCTCCAGATGAAGGGAGGTGACAGCCTTGTCATCGATGCCACATGGGATGATGTGTCCAAAATAGCTGATGTCTGCATTCACGTTGAAAGCGAAACCATGCATGGTGACCCAGCGACTGGACTTCACACCCATAGCACAGATTTTTCTGGGACTTTTTTGCTCCACATGATCTAGCCACACACCAGTTAACCCATCGATTCTTCCCGCTTCTATTCCGTAGTCCGCCAACGTCAAAATGATTGCTTCTTCCAGAAATCTCAGGTATTTGTGAATATCAGTGAAGAAATTGTCCAAGTCTAAAATCGGATAGCCTACCAACTGCCCAGGGCCATGATAGGTAATGTCACCACCGCGGTTTATTTTATAATATTGAGCGTGATGGCTTTTGAGGCCATTTTCATCCAAAAGTAGATTTTCTTCCTTGCCACTTTTTCCCAGTGTATATACATGGGGATGCTCGACAAATAGTATGTAGTTTTTACTCGGTGCTTGGTCGGCTGGGGGCAAAGGACGATTACTGATTTTTAGAGCAACAGTTTCCGCAAAGAGTTTTTCCTGATAGTCCCAGGCCAGTTGATAATCCAGCTGTCCAAGGTCTCGGAATTCTACTTTTTTATTAATAATTTCATTCATTGGCTAGTCCCGAGGGATTTACTTTTCAACTGAACTCAAAACGGGTTCGTTCATTGATTTTTCAAAATTAAACAAATATCCAAGATGGCTGAGCACAACGATTCCGGAAAACTAGCAGAGCAATTAGCTGCGGACTGGCTGGTGGGAAAAGGTTATGAATTAGTTGGGCAAAATTATAGATTTGGTCACGCAGAAATTGATCTTATACTGACGCACCGTGGACTGTTAATTTTTGTAGAAGTAAAGTTTAGATCCGGGACTGGCTTCGGTTTTGCAGAGGAGTTTGTCGATTCGGTAAAGCGTAAGTTGCTGATCAAAGCTGCAGATCATTACATATTTGAAAATGGTTGGCATCAGGATATCCGGTTTGATATAATTGGCGTATACAAAGACCGATCAGGAAAAATTAATTTCAGGCATTTTGAAGATGCTTTTTACTAAAAAACACTCCAGTTAAATTTTAAAATAGAAAACATGAAATCGAGCATGACCCAAATCGGCAGACTAAGGTTTGATTGTAATGCATGTGAAGATTTCCTATAGCCTTTAAAAATCAAATTATAATTATATGAAAAAAGTAACAGTGACTTTCATTTTTGCCTTGATGGCAATGGTAACTTTTGCACAGGACGCAAAAAAAGATCAAAGAATCGTAGAGGATGCCGCAGATGCAAAAGCAGCTTTTTTGGAAGATGATCCGGATATGATAAGTTTCTTCAATACCTCCTATGGCTATATTATCTTACCTAATGTAGGAAAAGGCGGGCTTGGAATCGGCGGAGCTGCTGGAAACGGCGTAGCTTATCAAGGTGGTAGTAAGGTTGGTTTCGCTAAAATGACCCAAGTGACCATCGGCTTTCAGGCTGGAGGACAATCGTATTCAGAAGTCGTTTTCTTCGAAAACCAGGAGGCTTTTGACAGATTTAAAAACAGTAAGGTAGAAATGTCTGCACAGGTTTCTGCTGTAGCAGCAGCTTCTGGAGCTTCATTGAATGCTAAATATGTAGATGGGGTAGCTGTTTTCACCCGCACCAAAGGAGGTTTGATGTATGAAGCCTCTGTAGGAGGTCAGCAGTTCAAATTCAGAGAGAATTAAGATTTAATTGTCTTTGCGATAGACCAGATTTCCGTCCTTATCCCATTCTGCACGAATGTAAGGGCGGAAATTTTTTGTATAAGCAGTTTCCTGATATTGGATTTCCCGCTTGCGTATGGCTTTGGTATTATTTGTGTCCCAATATTCTGTCCAAAGCCCTACTTTTTCACCGTATTGATATTCTCCTGTTACAGCTACTTGTTTGTCCTCATAGAAGTAAAAGTAATTCCCTTCTTCCAGACCATATTGCACCGGGATGATTTCCTGGATCGTTTTGGTGGACTGATTGAAATATCTGGTTCGTGATTCTCTTGGCCAACCTGCTTCAAAGTGGTTTTTATCCTGAAGTACATTGTTTGAATCAAAGAGCATCCAGGTTTTGTGTTTTGTGCCGTAGTAAAACATACCACTTTCTACCACTTCTTCATTGATCACCCGCTCGTAAGGGCCATGAAGTAGATAACCTTTCCCTGCTTCATATTCCTTGATTTTGATGGATCGATCTTGGGGGTCAAACCAGTAAACATCCCGAATGTACGGATCTGGTTTTCGGGTAGCATCAGTATAATTGAAGTGCTCGAAAATCTGCTGCCCACGAATTTCCTGACGGGTATATCCTTTTTTGGTTTTGATTCCAAACCACTCGTTTTTGCGCGCCTTCTTCTTTTTCTCCTTTTTTTCTTCCTTTTCTTTTGAGTCATCGAAAAGTAGCAGAGGCATCGTAGTAGGTAGCAATCTGGAATTTACCACACCACTGGAATCAGGATCGGACGTCGGCTTGGCTTCTTCTTTTTGTGCAAAAGAAACTCTACTCAGAAGCAGCAAGAAAATAAAACTGATATAATATCTACTCATGTATTAGAAAAACGCAATATCCTTTGGTGTATTTTATCCAAAAATAACATTTCGAGATCAAAAGCCACCGATTGTTTAGATTTTATAATCTTCTCTCTACTTTTGTGGAATTTGTAAAAAAAATCTCTCAAACAATGAACTCTATTTTATCAGACCGGATAATCAATATGGAAGAATCAGCCACTCTTGCGATGGCAAAAAAAGCAAGAGAGCTGAAATCACAAGGAGTTGACATCATCAGCCTTTCTTTGGGTGAGCCTGACTTCAAAACACCTAAGCATATCCAAGAGGCTGCAAAAGATGCAATCGACGAAGGAAAGTACTTTTCATATCCACCTGTAGCAGGTTATCAGGATTTGAGAGAAGCTATCGCAAAGAAGCTTCGTGAAGAAAATGAAATCACTGAAGCTAAAGCGGAGAATGTCGTTGTATCCACCGGAGCAAAGCATTCCATTGCCAATGTTTTCATGTGCATGATCAACGAAGGTGACGAGGTTGTTATTTTCTCTCCATACTGGGTTAGTTATGCCGAAATCATCAAGTTGGCGGGTGGAGTTCCAGTATTGATCGAAGGTACTTTGGAAAACAACTTCAAGGCTACTGCCGCTCAATTGGAGGCTGCAATCACTCCAAAGACTAAAGGTGTTATCTATTCTTCTCCTTGTAATCCTACTGGATCAGTATTCAGCAAGCAGGAACTGGAAGCAATTGCTGAAGTGGTGAAAAAGCATGAAAATATCATGGTGATCGCTGATGAGATCTATGAGAAAATCAACTTTGCTGGAAGAAATTACAGCATAGCCTCTTTCCCAGGTATGTTCGATAGAACAATCACCGTAAATGGTTTTTCCAAAGGCTACGCAATGACTGGATGGAGAGTTGGTTATATCTGCGCACCAGTTTGGATGGCTAAATCTGTAGAAAAAATCCAAGGACAGTTTACATCCGGTGGAACTGGTATTGCTCAAAGAGCAGCCTTGGCTGGAATTGCAGGAGACCAGACTCCTACCACAGAGATGGCAGATGCATATCTTAGAAGGAGAGGTTTGGTATTGGATTTACTTCGTGATATTCCTGGTATCAAAACTCACGTTCCTGAAGGAGCATTCTATTTCTTCCCTGATGTGACTGCTTTCTTTGGCAAGTCTGCTAAGGGGCATGATGTGAAAGATGCGGATGATCTTTGCTTATATCTTTTGGCAGAAGCGCACGTGTCCCTAGTGACTGGAGCGGCTTTTGGAGCACCAGATTGTATTAGACTTTCCTATGCTGCATCTGATGAGGAATTAGTAGATGCACTTGGCAGAATGAAAAAAGCACTAGCCGAGCTGGCTTAATAAATAAAAGAACACTTAACCCCGGCATTTGTCGGGGTTATTTTTTGCCTAGCCAGAAAGGCTTATTTTTGAAAAAAAAAATCCCCTATGGCTGAAGTTATCGTAATTACCCCCGTTAAGAATTCTCTAGAAACTACCTTGGATACAGCAAGAGCAATTGCGGGATCTACAGTCGAAGTGAGGCATATTATTTTTAACGATTTCAGTACGGAAGAGACCAAAGCGGGATTGGAGCAGAATAGAGCTGCGATAGGCTATGAACTTGTCCATTTGGAAGATCATACTGACCATCCTTCTCCTAACTATAAACTAGTGCTCCAGATGGCACAGAAAATGGCTAATGAAGCTCAGTTGCCATTATTGGTTATAGAATCAGACGTGGTGGTGAAAGTGAATACGATCAGTGATTTGTTAGCTTTTCAAAAGATTAATGCCAAATCCGGTCTTGTAGGTTCGGTGACAGTTGATGAAAAGGGAGTGGTGAATTTTCCTTACCTAAAATTCAAAGGAGTTAAAGAATCGGTGATTGATACTTCCAGAAGTTTAAGTTTTTGCTGCACACTTTTCTCAACAGACTTTTTGAAAGAATATGATTTCATTGGCTTGGATGAAGCAAAAGATTGGTACGACACCTTTATGTCGAAGAAATCTATTGAACTAGGATTTAAAAACCATGTTCTAATGAATGCTCCAGTTTGGCACAGGCCGCATGCGAGTAGACCATGGAAGCAATTGAAGTACAGTAATCCGCTGAAATACTATTTCCTGAAGTTCTGGAAAGGAATGGACAAGATTTAATTAGAGTTTACCCAGAAATTTCATCAGGTTATTGTAAGGCTTGGACCAAGTGCGCTGAAATCGAAGTGGACCATTCAGTTCTCGCTCGAAAAAATCCATGTGTTTTGTATTTAGATAGGCGATTCTTTCTCTTTTTTTCTGGGATGTGCCAGTTTTCTTTCGCTTACTCCCTGAATGAATTCGATAGAAAAAACCAATGAAAGGGAGTTTGATAACGTCACCTCCATTTTTTAGCATTTTAATCCAGAACTCCCAGTCCTCCCGTCCCATTTTCATATCGTCACTAAATCCACCGACAGCTAGACAATCAACTTTCCTGAAAATACCACTCACAAAAATCATATTGTCTCTTGCTAGTAAGTTCAAGTTGAAGTCTTTGAGCTTCCAAGGCTTTTGTCCAAACTCATCAAATTTTACAGCTTCACAATAGACGACTTTTACCTCAGGTTTTTTCTCCAAGACCTGAATTGCCTCCGAAATGTAATTTGAGGATATTAGATCATCCCCGTCCAAGGGAAGGATGTATTTACCTTTAGAAAATTCAATTCCGGAATTTCTGGCTGAGGTAACGCCAGCATTTTTCTGATTGAGTAAGTAGACATTCGTATACTTTTCGGTTAATTCTTCTGCTACTTCTTTACTATTATCAGTCGAACCATCATTAATAATAATTATTTCAAGTTCTGGGTAGGTTGATTTTAGTGCAGATTCTATGGTTTGAGCAAGATAGCTTGCTTGATTATAGCAAGGGATAATGATGGAAACTGTAGGCTTCAAGGTTTTTTTGGCTTGTTTTGGATGGCAATTTAATCCATAAAAGGTGAAGAAATAGATTTAGCTGAAAAAAGGAAGCGGACAGTACTCTGCTGATTTTTTATTTGGCAGATAGTAAATTTATTGCTTAATAATTTGCCTAATTAACTGAATTTTATAACTTTATGATGGTGATTAAACAACTTTTCATAAATATTTCACTTTTTTAACCAAGGATTTAAATGATCCATTTTTCCAACTCAACCTGTTTCAGAAGAAATCCGGATTACGATCCGGATTTTTTTTTGAGTAATTTTTAGTGAACTTTCGGCTTGTGAATCATCTAACTGTCAATGTCCCGAATTAAGGTTTTTTGTATCCTTTTTATTTTACTGTTCAGCCACAATTCATTCGGGCAGAACCCCAATTTCCAATACGATTCCAGCTACGTGCAAACTACCCATGAGTTGTTCGTATCCCGGCTTTTTTTCTCCCAGAAATATACCCGCATGGTAGCGAAACTGCCGGAGAATAATGAGAGGTACACGTTGGTTCCAAATACTGGTTTGAAAATGGGGCTTGGGTTTAATTATCAAAGATTAACAATAAATGTGTCCTTTCCTGTGGGGTTTTTATATCCAGATAAGCAGGATAATTGGCCTTTCAATTTGGATTTGCAGTCACATATCTATGCCCCAAAGGTGATGGTAGATTTCTTTGGGCAGTTTTACAATGGTTATAAAATAAAGGCAGAAGATCGGCCGGATTCTAATGAAGATTATCTCAGGAAGGATATGAAGCAAATTTCTTTGGGGCTCAATATGAACTATCTGTTTTTTGGAGACAAGCTTTCATTAGCCGCTGCATGGAATCAGTCCTCTATTCAAAAGAAATCAGCCTATTCGCCTTTTATCGGATTTGAGGGGTATGGAGGGAATATGAGTGGGGATTCACTTTTGTTGCCTTCAAGTCCTGTGACTGATCTTATCAATTTTGACAAAGCGAGTTATTTCATGGCCGGACCTAATGCAGGTCTGGCCGGGACTTTAGTGTTTTGGAAAGGGTTTTTTCTGACAGGCGCTGCTTCAGCTAATTTGAGTTTTGGTTATACTAAGTGGAGGAATGGTGTGGAATTAAAAAAGTGGGGGGTGGCACCGACGTATTATGTTAGAGGGTTCTTCGGGTACAACGGACCGAGATTTTCTATCAATACTAGCTACACCTACAAAAACCTTAATTTGATCGAAGGGGGACCATATGATCAGTCTGTGAATACTGGTAACTATAGGATCAACTTTATTTATAAAATATTCCCTGGTAAAAAGTTTAAAAACGGCTTCAATAAGGTAAACCCAGTTAGAATAGTGATGAAAGATTAAGTCACTTGATTAGGTGTCAGGAAGTAAGAATTTTAGATTTAAAAGAATAAAACCCAATTACGATGGAAGATCAATTCGGAATCGAACAAGCATTAATACGACTAGGGATTCAGCCCGAGAATCTTGGAGTTTCTACTGGAAGTAAGTGGATAGATATAGAGGAGGGACTACTTAGTTCTATTTCTCCAGTTAACGGTAAGGAAATAGCGAAAGTAAAATTGGCGAATATTGAAGCTTTTGAGCAGGTCATGAGTCAGGCTCAAAAAGCATTTTTACAATGGAGATCTGTACCAGCTCCTCAGCGTGGAGAGGTGGTTCGTGAAATTGGAAATGCGCTAAGAGAATCAAAAGAAGACTTAGGGAAATTAGTGTCCTTTGAAATGGGCAAATCCTATCAGGAAGGTCTAGGGGAAGTGCAGGAGATGATCGATATCTGTGATTTTGCGGTAGGACTTTCTAGGCAGCTTTATGGCTTGACCATGCATTCAGAGCGGCCAGGGCATAGAATGTACGAGCAATGGCATTCCATTGGAATTGTAGGGATTATTTCAGCCTTCAATTTCCCTGTGGCTGTTTGGTCTTGGAATGCGGCTTTGGCTTGGGTTTGTGGGGATGTATGCGTGTGGAAACCTTCGGAAAAAGCTCCGCTTTCTGGAATTGCTTGCCAGCTAATAGCGGCTAAAGTTTTCGAAAAACATGGTTTGCCAGAAGGAATTTCATCGCTTTTAATAGGAGATTATAAAATAGGTGAGTTGATGTCCAGCGATCCCAGAATTCCATTAATTTCCGCTACAGGCTCTACGCGTATGGGTAAGCTTGTGGCCGAAGCGGTTGGAAGAAGGCTGGGGAGATCTTTATTGGAGTTGGGAGGGAATAATGCAATAATTATTACCGAGAATGCCGATATGGATATGGCTATCCGAGGAGCGCTATTTGGTGCTGTAGGTACAGCTGGGCAGCGATGCACGAGTACTCGAAGATTGATTATTCATGAGAAAGTCTATGATGAGGTGAGAATGAGGTTGGCATCTGCGTATAACAAACTAGTAATCGGTAATCCGTTGGATGAGAAGAACCACGTTGGCCCTGTTATCGATTTGGATGCGGTGAAAATGTATGAGGCGGCAATTGAAAGAGTTTTGGAAGAAGGCGGAACTCCTGTGGTAAGAGGTGGGGTGCTTTCAGGTAAAGGCTATGAGTCCGGTTGTTATGTAAAACCTGCTATCTATGAGGCGAAGAATAGCTTTGCTATTGTGCAGCATGAAACCTTCGCTCCGATTTTGTATCTGATGAAATATAGCACGATAGAAGAAGCGATTGCCATGCAAAATGGCGTGCCTCAGGGGCTTTCATCAGCCATCATGACTACTAATATGCTGGAAGCGGAAGCGTTCCTTTCGGTGGCCGGATCTGACTGTGGAATCGCCAATGTAAACATTGGAACTTCAGGAGCAGAGATAGGAGGGGCTTTCGGAGGAGAAAAAGAAACCGGCGGAGGTCGTGAGTCAGGTTCTGATGCATGGAAGGCTTATATGCGTCGTCAGACCAATACAATTAATTACTCATCCACTTTGCCCTTGGCGCAAGGGATTAAGTTCGATATTTAAAACCATTATTTTTGTTTCTGAAAATATTTTGTAAATATTCTTTCTCATTTTCAATAGATTAGGGATGTTGTTTCAAAATGTATTTGCTTATGAGGAAATAGAAATTACCTTTGCATTCCCTTACGAACGGAAAGGGATACAAAGATGGGAGTTTAGCTCAGTTGGTTCAGAGCATCTGCCTTACAAGCAGAGGGTCGGGGGTTCGAATCCCTCAACTCCCACATCTTATTATAATTACTCGAAAGTGGGTAAAAGTTATTTCTTGGGAGTTTAGCTCAGTTGGTTCAGAGCATCTGCCTTACAAGCAGAGGGTCGGGGGTTCGAATCCCTCAACTCCCACATTCAATCCCGGATAGTTCATTCGGGATTTTTTTGTTTAAAAAAATAGGCTGTCCCAAATTTTGAAACAGCCTAGCGTTTTTTCGAATTGTACTTGTTGATTATTCAAAATTCAACATGAATCCAGCACGAAACCAGCGTCCAGGCATCTGAACAGTTCCGGCTTCCATATAGTCTGTATCTGTGATGTTTGAAGCTTCTGCAAAGAATCCAATTCTTCCTGTACGATTATAATCTGCACGCATGTCCAATAAAAAATATGGGTCCTGATTCATGCGTTCCACATATCTCATCTTCGTGTTCAATTCGAATTTTTGACCTATCCCTACTAGTACTCCTCCTATGACCTGATTTTTCAAAGCAGTCAATGCGTAGCGAGTTTCGATTCCAGGTTGATTGATCAAGTCAGCATTGATGTAGTTATAGGACAGATTAAATTCCTTGACCCGGACAGTACTGCCATTTGGACTTACTCTATAATTCAGCGAAGCTTCAATTCCGTTGAATTTGACTTCGCTGAAATTCTGTGGTTGCCATGGCGTGTCCTCATCAGGTCTTGTCCATTCAATAAGGTTGTCTGTGCTTCTATAGAAGTAAACCAACTCTGCAAAAATCCCGGATTTCGACCATTTTGCGCCGATTTCGAAGTTTTGAGCCTGCTCTGGCTGAAGTTGATCATTACCAATATTTGTTGGACCTACGTAGTACAAATCGTTGTAAGTAGGGATACGGTAACTTATCGCATACCCTGAATAAAGCCTAAGGTCAGTTGTCGCTTGAACACCAAGTTCAGCTCCTGGGAAATGTTTCCAGCCATATTCAGAGTAGTAGTTCGAATAAACTCCGGCGCGCAAATCTACTTTTGAACCAAAATTGACTAGTTGTTCTAAGAAGATTCCAGTCAAGACGCGGTCACGGTTTCCAAGGTTAGTGCTTTCTATTGCCTCTTTTCTAGTTTCTACTCCAAAGCCTGTTGTGCCAAGTTTTGTTTCAAAATTCCCGTTTGCTTCCAAAGCGTATACATCTGTTGTGTGGAAGTTTTGATAGAAGGAAGGTTCATTTCTCTTCAAAACATACTGATCTTTGTTTCTTCTGAAATATCCTCTTGTGTTCAGGTAGAAGTTGTCCAAGGTAAAAGTATGACTCAAGGAAGAAAGAGTAGTCTGTACGCTTTCCCACTGATCTGGGAATGCGCTGCTATAAAAACCGTTGGCACCAAAACTTCTATCTGTGTAAGCAATCATGCCCTTGAGCTCATTTTTTTCATTGAGATTGTAACCGCCCTCGTAAAAGATATTGCTCACTTGATAGTCAGAGTTGTACCAATGTCCATTCGAATCATCGTAAGAGATAGCTAGATTTTGTCTGTAATTCCCTACTGGAAGGGAGCCTGCAAAGTTGATTCCTTTCATTCCAAAGTCGCCAGCATATCCTTGTACTCTGGCGTATTTTTTATCACTCAATTCAGTAATTACATTGATAGCGCCTGCGTAAGCATTTTGACCAAAAACTCTGGACGCAGGGCCTTTCAGTACTTCAACTCTATCGATATTCACCAGCGGGACAGGTATGTTCATCATGTGATGGCCTGTTTGCGGATCGCTGAGTTTGATGCCGTTTAGCAGCATCAGCGTTTGCTCAAAAGATCCTCCACGGATACTCACATCAGATTGCACGCCAGTAACGCCTCTTTGCCGAATGTCCACACCTGGCACATATGATAATACTTCGGCTAAACTTCTCGCAGGAGTGGTTTCGAGCTGGAGCTTACTCACCAGAGAGATATTTTTGCTTTGCTTGGAAAAAGGGATCTGTATCCTGTTTTCATGAATCAAAACTTCTCCTAAATCTTGGGTAGTCGTGTCTGTCTGGGCATTTACGCTAAAACAAAATGCCATTGAAGACAAAAGTAGTACTAGTTTTTGCATGGGTTACTTGTAAATAGTAGCCCAAAAATGGACTGAAAATATGCTTTTTCCAATAAGGATATATTTCTAAAAATTCGTTAAAGAGCAGACTGTCGTGTAAAATATACTGGAGCTTCAAGACGCAATTCTTACTTTTGAAACTAAATCAACAAAATAACATGAGTAGGAAAATTATAGTTAAGCTGCTTTTCGCTGGAGCGATGCTCTCAGGAATCAGTAGTTCTTTTGCTCAGGAAGTAAAAGAAAACAACCAAGAACAGTTTGGTGAATTCATTAACCGAAAGGGCACATACACTCGCTCTGCCTCAGGAAAACCTAATGTGGGTTATTGGCAAAATAAAGCAGATTATCAAATAGCGGTCACTCTGGATGATTCGTTACACACCCTTTCTGGTAACATTACACTTACTTATACCAATAACAGCCCTGAGGCTCTAGATTTCATCTGGATGCAAATGGAGCAGAATAGGTTTACCGAAGATTCCAGAGGTACGCTGACTACTCCGATCCAAGGAAATCGCTACAATGGAGATACTGATGGTGGGTTTGATGTGACTAATCTTCAGGCGAAAGTGGGATCCAAGGGATCAGTTTCTACCAAGCACATTGATTCTGACACCAGAATGCAGGTTTGGTTCAATGAGCCAATCCCAGCCAAAGGTGGTATCGCGACTGTTTCTATGGATTTTTCATTCAAAGTTCCGGTAGAAGGAATGGACAGAATGGGAAGGCTAGAAGTGGAAGATGGTTGGATTTATGCTTTTGCTCAGTGGTATCCTAAAGTAGCCGTATTCGATGACGTGGAAGGTTGGAATGTTGAACCGTACTTAGGAGCTGGAGAGTTTTATCTCGAGTATGGAGATTTTGATTACAAAGTTACTGTGCCTTATGATCACATTGTGGTAGGTTCTGGTGAGCTTTTGAATCCAAAAGAAGTATTGAGTAAAGAACTTCAGAATCGCTACGCTAAAGCAAAAGATAGCGATACTACTGTAATGATGATCACTGCAGAAGAGCTGGGCAATACTGAATTGACCAGACCAAAGCAAGACGGAACTGTCACTTGGCACTTTGCAATCCAAAATAGCCGTGATGTGGCTTTTGCTACTTCCAAGGCATTTATCTGGGATGCGTCAAAAATCAACTTGCCTAGCGGAAAGAAAATTTTGGCTCAGTCTGTTTATCCTAAAGAATCAAATGGACAGGAAGCTTGGTCAAGATCAACAGAATATAGCAAAGCTTCCATTGAGCATTATTCTGAGAAGTGGTTTGAATTTCCTTATGCTACCGCAACCAACGTGGCAGCAGACATAGGTGGTATGGAATATCCAGGCTTGAACTTCTGTAGCTATAATTCCAAAGGCGAAGGACTTTGGGGAGTAACGGATCACGAGTTTGGTCACAACTGGTTCCCAATGATCGTAGGTACCAACGAGCGTCGTTACGCATGGATGGACGAAGGTTTCAATACCTTCATCAACCACTACAGCACGCTGGCTTTCAATGAAGGAGAATATCCTTCCAATTTGAACCAAACTCGTAGATATATGAATTTCTTTACAAGCGAGACAAGAGAAGGAATCGATACTTATCCAGACGTAGTAAATATCAGCAACCTAGGTATGTTGGCTTATAACAAGCCAGCAATGGGCTTGTTGATGCTTCGTGAATACATCCTTGGTCACGAGCGCTTTGACAATGCATTTAAGTCTTACATCAAAACCTGGGCATACAAGCATCCACAGCCTACAGATTTCTTCAATCACATGGAAAATGTTGCAGGCGAGAACCTTTCATGGTTCTGGCAAGGATGGTTCTACGGCACCGGTAATATTGATCTTGGTGTAAGTGCTGTCATTCCTTATGCTGGGAATTATGTAGTCGTATTGGCAAATAAAGGCGATATCCCAATGCCTGTTTTGATGGAGATTACATTTGATGACGGTACCACCGAGCGGAAAATGCTTCCTGTAGAAATATGGGAAAGAGGTGATACCTGGAATTATTTACTGAAGACGGAGAAAAAAGTAACTGCAGTAGTTGTGGATCCTGATAAGCTTCTTCCGGATGTGAATCTTGGAAATGATAGCTGGCCTCAGAAAATATACGAGGACTAAAGAAGCAAAAACCCGGATGAGAGTCCGGGTTTTTTTATCAATTTTTTTAACCGAAAAGTTACTTCTGTCTTAATTGGTTCAAGTCTGAGACATGCGCCAAATCGCAAGCTACACAGCAAATAAGACTCAAAATTCGTAGGAAATTATCGGATAAGCATACGCCTTAATAGTCATCATTGATCTCGAGCCAAAGTCCATCGGGGTCTTGAATGTATATTTGACGGATTCCATCTACACGAATTGTTACTTTCCCCTTTTCTCCAAGCCAGCTTTCAAAAGGATAATCTGTAGTTTCTAAAGTTTTGATGAACGCATCCATGTCTTCCATGCTGAAGCACAGGTGATTCACTTTGGAGATCTGAGTGGGAACATTTGCTGCCTCAATTATATGTAAGGCTGCACCGCCACCGATATCATACCAAGCATGTACGCCATCTTTGAAAGGCTCTTCAATTTCTTCCAATCCCACGATTTTCTGATAAAATTCCTTACTGGATTTTAGATCACTTACATGAACAGCAATGTGATTGACTTTGATCTGGGCAAAAGTGCTCATAGTTATTCCTACTAATAAAAAGGTGAATATGGCTTTCATAGTTTCTTGAATCAGTTAATGTTTTTATATCCTAATGTTAATGCATTTGCAGATAGATTGAAAACATTAACTGATTTAAAAAAAGAAAGCATCTACCGAGGCAGATGCTTTCTTTTTTTGATTTATTAGTTTCTCTTATTCTTCATTGTGTAGGTCTGTAGCCATTGCTATTTTCTCTGCCTCATCAAACAACTTGATGGCTTGGAGATAAACCTCGTTGATATCATTGACTACTTTGTAGAAAGCGCTATCATCGTAAAGCTGTCTTCCCAAGTGTGCTTTTACGAGGATTTTAAGATATTCTTTGGACTTGTTAAAGTCCTTCGCATCAAAATCAACCTTGTTTTTCTTGCCATATTCTACCAATTCATTTAGCATCGCATCACTCACTGTATAGTCAGTGTAGTATTGATCTAAACTCATGTCTTCAAATTTGGATTTGTTTTCATTTACGAAATCTAGAATAAACTCTCTAGACGAATCCGAATTGAAGAGTCTACTAACATAAGCGGAAGACATGGTAGTATCCAAGGGCACAAAGTAATCCGGCATAATTCCACCACCACCGTATACAGTTCGGCCTTTCACGGTTTCATATTTCAAGCTATCATTGAATGTGATGCTGTCTGCCGAGAAAAACTCTCCATGCTTATATCGATTCACGAAATCACTTTCATATGCCTCGTAGTCTGCAGTATATGGTTTTTGAATAGATCTACCAGAAGGAGTGTAATACCTTGCTATTGTCAATCTCAATTCCGCACCATCAGAAAGATCAATTGGTAATTGTACCAAGCCTTTTCCGAAGGATCTTCTTCCTACGATGAGACCACGATCGTTATCTTGGATAGCTCCAGCAAGGATTTCCGAAGCAGATGCAGATCCTTCGTTTACCAGCACGATTACTGGACCTTCTTCAAACATACCTGGTTTGAATGCGTATGCTTTTTGGTTGTATTGGTCTACTTTTCCTTCTTGAGATACAATTAGTGCTTTCTGACCTAAGAGCTCATCAGCCATATTAATCGCAGCTCCCATGTATCCTCCAGGATTTCCTTGAAGGTCGATCACCAATTTTTTCATGCCTTTGCTCTGCAGGTCATAGATGGATTCTTTGAACTCATCGTAAGTAGTAGCCGCAAAACGGGTTACTTTAATGTATCCAATTTCATCATTAACCATATAGGATGCATTGATGCTGTATTGAGGAATTTTGTCACGTGTGATTTTATACTCGATCAGATCCTTTTGGTTTTTTCGTTTCATGTCCACTACCACTTCTGAGCCTTTCGGACCTCGAAGTTTTTCGAACACATCACGGTTAGTCACACCTACACCGGCCATATTTTCTCCATCAACTCGGATGATTTGATCACCTGACTGAATGCCAAGTGCTTCTGAAGGACCACCGGTAAGTGGAGCCACCACATAAATAGTATCTCGTATAATTCCGAATTCTACTCCGATACCATCGAATTCGCCATCAAGCTGTGATTGCACGATGGATGCATCTTTAGCGGGGATGTAGCTGGAGTGTGGATCAAGATGCTCAAGCATTTTATTAATGCCATATTCTACCAATTCATTGGTATTGACGCTATCGACATAATCTCTATTGACAAAAGTCATGATCTCCTGCATCTTATAAAGAGCAGCTCTCAGGTCATTTTGATTTCCTTTAGGTTCTGCAAAGGTTGCCCCAATCCAGATACCTGCTGATATGGCCAATGCCAGAATAATTGGAAGGCGTATTTGGGATTTTGTATTTTTTGTCTCGCTCACGGCTTTCTCTTTCAGTTGGTTATTGTCTTTATTGTTATTCTAAATTATCTAAAAATGACTGCTTTTAGAACAGTATTTTGATAAAGCTAACAAATGTTTATACGAGTGAATGGCATAATGGCTCAATTTATTCCCCTTTTTTCTGTTAAAAAAAATTATTTTTGCAACATGCGATCCGGTGATGATTTTGAAAAGGCTCTTGTAGGAGACTTAGTTTCTGAAAACTATGTCTTTGCTTCAGTGCTTCATTACTTCGGAATCAGCTTTTACCAATATCCTACGCAGTCCCTCGAGGTAGTTTGCAAAAAGCATAAAGTACATGCTAGTCAGCTGAGTTTGGAGTTGGAGTCTTGGGCTCAGCGTAAGGAACCAACAAACGAGGAGCTGTACCTGAATCCCATCGAAGTTTTAGTGGCTTATCTGAAGAAAAAGCACTACTATTTCGTACGACAAGAATTACCTTTTCTTTCCAATATTATTTCAGGAATAGCTCCAGAACCTCAGTATGCTGCCTTGATGGCAGACCTTAGGATTATGTTTCCACTTTTTGTGGAGGATTTTATCCATCATATTCATGAGGAAGAGAGCAGGCTATTCAAAAGAATCGAGTTGCTTCAGGATATTGAAGAAAACAGGTTTTCATTGATCGATGCCATTACTATTCTGGAAAGAGACCCAATTCATATGCTAGCTGATCAGCATGAAATTCACGACGATGAGATGGAAGGGATCAGGAAGCTGACAGCGGATTATTCCTTAGATCCGGAAGCACCACTTACTATGAAAGTGTTGTATCACGAATTGCAGAACTTCGAGCAAGAGCTTAGGATTCATGCAAAAATCGAAGACGAACTTCTTTTCCCTAAAGCTGTAGAGCTGGAAAGGGAAGCTTTGCGCCAAATCAAGAAAAAAACCAGAAAAAACTGATGCCCAGAATACTCGCAATTGATCTGGGAACCAAAAGAACCGGCCTGGCTGTTACCGATACCTTGAAAATGTTAGCTAATCCCTTGGAGACTATTGAGACTTCGGCTTTACTCGATTATCTAAAAAGGTACTGTGAAAAGGAAGAGGTGGATACATTGGTTTTGGGTTATCCAACCCGATTGAATGGGCAGGATAATGAGATGACTCCAAAAGTGATTACGATGAAGGATCGGCTTTCAAAGGCTTTTCCTGAAAAAAAAATAGAACTCGTTGATGAGCGGTTCACTTCTAAAATGGCCATGCAAAGCATGATTTCCATGGGAAGTAAAAAGAAAGACAGAAAAGAAAAAGCCGGAAACCTGGATAAGGTAAGTGCGGCAATTATTCTACAATCCTATTTAGAGAGACAATGATTTACCCAATAGTTGCTTACGGTAACCCCATTCTGAAAAAAGAAGCTGAGGAAATTACCGAAGGAACCGAGCTCGATGAGCTGATCAAAAATATGTTTGCAACGATGGACAATGCCAGTGGCGTGGGTCTCGCAGCACCTCAAATCAATCAGGGAATTAGTCTATTTGTGATTGACAGTACATTAATGCTAGATGAGGATGATGAAGAAGTCGGTATTCGTCGGGCGTTTATCAATCCAATTATTCTGGATGAATATGGGGATGATTACAGCTTCGAAGAAGGCTGCTTGAGTATTCCAGAGGTTCGCGCAGAAATTACCCGCCCTGAAACATTGACCATCGAATACTACGATGAAAACTGGAATCTGAAGGAAGAAGAATTCTCTGGAATGACTGCTCGCGTAATTCAACATGAATATGATCACCTAGAAGGAGTCCTTTTTATAGATTACCTAAAGGGTCTGAAAAAACGCTTGGTGAAATCCAAATTGATCGATGTGAGTAAAGGTAAAGTTTCCACTGATTACCGTATGATATATCCTCTCAAATGATAAAATCTCCACAACTCAACATAGCACTGGTACAGACAAAACTTTATTGGAAAGATAAGGTGGCAAATCTGGCGATGCTGGAAGAAAAAATGTGGGAGATAGACAATGGGGTAGATTTGATTATCCTTCCGGAAATGTTCCCGACAGGATTTAGCATGGATGCCGTTGAGTTGGCTGAGCCAATGAATCTGAATGTATGCAAGTGGATGCGACAGATGGCTTCACAAAAGAATGTTACAATCGCCGGAAGTGCGATCATCCAGGTGGACGGAAAATATTATAACCGCTTGCTCTGGGTGAGTCCTGACGGTATGATTCAGCATTATGACAAGCGACATCTTTTTCGGATGGCGGATGAAGATCAGTTTTTTTCTGCAGGAGAAAGATTGCCAATTTTTGAGTTGAAAGGATGGAAGATCTGCCCTCAGGTTTGTTATGATCTAAGATTTCCAGTTTGGTCTAGAAATAGAATGATTGATGGGGAGCTGGCATACGATCTGATTTTTTATGTAGCGTCTTGGCCTGCGGCCCGAGTTTCCGCTTGGGATGCACTTTTGCCCGCTAGGGCTATTGAGAATCTCGCTTATTCTATCGGTGTTAATCGGGTAGCAGAAGATGGTAATGGGATCATGTACAATGGACATTCTGCTACCTATGATTTCAAGGGAAATTCGTTTGAGTTTCTGGGAGAGGAGGAGAAAATCAGCATAATCACCTTAGATAGAGAAGCTTTAGATTCCTACCGGGAGAAGTTTCCAGCTTGGATGGATTCCGATAATTTTTCTGTTCAATAAGCTAACTTGTTAAGGATTCTTACTTTACGTAAGTGGAATTTGAAACAAGGATATTTTCCGTATTTTAGCCCCAATATTTTAAGACCCTGTTTCCTCTTTTTTCCAATCCAACTACAGTTTGAAATGGAGCTGACCTAACTAAGGTCAATTGAAGGCTCAGGGTATAACATGTCTTTTTAGAATTCTTAAAACCATGAGTAACCAAACTCCAAAAATCCTTTATACGCTAACTGACGAAGCTCCGGCTTTGGCTACGTATTCCCTATTACCAATTGTAGAAGCATTCACTAAGTCCGCAGGTGTATCCGTGGAAACGCGTGATATTTCGCTTTCCGGTAGAATTATTTCCAATTTCTCTGAGTTTTTGACTCCTGAGCAGCAGCTTCCAGATACCTTGGCTGAGCTAGGTGACATCGCAAAAACTCCTGAAGCTAACATTGTAAAGCTTCCAAATATATCTGCTTCTGTTCCTCAGCTTAAAGCTGCAATCAAGGAACTTCAGGCGCAGGGATACGCTCTTCCTGATTATCCTGAAGAGCCAAAAACTGATGCGGAAAAGACCATCAAAGGCAAATACGATAAAATCAAAGGTTCGGCAGTGAACCCAGTTCTCCGTGAAGGTAACTCTGACCGTAGAGCTCCACAGGCGGTGAAAGCTTATGCTAGAAAGCATCCACACTCTATGGGCAAGTGGTCTGCAGATTCCAAGTCTCATGTGGATAGCATGACTGAAGGTGATTTTTACGGAAGTGAAAAATCACATACCATGGCGGATGAAGCGGTTGTTTCTATTGAGCTTCATGGTGCTGACGGGCAAAAAGAAATTCTTAAATCTGGGTTGAAAATTCAGGCTGGGGAAGTGATCGATGCTTCAACGATGAGTATTTCAGCGTTGACAGCATTTCTTAGAAAAGCGAAAGCTGAAGCAAAGCAGCAAGGTGTCCTATTCTCCATACACATGAAAGCAACGATGATGAAGGTGTCAGATCCTATCATCTTTGGTCATGCGGTGAAGGTGTTTTTTGAGCCAGTTTTTGCGAAGCATATTGCTACTTTCAATGAAGCAGGAATCGATGTAAATAATGGATTTGGAGATTTGATCTCTAATCTTGATAAACTTTCCATTCCTAAAAGAACCGAAGTTGAAGCGGATATCGCAGCTTGTCTTGCTGATAGTCCAGACCTAGCGATGGTGAATTCAGATAAAGGAATCACCAACCTACACGTACCTAGTGATGTGATTATCGATGCCTCTATGCCTGCGATGATTAGAACTTCTGGTCAGATGTGGAACAAGGCTGGTAAGCTTCAGGATACCAAGGCTATCATTCCAGATAGATCATATGCGGGAGTTTACGAAGCTACAATCAACTTCTGTAAAGCTCATGGAGCATTTGATCCATCTACGATGGGCTCTGTGCCTAACGTAGGTTTGATGGCTCAAAAAGCTGAAGAGTACGGTTCCCATGATAAAACTTTCGAGATTCCTTACGCTGGCTCTGTAAAAGTATTGGATCAAAATGGCGTAGAAATCTTCTCTCACGATGTGGAAGCTGGAGATATCTGGAGAATGTGCCAAACAAAAGACGCTCCGATTCAGGATTGGGTTAAATTAGCTGTAACGAGAGCTAGACTTTCTGATACTCCTGCCATCTTCTGGTTGGATCCAAATAGAGCTCATGATGCGGAACTGATCAAAAAAGTAAATAAATATTTATTAGATCACGATCAGACTGGATTGGAGATTTCTATTCTTTCTCCAATAGAGGCAACAAATCTTTCCTTGGCTAGAATTAAAGAAGGTATGGATACGATCTCGGTGACTGGAAATGTGTTGAGAGATTACCTTACAGATTTGTTCCCGATTTTGGAATTGGGTACTTCTGCCAAAATGCTTTCAATCGTTCCATTGATGAATGGAGGAGGATTGTTTGAAACTGGAGCTGGTGGATCTGCACCTAAGCACGTAGAGCAATTTGTGACTGAAGGTCATTTGCGTTGGGATTCCCTTGGTGAATTCCTTGCACTGGCGGTTTCCCTAGAGCATTTGGGACAAACATTCCATAATGACAAAGCTTTGTTACTAGCAGAAACGCTAGATCAGGCAACTGGCAAATGGTTGGAAAACGATAAGTCTCCAGCTAGAGTAGTCGGTAAACTAGATAACCGAGGAAGTCATTTCTACTTGGCACTATACTGGGCGCAGGCACTTGCTGCGCAAAACAAAGATGCTGAGTTGAAGGCCAAATTCACTACACTTGCGACAGCTTTGGAAGCAAATGAGCAAGTGATCGTGCATGAGTTGAATAGCTCTCAAGGTACTCCGCTGAATATCGGTGGATACTTCAGACCAGATGCAGCATTGGCTTCTCAGGCGATGAGACCAAGTGCAACCCTGAACGAAGTGATAGTAACCTTGGTTTAAGAGAACTTTAAAAATACAGGAAGCCATCTGAGAAATCGGATGGCTTTTTTTAGTTATAATGAAATTGTAAGATTTAAGTCTTTGGTTTTTTTAAACCCGAAATCAAAACTCCGAAATCCGAAATCGCCTACTCTTCCTCAAAACTCACATTATTCGCTCGCATAAATTCCTTGATCACGGAGACATGAATGCATTCACCTAAATGGATAAATGCGTAATTATTTACTTTTTTGGCTTTGCCGTGGGCAATTATTGCTTTTTCCTCGATGTCAAAACCCAAGTGTAAATGCTTGGTTCGGCTCTGCATCCCGCATACTTTTCCGCTGGCATCAAATAGCGGACCGCCACTTTGTCCTCTTAGGCCAGGCGTACTCATTTCCATTCCATAGACTTTTCCTTTTTTATCTCCGAGAAAGCGAGTGAGCATTCCTTCGATTGGGAATCGGGGAGAGCGCATCGCTCCAGTGCTTGTCCATTCAAGAGATTGCTTTTGGGTGTTTAGCTGATAGTTTGAAAACTCAGGAAAAGGAAAACCAAGTCTGCACAACATCGCGCCGGGATTGATTTCGGAATGATCTTTCTTGAATTTTGGAACATTGGTGAATAGCGTTTTCTCAAAACCTTCAAACTTGATCAAAGCCAGGTCGTATTCTGGATGAATAAAAAACCTCATGTTTTTGATCTGATCCACACAGTCTACAAAGGTTACCCGCATCTCGGAAGTAGCATCAGGTTTTAAACCTAGTTTTTTGGCTAAAGCAGAACGTTGTCCCCCGCTAAGATCTTTGCCTTGCTGTAAATAGTTGTTATACTTCTGGTTGATTTGATCTGCTTGAGATAGCCACTGAGCGACATGCTTACAGGTGAGTGCATAGCCTTCCTGGTTTACAAAAAAAAGCGTAGCAGCACCTCTTTCAATTTGAGTACTTCCAAAATTTCTGGAGATAGAATGAATTGCTCGGGTGTAGCCGGCAGTTTCGAGAATTGCTTTTTCAAACATTAAAAATTGCTTAAGTAAGGCTTCAAAATAGGCAAAAGCATTGTAAAACTGATTTTTTCAAAATTTTTATGGAATTATTTTTCTTCGAAATCGATTGAATACAAGAAGATTTGACGAGCCTCAACAGATAGTTTGGGCTAGCCAAATAAATGTAATAACTTAGCCATCCCTCAGGGATTTTTAGCCAAAAGTGGCATACCCGCTAAAGGGATTTTAGGAATCAAACCTATACTCAAATCAAAATAAATATGAGCAAGATTAAAGTTGGAATCAACGGATTCGGAAGAATCGGACGTTTGGCGTTCAGAGTTGCACAAGAAAGAGAAGATATCCAAGTAGTAGCGATCAACGATTTGATCGACGTAGACTACATGGCTTATATGCTTAAGTATGACTCTACTCACGGTAACTTCAAAGGTACTGTAGAGGTAAAAGACGGCGCATTGGTAGTGAATGGAAATAGCATTCGTGTTACTTCCGAAAAAAGCCCAGCAAACCTTAAGTGGGGTGAAGTAGGAGCTGATTATGTAATCGAATCAACAGGTATTTTCTTGACTAAAGAAACTGCTCAAGGTCACATCGATGCAGGTGCAAAGAAAGTAGTAATGTCTGCTCCATCTAAAGATGATACGCCGATGTTTGTAATGGGTGTAAACGAAGATTCTTACACTTCTGACATGGTATTCGTATCTAATGCTTCTTGTACTACAAACTGCTTGGCTCCAATCGCCAAAGTATTGAATGATAACTGGGGAATCGAAGAAGGTTTGATGACTACAGTTCACGCGACTACTGCTACTCAGAAAACTGTTGACGGACCTTCTGCGAAGGACTGGAGAGGTGGACGTGGCGCTGGTCAAAACATCATCCCTTCATCTACAGGAGCTGCTAAAGCGGTAGGTAAAGTAATTCCTGAGCTTAACGGTAAATTGACTGGTATGGCATTCAGAGTTCCTACTCCGGATGTTTCTGTTGTCGATTTGACAGTTAGATTGAAAAAGCCAGCTACTTACGCTGAGGTTTGTGCTAAAATGAAAGAAGTTTCTGAGACTACTATGAAAGGTGTTCTTGGTTACACTGAAGACGATGTGGTTTCTAACGATTTCCTTGGAGATCCTAGAACTTCTATTTTCGATGCAGGCGCAGGTATCCAGCTTTCTGATACGTTCTTGAAAGTGGTTTCTTGGTATGACAACGAGTGGGGTTACTCTAACAAAGTAATCGACTTGGTAAGCTTCATCGCTAGCAAATAAGAACAAGTAATTCTCAAAATATACATGAAAGCCGATCTTAGGATCGGCTTTTTTCATTATCGAGGAAAACAAAAAATGGGGCTATATACGTTGTATTAAAAAAGCACTTCTATGATCCTTCCTTTTTTTCCATTGAAACTGGTAGTATTTCCAGGAGAAGAACTGAACCTTCACATATTTGAGCCTCGATACAAAGAGTTGATCAAAGATGTAGAGGAAGGTGGTTTGACTTTTGGGGTTTGTACTTTCATTGATCAGCTTTCCGGATATGGCACTGAAGTGAAGTTGGATGAAATTCATACCAGGTATGAAGACGGTAGAATGGATATTAAAACAATAGGCCAGCGTGTTTTTAAAATTGCAACCTTTGACAATCCTTCCCCTAATAAAGGATATGCCGCAGGTGCTATCGAGTGGCTGGAAGATGATCTCAGGGTCCCGGACTTTTTGCATCATGAGTATATTTTTTATCTCAGGGAAATGCTTCATTTACTGCATTACGATGTGAGCTTTAATCCTGCAGACGTAGATTCATTTTCTTTTTCTCATAAAATCGGTCTCAAACTGGAAGAAGAATTGGAGCTAATCAAACTTCCTTCGGAAGCTGAACGAACAGAGTTTCTAATTAAGCACTTTAAGAGAATTATACCCGCTCTAAAAGCGGCTGAGCAAGCCAAAGAGAAGATCAAACAAAATGGACATTTTAAGCACCTTGATCCATTGGATTTCTAATTATTGCTTTATTTCTTGAGCACGCATCAAATCATCCGTGGCCTGCAAAATTTTGCTTTTCAGGATTGGGTTGTAGTCTGGGTTTTTATCTAAAAACCCAGAGACGATTTTAGCAGCCTCAGGCGAGGTGTATTGCCCAGCAGTAACCGACATCCATCTCTTTGGGAAAAAGATGTCTCCAGTCTTCTGAATGTCTTCCAATAAGTCCAAAGCGAGCGGAAGGTGCTTGATTGCTGAATTCTGATTCAGCGGATGGTGAATATAGCTACAAGCCGATAATACCCAGGATTCTTTTTCCCGATTGTCAGCTTCTTTAAATGATTCAAAGAAAGTGTCTCTTTCAGATTCATTTTGTGATAAAGCTGGGAGAAGAAAGTCAAAGCGGTCAAGTTTATCTGGATTGCTGATTCTGGATCGTTCTTCAATTAAAATTTCATTTGCTTTTGGGTGACCATACAGCGCTAAAGTCATTGCCAAACCGGTGAAATTGTCTGGGTTGAGTTTTAGGTCTTTGATCTCAACTTCTTTTTTCCAAACTGAATACAATCGATCCTGACCAATTGGTGAATAAGCAATTCCACTATAAAGTGAGAAGATAGTTTTCTTTAGATTGGTACTAAGGTCCTTTTGCAATTGACTCCAAAGTTGGCTTTCCAAACCTGGAAGGACTTGTGCCCGCTGATCATCATTAAGGTATTTCCAGAAAATAGTGCTGAGTTCTCCAGAAATCAATCTTGAAAGTATTTCATTTTCTTCAAGTTCAATTCCCTTTTGAAAAGTCTCAAAAGCCAACATTGGCTCGATGTTCCCTGAAAGTGTGTTCTCAAATAAGTTGATGTAGGATTGTCCGCGCATCACTTCATCCGCGAGCGAAGGGATGTTTGACAGAGAAGCTTGATCCAAAGGAAAAACGCCATAACCTAAACCATTGCTGTTGTAAAGAATAGCTGAAGGTTGTTTTGCACCTATAGCTTCTTTCAAATCCAGAGTTTTTTCAACCATAGAAACCGAAAAGGTTTTACTTCCCTCAGGGTAGAAAAAGGTAATGTCAAAAAGCTGAGGCCAGATTTTGTCTGAACCATCCTCTGCGTTTTGTGTAATTACAAAAGAGCTGATTGTTCCATCATTTGCGAGCTCGATTTTATCAGAAAGGATAGGTCTTCCGGATTGATTTACCCAGACTTCACTCCATTGCTGAAGATCCATTTCTGTGTTTTCATCCAGAATTTCCACTAGATCATTCCAATCGGCATTTCCATGAGCAAAGGTTTTGATGTATTTCTGAATGCCTTTTTGAAAGGCCGCTTCTCCCATTGCCGTTTCCAGCTGTCGCATCATGATCGGAGCCTTTTCATAGATAATGCTTCCATAAAGTGAGCCAGCGTCCTTCAGGTTGGCTAATTTTTGCTTAATTGGGTTTGTTCCTTTCGTACGGTCTTCTCCATAGGCAGAAGGATAATGGTTGGTAAGAAATGAAAGCTCGTGATTGATATTAGGGTAGGTGGGATTGACAAGTTTGCCAGCCATGAAGTTTGCAAAAACTTCCTTCATCCAAACATCCTCAAACCAATCCATAGTCACCAAATCTCCAAACCACATGTGAGCAGTCTCATGGCCAATCAACTTTGCCCGGCTCAATAGCTCCGAGTCAGTAGCATTTTCATCTAAGAAAAGTGAGGACTCCCGGTATTGAATTGCTCCGACATGCTCCATTCCGCCATATTGAAAAATGGGAATAGTGGCAAAATCAAGCTTCTGAAATGGGAAAGGGTAGGCGGTATATTCTTCTAAGAATTCCTTTGCCTTTTGATGTAAAGTAAAGAGTTCGGGAATGCTGGCTTCTATTTTTTCAGGATTGGTTTCGCGGTAAAGCATGGTTTGTGGAAAGTCAGAATCTGACCTTGCCTCTTCAAATTTGCCCGCCACAAAGGAAAACAGATACGTGCTCATCAAATCTGATTTGGAAAAGCGATGAGTGACAAACTCACCATTTTCCTCAGAAGCTACTTCTGGTGCTCCTGCCAGGACTTTCCAATCTCTGGGAGCAGTAATCGTCAGCGAGTAGTTTGCTTTTAAATTTGGCTGATCAAAACACGGAAAAAGCGTGCTGGCTCGGTCTGGAACTAATAGGGTATAAAGGAAGTCGTCATTTCTATTGAGCGATAGCTCGCCTGCTATAAATTTTATGGCGATAGCATTGCTTCCTTTTATCAGTGATTCCTTAGGGATAACCAAGTGTTGGTTCCTATGATCGATCTCTGTTTTCTTTCCATTTACCTCGAGAGAAAGCAGATGAGAAGATTCCTCGTTGAAATCTAGAATCAATGGATGTGAAAGATCAGAGATTTCAACTTCCAATAACAAACTAGATGGAATTGAAGCCGACTTTTCCGCAGGAATTTCAAAAGTCAAGTCGTAATGAATGTCTGATACTTGTAGTTTTCGGAATTGGGCTAACTCAGATGAGATTCCGGAATCATAGAAATGTGCGTCTGACGCAGGTTTTTCGCAGGAAGCCAATAGTAATGCAATACCACAAAGTAGCAGGAGGTTTTTCATGCTTCAACAATCAGCATATTTCGGTGGAATCGCAAGCGTTATTGGATGAATGCAATTGTCTCTTATGGGGTGATATGCCTTGAAAAAAAACTGCAGACTGCTCCAAGTCTGTATTTTTTAGGTCACTGTGATTCTTTATGATTAAACCTTGCTATTCTTAAAGTGGATTTGATAACAACTTTTATATAAGTGTCTGCTCATTTTAGTAGGCGAACAATAAATTTTAGCTCAGTGAAACTTTTGCACCAGAGCCTTTCATTCCTCATCAGTATCCCTAATCTCAGCCTTTTGTGAAATGACCCTGATTTGATCATCCAACTCGTTTGCGGAATCTAATAAGAAATCCAGTAATTCACCTTGCTTCAATTCATCAGTTGGGGTGTTTTTGATCAAGTTTACAAGCCCCATGATACGGGCCAGAGGGGCACGGATAACATGAGATTGTAACCATGCTATGTCTCTAAATTTTTTGTTTTGTTGCTTGATAGACATCATACTGTTGACCTTTTCCGTGTTGTCTAAACAAGCCCCAATCAAACCAATTACTTTACCATTCTGATCCAATTTTTGCTTTGCCCAGGAACGGAGATATCTTTCTTCTCCATTTGGGCGGATTATCCTTTCTTCAAATTCGCTATCTTCTCCGGTTTTCAATACATGCTCAATTATCCCACGAACCATGGGACGATCATCAGGGTGGAGTAATTCAAGGTATCCCTCAAAGGTGGCTTTGAATTCATGTCTGTTCAATCCGTAGATGGAGTACAGGGCTGGTGACCAGGTCACAATATTGTGTTCAATATCCCAATTCCAGTTACCAAAATGTGCCAACTCCTGACTTTGAAGCATGAGCAAATTGGATTCTCTAATAATTTCTGATTTTTGTCTATTCTCTAAAATGATCTGCAACAAGGCTGTCACGCGTTCCATCACTTGGAGTTCGTCGACGGTGGGCGTTTTAGGCTCATGATAGTACATTGCTAGGGTAGCCATGACCTCGCCTTCAGTACTGATCACCGGGTTTGACCAGCAGGATTTTAATCCGTGAATTAAAGCTGCCTCCCTGTAATCAGCCCACTTAGGATCTGTGGAAATATCGGAAACAATTACCTGCTTTTTTAAAGCTGCTGCTGAACCACATGACCCAACATTCTCACCGATCAGTTGATTCTCAATTGCCGTCATGTAGTTCTCAGGCAAAGAAGGGGCAATACCATCGTATAAGTGCCCATTTTTAATTTTCATTATAGAACAATGCATCTGTGGAAACAGTGTTTCTAATCCTTCCAGGTAACTAAGAAGAAGCTCATTAAGGGAATTATCTATGTAAAGTCGAAAAACATTTTTTTCCAACTCTTCCATGGCAATTAGTCTTTGATAATTAGTGGTCTCCTTCATCATACCACTAAGAAAAGGGAGTCTGCCTTCCTCATGTGTCAAGGCGACAGAATCCTTTACCCACTTAATATTCCCTTCTTCACTGATCATACGATACTCAAATGAATGAATGATGCCTGGGTTGTTTCTTAAGTTACGGTATTGAGAGACCACTCCACGATCATCGGGATGGATGCGGCTCTCCCAAAAACCTGGAATTTCTTTCCATTTTTCCAGTGAAAAGCCTAAAATGTGTGTCCCTTCATTTCTACTGAAATTTATTTGCTGCATATCTATATCAGCTTCCCACACAAAGTCCCCCATGGATCGCAGAAAAGCATACAATTGCTCAGGGTTATTGTTCATACATGTTTAGGTTAAATTGGTCTTTAATAGATAAGCTACAAAATAATTTGCAGCCAGTAGCAGGAAAACTAGGTAGTCAAACGGGATAATTTACTACTTAGGTATTTGAAATGGCTTAAGTTTTAATGGAACATACCTAGAACACCAGATATAAAATGCGAGGTAGTATCCAAGCTATTATAATTGATGAATGATGGTGAAAAAACTTACAATATTAATGTAGGATCTGTAGGGTATAATACTAATTGCCTGTTTGTCAAACAAGTAAGTGGCTGAATTGTTTGCATTCTTAAAAAAAAGAGCGTGGAGCTATGCCTTAAGATAAAACTGTAGTCTAAAAATAAGAAAAGCAGCCCAAATGGATTGCTTTCTTGTGATCTGGGGCTTCCCGAAATTGTCTCGCTTCGCTCCGACTTCATCGGGACAGGCTTCTCGCCCAACTTATATAAACAAAAAAAAATCTAGCCTCAGGCTAGATTTTTTGAAAGTGATCCCTCTGGGGCTCGAACCCAGGACCCATACATTAAAAGTGTATTGCTCTACCAGCTGAGCTAAGGAATCGGTAATCTTAATAAAATAAAAAGCGGAACGTTATTCCGCTTTTGAGTAGTGATCCTGTCAGGACTCGAACCTGAAACCTACTGCTTAGAAGGCAGTTGCTCTATCCGGTTGAGCTACAGGACCGGATAATTAGTGAAGAGTAAAGTTACTCCAAAACTAACATTAAATAAAGTCGGGGTGGCAGGATTCGAACCTACGACCTCCTCGTCCCAAACGAGGCGCGATACCGGGCTACGCTACACCCCGAAACTTTCTTTTTAACTCCTTGTAAGTTAAAGTTGTGGTTTATTCAAGTAACCTTGAATTCATCAAGTGATCCCTCTGGGGCTCGAACCCAGGACCCATACATTAAAAGTGTATTGCTCTACCAGCTGAG
>NZ_CAXBBX010000025.1:0-48258 GCF_963974365.1 uncultured Algoriphagus sp. | reverse complement strand
TATTCAGATTCTACACCAGTCAGGATCTGACCACTGAGATCACGGATCTGACTGTCAGCCCTGCGACAACAACGACCTATTATGTAACCGTTTCAGGTGATGGAGTCTGTGAAAACGCTCCAGGTGATGCAGCGGAAGTTACGGTGACTGTCAATCCAAGTGCAACAGCCACGGATATTCAGGCAATGGGCGACACGATCTGTGAGGGCGATAGCTTCACGCTATCTGCTACCAGCAGCACGGTGACCAATCCAATATTCAGATTCTACACCAGTCAGGATCTGACCACTGAGATCACGGATCTGACTGTCAGCCCTGCGACAACAACGACTTATTATGTAACCGTTTTAGGTGATGGCGTTTGCGAGAATGCTCCAGGTGATGCAGCGGAAGTTACGGTGACTGTGAATATCACAGAGGCACCTATTACCAACAATCCAAATCAAAGCTTCTGTACTACTGATAATGCTACATTGAGCTCGATTGAAATTGAAGGTGAAGGAATACTATGGTACGCCACGGAAAACAGTATTTCTCCATTGGATCCAACCATTCCTTTGGCAGATGGGGCAACTTATTTTGCTTCGCAAACTGATCCAACTACCAATTGTGAAAGTGTATTGAGAACACCTGTAATGGTCTTCTTAACAGATTGTAATACTGGTGATGGATTAACTATACAGAAATTTGCAGAGAATGAGATAGTTTATGCAGGAGATACATTCACCTACACTATCTCAATTACTAACACTAATAATACAGAAATAACTGATGTAACTATAACAGATGAATTGGATGCGAGATTAATGTATGTTGCTTCCAGTAATTCTGGTCAATTTGAAGCAGGGGTAGTTACTTGGACCATTCCTACGATTGCTGCAAATTCGATAGTTGATATTACTTTGTGGGTATCCACTGCATCAAATCTTGCTTCCGGAACGCAAATTTCCAACGTGGCAATAGTTTCAAGTCCAGACGATCCTGATTCTCCAAAAGAATCTGATCCTGAAGTGGTAACAGTGGCAAAAGATGTGGACTTGGCTATCACCAAAACTGCAAGTGCTTCAACCGTTCTCGCTGGAGGAGAATTCAGCTACACAATTTCAGTGGCAAATACCGGTCAAAGTGATGCTACTGATCTGACAATCACCGATGCATTGCCTGTTGGTCTGAGCTTTATCTCTGCGGACAACGGCGGAGTAAATAACGCTGGCACTATCAGCTGGACAATTCCAACTTTGGCAGCTGGAGCGAGCATCGATCTGATGCTAACTGTAATGGTAAATGCAGATGTGGCCGCTGGAACTCAAATCTCCAACGTAGCGATAGTATCGAGCCCTGATGATCCGGATTCTCCAAAAGAATCTGATCCTGAAGTGGTGACAGTAGAGAAAGATGTTGATCTGGAAATCACCAAAACTGCAAGCGCTTCCACAGTTCTTGCGGGAGGTGAATTCAGCTACACGATTTCTGTAATGAATGCCGGTCAAAGTGATGCGACTGATCTGACAATCACCGATGCATTGCCTGTTGGTCTGAGCTTTATCTCAGCTGACAATGGCGGAGTAAATAACGCTGGCACTATCAGCTGGACTGTTCCAACCTTGGCTGCAGGAGCGAGCATCGATCTGACCCTTACTGTAATGGTAGATGCAGATGTGGCTACCGGAACCCAAATCTCCAACGTGGCAATTGTCTCAAGTCCTGATGATCCTGATTCTCCAAAAGAATCTGATCCTGAAGTGGTGATAGTAGAGAAAGATGTAGACTTGGAAATCACCAAAACTGCAAGCGCTTCCACAGTTCTTGCTGGAGGTGAATTCAGCTACACTATTTCTGTGACAAATACCGGCCTAAGTGATGCGACTGATCTGACAATCACTGATGCATTACCTGCAGGTTTGAGCTTTATCTCTGCGGATAATGGCGGAGTAAATAACGCTGGCACTATAAGCTGGACAATTCCAACCTTGGCTGCTGGAGCGAGCATCGATCTGATGCTAACTGTAATGGTAAATGCAGATGTGGCCGCTGGAACTCAAATCTCCAACGTGGCGATAGTATCGAGCCCTGATGATCCGGATTCTCCCAAAGAATCTGATCCTGAAGTGGTGACTATAGAGAAAGATGTAGATCTGGAAATCACCAAAACTGCAAGTGCTTCGACTGTTCTTGCTGGAGGTGAATTCAGTTACACAATATCAGTGACAAATACCGGTCAAAGTGATGCGACTGATCTGACGATCACAGATGCATTGCCTGTTGGTCTGAGCTTTATCTCAGCTGACAATGGCGGAGTTAATAATGCAGGAACGATCAGCTGGACAATTCCAACCTTGGCTGCAGGAGCGAGCATAGATCTGACCATTACTGTAATGGTAAATGCAGATGTTGCCGCTGGAACCCAAATCTCCAACGTGGCAATTGTTTCCAGTCCTGATGATCCTGATTCTCCGAAAGAATCTGATCCTGAAGTGGTGACAGTAGAGAATAATGGAAGTTTAGTGATTATTAAAAATGCTGACGTCGAATCAGTTCTTCCAGGTGGAAATATAGTTTATACAATCACCTTATCTAATACTGGAGATACCCAAGTAAGCTCTTCGGTGGTGACAGATGCATTACCTGTTGGTCTGAGCTTTATCTCTGCGGATAATGGTGGAGTTAATAATGCAGGAACAATCAGCTGGACTGTTCCAACCTTGGCTGCTGGAGCAAGCATCGACCTGACTCTGACTGTAATGGTAAATGCAGATGTGGCTACTGGAACCCAAATTTCCAACGTGGCAATTGTCTCCAGCCCTGGTGATCCTGATTCTCCTAAAGAATCTGATCCTGAAGTGGTGACTGTAGAGAAAGATGTTGATCTGGAAATCACCAAAACTGCAAGTGCTTCAACCGTTCTCGCTGGAGGTGAATTCAGCTACACAATTTCAGTGGCAAATACCGGTCAAAGTGATGCGACTGATCTGACGATCACAGATGCATTGCCTGCAGGTCTGAGCTTTATCTCTGCGGACAATGGCGGAGTAAATAACGCTGGAACGATTAGCTGGACTGTTCCAACCTTAGCAGCTGGAGCAAGCATCGACCTGAACCTTACTGTAATGGTAAATGCTGATGTGGCCGCCGGAACCCAAATCTCCAACGTGGCAATTGTCTCCAGCCCAGACGATCCTGATTCTCCGAAAGAATCTGATCCTGAAGTGGTGACTGTAGAGAAAGATGTAGACTTGGAAATCACCAAAACTGCCAGTGCTTCCACAGTTCTTGCTGGAGGTGAATTCAGCTACACGATCTCTGTAACGAATACTGGCCAAAGTGATGCGACTGATCTGACAATCACTGATGCATTACCTGCAGGTTTGAGCTTTATCTCAGCTGACAATGGCGGAGTAAACAATGCAGGAACGATCAGCTGGACTGTTCCAACTTTAACAGCTGGAGCGAGCATCGATCTGATGCTTACTGTAATGGTAAATGCAGATGTGGCTTCTGGAACCCAAATTTCCAACGTGGCAATTGTTTCAAGTCCTGATGATCCTGATTCTCCTAAAGAATCTGATCCTGAAGTGGTGACGGTAGAGAAAGATGTCGATCTGGAAATCACCAAAACTGCAAGTACGTCGACTGTTCTTGCTGGAGGTGAATTCAGCTATACTATTTCTATAATGAATTCCGGTCAAAGTGATGCGGCTGATCTGACAATCACAGATGCATTGCCTTCTGGTCTGAGCTTTATCTCAGCTGACAACAGCGGAGTGAATAACGCTGGCACTATAAGCTGGACTGTTCCAACCTTGGCTGCAGGAGCAAGCATCGATCTGATGGTTACTGTAATGGTAAATGCAGATGTGGCTACCGGTACCCAAATCTCCAACGTGGCAATTGTTTCAAGTCCTGATGATCCTGATTCTCCTAAAGAATCTGATCCTGAAGTGGTGACAGTAGAGAATAATGGAAGTTTAGTGATTATTAAAAATGCTGACGTCGAATCAGTTCTTCCAGGAGAAGAAATAGTATATACAATTGCAGTCTCCAATACTGGTGATAGTCAAGTAAGTGAAGTAGAGGTGAAAGATACTTTAGCTGATGGCCTAATCTTTATTTCTGCATCTAACAGTGGAATAAATGAGAATGGAGTAATCACTTGGAACATACCGACTCTTGATAAAGGGGAAACTGTTGAATTAGAATTAGTAGTAAGTGTTGACGCAAATGTGAATGCCGAAACATTGATATCTAATGTTGCTGTAGTTAGTAGCCCAGATGTTCCTGAATCTCCGATTGAATCAGATCCTGAAGTAGTTAGAGTAAGAAGTAATTTCAATTTAGTAATAGAAAAAGTGGCAAATCAGAATACAGCGCTAGCGGGAACTGATATCACTTATACTATCACTATCACGAATACTGGAGAAAGTATTTCGCCTATGTACATGGTTACAGACATGTTGCATGAAGGACTTAATTTCAATAGTGCTAGTAATGATGGCTATGTTGAAAATGGTGAGGTGATGTGGATGATGCCACCTTTGGCCGCTGGCGCAATGATGGAGCTAACCCTCAATGTGGAAATCGATGAGAGTCTGCCTGCTGGTACTGAAATCGAAAATGTAGCAATATTCTGGCTTAGAAATTTGAGAGAAAGTCCACAGCCTTCTCAGCCAGCAGTAGTGCGAGTAATTAGAGATGAAAATGTATCTATCTCGAAAGTAGCTTCCAAGGACAAAGTAGTTCCTGGTGAGGAGTTTACTTACACGATCACAGTTTCGAATTCAGGTCAAAACAGCCTTTCTGATTTGGTTATCAGGGATACTTTGGACAATGTTCTAAGTTTTGTTAGTGCAACTCAAGGTGGTACTGCAAATGGGCAGATTGTGACATGGGCCATCCCTGAATTGGCTGGAGGAGCATCGATTTCTTTGGAACTCAATGTCGCACTCAGTGCAGACGCTACGATTGATAGCGAAGTAGCAAATACAGCTTATGCCGTTCCAGAAGATGATCCTGATAATCCAATCCCTTCTGATCCTGAAGTTATAGAAGTAAGCGATCCACAAACCTTTACCATTGTGAAAACTCCAAATGTGTTTGAGGCTTATGTCGGTGATGAGGTAATCTATACTATAACAGTAACCAATACCTCAGATATTTCTCAAGAGCAGCTTACTGTAGTTGATGATTTACCACAAGGATTGACTTTCAATAGTGCGAACATGGAAGGTGAATTAATAGATGACACCGTAACATGGATGATTCCATCCTTGGGTTCTGGAGAAAGTCTAGAACTGCTACTAACTACCACAGTAAATGACGAAGCAATCACGAACGAGGTAATATATAACATCGCTGTGGTAGATTCTGAAACTTCCTTGGAAGATCCTGTTGAATCTGATCTAGGTGACGGTGTCTTAGTTATTGAGGAAGAAGATGAAGAACCTGAGGAAGAAGAGACATCGATATCAGTCATAAAGTGGACTGACGTGAAAACTGTTATAGTGGGGCAAATGATCGATTATACGATTCTAATTGAGAATACTGGAGATGTAATGGCTTATGATCTATTGGTTGTGGATTCTCTACCAGCAGGTACCATGGCAATGGAGGTTAGTCCAGCAGGTGAGATTTCTGATAATGCTGTGGTTTGGATGATGGATTCACTTGATGCTGGAGCTTCAATTGAAGTCAAAATAAAGTTGATGACGATGGAAGATAAAGGGCCAATTAGTAATTGGGTGTTTATATCAGGCAGAAACTTCCCTGATGTATCATTTGGAACTGAAGCTTTGGAACTTACTAACCAGGTAGATCTGGTTCTGGACAAAGAGGTTTCAGGAAGTCTGATCCAGCTCAACTCAATATTTGAATACAAGATCACGCTGACTAATAACTCTGCCAATATAGGGAAGGAGGTAGTTGTAACTGACGTATTATCACCTTCTGTAGAATACATAGGAGCTGATGTTTCATCTGGTACAGTTTCCTTCAACCTGGAAAATAGAACACTGACATGGAGTATGTTATCCATCAATCCTCAGGCGGTGGAAACAATTACAATCCGTGTAAAAGCGATTGCTGAAGGAACGGTTTCAAATACAGCAACAGCTGTTTCTGCAGATGAAGAATTGGAGCCAACAGATAACACAGATACTGTATCCCATGAGCAGATAGAATTTGAGATTCCAAATGTCTTTACGCCTAACGGTGATGGAATCAATGACGCTTGGGTGATCAAAGGTCTGCAGGAGTTCTTCCAGCAAAATGAACTTCTGATAGTCAACCGTTGGGGTGTAGAAGTTTACAGAATGGACAACTATCAAAATGATTGGGACGGAGATAACCTGAATGGTGGTACCTACTTCTACCAATTCCAATTAACAGATAGTCAGGGTGTAAGTCATACAATGACAGGTTACGTAACTATAATTAAGTAAGCAAGATGAAACTATTTAAGATAATTACTCTGATCGCTGGATGCATTCTTCTGTCCCTTAGCCATAGCTTTGGGCAGCAGGTGCCTCAGTACAGCCAATACATTTTTAATCCTGTTTTTATTAATCCTGCTTATGCAGGTTACAAACAGCAATTGTATCTGCAATCTTATTATAGAAAGCAATGGACAGGTGTCACGGGAAGTCCGGAAACCTTTGCCGTCGCTGGGGATACTTACCTCGCAGAATCTCAATTAGGAGTTGGCGGGCAATTCCTCACTGATAAGTTGGGCGCTCAAAGGACAGTATCAGCATATGGTAATTTGGCTTACCATCTGAGGCTGAGTGATACTAAGTTTCTGAGTTTTGGAGTAGGAGCTGGTGTAGTCAATTCCCAGCTAGATGGATCTATGTTGAATCCTGATATGGATAATGATCCTTCCATTCCATTGAGCAAGGATAGAATTACGTATCCAGACTTAAAACTTGGCTTATTCCTCTATGACGAGTCATATTATATTGGGGTTGCTGCCGACCAGATGCTTTCTTCAGTTGTGGATTTTGACAAAGGTGATGTGATGGTTGAGCCAAAGCCACACCTTTACCTGACTGGAGGTTATCATTTTGATATAAATTACAACTTATCATTAGTGCCTTCCATCATGTATATGGATGATTTTAAGGCACCTGCTCGGCTAGATGCCAATGCTGCGTTGATTATAAATGATACGGTATGGCTGGGTGCTGGCTATAGGTTCGGGATTGATATGCCCGGCAGGGAAATTCAGGATGGATTGCAAAAGTCCACTGCAGTGATAGGCATGGTGCAAGTGCAAATCAGAGAAAGCCTAAGATTAGGATATGCATATGACCATACGATTACTGGATTTTCGGTAGGTAGCTTTTCTACTCATGACATCTCTATAGCCTTCTTATTTCCTCCAAAGCGCGTTCGCTTGGTTTCTCCAAGATTCTTTTAACTAACCTTATTCCGATGAGCAAAGTCATTTACATATTCGGTTTCCTGATTTTATGTTTTGTGAGTTGTAAACCAGCTGCCTATAAAAGTTACCTGGAGGGTAAAAAGCAGGCAGAAAATCTAAACTATTCCGTGGGGATTGATAAATATTTGGAAAGTTGGAATAGATCACCCTTGCCTGAGACAGCCCGGGGGTTGGCTCAGGCTTATTTTAAAACTAGAGATTTCGAACAAGCTGAAGAGTGGTACACTAGACTTGATAGGGATGATGAACTTGAAACAGAGGATTTAAAGCCTTATGCAGAGTCATTAATTGCAAATTCCAAGTATACTGAAGCTGCAGATGTACTGGCGAAACTTGACCCATCTAAAAGTAGGTCAGACTTGGAGTTGATTTGGAAAACTGCAGAAGGAGGAAAATCCTTCCTGAATAGGTCCTCAGAGGCTGCAATTGTGCCAATTTCTAATGCCAATTCACCCTTTTCAGAGTTTGGCCCTATGATTACTGAAAACTCAGTACTTCATTTTACTTCTGATAGATTAATTTCAAAGAAAACCAGAGTTGATCCAAATAATGCGTTGAAAAGCGATGTGTATGGTTGGACTGGAAATGGCTTTTTGAAAATGTATGAATTGGACTGGGATGATGAGGAAAATTCAGCTCTAGGAGATCCAAAGCAGACCGAGAACCTTGAAAGTGATTTGCATGTGGGGCCTATGTATGAGGTAGGAGAAAATTTATTTCTGACCTTAACCCAAGCACAAAAATTCAAAAAATCTGATTCTGGAACTGCTAGGAACTACACCTTATTTCCTGAGTTATATTTCGCCCTGGATACGGGAGATGTGACTTTGGATTCCTTTACTCCGTTTTCATTTAATGATCCTTTCTCGTATTCTGTCTCTGATCCTTTTTATGATCCGTCTCAGTCCAGATTGTATTTTTCCTCTGATATGCCTGGAGGCAGAGGAAAAGCTGATTTGTATTACACTGAGTGGGATAATGGAGTATGGCTCAGGCCAGTGAACCTTGGTTCTGTAATCAATACCAATGGAGATGAGAGAACCCCTTTTGTTGATCAGAATGGAGTGTTATACTTTTCTAGCTCTGGACATGCAGGCCTCGGTGGATTAGATGTTTTTAAAGCTTCCTTTGTAAATGGTGATTACGCTGAGCCCGAGAATCTAGGAAGTCCGATCAATTCAAACCGGGATGATTTTGGATTATCGCTGGTGCTAGGGAATGATAATAAGGCTGTTTTTTCATCGGATAGGTCAGGAGGAAGAGGCTTGGATGATCTTTATTTCGCTGATTTGATTGTGAAAAAGGATTTAGTAATCAAAGGGCATGTGATAGATAAAGAAAGCGGGATGAATCTCCCCGATGCTGTGGTCTCACTTTATAATGAGCAAGATCATCTAGAGAATACTTATGTGTCTGAAGAAGATGGATCCTTTAGGTTTAAAGTCAAGTTCGATCAGACAGTTCATTTGGAAGGGAAAAAGACAGGCTATCTTAGTGGAAGCACAGGAGATGTGATGATTCCGGAGGCTGCTGAAATCCAAGATTCCGCCCTCGTAAGAAATATCTATCTAGAGCAAATTCAAGTTGGGAAGACATATACACTTGAAAATATTTATTACGATTTTGACAAATGGGATATCCGTGAGGATGCGAAGCCAGAGCTGAACAAGCTGATAAAAATTCTAAAAGACAACCCAACGATAAAGATTGAATTGTATTCGCACACAGATTCTCGAGGAACAAACGCTTATAATCTTAAGCTATCAGACAATAGAGCTAAGGCTGCTATAGCTTACTTGATAGAATCAGGAATTGATTCGAGCAGGCTTACAGCTATTGGATTTGGCGAGGAAAAACTCCTTAATTCTTGTAGTGACAATGTAACATGTACAGATGAGCAGCATCAAGAAAACAGAAGGACTGAGTTTAAAATAATTGAATATTGATAAGGAAGATTTATAGGCTGGTTAAGTAAAAGAACTTATTGGGTAGTTGTAAATAAAAGTGTTTTAATACCAAAAAGTTCAGCTAGTATTAGCAGACCTTTTTTTGTTTTCGAAAATGCTAAGAATCAATTCGTTGGAAAAGCATTCAAATAAGAACTTGAGTCCTAGTTTAAAAGATTCTTTATAGAACCATTTTCAATCAATCCACCTTTTTGAATTTTAAGTGATACAATTTTAATGCTTTCATTGTCCATAAGTGGTTCTATACAAATGGCATAATGAAATTTAGTGATTGTATCAACGAGATTAGATTCATCATTTCCATTGTCACCAAAGAATTGGTTCTCTACTAGATAGGAGATGAATGAGGTGTCACAATCTTTCCTAAAAACTACGAAAACCGTACCTCGTTTACTCTTGAATTGTGAGATTGTTTCCGAAATGAATTTTTTTAAAATTTTCAGAACATTGTTCAAATCTCCTTCAATCAAAGGCAATGAATTGTCCAGCGAAAATTCTAATTCGAACTTTTCTAAATCAGATAAAATGGAAATCAATTGTTCGTAACTGTCAATAGAGTCCACTCCAGCGCCCAATTTGGGATAGGATAGTTGAAAATCTTGAGGGTATTTCATTTTTTAAAATTTGCGAGCAATTGCAAAATTGGGTGATTAAGCTTTTACTCTTCATAATGGAATATTGAAAAAATCAACATCCTTTTTTACGTTAGATTTGAATAGGGTTTGCTAAATAATTTATTTTAAAGGTTTTTGATTTTTTAAAATATTAATAATTCTGTGAGCTAAAGACTTATTTTTTAGATCTGCAACGAGTTAGTATTCAAACTTTAGGCCTGCTTTTTATTCTAATTAAATTTAAGTTAAGTGATTGTAAATCAGTACTTAATTTATTTGAGCGGGTTGAATAATTGCTATTTGGCTATACAGGAAGTCTCAATTCGGGGAATTTATTTACGGTTTGTCCAAAGGCTTCCTAGGTTACAATCTCTTAAGGATTAAATAATTTTTTTTGAGTGACACAACTACATACGATTTGAAACAGGTATTCAGATTATTGGCATAGAATAATTATTTGAAAAACGGATATCAAAAGACCGTGCTTGTAGGTTAATGATCACTCGCTGATTAAAATATAATCTCTTGGTTAACCTTCAGGAAATTCAGTGCTGATTGAGAATTTATGAGTTAGGTAGCTTAATTACCTTATCCTGTATCATTTGGGTTCTTAGATAACTACAGCAATCTCATTGATGGTCTATTACTTTTTGCATTAACCTAGGGATTGAAAAAAGTATTACTGATCTATTGTTACCTGATCAGTAATACGCCACCAAAGATTCTGTGCTGAGAGACAACTAATTCATTTTTAATAAGAAATTGAAGATGTGTTGTGAGGATTATTCTCTTAAAAGTGCCGGTATATTAAGTTGGTCAGAAAAAAACCTATTCTCCTCACGAGAATAGGTTTTTTAAGGTATGAATGTTGGCTACTTACTTAGTGCCGCCGTATTCCTGGTTTTGCTCCATTAGTGTATTGTCCAATTCCAAAAGTGGTATAGGCAATATCTCATTTTTGCCAGCTACGAAACCTTTGCTAGCCAAAGCTTCAGCAGCTCTTCCATTTCTGATCAAGTCAAACCATCGATGACCTTCACCTGCCAATTCCAATCTTCTTTCTTCCAAGATAGAATCGATAGAAACAGGGATAGATGCCAAGCCAACACGTGCTCTTACAGCGTCCAATAGGGCTTGAGCACGGCTGGTATTCCCACCACCTCTTACCAATGCTTCAGCTTCCAGGAGATAGGAGTCAGCGAGTCTTAATTCATAGACATTCTGACGGAAGTTAAGTTCCATCACACCGCCTCCGGTCGATCTGTCTTTCTGGCGACCGGCAAATTTCTCCAAGAAATATCCAGTGTTATTGTATCCTTTTTCGTAAGTCACAGCACCTGCTTTTTCCAAGCTATCCAAATTTGCAATAGTAGAAGATTTACGTGGGTCATTTTCCATAGCATTATATAGATCGTTTGTCACCGTCAAAAAACTCCAGCCAGAAACATAATCGGGAGCATTTTCAGCAATAGGATTGTATCCACGAGGACCCACCATGATATTGAGAAGATTACCTTCAGTGCAACCTACGCAACCCCAGTCACCATTGGAGGTGTTGGTAAATGCTACCTCAAATATGGATTCTGAATTGAATTTGTTATCCACTACAAATAGATCTGCATAGTTATCCAACAGCTTGTAACCATATTGGCTTGTTCCACCTGGAGTTCCGTTTACCATTTCAAATTGCTCTGCAGCCAATGCGAATTTTTCCTGTTGCAAATACACTTTGCCTAAGATCGCTCTAGCAGCACCTTCAGTGATTCTGCCTGCTTCTGTTTCCAGATTCAATGAAGCTGGAAGATTCGGAAGTGCTTCCAGGATATCTGCTTCGATTTGAGCATATACGTCTGCAGGGTCTGCCTGGAGTACGTTGTACATCTCAGAAGTAGCAACTGGCTCAGTGAAAAGCGGTACATTTTCAAACAAACGAACTAAATCAAAATAGAAATAGGCCCTGAGAAAAGTAGCTTCAGCTGCGTAGCGTGCTTTTAGCGTCTCATCCATAGGTACTTCAGGGAGTTTTTGCAAAAGGACATTTGCGCGGAAAACTCCCGAGAAACCTTTGCTCCAAAGGTCACCCTGTGGGCCAGTGGCAGGATCCAAGGTGTAATTTGACCATACCTGGATGGAAGTCACGTCATTTGGTCCACCACCACCTGCGAAGTGGTCATCCGAAGCAGAATTCAGGGCTGTCAATTTGGTGACATAACCGCCGCTTTGCATTCCCACCACATCATAGATGGCAACCAGTCCGTTAAATGCCTCTTCTTGATTTTGATAATAATTAGCTTCCAGATCTGTACCTCTTGGTTTGATTTCCAAAAAGTCATCGGAGCAGGAGCTCAAAGTAAGTGTTGCCAAAGCGATGGCAGCAAGATATTTTTTATGATTTAACATGATTCGATTCATTATTGATTAGAAACCTACGTTTACACCGACCATAAATGAGCGAGCCTGAGGATAGATTCCCCGGTCAATACTCATTACTCCACCACCGATTTCAGGATCGTAACCTGTGTATTTGGTGAACGTCAGCAAGTTTTCGCTCATCACGTAAACTCGTGCTTTTTTCATTCCTACTTTGCTTGCGATAGCATTAGGAAGTGTGTAGCCAAACTGAAGGGTTTTGATACGAAAGTAAGAACCATCTTCTAAGTAAAAATCAGAAGGGTTACTGAAGTTTTTGTTTGGATCTCCATCCACTAGTCTAGGGTATGAATTGTTGTCACCAGCTTCGGTCCATCTGCCCAAGGCTTCGGTTTGCCAGTTGGCAGTTCCAATATCCAATCTTCTCAGGCCTTGAAATACTTCATTTCCTGCCACACCTTGGCCAAACAATACCATGTCAAATGCCTTGTAAGCTAGATTCAGGGTAAATCCGTAAGACCAAGTAGGAGTAGGGTTTCCGATAAAAGTTCTGTCATTTTCAGTGATCTGTCCATCTTCATCCAGATCCGCCCAGATGAAATCACCTGGCTTGGCATTTGGCAATATCTGATTTCCGTTTGCATCCACGTAGTTTGCAACTTCTTCAGTAGTTTGGAATATGCCCAACTGTTGGAAGCCGAAGAATGAATTTGCAGCTTGACCTATGCCTGTTCTGGTGATAGGGTAGGTGCTTGCCTGGAAACTCTGTCCTCCTGAGATATAATCAATGTTTTTCCCAAGATCTGTTACTTCATTGTGTAGGTAAGAAACGTTTCCGCTTACACCCAGATTAAGGTTTCCTAGTTGCTTTCTGTAACCCAGTTCCAATTCAACACCCTTGTTCATCAAGTCAGCAACGTTCGCTGCAGGGTTTGAAATCGCTCCCACATAAGAAGGAATTCGCGGGTTTTGAAGGATGCCAGTCGTAACTTTTTTGTACATGTCAAAAGTCACGTTAAAATCCTGAAACAAGGTAGCTTCGAAACCAAGGTTAGCCTGGCTTGTCTGTTCCCATTTTAGATCGGGGTTTGAAGGAGCATTCGGGCTATAACCGATCAGGTAGCTTCCGCTGGTTCCGATCGCATAGTTTCTGCCTCCACCGATCGTAGACAAGAATGCAAAATCACCGATGTTATCATTACCCACTACACCGTATCCACCGCGGACTTTCAAGAAATCTATCACGTTATTACTTGGCCAGAAATCCTCTTGAGATACTACCCAACCTGCTGAAAATGATGGGAAAACACCATATCTATTGTTTTCTCCAAATCTGGAAGAACCATCACGTCGAACTAATGCTTCGAAAAGGTACTTTTCGTTATAGTTGTAATTTACCCTTGCAAACAAAGATGTGACAGAGTGTCCAGAACCTTCAGATCCTGATGCAACACGCTGGTCGCTAGGTACATTGTAGTTTAGTGAAGCGTCATCGAAGTTATCTGCTGGAACGTTGAAATAGGTGACGCCAAGTGATCTGCTATTGTTG
Organism: uncultured Algoriphagus sp.; assembly: GCF_963974365.1. GTDB lineage: Bacteria > Bacteroidota > Bacteroidia > Cytophagales > Cyclobacteriaceae > Algoriphagus. The sequence goes on along the minus strand of NZ_CAXBBX010000025.1, from coordinate 34,323 downwards.
TCAAGATATGCACCTTGGCCTAATAGTACAGTGAACGTGTGCGCATCAATGCTCTTGGTGTATGAAACCGTATTCTCCAAGTTCCAGTCAAATCCTCTACTTTGATTTCTGGAGAAAGAAGTCTGGTTGGAAACATTTGAACCGTTTAGATAAAATAGTGGAGTGAAGGATTCGCTACCCCAGTAGGATAATTTCGCTCCCAAAGTAGAACGGAACTTAAGTCCTTCAATTGGTTCTGCTATTGCATACACATTACCTACAATATTGTCTGACCAACCGTAATTACCCAATCTAGTTTGCGTATAAGCTAACGGATTGACCATTTCCTGTCCTACAATTGTAGAGATACCATACGGGTTTCCATTAGGATCTCTTACGATATTAGAAGAGGTATAGGGAGGCTGAGACGCTAATACTGGATCAGTAATAACGGCTTGTGTGATTGGATCTAAGTTGATTGCGGAGCTCAATGGTCCTCCAAATTCTGAGTTGGTATTTCCTAATCCTGTAGACTTATCATGAGCATATCCCAGATTCTGTCCGATGGTTAACCACTTAGCCAGCTTATGCTCGGAGTTTAGGCGGATGTTGGTACGCTTGTAGTTGGAGATATCTGTAGCCACGATTCCGTCTTGCTGCAAGTAGCCAAATGAAGCATAGAAAGTGGAAACTTCATTTCCTCCGCTTACGCTAACTTCATGATTTTGACGTCGGGCGTCATTATTGAAAATTAAGTCCTGCCAGTCAGTTCCTTCTCCATAACTTGATGGATCGGAAAATACCGGGCTGTTTCCAGCATTTACGGCAGACTCATTTCTTAAAGTAGCATACTGAGTAGCATTGAGAAGATCCAGTTTCTTGGCAGGAGCAGAAGTACCATAATAACCGTGGTAATTCACGCGCATTTCACCGGCTTTACCTTTTTTGGTAGTAACCAAGATCACACCTGCTGCAGCTCTTGCTCCATAGATAGCCTGGGATGACGCATCTTTCAACACTTCGATGGACTCGATATCAGATTGATTCAGATATCCAATACCGCCATTGTCTACAACTACGCCATCTACTACCCATAGTGGATTATTATTTCCCAGTGTGGTGAGTCCTCTAATCCGGATAGTAGATGCAGATCCTGGTTGGCCAGAACTAGCAGCTACGGTTAATCCTGAGGTTCTACCCTGTAAAGCTTGCTCTACACGGTTGATAGGCATGTTTTCTAGGTCCGCGGCTTTTACACTGGAAATAGCTCCAGTGACTACGCTTTTCTTTTGAATACCGTAACCTACTACGACTACTTCTTCAAGATCACTGCTGGATTCTGCCAGCGAAACGTTTATTTCGGATTGGTTTCCCACAAGAATTTCTTGTGAATCAAATCCAAGAAAGCTGAATACTAATGTGCTTCCAACGGGAGTGTTGATACTGTAGTCGCCATTGATATCGGTGACAGCTCCATTAGTAGTTCCTTTCTCGATTACTGTGACTCCAGGAAGCATTTCGCCGTCTGACTGAAGTGTTACTTTTCCTGTTATTGTTACCCTCTGAGCATGGACAGCGCCTGCCAAAAGAAACAAACAGGAAAAGAAGAAAAGTGTAAAGATTCTTCTTTCCATTTTGAATGGGTTTAAGGTAATTGATTAACTAGAAATGCTGTGATCATAAATAGTTTGAGATTCACAGGCATCAAAACTGATAATCTAAAGGCAAATTTGTACTACAAAACGGTACTACATTACCCCTACAAATGATGAAAAAATGGACTTTCTGGCTCCTAATGGCTACTACTTGAACACTACAACTAAATTTGGATTTGATGGGTGGATCAATGAAGTTATCAGTGGGGAATTGACTTTGTACTTACTCTCAAAAGTGGAACTTTTAGGAATCAGTAATTCGGATTAAAAAATCATGAAGGTTTACTTCTGTATTTATTTGCAGTTTTTTTCGAAGCCTATATCTTCCCACTTCCACTGCTTTCAGTGATATACTCATCAGATCAGCAATCTCTTTGGAAGAGAGATTCATTTTTACAAAAGCACAAAGTTTGAGCTCGTTGGAGGTGAGCGTGGGGAATTGTTCCTTTAGAACCGTCAAAAAATTAGAATGTACATGATCAAAATGGATCGCGAATCGGTCCCAATCCTCGTCTTTCCGTTCTACCTCAGTGATGAGCCGGATTACTTTCTTGGCATCAAGTGTTGCTTGACCATCTGCCATTAGTTCCTCTTTTATTTTTGAAAGTACTTTGCCTCGCTGAAGCAAGTGCATGGTAGTAGATCCAAGTTCTTGATTTTTATAGTTGATCTCAGCTTGGAGTTTATCATTTTTTAGCTGCACGATTTCCTTTTCTGTGCGCTCCAAAGCAAGATTATGCTTATTGCTGAGATGTTTTTTGTCCATAGCGTGCTTTCTTTTCTGTCTGATGAAAAACCAGAAAAGTATCGCTGCCATAACTATTAAATAGAATAAATATGCCCAAATCGTCTCGTACCAGGCAGGGAGGATCTTGAATGAGTAGCTGGCAATTTCTGATTCGTTGCCTAAGTTGTTTCTTGATTTTACTTCGAAGGTGTAGATACCGGCGCCGAGGTTTGTATAGTCCTTTTCGCTTTTATCCGTCCATTCACTCCAGTTCTGATCAAAATTCTGCAGGCGATAGCTATATTCCAAATTGTCTAGTTGGCGGAAAGTAGTAGAAGTATATTCCAGATGAATGGAATTCATATTGTGAAGAAATTCTGGGAGATTAGCCTTTTCTTCTACTTTCTCCATGTTCATGCTATAAATTACAGTGTCCTGCTGTCCGAATAAACTTGCCTTGCCTATCCAGCTATTTGGGCGACTTATACGTTTTTTGTATTGCTCGTAATTGATATGGAAAAACCCCTTGTTGGATCCAACCAGAATGTTTTCAGAATCAATCGGATAAATAAATTCATGTCCACCTATGATATTGCCGGAAAGTTCGGGTAGGTAAATGATAGTGAAAGGTAGTTCTTCACTTGGCGTGCTGTAGTCTATGACTCCGATTCTTTTGTTGGAGACAAACCAAACATTGCCTTCCTGATCTTCCTTCAGATATTGAACGCTTTTTCCACGCAATACCCCTTTGAAAATATCGGATTGATGAAATTTATTTTCATTCGGATCAAATTCATAAATCCCAGATTCAGTTGCTATAAGGATTCTATTTTTTACCTGAAAAGCATAGTTGTATAGATCTGAAGGCAAGCCGTCTTTGGCAGTATAAGTGGTTGTTTTCCTCACTTGCGAAAAATCGTCGGAGAGTTGCTGGCGATAGATGCCTCGATACGGATGTGAACCCCATAGCTCGTTAGAGTTGAATTGCATTTTCAAAAATCTTAGCGATTCTGTGAGTTCGCCCATCGAGCCTCGATCACTGAGGGCTGCTCCTTTTTCTTCGAGCACTTTCATGCCTGTATAGGTTCCTACGAAGATTTTTGGACTTGGAAAAATTGCCGTAGCAGGTTGAAATATCCATGCGCCGGTGTTTTTGAAAATTGGTTTAGTGTGATTTTGAGAAATTTCATAGGCCCCATTTTCATGCCCCATAAGTAAGCGATTATTAATCTCCTGCACTTTCCAAACTTGCCCTTCAGACCCTTCTATAAGAGAAAAATTACCTTTAGATAGGCTCATGTCGGAGTGATGGGCAGTGATTGTGAATTTGTAGAGTCCATCGGAAGTGCCTAGGTAAAGTTGGTCATTAAAAGTCAAAGCAGTATATCCAGACACTCGCTTTCCGGCGTCAGGTTGTATTTCTTTGATCGGATTTTGGAAATCTACGTAGTCTATTCCATCATCTAATCCAATCCATAAACCAAAGTCTTTGTCTACAAAAACACTCCTAACATTATTCGTCTGTAACCCTTGGGCATACGTGAATTGCTGAATCAGTTTGCCTTGGGAATTGATGATCAAAACTCCAGAAGATTTGGTGCCTATGGCATAAGTATTTTTGTCAATTTGACTCACTGCATTTACCCAGCTGCTTTTCAGTATGCTATCAACAGACGTGGAGAAGGATCGCCATTTAAAATCTTCCAGCAAATACATGCCACCAGAGATAGTACTGATAAGCAACTTATTGTTTTCAAAAGGAAGTATGCTGACTATATGTGGAAGCTGAGGAGTTCCTGATTCAAAAACAGTTTTCCAAATGCCATTGGAAAATTCCATCAGACCAGAATCTTTGTCCTGTGCGAAAACTCGGTCATTTACTACTCCGAGGTAGAGCCATTCGGACTTTGAAGTGAATACCTGCATCACCTCATTTTTGAAATGATAAATCCTGTTGTGCTCCAGAAAAAAGAATTCGTCGTCACGATTTTCCACCTTCCAGATGTCAGCGAAGGTTCTGTCACTTTCGGGAATGAGAGGTTTGAGGGAATGGAATTTCAACTGACCATTTACTGCTGCCTGAAAATATCCAATTTCATCTTGGCCGCCCACGAAGAGGCGGTTTTTGGAATCGAATTTTACAGATCGGATGATAGTCTGATTGGGAAGTTGATAACGTTCCCAGAAGTTGCCATTAAAAGTGAGCAAGCCTTCGTTATTTCCAAAGTAGATAATTCCTTTTTCGTCTTGGATAGCTCCCCAATTTTGAAGTCCTCCTTGATAGATTTTATTTGTGAAATTCCTGATTTTGGGAGAGGCAAGCTCCGTCTGTGATATCGCCGGCTGAAGCAATGCAAAAAGCAATAGAAATGTCAGAAGGACATTTTTCATTCAGTTTCGAGAAATAGTTGGTTTTATATTTCTAATTCCATCCCTGGAAATAGTATAGAATCCACAAAACTATAAGAATGGTGAAAAGATTCAGTTCTCTCTTTTTTTAATGGTAATTACTGTGTTTGAGTAATTGGCTTAGAGAATTGAAAAGCTTAATCAAGCGAAAGTCTTAGATGAGGTTTCGAAAGTGATTTTTTTCCTAAAGCTATCCAGCAGCTATAGTGATTCTAAGAGTTACTAAGCAATTACTTAGTGTCCCCTTGATTTTATTTTAATAAAGAATAGTTGTTGAGAAAAATAGACTCTAGCGTCAGTGTCTAAGGTGCTTGACAATCCGTGATTCAAAAATATATTGATTGGTCTACGCCTAAAATTGGAAAATGAAGGCCTGAAAGTATATAGCTACTATCATAAAGGATTAAAAAAAAAGCCATCCGAATCAACGAATGGCTTGTGGGCCCACTTGGAATCGAACCAAGCACCTACTGATTATGAGTCAGTTGCTCTAACCGAATGAGCTATAGGCCCGAGACTAAGAAAACTTCAGGTTTTGGCTTGTATTAGCCGTAAACCTTGGTTTTCGGAGTGCAATGTTACATATTTGAATGCAAATACACAACCTATATTTCGAATGAAAAATGCACCCGATGCAGACTTTTTGATTTTTGATTTAGGCAATGTCATTATTGATATTGATTATCAGAAGTCGATGCAGCTTATCAAACAGGAAATTTCTAATGAGTTTCACGAGAAAGTGGATGGCTTTTATCTAACTGATTTCCATAAGGATTATGAGGTGGGTAGAATCAATTCAGATGCGTTTCGGCAAGAGGTTAATAGCTACTTTGGACAAGGCTGGACAGATGAAAAAGTAGATGAATTGTGGAACAGTTTGCTTCTCAAAATTCCCGCAGAAAGACTCGAATTAATTTTAAAATTGAGAGAAAATTTTCAGGTTGGCGTATTAAGCAATACAAATTTGATCCACATTAATGCTGTAAATAAAATTTTAAGGGAAGATCATAGCTTAGAAAATTTCGATCCCATTTTTGATTGGGTTTTTCTAAGTCATGAAATGGGACTGGCTAAACCATCGGCTGAGATCTATGAGAAAATGCTAATGGAACTCGGGACATCTGGAGATCGAGTGGTGTTTTTTGATGATCTAATCGCCAATGTGGAAGGTGCCAAAGCAGTCGGTATTCAGGCAGTGCATGTGACAGGACCTGAAGTTATTTTCGATTATTTTAAGAATGTATAGCAAAAAAGAATACCTCCGTCACGGAATTTTATTTCTAGCAACACTAATTACTACCACTTTAGCGGGCTCTGAGTGGGTCTATCTGAAATCCGTATTTGGTGAAGGGGAGTCTCTCCTTACGTGGGAATTCTTCTGGAAGTCCATGGCATTTTCAATTCCATTTATAGGAATTCTCCTGATACATGAATTAGGTCATTTTTTTACAGCAATTTATCATAAGGTAAAATGTACTCTCCCTTTTTTTATTCCAGGTTGGTTGGGATTTATTGGAGCTCCAAGTATAGGTACTTTCGGGGCAGTGATTCAAATGAAGGGTTTTCTTAACAGTCGTAAAAAATTCTTCGATATAGGTGTGGCAGGACCATTAGCAGGTTTCGTCATGGCTTTGGGAGTGCTCGTGTATGGTTTTTCCACACTCCCAGAGGCTGATTACATCTATTCTATTCATCCTGAATACGCTGATCCTACTTATCAAGGTTTGGAAGAAGGAGCACTTGATTTTGAATTGGGAAATAATATACTCTTCTGGGGTTTGGGTGAAATATTTGGCGACCCAGACCGAATGCCTGGTATGTCAGAAGTAATTCACTATCCCTATTTATTTGCAGGATTTTTGGCTTTGTTTTTCACAGCCTTGAATTTACTTCCAATAGGTCAGCTGGATGGTGGACATGTCGTCTTTGGGCTATTTCCGAAGCGTCACAAGGAGATCTCTCTGGTGGCTTACATTCTATTTATATTTTATGCCGGATTGGGGATGATCAGCCCTTATTCACCGATAGAAGATCTGATGCTGTGGATTCCATTGTATATAGGCTTTTTGTTTATATGCTTCACTAAGTCGGGGCTTAGTTTGAAGAATAGGGTTACCCTTGCGCTGGCGATAGCTGCATTACAATATGCATTGGCATTCGTAAAACCAGACCTACAAGGCTACCAAGGTTGGCTGTTTTACAGCTTTTTGCTGGGAAGAATAATGGGGATTAATCATCCGGAAGTATCAGGATTAAAGGAAATGGATAGGAAAAGAAAAATCCTGGGATGGTTGGCTATTGTGATCTTCATCCTATGTTTTTCACCTAGACCATTCATTTTTACCTAACCAATGCCCATAAAAAAACTCCCCGAAGGGAGTCTGTTATAAATTTCTGTAGGCTAAAATCCCACCTGTTGTATTTCGGACCTTTGAAAACCCTTTTGATTCAAGGAATTTCTTAGCATTCATACTTCTAGCGCCAGAACGACAGTGAACGACTATTTCGGTGTCTTTGTAGCTTTCCAACTCCTCGAGGCGAGTTGGTAGATCCGCCAATGGGATATTTTTCGCTCCTAAATTATCATCATCATATTCCCATTCTTCACGAACGTCAAGAAATACGAATTTCTCATTATTATCCAATCTGGATTTCAGGTCTTCTACAGTTATGTCTTCCATATTATTATTTAACTAAAATTCTATACGATTGCAGACCAGCTTCCGTGGTAAGATTAAGCACATACACACCGGGACGCTGTCCGTTAAAATTAACAATTTCTCCTTTTGATGAAAGTTGCCTCTCCAGAAAAATTTCTCTTCCGAAGGAATCAAAAACCCTAACTTCATCAAATGTACCCTCTAAGTTGAGCAGCGTCTCTACTGGATTAGGGTAGATACGTATGCTTTGTTCAGCTGCAGCAGGAGTTTCGAATGGAGGATCAAGGCTAATGTGAGGTCTTATCATCAATGAACCTCGAATCTCATCGTTTTGTGCCCAAGCTCCAACAACGTTGTAGAATAGCTTGTCTCCTTGGTCATTTACCTTATCTAGCCCAACATGAATAAAGTCATTTGTGAACTGAGTAAATCCAATATAAAAATCCCCATCTACCTTGATATTAGTATCTAAGGAGTAATAAAGAAATTCCTGTCCAGCTTCTTTTACAGCAATTAGATCTTCTCTTGTGAAAATAGGATTCTCGTCCAGATCTTTCCATACATTGATGTCTACAGCTTGGTTTGCTTGATTGGGATTGGTGAAATTGATCGAGATCCCCTTAAGGTAAACTTCTTGTGGAGTATTGTAAAGCACTGCTAACTGACCAGATCGCTGGTTGATCCCAGCAGCATAATCAGCAGATCCATTGTCGTAGGCAAAGTAATCTAATAGCGGAAAAGAAGTTCTAACTGTATCATTCAACTCATAATTCACAGTTTGGAAGAAGGTGGTATCACCTCCGTTTACTTCGAAAAGCAAGTTATCTCCTGAAGTTAGTGAAGTGATAATTTCCAAAACTGTCTCATTGGAAGGAATGGGTAAGTTTTCAAATTGCCGACTTTCAAATTCTCTTCTTTCCAAAGCATTAGGAACCGGATTAAAAGGTGTATTGAGATTGATGGGGGTAGTAGACATCGTGGAAGAATCACTGATCACCATAGCATATTCCATCGCTCTAAAGCGATTTTCCAGGTTATAGAATTCATTTTGAATGGTGCTCCAATTACCATCTTGATTCGCCTCCAATAAGGTATATGGGTAGGCTCCATAATGACCGATCCGAAGTTCGTTTTTCCTAGTGAGGCTTCTGTCCTTATAAGCTAGGTCCGTGGCAGAACGTCCATCGTTTAGATAAATGTAGTCGATTAGCCAGCTGTCAAAGGGTCCTGATTGCCTTCCTTCGGAAAAGAATCTGAATTGGAAAGAATCATGTTGCCAAATAGGAAGGATCTTTATGTTTTCTTGGTTAAAAATCTCTGTATCAATTCCCACTCCTCCTAATTGCCTCCAGATGGTAACCCAATTTCCTTCAGCATTCAGAATCTGTAAGGTAAATTGGTCGGCTTCATCGGGAAGTTCAGCTCTTCCTGCGGCTTGCCAAAAGAAGCTTAGGTATAGGCTCTCACTGTCTGATGTACCTAGAGAACTTAGGTCGAATGGCTTCGAAGTTAGGTAGTCTGTTTCTCCCTGATCCTGCTGTGAAAGTGAATAGGGATTGCCATTGCTATCTACTCCATCAAAAAGGATCATTCCAATCGATGGGGCATTCAGGCCAATGGTTTCTGTGTAAGACGCGCCAGAAACTGTCCACTTTAGCGTGTCTATACCTTGGGAAAAGTCATCCCAAAAAGGGAGCACATTACGTTGGGAAATTCTAGAATTTATTTCGAAAAAGGAGTGACTCTTGATTTTTTGATGGGGGATAGGGGCAAACTCCACCAATTGGCCATAAGCCAAAGTCGAAATGAAAAGGGCTATGACTAGCCCTATCATTCGGAATATGTGAAGTGTTTTGAGCATTTAGCTTAAAAATTACCCTTAGCAATCCAGAGATCGATTAATTCACCGGTTTTCACTTGCTGAGATGCCGGTGGACTTTGCCTTAAGACTTTTCCTGCACCTACAGAATCTGTATCAATATAGAATTTTTCGCCCACTCTAAGACTAGAACCCAAAATCAAAAACTCCGCTTCCACTTCATCCATACCGCTAAGATTAGGAACTGCCAAAATTTGATTGCCCATTCCATCACCTACTACTAAATCAATTCTTGCTCCTTTAGGAATTTCGAAACCTTCGCGCACATTTACTCCTCTATATTTTTGCTCTAGTACTACATTGGTAGCAATATCCGGCACGTAGACGATGTCGCCTCTTTCTAGTCCCATGTTAGCCAAAATGTCCTGCACGTTTTTCAAATGCGTATTAACCAAATTTGGCATTTTTAACATCGGTGGATTTTTAGCATTCAGGGTGATGTAGACAGTTTTACCAGTTTTTACCTGAGCATTTGCTTCCGGAATTTGCTTTAGAATGGCAAAAGTCTTGAGATCGGTGTTAAAGCCTGAGTCAAGAGAAACTTCGTATTGAAGACCGGTGCGATCCAAAATATCGACACCTTCATCAAACGTGTAGCCAGATAAATCCGGTACTGAGACGGATTCACCATGATTGGTATACATGGGAAGGTAGATTTTCAAAAAAAGGAATCCCAGTAAAACGGATATTCCAATAATCACGACAAGGTTAATTAATATCTTTTTCAAAAGAGTTGCTGAATGAAATACTTGAGAAATTTTAATAGTTAAAGATAAGCGGGAAATTCAATCCTTACAACGAAGAATTCCTCTTATACAAGTGAATTCCTAGGCAAAAAATAAGCCGAAGAGGTTTTCTTCGGCTTATTTTTGATTAATTAATAATTAACCTCCTCGTTTCCCGGATTGTATTGCTGGAGATTTTCACGATAAATACTCCCTTGGAAAACAATTGCGTACTAAAAGAATATGTCTGGTTTAAGGTTCCCGGATATTCAATTTCTTGCACCACTGCTCCAGTGCTAGAGATCACTAGTATAGTCACATCCTCAAAATCAGGCAAATTGAATGCTAAATTAAATACTTCGCGGGCAGGATTAGGATAAAGCACTGACATGCCTACTGCTGGAATTACTGGCTCTGGATTGGCATTCAAGAAAAGCTCAATATTATCAAGATAAATAGGAGAGTCGGACGTAGTTCCATTTTCTACCACAAAGGCAAGCCGAACTGAAGTTTTATCTGAACCAGCAAACTCTGTCAGATTTATGAATTTTCTAACGTAGTCGCCTGGGGAATTTGGATTTGCTTCACCTACAGAAACTGTAGATAATTCTGCTCCACTAGCTGTCCATACTTCTGCATAATCGTTTCCTCCATTTGCGCTTGCGAGCACTTTCAAGGTAGTGGAAGCATTCACTTGACCTGCTGCCAAATCAAAGAAAATACTCGCTTGTCGGCTTACGGACAAATCGAAGATCGGGGTGCCTAACCAGTAGGACTGACCAGAATTACTCGTAGTAAGTTTGGCTACTCTATTAGGTCCCTCGCCAGAAGTAATAGAAGTAAGGACCCAAGGCAGGGCATCTTTTTCAGGGTTGATAGTTTGCCACGGAGTGAATGAGCCGGAGTTATTGAAGTTTTGTCTCCAGGGAACCGTAATAGTGGTCGAATCTACTAGTACGTATTTAGAGAGACTGTCAGAATTGTTTCCATTCTGGTCAAAATTCGGAGCAGAAGTAATGAACTTAATTACATTTTTACCGGATGAAGTAGAGATTGGAGTGCTCACGTTAAAAGTCTCCCCAGGTGCTACAGATGCTCCATTTGCCACGAAGGTCTGAGATCCGGAATTATTGGTTGACCTCGTGAAGAGGAAACTTGAAATAGGAAGGTTCCCAGTATTTGTCAATGTAATTACCTCCTCTTCGGCAGTACCGTCAGAGATTGGCGTAGGAACCAGAATCTCATCCACTCTCATGTCATATTTAAATTCTTCGTTTGGAAGAATTCTAATGTTCTTGATATAAATGTTGTTCCCATAGCTATTCTCAGTTATGAAGGCTAAACGTACTGATCCTAAATCGGAAAATTCAGAAAGGTTGACCAGTTCGGTTCTGAACTGATTATTATTTGTTGGGATAAATTCGTCCAACGTAGCAGCTGAAGTCTCCAAAGATTGGCCTGACTTATTATACGAGGCGTTTGCGATATCAAATATGTTTCCGCAATCCTGCGAAACCGCTACGATTAATTTATCTGAATATCCAGCTTGATCGTACTGTGCATAAGCCATTTCAAATACAAGTTGTGCATTTGGATATTTCGTAAGATCAATAATTGGAGAAGTGTAATAATCCAATTGGCCCGGGGCTTCATAATCAAAGTGCCTAACATACACCACATCCTGTGCTGTGCCAGAAATTGTAAGTGTTTTCTTCTCCCAGGTAAGCAAATCATCAGGATTGGTGACAGTCCACGGGGTAGGGAAGGTAGAGAGGTTGGTCGTATAAGGTAACTCAATCGCCTCTTCCTGAATAGGATTGACAACTCTGCTATTATTCGTGGTGATTACATCAGCCACATCGTTCGTCTGCGTAATCTTGAATTCTACTCTGTTGCTAGTTGGTAAAAGTGTGAATTCATTGAAGTTAACCACAATACTTTCACCTGTTTTTAGGTTAAAAGTAAATCGCTTGGATTCTAGTAATGTACCATTTCTTCGAAGTTCAACCCTACCTGAAGTCAACGTGTTTTTGCCTGCATTCAATAGCTCAATGGTTGGATTGATCGTTGGGTCACAAACAAAGTCACCAGGCTCGATCACACGTGAGATAGCCAAATCGTTTTCTGCAAGTTCAGGTTCCTGAGTAGCTCTGTTGTTGATTAGTGTAACTCTTCTAGGGCTATTGGCTAGCACTACTTCAAATCGCTCCACCTGGCCTTTGGTAAAAATATTCATACACGCATCAGGAGTATAATCCATGAAATTCTGGATCATATCATTTGAGTCACAGCTGAAACGAGTTGCGTTTGCGCTACAATTTGAATTTGAATTATCCTGTAAAGGTGTATCCGCTACAAAATCGTCTACTCCGCATCCTCCATCTCCCCAAATATGACGTAGGCCAAAGAAATGCCCTACTTCATGCGTAGCAGTTCTGCCTTTCGAAGCTGAAACAGCATTTCCACCTATGCCAAAATACCGATAGTCAATTACTACTCCATCTGTAATAGAGGATGATGGAGCTCCAGAAAGCCCAGGTAAATCAGATATAGGGAAGGATGAATAACCTATGTAGGGACTGATTAATGGAGTCACATAAAGATTCATGTAGATATTTGGATCCCATTGTATTACTTGACCTATGGTGGTTGCATCTACATTAGGGTCATAGGAAGATTTTGGACCTACTGTCCGGGTAATACCATCAGTAGGAAGACCCATCGGATTTTGCTTAGCAAGTACAAATTCAATATTTATCGATCCGGCAACTGGCAGGAATTCTGCAGGAGTGTTTGAAGCATCAGCATTAAGTCGCTGGAAATCTTCATTTAAGATTCTGATCTGCTCCTGTATCTGAGAAAGCGGAACATTTGCTCCTTGACCTTCAGGAGTTCCATTATGAATAATGTGAACCACAACTGGTATCAGAATAGGATCGACGTTTGTCCTAGAAAATATTTGTGGTTGGTAAGTTTTGTCTTGAATCTTATCATCGATCCATTTTTCAAAAAATGGTTTTGAGCCAAAATAACCCATTTCCTTCTCCATTTTTTGTTCCAAAATCACATGACCACATTTCTCGCGGTGTGTATGAGTAGAATTCTGAATGAGTTGATCTGTGATATCAAAAGTTTGGAATTGCTGCGCAAAGCCTGATGAAAACACAAAAAACGCTCCGAGTAGGAGCATAGTGGCTTTGTCAATAACCCGTAAACCTATTTTCATTCAAATGATAATTAAGCAACGGTTAGGTTAACAGCTTCAACTCGTGTGATTTCAGGAATTGCACGCTTGATAGCTTCTTCTACACCTGCTTTCAAAGTCATAGTTGACATTGGGCAAGAGCCACATGAGCCAAGTAATTCTAGCTTTAGAACCATGTCGTCGGTAAGTTCTACTATCCTCACATTTCCTCCATCTGCTTCCAGATATGGGCGAATTGTATCAAGTGCAAATTCTATTTGTTCTCTAAGTTCTGGTTGCATATTCTTAAGCTTTTATTTCTACTACCTCAGTTTTATTTTGAGAAGCATTTCTAATGGCAATTTGTCTGGCTATTTCCTCTGCCAGGTTCATATATGATTGTTGGGTGATTCCATTCTTTAGCACTGCTGGATAGCCTGAGTCCCCACTTTCTCTGATACTCTGCACGATTGGAATTTCTCCCAAAAATGGCACATCATATTTCTCAGCCAGCTTTTTTCCACCTTCCTTACCAAATAGGTAATACTTATTATCCGGTAACTCTTCGGGTGTAAAATAAGCCATATTTTCAATAACACCTAAGATGGGTACGTTAATTTGTGGCTGTCTGAACATCGATAATCCCTTATTAGCATCTGCCAAAGCGACTTTCTGAGGAGTTGTCACGATCACCGCGCCAGTCACTGGGACAGTTTGTACCATAGTCAGGTGTATGTCGGAGGTTCCTGGAGGTAAATCAATCAACAGGTAATCCAGCTCACCCCATTCTACATCAGAGATAAACTGCTTCAAAGCAGAACTAGCCATCGGACCTCTCCAGACTACTGCACTATCTACAGGAGTCAGAAAACCTATAGACATCAGTTTCACTCCGTATTGCTCGATAGGAACGATAATATTCTTATCACCTACTTTTTTTACTGCAGGTTGCTCTGCTTCCACATTGAACATAGTAGGGATCGAAGGACCTGATATATCCGCATCGATCAATCCAACTTTTGCTCCTGATTTTGCCAAGGAAACTGCAAGATTAACAGCGGTGGTAGATTTACCCACTCCGCCTTTTCCTGAAGCTATTGCGATTATATTTTTGACTTGAGGTAGAACGGGGGCAGCATCTCTGATGGTAGTCACCTGAGAAGTCATGAATAAATCCCACTTAGGTTCTTTACCAAAATCCTCTTCCAAAGCCTCCAAGCAGTTATTCTTGATGACTTCTTTGAGAGGGCAGGCAGGTGTAGTTAAGACTACATTGAAGCTGACATCAGTACCATTGATTTCTATTTTCTGGATCATTCCCAAAGTCACCAAATCTTTTTTTAGATCTGGATCTTGAACTCGGGAGAGTGTTTTCAGGATATTATCCTTAGTTAACTGCATGAGGTAATCGTTGTTGTAATTTTGCGCAATTTAGAGCTTAAAGACTTCTAAATAAAGAATCGGGTAAATGTATTGTACTAGTGAACTCGATGAGACTGCAGAAAGTTCTAATTTTTTAGATTGAGCGATTAACTTTGCTTCATACATTTTCTTATGGGTATTAGTAAACTTACTACGGACAAGGTCAAAGAACGCATGGACATCGAAGAGGTGATCGGCGACTATTTGCCTATGAAAAAGAAAGGTCAGAATCTCTGGGCCAACTGTCCGTTCCATGGAGAAAAGACTCCTTCATTTTCAATTTCACCAGCCAAACAAATCTATAAATGCTTTGGCTGTGGTAAAGCTGGGGATCCAATCCAGTTCATAATGGATATTGAAGGCATTGGTTTTCAAGAGGCAATTAAACACATAGCCGGGCGGTATGGAATTGAGGTAGAGGAAGATGAAACCCGTACTCCTGAGCAGAATGAAGCTCAAAATGAGCGGGAAAGCTTACTGATCGCCTTGGGATTTACTAGGGACTTTTTTGTCAAAAATCTTCAAACTCAAGAAGGTAAGTCAATTGGGCTGAGCTATTTCAAAGAGCGCGGATTTACTCCTTCCATTATTGAGAAATTCGATTTGGGATATGCTTTGGATGGCTGGGATAACCTCCTCAGTGCTGCTAAATCGGCTGGTTTTAAGGAAGAGATTTTGTTGAAAGCGGGATTGATTCTACAAAAGGAAGGAGATGCATCCCGGGTTTACGATCGCTTTAGGAATCGCGTCATTTTCGCTATTCACAACATTAGCGGGAAGCCGCTGGGTTTCGGAGCTCGGATTCTCACTAAGGATAAAAATCAACCTAAATACATCAATTCCCCTGAGACACCAGTTTATCACAAGAGTGATGTCCTCTACGGGATGTTTCAGGCGAAGAAAGCAATTCGGGAGAAAGACAATTGCTACCTCGTAGAAGGCTATACGGATGTGGTGAGCTTGCATCTTTCGGGAATAGAGAATGTGGTCGCTTCGTCTGGCACTTCATTGACCGAAGGCCAAATCAAACTGATCAAGCGTTTTACAGATCAGGTGACGGTTCTTTATGATGGAGATGCTGCGGGTATCAAAGCTTCTCTTCGTGGGATTGATCTTTTGCTGGAAGGTGGTCTGAATGTCAAAGCGGTCGTTTTTCCAGATGGGGAAGATCCGGATAGCTATTCCCGCAAAGTTGGTTCACAGGCATTTCAAGATTACTTAGAAACTAACAGCCGTGATTTTATTGGCTTTAAAATCGGTCTATATAAAGAGGAGTTTACTAAAAACCCGATCAGAAAAGCGGAAGTAATTCGCGAAGTAGTTCAAAGTATTAGTAAAATTCCTGATCCTATTATTAGATCTGTCTATGCGAAAGAGGCTTCAGGCCTATTAGGTATCGAGGAAGATATCATCCATGCAGAGCTGAACAAAATCCTACTAAAAGGTCAGAAGGAAAACTTCAATAAGCAGAAAGATGACCTTTTTGCAGAGCAGGCAATGGAAGAACTCATTCCGGAGGAGACTGCAACTTCATTTTCTGAAATCCTCAGAATTCAAGAACGCGAGATGGTTCGGATTTTGGTGAATTATGGTTGGCAGAAACTTGGTGATGAGGAAATGCATTTGTGCCAGTATTTACTTTCTGAAACTGAAGATCTGGAGTTTACTACGCCTATCTACAACAGGATTTTGGATTTGTATCGAAATAGCCTTGCTCAAGGAGAAATACCTACTTCCGAGTATTTTATTGGGCTAGGAGATCAGGAAGTTCAAAAAGAAGTGATAGACTTAGTCACTGTTAGACATGAAGTATCGCATCACTGGGCTGATACCCATCAAATTATTATCAATACAGAATCGGACGATCTCACTTTAACGGGCTTTAAATCAATTTTGAGGCTTAAAAGAAAGATGGTTCAAAAGCTGATGGAAGAAGCAAAAGTGAAAATAAAGAATGCTGAATCTGAACATCTGAATGATGAGCAAGTTCATGAGTTTCAGGTGATCTACTTTGAACTCAAAAAAGTGCAACTTGAAATAGACAAAGAGCTAGGGATTGTCATTGGCTAAATCCAAACTTTATTTGGTTACCTTCTGTTTAAGATTCGAAAGCGTGTAAATTTGCCTTTCTAAGTACTAATCCAAACACAAATTTCGTGGAAAAATATATTCTTGATCCAATTGAAGATGCTATTGTAGCCATCAAAAATGGAGAGGTGATCATCGTAGTGGACGATGAGGATAGAGAAAATGAAGGTGATTTCGTATGTGCCGCGGAGACGGTGACTCCAGAAATCATCAATTTTATGGCGACTCACGGTCGTGGACTGATATGTGCGCCTTTGGTCGAAGATCGTTGCGAAAAACTGGGGTTGGAAATGATGGTGGGCAATAATACAGCCGCCTATGAGACTCCCTTTACAGTTTCGGTTGATTTGATAGGACATGGCTGTACCACCGGGATTTCTACTTCTGATAGAGCAAAAACGATCAAAGCACTTGTAGATGATTCTATCGATCCGAGTGAACTTGGCAAGCCCGGGCATATTTTTCCATTGAAAGCTAAAAGAGGCGGAGTGCTAAGAAGAGCTGGGCATACTGAAGCTGCTATTGATTTGGCTCGCTTGGCTGGATTTTCGCCTGCTGGAGTTTTGGTAGAGATAATGAATGAAGATGGAACGATGGCGCGACTTCCAGATTTGGTTGATGTTGCTAAGAAGTTTAATCTGAAATTGATTTCAATCAAGGATTTGATCGCTTATCGTCTCAAGCACGAGTCTCTGATCCAACGTGAAATTGGTGTGGATTTGCCCACTGATTTTGGTGATTTTGAATTGATTGCTTTTAGACAGACTAATACTCAGGAGCTTCACTTGGCGCTAATCAAGGGCAAATGGGAAAGGGATGAGCCGGTTTTAGTTAGGGTGCACTCTTCCTGTATGACTGGGGACATTTTCGGATCATGCAGGTGTGATTGCGGCCCACAGCTTCATGGAGCCATGCAAATGGTTCAGAAGGAAGGCAAAGGAGTAATCTTGTACATGAATCAGGAAGGCAGAGGAATTGGCTTGATCAATAAACTGAAAGCATACAAGCTTCAGGAAGAAGGGATGGATACTGTACAGGCAAATCTTGCGCTAGGTCTTCCTTCTGATAGTAGAGATTATGGGGTCGGAGCTCAAATTTTAAGAGATTTGGATGTAAGGAAATTACGATTGATTTCAAATAATCCCCAGAAGCGAGTAGGCTTGCTCGGCTATGGATTAGAGATCGTGGAGCAAGTTCCTATTGAAATACCTGCGAACGTACACAACGAGAAATATCTTAAGACCAAAAGGGACAAAATGGGGCACAATATTATGAAGTGATCTAATGTTCTTATCTTGATATTTGTCAATAAGTATTATCACTATTCAACCTGATTCAAAATTATTGCGTTAATAAAACCATGATGAAAATTATGAAAAAGGCGATATTTTTACTTAGCTTCTTATTTCTGAGCATTGCTGCTTCATTTGCACAGAACCAATTTCCTTCTCAGATGTGGCATAAGGGTAATATTCATACCACAGACGGTCAAGTTTATGGAGGTGAGATCAAATACGATCTAGATAACAACGTAGTTCAACTCCAAAATCAAACGGTTGAAACGTTCTCTGCTACAAATGTGACTTTTTTTGAATTGTTTGATGAAGTATATGGAGGTGTACGGAAGTTTTACAGTTTACCATATGCATTAGGGTCTGATTATGCGACACCCATCTTTTTTGAAGTGCTGACTGAAGGAGATGATGTAGCATTGCTATGTAGAGAATACGTGGCCACCGACTCCCGAGGAATGGGAGGCTATGGAATGATGGGTGGGTATGGCATGAATCCATTTTATGGGCCACAATCAATGATGGGATACAAACTGGCGTTCAAATATTATTTCCTGAAGAATGGGAAGATTGAACAATACAGCCAAAAGAAAAAAGATCTTTTTGAAATGCTTCCTGGGCACGATGATGAGATATTACTTTTTATGAGAAAAAATCGCCTGGATTATGACAAGAGAGGCGACTTACTTCGAATTACCGCTTATTACAACGATCTGAATTAAATCTAACATGTCCAAGCCATTAATACTCGTCTCTAATGACGATGGGATCACATCCAAAGGGATACGTGTACTCGTATCTGTCATGAAAAAACTTGGAGATGTGGTCGTGGTAGCTCCTGATAGTCCGCAGTCGGGCATGGGACATGCCATTACTATTGGAGAAACACTTCGCCTGGAAGAGGAGGAGATATTTGACGACGTCAAAGCTTATAAATCAAGTGGTACTCCTGCTGATTGTGTAAAGTTAGCTAAGCACTACGTAATGAAGGACAGGAGTCCAGATTTGATTGTTAGTGGGATTAACCATGGCTCGAATACATCTATTTCAGTATTGTACTCAGGTACCATGTCTGCTGCGATTGAAGGGGCGATGGAAGGATATCCTTCTATAGGTTTTAGTTTATGTGATTTTTCTTCCAAAGCTGATTTTTCTCATGTAGAAGAATGGGTTGAGAAAATAGCAAGGCAAGTCCTTGAAAATGGAATGCCAAAAGGAGTTGCATTGAATGTAAATTTTCCTCCGAAACAGAACGAGGAAATCAAGGGAATAAAGGTGTGCCGCCAAGCTGAAGCTAAATGGCAAGAAGAGTTTGATGAGCGTTTTGACCCCAATGGGCGAAAGTATTTATGGTTGGCAGGAAACTTTGTGAATTTTGACAAAGGAGAAGATAACGATGAATGGGCCATTGCGAACAATTATGTATCCATCGTTCCATGCCAATATGATTTGACTGCTCACCATGCAATCACTCAGATAAACAAAGAATGGGACTGGGAAAAGCTTAAGAAATAACGAGTTATAATCGATTGTTTTTTAGGTGATATAGTGCTTTTAGTTATTTTTACCACTTATTAAAGTATCGATACCGTTTGAAGCTGAAATTTTATTTTTCTTTTCTACTATTCCTGGCTGCTTCTCTTAGGCTGTTTGCTCAAATACCTAACATTGATAGCCTCAAAAATATCCTGCCTACTACCAAGGGAGAAGAAAGGCTAGTTGTACTCAATGAGCTGTCAACTTATCTTCGGGAAATTGAGCAGAATACTGCTTTTGAATTAGCTCAAGAAGCTGAACAGTTGGCTCAATCTCTCAAAAATAAATCTGGTGAAGCCATAGCTAAGGAAAATATTGGCTGGATTTATTATCGTCGGGGACAGTGGCAGAAAACTTTTGATTACTCCAAAGAAGCCTACAATCTCTCAATTGAATCGAACAATCTGAAGGAAGCCGCTCGAGTATTGAATAGTATGGGGGCTTTGTACTATGAGCAGCAAAATTTTATTCTAGCGATAGACCAATTCAAGAAAGCATTTGAGATCAGTAGTAGAGCAGGTGATGTGTATACCATGATCAGAAGTCTTAATAATATTGCCTTTAATTATGTGAATCTCAATGAGCTGGATTCAGCGATTTATTATTCATACAAAGCGATTAACACCAATAAAGATGCAGGATCACCCTACTTGCTTTCCTTTTCAAATCGAATCATTGGTGACGTTTATTTTAAAAGAGATCAATTTGATTCAGCAGAGCTAATTTTTGAACAAGCATTAGTAAATGCAGATCAACAAGGGCTCAATTCGTTAATAGCGAGTATTTTACATCGATTGGGGCATACGTACCTTTTAAATGGAAAACTTGAAAAAGCTAAGCAAATTTTGCTTCAAGGAGTTGAAGTATCTACAGAAAATGGTTTTGTGGATGAATTATCCAAAAATCATAAATACCTCGCTGAATATTATAGACAGGTGGGGGATTACAAAGAAGCTTACGAACAACAATCCAAGTTTGTCATTTTGAATGATTCTTTGGTCAACACATCCAGTAGGGATAGAATTGCATTGATGCAAGGAATGTTTCAGGATGATTTGAACCAATCGGAACTTGAGTTATTGATGGCGCAAAATGAGCATCAGGCAACTAGACTGGAATTGAATAGAAGATTAATCATCTTAGTAGGATTAGGATCAGTTCTTATATTGGGCTTGCTGATTTGGTTGTTCCTTCTCAATCGGAATATCAAAAAATATAATGCTGATTTGATTCTTCAGAAGCAGCAAATACATAAGCAAAATGAAGATTTAGAAGCCAAATCATTGCAGTTGCAGGAAATAAATCAAACCAAAAATAAACTGTTTTCTATCATTGGGCATGACCTAAGAGGTCCAGTAGGGCAAGTCAAATCAATTGTTGATTTGCTGATAGCGGGTCATCTTGATCATG
Organism: uncultured Algoriphagus sp.; assembly: GCF_963974365.1. Classification (GTDB taxonomy): domain Bacteria; phylum Bacteroidota; class Bacteroidia; order Cytophagales; family Cyclobacteriaceae; genus Algoriphagus. The sequence goes on along the minus strand of NZ_CAXBBX010000025.1, from coordinate 13,357 downwards.
AAGAATTTGATGAGCTGATCAATAATCTAAAAAAAGATGTGGACTCAGTTCACTTCACCTTAAACAACACATTGAAATGGTCATTGGCCCAGATGGAGGGTTTCAAGCTGAATAAAGTGGTTTTTAATCTTTATCAGCTGATACGTGCTAATATTATGCTGATCATGCCACAGCTGAGAGAGAAATCTCTCGAAATAGATGAATCATCCCTGTATGAAGATTTGCAAATCTATGCAGATCGAGATTTGATGGAAGTAGTAATCCGTAACATCCTGAATAATGCGGTCAAGTTCTCTAAAACTGGCGATGTGATAAAACTTTCTGTGAGAACTGAAGATGATATGATCGTCCTATGTATTAAGGATCATGGAATAGGCATGAATGAAGACCAAATCACTGACCTGCTTTCAGAAGAATATGTGATTTCTGACTCGAAGCTAGGAACAAAAATGGAAAAAGGATCTGGGCTGGGACTTCAGATTTCAAAAGAATTTACCAGAATGAATGGAGGTGATATTCAAATCATCAGTAAGGTAGGTGAGGGAACCAAAGTATGTGTAACTATTCCATTGGGAGTAGTATTAGTCGATAATTAAAAGTTTTTCCAGTAGCAAGAAATCTTCCAGCGGTACTATATCAGAAATTATTCCTAGCTCTTTCATAGTCGTCATAGATTTGTCTAACTGTGACTTCGAAATCTCAGAGTTTAACGCCCAGCTTGTTTGAGCGAACCATGCTTTTACATCGGCAGCATTCAGCTCATATTTTTCTGAAATAGCTTCAATCGCTGTTGCACTAGTTTGCAGGCTTAGGGATTCTTGATACACCATATCCCTCAATCTGATAATCAGGTCTCCGAATTCAGCTAAGGCTTTATTCGTAGCAATAATCGCAAAGCAAGGCCAAGGACTAGGAACCTCACCAATTCGTTTCATTTCGTTGGAATCCACCCAGGGTTTAGTCGTGTATTTTTCCCATAGAAACATCTCAGGCTTCTCCGCTTGCATCACCTCTAAGGCTCCAGGAAGGTTATTCACTATTTTGAAGTCTAGGTTTTCAGTATTCCACCCTTCTCTTTTTGCCAAAACATAGCTCATCAACTGAGAGCCAGACCCTACTCTGCTGATAAGAAAAGTAGGGTCTATTATTTCGCCCAAGGAATTTACAGGTGATTTTCCAGAAATATGAATTCCCCAAATCAGTGGAGAAATGATATGAAAACCTATCATTTTGGAAGGATTTCCATCTTCGAAATCTTTCAAAAAACTCTCCGTCAACACAATTGCAAGTTCAGTCTTATCTTCTCGAAGGTCACTATTCATTTGCCCAGAACCTCGTGACTCATCCATCCATTGTAGTGTAATCCCTTCTTTCTCAAAGGGCTGTGCTGCTACTACTTTTTTCCAAGGGAAATTAAAATGCTCAGGAACTCCGGTGATTCTTAGGGTTTTCATAGGTGCGATTTTGACTTGGACAAAAATAAGAAAGCCAGTTTCAAATGAAACTGGCTTGCCTAATTATATCTCTATAAATTAATCATGTGTCACTTTTCTGTCGGTGATCATGAGATTGCAAAATCCTGCCAAGATCAGCATGGTGCCAGCAAGAAACATAGTATTGATCACGGCTTCGCCAAAAAGCAACTTATACAGAAAATTGATACCTCCCAAAGCTGCAATGATTTGTGGGATTACGATGAACATGTTGAAAATCCCCATGTATAAGCCCATTTTTTTTGGTTCCACAGAACTTGAAAGCATGGCATAAGGCATGGATAAGATGCTAGCCCAAGCGATTCCCACCAAGGCAAAGCAGATATGCAGCATCCAAAGTTCAGTGATAAAATAGATCAGGATAAAGCCAAATCCTCCTAATATCAAACTTCCCATGTGTACAAATCTTCTATTGATTTTAATCCTGCTAGAAACAAAGGTAAGAACCAGGGCATACACCATGGAGATCAATCCATACGTACCTAGGTAATTCCCTACACTATCAGCAGCATCATTATAAGCAGCCGAGCTCGTATCTGTAGCTCCATAGATATGCTCTGTGATAGCTGGAGTGGCAAAACTCCACATTGTAAAAAAAGCAAACCAGGAGAAAAATTGAACCAATCCGAGCTTCTTCATCACAGTGGGCATGGTCGAGATGTTATGAAATACCTCGACCATGCCTGAGAAAAATCCTTTGTTCGCCGCTTTTTCCCTTTCAAATTCGTCCATGTCCTCAGGAGGATATTCTTCTGTTTTTAGAATAGTAAACAGGATAGAACTGAAAAGTACAAAGGCCCCAATTGCAAAGGCATATTTCACCGAATCTGGCACTACTCCTTCAGGAGCTGTATTGGGTACTCCAAGTTTGGTCATCAGCCAGGGTAGGTTTGATGCCACCCAAGTTCCTATTCCTATGATTAAAGTCTGAACTACAAAGCCATATGATCGCTGAGAATCCGGAAGTTTATCTGCGACTAATGCACGAAATGGCTCCATGCTGATATTGATAGAAGCATCCAGAATCCAAAGTGCTCCAGCTGCCATCCAAAGGGTAGAAGAGTAGGGTGCAAAGAACAGTGCTATAGTGCTGAAAACTGCCCCTATGAAGAAAAAGGGCTTCCTCCTTCCGAATTTTGGATGCCATGTACGATCACTTAAGTAACCGATTATGGGCTGAACGAGCAAACCTGTAAGAGGTGCTGCTATCCATAGGAAAGGAATTGCATCTTTGTCCGCGCCCAACGTTTGGAAGATTCTGGACATGAAACCACCTTGTAAGGCAAAACCGAATTGTATCCCCAAAAAACCGAAACTCATGTTCCAGATTTGCCAGAAATCTAACTTCTTTTTGCGATTCGTCATTTTGGGCTGGAAATAAAAGTAGGTTTTGGTATGATTAAATTAGGCCGCTGATCTCCATGTCGTTAGGATGCATTGGGATCTCAACGTATTTCAAATCTGGTATGGAATAGTGTGGATAGCTGGCATCTGGCAATGGGTCAAACTCGCTTAATTTTTCAAGAAACGCATAGTTTGTTCTGCTTAAGCTAATAGTTTTTCCTCCGTAAATGATCGTATCTGTATTGAAACCGTGGAAATAAATTCTGAATGTTCCAAACTGAGAAGGGTAATTACCTGTAGCTTCCTTGATAAGTAAGGTTTTGTTATCGGGAAAATAACGGAGAACGCGCTCATGATACTCGCCTGATTCGAAATCAAAGCTGACTCCATCATCCTCATAATGAGTGTATTTGCTTCCTTCAGCTCCTGCGTAAAGATGAATTCTTAGAATTCCATCATTTTGAGCTGAAGTATGTGCTACAGCATTTTGTAAACAGAGAATACTTCCACCCTTTACAAAAACAGGAAGATTATTTAAAGGACAATCCTGGTAAATAACATGGTTGCCTTTGTGTAATTGGTCTGTTAAAAAATAGTACCAATCGCCTTTGGGTAAATAGACTTTAGTGATCTCTTTTTCGCTTTCTACGGGTGCAATTAGTAAAGAATCGCAGAATAGATATTGATTTTGAAAGGCTGGGAGATATACATACGGGTCATAGGAGTATGCTATCGCCAAACTTGCCGCAATTGGCAGGCCTGTTTGACTGCTATGTCGAAATTTGCTATAAATAGTAGGAAGCAATTTGTAGCGTAACTTCATGTAAGTTCTGGAGATTTCTTCTACTTCTTCTCCAAAGGCCCACGGCTCAGCATCCATAGAATTGATCATGGTATGCGCTCGAAATAACGGTGAAAAAGTAGCAATACTGATCCATCTTGCATAGAGAGATTTGCTGGCTTCTCCTGCAAAACCACCCAAATCATATCCTGAAAAAGGAATTCCGCTAAGTCCAAGACTATTCACCAATCTGACTCCTGCTAGCATATGCTGTTCCGTAGAGACATTGTCTCCCGTCCAAACGGCTGCGTAACGCTGTACACCAGCAAAACCAGATCTTGTGAGGACAAATGGGCGCTGCTTTGGTAAGTTCGCAGCGGAGCCTTCTTGTGTGCTTTTGGCCATTTGCATGCCGTAAATATTTCTTGCTTTGCGATGGGATGCAGTATTCCCGTCATAATCAAATTCGATCAAATTCGGTGTAAACTGACCCCAGGAAGCAGGTTCGTTCATATCTGTCCAGAAGCCATCTACTCCGGCCTCAGTATAGAAGGCCATTTTTTCCATCCACCATGTGCGGGTTTTAGAATTTGTGAAATCCGGAAATGCACACCAGCCAGGCCAAACCTGAGCTACGTATTCTTTTCCGTCAGGGTAATTTACATAGAGTCCCAGTGACTTTCCTTCATCATAAGGCTGGTAGCCAGGTTCTGTTTTTATCCCTGGATCCAAAATCACAATTACGCGAAATCCTTTCTCCTTAAGTTTTGTGATTAAGCCTTTTGGGTCAGGGAATTTTTCTCCATCAAATGTAAAAACCTTGTATTTTTCCATATGATGAATGTCTAGATAGATTACATCTGCGGGCATTTTTTTGTCGCGGAATGTACTTGCCAAAGTCAATACTTCCTTGTCAGGATAATAGGAATAGCGGCACTGCTGATAACCGAGAGCCCATTTGGGTGGCATTTTCATTTTCCCTGTGAGCTCAGAATAACTCTTGATGATCTCTGCTACACTTGGCTCGTGGATGAAATAATAGTCCATATCACCATCTTCAGCATTGAAATAGGTAAATCTCTCAGTAGATGCGCCAAAATTGAAGACACTTTTGTGCGTGTTGTCCAAGTAGATGCCGTAGGCATTTGCACTTAATAAACCGATGTAAAAAGGGATACTCGCATAAAGTGGATCATCAAAGATTCCATAGCCGAAGTAATCAGTGTTCCAGTTGGTGTACGCTCTTCCTGCTCTATTTAAATCACCTGTTTTTTCACCAAGCCCAATAAACTTTTCGTGTGGTTGAGATTCTTTGTAGCAGGTGACTTCTGAGCCTATCCATGAAATCCCAAGCGAGTCATCCTTGTTCAGGAGCGTTCCACTGATGTCGAAAAACGAACAAATTCCGTTGAGGAAATCAAACTGAAAATGAATCTGTGAAGTCTTGATTAGGATTTCGTTTGACTTTTCTTCTAAAGAAAATTCAACACTTTTTGTATCAGCTACAACAGAATAAGGATTAGGATCAAAGGAAGGGTTTCTCGAAGCTTGAATCCGGATTATACCAGCTCGAACTACGCTAATCTTAACCTGAGCAACGGCACTTTCAGCAACAAATCCATCGAAGGTTTTTGTCCACTTGTCTATTTTTCCGATCGGAAGATAGCGTGATGAAGATTGATTTTGAGCTGTGGTTGTTAAATTCTGAGTCATGGATTTGTCTCGCTTAAATGGTGAGAACCACGACTAATTTAGAACCAAAACTGTATCATAAAAACCCTGAAATAAGCTGATTACCCTGAATTCATCTTTCGAGACAAATGCGATGTGCCTTGAATCTAAAATTTGCCCTATTCAAACGTTTGCAGTTTATTAAGTAAAAAATTTAATTATTTCTTAAAATCTTTTCGATGAAGCCCTTTCAATAAGGTTTGTTTCGAGAACTAAGGAATGTTCCATTGTTTTAGGATCAAGTTTTTTCTCAATAATATCAATCAAAATTTCAGTTGCTTTGGCACCCATCAAAAAGCCAGGCTGATAAACTGACGAAAGCTGAGGCTCCAGCATGGTGCAAAACTGCCAATCACTGAAGCCGACAATACCAACTTCCAATGGAATCTTCAACTTGGCATCTCTGCAGGCCATCATTGCTCCAACTGCGCTGGAATCATTGCAGCAAAAAAATGCATCAGGTCGTTCTGGAAGTGAGGTGAGAATTTCTGACACAATTTTTCTGCTTTCTTCCACCGAACCAAAAGGGCAAGAAATTATATGGGAAGGATTAACTTTCATCCCATTTTTTTTCAATGCATCTCGGTAACCATTTTCTCTGTCCTTACTGAGTTTTAGATTTTCAGGGCCAGAGAGATGAACTATGTGTTGAAAGCCTTGTCCAATGAGGTGAGTAGTTGCATCAAACGCTCCTTGATAATCATCTACCAGTACACTGATAGCATTCGGGATAGTAGGAACTCGGTCAAAAAATACGAGCGGAAAGCCTTCTTCCAATACGTTTGTAAAGTGATCAAAAGTCGTTGTGTCCTTAGAATAACTGACTAAAACGCCATCAATTTGATTGGAAAGCATGGTTTCAATGCTTGAGACTTCCCGCTCCATCTTTTCGTTTGACTGAGTGAGAATGACATTATAGCCTCTCGAATGCGCTATTTCTTCTATTCCGCTCACTACTGTGGAAAAGAAAAAGTGAACCACTTCTGGTATAATTACCCCTATAGTGTAGGATCTACTATTGCGAAGGGATAAAGCAATGGCATTCGGTCTATAATTCAATTTTTCTGCCACTTCCTTTACTTTTCGCTTGGTCTCACTGCTGATTCCTGGATAATCTTTCAATGCGCGTGAGATGGTAGAAGCTGATAGATTTAGCTCTCTTGCAATATCTTTTATAGTAGCTTGTCCTGTTTTCATATAATTATACTATTCCTAGAATTAATTGTCCCTATACTCCTGAGGGATATCCATAAAGCAATCTATTCAATTTTGAGTTGAAATTTCTTAAATAGCTATTTTGGCATTTGAGTATTCAAGAATATGTTTGTGTAAGGATGTAACCATAACCTCATTGGATTAGGCACTTTTTCACTTACTGATCATTTTATATTAATAAAGGGAATTCCGAGCGAATTTTTCTCCATGTACGCTTACAAATCTATCCAATAACGAATAAGGGCCAGTTGACTGATAATTGCTATATGAAATGAGTGGATCAAATTACCGTATTATAGATAGGACTGGCAGGATTTTGAAGGATGGAGTTTCATCCCAAGGAAGTGAAATTTTAGAATTGGATGTAAGGAATATTCAGGCAGGGATTTATATCTTTGAAGCTTACGATACGAAAAGAGTGCTGTTTTAGCGCTTCATTAAGAATTAATCAAATCTATTTACCTATGAAATTTAAGCCTGGAGTAAAATACGGTGAGGAACTTAGAGATCTTTATGCTTACGCTAAAGAGAGTGAGTTTGCTATGCCAGCAGTGAATGTGATCAACACAAACTCTGTGAATGCAGTTTTGGAAACCGCTAAGAAGTTGAATTCACCTGTGATCATTCAATTCTCTAATGGTGGAGCACAATTTTTTGCTGGGAAATCCCTTGCAAATGACAAGCAGCAGGCGAGCATCGCTGGCGGAATCTCTGGCGCTCATCATGTGCATTTGATGGCCGAAGCCTACGGTGTTCCGGTTATTTTGCATACAGATCACGCTGCTAAGAAATTATTGCCTTGGATCGATGGACTTTTGGATGCTGGAAAAGCATACTATGCTACGCATAAAAGACCATTGTATAGCTCTCACATGTTGGATCTTTCTGAAGAGCCTTTGGAAGAAAACGTAGAGATCTCCTGTAACTATTTCAAGGAATTTGAAAAAATTGAAATGGCAATCGAAATCGAACTTGGGGTAACTGGTGGAGAAGAAGATGGCGTCGATAACACAGATATTGATTCTTCAAAGCTTTACACTCAGCCTGAGGAAGTAGCGTATGCTTATGAGCATTTGAAAGAAATCGGTGATCTATTTACAATTGCTGCGGCATTCGGAAACGTGCATGGTGTGTATAAGCCGGGTAATGTGAGCTTGAAGCCAATTATCTTGAAGAACTCACAGGATTTCATCAAAGAAAAACATGGATTGACTGGTAAGCCATTGAACTTTGTGTTCCATGGTGGATCTGGATCAACTGTAGAAGAGATCAGAGAAGCGAATAGCTACGGTTCGATCAAAATGAATATTGATACAGATATGCAATGGGCATTCTGGGAAGGAATTCTTAAGAACTATAAAAACAACGAAGCATATCTACAGACTCAATTGGGTAATCCTGATGGAGCAGATAGCCCAAATAAGAAATATTACGATCCAAGAAACTGGTTGCGTAAAGGCGAAGAGAATTTCGTGAAGCGTCTTGAGATGGCTTTCGAAATGCTAAACGCAGTGAATAGAAATTAATTTCTGTTTTGCCTAACCTAGAAAAAGTCACCTGAGAAGGTGACTTTTTCTTTTTAATTCTTGAAATCTTATAATTCTTCTTCAGACCCACTATCAAGAATTTTTAACTTTTCAATAGCGTTTTCATAAGTAGGTTCTAATTCAACTATTCGTTTGAAAACCTCAATAGCACGAGTTTTTTGCTCATTTTCTAACAGTGCTTCTGCATAGCTATTGAGTACACCAGGAGAATAGGGATAGATTACACTGTTGATCTCAAAGGTGAGTAATGCCTCAGGAAGTCTGTTTGAGTATTTAAATACATTTCCGAGTGTGTTTAATTCACGTTCTTTTCCTAACATTCTATAGACGTTATTGAAATGCGTGTGGACATTTTGGTAGATAGAGTCTAGTGGCTCAGTATCAAAAAGCTCTAGCAAGTAGGTTGCGGCGCGGTAATTTGGCTCAGAAGAATAGCCAAGTGCAATTTGGGCTAAATCGGTTTCTAGGTCATTTACAGGGGATTCTACAATTCTAGCAAATTCTTCTCCTTCATTGTTGAAAATGAAGGTAGGTACCCGATGGATTAATTTTCTTTTTTCTTCACCATTTGGGCCTTGCTTATATAGCTCCTTGCCATCATGTAGTGCTGTGAATTTTAGTTGCTCTTCATCAAGTCCCAGCTCATTCCAGAGTTTTACAAACTGAGGAACCCAGCGTTAGCTATCTCCACACCAAGTGCCTAAAAAGATCTCAACTTCAGAATTTTCAAAAGCCTTTTTCCAATCGGTGTTTTTTCCTGATAGCTCAAATACTGCGGCATTCTCCTCAAACCAAGTTTGATAAGTAGTATCTGTTCTCAAAATATCGAGCTGAAACTTGCCCGCTAGGTGGGTTTCACCTGCTTCATTTAAATAAGTTTGGGTTGTTTGAGCGAGTAGGTGACCGGCGAACAAAGAAAAAATAAGGAATAGGAAATAATGTTTCATAGCATGAAGTTGAATTAAAGAATATAAGCTTAGGTCGAATTAAACGAAAAAGTCCAAGCTTTTGGGCTTGGACTTTGAATTAAGATGTCTTTAAGAATTTTTAAGTAGATAAAATCTTTGCTACTCTGAAATCATCCTCGTCTACAGACTTGTCATCAACTATTGCTTTTTTGATCGGGGTATAAACCACTTTGTTATTGATCAAACCTGCCATTACATCGTATTTGCCCTGAAGTAATCCTTCAACGGCTGCCACTCCAAGTTTGGAAGCAATGAGTCGATCGAAAGAACTAGGAGAGCCTCCGCGCTGTAGGTGGCCAAGAATGGTCACTTTGATATCATAATAGGGCAGATGCTTTGAAACTAAGGAAGCTATTTCAGTAGCTCCACCACTTTTCCCACCTTCAGCTACAATCACAATATTGGATGCTTTTTTTGCTTTGGTTCTGATTCTTAATTTATCTACCAGATGCTCAATCGGCATCTTTTTCTCAGGAATCAAAATGGCTGCTGCAGCACTCCCTATCCCTGCATTGATTGCGATAAATCCGGCATCTCTACCCATTACTTCTACAAAGAAAAGTCTATCGTGAGAGGTAGCAGTGTCCCGAATCTTATCAATTGCTTCTATAGCAGTGTTACATGCTGTGTCAAATCCGATAGTAGAATCTGTACCAGAAAGATCATTGTCAATGGTGCCAGGAAGTCCAATTGCCGGCACACCGAATTCTTTGTAGAATAAGTGAGCTCCTGTCAACGAACCATCCCCTCCGATCACTACTAATGCATCTATTCCGTGGGATTTGAGGTTGTTATAGGCGGTTTGTCTACCTTCTGGCGTGCGGAATTCTGCACTTCTCGCAGACTTCAGGAATGTTCCGCCTCGCTCAAGCACATGAGTGATGTGCTTGGATTCTAGTTTTTTGATGTCGTTTTGGATCATACCCTCGTAGCCACGGTAGATTCCATACATTTCTATTTCGTAGTATAATCCTGCACGGACTACGGCACGGATTGCTGCATTCATTCCTGGAGAATCTCCTCCAGATGTTAAAACGCCAATTTTTTTTATGGTTTTAGGTTCCATTTTCTAGGTTTGGGTGAAGGCTTTAAACATAAGTTCGGCCGAAGCCGGATTAGTAGCCAATGGGATATTGTGCACATCACATATTCTCATCAACATTTGCACATCCGGTTCATGCGGATGTTTATCTAGTGGGTCTCTGAAGAAAACAACCATAGCCAACTCTTTCTGAGCAGCCATTGCAGCGATTTGAGCGTCTCCCCCAATTGGTCCTGAGAGCAGTTTTTCAACTTTAAATCCGGCTTTTTCTATGTGAGAACCTGTGGTGCCTGTTGCAACCAAAGCCACATCTGCTTGCTGCAATCTTTCGCGGAATCCACTTAAAAAATGAACCATGTCGGCTTTTTTGCCATCATGTGCTATCAGAGCTATTTTCATTAGGTATCTGTAATAGGTTTGCTCCAAAGTTAGGGAAAAAGTCTTTCCCTGAAACCTTGGTTTGGGTTATTTAAAGGCTTCTTAATACTGTGTTCAAATCAATTTTTCCAAATAAAATAGGAATGTGTATTCCAAAGCCATCTCTTTGAGAGAATTGAATCTTCCTGAAGCACCTCCATGGCCTGCATCCATATTAGTGTGGAGGAAAAGCAGATTTGAATCAGTTTTCAGTTCTCTGAGTTTTGCGACCCACTTGGTAGGCTCCCAATATTGCACTTGGCTGTCATGAAGTCCAGAGGTGATGAGAAGATTCGGATATTCCTTGGCTTCTACGTTGTCATAAGGAGAGTAGGAGAGCATGTAATCGTAATATTCTTTGTTTTTAGGATTGCCCCATTCCTGAAACTCGCCCGTAGTAAGGGGAATACTCTCATCAAGCATAGTCGTCACGACATCCACAAATGGCACAGCTGCAATAAGTCCATTGAATAAATCCGGGCGTAAATTCATCACTGCACCCATTAATAATCCACCTGCGCTTCCGCCCATTGCATACAAATGCTGAGGAGATGTGTACTTTTCCGAGATCAGATGCTCTGCACAGGCAATGTAATCGGTGAATGTATTTCGCTTTTTAAGCATTTTTCCGTCTTCGTACCAGATTCTTCCCAAATCCTCACCACCGCGAATATGTGCTATAGCAAAGACAAATCCTCTATCCAATAAACTCAAACGGCTACTGGAGAAATAAGCATCCATACTGTAACCGTAGGAGCCATAGGAATATAGGAGAAGCGGATTTGAACCGTCTGGTGAAAATTTATCGATTTTGTAAACCAATGAAATTGGTATCATGATGCCATCAGGAGCTTGAGCCCAGATTCTAGCAGAGGTATATTCTGAAGCATCATAGCCACCTACGATTTCCTGCTGTTTCAGCAAGGTTTTCTCTTTGGTGACCATGTGGTAATCAAAGGTACTTGGAGGAGTGACTAGTGAGTTGTATCCAAAACGCAGGATGGAAGTGTCAAATTCGGGATTGGTGCTGATCCAAGCAGTGTAGGTCTCATCGTCAAATTCAAGAGAGTGGGAGATCGTCCCATCCCAAGGATTAATGTTGATTTTGCAAAGCCCGTTTGACCTTTCTTGGACTACAAGAAAGTCTGCGAAAATGTCAAAATCTTCCAAAAGAACAGTTTCTCGGTGAGGAATTACAGTTTCCCAGTTTTCCAGTTGCGGTGCAGATATTGGTGCCTTTACTAATTTGAAATTCTGAGCATTATGATTTGTTCTGATCCAGAAATGATCCTGATAATGATCTGTAGCATATTCTAAGTGCGGAATTCTAGCTTGAAGTAAGGTGAATTCTCCAGTTGGATTGGCAGCGTCCAAAAACCTCATTTCCGATGAAATAGTGCTTTCAGAATGAATCAGAATAAATTTTTCAGATTTTGTTTTGTGAACCACACAGGAGAATTCTTCATCTTTTTCTTCATAAATCAAGATGTCATCAGAAGTTGATGTTCCTAACTTATGAGAAAAGATTTGAAAGGATCGCAGTGTGTCAGGATCTTGCTTAGAATAAAATAACGTTTGATTATCAGTGGACCAAGCAAAATTGCCGGTGATCGAAGGAATGTGATCCGGAAGGATTTCGCCAGTTTCGAGATTTTTGAAATGAATTTCATAAATCCTTCTGCCCACTTCATCTGCTGCAAAGGCGAGTGTTTTTAAGTCAGGAGTAGCGGCTGTACCGCCTACTTGATAGTAGGATTTTCCTTCAGCTAATACATTTACATCTAGGAATATCTCTTCGGGAGCTTCTAAACTGCCTTTTTTGCGGCAGTATAAAGGGTACTCTCCACCAGTTTCGTATTTCACATACCAGAAATAACCAGATTTGAGGTAAGGGACACTTTCATCATCCTCCTTGATTCTGCCCTTCATTTCCTGAAATAATTTCTCCTGAAATTCTTCAGTAGACTTAAGGCTGGATTTTAGGTATTCGTTCTCTGCATTTAAGTATTCTATAACTTCAGGATTTTCTCTATCGCGCATCCAATAATAATTGTCTGTACGCTGATGACCATGGATTTCTAAGAGCTGAGCTATCTTTTTGGCTTTGGGTGCCTGCATTTTCTAATCGATTTAAGGGTGCAATGTTAAGGAAAAAATTGGCCTTAAAGTTCTTCTCATGGATAGAAAATAGGAGGTAAACTGCAGTTTTGTCTAATTAAAATCTATTTGAATTAGACGTAGCTCTTGGATTGGAGATTAATTTTTGAAATATTCAACAAATAATTCAACCATTAACCAAATACCTATGGGATTTCTGAAAGAGTTTAAAGAGTTTGCTATTAAAGGCAACGTAGTTGATCTGGCCGTTGCTGTGATTATTGGTGGAGCTTTCGGTAAGATAGTAGCCTCCTTTGTAAAAGATATTGTGATGCCTCCGATTGGAGTGTTGCTAGGAGGAGTTGAGTTTACAGATCTTGCCATTGTACTGAAAGAAAGTAGTGTAGGTCCAGCTGGGGAAGAATTGGGGCCGGTTTTACTTACCTATGGTATTTTCATTCAAAATGTGGTTGATTTTGTGATCATCGCATTTGTGATCTTCATGGCAGTGAAGGCAATTAACAAAATGAAGAAGAAGGAAGAAGCTGCTCCAGCACCTGCTCCTCCAGCACCGCCTAAGTCTGAGGTTTTACTGGAAGAAATCAGAGATCTCCTCAAAAAAGGATAACAAATAAAAAAGCGGCTTAAGCCGCTTTTTTATTTGTTATCCTCCTCTCTTCGTTTTTGCCAAATATGTCTGGCAAATTCTCTATTGAGACCAT
>NZ_CAXBBX010000024.1:0-50565 GCF_963974365.1 uncultured Algoriphagus sp. | reverse complement strand
ATCTTATTGGTTTTTTGTCCAATTAAAATGTGTCAACTTTATCTAGGCACTGTCAGAAGATGAAAACCCTGATAATTTGAGCAACTGTGATACTTAGTGAGCTAAAAGAATTAATACTTAGCAGATGCAATTCTCCCTTGAATTGGGGCTAAGGGGGATTTGACCAAAGATATCATATCCAGCTTCTGGAGAAGCAGGACAACTTGAAGACTAAACAATAATTAATAACTGTGACCTCTGGACTCTACTCTGTGGACTCAGTGGTAAAAAAAAAATAAATGACATCATTATGAAAGTAACATCATTAAAATCTCTCTGCCTAACCCTGATGCTTACGATGCTTATCGTGGGCGTGCAGGCACATGCGCTTTGGATCCATACGTCCTCCAAAAGCGAAATAGGTCAAGCGCATCCTTACAAAGTGTACTACGCAGACTACCATGAAAATGCCATCGAACCCGTGGCAAAGTGGTATTCTGATGTGAAAGAATTTGAGTTATGGCTGATTAGTCCTTCTGGAAAGAAAACCAAGCTGCAGCCTACTGCTACTGCTGAGTATTTCGAAGGAAGTTTCACGCCAGGAGAAGAAGGCGAATACAGGCTGCAGATCACACATACCGCAGACCCTGGCGACAGCAAAACTGCCTATCAGTTCAATGCTTTTGCACAAGTGTGGGTGGGAAAAGGTAAAGCACCTTCGCTTCCAGAGTCTGATTTGGCTTTGGTAAGAAATGCAAAAAGCTCTGATCTGAAAGTGTTGTACAAAGGGAAAGCATTGCCAGAAGGAGACATTGCGATTCTTGGGCCAGATGCTGAAATACAAGAATTCAAGACTGGAAAGAAAGGAAAAGCCAACCTGGATTTGACTACAAAGGGAACCTATTTCGCTGAGGCAACTCACACCGAGAAGCTTCCGGAAAATGATCCGTCTGGACTGAAAGCCATCTGGAGATGTGCCACACAGGCAATACAAGTTGATTGATCACCTATCCATTGATTGGGTAATTTTTAAATCTGCTGTTTGAACTATGAGCTTTATTTTTCTGACAAAGACTGTTTATGCATCGGGGGAGTCTTCCTTGCTAGGTTCTCCTGATGCACTTAATGTCGCTCAAAATTATTATCCGAATCTCACCCAGCACAGCGAGGTGAAAACAAAATGACTATTAGCCAAATGATACTATGATTACTGTAAGCGTTTTACTTACGTTTTTGGGTTTTGAGTTTTTCTATCAAACCTCTAAAAAAGCCATTCTAAGCCGACCTCCGAAACTGGAATCTTGGTTTCTGACAAATGAAAAACAGGCCAAAATTATCGGCTCGGGATTACTTCTAGTAGGATTGGTATTATCAGTGATCTATCTCGGAGTGGGTTCTGGGATCTTTGCATTTCTGAGCATGCTGATGCTGATGGGGAGTTTGGTTGTTCTGATTTCACCGATTTGGAAACTGAAGATATACTGGCTTTTCGCTGGATTCGTATTGTTGTTTTTGATTGAAATTCTATAAGCCATGCCTGCAAACAAAAAGCATTTAACCCCAACTTTCATTCACCGTTTTTCCAGAATTACTGCTGGCTTTGTAGGTGGATACTTTGTGACTGTATCTTTCTTTCTGGCGCTGTCTTTTTATTTCGATAAAGCTTCAGTGCTGTTCACCCTGGTATTTGGAGGGTTTCTACTATGGGTAGCCTTGATGATCATCGCATTCATAGCTAAAAGTGGCTGGAAAATCTGGGGTATTTATCTACTCCTGACCCTTTGTTTTTCTGCAATTGTGTACCTCAATCAACCGACACCTACGATTTAATTCAGCATCATGAGCAACAGGATTTACAATATTTTATTTCATACACACACCATCTCCGGAATCATCATCAGTCTGGCTTTGTACGTGATTTTCTTTGCAGGATCATTCTCATTTTTCAGAGATGAAATCATCAGTTGGGAGCGGAGTGAATCGATTTCTGAGGGATGGGCATTGCAGGAAATGGACTTTGATGTCGTATTGGATACGCTTCAGGCACGAAAAGGGATTGCTAAAACTGATGTTGCCTTCAATCAGCATTACGATGAGCAACGCACAAGTGTGAGCATTTCGGTACCTAAAGACGCTGAAGTGAATGAAGACAAGGGTAGAAGAGGCCGTGGTGGTCGGGGAAATTTTTTCTACATGAATACTCAGGATCTGAAGACGTATGACTATCAGGAATCATATTCGTTTGGGGAATTTCTCTATAGACTTCACTTTTTTGCGCAGCTGAATTTCTTCGGAAGATCAGGCTATTTGCTCGCTGGGATTATCGCATTTTTCTTTCTGTTTGCAGTGGTGACGGGAGTGATTGTTCATTGGAATAAAATCATCAGCAACTTTTATATTTTTCGTCCAAACAACAGTATCAAAAATCTCTGGACAGATGCTCATACAGCACTTGGGATTATCGGTTTGCCCTATCAATTTATGTTTGCGCTGACTGGAGTTTATATAATTATCGGTCTTACCATTATGTCTCCGGCGATTATTTCCTATGCATACAATGGCAGTCAGGAAGAAGCCTATGATGATTTTGGATTTAATCCACCCAAGTTTGAGTTTGTGGGGAGACCTTTGGATAATGAATTTTCTGTGAATGACTTGCTCGACCGGACTGAGGAAAAATGGCCGGAATTTCATGTGCATAATGCCAGCATTTTCAACTATGGGGACGAAAATATGCATGTGCAGTTTACGGGTAAATCTGACTTCAATAAGAAATTTGCCAGTGCTGGGACGATTACCTACCGAGTGAAGGATGGGGAAATTGTCGCTGAGAAAAGTCCTTTTCAGGACGTATCTTATCTGGATGGAGCCAGATCAGTCATTTTAAGATTGCATTTTGGTGACTTTGGCGGAGCAGGATTAAAGCTGATTTATTTTAGCCTCGGTCTGCTTACCTGTTTTGTGATTATTTCCGGAGTAATGATCTGGTTAGTGGCTCGTGATAAAAAGCATGTGTCTCCTGTCAAGCGAAAGTTCAATGCTTGGCTGGTTTGGTTTTATTTGGCGGGCTGTCTCAGCATGTTTCCGGTGACGGCATTCACCTTTGTGATGATCAAAATAGGTCTGCAGGATCCTGGAGATGATCGTTCAGCGTTTATTTTTCAGACCTTTTTCTGGTCTTGGCTGGCGCTTACTTTACTCTTTACCTTCATTCGTAGCAATGCCATCACCAATAAGTTCACGTTGATTTTGGGCGGAATAATAGGTTTGGCTGTGCCTGTGGCAAACGGAATAGTTTCAGGGAATTGGCTTTGGGTTACGCTAAGAAATGGGCAGATGGATATATTCTTGATAGATGCACTTTGGCTGGTGATCTCCATTTCTGCGATTTTGATAGGATCGAAAATGAAAGCAAATAATGCTGAAGAGGAACCTGCTAACCATGCAATTCCAAGCAGAAAATCAGTAGCGACAGTGGATTGACTTTTTAAGTTGGCGGAGTGTTGATTCAGGCTTCGCCAACTTGTTTTTGTTTTAACTGCAACGCTCGAAATGGATTACTCAGAGAACAGAGCTTAATGTCGGTATGTCATGTCATGAATTTACTTGACACTTTTAACCTTTTACTTTTCATGTCACTACTTACAATTTTTACCACTTACACTCATCGGACATCCTACACCCGACATCGTTCATAGGGCAATTTCTTAAATCTGTAGCAGCTCCTTAATTCGATCTTCTTCCTGATCATTTTCCATCATGATCATGAGCTCATCTTGATCTTCGAGTTCTGTCTGACCATTTGGTGTGATGAACTTCCCATTTCTTTTTACCAGAACGATGAGTGAAGTATTTGGGAAACCAAGTTCTAGGATTTTCTTCCCTTGGATCGGACTATTTGTCGGAAGCTGAATCTCTAAAATCGCATTCTTAAAATCATCAGATAGCTCGATATCCAGCATGGATCGTCGCTTCAAAGAAGCTGGAAGGGAGAGGTGCAGGAGTTTTGCGGCAAGAGGGAGAGTAGTCGCCTGAATTGCAACTGAAGCCAGTACGATGAAGAAGACGATGTGGAAAATCGTAGAAGCCATGTCTATATTTTCGATCAGGGGTAGTGTCGCAAATACGATAGGAACTGCTCCTCTGAGTCCGACCCATGAGATAAAAGTCTTTTCGCGAAGCTTGTACTTGAAAAAAGAGAGTGAAATGAACACTCCAAGTGGTCGTGCAACGAAAATTAAAAAGAGTGCCGCTAAAATTGCAATTCCTGAGACAGGGAAGAGTTGCTTAGGAAAAACCAAGAGACCTAAAGTGATGAACATGATCACTTGCATCAACCAGGCGATCCCATCAAAGAATTTCATGAGGCTTTTCTTGTGAGCCATATTTGCATTCCCAACTGTGATAGCACTGATGTAAACGGCGAGAAATCCGTTTCCTTTCAGAAGATCCGTCGTCGTGTAGGTAATCAAAACTAAAGCAAGAAGCATCACAGGGTAAAGCCCCTCAAAATCCAGTTTGATTTTATTGATCAATAATACGGTAGCTCTCCCAAACAGCCAGCCTAATAAACCGCCAACAATCATCTGAATATAAAACAGAGGAATAATTTCCCAGATCGAACCCGTTTCCAAAGTGATCAGTCCGAGGATCGAAACAGTCAGGAAGTATGCCATGGGATCGTTACTTCCGCTTTCCAATTCGAGTAGTGGTCTCAAATGCCCTTTTAGCCCAATGCTTTTCGCCCGCAAAACTGAGAACACAGCAGCGGCATCTGTAGAGGAAACGATAGACCCAAGTAACAGACTTTCAAGAAAGCTTAGCTCCGAAATCATATAAACGAACCCGCCCAGAGAAAAACTCGTTAGCAAAACGCCTAAGGTAGAAAGTGTGATTCCAGGTTTGAGTACAGGCTTTATGCTTGGCCACTTGGTATCAATACCTCCTGAGTAAAGAATATAGGTGAGTGCAATGATTCCTAGGAATTGTGCGATGGCCGGATTGTCAAATCTAATCCCACCAATCCCGTCCGAACCAGCTAGCATGCCGACTCCTAAGAAAATCAGGAGCATTGGAATGCCAGTCTTCCCAGCAGTTTTGCTCGCCAAAACTCCTGCTAAAAGTAAAAGTGAACTGATTAAAAGTATATTTTCGGCCGTTACAGACATAAGAGAGAATTGGGAATAGCTCAAAACTAACGAAGATTCACTTATTTTTGTGCGGCTTTAAAGCTAGAAAGAGCCTTCTTTTCTTAATAAATGAAAAAACTATATTCACTCCTTTACCTCATTTACTACCTGCTGCTGTGGATAGTTTTACCATCCACAGGAATGGGTGCAGAGGTGTACGCAAGTGAATTTGGGGATAGAGATAAGTATAGTATTACAAAAGGAGATGCAAACTTCTCTGCTTTTCAGCCTTGTGTCAATCCTGATTGGAACAGTGTAAGGCATGGGGCTAGTGAGAATTTGGGTTCAGGGACGGGACATTGGCCAGTTCTTTTTTCCTCAGTGGTCTATCCAAAATTTGGTCTGGATCATGATTCCTTATTAGATCTGATCTATACCAGCGCGCCACTTTTAGGCTCGCTTACCACATCAAAAATCATTTTCCCCTTTCATTATTTCTGGTAAAACGGATAGCAATTCAACTAGATATTGCTAAATCCTTCTGGCTTCTCTAAGTCAGATAGGACTGATATTCCATTTTATCCATCCAAAAATAATGAGTGAACTAACATTAATTATCTTATCGGTCGCTTTGACTGTAATGGTATGCCTACCATTAGTACTGACTAGTTTAAAACAAAAAAATAAAGGCAATCTGCTAAAGGAGCAGCTCAAGTCTGAAGCACAAGTAAGTCATCTGAAGTCAGGGGATTTTGAAACTTGGCGCGAAGCTTATTGCATTGGTTTGGACCAAAAAAATAACCAATTGCTATTTCTGAATTCTATGGACAATGAGAAGCAAGTTCAGAAAATAGACCTGAGTAATGTTCGACTTTGTCGCCCTATCAGAAACTTTCGTGAAATGAAGGTAGGCAAAGAGAAGCGTCAGATCATTCAAAAAGTCAGCTTAGAGCTAGATCAATTTGATGAGCAAACTAAGTCGTTTACTATAGATATCTATGATGAAGAGAAAAGTGACTATATGATAAACGAGTGGGAGCTAGCGCAGACTTGGTCTCAGAAAATAAATAATCGGAAAAATTAATTATAAGGGGGAGCTAAGCTTCCCCTTTCTTTTTAGGTTGTTTTCATCCTAGCTAATTCTCTTTTAGTAAAATTCCTTATTTTGGATCCTTAAATCTTTTTAAAAATGGCACAAGCAAGTGAACTGGCTCCAGGAAGCAAATTGGTACATCCCAAATTCGGGACAGGGATGATCCTTTCTCTCGATGAGACTTATTATAAAATCTACTTCTATACATCTGAGGAAGTGAAGACCCTCGCAAGAGATTATGAGGGGTTTACAGTGGAGGAAGCAAAAGTTCCTGATTTTCCTATGCTTACGATGAAGGATGTAGAAAAAGCTATTCGTGAAGCACTGATCCAGACGTCTGAGCGGGCACCAATTGTGCCTCTAGGAGGAAAGTGGATGGGGGGAAATGTGGTTTTTAAACCCAACGATGAATCGCTTCAAGCCAAGGAAATCCCGATGTCTGCGTTTTTTCATAAAATCGTAATGGTGAGGGAAAAACTTCGGGTACTGGAGCAAAATATCAACAATCACCCAAAATTGGACGATGAAGACCGGATTCATTTACAACAGTACATCACCAGAGCGTATGGCTCTTTGACCACTTTCAATGTGCTTTTTGCTTATAAGGAAGATCAGTTCAGAGGAAGTGGAGGAAAAGATTAAGCGTTAAGACTAGCTGTTGGGAGTTAAATCCTCGCCCGAATTCTGCTAAGAGTTTCGATGGTCATGTCGAGAAAGGAAGCGATTTGACCGACGGAAGCTTTATGAATCACTTTTGGCCGGTATTGCATCAATTCGAGGTATCTTTCCCTAGCTGTTTTGAATTTGGTGAAAATCTGTTGCTCCTCCAGTACAATATAATATTGTTCCAAAATCATGCGGTAAGCCCGCTCTAGTTCAGGGAAGTCGAGAAAGCAGGCTTGCAGATTTTCATATGAGATTTTGTAAACGGTGCTTTTCTCCATCGTTTCTATGTTCTCGTAGGATGGTTTCCTTGTTATAAAGGAATGCATTGCCGTCACGAATTCTTCGTCTAGTGTAAAAGAAACCGTGATATCACGATTGTCGCGTAGGTAATAACTCCTCGCAGATCCAACGGCCACAAAGTAAAGGTACTTGCTGACTTGTCCTTCTTTTTCTAGCAAGAAGCCCTTTTCCACTTCAAATTTTTCGAGGTGCTTGGCGAAAGCATTCTTCGCCTCATCGCTTGTGGTAGGGAATTTGCTAAATAAGCTAGAGAAATTTTCCATTTGTTTGATTTTAAAAAGTTGCGTTGGCAGACTTTAACTAATGAACTTCGTCTGATATTTGTTCAGTTAATTTAAAAAGAAGCATAATAACACTGGATCAAAACTAGAATTATCTCAGCTTTTAAGCTTAAAATCTTTGAATTATATTAAAATAAAACCTACTATCTAATTAATATTTTATGAAAAAACTTTTGGTAATCGTATTCGCGCTTGGTTTCTTCGGTACTGCTCAAGCACAGTTTGGTGTTCGCGCGGGGTATAGCAGCACAAATTTCACCGACTTTGATTCTGACGCTCTTGCAGGATTTCATGCTGGTGCATATTTCAGAAAGGATCTGGGTTTTATTTCCATAGAGCCTGGAATTCAATTCTCCCAGAAAGGATATGACAGCAATGGAATGATTGGTGCACCTCCGGTGAAAAATGATCGCTTAAACTATGTGGATATTCCGGTCTTGCTACGGGTTAATATTCTTCCATTCCTAAATGTTTTTGCTGGACCACAAGGATCTGTGCTGGTGTCAAGGAAATTGGAATACATGGATGGGAATACGGATACAAGTACAGAGCCTATCAAAGGATATGATTTGGCAGGTGTACTAGGGCTTGGTGCTAAATTACCTTTGGGCTTGAATTTGCAGCTGAGCTATGACCTAGGGTTCCAAAGCGTTAATTATTACAATCAGGATGTCAAAAACAATACGCTTAAGGTTTCCTTGGGATATGATTTCTAACTAAGTCTTCTGCAAGAAACATTAAAAGAAACCCGGTTAACGCCGGGTTTTTATTTTTTCAGCCGATCTGGGTTTTCTTCAATAAAGGATTTCCAACCAGCATTTCTACCCTTAGTCTGGATTCTTCCTTCGTGAAAATGGTGGCAAAGTGCGACGGCCAATGCATCGGTAGCATCCAGCATTTTTGGAAGCTCAGTTAAGGTGAAAAGAGTTTGAAGCATCGCGGCAACCTGTTCTTTGGATGCATTGCCATTTCCGGTGACCGACTGCTTTACTTTTTTGGGAGAGTATTCTGTAATGGGAATATCTCTGGCCAAAGCCGCTGCCATAGCTACGCCTTGTGCACGACCAAGTTTGAGCATGGATTGGACATTCACTCCAAAAAATGGAGCCTCTAAGGCCACGCTGTCAGGCATAAATTCCTCTAAGATTCCAGTGATTCGCTCAAAGATTTTCTTCAGCTTCAACTCATGTGATCCATACTTTTTGAGATGAATGACGCCGTATTGTAACAGTTTGTACTTTTTGCCTTCAGTCAAAATCACCCCATAACCCATCACGTTGGTGCCGGGGTCTATGCCTAAGATGATTTTTTCCTTTGGTGGTTTTTCTTGTTCTTTGCTCACCCCCGCAAGTTAGCCCAAAACATGCTAAGTTTTTACCTAATCTGGTCTCTGAGTTACGTCATTCTGCTTTGGTGGATTAGTAGATTTTGGCCAAAAAAGATAGATTCTGACCTAATTGATCAATTTTATCCGCAAGTGACCCTAATTGTACCTTTCCGAAATGAGGCTGATAACGTTCCAGATTTGTGCTTCAATCTAAATAAACTCGACTTTCCTAATCTAGAAATATTGCTAGTAGATGATCATTCGGAAGATGCTTCATTTGAACTATTGGAAAAGGCTGTTGGAAAATATGGAAACGTCACAATCGTTAAAAGTGAAGGGCTGGGAAAAAAAGCGGCGATAGAAACCGCGGTCAGTATTGCTTCAGGGGAATTCATCGTATGCACGGATGCGGATTGTGATTTTCCTGATTTATGGATTGAGAAGATGATTTCTCCTTTTCAAAACCCCAAAGTTCAGCTAGTAGCGGGAGCAGTACTTGTGGAGGAACGGAGGGGGTTTTTGGACAAGTTCCAATCTCTTGACTGGGCAAGTATTTTATTGATGACCAATTATTCCTTTGCCCGCCAAGTGCCTTTGATGTGTAGCGGAGCCAATTTGGCCTATAGAAAAGAAGCTTTCAAGCAGGTGAATGGCTTTGAGGGGAATCGGGAATTCGCCTCTGGTGATGATGAGTTTTTACTTAAAAAAATCCACCACGCTTACGGCAAGGAAGCGTGTATATATCTAGCTAGCTCGGAGATATTGGTTTTGACGAGGCCTGAGTCTAGTTGGGAAGCATTAGTAAATCAACGCGTTCGCTGGGCCAGCAAATGGAAAGCTCATGACTCCATCTTACATTTGCTGTCTGCAGTAGGAGCCTTTTTGATACAGTTGATTTGGCTTGGCAGTAGTTCTTTAATTTTCCTTGGAAGGAAAGGAATCCTGACATTTGGTTTAGTTTGGCTAATGAAAATCGCTGCAGAAAAGATGAGTCTTGGTAAAGTTTTGAAAAGTCTAGCTCGGGAGCCTAGTATGTTGGCTTTTGTAAGAACATCTTTTGTGCATCCCTTTTATGTCTTACGAACCGGATTCGGAGCACTAGGCGGAAAATTTACTTGGAAAGGCAGAAGGAATTGGAGAAGTGTTAATTTAGAATCTGAAATTTGAAACATGGACGACCAGGAATTTGATTTAATGGACGAGCTTTATTTCGTTCAGCCTTATGGATATCTTTTGGAAACCTTGAATTGGGAAGAGAACTTGATTTTGTCAACTTTGCACAGCCTTTTTTCTCAAGGATATATCAAATGCCTAGATGATCCAGATAGCGAAAGATTTGGGGAAGTTGATATTTTAAAGGAAGGGAAAGACCTATATTTTTTGGCGACGAAAAAAGGGCTAATGGCACATAATACACTTTGATTTGACCACAGAAATACACAAATATCAGCGCAAGGAGCTGCAACTTAAATCCTTGCTGGAGATCACTCAGGCGATTAATGAAAATCAGTCTGAAACTATCCTCTTGAATATTTTCAAGTTCACCTGTCTTGTGCACTTGAATATCAAAGCGCTGACTCTTTATGTGGCAAAAGAAGGGGCATTTGATAATAAGATCTCGCATGGTGTAAAGGGAAATGTGCCCAAACTTATCCCAGCAGATCAAGTGGTAGATGAGAAGTCTACCGGAGAATTGAGGTTGGAGCTTGAAGAAGAATATTCCTTCGAGGAGCTGGAGACCTACTTGCCCGTTTACCATAAGGATAAGATGCTGGCAATTCTTTTTCTAAAAAGGAAGGATCAGAGTTTGGAGTTGGATTTAAATTTTACTCAGGCTTTGACAAACATTCTTGTCGTGGCTTTGGAAAATAAGCGCTTTGCAAGAAAGCAATTGGAGCAGGAGATTCTGAATAGGGAAGTTGCGATTGCCTCACAAGTTCAGCAAATGCTTTTTCCAGCGGAACTTCCAATTGATAAGGAATTGAAAGCGAAAGTGACCTATTTGCCGCACAGCATGGTGGGCGGCGATTACTACGATCTGATCCGTAAGTCAAAAGATGAGGTTTATTTCTGTATTGCCGATGTGTCTGGTAAAGGGATTTCCGCGGCGTTATTGATGTCGAATTTCCAAGCTGCTTTGCGGACTCTTTTACGAAGTGATGCCAATTTGGAAATGGTCGTAAAACAGTTGAATTATACGTTGTTTGAAAATACTCATGGAGAGCGCTTTATTACGTTTTTCCTAGGACATTTTAACTTCAAAACACGTGAGCTTAGCTATGTAAATGCAGGGCATAATCCGCCTTTGCTTTGTAGGGAGGAGCTTGACACGTGCGAGAGCTTGCATGCAGGTACAACTATTTTGGGAGCTTTTGATGAATTGCCTTTTCTTGAAATCGGAAAGCGGGAGCATCTGAAGGAATTTTCGCTACATCTCTATACTGATGGATTGACTGAGGCCATGAATCCTGCTGAGGAAGAATATGGGGAGGAGCGTTTGGAGAAGTTTGTAGATAAAAACCGGGGCTTGGATCCAGATGATTTTCATCGGAAGTTTTTGAAGAAAATTGAGCAGTTTTCTAAAAATGTGCCACTGAGAGATGATTTGACTTTGCTCAGTTTAAGATTTCAATAAGATGATTTGGCATACTGTTCCGGCTTTGATTCAGTTGCTTTTTCCAAAAAGGCTTTGGGGAAAAAGTGGGGATGAAGGAAGGGTTTACTTGACTTTTGATGATGGTCCTGTGCCGGGAGTTACAGATTATGTTTTGGGAGAATTGGCCAAAAGAAATCAGAAAGCAACCTTTTTTGTGGTTGGGGACAACGTACGGAAGCATCCAACTCTGACCAAAGAAGTTCTAAGTGCAGGCCACAACCTTGGAAATCATACCTTCAATCATCTGAATGGATGGAAAACCGAAAAGTCAACCTACTTGGAAAACATTGAGTTGTGTGATCGAGTGCTTGAAGAAGTGGTTGGTAGAAAAGCAAAATTGTTTCGACCTCCTTACGGTCTAATCAAATCAACTCAGGCCTTAGAAGTGTCCAGATTTCATCAGATTGTCATGTGGAACATGCTTTCTGGTGATTATGATTCCAGTTTAGATCCAGAGCTTGTGTTAAAGAAATCAATACAACATACTCATGCGGGTTCAATAGCAGTCTTTCACGATCAGCTGAAAACGAAAGAGGTACTGCCAAAGGTTTTGCCTTACTACCTGGATTATATTGAAGGGAAAGGATGGAAAACTGAGGTTTTATGATAGCCTGGGTTTGCTTCTGGATCATTGCACTTATTTTTGCTCAGTATTTAATTGCGATCATCAGAGTTGAATTTTTCTGGAAAAATCATAGGCAAAAGCTAAATCCAAATTTGCCATTCATATCCATTTTGGTGGCAGCGAGAAATGAGGAAAAACAATTACCTGAACTTCTAGCCTCCTTCGAAAAATTGGATTACCCAGCCGATCGCCTTCAATTTCTATTTGCCGATGATCAGAGTTCAGATCGTACTTCGGAGATTCTAAAAAACTGGTGCGCTTTAGCTCCAAACAGAGAAACTCATTCTATTCTCCCTTCCCAGACCTCACTATACAATGATAATGGCAAAGCAAATGCTTTGGCTTTTTTGGAAGAAAAAGCGACTGGAGATTACTACTTTTTTACAGATGCAGACTGTGCGGTTAATCCATCTTGGATAAAAGAAGGTGTGAGTTGTTTTGAGGGAAATATTGGGATTGTAATAGGAATCACTCAGGTGAAAGCAGTGACTTGGATGGAGAAGTTCCAAGAGATCGATTGGTGGTTGACCTTAGGTTTTGTCAAGGTGGCTACGGATTTGACTATCGAGACAACAGGCCTAGGGAATAATATGGTGATCAGTAAAGAGGCTTACCAGAAATCTGGAGGCTTCAAGAACTTACCCTATTGCCTTACCGAAGATTTGGAAATCTCTCGAGCTATTCAGCGGGAAGGATTCAGAATAGCTCATCAAGTGAGTCCTCAGATGCTAGCGATGACTAATCCTGAAGCTAGTTTTCAGGATTTGCTGTCACAGCGAAAGCGGTGGATGAATGGTGTGATGACTTTGCCACTTTATTGGAAGCTAATGCTTTCACTTCAGTTTTTTTATTTTGTAGGGATACTAGTTCTACTAGTATCGGAGCCTGTAGTTGGTTTGAGTTTAGTATTGGTCAAAATAGGTTTGCAGGGCATTTTTCTAACTAGTTTTTCCAATAAATCAAGTGTGAAAATAAGCTGGACCTATTTGTTGGTTTTTGATTTTTATAATTTCAATACTACCGCCCTTACTATTCTTTACTATTTTTGGCCTTCCAAGACGAAATGGAAATCCAGAATATACCCATGCATTATATAGAGACACACGCACATATTTATTCAAGCAAGTTTGATTCGGATCGAGATCAGGTAATTCAAGACATCAGAAATGCGGGCATAGAGCGCATTTATATGCCAAATGTGTATGTGGAAACCATCGAAGCCATGCTTGCTTGTGAGAAGAAGTATCCTGACTTATGCATTCCGATGATGGGTTTGCATCCTTGCGACGTGAAGGATGATTTCCGAGAGCAATTGGCGGTCATGGAAGACTGGCTGAATAAGCGTCAATTTGCAGCAGTGGGTGAAATCGGACTGGATTTGTACTGGGACAAGACTTTTTTTAAGCAACAAAAAGAAGCACTGAAGATTCAGATCAATTGGGCCAAAGAAAAAGAGCTTCCAATTGTGCTACATTGTAGAGAATCAATGGATGAGACAATTGCTATTGTAAAGGAAGAGCATGACGGCAAGCTGAAAGGCGTTTTTCACTGCTTTAATGGAAACTTAGATCAAGCAAAGCAAATTATTGACTTAGGTTTTTTGCTTGGAATAGGAGGAGTAGCGACTTTCAAAAATGGGGGCTTGGATCAAGTAATTCCTGAGCTAAGCATAGAAAACTTGGTTTTGGAGACGGATGCACCATATCTAGCTCCAGTGCCTTATAGAGGCAAAAGGAACTCTCCGGCATATTTACCTATTATTGCAGAGAAGATCGGAGATTATTTACAGATTTCGAAGGAGGAAGTAGCTCTTCACACAAAACAAAATGCCCTTAACCTATTCCGTGAGATTGGATCATGAATTATAAAATAGTTAGATTAAATACAGCTCTTCGTACGAGTAAGACTTCTTCTGTCCTTATCGTCTATACTGGTGGTACGCTTGGAATGGCCTATGATGATAGTGGTGCATTGGTGCCATTTAATTTTGGGCAAATTCTAGAAAAAATCCCTATTCTCTATACAATGGATATCGCGATCACCGTGATTTCATTCCCTGAGCCTATTGATTCTTCCAATGTCACCATGAGTCACTGGAAGGATATGGCCTATATAATCTATGAGAATTACGATAGTTATGATGGATTTGTAGTGTTACATGGGACGGATACAATGGCTTACTCTGCTTCCATGCTTAGCTACATGCTTCAGGGTTTGAATAAGCCAGTGATTTTCACAGGTGCCCAGTTGCCAATTTCAGCTATGCGCTCAGATGCCCGTGAAAACCTGATGACTTCTTTGGAAATAGCTACTGCCAAGATAAATGGCGAGCCGATTGTACCAGAGGTTTGTATTTTCTTCAATCACTTGCTTCTGAGAGGAAACCGCTCCAAAAAAGTGCAAAGTGTACATTTTGATGCTTTTGAATCAGAGAATTACCCTCCTTTGGCTGAGTCAGGGATTGTAATTGATTACAACACACAAGCAATTCGACCACTGGAGTCTCATAAGAAGTTGGTGAATAGAAATACGTTGGATAATAATGTGATTATTCTCAAACTATTCCCTGGAATCACTCAGAATGTGATTGATGCGACCCTAAACATAAAAGGATTGAAGGCAATTGTGCTAGAAACGTATGGTTCTGGCAATAGTCCAAGCGAAGCTTGGTTTATGGATTCTTTGCAAAAAGCGATCAAAAAAGGAATCATCATTTTGAATGTTTCCCAATGCAATGGCGGCCGGGTAATTCAAGGACGCTACGAGACCAGTAAAGAGTTGCTTAATGTAGGAGTGGTCAGTGGAACAGACATGACTACTGAGGCGGCCGTGACTAAGTTGATGTTTTTGCTGGGTCAGGAGACCAGGCACTCAGAGATTATAGCCAAGCTAAAAGTGCCTTTAGCTGGAGAGATGAGTGCTTAAAAGCAATTTCATTGGCTATTTTCCAAGATAATTTGGAAACTGGATTAATAATAATTTTCTTTGCACTCCGATTCGGGATACTGGATCGGAAGTCAACCTAGAGAGGTGGCCGAGTGGCTGAAGGCGCACGCTTGGAAAGCGTGTATACTCGTGAGGGTATCGAGGGTTCGAATCCCTTCCTCTCTACTAGTAAAGAATTGAATATCAATAGGTTACAGGTTTAAAAATCTGTAACCTATTTTTGTTTTTACCTTAAATATTAGCAAATAATTGATTTTCAGATATTTACGTTTATAAACGTTAAGATTTTCCAGAAAATGCGAAGGCCTGTAATGAGTTGTGTTACAGGCTTTTTTGTATTCAAACCCTCAAAGTTTTCACAATTGCCTGTAATTCCAGTGCGTCATTCGTGTAGTTCACCTACTTCGAAAAAAAAGACGCACTGAGATCTGTATTATTCTTTGAATATCAACTAGTTCAATATTTAAACCTCTTGTGGATTAGAGTCTGTTTTTCGAGTTTTATTAACCTAAATCAGTGCGTTATGTTAGAAAAAAGCTTCGGATTGCTCTTCTTTTTGAAGCAATCCAAAAAAAACAAGAATGGAGAAAAGTACATCTATCTCCGAATTACCGTCGATGGAATTCCTAAGGAGTTGTCAACCAAAAGATTATGGCAACTTTCTAAATGGAATGTGTCTGCCGGTAGGGCTTTTGGGAATTCTGAAGAAGGAAAGACCCTTAACTCCTATCTGGACACTCTTTATTACAAAGCCTTACAGGCCAAAAAGCAATTATTGGATCGGGATCAAGAGGTCACAGCAGAAGCAATCAAAAATATACTGCTGGGAGTGTCTGAAAAGAAAAAGATGATCATGGAGATTTTCAAGGAGCACAATGAACAAGTGGAAGCTCTTTTAGATAAAGAATTCGCTCCGGGCACCTTGCAAAGGTATCGTACCTCTTATGACCACACCAAGGCCTTCATGAAATGGAAATATAAAAAGGAGGATATGGATATACATGCCTTGGATTATGAATTTATCTCTTCCTATTCCTTTTGGCTTAAAACTGTTCAGAATTGCAGCCATAATACCACCATGAAGTATTTGGCTAATTTCAAAAAGATCGTTCTAATTTGTCTTAAAAATGGCTGGCTAGACCGTGATCCTTTTATCCGTTTTAAAATGGCGAAAAAGGAAGTTCATCGTGTCTATCTAACATCAGAGGAGATTGCTATTGTTGAAGCAAAAAGATTTCCGACGGAGCGACTACGGCATGTCAGGGACATTTTTCTATTTAGTTGTTATACTGGCTTGGCATATATTGATGTCAAGCGACTAACTAGATCTCAGATAGTAATCGGAATCGACGGAGAGAAGTGGATCTTTACCAATCGGCAAAAGACTGATACTCCCACCCGTCTTCCATTGTTGCCAAAGGCACTTAAGCTTGTTGAGAAATATAAGGACCACCCCTTGTGTGAAGATGGATCGCATGTCCTGCCAGTATTGAGCAACCAAAAAATGAATTCGTACCTCAAAGAGATCGTTGATGTGTGTGGGATTGATAAGCCCTTAACCTTCCACATCGCCAGACATACATTTGCCACGACTATCACTTTGGGAAATGGAGTTCCTATTGAAACGGTGTCCAAAATGCTTGGACATAAGTCTATCAAACAAACGCAGCATTATGCCAAAATCTTGGACACGAAGATAAGTTTTGACATGAAGGCTCTAAGAGAGAAGCTTCAATGAATCTAGACTGACTTCTTTTTAAATGAAGAGACTGAAACCCAAAAATGAAACTTAAATTGAACAGTAACAATGGAAAATAAAATCGAAATATACCAAGCAGAAAATGGGCAGACTCAGATTGAGGTAAGATTTGAGAATGAAACTACCTGGTTGACGAACAGCCAGCTAGTAGAGCTTTTTAAATCCAGTAAAGCAAACATCAGTGAACATATCAAACACATTTTCGAATCTGAAGAACTGGACAAAGACTCAACTGTTCGGAATTTCCGAACAGTTCAAGTGGAAGGCAAAAGATCAGTTGAAAGAGAAAGAGTACATTATAACCTAGATGTAATAATCGCTGTCGGTTATCGGGTTAACTCCAAAAGAGGCACACAATTCCGTCAATGGGCAACCCAACGGCTTAAAGACTTCCTTGTGCAAGGCTATGCAATAAATGAACAGAGACTTTCTCAGAAGCAACAAGAAGTCCAGACCCTTAAAGACGGAATCCGAATCCTAAGCCGGGCAATAGAACAAAAGGCACTCGATCAGAATTTGGACTGGCTCAATCATTTTGCCAAAGGATTGGAGTTACTCGATGATTATGATCATGAGAACTTAGATAAGAAAGGGTTAAATAAAAGACAGGCAAACTATCCAGGGTTAGTTGACTACAAAGAAGTTATCCAGTCAATGAAATCAGATTTTGAATCCGGTGTGTTTGGAAAGGAAAAAGACGGAAGCTTTGAAAGTGCAATTGCACAAATCAGTAAAGGTTTTGGTGACGAGGATTTCTATCCGACCTTGGAAGAAAAAGCCGCTACGCTTCTATATCTGATTGTCAAAAATCACGGATTCGTCGATGGCAACAAACGGATTGCAGCAGCTTGCTTCCTTCTCTTTTTGCAGTCAAATGATCTATTGCATAATAGTGAAGGCCATTCTATAATCAGCAATGATGCATTGGCAAGCCTGACCTTGTTCATTGCTTCCAGCAAACCTGAAGAGATGGAAACGGTAAAGAAACTGGTGATCAGTGTATTGAATAGGAATTTGTAATTGAATTCTTGGTTTACCATTTGATTTTATAACGGCGATTATCGCCGTTATTTCTTATTTATATAAACAAAGAATTTATATAAATTTGTTTTTACGGTGATTATCGCCGTGTAAATTAAACTATATAAACATGGCGATTAATACTGAGAGACGTAAACTTTTGGAACAAATAATGCCTGAGACTATGATTGTTACCCGAAATTGGTTGGCAAATAAGGCTTTTTTGGATAAACATGCCATCGATAATCTAGTTAAGAGTGAGCAGCTAAAGTTACTATGGCCGGGGCTTTATACACGAGGAAAATCGCAGCTTTCTTGGCAAAGTATGGTTTATACGCTTCAGGCTGTTATGAAAACTGACTTCGTTGTAGGTGGATTGAGTGCATTGGAGCTAAAGGGATATTCCCACTACATACCGATTTCTAAAAAAGAAACAGTTCATTTATACGGCAATGATAAATTACCAGGATGGGCAAATAAGCTAACTGAAAAGGTAGCCTTTAAACGCCATACCCGAAATAAACTGTTTTCAGGCATGGAAAAGGAAATATCTGAAAAATATACTACTACTGTTACCTGGAAACTGGAATTAGACGAACTGAGAATATCATACCCAGAAAGAGCCTGCCTTGAAATGTTAAATGAAGTTCCGGGAAAAATATCCATCGAAAATGCCGGCCAGCTAATTCAAGGGATGACAACATTATCTCCACGGACTCTACAAAATTTATTGGAAGCCTGTACTAATGTGAAAGTCAAACGGCTATTTCTTTGGTTCGCTTCAAGGCACAACTATATCTGGTTTTCAAAATTAAATATGGACAAAATAGACCTTGGTTCTGGCAACAGGGTAATTGTCAAAGGTGGTAAACTTGATAAAACCTATCAAATAACCGTACCCAAAGATTTCCAATACTAAAATGAAAAAAGACAGTATATACTATAAGCAGGTTCAGTTATTGGTCCGTGTACTTCCGCTATTGGACTCTGAAAAATGTTTTGCATTGAAAGGAGGAACTGCGATTAATCTATTTTAGAGAGAACTTCCCAGGCTTTCGGTGGACTTTGATTTGCTCTACATTCCGTCAGAAGGGCGCGAAGTAGCTCTTGCTAATATTCGTAATGCCTTGTCACGATTAAGCGAATTGATTATGAGAACCATCCCGGGAATCCATATTCAAAATACACATGAACAGGGAAATGCACTCCGGTTGATTTTGCAGTTGGACGATGTGCGTATAAAAATAGAATTATCTCCTGTTATCTGAGGGTCAGTATTTCCTGAAGTGCACATGGAAGTATGAGAAACCGTAGAGCAAGAATTTGGATACGCGGAAATTCAAGTAGCTTCCTTACCTGATTTATATGCAGGGAAGATCGCTGCAGCTTTGGATAGGCAACACCCACGAGATCTTTTCGATGTAAAGTTTTTGTTAGAAAATGAAGGTTTTACAGATGATTTACGAAAGACTTTTCTGGTATTCTTAATCAGCCACCAGAGACCATTTGCAGAACTGCTGGATCCGCACCGCAAAGATCTAAAGGAGATTTATGAGGCGGAATTTACGCAAATGGCACTAAGGTTCAAAAACGTTTTACCCATTCGGGGCGTAGGTGTAAAAACAATAGCTGTTTTACCAGCAGAGACAAATGGCCTTGAAACTTTTTGAAAGCCAAGGGCACCTGGTAAGCTATTCCGGCAAGACCATGATGTCCAAAAAAGGGAATGTCTATACCCGGTGGGTTATGCATTTATCGGCATTTTTAGAATTCAAATACTGGTCATCTCTTTACAAACTTATATAGCCTGTTGATGGAAAGAGGGAAAACAAAAATGCTGGCATAAGTAGCTGTGCAGAGAAAATTATTGATCCTAATCTGGGACTATGGAAAAACGACCAGCTCTACTATCATGATTGCCCTCACAACAATTACAAGCGTAATTCCGGTAATGTTAAGCCTAAGCTCCTCGCTAATGTAAAAAGAATAATCTTTATAATGATTTGGTATTTAAGACAGTACCTCTATTATGTCTTCGTTGTTCTATTTCGTCAGTTGCGGTGGGGCATCCATACTCTTTGGCAAGTTTTGGCTTGCGTTGCTCGAATTGAGTGACTTGCCAATGTATATGGATGTGACAGATTGGATTGATTCTGTCTAAAGATAATAGCTGAAAAGTCTGAAAAAATAGAGACTTAAATAAAGTAACGCCAATCCGCTTATAATTTGAATACTTTTCCTTAACCAAGTCAATTTGGCAAGTTTTGAAACAGAGCTCGCAAATAGTCCAACGACCAAAAAGGGTAGTCCTCTTCCAATTCCAAACAAAAGTGCCAAAACTAATCCGTTTAAAACGCTTGCCTTAGCTGCTGCAAAAGATAACAATAGTAGTAATGGAGCTGCTGATGTTCCTATGCTAAAAATTAAGCCGTATAAAAATGACCCACCCATTCCCGGGCTCCGAAGCGATTCAAGTTGACGAACACGTAGATATGGCCCATAAAAAGCAATTCCGGCTGCGATTAATGATATTATACCCATTGCCATTGCCCAGTATTTTCCAAATATTTCTGTTAGGAACGCCCCTAAATAACCTGCAATGGCTCCTAATAATGTCAAACAAAATACAATACCTAAAAAGAATGAAAAAGTTATAGAAAAACCTGTTTTCGATTCTCGAACAGAAGCACTGCCAACATAGCCCGCAAAACCAAGTCCAACGGGTAAAGTGCAGGGGCACACACCACTTGAAATTATACCTGCTAACAAAGCAATCCCTAAACTCACAATCGAGCCTTCTTGAAGTGTGCTTATAAATCGGTTTAGAAAGTTCTCTAACATTATTCCATTAATTCTTTTATGTCGCCTGCCTTATAGCCAATTTTATTTATAGCCTTCTTCAATTGCTCCGAAGTAACTTTTTCAGAGTTACACTTTATCGTTGCATTTTTATTCTGAAGGCTTACATTTGCTCCCATTACCCCATCAATACTTGTCAGTGTCTTTTTTACATTTGCAACACAAGACATACAACTCATACCCTCAATAGATATTTCTATTGATGTTACCTCTCCTTCATTTAAACCTGTTTGATTTTTTTGAGAATTATTTCCTGAACAAGCCATAAAGAATGTTTGCAGAATGAACAAAATGGCAAATGATTTTCTTATGCTCATAATTTCACTTTTGGTTGATATCCTGCTTTTGTCAATATGGCTATGAGTTCTTTTTCATTCGTTTCAGTGGGGCTAAATTTAATGTTCACCAATTTTTTCATAGCCTTCGTATTTACATCTTCCACACCATTTGTTTGCTTTAAAATATCGGATATATTTTCCGCACAACCCTGACAAACCATATTGTCAATGGTTAATGATATTTCTTTCATACTTTCCTTTTTAGTGAGTAAAAATTCATAAATCTTATCAATCTCCTGCATTTTGTCTGTTAGTTCGTAAAGTCCTAAATCAGGAAATTGGTTTTTAATAATTGCTATTCGTTCTTCTTGTCCACAATTACCAGGACAGGCTTCCAATGCCTCTGAAATTTTCATTGCCAAAGTTTTCCTGAAAACTTCATCTAATAGAAGCTGCTGGGTTTTCTCAAATCCTTTGTTGATCGCTTTAAACTGGTTTAATATTTGGGCAGGGTCATTGCTTTCGTCAAGCATTTTTATTATTCCTACAACCTGACCTTTAATGCTATTTAGTCGGTCTTTAAGATCTTTTGTCAAATCTCTTGGCAACATATTAATTAAGTTAAAAACCACCCAGACTCCATTATTTGCAAGTTGGGTGGTAATGGTTAATAAATTAAATAGCTTTACCGATACCTGCTGCTGCTAATTCTTCCTTACTTACGCCTCTGCTCTGACAGCAAGCAAGTAATTTTCCATTAACTGCAATCGCTGGTAGGGAAGTAATATTATACTCTTTCATTTTTTCAATACAGACTTTGTCGTCACATTGTTTAACAAGGTCGTAAACGGTTACTTCACAAGAGTCGCAAGCCATTTCTTTTACTGTTTTTACAGTTGGTTCACATACCGGACACCCGGCTGTAAATACTTCAATTTGTCGTTTCATTGTTTTACGTTTTTAATGATTAATATTAATTACGCTACAAAGATGTGTCAGGTCAGGGGGTGGTCGCCAAATTTTTTTTTCAAATTCTTTTTTTAAGCTTGTGGCGTTGGCAAATATTCAGCCTCTTTTGGTTTTCAGCATTTGCCGTGAGTTTCGGGAAAATCATATGTGTCTGAATATGCGGTCAGCGTCCTACAATGAGGCATAACTTGGATATAATAGTCGCCGTCGATTACCGAGTTTATTCCAAAAGAGGCACACAATTCCGTCAATGGGTAACCCAACGAATTAAAGATTTCCTCGTTCAGGGCTATGCAATTAATGAACAGAGACTTTCTCAGGAGCAACAAGTAGTCCAGAACTTGAAAGACTGAATCAGGATGTTAAGCCGGGCAATTGAGCAAAAGGCCCTGGATCAAAACTTGGAGTGGCTCAATCAATTTGCTATGGGGCTTGAGTTACTGGATGGTTATGATCATGAGAATCTGGATAAAACCCGTGTTAATCTAATTAAACAAGATGGCTTTAGTTATTGTCAAATTTTTATTAAATAATCGGATTATTTCCGATTCTTGAGCTATATTGTGACAGTATGGAGTTTAAAGATCTTTTATCTGAGTACCAAGAAGAACCACTAACGAGGCAGGTTATTTTGTCGCTATTGAAGAACTATAAGCGGCCTAATGATAAAATATCTGAATTGATAAAGGCCAGATGGCTGATTGGTTTGAAAAATGGCTTGTATGTTCCAGGGCCAAAAAGTAAACTGTTGTTGCCTGAATCCCTTCTTATTGCAAACCACCTATGGGGGCCAAGTTATGTCTCCATGGAATCAGCCCTTTCATTCTGGGGATTAATACCAGAGCGGGTCTTTGAAACCACTTCAATGACAGTTAAACCTACTAAGACATTCAAGACTGAACTTGGGAGATTTAGCTATAAGCGCACTTCGTTGCCTTATTATTCTTTTGGTATCAGAACGGTTGATGTTACTCCAAAGCAGGCAGTGATGATTGCATCACCTGAAAAGGCTATTTGTGACAAAATTGTTATGACAAGTAGACTGAATTTGAGAAGTATAAAACAAGCAATGGGATTTTTAACAGAGGACATAAGAATTGACGAAGACATAATTCGAGGTTTGAAAGTAGATGTGATCGAAACCTGGATTTCTGATGCTCCAAAACAAAACAGCCTACTCATGCTCATCAAAACAATCCGAAATTTATGATAAAGGAGTGGCTAGCCGAATATGATCCCAAATCACAGGATGAGGCATTCTCAGCTTTACGTGAAATCATGCAGGAGGTAGCTTTGGCAGGACTGCAGCGTGCGGGTTTTTTTGAGAAAGCCGCATTTTATGGAGGAACGGCATTACGGATTTTTTATGGACTGGAAAGATTTTCTGAAGATCTTGACTTTTCACTGTTGGAAGTTGATCCTGAATTTTCACTGGATATTTACTTTGAAGCTATTATCACGGAATTTGACGCTCTTGGGATGAAGGTCACAATTGCTGAAAAGAAAAAGCAGAAAGAGTCAAGTATAGATTCCGCTTTTCTCAAATCCGCAACTGTTTGGAAAGAGTTGGTATTGGAAGGTATCATCCCCCAATCAGGTGTTAAATTGATGCCTAGTATAAAGATTAAATTGGAAGTTGACAGACTTCCACCTTTAGGTTTTGAAACTGAGGAGAAATTGCTGTTGCGCCCATTTTCTTTCTATGTTAAATGTTTTACGCCTCCAAGTTTATTTGCAGGCAAAATGCATGCATTGCTTTTCAGGAAGTGGCAAAAAAGAGTGAAGGGGAGGGATTGGTATGATCTGGAATGGTATATTAAAAAAAGAGTTCCTTTAGATCTTTCCCATTTTCTACTTAGGGCTTTAGACACGGATGATTGGCAGGAAAAATCAATTACGAAAGCGCAGGTTTTAGAACTTATAAGAGAAAAAATTCAAAGTGTAGACTTTAATAGTATTAAGGAGGATGTAATCCGATTTATCCAAGATGATTCATCATTATCAATCTGGAGTCCGCAATATTTTACAGACCTCATAGAAAGTTTGAAATTCAAGGAGGGATAAGTTGGTCTTTATTACTTTGAAGTAATTTCATTTGAAACAGCTAAAATGTTTACATTGGTTTTAGCTTGACCTCACTCCCAAGTTTCGGGTGATAGGAAGGCCGATAATCCACCATCCCACGGTCTTTTAACTCACTAATGCAGCTATGATACGTTACGATACTTTTTATCCCTGAAAGTTTCATGATCTTTCGTCGCGATATCTGAAAAGGATTACTGTGTTTCTGTTCTTTCCAGAGTTGGAGAATCGCCAAATAAACTGAAATCCGACTTGGCTGCAGTCCTTTTTCTTTAACGATCTTTTCCACCCAATATTCCATTTTGAGAGCTGTCATAAGTCGCAGATTTATTGTTTGAAAAGTGATTTCAGCTCTTCGCTTTTGTAGTAATATAGCCCCGAGATTTTGACAGGATGCACTACTCCGCGGATGCGTAAGTTCTGCAAGGCTGCATCGGAGATGCTCAGCATTTTTTTGACATCCCTACTTCTTAGCCATTCCTTGCTGTCCGTTTGGGGTTCATCCTGTTTTTCTAGCAGTTCTTTCAGGTCGGCAAACAGCTGAAAGCGTAGAGTTTCCAGATCTTCTTTGGTGATAGTTTCCATGGTTTTCTGTTTTTAGATGGTCTAGATTTAGTTTTGGACAGTTTCTTCTTTGGAGGATAGGCTTACTTTGCTTTGACTCATCCGGTTGAAAGTAGGCAGGTAGTGTATGTAGCCGTATTCGTGGAGTTGGCGGATGATCTTAAAGTATGTGGCTGTGCTGGATATTTTGGCTGATTTCATCAACTCGTCCCGCCTGATGGGAAAGGGTTCTTTTCCTTCAAATTCTTCCCTTACATGGAGCAGCACAGAGAACAGCCCGATATGGGAAAGACTGATCCTTGGATCTTTATCAATCCCGGCCATAAAGTCCTCCAGTGCTTTTTTTATCTGCTCCATTTTGGGGTGAATCAACCGGCTATTCCTGCACTTTTCCTTTTTCTTGTCTTCTTCCAGGGTAAATCTTCAGACTCCTCAGCAACATCCTTTTTCTGGGTTTTGGCTTGTGATGCTGAGGCGGTTTCTTTCTGTGATTCTGAAGTTCTCATCTGATTGGAGTCATACACGTTGAGGTTCTTGAATTGGGGACTTGCTTCTATAAAGCGTTTTTGCTCACCGCCTTCCAGTTGGAATGTGACCGATTGGCGGTTTCCTTTTTTAAGTGAATCCTGCAGCCTGGATAGATCCTCAGGGTTATTAAGCTCCTTGATCGGGTATTTTTCCAGCGCTTTATTCAGGTCAAAACCATAATTTTCATGGAACTGCTTGAGTTTAAAGTTTCCCTGATTATCGGTTTCCTTAAAGTCCAACTGCACCCAGGCATTGTATTTTTCCTGCTCCTTGTTGACCAGGTCCTTGTTGACTGCCCTTCCATCCAAGAGATTATAGCCCTCTTTGAGGGTGATGTTGTTGTCCTTTCCGATGTAAAAAGTCTGGTTGATGGCAGGTTCATCCTGCCCTGATTTGGTGAGGCTCAGATCGTACTTGTTGAAGAAATACATATCTGTCATGGCTGATTTTCTGAAGTGGAGATTGGCATTGACCGTATCTCCTCCGAAATCAGCCTGATGTTTAAGCGAGAAATCAGGTTCTCCTTTTTGGATCTGTTCCTTCAGGGGCGCTTCCAGCGAATCTCCGAACCCGCTGTACTTGACCTGGTTTTTGAGGTAATCAAAATTTTGCTCGTTCATGGTTTTTGTGTTTTGTGGTTAAAGTTTAGGTATGTGAAATGTGTTGAATTTGCTTGATATCTAGTCCACCTGCATGGCGTTCATCAGGTATCGGTTTTTTACTTTGATCTGCAGATGACGTCCTCCGTTTTGTTCCATCAGTTCAATTTTCAGGTGCTTTTGATCAGGAATGGTGAATTTGGGTAGTACAACAACCAAAACTTGGGTGGATTGGGCAGGGATGCGCTCTGCATTCCCATAAACCAAGAGTGGAGACTGTTCCAGCTCCTGGGATGCGCTGCGTTTGCTTTGCCTATTGTCCAGGATAAACAGTCGAAACTGCTCGATGTCGTAGGTGATATTGGTCTGGTTTTCCAGCCTGAGCTGAAAGTAAAGCAGATCCTTTTCAATATAAATTCCTGTCAGTGCAATCCCTGTTAAAAACCTCCGCTGACGGATAACTGGCATTGCCCTGTTTTTCTTGGCTACTTTACTTGCTGTTTCTGCCAGTTTGGATTCCATCTGCACCGTTTTCCCAAAATCTGCGAGTTCTGAATATTCAGCGTTTTCGATTTTTAGATTGAGTTTTTGTGGTACTTCTTTGTACTCCACTGCAAAGGAATAGAAGCTGCCATCTTCAGTTATTACCGTAAGATTGCTGTTCTGCAATTCACTGTTTTCAGCTTTGACCTGTAGGATGTTTTCAACAGCACTGGCTTTCTGGACCAGAATGTTCCGGTTTCCCCGGTCCACGCTTTTTATTGCATAAGGGAAGATCAGGTTGGTGGTCATCCGGTCACTGATCTGCAGCTGGGAGGCAGGAATGGTCTGTGAGGAACCTCTGGAAATACCCTGTGCTTTTAAATCAACAGTAGTAAGCAGAACCAAAGCTGCAAATAGAATGAGATGGGTAATTTTCATGTGATTAGATTTAAGGGGTCGGGGAATAATTACTTGTTTTCAACAATCCAGACCTGATAGCCTGCTTTGAGATTTACTTTGACCTGTCTGATCTTTTTGCCCAGAAAGCTTTTTGCGGTTTCGATTCCTGCACTGGTAGCTTGGGCTTCAAGGGAATTGTCAAAGCTGCTAAAGCCCAGTCCCTGTAAGGCCTGACTTCCTGATTGTGTGCTGACTTCCTGGGAAATGGAACCGGGAATCCGTATTCCTTCCATGCCGTCGGCATCATGGATGCGGAGATCTACTGGAATAATAGCATCGGATAGCCGGATATGGCGGATGGAAATCTTCAGCCGGTCTCCGTTCAAAGAAGCTATCCCATACACCAGCTGGTCTTTGGGGAGTAAGTTGCCTGCGATGTTGGTTTCTTGGGTTAACCGCAACCTGACCGTTTCTCCGGAAGCCAGTGTCTGTTCTTCATGGATTACCGCCTGGATTGATTGGGAGACCTTGGGTTCTGTTTCATTGGTTTCCAATCCAAAGAAGCCGTTTTGGGCTAGGCTTTCATTTTGAATTTCATTCGGTGATGAGTTATGCAGACTTGTGGATTGGGGGTTGGAAACTGGTGAAATGACTGGGGTTTGATCTGATAAAGTTGCTTTTCGTTCTGCTTCAGCCCGTTGCTGCACCCGCTCTGGATGCTGGATGTCGAGAATCTTGTCCAGCAGTTCTGCCATATGCTGAAATTCGGGATCTGGCTGAGCGTTTGTACTCTGCATCTGCTGCATCATTTGATCCAGCCGGTCCAGATCCGCATCCAATCCTGAGTTTGATTGCATTGAAGCAGTACTGACTTCATCAGGATAAGCAGCTGCTGTAGTCACGGGTTCAGGACTTTCAGAAAGGGTTTTGTTGAGTGCTTCCAGTCTTTCTAGAATCAATTCTTCCTGGGTATCACTGTACAGGTTATTGGAAAGGTGTTGATTAGATCTAGGTTCTATCTCTTGTGATTCCAGTGATGGATTGGTCCCCTTTTCTGTTTCGGCATTGAATGCCATCCTGTAATAAGGGTCTTTTTTGACTTCCTGAAAGTATCGGCTGGAGTCGGTATAGGAGCGCTGGTAATGCCCCATTTTATCAAGGGATTTTTCCCCTGCTTCTGTTATTCCTGGAAGCTCCAGATTAAAGCCTTTCTGCTTTTCGCCAACAGGTAAATCACCCGGGTTTTTTCCTCCTCCCAATGCCCAAAAGGTCAGGGTCAGGAAGGGGACAGTCAGGATAGGGATCATCAGCAATAGCTGTCGCTTTTGTTGGGATTTTTGGTTGTGTGAATGGTTCATAACTATCGTGTTTGGATTTGGATGTCATAATTTTCAAGGGTACTCCACTTTTCAATGAGGAACCCATGGGGATTGTGCTCGCTTCTGGAGACAGTTCTTAAGTAGCCTTCGGTGATCAGTTGCCTGGTGACGATGGATCCGGTCCGGGTAAGAACCTGCTTGCCGTAGTACCTGAAATAGTAAGGGGTTTGCGCTAGATCGACCTGCACACTGTCAGTCTGGATTTCCTGGCTGATATTTCCTGCAATGATGTTGGAGTAGTAATTGCTTTCCTGTAGGTTGTCGTATTGTCTTTTCGCTGACGCATCAGCCAAGTAAAGGGCTTTGGTGGTATTGGCTTTGATTACTTTTTCATCAGGGTCCAGCGTAAAGAAATACCGGTGGAAAGTTGAAATGTGGTCTTTGGCTTCTACAGAAAGGTTTTCTCTTCTGTCGGTCAACAAAGCTTCCAGAACTTTTCCGTTGGCCAGGATATACACCTTTTGCTGCAATGCGGCAGTCAGTTGCTGGCTTTGGTAAAGGGTAAACCCGGAAAAGAGTAGGCATCCGATGATTACAGCCAACGTGAACAGCCGGATTTGACGGAAGGCAGTATCGATATTTTTTGGTTTGGTAAACATGGTCGGTCTTTTTTAGCTGTTGTTCCCTTTGAGTTTGTCGGATTGATACCCGTCTCCCTCATTGAAGTATCCCGAGGAAGTGCTGTGGGAGGATATGGATTGGCGGAGTTTGCCGGCTTGATCTCCCAGGTAGTCAGCTACCATGCCGGCACCTTTCCCCACGACTACAGCTCCTGTTCTTGCTGCAGCTACCGTACTCGTAGTTCCTCTGGTAAAAAAGCTGGAAACTTTATGTGGCAGCGCTCCACCTGAGGCGGCATGAATGATGTAATTGGCAACCGAGGGGACAGTGAAGTACCCGATAATACCGATGACCATAAAGATCAAATAAGCAGTATCAGTAGCAGAAAAGAAGGTGTCGCCATAATTCTCAATTTGACCGATGTCAAGGATCAGCATTTTTTCCTGAATAGTACTGATGATGGCACCGAAGATATTGGCCACGGGAAGCCATAGGTAGATATTGATGTACCGGGCAAGCCAGACCGTCAGTGTGTGATGGAAGCCGTCATATACAGAGAGTCCAAAAACCAATGGGCCAAGAATGGACAGTACAACCAGCTGGAAGGTTCTCAGTGTATTGATACAGAGGGAAGCTGCCTGAAAAAGAACCTGAAGGACTTCGGATAGAGCCTGTTTGATCCAATACTTGAAATTGAACATTGATTTGGAAGCGAAAAAGCCCAATCTGTTACTGATTGTATCCCAAAATCCCTGCTCGGGAGTTGGGCTGTCATCATCTAAGCTCTCTGAGTATTTGAGCCATTTTTCGTAATCGTGCTCCTGGATGTTGGTTCCGAGCATTAGACCTTTGGTAGTCCCCTTGGCAACCTGTTCCTTGTGCTTGAGTAGAGCTTCAATGGATGAATTGGAATGCTCTACCATAGCGGCTGTTGCCTTCACTGTAGGATTCATCACCCCGTTAATTAGGGATAAAACTGATGGGAAAAGAAGAATGCAAAAGCCGATAACAAAGGGGCGAAATAGGGGATAGAAATCGATGGGTTCTGCTTGGGCGATGGAGCGCCAGACTCGGGAAGCGATATACCATAAGGCACCAAAACCAGCAATTCCCTGTGC
Organism: uncultured Algoriphagus sp.; assembly: GCF_963974365.1. Lineage (GTDB taxonomy): Bacteria > Bacteroidota > Bacteroidia > Cytophagales > Cyclobacteriaceae > Algoriphagus. The sequence goes on along the minus strand of NZ_CAXBBX010000024.1, from coordinate 20,965 downwards.
CACACTGATCAACTGGCTGCACAGCGGCATCATCTCGGCGTATAGCTCTTCCAAAACTCCATGGAGGCCTCTGTCATAGCCCACCTGGGCATGGGAAGTCAGCGGATTAAGGATGGTTAATGAAAGGATAGTGATGAATTTAAGAAGTGCTTTCATGGTGAGTGGTAGGCTTAGTTGTCCTTATATCAATAGAGGTTTCTTATTCCATCCAATTCCTGCTTGGCTCTGGATCGGCTGATAGCCAGCACCTGGGTTTCCTGGTTGAATGCTGTCAGGAACATCAGCTTGTCCTGGATATCCCGATGGATGCGGTCTATGGTTTCCAGCCGTTCTTCATCGGACATTCGAAGTTTTCCGGCGGTCAAAACCAGCGTCAATTCATCCAGCTGTTGCAGGCTTTTTTCAAAGAGATTTCCATAGACTTGGGACAGGTAGGAAATTTCATGTACTGTAAACTGGCCTGATGCTTGGAAGCCGGAAAATGCCTGTTTGTAATCCCTGACCAGCTTGAGCTGATAGCCAATGATTTCTGCTGTTTTGTGGTAGTTTTTTACCGCAGGGCTGATCTGAAGGAGATTATTGAGGAAGGTTTCATGCAGGCTGAAGTTTCCCGAGGACAGGTTTTCAATCTGGGAATAGCCTGTTCTCAGGGTGGTGTACCCTTTTTCCAGATCTGAAAGGATCTGCTTGAGCTGTTCGAGTTTGGTGACGTTGAGCAGGAGCTGGGCAGCCTCGTCGGCCTGGGCATTGGAGTTCTGAAGCCCAAGCGACAGGTATAGCGGAAGTAGAAGAATAAGGAATGGTTTCATAACTTATTTAATCTTTGGTTGGTATGAATAGACTTTTATAATCTTTGATTGCCCGGGATTCATGCTGCCGGGAAAGGCTTAGGTTTTGGCAGCTTTGGTAGAACCGGATGGTGTAGCCGTATGCTTCCTGCATCCCAGCATGGATTTGGTTGAGTTGAGAAAGCCGTTCAGAATCACTGAGATTCAATTGATCCTTTTCCAGCAGGGTTTGGAGCTCAGCCAGGATTTCATCGCAGTCATTAGCAATGGACTGATGCACATGCCGGATGGTTTTTTCTTCTGAAGTAGTGAAGCTGTTTTCGGCAAAGATTTTGGTGGGAATTTGCAGTGTCAGTTGCCTGGTTTTGGAATAGAGGGCGATGGTACGTTCTGCTTGCGGATGGTTTTTGACCTGTGGATTGATAGTAGAAAACGAGCTGAAATAAGTTTCATGCTGTGCGTAATCACCGTTTTGAATGGTATGCACCAAACCCAATCCTTTGGATGCTACTTCATAGCCTTCTTTGAGTACAGCTCCATAGGCTTTCAAGGCAACGATCTGCTCTGCCAGATACTTCTTTTGGGTGTCTTTCTGCTTCCACCATTCATTCCAAGTTTGGGCATTGGTTGTTAGTGAAATACTGGCTAGATAGAAAATAAGAATCATTCGTTTCATGTTTTTGGATTTTAATTAAAGGCTGGCTTAGCGGGTGATTCCGTAGAGGTATTGGATCTGGTTGATTTCCTTGGTATTTGCAGCCCGTCGAAGACTGAGCTGTCCGTTACTGAGATTGAAAGCAATGAGATCCTGATAGTTTTGATCCACCCGGTTTGCGGTTTCATTAATCAGCGCCAATCGTTCCCCCTCACTCATTTGAAGGGTAAAGGATTTGACCAGGAGAGCCATCTGGTTCAGGTTTTCTACCGTGGTTGCCAATATGCCTCCATAGACCCTAGCCATGTATTCTTTTTCCGAACTAGTGAAATGCCCGTCCTGCTGGATGACTGCCCAGACTTTTTTGTATTCTGATACGATCAGGGCCTGCTTCTGGGAGATATCTTTGACCCGCTGAAATCCTGAAATGGCTGATTTGACAGTCTGTAATTCGTTGAAATAGTTTTGGTATAAATCCCGCTGTTTTTCTGTCCAGTCAGCAATTTGTTCCAGCTTGAGTTTGGATAAGGTGTTTTCCAATACCTTCTGGGCATTCTGCATCCAAAGCACTTTGTTCTGCTCGCGTTGGATCTTGAGATCCATCGCCACAATGACTTTTTTCACACCGGCTTTGATAATTTCAAGGATGGCCAAGGGGACAGCTGCTTCACTCTGCCTTGGGGATAGTGTAAGGAAGGAGCACAGTAGGGTTAGGATCAGACTTCTTCGGAGTATGTTTCTGTGGATTTCCATAAGTGAATGGTTTAGTGTTGTGGGTTAAGTAGTTGATTCAGCACAAAGAGCAGCGATACCTTTTTGGATGGAGCCAAAGCGTTCAGCATATTCCATGACTTTAATCTTCTCGGTTTCCTCAGTGGTGTAGGCCAGGTATTCTTCTTTGGAAACTTCAGTGCGGTACACCTTGGAAAGCGCTCCTCCCAGACTGATAAATACTTCCTTGTACTTGCGTTTGGGGTCGTTGGCCTTGTTGACAGAAAGCACCATCGCCCGTTCCTTATCAGTAAGCCCCAGGAGTTGTTGGATCTGATCGAACTTGTTCTGGTATTTGGATTGATCGAGCAGAATTTTACAGTCACTGTTGTTGATGATGGCCTGTTTTACTACAGGTGAGCTGATGATATCTTCCACTTCCTGGGTGACCACAATGGCCTCCCCGTAGAATTTGCGGACTGTTTTGAACAGGTATTTGATGTATTCGGCCATACCTTCCTTTGCGATGGCTTTCCAGGCTTCTTCGATCAGGATGAGTTTGCGAATACCTTTGAGCTTGCGCATTTTATTGATAAAGACCTCCATGATAATGATGGTCACCACAGGGAAGAGAATCGGATGGTCTTTGATGTTGTCCAGCTCAAAGACAATAAATCGCTCCTGAAGCAAGTCCAGATTTTCTGAGGCATTCAAGAGGTAGTCGAATTCCCCACCTTTGTAATAAGGGCGCAGCACATACAGGAAATTGCCGATGTCAAAGTCCTTCTCTTTTACCTTGTCGTACGAGAGTGTTTCCTGAAAATCTGATTGCAGGTACTCATAAAAGCTGTTGAAACTTGGGAACAGGGATTTATCTGAATCCAGCTTTTCGTAATAACCCTTTAGGGCATTGGAAAGGGCTACGTATTCACTTCGCTTAAACGTCTCGTTGTCTTTTTTCCAGAGGGCAAGCAGCAGGGTTTTGATGCTTTCTTTCTTTTCGGTGTCCAGTTGGTCTCCTTCAGCAATAAAGAAAGGGTTAAAGCGGATCGGGTTCTTTTCATCGTAGGTGAAATAATAACCCTTGACCATATCACAGAGCCCTTTGTAGGAATGCCCTACATCCACCAAGACCACATGTGTACCCTGCTCGTAATAGCTTCGGATTAGGTGGTTGGTGAAAAAGGATTTGCCGGACCCACTGGGGCCTAGGATGAATTTATTTCGGTTGGTGCAGATTCCCCGTTTTACCGGTTCATCGGACAGATCCACATGGATAGGCCTTCCGGTCATTCGGTCTCCCAATCGGATTCCGAATGGACTGATGGAGTTTTGATAGCCCGTTTCCAGATTTAGAAAACAGGACGCTTGCTCGACAAAAGTGTCAAAGCTGTCATTCATAGGGAAGTCGGCACTGTTCCCGGGTATCCCTGCCCAAAAAAGCTGTGGGGCTCCTACGGTTTCCTCCTTGACCGAGGCTTCCATCTGGGAGAAGGCAGATCCTACCTGCTTTTTGATCTCTGAAAGCTGGTTTTGATCTTCTGTCCAGGCCAGAATATTGAAATGGGCCTTGACTGGAATCCGTTGCTGGCCGATGGCTTCATTTAGAAAATCATTGGTAGCATCCCGTGCGATGGTATTTTCCCTGCTGTAATTGGCAAGGGACTGGAGCCGCAGACGTTTGGATTCCAATTCTTTGAGGGTTTGCTGCGTGTCACCGATAAAGAGGTACTGGTTGTAGATATGGTTACAGGGGAGCAGCTGGCCTAGGGAGGAAGCAAAACCCACACTGAATTTTGTGGTGTCGGTGCTATATTTGTCGTAGTTGATGCGGGAACCACAGAGCAAAGGAAGATCTTCGGTTTCATTTATGCTGAAGATCCTGCAGGATTTGTTTCCGACCTGAAGGTTGGGTTTGAAATTGATATCGGAAATCCAGATCGGTCTATCATCACTCGTCAGATTGCAGTATTTTTCCAGAATCCCTGCCTGAGTTTGATTGCTGTACAGACAATCCTCTTTCAGTCTGCTCAGACTGACAAATCCACTATCGGATAGAATTCGCTCAAACTGTCCACAGGCATCCAGAAAATCAGGAAGTGCTTGGCGCAAGGTCAGTTCTTCAGGAATGATATGGGAGCGGAGTAGGGTGGAGAATAGACTGCCGGATGGTTTCCTGTTTTTAGGTTTCAGGGTAAGAAACAGGTAGCAGGAGTGATCCAGAAAAGGTCTTTCATGGAAAAATCGCTCACTGCTTCTGTTCAGGAAACTGGGGTTGTCTTTGCTGAAATCTGCCTGATGGATGCTTTGGGTAAACCAATCCTGCTTATGGAGAATACAGTTTTTGGGCAGGGTTTTAATTGCCTTGATCCAGGCCTGATGAAAGGCTTCATAGTCTCTGTCGCTGAGCGTAAAGATTTCAGGAAGGATGGTTTGATAGGCCACGGTGATATCCCCCATTTTGGAGAGGATACAGTCCTGCTCTATACTCAATATCGGGAAATGCTTTTCCAGTAATCGTTCCATGGGAATCAGTGGGTTTGAAATGAGAGATTGATTTTGATATGGGGTTTACTTGCTTGTGGTTTTGACCTTTCGGAAAACCCCTCTGGATTTGAGGCGGATGGCGTGGGGGACTTGGCGGTAGGCCAGTTTTTTGCCCAGTCCATGTTCCCCATAGGTTTTGCTGAGCCGGTAGATCTGGATGACCAGGATGGCTCCTGAAATACCAACAAAGGCAAGACAGATAAATGGGTTGATTCCGAGTATATAGAGAATGGCAAAAAGGATAAGTAGTGCCAGCACACCGGCAGCTAGGTACCAGATGTACTGGGCTTTTAATCCTTTAAATTCTATGGGCTTGTTGATCCCTTTGTTGATTTTGTAGACGCTGTTGGCCATGGTTAGGAGATTTAAAAAGATGGTTGATTAGACCCCGAAGAAGGATTGGATGACTGTGGCTACTACCACCAAAAACACACAGCTGCCAAACCAGGCGGCAGCGACTTTTCCGGTATCTGGATCACCCGCATTCCATTTTTGATAGACTTTCACTGCCCCGATCAAACCGAGAATGGCACCGATGGCATACATCAGACTGGTGCCTGCGGCGAAGTAACTTCTGACCTGACGGTCTGCTTCGGCTATCCCTGCCAAGCCGTCCTGGGCCTGTGCTGAAATAGAAATTAGTAAGAGGAGGAAAGCAGCTAAGAAGAGTTTTTGGTTTGTGGATTTGATTAGGTTTGGCTTTTTCATGGGAAAGGATTTTAGAGGTGTTGGTATGAGTTGAAGGAGGTTGTTTTTACCAGTGGATAAAGTGGGAGGAGATTATTCATTCCAGATCGTTTCCAGCTCAGATTCGCTGAAGTTGTGGCGGGTTTGTTTGGGGATGTTTTCTGAGAGGTAATTACCAATGGCAACCCGGTAGGCGGGATCCCGAAGCCCGGGGTGGTTGGACAAGACTTCGCTTAGCTGCTTAAGCAGAAGTTTCTTGTCTGTCATGTTTCCCGCCCTTCCGAGTATGCCTTGGATTTCCGCAACCGTGAGCTCCAGTTCTTCAAAGCGATCAGTTTCCGTTGGGTCAGTCCTGCTCAGATGCCGTTCCTTTTCCTGCTGACCGGGTGGATTGAACTGCAATGATTTTCCGGAAATCAGGCTGCGGAGTTCTTTGGGGTAGTATAGTCCGATGATGATGAGGTAATAGGTTATGATGCCTATTGCCAAAGCGAAGAAGTAGTTGTTCCAGGTAATTGCTTCCAACATGGGATTTCTGTTTTGTTGATGCGGGTTTGTTTCCCGCTGACAGAAGCAAATTTGTCTGTAGTAAATGCCTGTTTTTTACACCGTTTTGGTAGCTACCAAAAAAAGTTTAGAAATTAATTTTGAAGGATAGGGAAGGGAAGATGCATTATTGACCTAGAGAGATTGGTAAGGGGAATATGGGTTATCTTTTAGAGGGTTAGTTTATTCTTATGAAAAGGCTGAAGTTGGGAGTTGAAAAAAATTAAGGGTTTTTGACTATTTGTCTTTAGTGACCAAGCTTAAGTGTGACTTTTTTTAAGCTATTAAATGAGGATAGGACCGTTCCTTCGGCCGGGCTTTGCATTTCAATCTCCTTTCGGAGGATTTACTTATCAATCCCTAACGGATGAGCTGCAGACTGAATAGAAGGGCATTAGCGACTATTTAATTTAAAGTTTTGTTGGCGTAGATCGATTATCAGGAGAGGAATTGCCTTACTAAATTTTCTTAGCGACACGACTTATTAAATCCATGCTCTTTTTATCCCTGAATTCCTCACCAAGTTAGTCCTTAGGGCTCTGGGCGACCGTAAGCTTCCGGCATAAAGCCGCTTGCTGCGCTGCGCTTTTTATTCCTTTTCCTTCCGGTCTTTGTCGCCCAAGGCCTGATGATGCTTCATAATTCATTGTTCCACAAAAACGAAAAAGATTATGGAGACTGCAGAAAGAAAAATTGATTTGTTTGAGGTAGCTGAGATTAAGCTGAGCTACAGTGCAAAGGTAAAGTCATTCCAAAGACCTAGGGTAGCAAGTTCAAGACAGGTATATGAGGTATTTGCCAAAGCCTGGGATCAGGACAGAATAGAGTTTGTAGAGGACTTTAAAGTAATGCTGCTGTCTAGAGCAAACCGAGTGCTTGGGATTGTGAACATCAGTTCAGGAGGAACTGCAGGCACTGTAGTGGATGTAAAGCTGGTTTATGCAGCTGCAATAAAGGCTAATTCCAGTTCCCTGATCCTAGCGCATTGCCATCCGTCTGGGAATCTACTGCCATCAGAACAGGATAAAAGATTAACCCAGCGGATTAAAAAAGCGGGTGAAATACTGGATATCCCGGTACTTGATCATTTAATTATGACAGCTGAAGGGTACTATTCCTTTTCGGATGAAGGGGAGCTTTAGAGCTCTTCTTTTTTTAGCTTCCATGAATTTTTCGAAAGGGAAAATTCCTGGAAGCTATTCCTAGGCCTTTATTTTTATAAAATTGCGATTGATGGCAGATTGCTATAAAGGCGTATTTCCAATATTGAGCATTTCATGATCCTCTAGCCTTTTGTATGTGATTTTTAGCTGTTCCAAATGGAATTTATACAATTCGATCATTCAGACTTTTTGATATTTCAAATAAGCCAACAATAGGACTTAATATTTTTTCCATTCCTTCTTCCGCCAATTTAGCCTGATCCCGTCACACGAGGCAAGAGACTACAGCATAAAGCCCACGCGCTTGCCTTTGCCGGTTTATTCCGTTTCCTCTTGCACTTAGTGCCGGTTTCAGGCTGGTGCAGCTTCATAAGTATTTGTCAAACCAAAACACAAAAGACTATGAAGATGCAAACAAAAACATCAGCAAAAACATCCACTAAGAGAAAAGATGGAAATGACTTTGGAAGAAACAAGGGGCGCAGTACACAAAGCCCAAAAGGATCATCGGATATCTATCGGAAGTTTACTGATCTGATTATTGAAAAACTGGAAGAGGGGGTGATTCCCTGGAAGCAACCTTGGCATGAAATGGGAATGCCATCCAATTACCTGACGAAAAAACCGTACAGGGGAATCAATCTGTGGCTGTTGTTATCCTGTGGACATCAGTATCCCTATTACCTCACCTTCAAGCAGGCCAACTCATTGGGAGGGAAAATTCAGAAAGGAGCGAAGGCGATTCCGATCTGCTACTGGAACTTTGCCTTTCGTGACAAGAAAACGGGAAAGGTGATTCCAGAAGATAGGATAGGAGAATATGATCTGAAACTGGTGAGTAAATCCGGTTTTCTCAAGGAGTATAAAGTGTTTCCCATAGAACAGATTGAGGGAATAGCATGGGAGTTTCCAGAAGTCAGCAAAGAAGAGCCACTTCCTGATAATGAACAATGCCGGAAGATCTATGAGGAAATGCTCCGGGCTCCTGAGTTGGTTCATTCCGGTTCCTCAGCTTACTACCGGACAGACCTGGATCAGATTACCATGCCGGAGAGAAAACTATTTGCATCCGCTGAGCAATATTTTTCAGTATTGTACCATGAGATCTGCCATGCTACAGGACACCCTTCCAGATTAAACAGAGTAGGCATCTCAGAACCTCAGCAATTTGCGTCAGAATTTTACAGTCGCGAGGAGTTGATCGCCGAGATGGGAGCAGGGTACCTGAATAACCTCACCGGGATATTGGATCAGAGCCTGCTAGAGAACTCGGCAGCCTACATCCAAAACTGGCTAAACGAACTTCGCAACGATAAGCACTTACTGATAGAGGCTGCCAGCAAAGCCCAAAAGGCTGTGGAATACATCCTAATGAAAGCTCCATTTTAGAATTAGGGGAGTAATCCCCTTTTTTTTGTCACTGTTTAACAATCTAGACAAAATAAAGCCTGAATGTGTATTTTATTGGCATGTAGTCTAAAATTCCAGCCAGTGTACCCAATTTTAGGATAAAAAAGCAATAGGTAGTTTAAATCAGATATAGTCTCAACGATATCTTGAGAAGATATGTGGTGAAATCAAAGAACAGCCTAATTTCTTATCTTTTGTAGAACTCTCGAATGCATTAAATAAAGTGAGAATACAAATTACCTAAAGTTCAGAAAACCATCGTACGGAATCGCAAAGAAGGAACTTAGAGCTTGTCTTAATTGAGTAAGAGATCACCGTTTCTTTTGGGAGTTGTTTGCGAACATGATTTGCGATTTGTTATTTTTTTGCTCAAATTTAGCCATGGCTTGTCGGAAGCCAGTCGTTCGCCAGCAGCTAAATCGTATCGATACCGAATTCAACTTTACTTCGATCGGAAACCAAATTCTCGTTTCGAAAGACGGTAGGCGAATGACGTGTTTCGTGTGAGAGTCTGGAATTTCGATGAAACGAAAAGCAAATGGCCACACTGCCGCTTATATTAAGCGTCTGGCTAAATCAATCAAAAAGTCTGAGAACATCAGCCATCATGAAGCACTTGACAGGGCCTCAAAGGAATCAGGCTTTGCTAACTGGGCTAATTTCCTCAACTTAAGTAAAAAGGGACAGCCTCAAAATCAAAAAGTAAAGGCAACTTTATCTCTACCAAATCCTCTAACGCTACCTTATCATTTATTTCCTGCTAAGACGGGAGACAAGCGTCCTAATGCAAAAATGCCGATTTCGGCACACCAGAAGATAGCTGGTTATTTGAAAGTGGTCAAAGGTGAAGTGGAGTATAATAGAAAAGCGTCTAATTTATTATTGAGTATTCAAAGTACGCTTGACGATTGGATCCAGCAAGAATATAAAGATAGAAGTGAATTGTCCGATGAGGTATTCTCCCAAATGTATTTTGGACAAATATCTTCCTCTCCTTTGTTATCGCCTTCTAATCAGGAAAAACAAGCGTTAGTCCGAAAGATGAGAGCGTGTCAGCAACTACTAAAAAAGCACTATCATGAATGTCCGCCAATTATTTCTTTGCATAAAAAAATAGATTCGGCTATAAAATTAATTGACAATTGGCCGGCCTCCGCTTCTAAGCGGGCTATAGCCGCTGAAAATAAATATGGCCGTATTGAACCAAATACATTGGTGACCTTGAAAAGTAACAAAAGAAAGGGGCTAGTAATTAAGGATAAATTTTCTGGAAGTTATATCAAGTGTTATACCGACAGCGGGATTAAATCTTTTAGCAGAGACCAAATTTCTGTCGCGAGGGATCAATCTAGAAAATTAGAGTTTAATCCTATGAAGCTCATGCTTCCTTATGGCAAATGGATTTGTAAAAATGGTTCGGAAGTATTGTTCAACCGGGACTATAAACCAATCTGGATTAAGGACGAAAGTGGAGTAGTTTATAGTGTTGAGCCTCATTTATGGGTTCGTGATATTCAGGAACATGTTTTTTTCTTTCAAGGAGGATCTGAGCCCTGGTCAGGAGATAAGAAGTCAACAAGCATTTGTCTACAGGTTTTGAAAGAATGGTCAGTTGATAATAAAGTCTCCAAACTTATGGCACTTCTCCCGAAAGTAGCCTCAGATGGGAATATTGATCTTCTAAAGTCAAATGACTGGCCTAGTTGAGAAGTCAAATATTGAAAAGGCTGAGGTTTTTTTAGCCTTTTCAATTTTTAGAAATTTCTTATGGTTGGGTATTATTCATTAAAAGCGCCTTCACATTTTGCTGCAGTTATTGAAAAAAGTATCTTTTTCAGAGATGATAGCACTATAAAGAGCGATTTAGAAAGGAGAGGAAATGGTACAAAAGAATCCTCTATAACAGTGAGAAATTTCGCTATAGACACTGATGGGATCTCATTACGAATTAGAAATGCTTTTGGAGCACTGTCAATTCTCCATAACTGAGTGAAAATTCTCTATAATTAAGTCTACAGCAAGTAAAAGACTTAATTAAACCTGCAATGACTTGCTTTTTATTATGAGGCGAACCTTAGGAAGTTTTCTAATATCCTCCTTTTTTTTATCATTCATTTTCGCTTAATCCCATATTCCAATTGCAAATTGGAAGAGATTTTGGGCTAAAGGCACCTTCACCCAGCTTCACAAACGATGTTATTACAGAGGGGAAAGTTGGAAGGAAAAGCTGGAGAGGATGATGGCTTAATATCTTGGTTACTTTTTTCGGTTGGTTTATAGATCCAAACATTTCATTTATTGAAATTCAATTCAATAAATTCTTCACTTGCTTTAATGTGTCAATTTATGTCATAATTAAAATTATAGCCTTTGTTTTTCAGCTAATCTTTGTAACTATGGTTCATGTAATTAGCTAGTTGTATTCGTTCTTAAATGTTGTATAGAATTAGTAAAAGCTAAATCCTAAAATTTGAAATGGGGAAATTTCGCAGGACAATTGATGTAGCACGGTGTAAGGAAACAGGTGAAATCTTCAGAGCCAGTGAAAGGTTTATTGAAACTAAAGAAGCTTTTTTTTATCGAAGGCTTTACCATGAGAAATCAATATCCTTTGAATGCATTGAATGCGATCAGGATTTAAGTATTTCCGGAAGTAAAAATGATAGAATCCATTTTAAGCATTTTCCAGACCATGATCCATGTTTTCTAGTGCAAAACAATTTTAATCTGGAAGAACAAAAATTTTATGAAAGAGCCTTAATTGCGAAAGAAAGTGAAAGGCATAAAGAATTAAAGCAGAAGATCGGTTATCGACTGGCATTTGTTGAAGGTGTTGAGGCAGACTCAATATCAGTAGATGATAAGTTTATTATTAAGGGGAAAGATAAAAGAAAGCCAGACGTTTACTGTAGATACAAAGGAAAGGAACTGGTTTTTGAAATCCAGTTATCAGAGCTTTCACTGGGATATATTCTGAGTAGGCATAATTTCTATAAAGCTCATGGCATCTACTTGATTTGGATTCTGGATACATATGATATAAGGGATCAAGGAACCAAGGAGAAGGATTTAAAATACCTTTCTTATCATCAGAATTTTTTCAGACTGGATGAATCAGTCACTGACTTCAAACTAATTTGTGATTATAAATTCCCATTTCTAACTAAAGATAATGCCTTATTAACTCCTTGGCGAAAAGAATATGTTTCACTCGATCAATTAAGTTTTGACAGCCAAGCTATTCAGGCATATTTTTTTGATTTTTCTGAAAAGCTTGAGAGAGTTAAAAGCCTACAAATAATTAAATCAGAGGCTCTTAAGCTCGAAGAAGAAAAGAAACTTCAAGAAGAGATTGAAAATGCTGCTCATGCCAAAGTTCATAGGATAATTGGAGAAATAAAAAGATTGAAGATGGGAAATGCCCATGATTATAGTAGTGTGATCAAGAAAATTAAAAAATTGGACTGTTTTGAAGTTGCTTCTTTAAACAATAGTCTCGGGTTAAATCATCCCAATAGAACTAATGCACTCATCAAATGGATAGATGACACAAAAGCTTCAGAACCATACTTTTTGAGCTTTATCTTGGGGTGCAGAGAAATAGAATTGGAAATAAATGCTGTAGATAGATCAGATAGAACAGTGTTTATGAAGGTAATTGAAAACCTTACCAAACATAAAAATATGATACTTCGACTGCTGTTCAGGAGAGGTTATAAAATGAATGAAAATGATCGGAATTTATTGCGGACAACTTCTTTAAGAGAAATTTGTCTAGCAGATCAGGTTGCATATGATCTTTGTAATAGGTTAGATAATAGAGACTTGGTGGATGATGTCTTTTATAACCAAAAGCTTCTTCTAATATTTGAATCTATTAGTCAGAAAAGAATCATTGCATATAATTACGCCGCCGATAACTGGCTAGCCTTCGCGAATAATGCTGTTGAATATTATAAAAATCATTGGTTGAAAATTGAGCTTTCTTTAAAACGAGAGAAGCTTTGGGAAACAATTATTAGCTCTGACAAAAAAAGTACATTTTCAAAAAAGCTTGAAAAATGGAATTCAATATCCCCTGCACAAGATAATCAGACTAACGAATTGCTTTTTGATCTCTTTCCACATTTGATCTTTCAATAATTAATAGTAGAATCAATACACTTAAAAATGACAGGAGAACTTTTATACCATTATACTTCAATAGAAAGTTTGCATAAGATTCTTCTGGGAGATGGAGAGAATATTGTTCTCAGGGCCACTCATGCAAATTTTATGAATGACCCTGATGAATTTGAATTTGCAAATAAAATCATTACCAAGACTCTTCTGGAATATGAGTCAGAAAATAGTGTTTTGGAAAAGAAAAGTGATAATTTATTTGGTAAAGGGGGAATCTTCGGATCCTTTGCATATTTGCCAGGTGAGCCATTTATTCTTTCATTATCAGAACACCAAGATGATTTATCCATGTGGAGAGCTTATGGGCATGATGGAAATGGAGTCTGCATAGGATTGGATAAAGAAATGCTGAAGAGCTATTCGGAAGATCCTGAGGTTATAAATACTACCCTTTTAGAATGTGAATATCGAAAGGAGATTGTAGAGAACCATTTCCGAAAGTATTGGATTAATAATTACAATGATTTCAAAATAGAGAAATCAGAAGATGGTCGTATAACGACAGGATTTAATGATGGTAGTATCTTTTTTTCAATGCCAAAATATGGATTCTCTGCGAAATCCCCTTCCTATGGTTCAGAAGCTGAGTGGAGGCTATGCACCAATGAAGGGAAAAATTATCAATTTAGAACAAAGGGGAATCTATTTGTCCCATTTATTGAGCATAAATTCCGGAAAGAGATTTTGAAAAAAATCGTAATTGGACCTTGTTTGAATGGGCTACAGGTTGAGCAGGGAATGAGGTTTTTCCTGAAAAAATTCGGCTTTCCGGAGGCTAAGGCATTTATAGAGAGATCCCAAATTTCATATCGTCAGGTATAGGATCAAGTCGATAAAAGTGGTGCGAAGCCATATATAATTTCATTCATATTAACAAAGTCCAACTATGGCTCATATCAGACTTAAGGCAAGCAAAGAGCAGGTTGTTAAATTTAATCCAATAGCATTAAATGCTATTGATTTGCCTGCAGAAAGTAAAGAGTATGTCAAAAAGTATCTTGGGTCAAAGAAGTTGGCTGAAGATGATGAAATGGATATTATGCTTTTATTGTCTGACAGGATAGTTTTTGGATTTGATTACTTAGATGATAAAGTAAAGAGGGTTGTTGTGGAGATTAATCCAGTAACAATATTTTTCTCAAATGCAGTAATGTGTTCCAGACAGCTTAAATATTATAAAGATTTGCTGCTTTCACAAGCGCCAGATGTAAAAGAGCTAGGTCGTAACAGAGAAGGGGTAAATCAAAACCATTCTGGAATGTACTTTCAATTGGCAATAAATTGCATAATAAATCTTCAAGCAGCATTAGAAAGCTTTGCCAATAGAGTTATTCCAAATGACTATATTTTTATTGGCAGTGATGGCAAAGAACAAGTTTCAAGTATTACATTGAAATTATACAATGCTATTCCAAAAATTAGGAATAGTAAGTTTCGGCCACCTAAATACAAAAAATATAATGCCCAAATTGATAGCTTAATTAAGCTCCGAAATCATATTATTCACCTAAAGCCCAATGGTTTAACAAACACGGGATATAAGGGTGTTTACAGAGATTTGTTGGATTTTGATTATCACAAAGCAATTGAATCTGTTAGGGTCTTCATTAACTTTTATGAAGAAAATCTGATTGAAGAATGCCCTTGTGGAGATAACTTCTCCTTTTTTGTTGGCCAAGATAAGTAGTCATTTGGAATTTGAATATGAGAAGATCAAAGAGCATGTCAATAATTAGTAAGAATATCCGGATGGAATTGCAAATTTCACTCAATTCGAATGATGAGTAAACTACATCGAGTTGGGAAAATACCCCCGATTCTTAAAGAAAAGATTTGGCACTAAAAAAGAAAGAAATAGCTTAAGATTCATGCTTACTTTTGGGAGGTTTACAGTTCAAATCTTCATTCTAATAATGTGCATCTATTTTAAAACATGAATTTCGATAATTTTAAATCTTACGAGGACAGTCCTCAAAACGCATTTGAAACATTTTGTACCCAATTATTTGAGCGGTACTTGCGCAGAAAATATGGCAGTAACCTAGTCAAGTTTCGCGTGGTCAACGGGGCCGGTGGTGATGGCGGAATCGAAGCTTATGGCGAGTTGACTAATGGTGACCTTATCGCCGTGCAGGCCAAATGGTTCCGCACCAGCATGCAAGACTCGCAGATCAAGCAGATAGAAAAATCTGTAATCACGGCGATGAAGCATCGCAAAAACATAGTGGAATATTTTATTTGTGTTCCCCGTTCTCTTGCGTCCGTGAAGCTAGGTAAGGGAAAGGTCCCTGTGATAAATACAGAGGAATATCGCGTGGATCAACTCACCACCCAAATAGAAACAGCTTACCCTAGCACAACTTTTACCTGGTGGTTTGAGCAGGATATGCAAAACGAGTTGTTGGAAACGGACAACGAGGGAATGAACAAATTTTGGTTTGAGCGTGATGTAATAGGGCATAACCAGTTGGTGCAACAATTCGAACTGGAAAAGGATGCGTGGATCGAAAAGCGGTACATTCCCGAATTACATGGCCCGGGGGTGATCCAGTCGCATATTGAACAGGTTTTATATAGTAATGTATACCGCAATGAATTACTCAACCGAATCGGAAAGACCACCAAATTATTACAAAACATCACTTCGCTTATTACCCGGTTTAGTGAAACCCTAGAGGCTTCGAATGCCATGTTACTTGAGCTGCAATCCATTCGGGCGAATATTGATCATAATCTAACCGCACTTTTACCGATAATAACTGCGATCCAGGAGGGGGTTAGTAAACTGCCCCCTATTGCCTTAAAAGCCATGCCCGTAAGCAGCGATTTGTTCATTAACCTGGAAGAATGGCAGCCAAGTGCCCTACAATTGGGCTTACCCAGACGTTTATCTGAATTGCTCGACCGGGTTGCGGAACTTAATATAAATGGAACCGTTGATCAAATCAGGGACGAAATGGAGCAATCAGGACGGCTCTTCCTGGGTAATGGGGGAACGGGTAAAACACACGCTCTTTCCAATATCGTGGATATTCGCCTGAACCTGCAAAAAGTTCCTGCCATGATCATCAGGGCGAAAGGTGCTCCAGCTGAAGATTGGTCTGCGCTTCTTAAGAAAGCACTGGATATAGACAATTGGAGTAAAAACGAAATGTTATCAGCACTTGAAACTCTTGCAGTCCGCGCAGACTACCAAGCCGCGAAAGCCTTAAACCCAGGGGATGAATTGAATAATGAACCCACCAAGGTCATCATCTGTGTCGATGGTTTGGAGGAAGATACGGAACACTGGCCGGAATGGTATGAACGAATTAGGGAGAGCGTAACCCTCAACAAGCGTTATTCAAGGGTAATTTTTGCCTTCACTGCAAGGCGTTACTTTCTGAATGAAGCCGAAGTGCCCGTTGAAGGTAATTTCCGAATAATTGAAATTCCGAGGGAAGGAGATGTTCCGGTACAGGAGGTGGTTGGCCAGTATTTTGAGCATTTTGATATCGCCGTTGAACCAAAATCTTTAATCCGGGGCATCGA
Organism: uncultured Algoriphagus sp.; assembly: GCF_963974365.1. Classification (GTDB taxonomy): domain Bacteria; phylum Bacteroidota; class Bacteroidia; order Cytophagales; family Cyclobacteriaceae; genus Algoriphagus. The sequence continues at coordinate 4,745 of NZ_CAXBBX010000024.1, read as the reverse complement.
TACCTTGTACGCACTCCGCTCATTCTGCAAACTGTATGAGGGGCAGAAGCTGACCGCCGATGATGAGATATTGACCGCTGAACATGACCTCCTGAATGAAAAGATCAACCAGATGGAGAATGAATTTAGAGGAGTAAAGAACCCCGGTGCTGCCAGAACTCCGGTTAGAGATGCCATCGAGGAAATTGCTGAAGTATTTTATGCGCATGCCGAAATAACTCATCCAGAATTATTCACGCTGCTAAAAGATGGTTCCTTAAACTATCTCGATAATACTGAAGTAGAAAGGGTAATTGAGTTTTTGGTTAACAACGCGTTCCTGACGAAAAGTGAGATTCCGGTGGGCAAAGGGCCTATGCGGAAGATGCAAGTAAGCTACACCCTGACCTACCAATCTATCATGGAGATCATCATGGCAAAAAAATATGTCGATGGCATCGTCAATAAAGAAATTACTGCAATTCCCAAACACCTGCTGGCTGTATCAGAAAGAGGAGAACGATCCGAACAACAGTTGGTTAATCAGCGCATTGTACAAGAGATTGTGAATACTCTTTTCCATGACCATGACTTATTGATCGGCTGGGATGATTTTATAGCTGAAGGAATTTCGGCGGCCACGATCCAGCAGTTACAGACCAAAGCGCTGATCCAGGCACCGCAGGATGTTGCCGCCTCGTTCAAGGCCAATATAGACGCTTTATATTTTGAAGACCACAAGAGCCGCCATTTCGTATTCCACGAACTCATTTATCCTTCAGCGTCATCCTCAGCCAATTATTTCGGTGCCGAATACCTTCATGGCTTGCTGATGCAACAACCGACGGCAGTTGATCGGGATAAGATTTGGCTCGGGATGGACCGTCATGATATTCATGGACTTGAAAAAGATGAAAGCCAACAATATTATCGATATGACTTGCGCTGGGTAATTGATCCAGATGGCGAAGGCGAACTTTACCTGCCTGAACTGTCCTTACATAATGAATATCCGCTGATCTTTGGGTGGGCGCTGGCTACCCTAGATCAATCTTTCCGAGAGCGCCTGCGAACTGCGCTTACCGGCTGGGCGATCAAACAGCCTCAGGAGTTTAAATTATTACTCGATAAATTATTTCCTTGCAACGACCCGCAGATACAGGAAGATTTGGCGGCGGTCACATTAGGAGTTGCCTCCAGGTTGAAAAACAAAGCCGCCTTAAAGGAACTGGCCGAATGGGTGCTGGCCAATGTTTTTGCGGAACCCGGCAGCCACCCGGATATCATTGTCAGAACCGGATTCCGGTCAATTATTGAAAGGGCACATTATGCAGGTGTGATCACCGAGGAACAAGTGAGGCGGGCCCGGCCGCGTCGCGTGGAAACACTTCAATATATCCCGGTTGATGCCGATGCCCTAGAAAAAGGCGGCGAAGAGATATATCCAATCGTACACGATCTAGCCTGGTATGTCATTAAACGCTCATTTGATGATTTTCTGGAATATGATTCCATTGACAAAGAAACAGAGCCGGAGGATAGGGGTCAGGAGTTTTTGAAAGCATACCTTGGACATCTTGATCTCGAACATTTATCGGTTTACTCTTGGGCAATCTCTGCAGCAATTGCGTATATGAAATCCCTGGGTTTCAACAGGACCGAAGATAATGGAAATGGCTATACAGATTCCAGCCATGGTTCAAAAAGCAAGCTGTTCACACTTGAGGAAAAATATACCTGGCTGGCAGTACATTATATTCAGGGCTATCTGTCCGACTACTTGGCATTAAAAGACAGTGAGAAATTCGTGACTGATTACATGCAGATTGTTAACATCGGTAACCCGGCGGAATTCCTTGAGGAAATACCTCATAGTGAGATGCCGGATGTGAAAGATAACTGGATCATTAAAGAACCCCTAGCCCCGGAAATGCAGGAGACGGGAACACCTGACGAACAGGTCAAGGTGGCCGTTGAAAGTGAGCCAAGTATTGATTTTAATAATTGGATTCTTTTCGCTGATAAGGATCTAAGAAGTGAAGGAATCAATAAAGAATGGTTGGCTCTGTTCAACTATACCGACGTCCATGATTCCAAATCTTTTATCAATTCAAGTGTTAACATCCGTGGTGTATTGATTGAAAAAGGACAGGCACCCGAATTGTTGGCCAGGGTAAATGATAATCCGAGCCCATCTTTTGTTCAATCAATTGACGCAATGGTCAGTTCACCTAATACAGATACTTATAGCAATCCGACAGATGTAGTTTGGATGAAATGGGTGGGAGAAAGCTATGACACTGAAAAATACTATCTTCCAGCGGAAGGTAAAGAAAAGATTATGCACTATGCCGTCACCAGCGTAACAAAAAACACTGTCGAAAATGGTGAAAACGAAATATATATTCCTTCCAAAATAGTCCGGGATATGCTGGGCATCAGCGAAATGGCTCAGCAGTTGTTCCTAGACGATGAGAGTCGAATAATGGCAATCAATCATATTCTGAGCAGCCCTAGCTACGATAGACAAGAAATGACACTCGTACCGAAAGAGGAATTTTTCAGCAAACTAGAAGAGGAGGGGAAAGAAATAGTATGGTTTGCCGATCTTTTCAGATCGAAAAATGCACTTAACAAAAGCATAAAAAGTGATGAGCACCCTATGAAGACCCGGAAATACATGGTTTGGTATGAAAAAGACACACTAAAGTGGGAGAAATTTTGGGATGCCCGTTTTTCAAATCAAAAAGACGAGTAAATTGATCAATGATAAAGTAAAATTTGGATGAATAAGAGGGAAAGTTATTTAATACTGTCATTCCCTCTCATTGAAGGACTCCTGAGAATGGTTTATTCGACAGCCTTATTACTCTTGAGCTCGATTAGCATTGTATTCAGACTAGTGAGTATGTAGTTTAAAACTAGAGGGTGTTTATTATAAAATAAATCCATATTGTTTCTGGTTTCCAAGTTATTTTAAGTGAAAATTAAAGAAATAATAAGTTGAAAAAGGACAATTTCTCAAAAAGGCAAGGGTTTCATTCATTTAATCGAAAAGAGATTGTAGTCAGAGAAGAGGCTCCTGAAGGACTGCGAGGTTTTATTAGAATGGCTTTTTATAACTTGAAAAAGAAGCCTTCTGATTTAAGATCAATTGCTTCACGAGTTTTAAAAATTCCACCGGATAGGAATAATTGGTCAGATTATCCAAACATTGATTACGAAGTTGAAGAGCATTTGGAGAATTGTCAATGGTTTAAAGTATATGATATAATAGAAGCAATAATTCAAAGTTTAGATCGCCAACAGGCGTTGGATTTTACCGATGAAATCAATGAGTATTTTATTGAAAATGGTATAGGATGGAAAATAGAAAATGGATTAGTTGAAACACGCGGGGATGAGGTTTTTGAGACGGCAGTCAAGACTGTAGAAAAAGTTCTGGAGACCGCAAAACTTCCTACTGCAAAAACTGAAATTAAGGAAGCACTTAAGGATTTGTCTCGGCGACCTGAACCAGATATTACTGGAGCAATTCAACATTCTCTAGCATGTCTGGAATGTGTTGCTAGAGAAGTATCTGGAAACAAAAAAGCAACCCTTGGAGAATTAATAAAAAAGCATCCAAATATTGTTCCTAAACCTCTTGATGCAGCAATTGAGAAAATATGGGGGTTCACATCTGAGCAAGGGAGGCATTTAAAAGAAGGGAATGCTCCAGATTATTTAGAGGCAGAATTAGTAGTAGAATTAACAGCAGCTATTTCTACATATTTAGGCAAAAAACTAAGTGGTACAACTAAAACATCTGAGGATGATGATTTACTTTTCTGAGAAAAATATTGCTGGGCAGATCTAGGTTTTGTTCCTGATACGATAATCCTCAAATATTTAAAATGTACTACCTAGAGACAAATGTAATAATTGCTTTGGCTAATGCTCTTAACAATAAAAAGATTCGGGAGATGTCTTCAACGTCTGCATATTCAGTTTTAGAGCTAATCTCTGGACTAAATAGAAAAAACTTCTCTAGAAAAAAAGGGCCTGTGGATAAGCTTATTAGATCAGGTATTCCAATTGAATGGATTATGCCTGAAGAGAAAGTTTGCAACTCCTTTTCAGAAATTTCATTTGAGGAAGAGCGTATTAACGATTTAAAGAGTATCTTTATGTTGCTAAATCAATGTTCCTCATATGAAGAACTTGAATTTGAAATCAGACAGCATAAAATTCAATATGATTTAGGATATTTCAGTTCCTACGATCAAATTTGGAGAAATAACTTTGTAAGAGCGACCATAAAAGGAAATAAGGAGATAGCAAGGATTATAAGTGAAGATCAATCTCAAGTAAATATATTACAGGACTTTGATAAGAACATCCAATTAAATAATTCACTTACTGTATATGCGTTTGCTCAGCAGCTTTCGAGGAAACTTGAAATGGGAGTAAGAGAAGTTTATGAAAGTTACAATGGGCAGAGTTCAATATTTATAGGTGCATTTTCCTCATATGGTATTGCCAAAATGGTTAACAAGCAATTTCCTGCTAAAAACGACATTTTTGATTTAACTCACATGCTTTATCTTAATTCGGGTAACAAAGTGATGGTGTCCAACGATAGAATTTACAAATCTTTTGTTGGGAAAATATCAGGGTTTGAACTTGTGAACAATACTGATTATATAGAAAAACTAAGCAATTTGTAAGACCGACACTATCCCGAAAAGTGTGTAAATGAATTTTAAGGTTGGTTAGAATTTTAG
>NZ_CAXBBX010000023.1:0-52079 GCF_963974365.1 uncultured Algoriphagus sp. | reverse complement strand
GGAGCACCTAAAAATCAAACAGTTATGAACAAGGGAATACCTCGGCTCTGGGTACATAAAAGCTCGCTGAAAAGCGGGCTTTTTCTTTTTCACCTATCCAGACATTTAATAGCTTTTTCCCCGCGCCTACATTAATTCACAATTTTCTCTAAGTAAGTTAAATCCATAAAACCATGTAATTTGAAAGTTTAATTTTCAAATTACATGGTTTTAACATTATATTTATGCAATTTGAAAGCAAATTGTAAAGGAGATGATCCAAAGAATACTTGAAGAAAAGCTTATTGACAGCCTGAAAAATATGCCTGTAGTGGTTATTCTAGGCCCAAGGCAGGTAGGAAAAACTACTCTAGCTTTAGACTTGGCAAAGACTGCTTTGGACAAACCTATCCATTATTTGGATTTGGAGCTGAATTCTGATTTGGCGAAACTCGATGATGCAGAAAGCTATTTAAAACGCTTTGAAAGTCAGCTTTTGGTAATCGACGAGGTGCAAAGAAAACCAGAACTCTTCCCAGTTATTAGGGCTTTGGTGGATTTGCGCAAGCGGAACGGAGAGCGTGCGGGTCATTTTCTTCTGCTAGGCTCTGCCTCACGAGATCTTTTACAACAATCTTCTGAATCTCTTGCAGGACGAATTCGGTACTTGGAGCTCAATCCCTTTTCTGCCAATGAACTTAACCTGAACGATCCTCTGGGTTTTAACTTGGAGAAATTATGGTTTCGAGGTGGTTTCCCTGACAGCTATCTAGCTGACTCAGAAATCCAAAGTCAAAACTGGCGACGAGACTTTATTTCCACTTATGTAGAAAAGGATATACCGCTCTTTGGCCCACAAGTTCCAGCCACTCGAATGAAACGCTTTTGGTCCATGCTTGCACATTATCACGGACAGCAAGCGGTAATGACAGAGATTGCAAAAAGTCTGGAGGTAAGTCACACCACTGCCCGAAATTATCTGGACATTCTTCAGGATTTCTTCATGGTGAGGCAGTTACATCCTTGGTCTGGCAACACAAAAAAGCGATTGGTAAAAACCCCAAAAGTATATATTCGGGACACAGGATTATTACATAGTCTACTGAACGTTTCTTCTTTCGATCAGCTGCTAGGACATCCAGCCGTCGGGGCAAGCTGGGAAGGGTTTGTGATGGAAAATATCCTAAACCAATTACCCACTGACTGGTCAGCAAGTTATTATCGCTCAAGTAATCAGGCAGAAATTGACCTAGTTCTTGAGTTTGGGACAAATGAAGTATGGGGAATAGAAATAAAAAAATCGAGTGCGCCGACCATCAGATCAGGTTTTCATAGAGCCTGTGAGGACATAGGTGTTACCAAAAAATATGTGGTTTATTCTGGTGCTGACAGATTCCCGATGAGAGGAGATATTGAGGCTGTAGGGCTGATCGAATTTCTGGGGATGATAAGCACTGCAGAAAAATAGAAATTACTGGATATCCATATCTTTAAAGGAAGTCTATTGCTTTTCTATTCAAGGAGTATAATATTCACTCTTCAAACAAGGGCAGTATTCACCTAATTCACAGCCTTCAGGGTTGCCAGTGCAAAAATCAAAGCAATAGATTCCATGCTTGAAAATCATCACTGGCCCCACTAAGATATCCATCAGCAGCTCATATCGTCGTGGCTGCGGTAGATCATCCGGAAAAGCTACTTCCAAATTCCAGGAGTTCATCATCGAAACGAAAGCAGTAGTCAACTGAGTCAATTGATCTTCAGAAAGTTGTTCTTTTGGAGGAAAGTTTACCCGCTTCAGACCACAGTACCCTTCAAAGCCATTCCTTTTTTCCTGACTAACAAACATTTCAGATTCGCGAAGAGATTCCTCAAAATCTTCTTCTTCAGTATTTTTCCTGAATTTATCATAGTAATCCTCCGGACGATGCCCTGCTGCGATGTCCGCTAGAAGGTGGTTGACGTAGGCTTGCATGTAATTGAAGTTTAGCTTTAAAAAATATCTTTTGCCCGTACTCGAACAATTTTGTTCGCACTTTTAATATATGAAATAAAAATAACCCTTAAGGTCACTATTTACCAACTTTATTTTGGCATGAAAGTAGAAACCCAATTATCTTTTTTCACCCTAACACTAGCATCAAATGTGGAAAAACTACCTTCTAGTTGCTTATCGGAATCTTTTAAAGCATAAGATTTTTAGCGCCATAAATTTATTTGGCCTTGCGCTGGGAATGACAGCCTCCCTGATCATCATTCAATACGTCAGGTTTGAATTTAGTTATGACCGCTTTCACGAAAAATCAGACCGCATCTATCGAGTTCAGCATGACCGACACATTGATGGGGAACTTCAATACCAAAAAGCACAGTCATTTATTCCCACTGGTGAAGCCATGATGAATGAATATCCAGAAGTAGTCGATTACACCACCATGTTCAGGATAAGCAATGAATCAGATATCGTGCTGACTCATTTAGCAGATGACGGAGAAATGCTTCGGTTTGCAGAAAAAGAAGTATATCATGTAAAAGGCGATTTTTTTGAAGTGTTCTCTTTCCCAATCATAGAAGGTAATGCTGAAGTGAAACAGTTGGAGCCAAAAACTGCCATGATTTCCCAATCTACAGCCAAGAAGTACTTTGGAAATGAGTCTGCAATCGGAAAGGTCATAAGTCACAATTATGCTGAGAACTATGAAGTTGTAGGCGTTTTTGAGGACATACCAGAAAGCGCCCATATGAAGTTTGATTTCCTCTTTGCTTGGCAAGAAGTAACTAGCTCAGAAGATGGAGGTGATGCCGAAAACTGGAGATGGGATGGATTTTACACTTATCTATTGATGACACCTGATACAGACATATCAGCCTTAGAGTCCAAATTCCCGGCATTTGTAGAGAAATATATAGCAGGCAAAGGGAACGATAACGTCATTTCAACTTTCACTCTTCAGCCTTTAACCTCTATCCACTTAAATTCCAATCTACTAGCTGAAGCGGAACCAAACAATGAGGTGAAAATCGTTTATGCACTATTGACTGTAGCTATTTTTGTGATGCTTATAGCATGGATCAACTTCATCAATTTATCTATCTCCCGCTCTCTGGAAAGGTCTAAAGAAGTTGGCGTCCGAAAAGTGATTGGCTCTGGAAGATCCCAGCTTATCAAACAGTTTCTTGTCGAATCGTTGGCCATGAACCTATTGGCTTTTTCAATTTCTTGCATTTTCTTATATTTGTTAGCCCCTTATATTTCATCTTTCATTGGGGGACAATCGGCACTCTCTTTATTTTCCAACCCTGGCTTTATACTGGGAGCTGTGCTCGCAATAACTATTGGCAGTGCATTAGCTGGATTATACCCTGCATTTATCACCTCATCCATTAAACCAATCCTTGCACTCAAGGGCAACCCTTCGAGCCATTCAAAGGGCTCATTTTTTAGTCTAAAACATAGCTTGATTGTATTTCAATTTGTGATTTCTATAGCTTTGATTGCAGCTTCTACTGTCGCCTACAGACAACTGAGTCTAATGAAAAACAGTAGTCTTGGAATTGATATAGAAAGTACAATCGTAGTCAACACCCAAGCTACTTTTGGCCCTCCGGGTTCAGACTCAGTGTTCACGATAAGGCTCTCCACTTTTAGAGACAAGCTAAATTCAAATGAACAAATAAAAGGTATTACAGCTTCATACGATATTCCTGGAAAAGAGCACATGTCATTGATGCCTAATTTTAGGCACTCCAAAAATTCAGAAGAGCTTGTCACACTTTATTTCACTCGAATGGACTACGACTTTATCCCAACGTTTGATGTTGATCTAGTTGCAGGAAGAAATTTTGTTGATGGTGTTGACAATCAATACGCTATGATTCTAAACAAAGAGGCAGTTCAAACTCTTGGTTTTGAAAACCCCGAAGATGCAATAGGTCAAGAAGTCAATTGGGGGAATAGAACATTGGCAAAAGCTGAAATTGTTGGAGTGGTAGATTTCAGGGCTGTTTCATATAAAGAATCGAATTATCCAATAGCTTATACATCTACTTTCTTTCCCTACAAATATGTCTCTATTAAGTTTGAGGAAATCAACGGAGCCAATGCCGAAGAACATGTAGCATTGATCCAAAATACATGGAGCACAGTATTTCCAGATAAGCCATTTGAATACTTTTTTCTAGATGATTTCTTCAATGGTCAATATAAAGCCGATCAGAAATTTGGACAGCTGATAGGAGTCTTCACATTTCTCGCCCTGGTCGTTGCTGGATTGGGACTTTATGGCATCACACTTCTTACCGTAACTCAGAGAATTAAGGAAGTGGGACTTAGAAAAATAATGGGAGCTTCTGTAAGTCAAATAATTGTATTACTCTCTAAGCAATTTCTCTTTTTAGTTATCATCGCTGGAATAGTCTCGATCCCAATTATTAAGCTTTCGATGGAAAAATGGCTTCAAAACTACCCTTTCAGAATTGAAATAACCTGGTGGACATACCTACTTCCGGTTGCATTGATCTTAGCGATTACCTGCTTCACTGTAGGGTTTCAGATAATTAAGGCTTCCATGATCAATCCAGCTAAGTTGCTTAGGTACGAGTAGGGAAAATAGTTCATTGTTTATATCTACACCCTTTTAGTGAAATATACTGTTAGAGTTCTTACAACCCTCTTTTGATTTTCTCCGGATTCCGTCTGGTATCAAAGACATCAATTATTGCAACTGATTTGTCTTTTATAAAATAGAGTATTTTGTAATTTCCCTCGACCAAATACCTGAACTCATCTGGGAGTAAAGATAATGCCGGTTCAATCTGTCCAGATTCTGGAAAACTATTAAGGATCTCAACTCTTGCGATCAAACCTTGAACTATGTTGCGAGCGACCCCATATCCGGCTTCTTGTATGTAATACTCGAAAATTAAGTCTAATTGCTTTTCTGCAAAATCAGTCCAACAAACCTCGAATTCACCTGTCATATTTTTTCAAAAGCTCTTTAGAACTCTTTACTCTTCCTGACTTATAGTCTCCCATAGACTTTTCAACTCTGGCTTCCAGCTGCCCCAAAGTCATTGGAGACAAGGTTTTTTCGTAAGCTTCCTTTATGTTGTTTTCTCTCAGGAGTCCTTCAATCTCCTTTAAAACGGCAACATCCTGAAGGCTTAAAATATCTTGAACGATTTTTATTTTCTGTGCATCTAGTTCCATAACATTATAACATATGTTATTCTAAATTAATCATTTACTCGACAATACGGTAGAGCAAATCTCAAATCCCGTCCTTCAACTCCCCCTCAATATTTCCATAGGAGGCTGATTGATGATCTTCCTTCCATTGAGCCATCCTAGGACTATCGTCAAACCAGTAATGGATAAGTAAAGCACCAAAGCTTCTAACCAAGCTCCTCGGAATGGAATATTGAATACAAACTCACTCAGCAACCATGTAGCCCCGAAAGACAGAATAATCCCTGACAGCGACGCTAAACTCCCCAAAAAGAAGTATTCTAATGTATTGATCTTACTTACGATTGCAGAGCTTGCGCCCAAAGTTCTAAGCAAAATACTCTCCCGCATCCGCTGATATTTACTGATTATCAGGGAGCTGATCAATACCAATATTCCAGTTGCAATACTGAAAAACGCCATAAACTGAATCACAAAGCTGATTTTTCCTAAAATTTCTTCCAGCGTCGCTACAATTGCCCCTAGATTGATAATAGATATATTTGGAAATTCACGTACGATCTCAGCCTGAACATTTGCTGCTTCTCTGTCATTTTTAGTCTTAGTGATCAGTACATGGAATTTTGGTGCCTGATCCAAAACTCCCTCTGGAAATAGCACCAAGAAATTGGTCGAGACTTGATTGAATTTTACATCTCTTAGACTTCCTATAAAGGTTTTGATAGGACGTCCCTGCACATTGAACTCTACTTCGTCTCCTATTTTCATTCCATTGCCTTCGGCAAAACCTTTTTCAAAAGAAACGAAAACACTGTCTCCCCTTGCACCCATTGGGATTAACTCTCCATCGGTTAATGTTTCCGAAGAAATAAGCGAGTCTCGATAAGTGACACGAAACTCTCTATTATATAACCATCTAGAATAGTCCTCTTCATCAGGAAGCTCTTCGTTCTCCTTTTTGTCTATTCCATTGATTTCATTTAGCTGCATCGTCACGATAGGAACTTCCTGCATGATCGGAAGATCCCGTGATAAAATTTTAGCTTTTACATCCTGCAGCTGAGCCGTTTGAATATCAAACATCAGCATGTTCGGCTGATCTTCCTTATCTGCAAATTTTGCCTCTTCCAGCAATTGATTTTGAAGAAAAAAGAGCGTGGAAATCATCGCAGTTCCTAGCCCAATAGTCGCAATCAAGGAAACTGTTTGATTGTTTGGTCTGTACAAATTCGCCAAAGATTGACGCAAGGTGTAGGTAAAAGAAATCGGCAAAAACTTTCTAACAGCCCAAATGATCAACTGAGCCACAGCCCACAAAATACCAAAGGCAAAAACCACGAATGCAGTAAATCCAAAAGCAAAGTCCACCCGACCCAACAAATAGAAACTAAAGCCCCAGATAAAGGCCAGAATCCCTGCAATCACCAACCAACGAAGAGGATCTTTCAGCAATGAAGAATCACCTGTTTCTGGCCTTAGCGTAGCCATTGGAGAAACATTTCTCACTTTCAGCAAAGGCAATAAGGCAAACAATATGGACACAAATAAACCTGTGATTATTCCAAAGCCAACTGACGACCAAGAGATGCCAAAGGAAACTTCAACAGGAAGGAAATCTGCAAAAACAGCTGGAAGTACAAACTGAAGTAAGGTTCCAAAGAAAGCTCCGAGTATGGCGCCGACCAATCCCATGATCATGATCTCAAACAGATATATCAGCAAAACATCTCTGGAAGCAACACCCAAACAACGTAAAACTGCCACTGAACTCAGCTTTTCCTTCACAAATACATTCACAGCACTTGCCACACCAACACAACCAAGAAGAAGTGCAATAAAGGCTACCAAGCTCAAGAAGTTTGAAAGGTTCTCAAATGAACGACCAGTAGATCTCTTTCTGTCCTCCACCGTGTCTGCATCTACCCGATCTTCTTCCCATATATCTTCATAGGGCTTGATCAGCGCATCTACATCTGTACCTACTTCAAACTGAAAGTAGCGGCTGTAATTCACTCGGCTTCCGTACTGAACCAAGCCAGTTTCTTCCAAATAAGCTTTAGGAATGTAAACTGCTGGTGCTACAGAAGCGGTAATTCCTGTCTGCCCAGGAACACTTTGCAACTCTCCAACAACTGTGAAAAGAACCTCTCCTACTTTGATCTGATCTCCAACTTCCGCGTTGAACTGAGCCATCAGTGTCTTTTCTACCAATGCTTTTTTCCCGCCTGAGCGAAAATCAGCATCTCCAGAAGCAGGAATGGTTTCTAAAAAACCATAAAACGGATACGCACCTTCCAGTGCACGAACCTGAGTCAAACGGCTTGCGCCGGTCTCAGGAAAGGCAACCATACTCGCAAAATTGACCTCTGAGGCCATTTGTATAGCAGCACTGTCAATCGCCTGCTCACCAATAGGCTTGTTGTTTTCAAGCACCAAGTCAGCACCAAGAAGCTCTTTGGCCTGATTATTAATATCTGCTGTGAGATTTTCTCCAAAGGAACTGATCGCCACCAATGCAGCAATACCTACGACAATGGAGGAAACAAACAGTAAAAGTCTGGAGATGTTTTTTCGGAAATCCCGAAAAGCCATCTTAATAATCCATCCGAAATCAGGCATCTGCACCCTCCTGTATTTTACCGCCCTTAATATGAATGATTCTTTGCGTTTTGGCCGCCAGTTCCAAATCGTGCGTAACCAAAACAAGCGTAGTCCCCTCTTCCTTATTTAGGTCGAAAATCAGTTTCTCGATCATCTCTCCAGTCTCTGTATCCAAATTTCCTGTCGGCTCATCCGCAAAAAGGATTTTAGGCTCATTGGCGAAAGCTCTGGCAATAGAAACACGCTGTTGCTCACCTCCGGAAAGCTGTGTGGGATAATGGGTTCCTCTATCTCCCAAACCAACTTTATCAAGAAGTTCTTGCGCTTTCTTTCTTGCGTCTTTTCTCTTTTTCAACTCCAAAGGAACCATCACATTTTCAAGAGCTGTGAGAGTAGGTAAAAGCTGGAAATTTTGAAAAATAAAACCTACACTTTGGTTTCTCACTGCTGCGCGCTGATCCTCGGAAAGCTTCTCCAGAGAATTGCCATCTAACACAACACTTCCAGTGGATCCAGAGTCCAGACCGGCGCAAAGTCCTAATAAAGTGGTTTTACCACTGCCTGAGGGACCTACTATGGAAATGATTTCACCGGATTTAATGTCAAAAGTAACCTCGTCTAGGACAGTCAGTTTTCTACTGCCACTTGTATAAACCTTACTCAGGTTTGAAACTGATAAAATATTCATGTGCTGTACTTGGGTGGGGAAATGGGTTAATCAGTCAATAACGGATTACCCGCAATAATGTTGATGGAAGATAGCTATACCACCACAAACCAACAAATCACTTTACAATGATGGTGTTTTACGTCTTGTTTATAATCTTTATCCAACCTTTTGCCCAAAAATCCTTTTGGGTATATAGTTTTACGGTTTACAATTCAGATTTCTATGCGATTCAATATTCACCGCTCATTCTTTTTACCAGCTGTACTCCTAGTAGGATTGGCTACGCTTTCTTGTTCTGAGAAAAAGGCAAAAACTGCCGAGTCGGAAGTAATTGCCGAAAAAACTACCGAAGAAAAATCCGATGAGAAAATCATCCTTTTCTTTGGCAACAGTCTCACGGCTGCTTATGGAATCGACCCCGAGGACGGTTTTGCAGGATTGACACAACAAAGAATTGATAGCCTTGACTTAAATTATAGAGTGATCAATGGCGGACTTTCCGGTGAAACTACTGCTGGCGGACTAAGCAGATTGGACTGGTTTTTAGAGGATAAGCCTGATATTTTTGTGCTTGAACTTGGCGGAAACGATGGACTTAGAGGAATAAAACTGACTGAAACCAAAAGCAACTTGCTTAAAATTATTGATAAAGTCAGGTCAAAATTTCCTGACACCAAGATCATTCTGGCTGGCATGCAGATTCCTCCAAACATGGGTCAAGAATATGCGACTGAATTCACAGAAATGTACCCTGCAGTAGCAGAAGAAAAGGACGTCACACTCATTCCATTTCTATTGGAAAATGTTGGTGGAATTCCTGAGCTAAATCTTCCTGATGGCATTCACCCAACTGAGGAAGGGCATAAGATTGTGTTTGAGACGATTTGGCCTTATGTAAAAAGCCAAATCGAATAATTCCTATTGGACATCAACAGCATTGGCCTGTAAGTCACTTAAAAGGAGACCAATAACTTTTACTTTTAGTAACAAATAATACAAAACTCAGTCAATCAGGCTGAGTTTTTTTTGGTGTCAACTGATTAACTACTATCTTATTCATTTAATCCACAAACCGTATTCAAATGCGTAAAAGCCTATTAATCTTACTCCTATTTAGCTCATTTGGCCTTTTTTCCTGTGAGAAAAAAGAAATTGCTACTGAAGTAACTCCAATCGAACTTTCCATAGATGTCGTTGACTCCCTAGACTTAGAAATCTTAGGCAATCCTTTAATGACTTCTGTAAACAAGGAGGGCAGCCTTGTTTCCTTTTTCGACTTTCCCTCTAGCGAGACTATTATAACAAATTCAAATGGAGAAATCCTTGGTCAATTCTCCAAAAAAGAAGATACGCCTGATGCCTATGGGTTCAAACTGGAATTGCCAGTTGTTTGGGGAAAGGATAAGGTAATTCTAATCGGAATGAAGGGAATCTTCATCTATGACCTAAGCGGCAATATGATCAAAAAAATCGATCACGCTGAAGCTATGAGTAGCGCAGGATCATCTTCAGCACCTGGACTTACAGCCGAGATTATTTCACTTGGCGGAAAAGATTATCTATTGACAAAGTCCTTTCGTGGGCGTAACACCTATGCTGGCGAACAAAAATTTTACGACACCTATAAAGCCGTTGAACTCGTTGATTTGGAAACTGGGGAAATGCAGGACTTTGGGCCTTTTGAACCAGAAACTAAATTCCTTGACGGAATGGGTTACGTGCAAAGTGATTATGCTCCAGCATATAATGTGAGCAGCGGTAAATTATACCTTTCTCATGGCTCAGATCCAACCCTCTATATTTATGACTTTTCGGAAGAAGAAGCAAAACTCGACACAGCTATTCAACTTGCTATACCAGATTTCCATATAGTAGAAGGTCTTCCAAGAACTGAGTTTTCTCCCGGAAATGTCACAATCAATGGAGGTACAGCTGCAATTCAAAATATAGTGATCATAGAGGGGAAAATTCTGATTCAATACTATCCAGGTATTGATCCGAGAATCATGGAAGAAGCGAGGGCACTTTGGAGCTCTGGTCAGGAAGAAGAAGGGTCAGCTATCTACAAAAAAGCAGCCTTAAAAGCTAAACCAGGAATCATGGTTTTTGACGAAAAGAGCTTCTCTTATTTGGGAACTCTGGATTTTCCTGCAGGCACAAATGCTGGTGGATTTATGGCAGATAAAGACTTCCTGTATTTTCAAAGAATACCGGCAGAGGACGTGGAAGAAGATTTTTTAAGAGTCTACAAAATGAAATTGACAGAAAAATGATTTACAGACACATTTTAGTAGCCTTTTTGGCTTTTAGCTTTCTAGCTTGTTCCTCTTCAGATTCAGAAACGTCCAAAGAGAAATCCACTGAGACTTCCAATGAATGGGAATTACAGGTTCTAGATTCTATTCAGGTGGATTATTTGGGAAGTGTAGATGGAGGAGAGTTCCGAAATGGTAGAGGGGTAATTTTTGATTTTAAACCGAATAGTCTGATCGAATTTGATGAAACTGGAGAGATCCTAAATCAGCAGTCTTACCCTAAGGAAGGGCCTGGAGCGGTTATTTATCCTACAACACTTCGTTATGATGAACAGGGAAAACTTTATGGAATGAGTTTTCTTAGCTGGCTGTATGAATTCAATCCCGATCTCACGCTTAAAAAACAAGTTGATATGCCATTCTTGTCAATTTCAAACGATGGAATGTCATTTGGGAGAAATTTTGAACCTTGGAATGGTCATCTGATTGCCTGGTATCCAGGAAGAAATGGAGCAGATCAATATGATCCATTTTTCTTCAGAGATCATTTCCTTTTGGAAAAATTAAACCTTACAACAGGTGAAGCTGAACCAGTTGTAAAGATACCCCCGACATCCAGATATAGTAGTGATAAATATTATGAAAGAACGGCGTTAAGATTTGGTATAGTGAACGAAAAACTTTACCTGGTACTGAATAATGAACCTTTAATCCACAGCTATGATATGGCAAATGGATTCAAACTCATAAGAACTTTTACTTTTTCACCATCGGTTTTCTTTGACAACGGAGAGCATTCAAAGGCATATGAATACATCTCTAGGTATAAGATGCTAGACGGCAGGATTTCAGGATTTTACCCTCGCCCTGATGGGATTTTCATCACATATACTGAAGGAATAAGCGAGGACATGTTCACGCAAAATGAATTGAAAAACCCTGAGAATTTCCCAAAATATGATGAATTTCAACGGCATATTTTAAAATTCATGAATACCGATTCCATCTGGTCAAATGAAATAATCATTCCAAATACAATTGATCAGATCCTAAACATAGAGTCTCTCTCCAAACCTTTCTACGCACTGAGAAACGACGATTACATTGGCGAGGAGCAAGAGTTCCTCACTTTTTATAAACTGAAACTCGTTCAGAGATGAAAAGCCCAACCTATCTATGCCTCCTATCCTTTGCGCTCAGCATCCTATCCTGCTCCGGTGAAAAAGAAGAAGTCAAATCCTCCACTCCTCTTTCGGAACAAGAATTAAAATTTGAGATTTATGACTCGCTGGTCGTGGATTATCTCGGGAATCTCGAACTGATGGACATCAGTCCGGACAGAAACACTTTTTTGCTCTCTGACACCAATACTGACACGCTTTTCGTGACTAATTCTGCCGGAGAAATTCTTCACTATTACATGCTTAAAGGTGAAGGCCCAAACAACTATGCGGGAAACCGAACTGGAATCGCCAAATTTTCAAGCAATTCTGAATTCCTTATCCCGACCTCGAGAGGGGTTTACTCCTATAATCTGGAAGGTGAATTACTAAAAAACTACGAACCGGACTTTGCTTCCTCAGTCAGTTTGATCATAGGTGGAGCAAATAACAGTGTGATCCATGACAATAAATTTTACACCAATCTCACTGGACGCAATTCTGAAAAATATGGTCACCAAGGGGTCGAATTTCAACAAAACTCAAAGCAGCTTGAAGTGTTAGATTTGGAAACAGGCTCATATTCTCCACTAATCCCTTTTCCGAAAGCATCAAAATTCAGCAGTACTGAGAAGTCCTATCCTTTGCTAAACTATTATTTGAACTTAAGTGCTAACGAAGACTCCCTTTTTATTAACTTCAGAAATGAGCCAAAAATCTATGGATACGCTTTTGATCAGCTCGACTCGACTAGCGCTCCAAACTCCGTAAAATCAATCCCCTTTACTTCATTTATAGAAAAGGTGCCGAAAGAAAACAGTAAAGAAAATTCATTTGATATTCGAGACTTCTTTCTTGGGACAATCAATAGCATTATCGCACTAGAGGATAATCTCTTTTTAGTTGATTTCTTGGCCGGCTTGTCCGATGAAGACTATGAGGAAGCCAACTCAAATGCTGGAGGAGACATCAATAAAATATTTGACGAAGGCAGTAAATTCAATACACAAGGAAAAGTACTTTTTGATGGGACAAGCATCAGCCCACTTATCTCCAAACCAGAAATCTTAGGCAATCTGAATAAATACATCTCAAAAGACGAAATCTGGTTTTCACTTAATTTCTCGGAGGCGGAAAACGACTATTCGGTGATTTATAAAACTAGATTGGTTGAGAAGTAAATGATCAATTTTCAAATTTTCAAATTCAATGACCAGGTAGCTCATTAACCTTTGCTGACTTTGATACTTTGTGGTAAAAGAAAGCCCGACTGACATAAATCGATCGGGCTTTTAAATGGAAAATCATTTTCTAAAACAGCTTAAATCCTACAGAAAGTATCCATTGATTGACACGCTGGTCTGTGCTGAAATCACCTACACTACTACTCACTTTATTTAAGGAACTCTCGTACTTGGCATCGATGATCAGGTTTCCGATATCCAAACCAAGACCCGCTTGATACCCAATTGTCGCATCATCAAATTCAACATCTTGAATGGTATTCCCCGCATCTTTCAACTCAGAATTGACATTAATACTTGCTATGGGGCCAGCTTGTATCCTTAGTAACTTAAAGAATTTCATACCTACCATCACTGGAATATCTACCCGATTGAAATCTGCTTCATAGTCTTTGATCGGAGCATCAGCAGGATCGAATGTAAATTGCCCTTGAGTCTGCGTGTACAATACTTCCGGCTGTAGATAAAGGGGACCTAGTCCGATTCTTGCAAAAAGCCCCACATGGTAACCAAACTTGGAATCACCGTTTTTGAAATCATCAGATTTCAAATCGAGTTTGGTTTGGCTCAGACCTACTTTGGGGCCAAAAGAAAAGCCCTGCGAATAGCCAGTCAGTGCAAATGCCAGCAAGGCTAGGGAAAGGATAAGTTTTTTCATGGTTATGTAGTTATTGGTTTAGTAAGCTTAGTAACGATGGATTTTAAGAAAAATTAGCAATTCCCTTGCCAAGCGGGAAATCCAGTGAAAGGTTTGATGTGAAAAGTAATCAGTGCTCTGTGTTAAGTAATCAGTTTTCGAACCATACTACTAAATTGAAAATTCACCCATAATTAGGAAAATTCAGAGCAGCGCCCTCCGCGTGTACTCCGTGAACTCTGTGGTTAAACTTGAAAAACAAAAAAAGGAAGCCCGAAGACTTCCTTTTCAATTTCTATCTCAATGAGTTCGCTCTAGGCAGCTTGCGCTGTACCAAAAACCCCCACCATATTAAGGATAAGTAAAATGATTACGATTGGACAAATCCACTTGACGAAGAAAATCCAACCTGCTCTGAAAGGCCCTTTGAAAATTGGCGCACCCAATCTCAACTCATCAGCATAATCAGAGATTTTTGATGCCCAACCTGTGTAAAGCGCCAGCATCAAACAAATCACGATCACAGCAAACGTACCAAAGACAAAATCCATGATGCCGAAGAACCCTTGCAGCGGGTTGCCAAAGAAATTGATATGGAAATTGGCAAAGAACGTCCCTGGAATCTGAGATAATGCTGAAGGAACAGAAAGTGCCATTGCAGCTAGACCAATCGTCCAAGTTGCTTTTTTTCTACCCCACTTTCTGTCATCGATCATGTAGGCTACTGGCACCTCAAGCATAGATATAGTGGATGTCAATGCTGCTACCATCAGAAGAATAAAGAATAAGGCTCCTACTACGTGTCCGCCTGGCATTGCGGCAAATACTTTTGGCAACACATCGAAAACCAATGCTGGACCTGCAGCTGGATCTTTTCCTGGAAGCAATGCAAATAGCGCTGGAAATACCATCAAACCACCTAATAATGCCACGGAAGTATCCATTCCTGCAATCCATCCTGCAGATTGTATAATGTTAGACTTCTTAGGTAAATAAGAACCAAATGTGATCATCAAACCCCAACCTACCGACATGGAAAAGAAAGCTTGACCAAGTGCCTGAAGTATAACAGCTGGATTAATTTTACTGAAATCCGGCTTTAAATAATACTCGATGCCAGCCCCTGCGCCTTCCAAGGTAACTGCTCTGCCAGCAATGAAAATGATGATAATAAAGAGTACTGGCATCAAGAATTTAGATGCTTTCTCAATACCTCCAGACACTCCACCCAAGACAATAAGGATGGTCATTAATATGAACAAAAATGTCAATGGAATCACATACAGCGGTGTCTCTACAAACTCAGCAAAATCAACTGGCACATTGATGATTTCAGTGATAATATACCCTACAGTCCATCCTGCGATCACTGAATAATAACTAAAAACAAAAAAACAGACTAGTACGCAAAGCACGCCTGCTATCTGCCAAAATTTATTTCCTCCTGTGTCTCGTATAGCTCCGATTGGGTTTTTACCGGATTTTCTTCCTAGGGCTATTTCGTTAAATAGTAGCGGAAGCGCGATAAAAAGCACACATAGTATGTAAACAAATACAAAGGCACCACCTCCATTTTCACCTACTAAATATGGAAACCTCCAAATGTTCCCTAGACCTACGGCAGAACCGGCTGCGGCCATTATGAATCCTAAACTAGAACCAAATTCGCCTCTTTCTTCGGTTTCGTTGATTGCTGCCATAAATTATTTTAAAGTTAAATTAGGGTGTATAAACTGCTTTTAAGAGCGGGCTAAGATAATTTGTTTTGCTAAAATACCAATTGCCGCTCGGAAAGTTTTCGGGTCATATCCAAGCTGTTCCTGTGCCTTGGTGATGATAAATCCTGTTTTTAAAGGTCTTTTTGCTGGCTGAGTAAAGGTGGTTGAATCTGCTCGTTTGATTAACTCTTTGTTCAGCCCAAAGTAATCGGCGGTGATATTTGCCATTTCATAAGGTGTCAAAAAGTCGGGCCCAGAAATATTGAATATGCCTTCCGCTTGTTGCTCAGCTATCAAAATACACCCTGCTGCTAAATCCTCTGCAAGAGTTGGCGTACGGAATTGGTCATCCACTACTTGAATCTCTTTTCCAGCTTCCAAAGAAGATTTCACCCAAAGGATAATATTCGTCCGGCTCATATCGTGAGCTATCCCAAAAACCAAAACGGTTCGTGCAATCGACCATTTGGTTTGGCAAGCCTTCACCAGCTGTTCCCCTTGGAGCTTAGTCTCTCCGTAGTAATTTACTGGAGCAGCTTCAGCATTTTCATCCAATGGGCCTTCTTCTCCTGAGAAAATAAAATCCGTGGAAACAAAAATAAAATGAGCTTTTGCCGCTTCTGCAGCCTTAATCAAATAAGCAGTCGCATTGACATTGGCATCGTAGCAATCTTCTTGGTTTAATTCGCACTGATCCACATGAGTCATTGCAGCACCATGAATAATTACATCCGGCTTGATCTCGCCAAGTGCTTTTTCCACGCCAGACTCATCCGTAATATCAACTGAAACGTATTCGAAGCCTTCACCTGGCAGCCTGCATGCTCCTTTGCCACTAGCAAACACCTGAAACTCTCCCTTTTCCACCAATTGAGCGACAAGTTTCTGTCCAAGCAGTCCATTCGCTCCAGTGATAAATACTTTCTTTTTACTTGTCATCTGGGAAGCTGTAGTCATAGTCTTTTTCAATTTTCTTACGGGACATTTTCTCTACTTTCACCGTCATATAAACTGTCTCAATTGGCTTATCTCTAGTGTTAGTAGCCACATTAGATATCTCTTCAGCCACTTCCAGCCCCTGGATCACTTCTCCGAAAACGGTGTATTCCTTATCCAAATGAGGCACTCCACCTACAGTGGTATATGCTTCAATTTGCTCTTTGGTAAATTCCTTCGTCAAATTCACATTCAGAGAGGACTCTATTTCATCTCTCATGGAAAGGATCATAGTAGTCAAACTATCATACTTCTGCTCATTGTAAAGGCGGATGTATTCATTCTTCAATTCTGCCTGACTACCCAGCTCCATGTATTTCATCAGCGACTTTTGAAGCTCCTTCATATCAGTAGTCAATTCCAGTTCGTCATAAACCTTCCCTATAGTGATATAAAACTGCGAACCATTTGAGCGTCGCTCAGGATTAACAGAGTCTGGCTGTCTTGCCGCAGCAATCATCCCCTTTCTATGATAATACTTAGGTCTGATCTCAGCCGGCAAAGTCGGCCACTCCTGGGGAGGAAGATTTTCCTTCGTAAACACATCACCACCTTGAATCATGAAGTTCTTCATCACTCGCTGAAATTCTGTGGAGTCAAATCTTCCCGCTTCAGCCAATTCTATAAAATTGGATTTGTGCTCAGGAGTATCGTCAAAGAGTACTGCCACGATATCCCCGTGGCTAGTCTTGATGGTGACTAAGTAATCTTTGCTTCCAGCACAGGAAAACACGCAGGCACAAAAAAAAAGAAAAAGTAAGGTTCTTAGAATTCTCATTTATTTAAGGTTGATTTGATTTGATCTAATATGACTTTTCCGCCAGCGGCAAAAACTTGGTCAGCAAGTTCCTGTCCTAACTTTTCTGGCTGGCTGGAATCTCCATTTACCACAAGAGAAATCCGCTCTTTGCCGTCTAAGCTCACAATCCCGCCTTTTAGGCTAAGCTGGTCTTTTGTAATATTTGCTAGCGCAAAAACCGGTATGCTGCAACCCCCTTCCAATACTCTTAGGTAAGCTCGCTCAGCACGAAGCCGTAAGGAAGTCTCTTGATGATTACAAGCAGCAGCGATTTTTGACTTCAATTCCGAATCAAGTATGGTTGCCACTTCGATGGCTACAGATCCTTGCCCGACAGCCGGAGTAAATTCATCCAAATCCAATTCCGCCACGATCATATGGTCATATTCCATGCGATGCGCACCTGCATAAGCAAGTAACAAGGCATCACAAAGTCCCTCCTCCATTTTTCGGATTCGAGTCTGTAGATTCCCCCTAACCTCCACTGTCTTCACATGTGGGTAAAAATGCTTCAACGTAGAAACGCGGCGAGTGGAAGAAGTTCCTAATACAACATCCTTCTTAAGAGAAACGGATTTGTTATGAGAGACAAGCACATCGTTTTCCTTTTCCCGCTCGGTGAAAGCAATGATTTCAAAGCCTTCTGGCAAATTTGACTGCATGTCCTTTGCACTATGAACGGCTATATCGATCCGGCCATCCAGCAATTGATCTTCCAATTCCTGCGTAAAAACACCTTTACTGCCAATTTTCGCAATGGAAACGTCAAGGATTTGATCACCTTTCGTATCAATGATCACTATCTCTGATTCCAGCCCGGCTTTTTGCAAAAGCTCCTCCACATGATAAGCCTGCCAAAGTGCTAACTTACTTCCTCTGGTGCCTATTTTTACTACTTGACTCATTGACTTGAAATCTTTAATGGACGCTTATTTACGCCTTCTTCTATGAATTTTATTATGGATCCAGCGACATCGATGCCCGTAGCTTTCTCTATTCCTTCTAGTCCAGGGGAACTATTCACCTCCAAAATCAGCGGGCCCCGGGCAGATTGAAGCATATCCACACCAGCCACATCCAAGCCAAGTGATTTGGCAGCAGCTAAGGCAGCAGCTTTCTCAGCCCGGCTTAATTTGATGACAGTTGCCTTGCCGCCTCGGTGAAGGTTGGAACGAAACTCCCCTTCAGCTCCTTGGCGCTTCATCGCTCCAACTACTTTCCCATTCACCACAAAAGCTCGAATATCTGCTCCTTTGGCTTCCTTGATGAATTCCTGAACGATAATTCTTGCCTTCAATCCATGAAATGCTTCAATAACGGACTGGCTCGCTTTTCGCGTTTCTGCCAAAACTACCCCAAGTCCTTGCGTTCCTTCTAGTAATTTGATAATCAAGGGCGCTCCACCGACATGCTCGATAATTTGTTTTTCTCCTCCTTTGGAGAAATTAGTAAAGGCTGTTTTGGGCATACCAAGTCCTGCACTGGACATGATCTGAAGGCTACGCAATTTATCTCTGCTACGGACGATAGCTTGAGAATTCACCACAGAAAAAGTGCCCATCAACTCAAATTGACGAACCACTGCCGTACCGTAAAAAGTTACTGAAGCACCGATCCTAGGAATAACGGCATCTACTCCCAGTACTTTCTCTCCCTTATGAATAATGGACGGACCATCTTGCTCAAGAATCAAATCACAGATGCTATGATTGACGATTATCCCCTCGTGGCCTGCTGCTTTAATCGCTTCCAGCAGGCGCTTGGTGGAATATAAATTTGGGTTTGTGGAAAGGATTGCAATTTTCATCTGTTAATAGTTGATTTTTTATGGTCAGATAACCTGCCCCGATTTTTTTTTCGGGAGAATCTCGCAATGGATAAGCACCTCTTTGGATATCGCTTGAATCATGCTCGATTTCATAAGAAAATTTTTAGATAATATGAGCCCTCAACAAGGCCTGTTAGGTAAATCTGACTTTGATTATTTTTTCCGGTAAGGTCTAGCCAAATTGATTTTGGATACATCTACAAGGAAGCGATTTTTGAGTATTTTCCGACCGAGAAGAATCGCATTTCTCATACTCGACCGATCGGATAGCGTGAACTCCGCCGAATAACTTTCGCCAGCTAGCTCAAAGGTAGTCTCGATCAAATAACGAACCTCAGCATGACCGAAGGAGTTTTTCACTTTTTTCTCTCTGAACTCTTCAAAGGTAACTATCTCGCCGGTATAAGATTTATGTCCGGGAAGAAGTGGCTGAAATTGCAGCACTCGCTTTCCATTTACCTCTAAAACTTCCAAATTCTCCGCATGAATACTGCTTGTGTAGGCTCCGGTATCGACTTTGGCCCAAACCAGCGACAGTCCTAAATCAGGAAGTGATACTTTCTCTTTTCTACCAATTACTTTTTGCTCCATATCAGCTTATTTTCGCCATCAATCTGGTCACGTTCATCGATAGATCTGTGAAGATGAATTTGGCGTTACCGTTTCGTTCCAAATGATAATGAGCAGTATTGAAATCACCATATAATTTCCCTACATGCTCCTCCTTGAGGATCTTACCGGAAATATTATTGACGAATTTACGATCCTCGTCATGCGTACGAAGCAACTCCTCCAACCCTACATTTTTCAGCAAAATCTCACGAAGTACGTTTAATCCTGTGAGTAAAAGTGATTTTTGGGCTTCTTTATCCGACTTGTGAAAGTCATCCGCAAGTCCAAAAATACTTTTGAAATCAGCTTTGTAGCAGGACAAAAACCATTCTCTGATTTTTTTGACCTGGAGATCTTCTACCTGATCTACGAGTCGGTAGGCTTCACGCAGATTTCCATCGGCTAACATTGCGATCTGATCTGCAGATGCTTCGTCACAAAGTCCCTTCTCGAGCAAATGACTTTTGACTTCTTCATCAGAAAACCCACGAATCGTAACTTTCTGAGTTCTTGAAAGTATGGTCGTCAAAAGCTGATCGGCAGCTCCAGTCACCAAAATAAAAAGCGTTTTAGGCTGTGGTTCTTCGAGAATTTTCAGGAGGGCATTTGCAGCCGAGGGGTGAAGGTATTCAGGTGCCCAGATCATCATAATCTTGTAACCGCCTTCAAACGACATAAGTGAAAGTGCCTGAATGATTTTACGGGCTGCTCCTTTGGAGATATTTAACTGCTTCTTTTCAAAATTATTGAAGTAGATGAAATCATGGACATTACCATAGGGCTGCTCCGTCGCAAACTTCCTCCAGCTGGACAACACATCCATTTTATCATCATCCTCCTTGTCATCATCTTTCGAAGAGGCGATGGTCGGAAAAGCAAAATTCAAATCCGGAACTACCAATCGACTCATCCGCTGGCAGGAGGCGCAGGTTCCACAAGAATCTGAATCACTTGGATTATCACAGTACAAATAAGTACAAAGAGCCAATGCCATCGTCAAATTGGCGGAACCTTCCGGCCCATGGAATAGCAGGGCATGCGCCAAATGATTGTTTTTGACGGCATTAATCAGGTTTAACTTGGTTTCGGGAAGACCCGGTATAGCTGCGAATTGCATGAATTAATAAATCAGGATGAGGTTTCCCAAATTCTATAGTTTTTGGACATTTCGAAAATCATACGTAAGATTTCTTGTTCTTCCGCATTCAACTCAAGTCCTCTTCTCGCCACTACGGCTTTTGCTGTCTCTAGAAATTTCGGGAACAAAAAGGTAGAGAATCCTTCCTCTCCACCCCAAGCAAATGAAGGGATAAATTTACGCGGAAATCCTGGACCAAACACATTGGATCCAATGCCGACGACTGTCCCTGTGTTGAACATGGTATTGATACCACATTTGGAATGATCGCCCATCATGAGTCCGCAGAATTGCAAACCAGTATTGGAGTAATTCCCGACGGTATAATCCCAGAGTTTCACTGGGGAATAATTGTTTTTCAGGTTGCTGGTATTCGTGTCAGCTCCCATATTACACCATTCTCCGATTACAGAATTGCCGAGAAACCCTTCGTGACCTTTGTTGCTATAGCCAAAGATCACCGAGTTGGATAACTCCCCTCCCACTTTGGAATGCGGGCCCACGGTGGTATCACCTTTTATTTTGGCTCCCATATTTACTGTAGAGCTTTCGCAAAGCGCAAAAGGCCCACGAATCAAAGCTCCTTCTTGGATCTCGGTGTTTTTACCAATGTAAATTGGGCCGTTTTCTGCATTCAAAACCGCCGCTCTAATGACTGCCCCTTCTTCAACGAAGATGTTTTCGGGAGAATATACTTTAGTATGAGGATCTGTGATCTGCGCTGATTTTCTGCCTTTAGTAAACAACTCAAAATCATTTTTTATCTCCGCTCCATTAAACTGGAAAATATTCCAGGTTTTCAATACTAATGTGGGTTCAAAATCGAGCTGGACAATTTCTTTGCCCTTCACTGCCACTAAATTTTTCTCCGTTTCGCCGATATAGGTTGCGATCAGGGTCTTTCCGAAATACAGCGCCTGAGTTGATGTAATGGATTTCAATACAGCTAGACTTCTAATATCTGGCAGCCAAGCGCCATTTATAGCCAGCGCTTTTCCAGATTTTCGAGGGTATTTCTTTTGAAGGTAGTCTTGGGTCAGAAATGAAACTGAAGCACCGGTGATCTTTTCCCATTTTTCCGACACCTTCAGTATCCCTACGCGGATTTCCGCTACTGGTCGGGTAAAAGTAAAAGGAAGTAACGAGCCGCGAATAGCAGGGTCATCAAACAATAAAATTGAGTCCATGAGGCAAAAATAAAAAAGTCTCCCGGAATCCATGCTCCGGGAGACTTTTTAGCCTGAGATATAGAAGAATTACTTCTTAGCGTATCTTCTGTTGAATTTCTCAACACGACCCGCAGTATCAAGCATCATTTTCTTACCTGTGTAGAACGGGTGAGACTGAGAGCTCACTTCGACCTTAAACAAAGGATATTCGTTGCCATCTTCCCAAGTGATAGTTTCGCTTGTTTCGATAGTTGACTTAGTAAGAAATTTAAACTCGCTAGAAGTGTCGTAGAAAACGACGTCTCTGTAGTTTGGATGGATATCAGCTTTCATATTATTGCTAGTTATTATGTACCTCTTTCAAATGAGGCACAAAGCTAGGCTTTTTCACAAAACTCACCAAATCTTTGCCAAGTATTTCTAAGTCAATTGGTCAAAAGGATTTAAAAACTTGATTTGAGTATGCAAATCAAGGCGTTTTAGCCCAAAAATAAAATTCAACTCTAATTTCAAAGCAAATTCAAACCCCTTCCTCCGCCAGTAACCAAATGTCTATTAGGCGGATTCAATCAATCGGAAAATGCTGATTACTACTATTTCAACTCTCTTTAGCCGTATTCGAATTCCATTTTCAGGAATGTTTTTTAGATTTAGGCAATGCAAAAACCTTTACACGCTCGACTGCTTATTCTATTAGGCATATTTCTACTTCCACTTTTTGTTACTGCACAGGGAAGTTACATTCCTTTCGATCGGGATTATTACCAGAAAATCGAGCGGTACGAAATCCTTCAAGGCAAAAACAATCCGGTATTCCACACTGGTGCAAAACCCTACCGAAGAGATCATGTGGCAGCTTTTCTCGACAGCATTGCGAATGACGCGGTGATCAGAACTAGTGTAGATCAGTTCAATCTCGCTTACCTGAGTCAGGATAATTGGGAGTTTGTAAGTTGGGAAACTCCACTTTCCAAAAAACCTCTGTTCAACGCAATTTATAAAAGACCAGGAGACTTTGCATACTATTATAGTGATGAGTTTGATATCCACGCAAGTCCGGTTTTGTACTTGAATGGTGGGATCGAGCCCGACAATGACCGAAACCCAAATCGCCTTTCTCGTGGAGTTGTGCTTCGCGGATCAATAGATAAGAAAGTTGGTTTTTACACGTACTTCACTTCTTCGGAGGCATTTTTCCCTAGTTGGGTGAAAGGCTACGCTGAGCACAATGGCGCTGTGCCAGGTGAGGGATTTTGGAAGGAATATAATGGAGATGGCTACACGTACTTCTCAGCGCTTGGACATGTGAGTTTTAACATCACCAAACACATTCAGGTAGAAGTCGGCCATGACCGTAACTTCATCGGGGAAGGTTATAGATCCTTTTTGCTTTCCGACTTTTCCAATCCCTACATGTTTGTGAAGCTTAATACCCAGGTTTGGAAATTCCAATTGACCAATATCTGGACTCAAATGACTGCAGATGTGGACTACGACAGAGGGCGACCTACGGATGGTAGATATCCTCAAAAATGGTTTTCCTTTCACAGACTTGGTTTTAATGTAGGCAAAAACCTTAACCTTGGGTTCTTCGAGTCTGTGATGACTGACAAAGCAGACTTCAATTATTACAATCCAATTATCTTTTATCGCTGGGTGGAGCAATCACTCGGCACGCCTGACAAGGTCATGCTCGGGATAGATTACAAATGGAATTTCTTGTCAACCATGCAGCTTTACGGTCAGTTTGCACTGGATGAGTTCGTCTTTTCAGAATTCTTTGGACAAGATGGCAAGAACTCCAAGCGGAATAAATACGGTCTACAGGCTGGATTCAAATACATCGACCTATTCAAGGTTTCGAATCTAGATCTTCAGCTGGAATACAATTCTGCCCGACCTTATACTTTTCAGGAAAAAGTCGACTATCAATCCTACAGCAATTGGAGAACTCCACTTACCCATCCAAGAGGAGCTAATTTCAGGGAAATGCTAGGAATCCTCCGCTACCAGCCTATCCCAAAACTGAACCTGACTTTCACTACCATGTACCAACTCTATGGAGCAGATCCAGACGAAGAGACCAACTGGGGTGGAGATGTCTTGAAAAATAGATTAGAAGGAAGTCCAACAGGATTATTTGATAATGTGATCGGTCAGGGTATCGAGAACAAGGTGGTTCAAACTAATCTGAATGCTTCTTATATGTTGAAGCATAATTTCTTTATCGATGCTTCCCATACTTTCAGAAGACGTACTGCTCAAGACCTCGACAGTCCAGCCACCTCCCAATACCTGCAATTGGCTTTCCGCTGGAACTTCATACGACCTGATTACAACTATTAACTGATAACCTCCACCGCCATTTTTGCGTAACTTGCGAGATTATTCCACGAACATTAGTTTATGAAGACCTATCTACGAATTCTCTCCTATGCCAAGCCATACGGAAAATTCGTGCCTACCTATATTATCTACGCGTTTCTTTCTATCGTTTTTGGTTTGCTGAATTTCACCTTGCTGAAGCCGCTTTTCGATGTGATTTTCGAACAAGTAGATCCGGCAACGCTGACGCAATATTCCGAGAAGCCTGAATTCAATTTCTCACTGGAATACTTTTCCCACCTCTTCAATTACAACTTCCTGCAAATAGCAGAGGAATATGGCAAGATGGGAACACTTTATTATGTGTGTGCGATCATTGTGGCGTCAGTTTTCCTCTCCAATCTGTTCACTTATCTAGCGGGGGTAGTTTTGGCAAAAGTGCGCGCTACTGTCATCAAGCGCATGAGAATGGATATTTTCGAACAAGTCAGTAAGCTTCACATTGGCTATTTTTCCAATGAGCGCAAAGGCGATCTGATGTCGAAAATGACCAATGATGTGCAAGAAGTGGAAAACACGATTGTGCAGTCACTTCGGGTTGTATTCCGTGAGCCTGTGACCATTATTCTCTATTTCTCAGTGCTTTTCTTTATGTCTCCCAAACTGACAATTTTCACCATTTTGATCATCCCCATCACGGGAGCGATTATCGGCGGGATTACTAGAAGATTGAAGAAAAAAGCGGTGCAAAGTCAGGAATCACTTGGTCGAATCGTCAATATCTTAGACGAGACACTTGGAGGAATGCGGGTGATCAAAGCCTTCAATGCGGAGCGATTTATGAAGGGAAAATTCGACAAAGAAACCGATTATTACGCTGGAGTGAACGTGAACATGGCTCGCAAAAACGAATTAGCATCTCCGATATCCCAATTTCTCGGAGTATTCGTAGTTGCCGGAATTTTGGTGTATGGGGGTGGGTTGGTGCTCAGCGGAAATTCCGATTTGGGAGCCTCGGACTTTATTACCTACATTATTATTTTCACTCAAGTTCTAAATCCAGCCAAGGAAATCTCCCGTGCCGTCAGCAGTATTCAGCGGGGTATCGCTTCAGCCGAGCGAATTTTCACCGTGGTAGATACGCCTACTCAGATCAGTTCCCCTGCAAGTCCGGCCATATTGAATTCTTTTGAAAATTCAGTTGAAGTCAAAAATGTAAGCTTTGCCTACCAGGATGTGAACGTGTTGAAAAATATCAATTTCACTTTATCGAGAGGGAAAACCATTGCACTTGTGGGTCCTTCTGGTGGAGGAAAATCCACGTTGGCGGATTTAATCCCAAGATTTTATGATCCTTCGGAAGGACAAATTTTACTGGATGGAAAAAATCTAAAGGAGTTTGATTTACAAGCTTTGCGCAGCCAAATGGGAATAGTGACGCAGGAATCCATTCTATTTAATGACACGGTTTTCAATAATATTGCTTTTGGGGTAGAAGGAGCAACTGAAGAGCAGGTCATGGAAGCTGCTACAATTGCCAATGCCCACGAGTTTATCGAAAAAATGGAAGATGGCTACCAAACTAGTATCGGCGAGCGTGGATCCAAGCTTTCCGGAGGACAGCGTCAGCGCCTAAGCATAGCACGAGCAGTATTGAAAAACCCTCCAATCTTGATTCTTGATGAGGCTACTTCAGCTTTAGATTCAGAATCCGAGCATTTGGTACAGGAAGCACTGACCAAACTGATGAGTAATAGAACTACATTGGTGATCGCACATAGACTAAGCACAATTCAGCATGCAGATGAGATACTTGTGATCGAGCATGGTCAAATTGTACAGCGTGGCACGCACGTTGACTTAATGCAAACTGAAGGCTTATACCAGAAGCTTTCTAGTATTCAGTCCGTTTAGTATATTCGTTAAAACTAATGTTAATACTTATGAGATCTAACACATCGATTAAACCATAAAAACTGGATAATTATCTATCGTGTGAGATTCCATATAGCCACTAAAAATCAAATTATTTACATATGAAAAAACTTCACCAAATCCTTCAAATAGCCCTTTTGGTCTATTTTGGTGCTTTTCTTATTTTCTTCATTGCCTTTGACACGCTTGGCGGAGTCTTTGGAATGGAAGAAATCACGTCAGATTCCATGGTGACAATTACCTTAATTGGCTTGATTATTTTCCTCGCCGCTTGGGGTAGTAGCTATGCTGCCTACAGCAGTCTTTCTTCCCAAATCAAAAAAACGGAAAGTGAGATACACGCACTTAAAGCCAAAATTTACGACTTCGAACACCCAGTTGCTCCGACTAGACCAAGTCCTCGGCCAACTACTCCATCCCCGGAAACTGACCAAAGTAACATTCCACCTAGACAAAATATTACCTAAAAGTGAAATATTAATTTTATCAAACTAGTATATTGAGGAGACCAACAGGTCTCCTTTTTATATTTTTATGTTATGGTAGCTAAAACTTTTGGAAGCGCAGTATCAGGCGTAGATGCAAACATCATCACCATAGAGGTGAATGTGGGACAAGGAACCAGTTTCTTTATGGTCGGACTTCCCGACTCCGCTGTGAAGGAATCCCAGCAGCGGGTAGAAAGTGCCTTAAAATATTTCGGGTATAGAATGCCCAGGCAAAAAGTGGTAATCAACCTAGCGCCAGCCGATATCAGGAAAGAAGGTTCGGCTTATGATCTGCCGATTGCAATGGGAATCTTACAGGCATCAGAGCAGGTGGAATTTCCAACTTTGGGAGATTATGTGATTATGGGTGAGCTTTCATTAGACGGAAATCTCCGGCCGATCAAGGGAGTACTACCCATTGCTATCGAAGCCAGAAAGAAGGGATTCAAGGGTTTTATTCTCCCTGTAGAAAACGCCAAAGAAGCATCGATTGTCAATAGCCTAGATATAATTGGTGTAGAAACGATGCAGCAAGCCACTGATTTTTTGATGGGCGAACTTCAAATAGAACCATTGGTCACGGACACCAGAGAGATTTTCTATCATTCACTGGATGATATTGAATTTGACTTTGCGGATGTGCAGGGTCAGGAAAATATAAAGCGGGCTATGGAAATCGCAGCTGCAGGCGGACATAATGTAATTATGATTGGTCCTCCTGGAGCCGGTAAAACCATGCTAGCCAAACGTCTTCCCTCGATTCTTCCTCCCCTGACTTTGGTAGAAGCTTTGGAAACGACCAAGATTCATTCCGTAGCTGGAAAGCTGGGAAGAAATGGCTCACTGCTTGCCAATCGACCTTTTCGATCTCCGCACCACACCATCAGCGACGTAGCGCTCGTAGGCGGAGGAGGAAATCCACAGCCAGGAGAAATATCCTTAGCGCATAATGGAGTATTGTTTTTGGATGAATTGCCAGAGTTCAAGCGTACTGTACTGGAGGTCATGCGTCAACCGCTGGAAGAGCGCCGAGTTACCATTTCAAGAGCAAAAGTGTCCGTGGATTTTCCTGCCAACTTTATGCTCATCGCCAGCATGAATCCATGCCCATGTGGATATTACAATCATCCCGAAAAAGAATGTGTCTGCGGTCCAGGAATAGTGCAACGGTATTTGAATAAAGTGTCAGGACCGCTGTTAGATCGCATCGATCTGCATGTAGAAGTGACACCTGTCAAATTTGACGAGATGACCTCCACACGGAAAACAGAATCTAGCAAGGAAATAAGGGAACGCGTAATCAAAGGCCGAGAAAAGCAAAAGGAACGATTTAAAGGAAATCCAGAGGTTTTCTGTAATGCCATGATGCCTTCGCATCTCACAAAACAAATCTGCCAGATCAATGAAGCTGGCAAGATGCTTTTGAAAACCGCTATGGAGCGACTGGGATTATCAGCCAGAGCTTATGACCGAATACTGAAAGTAGCCAGAACCATTGCTGATATCTCAGGATCTGAGGAAATCAAAGTCGAGCATCTGGCCGAAGCGATACAGTATAGAAGTCTGGATAGAGAAGGCTGGGCGGGATAGGAATTTGAAATTATTGAATTTGAAATTTTACAAAAATCAATTTATGACCCCAGAAATCATTCTTCGCTACCTTCATTTTATCAGCATTTTTGCAATTGTCGGCTCATTGGTTTCGGAGCATCTTTTACTTAAGAAGGAATTGACACGAAAGGAAATCAAAAGAATCGCTACCATCGATGGAGTTTATGGAATGGGTGCATTGATCCTTTTGGCTGTTGGACTTACGCTTTGGCTGGGAGGGTATGGAAAGCCGACCGAGTTTTATACTTACAATTTTATCTTCCATATTAAGGTCACAATTTTCGCTACAATTGGAATTCTATCAATCTATCCAACAGTCTTTTTCATCAAAAACCGAAAAGGCGATCCTGATGAAAAAATTGCAATTCCGAAATCCATTTTCATTTTACTTCGATTAGAACTTCTGCTATTATTTATCATTCCACTACTAGCTGGATTGATGGCAAAAGGGATTGGAAGTTTTTAAGAACTATTTTTTATATTACACTATGCTTCAACAAACTTAGACATGAAAAAAATTACAAAGCGAGAGGTACTATTTTTCTTCCTTGGCGTATTTGCCTTCTTTTTATTCGAAACCATATATGACTGGGACAATAATGTGAACGCATTTAAAGAAGGCTATAACAGTGTTCGTCACACAGACTAAATTTCGATGCTCTCAGATATGAAACGATGTTTTGATCATTAATAATGAACACCTCCCAATAATAAAGTCATCTATTCTCAGAAAAAGAGAATCAATCCCACCTGAATATTTATTCTACTATGAAATATCTAACCTTAATACTTCTATTCATCTCCTTTGGTGCTTTTTCGCAAGACATGATTTCTGCCAAAAAAGGAGATGTTACGATCAATCCTATCACGCACGGCACATTAGTATTAGAGCATGATAACCAAGTAATTTATGTGGACCCTTATGGTGGTGCGGCTGCTTTTGAAGGGCAGAAGAAACCAACATTGGTGCTGATCACGGACATTCATGGGGATCATCTCAATCAGGAAACGCTTGATGGACTAGACCTTTCTGGTGCGACCATCATTGCACCACAAGCTGTAGCAGACAAGCTTACTGCAGGCACAGGAAAAGAACTGATTGTTTTGGGGAACAATCAATCCAAAGCTGTCAATGGAATTAAGGTCGAGGCATTACCAATGTATAATTTACCCGAAAGTACTGAGGCTCCACATACGAAAGGTCGTGGAAATGGATACATTGTTCATCTTGGGGGAAAACAATTTTACATTTCCGGAGACACAGAAGACATTCCGGAAATGAGAGTGCTTAAAAATATTGACGTAGCCTTTGTGTGCATGAATTTGCCTTACACTATGGATGTTGATCAGGCTGCAAGTGCAGTTTCTGAATTCAAACCAGCAATTGTATACCCTTATCATTATAGAGGAACAAACGGTTTAAGCGACGTGGAAAAATTCAAAACCATGGTTAACGATGCCGCTCCAGATGTAGAGGTCCGATTGAGGAATTGGTACAATTAAGATAATAGCACAGCACAAAAAAAGGTCACTTCCTTATTTGAAGTGACCTTTTTTTAGTGTAATGCTTCTTCCAGATCTTCCAGCAAGTCATATAAATGCTCTAACCCTACTGACACTCGGATTAAATTCTGAGGAGTCAATGTATCGGGTCCTTCGGAAGCAGCTCTTCGCTCAATCAAACTTTCAACCCCTCCAAGACTGGTAGCGTTTGTAAAATACTTAAGTTTGGAAATCACCTGATCTGCATCTTCAGCACTGCCTTTTACCTGAAAAGACAGAACTCCACCAAAACCTGTCATCTGGTTGGCTGCTATTAAATGACCTGGGTGCGTTTTCAATCCTGGGTAATAAACCTTTTCAACTTTCTCGTGTGTGGATAGGAAATTCGCCAACACGATAGCGTGTTCAGCATGTCCTTTCATCCGATAAGGCAAGGTCTTAATACTTCTGCATAAGTAATAGCAATCCATGGGTGAAGGCACTGCTCCTCCTCCGATCTGCACATTTTTTACTTTCGCCCAAAACTCATCCATTTCTTTAGTGATCAAAGCACCCCCTAGAATATCTGAATGCCCTCCAAAATATTTGGTACTGGAATGCATCACGATATCAGCTCCAAAATCAATTGGGTTTTGAAAAACAGGGGTAGCAAAAGTGTTATCGCAAGCCAAAATCGCTCCTTTTTCCTTAGCCAAAATTGCAACCGCAGCTATATCTGTAATCTTCAACAAGGGATTGGAAGGTGTTTCTAACCAAACCAACTTTGTGTTTTCCTTGAAAGCTTGCTCGACTTTCACCAAATCCGCCATATCCACAAAAGTGGCCTCTAAAACTCCCTTGAAAATAGAGAGCAATGCATTTTTCAACCCATGATACATATCATCAGGGGCAATAATATGCGAACCTGGCTCTAAGGCTTGGAACACCGCAACTCCCGCCGCATTGCCTGAAGAGAAAGCTGCAGCATCTGCACCTTTTTCCAGACCTGCCAAGAGCTTTTCTAAAGCATGACGATTTGGATTATTTGCCCTTGCATAGATCATAGATTCAGGTTGGTGCACAAATGTGGTGCTCAGCGTAATAGGCTGTATAACCGGTTTTTCAGAATCTGTGACAATATTTCCTCCGTGTATAGCGAGTGTTTCGAGTTTCATAGAATGATTGTTAATACTTGCAAAAGGCAGAGTTTGAAATTACCATAATTTCCTTGAGTGAGAAAAGAATTTGTAAAATGCCATAAGTCAGAAAAAAAACTTTGAGTTCCATTCCAACCTTTTGCCTTTAAGGTAACTCTTTGAAGTATAAGCCAAATCTATGAATATTCAAAAGCTAGACACAAACCTGATCAAAAACGTCCTCAAAGGCGAAAGGTCTGCGCAGTTTCAGCTCTTTGAATTGACCAAAGGGATGCTTTACTCAGCTTGCTATAGAATAGTGAATGATGAAGATGAAGCTAATGATGTCTTACAAGATTCCTATGTAGAGATTTTCCAGAAAATCCACTCCTTGAAACATCCAGAGGCTTTGCTTTCCTGGATGAAAACGATCACGATTCGCAAAGCGATTTTGCAGAGCAGAAAGAAAATTCATTTTGAACCAATTGAAAATTTAGAGATGGATTCAAGTGATGATTTCGATTCATGGTTTGATGCTGAGATGCTCGACCAAGCTATAGAAAGTTTACCAACTGGTGCGAAAGCAGTATTTCTTCTTTTATCAGTAGAGGGGTATTCACATAGAGAAGCATCTTCAATGCTGGGAATATCAGAAAACACTTCAAAATCTCAGTTGAACTACGCGAAAACGCTTCTGAAAAGGCGCATCACTAAACTACTACAGGCATGAAAGAATATAGTCCAAAACCTGACTTGTGGAGTAAAATTCAACAGCGGAAAGACTTTGATTCGCAAGTGAAGGAGCACATTCCAAACCTTCCTGTGAAAATGCCTAAAGCGGATCTTTGGGAGGCAATTGAAAAAGAGCTTGATCAAAAGACTCCAATAATTCCACTTTGGAAATATGGAATGGCAGCTGCGGCAATTGCATTAATTTTTGCTCTTTCTGGAATAGCCTATTTTGAATTGGGAGAAAAAGAAGAGGAAACTCCATTGATCACTGAAGTCAGTTTGCCTCCAACTGAAATCGAAACTACTGATACAAACCAGGAAGCCGAAACAAAATCCGAAGACTTGAAACCAGAGGTGAGCAAACCAGAAACACTAATACTATCAAAACCTAGACAGAGTTCAACTCAAAGAGAAACAATTACTCCAATTGAGACTCCAGAGCTAAACCTAGCAGATTTGAGTATAGAAAACACATTTGTATCGGAGCTAATTATTCCTCCAGCGGCTGAATTTGAAGCTCCTAAAACGTTGCATCAAGTCACTATTTCTTGGAGTAAAATCAAACCTAAGATGCAGATAACGACTGGATTTGGACGCCAGGAATCAGAATTAAATCAAAAGCAACAAGCTTCAGCCGACCAAAAAACTCAGGTCACCATAGACATAAATAACTAACCCTACTTAAAAAAAACACTAAAATGAAAAGAATCACACTTCTTACGGGAATTGCTATGCTCTTTTGCCAGATGGCAATGGCACAGGAAATAGAAAACAAGCCCTTTGGCAGCTATTTGGAAAAATTGAATGAGGATTCCCCTGTTACAGACACCTTGGTTTTTGATTTCCCGAATGACGGCAAGCTTCTCTTGCTTTTTAACAATTCCGAATACGAACTCAGCGATCTGGAAGAAAAATTCAGCCCGGTCCTGAAGAAGACAACCAAATTTCCTGAATTCAAAACCTTAGTATATCGACTTAGTGAGGAATATCCTCAAACCAAAATAGATGCAGTAATTCTGGATCTGGAAAGAGAATATCTACCCTATGTCGATCAGCTGGAATTGGACGCTGTAATAGGAATGGACTTTACTGGCGGAGATTTCACACCTATAGTAGGTGCAAGGATGATGTTCAGTTTTCGCAAGTTTGGTATTGGCGGATCCATCACCAATAAGATTTTCTTCCCGGAAAGAATAGAGGGCAATATAAAAGTCAACAGCAATTGGTTTGCAAACCTTGAATACAGTTGGGATCGCAGTAATCCAAAATCCAACAAAGGCAATATGTTTGGCGTGGGATTTCTAGTCAATGAAAACAAAAGCCAACTTTTCAACGGAACGACTATGCAAGCTTTTTACAAGCGCAAATTAAATCAGCATATCTCCATCCAAGCCGGAGTCATTGCCACAGAGAATTTCAAAACCTTCTATCCTACTGTGGGAATCAGATTCTGGTAAAAAACTTAAAACCTGCTTCTGGAGAAGCAGGTCAACAAACCAAAAGAGCCAGCGATTTGCCGGCTCTTTTGGTTAAAATAGTTATAAGATTGTTTCGCTTGCAAAAATCTTATGTCATAATTCTTGAGTCTAACGTCTCTTTTATCTGATTCTATCCACAGATTTTAGCAAAGCAACGTCTTTTCGAATAAAGCGATTGGCAAGCATATTACATACCATCGCTGCTAGAATTGCCCAAAAACCAATTTGATAGGCACCATTGTCCGCTGCTCCGATTTCCTTATTTATACCATTGGTAGTCAAGAAAACAATCGCAACCAAACCAACCATAAACAGGGAATTAACCATATTGATCATCATCTGTCTGCCATGATTTCTATATTGAAAAATTGATATAATAGCCAAAAGACCAACAAATGAAGCCAATGCTGCGATATACCAATTGGAGGAGGACTGGATAACTTCCCCTGTTGAGCTAATTTGCTGCAAAAACAAAGCATTGAGTTCCCAAGTTTCACCTGAATCTACTACTTGCTGTACCCAAAGGTCTAAACCCAAAGTCAAACCCATGGCCACAGCCACTAGGAAAAGGAATATTGATTGTACGCGCTGTATCATTTTTTCTGATTTTTTGGCAAAGAAAAGGCCTTATCACTTCATTACCAAGGAAAGCAGGTTTCTCGCGCTGATTTGATTGGGAATAGTATCTTTGCAGCCGTATGAGTGAGAGCAAAAGATATTTCCTGGACATTAGCTACAAAGGCACCCGCTATCATGGCTGGCAAATCCAAGAAAATGCATTTACAGTTCAAGAAGCATTGGAGGCTGGGCTTTCTACTTATTTCAGAGAAGCAGTTTCTGTAATGGGTTCAGGTCGCACAGATACAGGTGTTCATGCTAGCATGCAGGTTTGCCACTTTGACACAGATCAGGAAATTAATAGGGAAAAATTCATTCGAGCGATTAATGGTATTTTGCCGAAAGACATTTCAGTCAATTCGATCCGAGCAGTCAAAGCTGATGCACATGCGCGCTTCAGTGCCATAAGCCGAGCTTATGTTTATCGAATGATTTTGCAAAAAAGTCCGTTCATCGAAGACTACGCTTGGAGACATTATTTCAATCCAGATATTACCAGAATGAACGAAGCTGCTAAAATTCTTTTGGAATACGAAGATTTTGAATGCTTCAGCAAAGTGAATACGGCTGTAAAACATTTTCGCTGTAAAATAAAATCAGCTCATTGGGAACAAAAAGACGGTGAATTGCAATTTCATATAACTGCAAACCGATTTTTGCGTGGAATGGTAAGGGCTATCGTGGGGACACTTGTAGCAATTGGACTTGGGAAAATGGAACCTGAGGAAATGCATCAGATCATAGAATCTCGCAATCGGAAAAAAGCAGGAAAGTCGGCCCCCGCTAACGGTTTGTTTTTCAGCAAAATTGAATATTCAGAAGACATTTATTTAGACTAGTTTACCTTGAGCCTAGAACAAGAAAAATCATCCTCCGGCGAAATCGTCGATTCGAAAGTACTCAAGCAGCTATATGGCTTTGTAAAACCTTACAAGGCACAGTTCTATTTTCTAGTCTTTCTTACGATCGCACTGGCAATTTTGGCACCTACGCGACCATATTTTATACAAGTCGCTATAGACGATTACATCGCAGTGGGTGATAGCGCTGGTCTGTTGAAAATCATTTACCTTCTAGTTGGGCTGATGATTTTGCAAGCCTTTGTCCAATGGGCGCACACCTATTATTCAGGCTGGATAGGGCAAGTGATTATTCGGGACATTAGGGTAAAACTATACAAGCACCTGCTCAAGCTCCGTTTAAAATTCTTTGACAATACGCCAATCGGTAGATTGGTCACCCGTAATATTTCTGATATCGAGACCCTGGCAGATGTATTTTCTGAGGGACTGGCGGCGATAATCGGCGACTTGCTACAATTAGTCACCATTCTTGGTGTGATGTTTTACATTGACTGGAAGCTCACTCTTGTTAGTTTGTCCACACTCCCACTCATGATTATTTCTACCTATGTGTTCAAGGAAAAAATCAAAGTGACTTTCAATGACGTCAGAAACGCTGTTTCCAATCTGAATTCATTTCTGCAGGAACACATCACCGGAATGAACATCGTACAAATCTTCAATCGGGAGGAGCGGGAATTCGAAAAATTCAAAGAAATAAATAAAGAGCACCGAAGAGCACACATTCGCTCAGTGCTCTATTATTCTATATATTTTCCAGTTGCGGAGATTATCCAGGCAATCGGAATCGGTTTGGTCGTCTGGTACGGTGCCGTAGGCGTGTTAGGAATGGAGATTGAGATCGGAGTGCTGATTTCTTTCATTATGTATTTGCAGCTTTTCTTCAGACCTATTCGGATGATTGCAGATCGATTCAATACGCTCCAGATGGGCGTGGTGAGCTCTTCCCGTATTTTCAAATTGCTAGAAAGTAATGAGCATATTGCAAACGAAGGGGATTATAGCCCTGCGAAAGTCAAAGGAAATATTAAAGTAGAAAATGTTTGGTTTGCCTATGTGGAAAATGAGTATGTGCTTAAAAACATCAATTTCGAAGTAGAGTCAGGAAAAACAGTGGCTTTGGTAGGTGCCACCGGAGCTGGAAAATCTTCCATCATTAATTTGATTTCTAGATTTTATGAGATCAATGAGGGCTCAATCAGCATCGATGGACACGATATTCGTGAATTTGAACTGGATACTTTGCGTAAGCATATCGGCGTTGTACTTCAGGATGTTTTTCTTTTTTCCAATACAATTTTCTACAATATCACGTTAGGTAATCCAAGCATCAGCCGTGAACAAGTGATGTATGCAGCTGATTTAGCTGGTGCAAAAACGTTTATAGAGCGGCTTCCGGGAGGCTTGGATTACAATGTAATGGAGCGAGGAGCTACGCTTTCTGTAGGGCAACGCCAATTGATATCCTTTGTAAGAGCGATGGTCTACAATCCTGAAATCATCATTTTGGACGAAGCTACTTCATCCGTGGATACAGAGACTGAAGAATTGATCCAGCAATCTATAGAAACAATGATGACTGGAAGAACCTCCATCGTCATTGCACATAGACTTTCTACAATCCAGAAAGCTGATAAAATCATTGTCCTAAACAAGGGTGAAATAGTAGAGACAGGCACTCATGATTCTTTATTGGAATTGGATGGCTATTACACCCAACTGCATCAGATGCAACTCAAAACAATGGCGATCTAGCCTGATTTTTGAACTCTAATCCTAAACCAACATATCAAGTGAAATTCAAATTAATTACCCTTTTGGTATTATTACCATTTATCAGTTTTGCACAAGAGAGAGGAGTGGGCATTCGTCTTGGAGAGCCACTTTCTATTACATACAAAGACTTCCTCACTGAATACATTTCCATCGAAGGAATGATCGGTAGTGCTGGCATCAATGGCGCTAGCTATTATCAAAAAGATTTTGAAAGCAATCCTCCTGAATCCAACGCGTTTTATATCTCGCATGGAGCAAAAAAAGGGGTTTCTTTCAATGTTCGCTCAGCCTATCATGAGGACATTACCGATGTTTTTGGAATCACCGAGGGATATCTTCTTGCTTATGGAGGCGCCGGTATCCAGCTTAGAACTACCAAGGTTACCTATTCTTATGCAGATGGACTCACCTCTTCTGTGGTAAAAAATGACAACAGAACCAATGTCGATTTTGGCCCAGAAGCATTTCTTGGGGCAGAATACTACTTTGATGATGTGCCCATCTCAGTTTTTGGCGAAGCCGGATTTTTCCTAGAGTTAATTGACCGCATTGGCCATATCAAAGGCCAAGGTGGAATTGGTGTTCGTTACCTTTTCTAAGAATGAAAAAGAAAATTCTAGCTACCACCATCTTTCTGGCCATTCTGGCGATTGGAGGATATTGGGGCTTTGTGAAATTAGGCGGAAATGCACCAATCAATATCCAGCTGATAGAAGAAAAACCTGACAATCTAGCTGGGGCTACGTATCGAGGGACTCCAGGAAACGAAGATTTGGGAGAGATTTTTGAAAAGATAGAAACTCAAAAAGGATTGCATCCCGGAAGCTTTCT
This sequence comes from uncultured Algoriphagus sp., assembly GCF_963974365.1. Taxonomy (GTDB): domain Bacteria; phylum Bacteroidota; class Bacteroidia; order Cytophagales; family Cyclobacteriaceae; genus Algoriphagus. The sequence goes on along the minus strand of NZ_CAXBBX010000023.1, from coordinate 14,810 downwards.
GCACACGATTTATGAAGTTGAGCCTGCTGGAAAACTCGACACCATGGTTGTCTTTGTTGGAATCAATAAAAATCTTCCCTTAGCAGATTTAGAGTTTCGCACTTTTGAAAATGAAAGCTATTTGCTGGCCAAAATAAAAAGTAACAAATGGGTTATGCCAAGTCCAGAAACTGTCAAAGAAAAACTGGAAGCTTTTGCAAAAGATAATCAGGTAGAACTGAGCGGCACTTACATAGATAAAATCATCTCGCAAGAAGAGATTCAAGTCATCGCTCCTATTAAGTAAAAAGTTGTTAAGGAATTTTAGCCAACCAATTCATGGCACAATTCGTGAAAACAGTTTACTAACCTTAACAAACTACGACTATGAAAAATATCAACTTACTAATTTTGGCACTTTTTGGAATGTTCGTATTCCAATCATGTGAAGGACCAGAGGGGCCTCAGGGAATTCCAGGACCTGAGGGAGAGCCTGGGATTAATATATTATCAGAGGTATTTGAGCTAGAAATTGATTTCAACCAAGCAAACAATTTCCAAGTGATCAGAGGTTTTGATCCGCCAATTTTTGATGGGGATATGGTTTTGGCATTTATCCAATGGGATGCTGATGGTTCTAATCCGATTTGGAGAGCGCTTCCACAAACCGTATTCTTTGAAGAAGGTGTACTGATGTACAACTATGACTTTTCAAATAATGACTTCAGTTTATTCCTAGATGGCCCACTTGATTACAGTTTATTGGGACCAGAGTGGACAGACAATCAATTGTTCAGAATGGTAATAGTGCCTGGAGAACTTCTCTCTGCCAATGCTAGAATTGATCTAACTGATTATAACGCTGTCACAAAACTAATGGGCTTAAGTGACTCAGACTTCAAACGCATCGAGTAATATTCCACTAAACACATCACCTAAACCAACTGGATTACCACGAACTGGAACAATGATTTTTTATTGTTCCAGTTTTTTTATGTGTCAATTTTCCAAGCCATATATAATTTGGCGCTTATCTTTGCCCCATGCATTTACAGAATGACCTCCTACTTCGTGCCGCTAAAGGCGAATCTATTGAAAGAACTCCAGTTTGGCTGATGCGTCAGGCAGGCAGAATTTTGCCAGAATATCGAAAAGTAAGGGAAAGTGTCAGTGGATTCATAGAACTGGCCCAGACTCCTGAATTAGCTGCAGAAGTGACTATTCAGCCGGTAGACCTACTTGGCGTAGATGCAGCGATTATTTTTTCAGATATCTTGGTGATTCCCGAAGCAATGGGTTTGCCTTATGAAATGGTAGAGAAAAGAGGCCCCTTGTTTCCTAACACAGTTCGTTCAGAAGCTGATTTGAAAAAATTGCACGTATCAGATGGCTCAGAACTTCAATATGTGACAGACGCTATTCGAATCACTAAAAATGAATTGAACGGACGAGTTCCTTTGATCGGTTTTGCAGGAGCACCCTGGACTATTTTCTCCTATATGGTAGAAGGTCATGGAAGCAAAACATTCTCTGCTGCTCGGGAAATGCTTTATACCCAACCGGCTTTTTCTCATCAATTGCTTCAGATGATCACTGACAGCACGATCAATTACCTAAAAGCTCAGATCGAAGCTGGAGCTCAATTAGTTCAGATTTTTGATAGCTGGGCAGGGATTTTGGGGCCAAAGCAATACGCAGAATTTTCGTTGCCCTATATCGCTCAGATCTGTGACGCGATCACTTCTGTACCCAAGACAGTTTTTGCAAAAGGCGCTTTCTTTGCCAGAGAAGAAATGGGCAGGTTGAACTGCGAAACAATTGGTTTGGACTGGAATATGGGGATATCTGAATCAAGAAAGTTGATCGGTTCTGAGAAGACTTTGCAAGGAAATTTAGACCCTGCTGCACTTTATGGCACTGAAGAACAAGTTCGTGAAGCCACAATTGAAATGATGGAGCAATTCCGTGGGACTAGACATGTTGCTAATCTAGGACATGGAGTCTATCCAGATATCAATCCAGAAATGGTGAAAGTATTTATTCAGACTGTTAAAGACTTCAAGTAACTGATTTTTTACCGCAGAGAAATCACAGAGTTTTACGCGGAGACCACAGAAAACCCTGCTTTCTTCAGAAGCAGGATTTTCTTTTCTTACCCTATCTATTCCAACTGCATCAGGGATGGGGTTCTAGGACTTACTTCAACTTAAGTTTGTCCCCGACTTTGATAATCCCATTGGATAGAGCAACCATATTTTGACCAAAAAGAATTTTGTTGCCTTCCTTTCTAAATTCAGCCAAAGTCTTCAGTGGTTCCGCAGCTTTATCGCCAGTAGTTTGATCCACAGTAACCATCACACATCGGGCACAAGGCTTTACCACCTGAAAATCCACTTCACCAATTTGTATTTTCCCCCAAGAATCTTCCGAAAAAGCATCTCCACCAGAAAAGACAATGTTAGGGCGAAAACGATCCATAGGAACTGCGTCATCTAATTTTGAATTGAGATCATCAAGTGATTTCTGCCCGATTAACAGGTACGGCATTCCATCTGCGAAACTGACTGACTCCTTATTTACTGCATATCGGGGATCAACTTTCCGCTCTGTTGAGATCGGCATTTTCACTAAACGCACATGTGTGCCAAGTATTTTACTAAACCACTCATCAGCGTTTGAACTTACCATTCGGGCAGGCATCTCATCATCCCAAACTGTCACAGAAGAAATCTTCGCCCCTTCTTCATAAATAGGAATTCGAACAAAGTCTGTGGGGCTTGCAATGTGAAACACCTTAAGTGATTCGGCTTCAATTTCAACTTTGACTAAAGCCATTTGAGGAAAAGTGCGCTGTGATAAAAACTGACCATTTTCATTGATTAACATCCAGCGACGGTCTAATTCAAATCCCCTTTCTTCAACTGTAGCTTCTTTAAGACGAATTCCAGCAAGGGATTTGATTGGATACACATACAAGTCTTGAATTATGAGAGAATCTGACATGACCTAAAAATAGGTCTATGAACCTGAAAATGACCAGGTCAACCAAAAAAATTTCTGACAACAGGAATAAAACCCTTCATATTATCCCATATAGTTGGTACTATTTCCAGCTCTCTATTTGCCGTAAGCACCACTACCCCTAGCAAAATCACTAGACACCATCGACATCGTTCGTTCATGTTACCTCTAAAAAATGGTTTCATAATACTTAATAGATGCAAGAGCCAGTCGAATGGTTGCAAAGGCTACGCTAATTTTCACAAAAAAACATATTCGTAAGACCTCACAAGTGAATTGGGGAAGTATAACCCACATCCAGCTTCTGGAGAAATATGTTAACATCAAAATCTACTCTAATAACCTTCAATCTCTGTGGATCTCCGCAAAACATCCACGGACTCTGTGTTTAAAAAACTGTCAGAATGGAGTTTCCATTTAGGCGGGAAAATGACAATTCTGTGTGCATTTCAAAAAGTCGGTGTCAACTTTTCTGCCAATGTGACACAAAATGTAATGAAAACTCAGATGGCACATCCATTGAAGAAAGGGAGAAGTATTCAATTCGAAAATAACTTAAAAACATATAATCATGGGAAAAATCATAGGCATTGACTTAGGAACAACCAACTCCTGCGTAGCAGTGATGGAAGGTAACGAACCTGTAGTCATTCAAAACAGTGAGGGAAGAAGAACCACACCTTCTATTGTGGCTTTTCTTGACAACGGAAATGGTGAGCGTAAAGTAGGTGATCCGGCAAAGCGTCAGGCAATCACTAACCCTGCCAACACAATTTCTTCTGTCAAAAGATTTATGGGCAAGAAATTCTCTGAAGTTTCTGAAGAGAAGAAGCACGCTTCATATAAAGTAGAAAAAGGAACCAATGACACAATTGCAGTGAAAATTGGTGACAGATCATATACTCCTCAGGAGCTTTCTGCAATGATCCTTCAGAAAATGAAGACTACAGCTGAAGATTTCTTGGGACAATCAGTAACAGAAGCAGTTATTACCGTACCTGCTTACTTCAATGATTCCGAGCGTCAGGCTACTAAAGAAGCTGGACAGATCGCAGGCCTAGAAGTGAAGCGTATCATCAACGAGCCTACTGCTGCGGCATTGGCATACGGGATGGACAAGAAGCACCAAGACATGAAGATCGCTGTGTATGACCTTGGTGGTGGTACATTTGATATCTCTGTATTGGAACTTGGTGACGGTGTATTCGAAGTGAAATCTACCAACGGTGATGTTCACTTGGGTGGTGATGACTTTGACCAGGTGATCATGAATTGGCTAGCTGAAGAATTCAAATCTGAAGAGCAAATCGATCTTAGACAAGATCCAATGGCGCTACAGCGTTTGAAAGAAGCTGCTGAGAAAGCTAAGATTGAGCTTTCAAGCTCTGCTTCTACAGAAATCAACTTACCATATATCACTGCAACTCAGACAGGTCCTAAGCACTTGGTGAGAACTTTGAGCAGATCTAAGTTTGAGCAACTTTCTGAAGACCTTGTAAAAAGATCAATGGAACCATGTAAGAAGGCTTTGGCTGATGCTGGCATGAGTCCATCAGATATTGACGAAGTAATCTTGGTAGGTGGTTCTACTAGAATCCCTAAAATCCAGGAAGAAGTTGAGAAATTCTTCGGCAAGAAGCCTTCAAAAGGCGTAAACCCTGATGAGGTAGTAGCAATCGGCGCTGCAATCCAAGGTGGAGTATTGACTGGTGAAGTGAAAGACGTTCTTCTTTTGGATGTAACTCCTCTTTCCCTAGGTATCGAAACAATGGGTGGAGTATTGACCAAATTGATAGAAGCTAATACTACTATTCCTACTAAGAAGTCCGAGACATTCTCTACTGCTGCTGATAACCAGCCAGCTGTTGACATCCACGTACTTCAGGGCGAAAGACCAATGGCTAAGGATAACAGAAGTATCGGTAGATTCCAGCTTTCTGACATTCCACCAGCACAGAGAGGTGTACCTCAAATCGAGGTGACTTTCGATATCGATGCTAATGGTATCCTGAATGTATCTGCAAAAGATAAAGGAACTGGCAAAGAGCAGAAGATCAAAATCGAAGCTTCTTCAGGACTTTCTCAGGAAGAAATCGACAGAATGAAGTCTGAAGCTGAAGCTAATGCAGCCACAGATAAAGCTGAAAAAGAGAAAATCGACAAGTTGAATCAGGCGGATAGCTTGGTGTTCCAAACTGAAAAGCAGTTGAAAGAATACGGAGATAAACTATCCGAAGGAAACAAAACTGCGATCACTCAAGCTCTTGAAACCCTTAAAACTGCACATCAATCTCAAAACCTTGAAGGAATTGATTCTGCAATGGAAGGATTGAATAAGGCATGGGAAGCGGCTTCTACAGAAATGTACAATGCTGCCGGAGCTGAAGGCGCTGGTGCAGCTGGAGCTGACCCAAATGCTGGAGCAGGTTCTGCCGAGGCTGGTGACGGAGTATCTGACGTCGATTACGAAGAAGTAAGCGAAGAAGAGAAAAAATAATAGCTTCAAAAGCTAAACCAACTTAAAATGGCATCTGTGTAAAAGCAGGTGCCTTTTTAGTTACAAGCCAAAATTTTCGTTTTGGTATTCACTACCTAATTCTAGAATAGATCAATCATGCAATTGACATCTGACAATAAATTGAAGAAACTGATTGTAGTTGGAGACAGAGTTTTGATTCGTTTGAAAAAGCCAAACGCAAAAACTGGCTCAGGCCTCTACTTACCTCCTGGGGTGCAGGAAAAAGAAAAAGTGCAGCAAGGTTACATCATTAAGGCTGGACCAGGATATCCAATTCCTGTCGCTACCGATGACCACGAACCCTGGATGGACAGTGAAGAAAAAGTAAAATACGTTCCCCTTCAAGCCAAAGAAGGTGACTTGGCAATCTTCCTGCTTTCGGGAGCTCATGAGGTTATCTATGAAGGAGAAAAGTACTTTATAGTATCTCAAGCGGCTATATTAATGCTCGAAAGAGAACAAGACTTATAAATGAAAAAAGCTCGGAACGAACCGAGCTTTTTGTATAAATATTGAATAATAAAGAGGCTTTTAATCCTCCCATACTTTTCTGTTTTTAGCTTTTGGCCCTTTTAGAGCTTTCTCTTTCCTCACATAAACAATCTTAGTATTTGCTGAAGACTTCTCCCAAATCTTTAGATTTTTAGCGTCTGGGCCTTTTAGGTCAGATGGCGCTTCATAGAATCTAATCGGTAAAGAATTTGCGGCTAATTCAACTGCTGTTGCATTTTTAGCTCTTGGCCCTTTTAATTTGGATTGTGTGAATCCCTCTGCCGATACCACCATAGTCGCGAGTAATAATATCGATCTCTTCATAACATGTATAGTTTAAGTTGCTATTGCCTTACTATACTTTCTAAGAGACCAAAAGGTTACGTAAATTCAGGACATTATTCTTATTTATTGACAAATGATAAAATTATATTTTACAAATTTTAAATAAACTTATTTTTTATGGTTTAAAATTAAACCTAAAATCAAATGAAACACAGCAATTTTTATGGAAAATGATTTCAAAACACACTGCTTTTAGACCAAAGAGCCTAATAAATAAAAAAACCGAGATGAAATTCATCCCGGCTTTATGATTAACAATAGACCCTGTTTATATTTTTAGAATGCAAATACTGCAGCAAGCATAAATGATGAAAGGTTCTTGCTAGGATTCATATCATTGTCTGTAAAGAAATCGTCACTCATCGCATCCATTCTCAGTTCAGGAATAAGTGTAAGGTTTTTATGAACTCTTATGTTTCCTGAAAGTGTAGCCGCAAAGACACTACCATCGCCGTCTGCATTCACTCCTACTACATCTTCCAAACCTCCATTAAACACACTAAAATATTCTCCCCGAAGACCGATAGAAAACATTTCAGAAGTAGTAGCCTGAAGGTATCCAGCAAATCCTAGAAAACCGGCGCCATCACCACTCGCATCACTAATTGATGAACCCGTAAAGGTTTCACCAGCAGAAGTTGTATTGTAGGTAGTATTCAAGCCTACATAGATAGACTCAGACACGTCAAAGCCAGCTGTTAAATCCACTTGGAACGTCTGTCCATTAGAGTACTGATTCGTAACAAGCGAACCATCATCTTCAAGTTTACCATCCTGATCACCATAGACAAAGTTCAAATACGCTCCTCCAGCATCAGTAGAATATCCCAGCTGTGCACCTAAAGTATAGGTCCCTGCAATATTAAACTCAGTCATATCTGTAGGGTTCATCACTGCTGCCATCAAAGACCAGTTATCAGATAAAGCGAAATCTGCCTTCAAACCTGTATGGGAGAAAGGACCATAAGAGAACATATAAGAAGTAGAATAGTTGAAGTTTGCTGTTGGAGAGATCACTTCATAACCTAAAAAGGTATTGAAATTACCCATAGTCAAGGTCACCGCGTCGCTTACATTCCAATAGACATACAACTGATTTACAATTTGAGAGCTACCTGCCATTCCTCCGCCATACATAGGAGAGCCAAAAACTGCATCCTCCCCTCGTGGGCCGAAAACTAAATCTGCCACTGCACCTACCTTCTCACCTTGGTAGGTAGCGATGATGTTTGCCATACCTAGTGAAAAACCAGGTAAATTGCCAAACGACGTGGCAGGGGCTTGGAAATTATCTCCCTTATTTGGTCCGTTAAAGTTGGTACGGAAATACGCATCTACCGATCCTGAGAAGGTTAACTTAGAAGGTTCTTCTTCTTCAATAATGATTACTTCTTGAGCAAATGAGTTGGTAGCACCGATAAGAAATAAGGCTACGAGTAGTAGTTGAATTTTTTTCATGTTAGAAATAGATAATGGTTTATAATAGGATTGATCGTAAAATACCTGCTGAGGTGAGCACTGATGCCATGCCTCAGCAGGGTAATGCTATCTGTTGACTATTCGTCGTAAACAATAGTGTAACCACGGATCCCGTGCTCATGTGAATCCAATCCTCCACGCTCATGCTCCTCAGACACTCGAATTCCAATAGTCTTTTTAAGTACAAAGAAGATGATGAAAGCAGCAGAGAAGGCTGCAACACCACAGATTGCCACGCCAGTTAACTGAGTGAAGAAGGTATGATCAGGGTTCGTAGAAAAAATACCAACAGCTAGCGTACCCCAAATACCGCACGTTAGATGGACAGAGACAGCTCCAACCACATCATCAAGCTTTAGCTTATCCAACAACACAGCTGAATAAACAACTAATATTCCAGCCACAAAGCCTACAAAGACTGCAGCCAATGGGTTGATCACATCAGCACCTGCGGTAATACCTACCAAGCCAGCCAATACTCCGTTGAGCACCATGCCTAAATCCAGACGCTTAAAAACTAAATTCCCGGCAAGGAACCCTCCTATACCACCGGCACAGGCAGCAAGGCAAGTAGTAACCAATACGAATGAAACTAAAGCAGGATCTGCAGATAACACTGAACCTCCATTAAATCCAAACCAGCCTAACCAGAGCAAGAACACTCCGATTACTGCCAAAGGAACACTAGACCCTGGCTTATCCACTGTCTTTCCGTTTACATATTTTCCAATTCTAGGCCCAACTAGTATTACACCGGCCAAAGCTCCCCAGCCACCTACAGAGTGAACCAAAGTACTACCAGCGAAATCATAGAAGCCCATGGCATCCAATGCTCCACCACCCCATTTCCAGCTTCCGATTAGAGGATAAACTATCCCGACATACAGCAAAGTAAATACTAAGTAAGCCCACAACTTTACACGTTCAGCAATAGCCCCTGATACAATTGTAGCAGCTGTGGCAGCAAACATGGCCTGAAACAAGAAGTCTGTCCAGTAAGTATAACCACCATCAGCATAACCAACTGTTACATCGGCATCTGCTGGGGAAAACCAGAACATGCTCCAACCAGCAGCATCAAATGCAAACCAACCTGGAGTTTCAAACCCCGGATACATTAGGTAAAATCCAACAAAGGCATAAGATAGAATACCGATGATTGGGGTAATCGTGTTTTTGAACAAGATGTTCACTGTGTTTTTGGCCTGACCAAATCCAGCTTCTACTCCAGCAAATCCTAGGTGCATAATAAACACCAAGGCTGTGGATAGCATCATCCAAACGTTGTTTGTCGTGAGGAGATTCTGAGAAATCTCGGCTGACAAGTCCATTGTTGCGGCCGCGTCTTGGGCCAACAGTGTTGCGAAATACTTCATAGGTTAGATATAGTTATTAGAACGATTTTCAGAATTTACGATAGGTTTCATGTATTAAACTTGAATCGAATGTAATTATATTATTGATAAAAAAACAAATCCATTTTTACATTTAATACATTAAAAACTGATTTTTAATGTCATTTTTTATCCGATTTTTACATTTTCCGCAAAAAAATGAAGATTTACAGCTGTTTTGCAAACCAAATTAGAAATGAAATAATATTTGGTTTAGATGTATAAAATTTTACGAAACCAATCACCATACAGTGAATTCCAAATATTGATAAAAAAAATACTACGTATTTGGAATTTTATTTCATAAAAATAAAAAAAACAGATATTTATGTAAACCGTTTGGTTTTACGAAAAATATAAATTTTTATAAAATCGATATTTTTTCTACCCCACTTTAAAAAAAAAGCAATAATTACAGGAAATTACACTAAATAAGTACCCAATGGACATAAAAAAACCGACTTTCGTCGGTTTCTTAAGTATTTTTAAAACAATAGATATCTATTTCACCAAACTTGCATATTCTTTGGCAAAATACGTAAGAATAACCTTCGCTCCAGCACGCTTGATACTCAACAATACTTCGAGCATAGCCCGATCATTATCGATCCAGCCCTTTTCTGCAGAAGCTTTGATCATACTATACTCACCGGACACATTATATGCTGCTATAGGCAACGGGAAATTATCGTTTAGCAGTTTAATAATGTCCAAATAGGAAAGCGCGGGCTTAACCATCAAAAAATCCGCACCTTCTTCGGTATCTAAATCTCCTTCTATCAATGCTTCCTGGGAATTTGCTGGATTCATCTGATAAGTCTTTTTATCACCGAACTTTGGAGCTGAATCCAACGCATCTCTGAAAGGTCCATAAAATGCACTGGCATATTTAGCAGTGTAAGACATAATCGAAGTGTCAGTAAAGCCACTTTCATCCAAAAGCTCACGGATATAACCAACTCGGCCATCCATCATATCCGAAGGACCTATGATGTCCACTCCAGCATCAGCCTGAGCCAGAGACATCCTTGCAAGAATTTCAAGCGTCTCATCATTTAAGATTTTACCGTCTTTCACCAGCCCATCATGTCCGTCACTACTATATGGATCCATTGCCACATCAGACATCAAGCATATTTCCGGGAATTCCTTCTTGATTTCACGAAGTGCTTTCAGGTAAAAAGTCTCAGGATTATAACTTTCTGAAGCAATTGTATCTTTCAAACTATCCGGATAAGCAGGAAACACATCGAAAGACTGAATCCCCAATTTCAAACAGCTTTCGATTTCACCAAGCATCGTATCTATAGAGTACCTATATATATTAGGCATAGAATCAATCGCCACCTTCTTCCTGGCACCATCCACCAAAAACATGGGGAAGATCAGATCTTTGACAGAAAGACTGGTTTCTTCGGCGAGATTCCTTACTGCTTCGGATTTTCGATTTCTTCTAGGTCTTCTTAGCATGATTTAGTTGAAAAGTTGTTGAATATGGACAAGATCTAAGTTTTTATAATCCTCTATATATAAGTCACAGGTTGGCAACTCATTCTTAGTATGGCTGGAAAGCACACCCACCACTTTCATCCCCGCATTAATTCCTGCGCTAGCTCCAGAGAAAGAATCCTCAAATACCAAACACTCTTCTGGCGACACTCCAAGTTTTGCCGCACTTTTGAGATAAACTTCAGGATCAGGTTTATGCCTAGACACATCTTCAGAGGCTAATTGCGACTGCATCTGATCGCCAATCCCAAGTGTTCCAATTATCAAATCGAGATTTGCTTTAGGAGCTGAAGTTGCTACCGCGGTGAGCATACCCTCAGATTTTAGCTGCGCAAAAAACTCCATAAAGCCTGCAATAGGATCTACTTCTGATTTATAAATATCTCTAAATAGCCCTTCTTTCTCATCTTCAAGTAACGCTAGTTCCTCACCTTCTATTTTTCTACCGAGGAAATGACTCAGGATATATCCGTTGTTTTTCCCATACATATGTTCTACATATTCTGCTTCAGTAGGATTGAGGTTACGCTTCGCGAAAAACTGCTGGAAGGCAATGGAATGAAATGGATTGGTATGACAAATCACCCCATCCATATCAAAAATGACAGCTTTTAACATGTGTTGGTCAAGTTTTTTAAGTGTTCAAAATTAAGCATAAGACACTAAAAAACCCTCCCAAGTTCCAAATACAAGGGAGGGCTTCCTTAAAGATTCAAAAAATGCTTTCCCTTATTTCTCAAAGGAAGTTATAGTTTTCTCTATTATGTCACAGCACTCATGAATCTGTTCTTCGGTCATTACTAACGGAGGAGCAAAACGGATAATATTACCGTGTGTAGGCTTCGCCAAAAGCCCGTTGTCTTTCAGAGCAACACAAATATCCCAAGCTGTACTGCTTTCTTCAGTATCATTGATGACTACCGCATTGAGCAAACCCTTTCCTCTAACGAGCGTCACTAGATCTGATTTCTCCACAAGCTTCTGCATCCTTAGCCTAAATAATTCACCTAGCCTCTCAGCATTCTCAGCAAGCTTCTCATCCTTTACCACTTCCAAAGCGGTCATGGCTACACGGGCTCCTAGAGGATTACCTCCGAAAGTAGAGCCGTGCTGACCTGGCTTGATGACATTCATCACCGCATCATCTGCCAAAACAAGGGAAACAGGATAGAATCCACCTGAAACTGCTTTTCCTAAAATAAGGATATCTGGACGAACATTCTCATGGTCGACAGCAAGCAACTTTCCTGTTCGTGCAATCCCTGTTTGAATTTCATCTGCTATAAACAAAACATTCTTCGCCTCGCATGCTGCTTTAGCTTCCTTTAGATAGTCTGGCCCAGGAACGTAGACTCCAGCCTCACCTTGTATAGGCTCCACTAGAAAAGCAACTACATCCGGATCATCCAAGACTGCATTTAATGCATATATATCATCGTAAGGGATTTTCACAAATCCAGCTGTATAGGGACCAAAGTTCTTTCTAGCGTTTTCATCATTAGAAAAAGAAATGATAGTAGTCGTTCTGCCGTGGAAGTTATTCTCCGCTACTACGATCTTTGCACGGTTTTCATCTACACCTTTTTTCTCATATCCCCATTTTCTTGCGATTTTGATCGCAGTCTCCACTCCTTCTGCGCCTGTATTCATTGGAAGCACCTTGTCAAAACCAAAATAGTCTGAGATATATTTTTCAAATGGACCTAGCACATCGTTGTGGAAAGCCCTAGAAGTCAACGTCAACGTACTTGCCTGCTCTATCAACGCATCCTTAATTCGAGGATGACAGTGACCTTGATTCACGGCAGAATAAGCAGACAGAAAATCATAATAACGCTTACCCTCTACATCCCAAAGGAAAACTCCCTCTCCCCTTGCCAGTACAACTGGTAATGGATGATAGTTATGTGCTCCGTATTTATCTTCTAACTCAATTGCCTGCTTACTTGAAGTGATAGTCTGCATGTTTTTCGTAATTTTGTGTACTATATAATAAGGACTCGATAAGTTCAAATATAGTAATTGCCTTTACCCGAACCATGAAAGATCCCAAGAAGCCTGTCCCTACTAACGCAATAAGTTCGGAAGACTTTTATTTTAACGACCAAGGCCTGATGGTTTTCACAAAAAATTATCACTTAAAACGTGGTTATTGTTGCGGGAACGGCTGTAAACACTGCCCCTACCCAAAAGTCTGATATAAAAGGGAATATTTTTGAAATGCATTGTTGCATATCCCCAAAAAGTTCCGATATTTGCAGACTCATTACAGAAACGGATACAATTTACTATACATTACCATGGCAAAAGTTTGTGACATAACCGGAAAAAGACCTCGAGTAGGTAACAACGTCTCCCATGCAAACAACAAGACTAAGCGTAGATTCTACCCAAATCTTCACAAGAAGACGTTCTACGTTCCAGAAGAAGATGCATGGATCACTTTGAAAGTTTGTACTAAGGCATTGAAGACTATCAATAAGAAAGGTATCACTGCGGTTTTGAAAGAAGCTCAGGATAACGGGATGATTGTAATCAGATAATCAAGGTCACTACCTTAAAATCAATACAAAGATGGCTAAGAAAGGCAATAGAGTACAAGTGATTATGGAATGCACGGAGCACAAAGCTTCTGGATTGCCAGGTACTTCAAGATACATCACTACCAAGAATAGAAAAAATACTACTGAAAGATTGGAATTGAAAAAATTCAATCCAATTATGAAGAAGGTAACTGTTCATAAAGAAATTAAATAATTTAGCTCGGAAGCAATTCCGTTAAAACGATAAAATTATGGCTAAGAAAGTAGTAGCAACCCTTAAGAAAGAAGGCGGCGTATCTTACGCCAAAGTTATCAAGGCTGTTAGATCTGAAAAGACTGGCGCTTATACCTTCAGAGAAGAAATGGTTCCTTCCCCATTGGTACAGGACACCTTGAAAAAATAAGTTGCAAATTGCAGCATAAGGCATTCTAGTCCCTCTGTCCATCGGTCAGCAGGGACTTTTTCGTTATATTCCACTTTTAATACGCATACCCATGGGAATCTTTGGTTTCTTTTCAAAAGATAAGAAAGAAAGCCTCGATCAAGGCCTTCAGAAATCAAGCGAAAACATTTTTTCAAAACTCAGTAAGGCCGTAGTTGGCAAGTCCAAGGTGGACGATGAGATTTTGGATGAATTAGAAGAAATACTAATCACCTCCGATGTCGGAGTGGATACTACTATTAAAGTAATTCAACGAATTGAAGAACGAGTAGCGCGGGACAAATATGTAAACACTGCGGAGCTCGACGTGATTCTCAAAGAAGAAATTGAAAACCTTCTGAAGGAAAACAATTCTCAAGATTTAATGGATTTTGATTTACCGGAGGGAAAGAAACCTTATGTAATCATGGTCGTGGGAGTGAACGGTGTTGGCAAAACGACTACAATAGGGAAACTGGCAAATCTTTTCCAATCCGCAGGAAAATCAGTAATCCTAGGTGCTGCAGATACATTTAGAGCTGCGGCGGTAGATCAATTAATTCTATGGGGAAACAGAGTCGGTGTACCAGTAGTATCTCACGGCATGAATACAGATCCTGCCTCGGTAGCATTCGATGCGGTAAAGCAAGGAGTGGATTCTAATGCTGATGTCGTCATCATTGATACTGCCGGGCGACTCCACACCAAAGTGAATCTGATGAATGAACTTGGCAAAATCAAGCGCGTAATGCAAAAATTTATCCCTGATGCACCGCATGAGATCCTCCTCGTTTTAGATGGATCTACTGGCCAAAATGCATTTATTCAGGCAAAAGAATTTACAAAAGTCACAGAAATCACCTCATTGGCCATCACCAAACTTGATGGAACTGCCAAAGGCGGTGTGGTGATTGGCATCTCAGATCAATTTAAAATCCCAGTCAAATACATTGGCGTAGGCGAGAAAATGACTGATTTACAAATCTTTAATCGGAAGGAATTTGTCGATTCACTTTTTACGAAGAAAAAATAAGGAACTGAACTTAATCTAATGAGGCTGTCTCAAAAATAGATAGTTTAAAAGGCTAGTCGATTACTCGGCTAGCCT
>NZ_CAXBBX010000022.1:0-59859 GCF_963974365.1 uncultured Algoriphagus sp. | reverse complement strand
CCGAAAAATTATAGAATAACTTTTCTACACTTACACACTTAATGGGATACTACCACAAAAAAATCAACCAAGTATCGATTGGAAAGAGATCAATTAATTGAAATATAACCAGTGTCCCCCTAGGCGTATTTTCCAACTACACCTTTCTATTTTTCTGAATTTTATACTTGAATAATGAACGTTCAACCTTTTTACCTGAAGGATCAGGCTCAGAACTCGAATGTTCAGCCCCCAAGCTAGGTGTAATTTGCAACTACACCTTTCTATTTTCTGGAATTTATAATTTTAGAATTTGAACTTATCTTTCTCATATGGGATGTAATTGCTCCTGAAATGACCTACTATTCTTTTGATACTGCTTCTGATACCCATGAGACTGGCCCAGTGTTTCCTCAGATAAAAGGTATGAGGCAAGGATATGACTTTACAAGAGCAAATTCCATTCACAACCTCAACTACGGCCAACTACCTGGTTTCGTGCCTGATTTAAATTACTTCAGTTTAAATGACAGGGCAAAAACTACAGACTTACTTAGTAACATGATTTCACCTTTCGGGTTTCTGCTTAGTACGAAATTGAAAGAAATCCTTGAGAAATTCAAACTACCTGATCATGCATTTTATCAAGCGTCCGTAGATTTAGCAAATATTAAGTTAAATAATTATTTCTGGTTCCTACCAATTTGCAATTTGTCTGATCAGGTAGACTATACTAAAACCAAATTCTATTCCAAAGACGCATTCAACAATGTCGAAAAACTTATAATCAATAATCATGAAGACATAGTTGAGATAAAACCCAAAATTGGTTATACAAAAAAAATAGTTAGTGAGAACATATACTTCAAAAGTGGGTTTAGGCTTGATTATGACTTATTCATGATAGGAGGCTTTGACTTTAACATCTACATTTCGGAAGATTTAAAGTCTGCATTAATTAAAGAAAGAATTTCAGGCATCAAACTTAAGCCAATCAGTAATTTAGTTTTTTAATTATTTGAAATAGTCGTTCAATGTTTGCTACCCCTAGGCGTATTTTTTAACTACGCCTTTCTATTTTCTAAAATTTTATATTTAGATACTGAATATTCATCCTTTTTACCTGAAGATTCAGGCTCAGAACTCGAATTTTCAGCCTTTACTACTGAAACTTCATACTCAGAACCTGAAATTTTATACGTTGACACTGAATGTTCAACCTTTTTACATGAAGGTTCAGGCTCAGAACTCGAATGTTCAACCTTTACTACTGAAACTTCATACTCAGAACCTGAAATTTTATACTTAGATACTGAATGTTCAACCTTTTTACCTGAAGGTTCAGGCTCAGAACTCGAATCCTCGCTCTGCCCGCAAAACCATCAAGCCTAATTCATAGGTCCCCACTGAGTGTAGAGGATTTATTTTGGGACTAGGTATAGACTGCAACTGCACCTTTTATTTTCCACATTACAAACTTCTAAAAACCCTATTAATCTTCTAAACCTGAGCCAATAACCTACAGTAAATCGCAAATCAATTCCCTGATTTCAGATATATTGAGTTGTATTTAATCCATTCCCGTTATGAAAAACATCAGAGTTTTTGGAGCAATTCTACTAATCATTTTTTCCATTTCGGCTTGTACGCAATCTTCTGAAAAAGCCTCGAACTCCGAGGTAAACAACACTGATGCTGAATTTACACTAGCAAAACCCGAGGAAGTAGGCCTAAATCCAGAGATCATCTCCGAACTCATTGACAGCATCAAAACTGGATTTTACCCAAATCGTCACTCGTTGCTTATCTACAAAGATGAGCAGTTGGTGGTGGAGGAATATTTTACCGGCAAAGATGAAAACTGGGGTGATGATCTAGGAATTGTTACCTACAATGACAGCCTGTTGCATGATTTGCGAAGCGTTTCCAAAAGCGTGGTTTCTGCCTGTATCGGAATTGCAATTGCGCAGGGAAAAATCAAATCTGTGGACCAGCCAATCTTTGATTTCTTTGAAGATTATCAACAGTTTAATTCTGAAGGCAGAGAGGAGTTGACAATCAAGCATCTGTTGACCATGACTTCTGGTTTGAGATGGAATGAGGAGATACCTTACGACAATCCGGAAAGCAGTGAAATTCAAATGATCAATAGTGGAGATGCAATTGGATTTGTCTTAAGTAGAGAGATTGTGGCTAAGCCTGGGACGGTTTGGAAATACAATGGGGGAACTACGGAGCTTCTCGCAGAAATCATCCATCGTGCTTCAGGCAAAAATGTGCATGAATTTGCTAAGGAATTTCTATTTCAGCCGATTGGAATTCCAAACTCTGAATGGACCATTTCACCTGCGACTAATTCCCCTGCTGCTGCATCTGGATTACGTTTAACACCCAGTGCTATGCTAAAATTCGGGATGCTTTATCTGCAGGATGGAATCTGGGATGGCCAACAAATAATCCCTAAAGAATGGGTGAAAGAGTCTTTTGAGGCACATATTATGCGTCCAGATGGACAAGGTTACGGGTATCAGTTTTGGATTTTTGATTACCTAATCGACGGAAAGACTTTGCATGTGCCCGTGGCAGTTGGGAATGGAGACCAGCGCATTTTTTTCGACCTTCAACATAAAATGCTGCTAATTACGACAGCCGGTAATTACAATCAATGGGATATTGAAAACGATGCAAGTGCTTTGCTCAAAAAAGTATATTCTTCGTTCACCGTGAAAGAGTAAGAATCTAAGGTGACTGACATCGTTGCGGATAATCATTTTATGAATTTGTAATTCAAATAAAGCTCTCATTTATCTGCCATAATCTTATTTCTATGCAGCAAACCCCAAAAATGTAGCTCGTCCAGTACTTTTTCAAGGGAAAGCCCGTGCGGAGTGATGGAATACTGAACTTTTGGAGGAAAGGAATCAAAAACTTCCCTTTTCACTAGCTGATTAATTTCTAGACTTTTCAATTCCTTGGACAGGGTTTTATCCGTGATTCCACCCACTTCCCTACTGATTTCCTTAAAGCGCTTTGGCCCTCCAGCCAAGGAAAATAAGATCAATAGTTTCCATTTTCCTTCTACTGCCTCCAAGGCGTCTTTGATGGAAAGCATGGTTTTAGGACAACCTCCTTGTGATATCATAGCTTCATTTTTATGCGATACTATCCCAAGAGATAGCGCTATCCGCGAGGATAGTAATAGTATTTGGAAAGCGAATTTATTTAATCTTGTGCCAAGAAAACAAACCGATTTACAGATTATGGCTATCCAAAAAAGATCCAAAGCACTGAACATTTCCGTTTGGGTCGTGCAGATTTTACTTTCCCTCACATTTCTATATGCAGGCTTCATGAAGTTATTTCTCCCGGAAGATTTGCCTTGGCTTTGGATCCAGGAAAACACTGAATTGGTATGGATATCAGGAGTTGTGGATATGCTCGCTGGGTTGGGTTTGACCTTACCATCTTTGCTTCGTATTCTTCCGAAGCTTACTGTTTATGCGGCATTTGGCAGCATGGTATTGATGCTTTCTGCCATCCTATTTCATGTGTTGAGAGGAGAAGGAGACCAGATCGGATTTAATGTCTTCATTTTTATTTGTGCGGCCTTTGTAGTATGGGGCAGAGGGAAGAAGTATCCAATTGAACTTGCAAATCGTCCATTCAAGTAAAACACCCCCTACTTCACCTTTTTTAACAGCCAATATTCCCCTATTTTTTAAAGGCTGGCGTTACATTTACCTATGAATAAATCCAATTTCAAACTGTTAGCAGGGCTAGGAATTGGCCTGCTGGTCACGGGATGTAGTACCTCTACATTAATCACCGCCCCTCCAATCAGTTATCCAAGCAACAGTCCCAAAGTAGCTGAATTGACAGATAAAGAAGCTAAACACTGGGGGCATCTAGATTTACAAAAGGACACCATCCCAGGAATGAGCGTAGACCGTGCCTATTCAGAGCTTCTGAAAAAGAAAAAAGGCGAAGTAGTCATCGTTGCGGTGATAGATTCGGGCATCGATCTGGACCATGAAGACATCAAGGATGTCCTTTGGACAAACCCAAATGAAACGCCAGGTGACGGCATCGACAATGATAGCAATGGCTATATAGATGACATTCATGGGTATAATTTCTTGGGTGAATCTTATAACGAGCAAATGGAAATGGCTAGAATTTTACGATTGAAAATCGGAGATGCTGCCTACCAGCAAGAAGCCAAGTCACTAGTAGATGAGAAGCTGAATGAAGCAGAATCTGCCCTTCCTCAACTCAAGCAAATCGAGCAGCTAATCAGCAAAGCAGATCAATCCATGCAAGAAGCTTTGGGAAAGAAAGTTTACACGCTTACGGATTTGCAAAATTACCAACCTAAAAATGAGCAGGAGCAACGTACAGCAGGCATTCTCATGCAGGTTTACAGCATGGGACAGGCTGTACCTGAAGCAATAGCAGATCTACAGGAAGGAGTCAAATATTATAGCGAGCAACTCAAATACAATTTGAATGTGGATTTCGATGGCCGTGCGCCAGTTGGAGACAACCCATATGACTTTAATGATAATCGCTATGGTAACGGAAATCCAGCAGCCATAGATCCTCAAGAAAGTCATGGTTCTCATGTGGCAGGAATTATTGCTGCTACCAGAAATAATAAAAAGGGAGTGGATGGCGTCGCCAAAAATGTGCAGATCATGTCGGTTCGGGCGGTTCCAAACGGTGACGAATACGACAAAGATATTGCCCAGGCCATTCGATATGCCGCAGATAATGGAGCCAAAGTGATCAATGCAAGTTTTGGGAAGGGCTTTTCTCCCAACTCAGAATGGGTGTATGATGCTTTGAAATATGCAGCTTCCAAGGATGTGCTTTTCGTACATGCGGCAGGAAATGATGGGATTGACTTGGACTCTCCGGAGAATCCCAATTTCCCAAATGATCACCCTGCCACTAAATCCCAAGAAATAGAAGACAACTACCTGACGGTGGGTGCATTGACGCCAGTTTATGGGGCGGATCTGGTTGCGGTCTTTTCTAACTATGGAAAAGAGTATGTGGACATCTTCGCTCCTGGGGGTCAGATTTACTCCACAATGCCTGATGATAGCTATGAATTCCAAGACGGAACCTCCATGGCAGCTCCGGCTGTGACAGGTTTGGCTGCGATGATTAGATCCTATTTCCCTAGCCTTACGGCAGCACAGGTCAAGAAAGTGATATTAGACTCAGGCATTTCACCCAATCTAAAAGTTCAAGTGGGTGGGCCAGAAGGGGCAGAAAAGAACTTCTCAGAAATCTCTAAATCTGGCAAAATCGCCAACTTATACAATGCCTTGATCCTGGCTAGCCAAGTTGCAAACGGAACGGTAAACTTGTAAAAGCTTCCCCTAAACCTAAAAAAAAAAAGCCCAAACCTGAATTTTCAAGTTTGGGCTTTAACATCTAACACCGGACATCCGGCACCTTACATTTTTTAACTACACGCTATCTTACTCACTCGATTCTGATGTCTTCCACCTTCGAAGTCTGTTGTAAGGAACGTCTCAGCTAGCTTTTCAGCCAATTCATAAGAAATAAATCGGGCAGGAAGGGCGATCACATTCGCATTGTTATGCTGACGGGAAAGTGCAGCCAATTCCTCATTCCAGCAAAGTGCAGCACGAATACCTTGGTGCTTGTTGGCTGTAATCGCTACGCCATTTCCAGATCCACAGATCACAATACCCAAATCAAACTCACCTGCTTCAATCGCAGAACTCAAAGGGTGCACATAGTCTGGGTAATCCACTGAAGCATCAGTGAAAGGACCAAAATCCTTTACTTCATAGCCAAGTGATTCCAGTTTACTGACCATTTTCGCTTTGTATTCAAAGCCTGCGTGATCTCCTCCTATTGCTATTTTCTTTGCCATAATTAATTTTAGATATAAGACGTGAGACAGAAGACATTAGAAAGGCCTTCCATCTTATCTTTAAATTCTATATTCTAATCTATAACTCTTTTATCCTAAGGATTCGATCCCGATATCTTGACTCTAGATTCTAAAATCTTGCATCTTAATACTTAAGTCTAGCTACTTAATACTTATGTCTAACGTCTGGATTTAAAGAGCATCATCTATATCTTCCTTCGCTTTTTTCGCAGCTCTTTTTCTTTCCAGTCTTTTCGCGATCTGGATACCAGCTTCATATAAAACTAGTATCGGCATGGCAATCAGAATCTGGCTAATCACATCAGGCGGTGTAATAATCGCTGACAATACCAAAATCACGACGATCGCATGCCTTCTATAAGATCTCAGCATCCCTGAAGTCACCAAGCCAGACATGGCCAAGAAATATACCACCACTGGAAGTTGGAACATGATGGCCGAAGCCAATACCAACATAGTCAATGTGGAGATATAGGAAGTGATATCAAATTCATTCAGAATGGAAGGATCCAACTGATAGTTTGAAAGGAAATTGATCGAAAGCGGCGAAAGGATAAAATAACCGAATCCTGCTCCCATGAAGAACAATAAACTCACAAAGAAGACAGCGCCTCTTGCGGCATTTTTCTCCTGATCATACAATCCCGGACTGATAAATCTCCATACTTCCCAGAATACAAATGGAAAAGAAGCAATGAAACCCACCACAAAACTCGAAGTCATGTGCATGGTAAACTGCCCAGTCATCTGCCTACTCTGGATCGTAAACGGCAATTCGTCTATGCAGAGTGCAGGCAATCCAACGTAATCACTGAGTTCACACAGCCATCTGTAGGTGACAAAGTCTACCTTGGAAGGACCAAGGATTACAACTCCGAAAACAAAGCTTTTGGCCAGAAAGGCTGCTACAGACAAAATTAGAATCGCTGCTACAGAGCGAAGCAGATGCCAGCGCAACGCTTCTAAATGGTCCAAAAAGGACATTCCTTCTTCTTCCTCTTCTTCTTGGTATTGATCTAACGCCACGGGTGGTCTATAATTCTAGTATAATGGAAACTGATTCATCCAAGCATTCACTTCGCTACGGATGTTTGCCAATTCGGCTTCATTCTCATGATTTATCAATGCTCTGTCGATCAAGTTCACAATCTTCACCATGTCATCTTCTTTCAAGCCTCTTGTGGTAATCGCTGCTGTTCCAATTCTCATTCCTGAGGTAACAAACGGAGATTTGGTATCAAATGGAACCATATTTTTATTGATGGTGATATCCACTTTGCCAAGTGTTTGCTCAGCGATTTTACCGGTAAGCTCTTTATTTCTAAGATCGATAAGCATCATGTGATTGTCTGTTCCGCCAGAGATAATTTGATATCCAAGACTTACGAACTGATCAGCCATTACGGATGCGTTCTTTTTCACCTGAAGTACATAATGCATGTATTCGTCAGAAAGACATTCTTCGAAAGCAATTGCTTTTGCCGCGATAATATGCTCCAATGGACCTCCTTGAGTTCCTGGGAACACGCCCATATCCAGCAAAGAAGACATCTTTTTGATCTCTCCTTTTGGAGTGGTCAATCCCCAAGGATTGTCGAAATCCTCACGCATCATAATCATACCACCTCTTGGACCTCTAAGAGTCTTGTGAGTAGTCGTGGTCACGATATGACAATGATCCAACGGGTCATTTAAAAGTCCTTTTGCGATTAATCCCGATGGATGGGAGATATCAGCCAAAAGAATTGCTCCAACTTCGTCCGCAGTTTCTCTCAGTCGTGCATAATCCCAATCTCTGGAATAAGCTGAAGCACCACAGATGATCACCTTTGGAGAAACTTCCAAAGCTTTCTCATGAAGCTTTTCGTAGTCGATTCTACCTGTCTCCTCTTCTACTCCATAGAAGTGTGGCTCATATAATTTACCAGAAAAATTCACCGGAGAACCATGAGTCAGGTGACCTCCATGCGATAGGTCAAAGCCTAATATTGGATCCCCTGCATTCAAACATGCCAATAAAACAGCGGCATTTGCCTGCGCACCTGAATGCGGTTGTACATTGACCCAAGTAGCTCCGAAAAGCTCCTTTGCGCGGTCTATCGCCAATTGCTCGATTTTATCTACAACTTCGCAACCGCCATAATAGCGCTTGCCCGGAAGACCTTCAGCATATTTGTTTGTCAGCACACTTCCCGCAGCTTCCATCACTTGTTTGCTGGTGAAGTTTTCGGAAGCAATCAGTTCGATGCCTCTCTTTTGTCTGTCCTCTTCTTCGTTGATTAGGTCGAAAACAAGCGAATCTCTTTTCATAATCAGGGGTTTGAAAGCAAATTTTAATGGAAAGGTAGCCAAAAAGGCCTACCTGCAAATGTGCCCAAAAATAGTCCGAAAGTCCCGATTATCCAATCCGAAAATGGGATTGGGATTCTCAATTCTAAGGAATTGCTATTTTTGGCTGATGATTGATTTCAAATTTCAGCCTGAAAGCTACTTTACTGAAGAAACTACCTCTGTTTTATTGGTGAAATTGAACTACCCTGAGAGCCAATGGGGAGAACAAATTAGCATTTATGCACACTTTCTGGAGCTGAAGATTCAGTTTGAGGCAGTTGATTTCTATGGAAATGACTACATGCTTTATCCATCATCAAGTTTTGAACCTTTGTCCATGGAAGACATGGTCTATCTAGTCGAAGGGATGCAGGTGAATACAGATGGGATGGAGGGAAATATGGAATTGATCTTAGACGGAATTCCCGAAGTCGAAAGTGACTTCTACCCAGAATTGAGAAAGTATTTTGAGGAAAAAAGAAAAAATTACGGATTGGATTAAAAATCCAACAAGGCTTGCTTTTGTTCTGAGACTTGTTGTGTGCGAAACCAATATTCGTAGGTTTCAAAATCCAGACATTCAGTAAATTCGCTTCCTTGAAACATGATTTTCTTCAGGCAGCTAACTGGAAGCCATGATTTCAACTTCAATGATTGCTCCTTTGAGAGCTGCGAAAGTTGAATCCATTTTCCTCCATTGATAAAAATCGGTATAAGTTTAGTCATAGACTCTCGGTTATTTGCATCAAAAGTATGCTGATAATCAGCAAAGTACAATTTTAGCAAATTAATTTTATGTTAACAAAAAATACCATCCATCGAAAAACAGCATGACAGGAGCTATTATTGCATTTTTATGTCTTCTTCTAGGTCTTTTCCTTCAGAAACAACCTAGCCTTCCTCAAGAAAAAATCACGAAATGGGTCAATGCTTATCTTCTCAACATTGTCCTCCCCGCTCTTGCACTTTTATATATTCCGCAAATAAATCCCGGCTGGAACCTACTCATTCCTATCTCCTCAGCCTGGTTCACATTCTTACTTTCTTGGCTGATATTTGGGACACTGGGAAAACTCTTAAAATGGGATAACCAATTAACGGGTTGTCTAGTGATAGTGGCTGGCTTAGCCAACACCTCCTTCTTAGGGTTTCCTGTAGTGGAGGGACTGTATGGGAAAGAAGCCTTACCAATTGCACTCCTTATAGATCAGGGCGGATCCTTTTTGCTGGTTTCTTCCTTGTCGATATTAGTAGGCTCGATTTATTCCCACAAAGAAGGTAATCTAAGCGAAATCCCGCTGAAAATCATCAAATTCCCACCATTCGGTTTCCTTTTACTCACCATAGCGATGAGCATACTAGGCTGGAAGACTCCAGAATTCCTCATACCCATCGTTTCCTTCATAGGCAAAACAATGGCTCCAATGGCTATTTTTGCTATCGGACTCAAGTTCTCCCTAGACTTTGATTCTCTGAGTTCCAAATATTATTGGTTTGGAATGGGCTACAGGCTTTTGCTGGCTCCTTTAATTGTTTGGCTGGTATACCGAAATATTCTTTCAGAAAACAGCCTTGAACTGAAAGTCACGGTATTGGAAAGTGGCATGGCTCCTATGATCACAGGATCTATCGTGGCGATACAATATGACCTCAGGCCAAAATTGGCCACACTTCTAGCTGGATTGGGAATCCCAATCTCTCTGGTTACAATTATGGTTTGGTATTATTTCCTTAGCTGATTAGCTCCAAGCAGTCTTCAAATTGGCTAAAATCTCCTCATGGATTTTTTCATTCGTAGACAAAATCTCTCTGCCAAACACAAAATTCCTTCCTCCGGAGAAATCAGTTACTTTTCCACCTGCTTCTTCCACGATCAAAGTCCCCGCAGCGACATCATAGGAATTCAGATTATACTCAAAAAATCCTTCCACACGCCCAGCAGCGACATAACAAAGATCTACCGCCGCACTTCCAAATCTACGAGCACCATGTGAAGACTTCATGATTGATTTCAATGCCGCAAGGTATTTATCGATCAAATCGAAATTACTGTAGGGAAATCCAGTAGCTATCAGCGATTCGGAAAGCGTCTTTGCTCCGCTTACTTTAATCCGGGTATCATTGCAGAATGCTCCCCCACCCTTCATAGCATAGAAGCACTCGTGAAGATTAACTTCATAGACTACTCCTAAAACCACCTCGTTCCGCTCCATCAATGCAATACTTACCGAATAAATAGGGACGCCGTGAATGAAATTAGTGGTGCCGTCAAGCGGATCTATCACCCAGTTAAACTCCTCTGCTTGCGTGGTATTGGTTCCTTCCTCAGTTATAAAACCTGCCTCAGGAAAAATTTGAGAAAGCTTATTCACAATGATTTTTTCTGCTTCCTTGTCTACATAGGAAACAAGGTCATTGACACCTTTGTGCTCCACGCGTTCTGGATTGAAATGGCGTCTTTCCCTACGGATAAAAGCGCCGGCTTCTTTGGCTACTTCTTGGGTTTTCTCAAGAAGTAGGGTGAGTTTTTCTATTGAGATCATAAAAGTTGATTTTCTAAATCAGGATTTGGGATTCTTACCTGCCACTGTAAGGACGATTTCGCCTTTTAAGGTGTTGGTCTCGTAATATTCAATTAACTCGGCTAAGGTGCCTCTAACATTCTCCTCGTGCAGCTTAGTGAGCTCACGGGATACGCAAGCCTGCCTCTCGGCTCCAAAAGCCTTAGCAAGCTGCCCTAGCGTTTTAAGGAGGCGATGGGGGGACTCATAAAAGATGATGGTTCTCACTTCTTCAATTAGTCCATCAATTCTGGTTTTTCTCCCTTTTTTGTGAGGTAAAAAACCCTCGAATACAAAACGGTCATTTGGCAATCCACTATTTACCAAAGCTGGTACGAATGCTGTAGCACCAGGAAGGCACTGCACATCCAACCCTGCAGCGAGTACTTCTCTGACTAAAAGAAATCCTGGATCCGAAATAGCAGGAGTTCCGGCATCACTGATCAAAGCGAAGACCTCACCGCGATTCATGCGTTCTACGAGCTTCTCGACGGTCTTGTGTTCGTTGAAAATATGGTAACTCTGAAGTGGACGTGAGATTTCCAGATGCTTTAGCAATTGGCCGCTGGTACGTGTATCTTCTGCCAGGATCACATCGGCCGTTTTCAATACCTCAATTGCCCGAAGGGTGATATCTTTCAGGTTACCAATTGGCGTAGGTACTAAATATAGGTTTGGGGAATTTTCACTCATGCATTTAGCCCATCAATGGCTTTTGCCAGGTCATGATCCTTCTTGGTCACTTTATTTCCTGAATCGTGCGTAGTCAGTTCGATTTCTACTGTATTGTAAACATTGCTCCAGTTTGGATGGTGCTGCGAAGCCTCAGCCAAAAATGCCACGCGGGTCATAAAGCCAAAAGCTTCCTGGAAATCTTTGAATTTGAATGTTTTTTTAAGCTTGTTATCTTCTTCTTTCCACATAAGTCATGAGTTTAAAGTGAGATTAATCCTTCTATTTGGGCAGCCTTCTCATAGATATTGATGATCTGATCCGCATTTTGCATCATAGCTTGAGCGGTGGTGCTAACGTATTTTCCTCCTGAACTCACCTTGGTGGTAAGTTCATGTTTCGGAAATAAAGCAGCTATCTCGTTTTCCTTTCCATTAGGAACTATAAATTTAAACATATAAAGCTGAGGAAATTCTCCACTAGCTTCTAATTTTTCCTTAAAGTTTTCTTTGTCGAATTCCTTTTTTTCCATGTTAGGATGTGTTGCCAGATTACGATTCGAATATAAACAAAGAACCCATGCTGTGAGGCATGGGTTCCGAATGAAGATTCTTTCTATTAAAAGAATTTATATCGATAATCCTTGACGCCCGCTAGGTCTTGCAAGGCCATCATTACCGAATAGGTAGTTCTTTGGGAAGCATTTTGAGTCAATTGACCTTGGTAGCCAGAATAGTCTCCAATTTCAGCAGCTGGTGTCAACGCATTCAATTTACCTACGATCACTCCAACATCCTCGCGGATAGGCTGCGTAAGCTCGCCTTGATTCAGTCCGAATAAAGCTCCGATAGCGCGTGGTGCGAATCCAACACCTGGAATTACATTAGCACTAAGCTTCAAATCAGGAATTTCATTAACAGATGCAGCGTCTGGATAAACTGCTTTCATATCTTCCAAAGAAGCCTTACCAGCTAGTTTAGATTTGATAATCTCAGCTTTCTTCTCATTTTTCACCTGAGCTTCCACTTGTGCTCTTACATCTGCCAATTCCACATCGCCTTCGTCTCTCTTGCTTACTAAGGACGCTACGACATAAGCATTGTCTAATTCATAAACTGGGGATACTTCACCGGTAGAAGTCTCGTCTGCAAATGCCCAACGAATCACTTCTCTTGCATTTTGCAAGTTATTGATGTTTCTAGCACCAGCATCTATATTGTTTGCTTGTAGAATTCTATAATTATCAGTTGTAGCATTCTCAGTAAACTCGTTTCTGTTTCCAGCATTCGCTGCAAAAGAATCAGCATTTCTGAAAGCTTCGTTTCTAGTAGCATCGCTAGCTACTAATTCCAATTCTACAGTAGCCACTTTAGTATAAGTAGTCTTAGGCATTTCAGTCACCTTGATGATGTGGTAACCATATTCTGTTTCCACCAAATTAGCTAGGATACCTGGAGCTTTTGCAGCGTAGGCAGCATCTGCGAATTCAGTAACGAAATCAGCTTTGGCAAACCATCCTAAATCTCCACCTGTCTGAGCTGTACCATCCTGACCATATTGCCTAGCTGCAACTTCGAAGTTTCCGTCAGCTTTGACTTCAGCTAGCACTGTTTCAGCCTGAGCCTTTACAGCAGCTTTGGCTGCATCATCCATTCCTTCTGTACTGAATAGAATATGTGAAGCTCTTAATCTTGGCGTTCCTTCGAATTGATCAGAGATCTTATAGGATACGTAAGTAGAGTTAGCCGTAATGAAAGGTCCATACGTTTGGCCAGCTTCGATGTCTGTTACGTTATTGGTCAAATTAGCAGGAAGCACATCGCCAGGTCTTACTGTCACGAAAGGAGCTTGTCCATCTGAATTTCTCAATGCAAAAAGCGAATCGTTCTCCGCAGTTTTCAATTCCTCAGTCAAAGCTTGGATCTGAGAAATAACTTCTGCTGAATCTATTCCGCTTGGCTGAATGCTGAAAGTCACGTACTCAATGCTAGCAGAGTTACCAGATTTGAATTTGCTTATGTTTTTTGTCAGATACGTTTGAAGATCGCTGTCTGAGAAAGTTACCTCATCATCAGCTACAGCATAGAAAGGGACAAAAAGAATAGAAGCATCAGCGATAGTATTTGCTGCTTTGTATTCCTCTTTGGCCTCAGCTTGCGTAGCAAATTCAGAAGTAGCCAGCATATTATCATATTTGATTCTCAATCTAGAGTCTGCAAAAAGTTGCTCTTGTTGATTCCAATATGCCTGCTGCGCAGGATCTGCTGTTTCTAAGGACTGAAGAAATGCTACCAACTGACTCTTGTCAAACTGACCAGTCTGTGGGTTCACCAACTGCTGACGCAATTCAGGAACAATATTTTTGCCTTGAACCATATCAACCAGCTCAGCATCAGAAATAGTCAATCCTAACTTCTCATACTCCTCACGGAATACACGCTCCACAATCATTGCCTGCCAAGCTTGCTCTCTGATAGAGTACATTTCTACTTCAGAAGGAACTCTTCCGGTTCTCTGCTGATTGGCAAGTTTGAATTCTTCCACACGTTTGATATACTCTTCGTAAGTAATATCTTCACCAGCAATCTCACCTACGATGTTCTGGCTTGCGCCTAGAAGGGAGGAATTTGGGCTTAATAAATCTCCTCCTAAGAGGAATAAAATCAATCCGCCGGCAATTACGCCGATCATCAGACCAGTTCGTTGTCTAATTTGTTTAATTAACGCCATTATTGTTACTACGCTTTTTTAGAGAGTCGCAAAATAAGAGCATTACTAACGAAATTCAAAATATATTCTGAATCAAACGCTTAACTAGAAAATTCCTGAGGTATTGATTTTCAAGCGAACCGTCTCAATTCTATGCTCTTGCTTGGTCACAATTGTAAACGTATACTCTTCAAAAGTAACCGATTCCCCCTTCTTCGGCAGGTTCTCGGTTAGCGATAAAATCAATCCTGATAGCGTCTCAAAGTCTCCAATCGGCAATTTCCAGTCGTATTTATCATTGAGGTAATCAATCTCATGACGTGCGCTCAGCAAAAATTCCTGCTCGGAAATTTTCTGCTCGATCAAATCATCTGAGTCATACTCATCTTCGATTTCTCCAAAAATCTCCTCAATAATATCTTCCATAGAAACTATCCCGGAAGTGCCCCCAAACTCATCTACTACCAAAGCGAGACTTTTTCGCTCTTGAATAAACTGAATGAGTAGCTCATTTGCCAAAGCAGATTCAGGGGCAATAATGATCGGAGTAAGAATTTCTTCTATGGTTTTTGGCTTTTTGAAAAGCTCCAATTGGTGACAATAGCCAATCACATCATCGATAGATTCCCGATAGACGATCACCTTAGAATGTCCACTTTCCTCAAATACCTGCTTCAATTCCTCGATTGTATCATCCACTTCCACAGAGACTATATCTGTACGTGGCACCATACATTCTCGCACGCGAACGGTTTTAAATTCCACCGCATTATCAAAAATCTTAGTATCGATCTCCACATGCCCTTCTTCCTTTCCTTTATGAATGTGATTTTGGACAAAGCTATTGAGATCCGTCACCGTAAATACTGGCTTATCCTCACTGTATTCCAGGCGGAGAATTTTGGTAATAAAAAACCTCGAAAGGCCTACCACAGCCCATACTACTGGATAAAAAAGCGTATAAATAATCCAAAAAGGCAGAGCAAAGAAATTCAACATGCTGTTTGGATTCAGCATGAAGAGACTTTTTGGCAAAAACTCAGCAGTGATCAGGACAACTATGGTAGAGATCACTGTCTGTAGCATAAGTATAATGGCATCATTAGCATAGCCATCTAACAAATTTTTCAGCGGATCTTCCATCAAGTAAGCCATGAAAATACCATAGAGCACCAACATGATGGTGTTGCCCATCAGGGTAGTTCCGATGAACTGCCCAGGACGCTGTACAAATACGCTCAAGATCTTACCCGTGAGATCTCCTTGCTTATTTTGAAGTTCTATCTGAAGCTTATTCGCTGAAATAAATGCGATTTCCATTCCTGAAAAAAAGGCAGACATCGCAAGCGTGATAATCACATAAATCAAATAATAACTAATTTCCATGCTTAGCGCTTTTTGCGGTGTTTGGTCTTTTTCTTAGGAGTGGGTGGTTCTTCGGGCTTTTGCATTTTGCGATATTGAAACCAAAATAACAAGGCTACAGCAAACATGAAAATAGCATAGGAAGCCTGTACTCCCTGAGTGACAGTCTGATGAATGCCTACAATCATCAATGCAAGAGAAAGTGAAAGTAAAAGTGCGTCAAGTAATTTCATTCCAAATTTTAACTAGCGATCAAAAGTATCAAAGCTTCTTTCCTTTTTCCCCAAGATTTAACCAAGCTACCTCTTTTAAATTCCATCATCTTTCAACTCTATTTCGGAGTCCCTCATGTTTTTCAGTTTGTAGGTAGTGAACGTTTCATTTGCTTCAAACTCTGACCCATAAGAAAAGTCGCCTCCATTCTGTATTCTTACAAACTTTTTAGTATAAATTATTTTTTTGATCTGATCCCAAAAAAGTTCTTCTGACTGGAGCTGTTGATCTTTGATCAGGTTGTTTACCTGTACGTCGCCTTCACCCTTGAAGGTGTTTTGTTGCTTTAAATAATAGCCTCTATCAGCCCTGATTGTAGTACTTAAGCTGCCATCTTTTTCGTAAATCTCAATTTCAATTCCTTCTGGAAACTCAAGGTTACCATTTGCAAATTCCAGTTGCTTCGGAGCTTTGATGTCCGACCTGATAATAGCCGAGTCACTTTTTACTAAATGTATATTGATAGCCATATTCATTGGCCCATCGTAAACCTCCAGGGCAGATGAATCCACATCCTCTCTGCAGGAGCTGATCAATCCTAACACACCTAAAAATACAAATGTCAGTAACCTATTATTCACGCTCAAAGATACTTTAAAATTGTTTACGGCTATAAATGAAAAAAGGCAGCCCGAAGACTGCCTTTTACTATCAGTAGTATGATTAATCTCTTGTAGCCAAAGTTACAGTTTCACCAACCCAGCATCCTACAGAAACTGTTTGTCCTGCTTGCATACCTTCAGTAAACAATTCCTCTTTGGAAGGGAATCTAGCTCTTGCCTGACTCATTCCAGAAGAATCACCAGCTTTCTGGTAAGCATTGTAAGCAGCGATGTAGATAGCATAATCTTTCACACGACTAGTACCACCTTTACAATCGTTGAAGGAGTTCATGTACATACCTGCGATCATGGAATAGACGTCCGAAGTCTTGGAAGAATCTAAGTTAGCTGCTTCTTTAGCTGCGCTTCTAGCTGCAGATTTTTTACCTTGCTTCGCATAAATCTTCGCAAGTTCCATCTGTGCATCAGATTTCTGTGCATCATTCTCAGCAAGAGTCAATGCTTGATTCCACATTTCCTCTGCCTTAGCTGCATCATCTTCCTGCATGTATCTCATAGCAATCACCTGAGAAGTAGAGAAAGAAGGCTCTTTCGCATGCTTGATCTCTAATGCTTGTAAGAATGCATTTGAAGAGAAACACTTGTATTGAACAGAGTAGTTAAAGATCTGATTTGCTAAAACTTCATTAGTTGGATCAGCTGCCAATTTTGGTCCCATTGTATTTTCAATGAAATCACAATCGATCAACTCCATAGCTACTAACAACTGCTCAAGTGTACCTTTCTGGCTAGTTACATCTTTACCTTCAGCTGCCGCTTCATCAAGCATTTTGTTTAGCTTATCATGAATTTCTAATATCTCTTCGCCAGTATATGCTTGGTGATATGCATAGTTTCTATATACAAGATCGAAATATGCTGCAGTTAGCTGGTAGTTGATCGTACCGTTAAGTTCCATTGCCTTTTCAAAATCAGCAATAGGTCCAGCTAACATGTCTTTATCGCCTTTGTAATACTGATAACCGTAGTATGCTTTATTTTCTATCCAATCTTTCTCGTCACCATAGATTTCACCTCTCTTGTTATAGATAGCAATAACAGAATCCTGATAAACTCTTTTCTGAGCTTCGTCAGTAGTTGCTTTGGATGCTCCATCATATACTTTTACACCATTCTGGTAAATAGAAGGATTAAGATCAGGTACGTTCACTAGCAACCAGTGTAATGGGCGCGTGGCTTCAACATTCTGATCGGAATTCATCAAGTCAGTATAAGCTGCATTTAATTCTCTTGCTTTTGCTTCTTGAGCTGGGTCAGATGGAAAGTTCCATCCATCCTGAGCTTGGACCATTCCGGCGAGAAGCAGGGCTGCTAGCCCTAGTAGTGTAGATTTAATTTTCATTTTCATAATGGTTTAATTCGGCACAATTTAATCTCATGTCTAAATCCTAGAGTGATTTTAAGATTTAACCATTTTGATCGTAAGGTTTGGTTAATTATTATTCAAAAACTCGTTTGTAGAACCAACTATTATCATTCAGTGACAACCCTAAGGTGAAGTTAACATAACTCTCTCGGATGAGGCCATTGTCAGTGGTTCCTCTCTGTCCGACTTTCACTGCGAAATTCACTAACGAAAGTTGGTTTACAGGTAGTGAAGCTCCAAAGTTAATGCCAAGGTCATTAATATTTGTCTCGTTCAGGTAATATGGAGTCTGTTGGAATTCCAAACCAACTCGATAAGAACCTCTCTTCAACCCGTTGTCGATAGCAAGATAATCTGGTATAATCTGGAAACCCAAACCAACTTTGATAGTTTCCTTCAATCGTAGCGGATCATCAAGCAGAGATCTGAACTTTTTGAAGTCTTGGTATTGGCCTTCCAGACCGATCACAAATTTGTTGTTTTTCTCGTAAGAAACCCCGAATCCGTAGCGATTAGGGATATAAATGCTTCCTGGTTCATCATTTGAGATAAGGTCTCCGTCTGAATCAGGATTGCTAGCT
Organism: uncultured Algoriphagus sp.; assembly: GCF_963974365.1. Lineage (GTDB taxonomy): Bacteria > Bacteroidota > Bacteroidia > Cytophagales > Cyclobacteriaceae > Algoriphagus. The sequence goes on along the minus strand of NZ_CAXBBX010000022.1, from coordinate 41,467 downwards.
TGGCCAATTGATCCCAGCTTGGCAAAAGCTTTTCCATTAACATTACCTAAATGCTGATAAATGGCACCAAAGTGTAACTTGCTTTTCTCCGACAGCGGAAGGAAGTAATAAGCACCTGCTTTGAAGCCAACATCACTAACTGTTAATCTTTCATAATATTCTGTAGTGATCCCGACTTGGCCACCATCTTCATCAAAAAGTGCCAGCTGATTCGTGCGAATTGTTGACCCAAATAGGTAAGAACCTTGGATACCTAGGCTAAGATTTTTGGCAACAACCATCCCATAACTCAAGTATGCTTCAGATATCCCACCGTCACCTCGGATAGCATTTAATGCTGTGATGTCAGCATTACTTACTGGACTATCTATTCGCAAGCGATAGTTCACACTGGTAATTTGATTCAAGCCTAGTCCGACAGTAGCTTTGTTTACTTTCACAGGAAGAGAAAATGCAATATAAGACAAGCCTCCACCATCTACATCTGATGACTCTGAACCATTGTCAGCTGCGATCTTTTTATAATTCAGAGCTGCTTCGAAATTAAAAATCGTGTTTTTAGTACTAAGTGCTGGATTGACCACATTTGGATTCCAGGCAGAACCGAAGCTGATGCCAAGTCCTCCCATTGCTTGATTATTGGTCAGGCCTGAATAATTAAATTCGCCTATGCCGAGTGCACTATAGGTAGAAGCACTGGACTGGGCCTGAGCTTCGGTAAATAAGAAAAGGGTGCAAAGTACACCCAGCAATTGCAATTTGATTTTACTCAACATTGTGGTTTAGAATAGAATTTAATCCGAACAGGACCAAATTTGGGACTACAAATATGAGGTCTTTTGCCAATGAATCAAAAGATTGTGCGTCACCACCGCTAACAAAGACCTCGATTTCTGGATATTTTTTGGTGTAAGCTTCAATTTGTCCGAGCAATTCGAACTGTATTCCATACCAAATTCCGATTTGCATACAGGTGATCGTATTATCACCAATCAGTTGGTTTGGCTTCACTTTGGGATCGACAAGAGGCAATCTCGCTGTGTGCTCATGCATGGCTTTTGCCCGCATCATAAGACCGGGACTGATAGCCCCACCTAGATACGAGTTATTCCCGTCGATCAGGTCAAAAGTAATACAAGTTCCCAAGTCTATTGCGAGAATTGGTCCCTTTCCGCTCATAGCCCACGCACCTATGGCCCCAGCTATGCGATCCAAACCCAAGGTAGCTGGAGTTCCGTAAGCATTTTTGACAGGTACTTTAGTCTCCGAATTGAGAAATATAAAATTGAAAGGCAAAATCGAACTTAGCTCGGTATGACTCCATCTCACTGAACTGACTAGGCATCGCTCAAAAGAAATTGACTTCCAGTATACTAAAGCAACTTCAAGCGTTTCATACACATTCTCCTCAAGTAGCTTTTCTCCTTCAAATAGAGCGGTCTTGATTCTTGTATTGCCAATATCTATGATCAGATTCCTCATCCAGTTTAATTAATTGATTGCAAAATAGCCATTCAAAAAAAGCAGGGCATTTTATCCTTGTTAAATTATCTTTGACGCAGTCCTCACTTAACATACTTTAACCCATGAGCCCTACCAACTACACCATGATCGGTCTGATGTCTGGCACTTCAGGTGATGGGCTAGACATAGCCTATTGCAGTTATGAACTTCAAGATCAGTGGTCTTACGAGATTTTAGACGCAATTACGATTCCTTTTCCTATCGACCTAGGATCTAAGCTGATGAATTGCCACAAGCTATCAGCGATGGACTTGGCGCTTCTTGATGTGAGTTTTGGGAAGTGGATGGGTGAGAAAGTGAAGGAGTATTGCACCGAAAAGCAAATCAAACCCTTGGCAATATGCTCTCATGGCCATACCGTTTTTCATCAACCCGCTAAGGGGCTGAGCCTTCAGATTGGAAATGGTTGGGCGCTACATCATGCTTCGGGACAGCGCGTGATCAATGATTTCCGGATGAAAGATATCCAACTTGGCGGACAGGGAGCACCATTGGTCCCGATTGGAGACAGATTGCTTTTCCCCAACATCGATTTCTGTATCAACCTTGGAGGTATAGCTAATATCAGCATGGAGTCCGCAGGAAAGAGAATCGCCTTTGACACCTGTCCGTTTAATCTACTTATGAATGCCCAGGCAAATGAACTGGGGGCAGAATATGATAAAGATGGCGATTGGGCAAAAGAAGGTATGCTAAATGAAAAGCTCTTCAATGCACTCAATGCCTTAACATACTACTCAAGAAATAATGCAAAATCACTTGGCAGAGAGGATTTGGAAGATGATTTCATCCCATTATTGTCTGAAAGTGGCCTTTCTGAAAAGGACCTTCTTGCTACTCTAGTAGAGCATTATGCTTTTCAAATTGCCAAAGTTATCAAACGCCATCAACCTACAGCTCAGCCATCTGTGCTAATCACTGGTGGCGGAGCTTACAATTCCTATTTCATCGAGCGATTGGATAGTCAGCTGAATAACAGCTGGTTTCATACTGAAGCTACCCCTGAGCTGATTGAGTTTAAGGAAGCCTTGGTCTTTGGTTTTCTAGGTGTATTGCGTCTTCGCAAGGAAAACAATTGCCTCGCTTCAGTCACAGGGGCAGATTTAGACTCAAGTGGCGGAGTAATTTATGGCTAACCATCCGTCAGACTTCCTATGACAAGACTGGTTTATTTTTCTATTTTTGCCCAGTTATAAACCCAAATTAGATGCAGGAATTACTTAAAAAATTTGAAAACAAGCAGCCGGAAATCACTTTTGAATGGAGTGATAGCGAATCAGAAGCTGAAGGCTGGGTAGTAATAAATTCCCTAAGAGGAGGAGCTGCAGGCGGGGGCACTCGCATGAGAAAAGGACTGGACAAGCGAGAGGTAGAGTCTTTGGCCAAAACCATGGAAGTGAAATTCACGGTATCTGGTCCGGCGATAGGCGGTGCAAAGTCCGGAATCAACTTCGATCCAAATGATCCACGTAAGGACGAGGTGCTCCGCCGATGGTACAAAGCGGTGATGCCTTTATTAAAAAGCTACTACGGAACTGGAGGAGATCTGAACGTGGATGAAATCCATGAAGTAATCCCAATCACCGAATCCTATGGCCTTTGGCACCCACAAGAAGGAGTGGTAAATGGTCACTTTCATGCCACTGAGCCGGAGAAAATCCGCAAAATAGGACAACTCAGACAAGGTGTTTCCAAAGTACTGGAAGATCCTCTTTACACCCCAAACGGCCCGAAAAAATACACCGTAGCTGATATGATTACTGGATTTGGCGTAGCGGAAGCTGTAAGGCACTATTATAAGATCTGGGGTGGAAATATCAAAGGTAAACGAGCAGTGATCCAAGGATGGGGAAATGTGGGAGCAGCCGCGGCCTGCTTTCTCGCTGTAGAAGGGGTGAAAATTGTTGGTATTATTGACAGAGATGGAGGTGTAATCAATAAGGAAGGATATTCTCTCGATGAAGTACGTGAGCTTTTTCTGAATAGAAATGGAAACAAACTCGTAGCAGAAAATCAACTTTCTTTCCAAGAAATCAATGAAAAAATATGGGATTTGGAAAGTGAAATATTCATCCCTGCGGCTTCATCCAGATTGATCCAAAAGGATCAGGCAGAGCGGATGGTCAAAGCCGGTCTGGAGGTGATTTCATGTGGAGCCAATGTACCTTTTGCTGATCCGGAGATTTTCTTTGGACCAATTGGAGTCTGGACTGATCAGCAGATATCGGTGATTCCTGATTTCATTGCCAATTGCGGTATGGCGCGAGTTTTCGCCTACCTAATGAGTGACAATGCTGAAGTTACCGATATGGCAATATTTTCAGACGTCAGTGAGACTATCGAAAATGCATTGAAAAATGTACATGCCGCCAATAGCCAAAAAGTTAAACTAGCTGAAACCTCCTTTAGTATAGCTTTAGCACAACTCGTGTAAAAGTATACATTGCCTTTGCGCTGATGGAGTTAATTTTTGATTAATTCCATCAGTATGGCAAATATTGATTGTGCTGTATCGGGCAAAATCTGTAGTTTAGCAGAAGCCCAATCTGATTACCAGCAACCAATAATTTGCTTAAATTAACCGAAAAGAACACCCAGTATACCCTATAAGCCTAATGAAGAGTTTTATCTTAAGTTTCTCCTTACTTTTCGGAATATTATTTTTTGGCGGACTAAATGCCCAATATGCAGTCGCACAAAATAATGATACTGAGCAAGTATACTTAGCTCAAGCAGACCATGGTAATGCTGACCAGGCCACCACGCATGGAGAAAATGCGATAGAAGCAGAGGCCGAAGATCATCACACTGCACCGCTATGGTTAGTCATCCCATTTGTGGCTTTGCTATTGATGATTGCCACAGGCCCTCTGTTTTATGAGCATTTTTGGCACAAAAATTATCCTAAAATTGCCATCGGGCTAGCATTGCTAGTCGTCTTCTACTATTTATTTATTCTAGGCAATGTACATGCCCCCGTTCACGCGATGGCAGAATACATTCAATTTATAGCCCTTTTAGCCTCTTTGTATATCGCTTCAGGAGGGATATTGATTGAGATAGATAAAAAGGCTACCCCTTTTGCAAACGTAACTTTACTGGTAATCGGAGCGCTGATCTCCAATCTGATCGGAACAACAGGGGCTTCCATGCTTTTGATCAGACCATTTATCAGACTTAATAAGGGAAATATTCAGGCCTACCATATCATATTCTTCATTTTTATGGTAAGTAATATCGGTGGGTCATTGACACCGATCGGCGATCCTCCATTGTTCTTGGGTTTCTTGAAAGGTATTCCATTCTTCTGGACTTTAGAGCATAACTGGCCAGCGTGGATATTTGCGTTAGCAGCACTAGCAGCAGCATTCTACTTTATAGATAAAAAACTCGGTAGAGCAAACGATGATTCTGAGCTAGAAGAAACCACTTATACCAATAAACTTTCCTTAATTGGAATGAAGAATTTTGGCTGGTTATTCATCATAATTTGCTCAGTATTCCTCGATCCAAACGTTATCGAAGGAGTTCCAGCTATCGTTTATGATGGACAGAAATTCTCCTATATCCGTGAGATCATTATGCTTTCGGTAGCTTTCTTGTCTTACCGATTTGCTGACCAGAGAGCCATCAAAGGCAATGAATTTAACTTCGAGCCTATTAGAGAAGTAGCATTTATCTTCGTAGGAATATTTGGTACTATGATGCCAGCCTTAGAGCTCGTAGGCGCCTTTGCAAAATCTCCAGAGGGTGCAGCAATGATCACACATAATACATTGTATTGGGGAACGGGTATACTTTCCGGTTTCCTAGACAATGCCCCTACCTACCTCAACTTCCTTGCAGCAGCGATGGCTTCCAAAGGCGCATCGATTAGCAATATCGAAGAAGTGCGCCAGTTTGCGGCGGATGGTTATCATGATTCTGCCTTTGAATTAATGGCAATCGCAATTGCTTCAGTATTCTTCGGAGCTATGACCTATATTGGAAATGGACCTAACTTTATGGTGAAGTCCATTGCAGAGCAAAATGGTGTTAAAATGCCATCATTCTTCGGCTACATCATACGATTCTCTCTGCCGATCTTACTGCCATTACTATTCCTAGTGTGGTTGGTATTCTTTGCTTTTGTATAATTCAAACCTCTTCAAATCGGAAGCAAGACTCCAAGTGATCATTGAATAGACCCGTGGCCTGCATGTGTGCGTAGACAGTAGTGCTTCCCAGGAATTTAAACCCACGCTTCTTCAGATCTTTGGCTAGCAAATCAGATTCTTTGGTGGTGGCTTGTGCTTCAGACATAGAGGATAAGCGATTTTTAATCGGCTTTCCTCCGACAAACCCCCAAATGTACTTGGAAAAAGAACCAAATTCCTGCTGCACTTCCATGAAGCGTTTAGCGTTGTTGATCGCAGCACGGATTTTCAGCACATTTCTGATTATGCCAGGATCTTGTAGCAATTCCTGCACATAACTCTCTGGAAATTCCGCCACGACTTTGTAATCAAAGTCTGCAAAAGCTTTGCGATACCCCTCTCTCTTTTTCAAAATCGTGGCCCAACTCAATCCTGCCTGGGCTGATTCAAGAATTAAAAACTCGAAGTGAATCTGATCATCCCAAACCGGAACACCCCATTCGGTATCGTGATAGGCTACATATTCTTCGAAACCCAGACACCAAGGACAGCGGGATTTTTGATCGGAAACTTGAAAGGTCTTTTTCATTTGTGTCAATTTAGGTGAATAAAATTAATCAAGAGTTGGGATTAGGAGGCAGAGTGACTTAATTTCTGACTTCAATTGACAGAATAAAATGATTGCAACATCCACCCTTGAAATCAGTGCAAAAGCTTACAGACAAAACATCAGATACATTCGCTCAGAAATCGGCCCTGAGCCTATCATATCTGCCGTAGTTAAAGGAAATGCCTACGGGCACGGGATTTCCCAAATGGTAGAAATCGCAGAAAAAGCCGGAATCCGCCATTTCAGTACGTTCAGTTCGGATGAAGCTTGGGAAGTATGGGAAAAATCAAAAAAAGGGTCGGAAATAATGATTTTAGGGATGCTCCACTTAGAGGAGTTGGAAGAATTGATCCGAAAAGGAATCAGCTTTTACGTTTTTGATTTTGAAAGACTCCAGAAAGCTATCGCTATTTCGAAGCAAACTGGCATCGCTGCGAAAGTACATATTGAAATAGAGACTGGATTTCATAGAACAGGTTTTGATTGGGTTCATCGTGAGAAGCTCGCAGGCATTCTTCAAGAAAATTATGAACTGATTTCAATGGAAGGTCTTTGTACACATTATGCGGGTGCTGAGTCAGTGAGCAATTTCGTCAGGGTAAAAAATCAAATTACCCGATATCATGAATTCAAGGACTTTTTCAATGAACAAGGAATCACATTCAAAACCTACCACACAGCCTGTTCTGCAGCTACACTGATTTTCCCTGAAACTATCATGGACATGGTAAGAATAGGAATAGCTGGATATGGATTTTGGCCTACCAAAGAGACTTTTTTTGCGAAGCTAAACTCACTTCCTAAAGGAAATAAGAATCCTTTGAGAAGGCTGATCACTTGGAAAAGTACTATCATGAGCCTGAAGTCAGTGAAAACCGGCGAGTTTGTAGGCTATGGAAACAGCTACATGGCGCTAGAAAATATACGGATGGCAATCGTGCCCGTGGGCTATGGACACGGATATAGCCGTCTGCTGAGCAATCAAGGGATGGTGCTGATCAAAGGACAATATTGCCAGGTGGTGGGCACCGTCACCATGAATGCTATCGCCGTGAATGTAAGCAAACTTAAAGATCTAAAAGTCGGAGATGAGGTGATCTTGATAGGAAAGCAAGGCGGAAAGGAAATAACAGTTGCCTCTTTTTCAGAATCTACGCAACAAGTGAATTATGAAATGCTTACCAGATTGCCGAAAGAAATTCCAAGAAAAATAATTCCTTAATAAAATATAACGGTCTTGTTATTGATCGGCATCACCTTACGGTCTACGTGATATTTGATCGCCTTGGAAAGTACCACTTTCTCCACGTCCTGACCGATCTGCACGAGTTCCGCCACGGTATTGTGATGCCTCACACGTGCAACTTCCTGCTCTATGATAGGGCCAGCATCTAATTCTTCAGTCACGTAATGTGCTGTAGCTCCAATGATTTTCACCCCCCGCTCATAGGCAGCATGGTAAGGTTTTGCTCCGACGAATGCTGGCAAAAATGAATGATGAATATTAATAATGCGATTGGGAAAGTGCTTGATAAACTCAGGAGATAAAATCTGCATGTACCTTGCTAACACCACGAAGTCAATTTGATTTGCCTTCATCAATTCCAACTGATTGGCCTCAGCGGCAGCTTTGGTCTCGGAAGTAATAGGAATGTGGTGAAATGGAATCCCGAAGGCCTCCACAACTTGCTTCAAATTAGGATGATTGGAAACGACCAAAGGAATATCAACCTCAAGCTGTCCTGCATAGTGTCTTCCCAAAATATCAAACAAGCAATGAGAAAGCTTGCTAACGAAAATCGCCATTCTTGGCTTAGGGAAATTGAAATGAAGCTTGAATTCCATCTGAAATCGCTCTCCAACTTCAGCTTTAAAACATTCAGAAATCTCATCTTTACCCAACGAGAAAGAATCTAATTCCCAAGCAGCACGCATGAAAAACATACCCAGATTCTCATCCACGTGCTGATCTACCTCAAGTATATTTCCATTGTAGGTGTACAAAAACTTGGAAACTTCGGCTACGATTCCTTTTTGATCGGAACACTGGATGATTAGGATGGCTTTTTTCATGGTTGAATAGTTTGTTTGTCTGCAAAAAATCAAAGAGTCTTTAATTGTGGCAAACGCCATAATTAATCATTGAATGAAACTTATATGATCATTTTTGAGCAAAATACTCGCTACTAGTTAAGATTTCTGTTTGATTCAGTTTTTCTAAAACCAATAAATCCTTATCCCCTGTTATTAAGTGTGATGCTCTCCCGTCCTTTGCCAAGGATAAAAGAAAATTATCTTTAGGGTCGCGACACAATTCAATAGAGGTTGTAACCAAAACAAATTCAGCTTTTGTACTGATTTTTGAAATAAGACTCTGAAGATCTGTTTTTGAAAAGTATTTTTTGAATTTAGGTCTTTGGGCTACTTCTAAGAATTCATCCAAAAGTTCTTGGTTAAAAAGCAAAGTGAGTTTGTCATCTTTAATCAGTTGATCAACTTCGGAAAAATCCTTGGTTAAAAGAAAACTCACCCAAATATTGGTATCAAAAATAACTCTATGCTTTCCCTTTGGCATAGCGTTTAGTTCTCACAGCCTCAACTTCCCTAGTTATCTCATCTAAAGTCGGCGGATTAGATGCGGCTTTTTTTCTAAGTCTATCCACGGAAGCCATAAAGGGGTCATTTGAAGAGTCAGCAATGGAAATAAGATTCTTTTCAGCAAGATCTCTTAACAGTTTTTCGCCCTTTGGATTCAAAATTTCTACTTGATAAGTCATAGTGTATCAAATTTACAAAATTGTGACCAATTCTTAATTCAGGAATATTCACGACTTCAATTGACGCTACATCGGTCTCCACTCATCGGTCTTCCAGCTTTTACGAACTCCAGATCTCCCAAGAGGCTTCAGCCTGCAAAATTAGCATTTCGTGGCCATTCTTAGCTTTGCCTCCAGCATCCAAACAAGCTTTCATCAACGTAGTCACCGGAGGATTATAGACCAAATCATACACAAAATGTGAAGGAGAAAACTGATCCAACGGAATAGCAGGCATCCCTTCCTCATTAGGAAAAGTACCGAGAGGGGTAGTATTTACGATTAGGTGATGAGTCTTCATGATCTCAGGGTTGGAAGCTAGGTCACCGTAAGTAATTTGATCTTCATCTTCTGAGCGGGATACATTCAGAAAATCAATATCCAAATCTATCAACGCCTGCTTGATTGCTTTTGATGCTCCGCCTGTTCCCAAAATCAAGGCCTTGAGTTTAACTCCACCAAGCCAAGGTGAAAGCGAATTTTTGAATCCAATATAATCTGTATTATAACCTGTGCGAATTCCATCCTGAATATGAATGCAATTTACCGCGCCGATCTCCTCACAGGCTTCTTCCAGATCATCCATCAAGGCAATCACATCCTCCTTGTGCGGAATAGTGACATTGATGCCTTCGATATCTGGATTTTCACTTAGAATATCCTCGAGGTCACGCGCATTCGGTATGTCGTATAATTCATAGGAACAGTCTGTAATTCCTTCCTTCTCAAATTTCTCAGTAAAATATTTCTTTGAAAAAGAGTGTGTAAGTGGATGACCTATCAAACCGAATTTCCTCATGATTTCTTCAAATATGCCGCTAGGCGCTCAATTCCCAGTACTAAAATGATTCCGAAAGCAAAGGCCGCTAATGCGATCATCAACTTTGGCTCAAAACCTGTTTGGTCTAGATACTCACTAGGAAACAGGTTTTTCGTCAGAAAAGGTTTTTCCTCTCCACTGGAAGATGTGCGGTAAGCTGTGACAATTTTCCAAGGCCAAAGTTTGTTGATAGACCCTAGCATGAAGCCTGAAAGCAATCCTATGGTAATGGAATAATAATGCTTGAGCAACCAAGAAATAACACGACTGAAAGACAATAAACCAACAATACATCCCAAAGCAAAAACAGCTAGAGTAACAAAATCTCGCTCTGAAACTGCATGAAGAACTGACTCATATTTTCCCAGAATTAATAAAATAAAACTTCCACTAATTCCAGGAAGAATCATCGCGCAAATTGCAATGGCCCCAGCTACAAATGTAAACCAAAGCGCGTCTGGGCTACTAGTAGGAGGTAATTCTGTAATGAAATAGGCTGCTACTGTACCAATCACCAAGGCGATCACTACACCCAAGCTCCATTTCTTGATGTCCTTCAAAATCAAAAACGCACTCACTAATATCAACCCACAGAAAAATGACCAGAGAGGAATAGGATGCTCAGCCATTAAATAGGTAATTAATTTCGAAAGGGAAAAAATACTCGTCATGATCCCAAGGAAAAGACTAAGTAAAAAGGCTCCATTCACTGCTTGAAAGAATGCTTTGAACTCGAACTTGAGCAGCAACTTCAGGCTATCGCCATTGAAGGAATTGATACTGTCCAGTAACTCTTCATAGATGCCTGTGATCAATGCAATTGATCCACCGGAAACACCCGGTACTATGTCTGCAGCTCCCATACCCATTCCTTTCAGGTAAGTGAGTATGTATTTTCTAATAGAATCCATTGGTCAAAAATAAAGGCTGATCGGAATATTCCAATCAGCCTGTAATGAGTTGAGTAGTATTACAATTTGATTTCTCCGAGAAAGTGATCGAAAGTATCACCTCTCAATCCCAATCGGATAGTCTCCAACGGAATCACTTCCGAAGGGCTGATATTTCCAAGGTTTACATTGGCACCGATCAGCTTGATAAACCAAACCTGCTGAGATTTGATAGGAGCTTCCCAGATGATTCTTTCTTCAGGGATTTGAGTTAGAATTTCTTCCACTAATCCTTGTCTTACTTCTCCAGAATCTCTGAAAAGACCTACGTTTCCGCCTTCTCTAGCTTCACCGATTACTTTCCAAGCACCGGCATCCAATTCTGTTTGCATCTGCTCAATCCACTTATATGGAGGAATAATCTTGGCGGCATCTTTGGATCCAACTTCGGATAGTACCGTAACTTGCTTGGCTAGTGTAGCTATGTATTCACACTTCTTATCATGATTTAAAGAAATTGATCCATCTGATACCTCAGCGAACGAGAGATCATATTTATCCAAAACTTTTCTGTAATCATCAAATTGTCCTCTTACAATAAAAGCTTCGAAAAGTGTTCCTCCTAAATAAACAGGAATTCCTGCTTCTTTATAGATGGCAAGTTTTTCATTGAGGTTTTTGGTCACATAAGATGTCGCCCAACCCAGCTTCACGATATCAACGAAATCGGAACAACTTTCAACAAAATCTTCTGTGGCGCGTAGGCTTAGGCCTTTGTCCATGGCCATGGTAAATCCTTTGGTTCGTGGCTTTTCAGTCCGAACGGGGATATTATTCAGCTCATAATTCATTAGCGAGGTTTTAATGTTAAGACTCGAGATTTTCTTCTCGATATTGGGCAATAATCTTGTATAAGGCCTTCTGCTGTTTCAGCTCCGGCATCAAATCATACATGATCGTATGCTTTTCGAAGTTCAAAGTTAACCCATTTTCCAAAAATGAAAACGCCTCTTTGTAATTGCCCATTTTGATTAGGTACACGACTAGGCGGTAATAAAGCTCAGCCTCTTCTGGCATTTCTTCAATCCCCTCGCGCGTCACGTCAATAGCTTCCTCAAAACGGTTTTGCTCAAAATAGATAAGTGCCAGATTCACATAGGTTTCCAGAATCCCAGGTTCCAAATTGATCGCTTCTTCGTATGCTTCAGAGCTTGCCTGCATGTTCCCCAAATTAAATTCAGCATCGGCAAGACCTACCCAATAATTAGAATTTTCTTTTGTAAGATTTAATGCTTTTTTGAAATAATGTATCGCTTCAAAGAATTTTTCCTTCTTCAGCATGCACATTCCTAGTCCGAACCAAGCATCGTCATACTCTTCGTCGAATTTCGCGGACTTCTTAAAGTACTTAAACGCCTCGTCTATTTTTTCGAGCTTTTCATAGGCAGCACCCATGTAGCAGCAGTTTTCAGCATTGGCCCCTTCACAATTAATCGTATTTTGATAAGCTTCCAAGGCTAGCTCATACTGCTGCGTATTCATCAGCGCATTGCCAAGATTAAAGTAAGCCGATGCAAACGCATCATCGATCAAAATGGCATAATCATAGGCTTTGATCGCTTCTTCAAATCGGCCAAGACGGTTGTAAACCACGCCTAAGTTGTACCAAGCTCCAGCAGAGTATGGATCCTGATCAATGAATTCCTGATAGAAATCCAAAATCTCATCAAAGGATCCCTCTTCTTCAGTGATCATTGCCAACTGAAAAAGCGCATCTTCGTGATTGATACGGTTTTTTACAGCTTCTTTGAAGTAATAGCTAGCCTTCTCGTTGTTATTCTGGACGCGATACAGATTGCCTAAGGAATAAAATACCTCAGCCTTATCCTCTGCCAAAGGCAAGAAATTTTCCAATATTTCGATTCCTTCCTTAGGCGTTCCAGCAAGAATATGGGCATTTGCCAAAGCCAGAATAATCTCTTCGTTGTTCGGAGAAATGTTATTGATGTTTTCCAAGATGTCCAGACCTTCTTCCAATTCATCATTGAAAATCAAGCACTGAGCTTTTAGAAGTTTTATTTCTACAGAAAAAGGAAATCGTTCCAAAGAAAATTCAGAAGCGCGCAATGCCTTCAGAAATTTCTGCTGATCGAAATAAAATCGGATGATATCCTCCAATTCTTCCTCTTCAAAATAAAGGTCCAGATTGGATTGTAGGGAATTTTCAAATCGCTCTACCAGCTTCTTGTCATTTTCCCAATCGTGATCGTGGTCTCCGGTCATTAGGATGCGTTATGGTTTATTTAAGTTACCAATAAAATTGGTCTCTCAAAGACTCGATTTGTTAATTTTTATTTTCCTCAATCAGAGATCTAATTGTGTCTCTTCAGGAGGCTTGGAGAAGAAACGAAAGCAATCAAAAATAAGTTTACTTTGACCAATCTAAGGTTTCATCCAAGGTAAAATAGTTCGGTTTAAGCAGCTTGTTCACTTTCGAGTTATCGAAAAAAACTTTTTGTTGAGAAATCATTGCTGTTTTCTTATTCAAAGGGCTTTTGCTCATTCCTATCCTCCTGAAAATTGTATTGAAAAACACTGCAACGTGAAGCATCAAAGGGCTCACGGATTTGTTTGGAGCTTTTTTTCCAAATGCTGCTGCCATTCTCTCGAAAAATTCTTTGTAAGAAATTCGCTCCTTATTTAAAATAAAACGTTCTCCCCAGGCATCTTTTTCTACCAATTGTCGGACTTGGCTTGCAGCATCCCGCACATCAATGTAATTCAAATCTCCTTTCGGGTAATAGGAATTACCTTCCATTACGTACTGATAAATATCAGATGAGCTTCGCTCATCAGTAACTTTCCCTAATAAGATAGAAGGATTTACCACGATCAGGTCAATCCCTTCTTGCTCTCCTCTCCACGCTTCCAACTCCGCTAGGTATTTAGAAATTCCATAATCCGTATTCAAAGGAGACTCCACCCATTTATATTTTTCATCCAAAATAGCTAATTCAGGACTTCTGCCGATCGCCGCAACAGAGCTTATGTGAACAAGCTTTTTTGCACCTACGTTAAGCATCGCATTTACAAGATTGGTAGTGCCTCCTACATTGATGTGATCCAAACTATCCCCATCATTCGCATCAAAAGACACTTTTCCTGCAGCATGGATGATTAGATCTATTCCTTCCATAGCAGATTCCAATGAATCCATGTCAAAAAGCTCGCCTTCATGCCAAGTAATCGGAAATGTAATTCCCTCTAGCAGTCGAAGAGATGAGTTCGCTCTGCGAAATCCATGAATCTCCCCCAGCGCAGAAAACTCCCTAGCCAAATAGCTCCCAAATAGACCTGTAATACCTGTAATAAGAATTTTCATCGAGTTCGCTCCCAATCAAAGAGAAGTGTTAAGCAGCTCAAGTTGTTTGATTTTGGGGTACAATTTTGACTTTGGCAAACTCTCCATCATATCCAAATAGCGCGGGTTGTGGCAATCAGTTCCAAAAAATCGTACCAGACCGGCTTCTACCAACATCTCCCCAAAATCTTTCACTGGTTTAGAATAAAAGCCAGTTAAAGACAATAAGTTGACTTGGAAAAGTATCCGTCGATCGGTCAAATCCTGGAGTAGCCCCTTGTCACCTATTAAGTATTGATAGCGTTCCGGGTGAGCAAGAATCGGACGATACCCTGCCATTTCCAATTGAAAGATAATGTCAAGTAGCATTTGGGGCTTGTTGATAAACCCTGTCTCTACCAAGATATAATTATCTCCAAATGTTAATACTTCCTCCCCGTCTTTGATTTTTTCCAAGAAAATCTCATCCATATAGTATTCGGCCGCGGCCTCTATTTCTATGGAAATCCCTTCTCTTTTCACAGCCTTTCGCAGATCCTCCAGGCCCATATTAATGATCTCAGGAGTATTGCGGTAATACTCCGACATGATGTGTGGCGTGGTGATAATTTTACGCAAACCGTAATCTGAAAGTCTCTTGATCAAATGAAGTGATTCCTCCATGGTCTTTGATCCATCGTCGATTCCAGGAATCAAGTGGGAGTGCATATCCACTTCCAACCAACTCAAATCAAAGTCTTCCTGTACTTCTGGCTTTCTTTTAAAAAGATCTAAAATCCCCATTATAAACCTCCTTCACTAGTCCTAAATTTTTCCAAAGTAGGCCAATCGGCATCTTTCTCAGAGGTAATTGGCGCTTCTACTTTCCAGTCAATCTCCAAAGCAGGATCATTCCATAGAATCCCACCTTCACTCTGTTTATTGTAATAATTGGAACATTTGTAGGCGAAAATAGAATCCTCTAACACGGAAAACCCATGCGCAAAACCTGGAGGAACATACATTAAGTTATTTCTACCCGAATCCAGAATAGTGGAATAAAGTTCTCCAAAGGAGGGTGAACCTTTTCTCAAATCTACCACCACATCCAAGACTTTCCCTTGGATTACACGTACCAACTTCGCCTGAGCAAATTCACCTCGCTGAAAATGAAGTCCACGAACGGTCCCTTTTTGGGAGAAACTTTGATTGTCCTGCACCCAGCCATGATCCACACCTGCGGAGGTCAACCAATCAGCTCGATAGGACTCAAAGAAATAACCTCTTTGATCTTCAAAAATTTTCGGAAATATCTCTAAAACACCAGAAATGGGCGCTTTTATAATTTGGGCCATTAGTAGATTTGATTACGGCATTAAATGGCAAAATAACCAACAGACTGAACACTATCCTAATCAATTCTAAGGAAATATGTCGAACTTTGCGCCATCATGTTCAACAATTCGACAAAACATTCCTCGAAAAAGCCATTTCTAAGAAATTAGGAAACTAAATTTTAGCCTTTTGCATTGTTTTGAGATAGAATTCAACTTATGAGTAAACATTCCCGCAAACTTCAAAAACTTCACGAAACAGCACCAAAAGAGGAAACTGCTATTTTGGTCAGTGTTGTTCGCCAGTACCAAACTGAAATACAAACTGAGGAATACTTGGATGAATTAGCATTTCTGACTGAAACACTGGGGCCAAGGACGGTATATCGCTTTACCCAAAAAATGGAAAAGCCGGATATCAAGACATTCGTAGGCTCAGGTAAACTCGAGGAGATTCAAGCTTATATCAAGCATTTCGAAGTGGATATGGTCATTTTCGATGATGATCTTTCCCCTTCACAAATGCGAAATTTGGAGAATGAATTGAAGGTAACCATCTACGATAGATCACTACTTATTCTGGATATTTTCCTCCAAAGAGCCCAAACTGCCCAGGCCAAAACCCAAGTAGAACTAGCACGCTTCCAATATTTACTTCCTCGATTGACTAACATGTGGACTCACTTGGAGCGACAGCGAGGTGGGACAACCACGCGAGGTGGAGCAGGTGAAAAGGAAATCGAAACAGATAAGCGTGATATCCGGGGAAGAATAACACTCCTCAAAGAAAAACTTCGCGAGATAGAAAAACAGGGAGAAACCCAGCGAAAAGGAAGAAAAGGAATCGTCCGGGTGGCAGTGGTAGGCTATACGAATGTGGGTAAGAGCACCTTGATGAACCTGATCACCAAGACAAATATCCTGGCTGAGAATAAGCTTTTCGCAACTGTAGACTCCACGGTAAGAAAAGTAGTTCTGGAGAACGTGCCTTTTTTGCTTTCTGATACGGTGGGATTCATTCGGAAACTACCAACTCACCTGATCGCAGCGTTTAAGTCAACCTTGGATGAGATTAGAGAGGCAGATTTACTCGTACATGTGGTGGATATTTCCCACCCTCATTTCGAAGATCACATAGCCGTAGTTACTCAGACATTGAGCGAGATCAAAGCAGGAGACAAGCCAATATTACTGGTTTTCAATAAAATCGATTTGGTAGAAACCATGCCTAGTGAGGAAGAAAGCATGAAAATGACTGAACTGGAGCTGGAAGAAGCAAGTTTTGTAGATTTTGATGCTTTGGCTGAAGCTTATGGAAAGAAAACTGGAATTCCACCTGTGTTTATGTGCGCTGCCAGCGGAGAAAATGTAAATGAATTTCGTCAAGCACTAATCACAGAGGTGAAAAAGCAACATAGAAAAATATATCCTAATTACTTAGAAGATGAGACTTTCACATTGGAAGGTTAAAGGAAGTTCAGTGGCTATCAAATTATTGATAGCCAACTTTTTTTAGGTTATAAGCTGAGTTTTTTTTCATTTTAATGGTTTTTTGATTATCCTCGCCTAACGATTCAGCGCAATTCTGAGGTCACCCACGCTCATTTTCATGGATTCAGCTAGTTCACAGTATGATATTTTTTTTAATTTAACATCAGACTTAGTTTGCATTGCAGGCTTTGATGGATACTTTAAAAAAGTAAACCCAGCAGTCCAAGAGGTTTTAGGTTATTCCTATGAGGAATTGTATACCACTCCAATTTCACATTTCATTTTTCATGATGACAAAGAATTAACCGCAGGAGTAAGAAGAGAATTATTAAAATCAACTCCTCTATCCAATTTTGAAAACAGGTACGTTTCCAAATCAGGCGAAACAGTTTGGCTTTCCTGGACTTCGCACCCAGTAGAAGATTCCCAATTGGTCTTTGCCATCGCAAAAGTGATTACGCAAAAAAAAGAGTTGGAAGCAGATAGAAATACGCTACTCACCAACCTTACGGAAATTAACAAAGACCTTCGTCATATCGGCCACATGACCTCTCATGATCTTCGGTCACCAGTGAATAATCTTCTTTCAATTTATGAATTGATAGATTTTTCAAAAATCACAGATTCGGATACGTTAGAGCTGATGGATGCATTCAAAATGTGTTGTGAAGATCTAAGAGAAAAGCTTAATTTCTATTCCAAGGAACTTAGAGACAAACAATCGCTTTTTATTCCGATGCATGAGGTAGACCTCAAAAAAATCGTGAAAAACGTAACCAAATCAATTGGTACGCTTCTGAAAAATTCCGCTGCTACGATAAAAACAGATTTCAAAGAAGTCCCAATAATTAAGTCAAACCCAAACTACCTGGAAAGTGTATTTTTAAATCTAATTACCAATTCCATCAAATATAAAAAACCGGGACTAGCACCAATAATTTCGATTTCCGCTAAACAGGTAGAAGATAAAATTGAACTGTCCTTTACTGACAATGGGCTGGGTTTTGATTTGGAAAAAGTAGGAAATAAACTATTTGGCTTTCAGCAGTCTTTTCATTCAAAAAAAGATAGTACAGGAATAGGCCTCTACTTAGTGTACAATCATGTTACTGGTTTGGGAGGTACAATAGAAGTAGAAAGCGCGCCTGCAGAAGGCACTACCTTTCGGATTTCACTAAATGCTTAAAATAAACCTCATCTAGTACTTATTCTGCAAAATATCTCCATACCAAAGACATTACAGGATAGATTGACCAATTATACTTTTTTATTTGGTGCAGTTATGCAAAACCCACAACTTAGCACTAATGAAAAAACCGATATTCCTCCTTCTTTTATTCAGTCTGGCATTTTTCTCTTGTTCTCAGAAAAGCGAGTTTGGTAGCTCCATCAGCACAGATTCCGAACAGGTGAAAGTTGGCAAATCACTCTTTGAAGCAAATTGCAGCACTTGTCATAGTTTTGACCAAAATGGTATAGGACCGAATTTAAGTGGTTTAACACATACCATAGAAACCGAGTGGATAAGAAATTTCATTAAAAATCCTTCGGAAGTAATCCGTTCTGGCGATCCGCGTGGGGTGACCATGCTAGAGCAGTATAAGGCAATTATGCCTCCTTTTGAAAGTTTCACCGAGAAGGAGCTTGACGCAGTTTTAAGTTACCTCCACACATTTGCAGCACTTCCTGACACCGTTCCGATGGTTGGCTTGAAAGATCCTATTTCTGATAGCATTCCTGATTCAGGTGTTCGACTAGAGATAGAATATTTTGCGCAGCTTCCTGCTTCAGATTCAAAAGCACCTTTGGCCAAAATGACCAAAATGGAGCCTGAGCGAAATTCTGGACGCTTATTTATCAACGATCAACGGGTCGGATTATATGAGTTGATCGATGGAAAGCCAAACCTCTACCTTCCAATCACTGAGTATAAATCTGACCTCGTGAGCAAACCTGGATGGGCTACTGGCTTGGCAAGTTTTACTTTCCACCCGGAATTTGATCAAAATGGGATTTTCTATACTGCACATACAGATGCGGGTGGATCACAAATTGCCGATTATGGTTATTCTGACACCATTCGAGTTTTCATGCAGTGGGTAGTAACGGAGTGGAAAGCTGAGGATCCGACAGCTGCCGTATTTAAAGGAACTGACAGGGAATTGCTTCGGATTGATATCCCTACACAGGCTCATGGGATGCAGGAACTGACATTCAATCCCCACGCAAAAAAAGGCGATGAGGATTATGGATTGCTATATATTGGCTTTGGGGATGGAGGACTGACTGAACAGCGGGCAGCCTATTTCTCCGATAGCAGGGGCGCTCTAGTTTATAGTAGTATTCTAAGAATTGATCCACAAGGTAATAACAGCCCAAATGGTAAATATGGAATTCCGCCAGGCAATCCTTTTGCAGAAGAAGAGGGAAAAGCTGGAGAAGTGTATGCTTATGGATTCCGAAATCCCAATCGTGTGTTCTGGGATGCTGATGGAAATATGTTTGCCACAGATATAGGTCAACATTCAGTGGAAGAGTTAAATAGAATAGAACCAGGCAAATTTTATGGTTGGCCGATTCGGGAAGGTCGATTTATCATTAATCCTTATGGTAAGTTTAATGAGATTTTTGCGTTGAATGAAGATGACGGGAATTTTGGAGTGACTTATCCGGAAGTCCAGCTCGATCATGACGAACTGGCGGCTATATTCGCAGGATATGAAATGCCCTATGGAGAACTGAAAGGGAAGTTTATTTTCGGTGATATCCTTTCAGGAAGACTCTTTTTCACAGACCTCAAGGATCTGGGCAAAATGAACGTACAAAGCTGGGGAGTGGTTTTCGAAGGAAAAGAAATGACCCTTTTAGAATTAGTCCAAAATGACAGAGTAGATCTAAAATTCGGGCAGGATGCTGATAACAACATTTATATTATGAGTAAAACAGAAGGCAAAATTTATAAAATCCTGCCTTAACAGGAATTGTAAGTACAGATTGATACTCAACAAACAGCAAAGCCAAATTTTTTAATTTAGAGAAATCTCTATCTCGCTCAGAATGAGTTTGTAAAAAAAGTTTAACATTTTTTTGGAACACAGATTTTTTTGTTTAAAATTGGTCAACCAATTATTGGTCAACCAATTTAAGCCCATGGAAACCTTAAGTAATTTTAAAACAATCAAGCTTGATCATCCTGTAGATATTATTATCAGTCAAATAAGAGATTTGATTATTTCAGGCGAGCTTAACGCGGGTGACAAGCTTCCTCCTGAGCGCAAACTTTCCGAAAAACTTGGCATCAGCAGAACTTACGTCAGAGAGGCTATTAAGAAACTTGAGTTTTACGGCATAGTCAAAACCCACCCGCAAAGCGGAACTATCATCGCAGGTCTGGGAATCACAGCCTTAGAAGGATTGATCTCTGATGTCCTGAAAATGGAAGGAAGTGATTTTCATTCCTTGATAGAGACCCGATTGATTCTTGAATCTCAAACAGTGAGGCTCGCAGCAGAGCGACGGACTGAGGAAGATATTGAAGCGCTACAGGAAGCATTAGATCTCTACGAAGCCAAAGTAAAATCAGGAGCACAGGCTATAGATGAGGATTTACTTTTTCACATCAAAATCGCTGAAGCCAGTAAAAACAATGTGCTCAAATCGCTGATGCTTATCGTCACTCCTGATATTCTGACACATTTCACTAAGCATAATGTCTGTGGTGGAGGCAAGCCATTTGGGGCTTTGCAGGAGCATAAAGAAATCCTTACCCATATCATTAATCAAGACACAACAATGGCAGAATTCGCCATGAAAAACCACCTATCTGAAATCATAAATAAAAAATGAGTAGCCTATGGTAAAAAAAATGGTGGACAGAATCCACCAAATTTCACATCAGGAATATTAAGTACTACTGTATAAAGATTGTCGAGGTCCTAACCGTAGTCTCCCTAATGGATAGCCAAATTTACACAAAAATAGCTATCTATTAAATCACTTACTATCCCTGGTCTCCTACAAAGAAATTTTCTAAACAAAACCCAAAAATGAGACAACCATTACCTAATAAAATTTGGAATGGGCAGGTGATTTATCTAAGAATAGTATCAATATGTATTTGCCTACTTCTGAGCAATACTGCCCATG
Organism: uncultured Algoriphagus sp.; assembly: GCF_963974365.1. Taxonomy (GTDB): domain Bacteria; phylum Bacteroidota; class Bacteroidia; order Cytophagales; family Cyclobacteriaceae; genus Algoriphagus. The sequence continues at coordinate 20,360 of NZ_CAXBBX010000022.1, read as the reverse complement.
TCTTGGCCTTCCAAAGTGAATCGGCCTCCACAGTTACCGGTCAAATCATCGATGACCAAGGTCTTTATATTCCAGGAGTGAATATCCTGGTAAAAGGAACAACCACTGCAACAGTATCAGATTCTGACGGAAATTTCCGAATTACTGCAAAACCAACCGACACATTAATCTTTTCATTCATAGGATATACTACTTCGGAAGTCCTAGTCGGAAATCAAAGTCAACTTGCGATTACGCTTTCAGAAGACTTGAAACAACTAGAAGAAATTGTTGTAGTAGGTTATGGCACGCAAAAGAAGTCTCACCTAACTGGTGCAGTATCCAAATTACAGAATAAAACGCTAGGAGATCTTCCTATCCAGCAAGCAGATCAGGCTCTCCAAGGAAAAATAGCAGGTGTACAAATTCAGAATGTAACCTCTGAAGCTGGTGTATCTCCTTCGATCAGAATTCGTGGCAATGCTTCTATCGGAGCAAGTAATGAACCACTTGTAGTAGTCGATGGCTACCCTACTACTGATGGTCTTTCATTCATCAATCCTAATGACATCGAATCTATTGAGGTATTGAAAGATGCAGCATCCGCAGCGATCTATGGATCAAGAGGAGCAAATGGTGTGATCATCGTCACCACTAAAAGTGGCGTGGTAGATAAGCCTTCTTTCAACTTTAAAGTCTTCTCTGGTATCAAAAATCCATACAAAGTACACGACATGCTTACCTCTACAGAATATGTAGAGATGCTTTGGGCTGAGGAAGCCTTAGGCGGCGTAGGCCCGACAATTCACGAAAAAGCGGCTTGGTCACTTGGAAACAATGCTGACTGGCAGGAAGAAGGACTTCGTGAAGGTAGAGTTAGTAGCTATCAGCTTGGAGTATCAGGCGGTAAAAAAGAGTTGACTTACCTGATCTCTGGCGGATACAATGACGAAAAAGGGATGTTAATTAACAACGATTTTCAACGTTTCAACCTCCGAATGAAAATGGATGCGAAATTGAATAAAGTGGTGAAAGTCGGTGTAAACATTAATCCTTCATACACCAAGAATATTCTTCCTGCATCTAACTTCACCGATTACTTCAGAACACCCTCTTTCATGCCTGTGAAACATACTGCTGAGACTTCTGCGCTTACTGGTATTCCAGAGGGAGAATGGGCACATGGAAGACATTTCAACAACCTAACTTACACGTACACCTTGCCAGATGGCACAGAGGAATCAGTGGTAGCTAGACCTTGGAATACTTCCAATAATAACCCAAAGTTCATTAGTGATAACGATACCAGAACTAAGGACTCGTACAGAATTTTAGGTTCTACTTATGTCCAAGTTGATTTCAATGAAAACTTTTACTTCAAAGCATCTCAAGGCGCTTATGTAACCTACACTGAGCAAGAAGAATATAAAAATGAAGGAACGAACAGAGCTGGTGATCCTAATCAGGGTGTGTACGAGAACAGATTAAGGATAGATCTTCTTTCAGAAAACACACTAAACTATTCAAAAACATGGGGTGATCATGACTTCTCAGCATTGGGTGGTTTCACCATTCAAAAAGTTTCCAACACCTATTCAAGCATAGTAGGAACGAATTTTCCAACAGATTATGTGCCTACGCTAAATGGCGCTACGGTTTTGGATTTGGGCAACACATACACTTTGAAAGACGAAAGTATCTTATTGTCCTACTTGGCAAGAGTAACTTATGCTTACAAAAACAAATACCTATTCTCTGCCAGTGCGAGAGCTGATGGTAGCTCAGTTTTTGGACCTGAAAATAGATGGGGATATTTCCCTTCAGTGTCTGCAGGATGGGTAGTGACTGAAGAGAATTTCTTGAAATCAAACACTTTTCTTGACATGTTGAAAATCAGAGGTAGCTATGGCGTCACTGGTAATAATGATATTGAAAACTATGCTTCAGTCAATAGACTTTATCCTGAAAATTACAGTTTCGGATCTGGCACGGGAATATTGAATGCCGGTCTTGCACAGTCAGGCTCTACGTTGGCAAACAAAGCTATTACCTGGGAGAGAACATTCTCTTACAATTTTGGTGTCGATCTGGGCTTCCTTGGAAACAGATTTAATCTATCAGCAGAATTCTATAATTCTATAACTGATCAGCTATTGTTAAAGCAACCAACATTGGCTTTCACAGGCTATACTGAGTTTTGGAATAACATTGGAAAAATTGAAAACAACGGTTTCGAATTGGAACTTAACCTTAACAATATCAACAAAACAAAATTCCAATGGCAAACATCCATCAACTTCTCCCGAGTTAAAAACAAGTTGATCGAATTCAGTGGTGAAGATAGACTTCTTAGCTATGGTGAGAGAAACGAGGTTTACTTGGCGCAAGTGGGTCAGCCGTACATCCAGTTCTTTGGGTACAAGCAAATCGGTGTTTGGAATACGCAGGAAGAAATTGATTCTAATGCAAGCAACAGTCTGGACAGACCAGGAGGTTTGAGATTGCTTGACGCAAATGAAGATGGTGTGATCGACGATGAGGACCGGGTAGTTCTTGGCAATCCATTCCCAGACTTCACTTGGGGTATCACCAACTCTTTTAATATCGGCAACTTTGACTTGAGCATTTTGATTCAAGGTGTACAAGGAATCGACGTATTCAACGGCGATGGTCATTACAATGAGGTCAAAAGAGGAAATAGAGATTATGTGGAAAACAGATGGATTTCACCTGAGCATCCTGGAGATGGCATGACTCCATACAGCACCAATGGTATGGGATGGCAGTTCACAGATTTTATGATCGAAGACGGATCTTATGTCTCAGTTCGTGACATCGTATTAGGATACACCTTGCCTCAGTCGCTTACGGAAAAGATCAAATTGAATAATGTAAGGATCTATGGATCTGCTCAAAATGCACTCTATTTCTTCTCTAAAGACTACAGAGGTATCAATCCAGAAGCGAGATCTACCAGTGGAGCATACGAATCTCCACTTGTGACTGGCTACCAGAGAGGTGCTTTCCCAGTACCAAGAGCATTTGTTTTAGGTGTAGATCTTAGCTTTTAAACCCAAAAAACATGAAAGATATTTCTAAAAATATATGTGCATTTCTCCTTTCAGTAGGAATGCTTACTGGTTGTGATCTATCGCTAGATCTACAGCCGATCTCCGAGATCGGAGAGGGTTCATTCTATCAGACAGATTCTGATTTCACTACTGCGATGGTTGCAGCCTATAACGGTATGCAGGCTCCTTTGACGAATGAATGGGCATTGACCGAATTGAGGTCTGATAATTCCAGAGTTCACAATTCTCAAACATCATCAAACATCTACATTCCACTTCGTGAATTGGATTTGATGACGTTCACCTCAGAGCACTTGTACATCTACAATTACTGGGCTGATACCTATCAGAATATTTCCAGAGTGAACACTATTTTGGACAAACTGGATAATGTAGAAAGCCCTGAATTGCAGGAACAATTACTGGCAGAAAGCAAATTCATCAGAGCATATCATTACTTCAACCTAGTAAGACTCTTTGGAGAAGCATTTCTGGTGGACACAAGGATATCTGCTCAAGATGCGAAAGAAATGACCGTCTCCAGTTCTGACGAATTGTATGAGTTCATCATCAGTGACTTGAATGCTGCTGCTAGCATGCTTCCTCCATCTTATGGTCCAGAATATGCTGGACGAGCTACTTCATGGGCAGCAAAGGCACTTTTGGCAAAAGTATATCGTACTCAAAAGAAATTCGCTGAGGCAGCACCTATCTTGAAAGACATCATTGACAACAGTCCTGCCCGTCTATTAGTAGGAGAAAATGGGTATGCGAGCGTATTTTCTACAAGCAATGAATTGAATGCTGAGATTATTTTCGCAGTGAGATTCAAGTCTGGTGGACTAGGAATTGGTGGGCCATTTGCAAATTACTTTGCTCCGCAAAACAGTGGGTCCTACGTCATCAACGGTGACGGTGATCATTTCAATAGACCTTCTGATGACTTGATCAGTCAATTCTCCGAAAATGACCTAAGATTGAATACCACTTTCCTACCAGGCTATAATGGAGCTGGTGGTGCTTTCGTCCCAGATCCATATGTATCCAAATTCTTCTATGATGTGAGCATCAGCGACGATGCCGAAAATGACATTCCAATCATTCGATTTGCAGATATTCTCTTGATGTATGCAGAAGCTTTGAACGAAACAGGCAATACATCTTTGGGCCTAGACTACCTTAACACAGTTCGTATGAGAGCTGGATTGGACGGTTATGACATTTCCGAAGTAGATTCCAAACAAGCCTTTACGGAAAAATTGCTTTTGGAGCGTCGCTTGGAATTTGCCTTTGAAAATCAGCGATGGTTTGATCTAGTATTATATAATATGGTCGAGGAAACGCTAAATACACAATATGAAACCGAAGTATTCTACTCTGAATATACCTTCGGAATCAGTCCAGTACAATCTGACAAATTACTGCTTCCACTACCTCAGCGTGAAGTAGACATATTTAATCAGGGCAACTAAACCTATGTAGATAGATCCGGTCGGTCTGGTTTACCATGGGGGTTTCCAGATCGGCCATCCTTCTTAAGCATATGCTTAAGACTAGCCACCGCTTTGTCTTTTCATTAAAGAAAACCAAGGACAATCCGTCCAAAATCAAATGAACCATCTTAGGAATTACCTCTTCTTTCTCTTCTTATTCATAGCTGTAAAAGCCATGTCTCAGAATGAAACTAAGGAATATCCTATGCCTTCTGAGGAGTCATTTTTTGAAACATTACCCGACTCTATTTCGGGATTTGCAGAAATAAAGAGCCTTTACACCGATGGAAGTCGTACTGAAGCTATAAAACAACTGGCTTCCTATTTCAAAGTCAAAGCAGCAGAAAGATTCTTTTTTAACTGGCAAAATGTACCTCAGCGCATGACTGAGTACAATGAAATATATCCTTCTGCAGCCAAAAGTCACCTTAAATACGCGCAAGATCATACAAGTGATTTTTCGGCTTCTACTTCGTGGAGATTACCTTTTGTAAACAAGGCAGGCAAACAAATGGATGCCTATGCCATCAGACATTTATTTCGTCAGCACAAAGCAGGCGATTTAGCATTTAGCTTTTTTCTTTCAGACAAAGCAGAATACTTACCATATTTCACTGAGCATGTGAAAAGCCTAGGTTCTGCCTATCAAGCTGGAACTATAGAATTGATCGAAGATGGAAATGGAGCCTACGAGGCTTTCCGTGGGGGAAATAGAATAGAAAACTGGGTGCTGGCACATCATTTATTTCTGGCTTCGGAGAAATACTCGGCCGAAGACCAGGTACTAGCCATGCGTATGTTCTTACATCATGCAGAGGTCCTTTACCACACCAACCAATCCTTCAATTACGGGAATCACCAGACCAAAGGAATGGTAGCATTGGCAGTAATCTCAATGATGTATCCGGAATTTGATACGAATAAAAAATACTATGACTTTGCGATAGCTATCCTAGGCGAGCACCTAGAAAAGGAAGTCAATGCTGACGGGTTTCAATTTGAGCGCTCCTTCCACTATCACGTGGGAGATATAGACAATTATTTCCGCGTATATAAACTGGCTCAAATTACAGGAAGTCCTATTCCTGAAGCTTGGTCAGGCAAACTGAAAGCAATGTTTTCGGCGACGCTAGCTATAGCTCTACCCAATAAAAATGCCCCAGTCATACAGGACGACACTGATCAACCGATGGCTACTCAGAATAATCTGGGTGAAATCATGGCACTGGGCTACGCGCTTTTTCCTGAGCCAGAATACGGATACTTAGCCGCAAATCACCCGTCCGAGGAATACTATTGGTTGCTGGGAAAAGCCGACTTGGAGAATCTTCAAGGAAAAAAATCTAAGAAACCCACCGTCAAATCCACTGCACTGGAATCTACTGGATATTATGTATTCCGAGAGGGCTGGAAAGAAAATGACCTCTACATGCTCATCAGTACAGGAGTTTCAAAGGAAAAGCCAGATCACCAGCACGGCGACGTTTTAGGTTTTCAACTTTTTGCCAATGGCGAGATGCTGATGCCAAATTACCAAGTTCGCTATCCATTGCCCGAATTCCAGTTTTTCAAAAATTCCTGGGTGAAAAATGTCGCATTGGTGGACTCAATCCCACAAGGCCAAGACTGGACTGGAAATCAAGGAGGAAGTGGTTTTGGTAAGTTTCAGACTTTACCGAAAGCTTTGGTCAGCCAATGGGAGCCAAAAGGTGAGATTCAGGCTTTCCGCGGATCACACGATGGATACCAAACCATAGGGGTGAATTATGGACGTACGATCTATTATTTCTCTGGAGATTTCTTTCTGATCCTTGATGAGTTTGAAGGAGAAAGAGCGCATGAATTCTATCAGAATTTTCAAGGAAACTACTCCTTGGAAGAGACTCCGATGATAGCAAGAGCTAATCTAGCTAACGCTTCAGGACTGGACATCATCCAGCTTGGGGACCAAATTTCAAATGCAAAAATAAGTGGTAATAAAGGCAAGAACCGAATCACTTTCCAATCAATAAGTGCTAACAAACATCGCTTCACCACCATCATAAAGCCTTATGGAAAATACGAAGACCGCACTTCTTTACCTAAATCTGATGGAACCATGACCGTGGGTGAATGGCAAATCAATAAAGGCAGCAGCCAGGTAATGGCAGATTCTTACGTAGCAGAATACATTTTCAAAAAAGATGAAATGACCTTCTTGGTTGGCATGACCGAGATGACGCTAGGAAGCCAAACCTTTTTATCCGCAATCCCAGCTGACGTTTTGATCAGCACGATGGATGGGAAGTTGGAAATCAAATCCTTCGGAGAAAAGGAAATAACCTTAAGAAGTAACGGCCAGGATTTCACAATCTCTGCGCTAGAAACCTTGACACTAAACCCAACTCAATGACTAAGTCAATAAATAATTTGAATTATTACCTCAGCTGGGCCCTGCTTTGCCTGCTTCCAATGGGATGTCAAAGCAAGCAGAGCCACTCAGTAGTGAAAAATAAAACCGAGTATGATTCTGCTGTAAAATCTCTTAAGCCCGGAGATACCTTATTTCTCGCAAATGGTGTTTGGAAGGATGTGGAGTTAGTATTTGAAGGAAAAGGAACAGCTGATTCCCTGATCGTACTCCTAGCAGAAACTCCCGGAGAAGTATTTATGGAAGGCAAATCCAATCTGAGTATAGCCGGCGAATATTTAGTCGTGAAAGGGTTAGTTTTCAGAAATGGCTACACTCCATCCGGAGAAGTGATTTCATTCAGAAAAGACAGTAAGAATCTTGCATTCAACTCTAGAATCACGGAATGTGTGATTGATAATTACAACAATCCGGACAGAAACGCTCAAGATTCCTGGGTTATGATGTATGGACAAAACAACAGATTTGATCACAATCATATCGAAGGAAAGCGAAATCAAGGAGTGACGATGGCTGTGCGACTGAATTCTGAAGACAGTCAAGAAAATCACCACAGCATCGACCATAATTACTTTGGCCCACGCCCAATCTTAGGCTCAAATGGCGGCGAGACGCTTCGTGTGGGCACAAGTCAATATTCCCTGAGCAACTCAAACACACTAATTGAGAATAACTATTTCGATAAGTGTAATGGGGAAACTGAGATCATTTCCATCAAATCTGGAGGAAACATTATCCGCGGAAATGTTTTCTTCGAATCAAAAGGATCACTGACCCTGAGACATGGAAATGGCAACATCGTGGAAAGAAATATCTTTCTAGGAAACGGTCAACCAGAGACAGGTGGCATCCGCGTGATCAATGCAGATCATAAGATTGAAAACAACTACATGCAGGATCTCACCGGGGATAAATTCCGTGCAGGCATCACAGTGATGAACGGGGTGCCCAATTCCAGTATCAATCGGTATCACCAGGTGAAAAATGTGCAAATCAATAATAACACATTTGTGAATGTAGCGCACATTGAATTGGCTGTAGGTAGTGACGAAGAGAGGTCAGCGATTCCGATGAAAAGCCATTTTACCAACAACTTGATTTTCAACGAAAATCAAACTGATAATTTTAAAGCCTACGACGACATTTCAGGAATTTCCTTTACGGGAAACGTCTCTAATTTTTCTTCCACGCTTATTCCAAATGGCCTGAGCAATCAGTCATTAAAATTTCAAAAAGCCGAAAATGGTCTGATGTATACATCTGATGCGAGCAATTCTATCGGAGCTCCAGCAGATTTGGTAGTGGTACAAAAGTCTGAAACTGGCACTTCTTGGTACCCAAAGGTTTCTAAAGAAATCGTCTTTTCTACTGGAAAAACTATTCCAGTATCTCCGGGATTGAATACGATCGCCGATGCATTGGAAAATGCTGAAACTGGCGATATACTGGATTTAGCAGCTGGATCTTATCAACAGAGCAAAGTGCTGGAAGTCAGCTTCCCATTGACTGTAAAAGGTGGGTCGGACTCTGAAATCAGCTTTGAGGGAACTCATCTATTTGAGATATACGATGGTGGTGCTTTGAGATTGGAAGGCATCAAAGTCAATGGAATAAATTCTGCTGATGCTGCCGGAAACGCGGTAGTAAGGCTAAATAGATCTGGTACACTGAAAAATTACAAGTTGGAAGTTAGCCAGAGTGAGTTTGTAGACATGACGGTCAACCATTCATTCAATTTCTTAGAAGCTTCAAAAGGCAGTTTTGCTGATACCGTGCTGATCAGAGATTCCAAGTTTGAAAACTTCACTGGATCTATACTCACCCTTAATAAGGAAACAGATGATCTGGGCAAATACAACGCTGAATATGTGATTTTGGAGGGAAATTCCTTTTCAAATATCGGAGGAAAAGTAGTGGATATGTATAGAGGTGGGACAGACGAAAGTACGTTTGGACCTTACCTCATCGCAAGCAATAACCAACTTACAACGGTCGGAAAAAACAGTAGAAATCAAGACGGAGCTTCCCTAGTAATACATGGAGCACAATGGGTGCTGGTCACAGGCAATTCCTTTACCTCCTCATCTCCAATAAAATTGGTGGAAACAGTAGGGACACCCATGCTGAAATTTTCGGATAACGATTTTGATATGCCTTCTTTATTCACCCACGCAATCAAATAACAATGACCCGAACCCAACTATTATTACTGGCTTTAAGTTTCTGCTCAAGCTTTTGCTTTGCGCAACAAAAAATCCCTTCAGCTGAAAGCAAACTTCTTCTTACATCCAAAGGTGTGAAGGACTACAGATTTTTGGCAGAAAAATATCCAAAAGCTGTGCAACAGATAGAGGAAATGAAAGCCAAAGTCGAAGCAGAAATGGCTGAGCCTATCAATGTACCGATCCCAAAAGATGCGGGTGGCGGCTTCACCCACGAGCAGCACAAAGCAAATCAACTCTCCATTTTCCAAGCAGGTGTACTTTATAAGTTAACTGGAGAGAAAAAGTATGCGCAGCATTCGAAAGCCCTGTTGAACGCCTATGCTAAAATGTACAAGATGCTTCCGCTGCATCCTGAGAAAAAGGAGCAGACTCCAGGAAAGCTGTTTTGGCAAAGTTTGAATGATGCCGTGTGGCTAGTCTATACCGTTCAGGGCTTCGATGCAATCAAATCCTATTTGACACCTGAAGAGCGGGATTACCTCAAAACAGAGTTATTTGAGCATTATGTGGAATTTCTAAGTGTAGACGGCGCGGAAACCTTCAATAAAATCCATAATCATGGTACTTGGGCTCTAGCGGCGGTAGGGATGACTGGTTATAGTTTGGAAGTAGATGAGTGGGTGCAGATGGCATTGAAAGGTACCGCTGCAGATGGATCAGGTGGCTTTATTGCCCAGTTGGATCAGCTCTTTTCTCCAGACGGCTATTACGCCGAAGGCCCTTATTACCAAAGATATGCATTGCTACCCTTTGTGGTTTTTGGTCAGGCCATCGCAACTAATAATCCAGAACTGAAAATTTTTGAACACCGGAATGCTATTCTGACTAAGGCCATTTATACAGCCATAGACCTGACCTATGCGGGTCATTTCTTCCCGATCAATGATGCGTTAAAAGAGAAAAATCTGAAAACCTCCGAGATGGTTTTTGGAGTGGATATCGCCTACAGCATTACCAAGGATGCCTCCCTACTGTCTATTGCAGAATACCAGCAAAATTTTGCTCCCATCGATGGTGGGTTTGGCGTTGCAGCAGCAGTAGCAGCTGGATTGACTAAGCCTTATGATTTCAAATCTATACGGGTGAGAGATGGGAATGACGGAACAGAAGGAGGTTTGGCCATTTTCAGAGCAGAGTCCTATACCAATTCCTCTGCATTAATCTACAAGTACACAGCACAGGGAATGGGTCATGGTCATTTCGACAAACTGACCTGGTTGTATTACGACAATAATTCTGAAATCATTCGTGACTATGGTGCAGCCAGATTTTTGAACATTGAAGCCAAATATGGTGGACATTATTTGGCTGAAAACAATACATGGGCTAAGCAATCCATCGCACACAATACGGTGGTAGTTGATGAAAAAAGTCACTTCGGCGGAAAGTTATCCACAGCTGAGAAAGCTTTTCCAACTGAATTAATTTTCGATGTAAGTGATCCAGATTACCAAATCGCAAGCGCCGAAATAGAAGGAGTTTACGAAGGTGTAAAGTTCACTCGTACAATGATCTATCTGAAAGATGAAGCCTTTGAATATCCGGTGGTCCTCGATCTTTTCGAAATAGAATCTAATGAGGCACATCAATATGATCTACCAATTCATTTCAATGGGCAATTTATTCACTTAAATGTGCCACTGCAGGCGAACAGTACACAAATGAGCCCGCTAGGAAAAGCTAATGGCTACCAGCATCTCTGGAATATGGCTCAAGGAAAAGCTCACGACAAGCTCAGTCAATTTACTTGGCTGCTGGATAACAGATTCTACACCTGGAGCACCAAAACCAGCGCAGAGGATGAATTGATCGTGACTGAATTAGGGGCAAATGATCCGGATTTCAATCTTAGAAATGAGCGCTCCATTATCCTTAGAAGTACAGGTCACGGCAATCACTATTTCCTCTCTGCTTTGGAAACCCATGGCGATTTTGACTCCAAAAATGAAGTGACTATGAATGCCTCCAATCAAATCCAAGCACTGGAACTTACAGTAAAAGACGGAAAAAAATCAATAGTGGTAACAACCAAAGATTCAGGGATCAAAAACTACGAAATCAATTAGTAATCAAACTAGTACATCTAAATAAAGAACGCATGAAATTTCAAAGTGACATATTTCAAAAAGGGGAAGATATCAAGTGGGAAGTGGTAGGTGAAGGCGTGAAGCGTCAGATCATGGGACACGATGATAAAATTTTGATCGTAAAAGTTTTTTTCGAGAAAGGAAGCATAGGACCGATTCACGATCATTTTCATAGTCAGGCTACCTACGTAGAATCTGGGGAATTTGAAGTCAATATAGGTGGAGCCAAAAAAGTACTTAAGGCTGGAGATGGCTTTTACATTCCTCCTCACGAGCCACACGGTGCGGTGTGTTTAGCTGCTGGAGTCTTGATAGATGTCTTCAGCCCAATCAGAGAGGATTTCTTCACAGGAGAAAAGTATAAATAATGAAAAAGGTAAAAGGACTACGATGGTTGGTAGTGTGTCTTGTCGGCCTAGCTACCGTCATCAATTACATCGATAGAAACGCGCTCGCGGTCATGTGGCCGGGAGTGGCGGAGGATTTGAACATGGGAAAGGAAGATTATGCATTGATTCTCTCCTTCTTCATGATCGCCTACGCCTTAGGGCAGACAGCCTTTGGGAAAATCTTTGATCAAATCGGTACACGCTTTGGCTTTTTGCTCTCCATTTCTATATGGTCAATTTCCATCGCATTACATGCAGTGGCCAAATCTGTTTTGTCCTTTGGAATCTTCAGATTCACACTTGGATTTGGGGAAGCAGGCAACTGGCCAGGAGCTACTAAGGCAAACGCAGAATGGTTTCCTGTCAAAGAAAGGGCTCTAGCACAAGGAATTTTCAACTCAGGAGCATCTTTGGGCGCAGTCATCTCAGCCCCAATTATTGCTTGGATGTACGTGACAATTGGTTGGCAGATGACCTTCGTTTGCATAGCGGCGTTGGGATTACTATGGATTATTCCTTGGGTAATCGTGTACAAATCCTCACCTGACAAGCATCCTTGGATCACAGAAGAAGAGCGGAATTACATCATCAAAGGCCAAAAGCCAGAACCTGAGCCTGACGATATAGCTCAGGAGGAGGAATATGTACCTACGCTACGGGAACTATTAAAACTAAAACAAAGCTGGGCTATCATCTTGATGCGCTTCTTTATCGATCCCGTTTGGTGGTTATTCGTGTCTTGGCTTCCTATTTATCTCGCAGATCAATTTGGCTTCGACGTGAAGCAAATCGGGCTATTCGCTTGGGTTCCTTACGTAGGAGCGGCAGTTGGAAGTTTATTCGGAGGATGGCTCGTAGGTGTCTGGCTCCGCAAAGGCTGGTCAGTCAATAAAGCCAGGAAAACGATTATTTATCTCGGATGCCTGATCATGATCCCACCGTTGATCTTGACGGCTTATGCAGCGACTCCATTGATCGCAGTATTATTAATCGCAGTGATTCTTTTCGGTTTCCAAATCGCAATCGGCAATATCCAGACACTTCCAAGTGATTATTTCTCAGGCAAATCTGTAGGCTCCTTAGCTGGAGTTAGCGGATCTGCTGCAGTGATTGGAGTATTGATTACGATCTGGCTAGTTCCAGTAATCACAGCAACATCTTACGTTCCTTTCTTCGTGTTGGGAGCATCCCTAGTACCCCTAGCTTTAGTATCATTTGCACTGCTAGGAGGCAAAATCAAACCAGTAACTAATCTCATTTCAAAATAAATTTAATTCGAACAGTATGAACCTATCAGGAAAAGTAGCAATCGTAACAGGCGGTGGAAGAGACATCGGTAAGGAAGTATCCAAAAAATTAGCAGCACTAGGCGCTAAAGTAGTGGTCAATTATTTTGACAATAAAGAGCAGGCTGAGGAAACTTTGGCGGAAATAAAAGCGGACGGCGGCGACGCGATTTTGGTGCAAGGTGATATGACAAGCGAGGCTGAGGTTGCTAACCTAGTTTCAGAAACAACAAAAGCTTATGGAGATGAAGTACATATTTTAGTGAATGTGGCTGGTGGATTAGTTGCTAGAAAGACGTTGGAAGAAATGGATCTTGATTTCTTCAGCTTCCTATTGAAATTGAACCTTACTTCTAATTTCCTAGTGACCAAGGCTGTCGTTCCTCATATGAAAAGCGGTGCTTCTATCGTGAACTTCGCTTCTCAGGCAGGTCGTGACGGTGGCGGACCGGGAGCATCTGCATATTCGACTGCAAAAGGTGGCGTGATCACCTTTACTAGATCTATGGCAAAAGAACTTGGACCAAAAAACATCCGAGTAAACTCTCTTTGCCCAGGAATGATTGCCACAACTTTCCACGATACCTTTACTAAGGACGAAGTACGTGAGAAAGTTGCAGGTGGAACTCCTTTAAGAAGAGAAGGAAAAGCAAAAGAAGTAGCTGACTTGGTTGCCTACCTTGCTTCTGATGAATCTTCATTCGTCACAGGAACTAACATCGATATAAACGGAGGATTACTATTCTCTTAAGTATGAGTAATACCATTATCCAAAAAAGACTGGTAGCAATGCCAGTCTTTTTTTTTATGATGTTCTTGTTAAAATATATCTCCAAAGCATTAATAATTGAGGTTCATTTTTGGAAATTCTCCTTTTCTAAAGATGGCAAGGGGGATTTACAAACCAAATCTACCCTCAGAACCCGCACTATAGCTGGTATAACTTTTTCTAGTTGCCCATTGAAATAGGAATTCAAAAATTCCGTATTTTCAACTGCTATGTTCGACTTCATCAATCAGCTATCAGTTGATATCATTTTTTTTGGTAAGGTAATTACCCGCGAACTGTTAATTGCAAACCCTTGGTATTGTCTAGACGAAACCCGAAAGATTAACTGCTATTACACCTTCTTTAAAGATGGCACTTCCGTCAAAGCTGAAAACGGAGATGAGTATGAACTGGATTGGAAATTAAGTCCAGAAGGGATTTTGGAATTTATAGACGACATCGATCCTCCTCTGCGGTTTGAAGTGAAAGCCTTGGGCAATGAAATGATCGTTTTCAAATATCCTGAAGGAATGACTGGACTCGTGCTTTTCACAGAAGCAAAAGCCAAGGAAGTCCTGATCCCGTTTTTAAATTAATTTCCCGAAATATTCATCGTCCCTACGTAGTAATCTTTATCCACAACGATTTTGGCACTCTTCTTCGAAACATCTTCCGATTTCCATTGCTGAGTAGGTTTCAAAACCATTTCCTTTCCATCGACATAGATTTTCACCGGCATATCGAATCCATCGATTACATTTTCCCAGCGGTAAAGCAACTCACCATCTTTCAGGTTATAGCTAAAAATCGGAATGCGAATATCTCTTAAATATTGATCAAAAACTGGCTTAAGGTTGATCCCAGTCTTTTGGGAAATATAATTTTCGATCTGGCGAGTGGAGACAGTTTTATGATAAAACTCAGAATTCACCCCTCTCAAAATTGATCTCCATTTCTCATCGTCGTTCACAATCTGCCGGATGGTATGTAGCATATTGGACCCTTTGTAATACATATCACCAGATCCTTCGGAATTCACATTATAAGTTCCGATGATTGGTATATCATTGCTGATGGCCATCCTGGTTCCGAGAACATATTCGCTGGAAGCTTCTTTTCCGTAGAAATAATCCAAGAAAAGATTCTCAGAATAAGCCGTAAAACTCTCGTGAATCCACATGTCCGCGACATCCCGATAGGTGATATTATTGGCAAACCATTCGTGCCCTGACTCATGGATGATGATAAAATCAAACTTCAATCCCCAGCCTGTTCCGCTGAGATCACGACCCAAATAACCATTCTCAAACTCGTTACCATAAGTCACAGAACTCTGGTGCTCCATGCCCAAATAAGGCGCTTGAACTAATTTATAGCTGTCTTTATAAAAAGGATATGGCCCAAACCAATACTCAAACGCCTCCATCATTCGTGGAGCATCTTCAAATTGCTTTTTGGCCTTTTTCAAATCCTCCCGCAGCACATAATAATCCATGTCCAGTTCACCCTTTTCACCCGCATATTTCTCTCCGAAATAGACGTAATCACCCACGTTGATATTGATCCCGTAATTATTGATCGGGTTTTTCACTTCCCAGTGGTACGTTTTTGTCTTTGCAGGCTTGTCATGATCCGTTTTGATTAAACGGCCGTTGGACACATCCATCAGGTTTTCTGGCACAGTAACAGACATCAACACTCCCTGATCTGGCTCGTCATAGCCGTGATCTTTGTTAGGCCACCAGATACTCGCGCCTAGTCCCTGATTGGAATTTGCAATAAAAGGCAAACCATTGCTGTCTTTGCTCCATGTCAATCCTCCATCCCAAGGAGGACGAACTGCCTCCACGGGAGTTCCTGAAAATGTAAGGACAACTTCCTTTTCTTCTCCTAATGGCTGGCCAGATTTCATTATAATAAAATGTGCACTTCCATCATGCTTGATTTCCAATTCTACTCCATCTTGCACCGCTTTGGTGAGTTGCATAGGCGCTTGCAAGTCAATCTGCATGCGCTTTGCATCTTCCAGCACTTTGTATCGCACAGTATTTTTGCCTGAAAGCGACTTGGTCTCGGGGTCTACTGCTACTTCCAAATGATAATATTGCAAATCCCACCAGGCTCGCTCAGGAGTGATCGTACCTCGAAGGGTATCCTGTCTTGTAAATTCCTCTCCATGAGGAAACATCTGTGCTTGAGCACTAAGACAAAGAAGTAGGGAAAAACTTAGAAGTATAAATCTCATGGCGAAGTCAAAATTTGGGATTTGAACTCACAAGATACTTGGAAGGATTTATTGAAAAGCCATACATTTCCACGAAAGGACTTAATTTTAGTGAAATGAATCTTGTCAACGCATGAAGAAACCAGCCGAATCGGCACTAATCAAAGGCGAAATTGCGGACTATTATTTCGATGGAAAAATTCTGTATTCCTATTCCAAATCCATCAAGCGCACGGTCCAGCTGATAGCCGACAATGTGGCTTTGGTAAAAAGCATTACTGGAAATAAGCCAGTTCCTTTGCTGATTTATCTTTGCGATTCACCAGTTCCTGATAAGGCTACGAGGAAATTTTCCACGGCTAAACTTCCTGAAATCTACACCTCAATGGCAATGGTTTCGAAGCCTGGACTTTCCCAATTCATCATGCGTATCTTATTCAAATTCCAGAAACCGCCGATTCCGATGAAGTCATTTACAGATGATGAGGAAGCAAAAAAATGGCTTAATCAATTGTAATGAATCCGATCAATTATAATAACCGTGCTTTCCGCGCAGTGCAAAACACAGAAAACGGCGAAACCTCCGCCGAGACAGTTTTCCACTATCACCAAGAAGGTACTATTCTGACTGCAGAATATTCTGGCGGAAAAATCCTCAAAGGACATCTAATTGGTCTGGTAGATGAAGCCGGAAATATTACGATGCGCTATCATCAGGTGAATTCCGCTGGGGAACTGATGACTGGTATCTGCCATTCCAAACCAGAAATCCTAGAAAATGGTAAAATCCGTCTCCATGAAACCTGGGAATGGACTTCTGGTGATCGGTCTAAAGGGAAAAGTGTAGTAGAGGAGATTTGAGTGCAGGTTGGATGTTCGATGCTGGGTGTTTGATGTTACGAAATTGCTAGATCGAAGCAATACTAAAATTGGTTTTATCGTATATTAGAGTGTTTTAAATCAAACGATTATGAAAAAGG
Organism: uncultured Algoriphagus sp.; assembly: GCF_963974365.1. Classification (GTDB taxonomy): domain Bacteria; phylum Bacteroidota; class Bacteroidia; order Cytophagales; family Cyclobacteriaceae; genus Algoriphagus. The sequence continues at coordinate 3,447 of NZ_CAXBBX010000022.1, read as the reverse complement.
AAAAATTGAAATTAGATATATATTCCATGATCGCTGATGTGGAAAGTGAAGAATGGCTAGAGGAAATCAAAACTTTTTTAGCCAATAAAGCTGACTATCAAGAAAGGTTACTATCTGCTGCCCAGGCATCGGAGGAGGATATAAAATATGATAGAGTGATGGATATGGATGAAATAAAAAGACGCGTATCCAACAAACTAGGTAAATGAAACTTCGCTTTTCCGAAGGAGCATGGAAATCATTGGATAATACAATTAATTTCTACCTTTTTGAACTTGAAATACCTGAATTTATTGTAGATAAAATTGTTGCCGAGCTATTTAAAAAAATAGAAAATCTGGTAAAAAACCCTTTTTTGGGTCAGGAGGAACCATTCTTATCTCACTTGGGTAAAAATCATCGGCGCATTTTTCACATGAATATCAAAGTAATCTATAGGATTGAAAAGGATGTGATATATGTAATCGATTTTTTTGATTCAAGACAAAACCCATCAAAGATGAAATCCTGAAAAGTAAAATGCCCAGCGGATTCAAAACCCGCCAGGCATATTTTTTAGCTCACGGGCTCAGAAACAGCTTCACGAAGTTCTTTCGCAGCAGCCACCATTTCAATCAAAGCCTTTCTGGTTTCTTCCCAGTGACGGGTTTTCAGGCCACAATCAGGATTCACCCATAGATTTGCCGCTGGGATTACAGCTTTAGCTTTTTCCATTAGTTGGATCATCTCAGTTCTCGAGGGCACTCGTGGCGAATGGATGTCATATACTCCTGGTCCAATTTCATTTGGATAGTTAAACTCCGCGAAGGCATCCAACAATTCCATTTGAGATCTCGAACACTCGATCGTAATCACATCGGCATCCATGTCCGCAATATTCTGGATGATGTCATTGAATTCCGAATAGCACATGTGCGTGTGAATCTGGGTTTCATCTTTCACTCCACTTGCCGAAAGTCGGAAGGCCCGAACCCCCCATTCCAAGTAATTTTGCCAGTCAGCTTTGCGCAGAGGTAAACCTTCTCTGATAGCAGGCTCATCAATCTGAATAACACCTATTCTGGCTTTCTCAAGATCGATCACTTCATCGCGTATCGCCAACGCGATTTGTGTGCAAGTCTGAGATCTTGGCTGATCGTTTCGTACAAAACTCCATTGCAAAATCGTAACTGGGCCAGTGAGCATTCCTTTCACAGGTTTTTCGGTAAGCGACTGCGCAAAAGCTGACCAGCGAACCGTCATCGGTTCCGGTCTATACACATCGCCATAGATAATCGGCGGCTTCACGCATCTGCTTCCATAGCTCTGCACCCAGCCAAATTTCGTAAAAGCAAACCCTGCCAACTGCTCACCAAAATACTCGACCATATCATTCCGCTCAAATTCCCCATGCACGAGCACATCCATGCCGATTTCTTCCTGCCAAAGAATGGATTCTCTAGTCTCATCTTCCAAGAGCTTTTCATACAGCTGCTTAGTCAAATCCCCTTTTTTGAATCGAGCCCTCCAGGATCTTACCTCTGTGGTCTGCGGAAAAGAGCCAATAGTCGTAGTGGGAAAAAGTGGGAGGTTTAATGCTTTTTTTTGGATGGACTGGCGAGTAGAAAACTCATTTTGCCGCTTATCATCCGTTGATTTGATAGCATTTACTCTGTTTTTCACCTGATCATTGTGGATAAGAGTGGAATTTTTCCTGTCTCCCACTTCTTGTAGATTTTGTGCCAAAACATCCAAATTCTCTTTGGAGCTACCATCTTCTACAAGTTTTTTGAGAGCTACCACTTCTTTGATTTTCTGCTTCGCAAAAGCTAACCATTGCTTTACTTCAGCAGGAAGAGATTCTGTATTTTCCTCCAAATCCAAATCACAAGGTGAATGTATCAATGAGCAAGATGGTGCTATCCAAACACGATCCTTACCAATTTTATCTACCGCTTTATTGATAAGAGAAAGTGAATGTTGAAAGTCATTTTTCCAGATATTTCTGCCGTCTACTACTCCCAAGGACAGCTTTACATTGGCTTTCAATTTCCCCGAATCAAGAATATCATCTAGCTGTGAAGGACATCTTACTAAGTCTAAGTGAAGCGTGTGAATGGGAAGGGTAAGTGCTGTTTCCAAGTTCTCCCCGAAGCAATCGAAGTAATTAGCAAGGATGATTTTAAGAGAAGGGAAAGCTTTTTTGATCTCTCCATAGACGTATGTAAAAGCATTTTTCTCTTTCTCGGTTAAATCCATCGCAAAGAAAGGCTCATCAAACTGAACATATTCCACATGGAGAGAATCGAGTTTTTTCAGTATTTCCAGATAAACTGGAAGGAGGTTTTTGATCAGGTCGATCCGTTCAAAACCTTCTTCCTTTTCCTTTCCCAAAAGCAAATAGGAAACTGGACCGATCAAAACAGGCTTGGTCGTTATTCCCACTTGCTTTGCTTCAGTGAATTCCTGGATAACCTTGGTGGAAAACAGTTTGAATTTTTGATTTATGGTAAACTCAGGAACGATGTAATGATAATTCGTATCAAACCATTTGGTCATCTCCATCGCAGTGATGTCCAGTCCATTTTGCTGGTAGCCACGCGCCATCGCAAAATACAAGTCCAGCTCATTTCCTCCTTTTTGAAGTATCACCTCATGATAGCGTTCCGGGATGGCACCGACCATCAGAGACATGTCTAACACTTGATCGTAAAATGAAAAATCATTTGACGGAAAGAGGTCAATTCCAGCATCCTTTTGAAACTGCCAGTTCGCTTTTCGGATTTTTTCTCCTGCTGTAAGCAGATCAGAAGTTGTGATTTTGCCTGACCAATACTGTTCGCAGGCTTTTTTGAGTTCTCGGTGGCTACCAATTCGCGGATAGCCAAGATTATGCGTTTGCATCTCTTTTAACTTTTAATGATGAATAATTTGTTAAAAGCTCTTTGGCTCGATCTCACCATGCAGGCGAATTGAGAGCAAATGGAAAAGTAAAATACGCGCATAGCAGGAATTGTCTGAGCCGAGGGACACAGATGAAAGCATACTAAGAAAACGCATCAAACTTGACTAAAAGGCCTCATTTCGCGGAAGCATCGTCAATTCGGAATAGGCAGGTCTCCTGACTTGTAACGACTTTCATCGTCCTTCCCGTCTCCGTGGTGTGGGCGACAGTGGACATGCGAGGATGATCATCTTTGGTGTGTTACTTACAGTTGCGCGACAGTTCGTGATTTTCACACGATTCCCTATTAATCTACAGCTAAGTAAAACCTCTTCCGGTTGATAAAGAAATAAAGTTAAGAACTATTTCAGCGGTGAAAGTAGTGAAAATTATGTAATTACCCGTAATGATGCCAGCAACCAAATTCTCTTTGATATACTGGACGGAAGACCGATGACCGAAGTCACCTTGACCTTACCTGATTTTGGTTGTCACTTTCTTGTCTTCTGGACGGTTAGTTGTGA
>NZ_CAXBBX010000021.1:0-74124 GCF_963974365.1 uncultured Algoriphagus sp. | reverse complement strand
GCCGAAAAATTATAGAATAACTTTTCTACACTTACACACTTAATGGGATACTACCTCCTTTCCTTTCATTATATCTAAGCGAAATTATTTTTTACGCTTGATTTCTTTCATCTCGTAGCCTTCGATTGTGTCATCAATCTCAATATTATTGAAACCTTTGATCGAAATACCACATTCGTAACCAGCTTTTACTTCAGCCACATCGTCTTTGAATCTCTTCAATTGATCGATCTCGCCTTCGTGAATCACAATACCGTCTCTGATGACACGGATCTTGTTCTTTCTTGTAATGAAACCATCTGTCACGTAAGAACCTGCAACAGTACCTACTTTAGTGATTTTGAATACTTCACGAACCTGGATGTTACCAGTGATCACTTCTTCAAATTCTGGCTCAAGCATACCCTCGATAGCATCTTTGATCTGATTGATCGCATCGTAGATGATAGAGTAATGTCTGATTTCGATCTCTTCCTGTTCAGCCAATTTCTTAGCATTGGAAGATGGTCTTACCTGGAAACCAAGGATAATCGCATCAGATGCAGAAGCAAGCAATACATCAGATTCTGAGATCTGACCCACACCTTTGTGGATAATACTTACTTTCACTTCATCTTTAGAAAGTTTCAATAGTGAATCAGAAAGTGCTTCTACTGATCCATCCACGTCACCTTTGATGATGATATTCAGTTCTTTAAATGATCCGATTGCCAAACGACGACCGATCTCATCCAACGTAATATGTTTCTTAGTTCTTAAGCTTTGCTCTCTCTGGATCTGCTCTCTTGAGTTAGCAATATCTCTTGCTTCACGTTCTGTATCGTAAACTTTGATGATATCACCCGCTTGTGGTGCTCCACCTAGACCTAGTACCTGAACTGGAGTAGATGGTCCAGCTTCTTTCAGCTTCTTGCCTTTGTGATCAAACATCGCTTTAACACGACCGTGATGCTGACCTGCTAGAATAATATCCCCGATTCTCAAGGTCCCGGCCTGAACCATAATAGTAGATACGTATCCACGTCCTTTATCCAAGGATGCTTCAATCACTGTACCTGCTGCATTTTTATCAGGATTAGCAGTAAGCTCCAATACTTCAGATTCAAGGAGAACTTTCTCCAGCAAATCATCAATACCTTCACCTGTCTTAGCAGATATATCTTGAGATTGGTATTTACCACCCCATTCCTCTATTAATAGATTCATGTTTGCCAGCTCTTCTTTGATCTTGGCAGGGTTAGCATTTGGTCTATCAATTTTGTTGATCGCAAAGATCATCGGTACCCCAGCAACTTGTGCGTGGTTGATAGCTTCCTTAGTCTGAGGCATGATGCTGTCATCAGCCGCAATAACGATAATCGCAACATCGGTGATTTTCGCACCACGCGCTCTCATCGCTGTAAATGCTTCGTGACCTGGAGTATCAAGGAATGCAATTTTATGACCTGTCTTTGTCATCACATCATAAGCTCCAATGTGCTGCGTAATTCCTCCTGCCTCATCTGCAGTCACTTTGGACATACGGATGTAATCAAGCAAGGAAGTCTTACCGTGATCAACGTGACCCATGATGGTTACGATCGGAGCTCTTTCTACCAATTCTTCTGGTGTATCTTCCTCTTCTACTTCGATTTCATCTTCGATAGATTTGGTAAATTCTACCTCATATCCAAATTCGTCAGCAATAATTGTGATTGCTTCTGCATCCAATCGTTGATTGATAGAAACAAACATCCCTAAGGACATACAAGCGGAGATAATCTGATTAACAGACAAATCCATCAATGCTGCCAAGTCATTTGCAGAAATAAATTCGGTCACCTTTAAGATTTTTACCTCATCAGTTTCGAAATCTACGTCTCTTTCTCTTTCAGCTTTCTTATCTCTACGGCTCTTACCTTTTCCTCCTCCGGTACTTTTGCCTTGAAGTCTAGCAAGTGTCTGCTTGATTTGATCTTGGATCTCTTTTTGAGTAGGTTCTGCTTTCTGTGCTCTCACTGGAGCTCCACCTCTTTGCTGACCACCACGGTTTCCACCCTGAGGTCTGTTTCCAGGACCTCCTCCAGGACGATTACCTTGACCTGGCCCTCCTGGTTTGTCAATACGCTTACGAGGTCGCTTCTTATCTCTTCCTCTTTCGTCAGAAGAAGCAACTGGACCACCTTTTTTCTTAGGGCGATCTGCTGGAAGTTCTATTTTACCAAGTACTGTAAGTCCTTTAAGGGAATCTGCTTTTGCAGAAATCACCTGATCCTTAGCTGGTGGAACTACAGGTGTACTAGGCGTAGGTTGCTGTGGAGCTGGCTTAGGCTGTTCCTTTTTCACCTGAGGTGAAGCTGGTGGCACATTAGGCTTCTTAGCTTCTTGAGCTGGTCTAGGCTGCGGCTTACCTTGCTGAGCAGGGTGCGGCTTTCTAGGCTCTCCATGCTTTTGACCATGCTTATTCTGACCGTGCTGTTGCTTATGCTTAGGCACAGAAGAAGTATTTTTACTTAGGTCGATTTTACCCAAAACTTTAATTCCTTCTAGTTTTGGTGCTTCGGTATTTACCTTCTCTGGATCGGCAGGTGGAGAAGGGGTAGATGATGGCGTTGGCTTTGGCTCTTCCGCTGGTTTTGGAGCAGGGGTAGGCTGTGGCGCAGGCGCAGCTGGCTTTGGCTCTTCGGCCGCTTTTGGAGCTGGCGCGGGAGTCGGTGCAGGAGCTGGTGTCGCTGCCTGTTTTGGCTCCTCTTTTGGAGTTTCAGGCTCTATAGATATAGGCTCATGGCGCTTCCCTATAGAGAGGTGCGATGCCTCCTCTTTATCTAGGGCAGAAGATTTGAATTCCTTATTCAACATCTCAACTTGACTCATGTTGATTTTGGAATTCGGATTATTCTCCACCTCATAGCCCTTTTTAGCCAAAGACTCAACTATGGTTGCCGTACCAACGTTGAGTTTTCTGGCTATTTGGCCTAAACGCATCATTTTTTCTTCTGACATAAGCAAAAACTTCTTTCGAAATCTTAAATAATTAGGGTATTACACGGGGATTTTTTCCCGATTTATTGATCAAATTCTTGTCCGAGAATCCTGAATATCTCGTCAACAGTCTCTTCTTCAAGTTCTGTTCTTCGAGTCAGGTCCTCTTTGGTCAAGCTCAATACGCTTTTCGCAGTATCTAAGCCTGTTTTCTTTAATTCGTCGATAATCCAGCTGTCGATTTCATCAACAAACTCCATCAAATCAACGTCTTCTTCTTCGTGCTCATTCAACTCACGGAATACATCGATCTCATAACCAATCAATCTACTCGCAAGTTTGATATTGTATCCACCTTTACCGATAGCAAGTGATACTTGATCTGGCTTAAGGAATACTGATATTCTCTTAGTTTCTTCATTTGCAGTGATCGATGAAACCTTAGCTGGACTCAATGCGCGAGTCACATATAAATCTAAGTTTTCTGTGAAATTGATCACATCAATATTTTCATTCTGCAATTCTCTTACCACAGCGTGAATTCTTGATCCTTTCATTCCCACACAAGCTCCCACTGGATCAATACGATCATCGTAAGATTCCACTGCAACTTTTGCTCTTTCACCTGGCTCTCTTACAATTTTGATGATTGTAATCAACCCATCATATACTTCCGGTACTTCATTTTCAAACAAGCGCTCCAAGAAAACCGGAGAAGTTCTTGAAAGAATAATCTTAGGATTACCGTTAGACATATCCACTCTATGGACGATTGCCTTCACTGTATCTCCCTTTCTAAAGCGATCTTTAGAAATTTGTTCTGCTTTAGGCAGAATCAATTCGTTGCCTTCACCATCCATCAACAGGATTTCTCTTCCTAAGATCTGGTAAACTTCAGCACTTACAATTTCGCCTACTAGCTCTTCATACTTACTATAAAGAATATCTTTTTCAAGGTCTTTGATTCGTTGGATCAATGTCTGACGGGCCATTTGTACAGCACGTCTTCCAAAGTCTTCCAATTCAATTTTCTCGTAAACCTCTTCTCCTATTTCAAAATCCGGTTCGATTTTACGGGCTTCCGTAAAGCTGATTTTATCTAAATCCCAAATATCCTCAGAATTGTCGTCGACAATTTCGCGGATACGGAATATCTCAAGGTCACCTTGATCAGCGTTAATGGTCACATCGAAGTTTTCATCAGTTTCAAACTTCTTGCGAATCATCGCTCTGAACACATCTTCCAAGATACGGATCATCGTAGGGCGATCCACATTTTTAGATCTCGCAAATTCAGCGAAGGATTCTATTAAGACTTTGGCATCCATTTTATTTATTTAAAAGATACTTGTACAATTGATTTCTTCATGTCTTCAAAAGGAAGGATAATCTCTTCCTCTGTGGCTTTTTTGCCCTTTTCCTTTTTCTTTTTCACCAGAAGCTTTACTCCGGTTTCTGATACTTCAAGTAGTTTGCCTTGAATTTCTTCTCCTGAAGTCAAAGAAATTTTCAGCTCCCTGTTGATGTTTTTCTCAAATTGTCTGCGACTACTCAAAGGAAAATCTAGCCCTGGGGAAGAAACCTCCAGAATATAAGCCTCAGGCATCATATCTTTTGCCTCCAGCTCTTCCGAAACCGCCCTGCTTAGCTTAGCGCAAGCCTGGATAGTAACACCCTCATCAGCGTCCAGAAGGATATTGAGAAGCATTTTGCCTGATTTCTCAGACATTTTCACTTCTACAATGAAATGATTCTCATCTGGAAGATGCTTCTCTACAATCTCTTCGATAGCTTGTTTCAATTCAGTCATAGTATGCATAATGAAAGAGGGGACCATATGGTGTCCCCTCCAGAAACTTTCGAATACGACGCAAAGGTAAAATAATTTTGCAGTAAAAACAATGAGGCTGCTAAATCAAGAGATAGAGTTATTTAGGATTTTTTTCAAGAAAAAAACTTGAACAAACTAAAGCCCACTTTGAATCATTTGATTTTGTTGCCAAAAAATATCCCGATTCTATCAAATTTGTCCCATTAAGATAATAATTTTGCCGACCCCCGTTTAATATGAGTGCTTAGCATAGTATATTAAACTCTCAACTCCAGTAAATAAATTCAATACCTAAAAATGGGATTATTTGACTTTTTCTCTAGTGATATTGCAATTGACCTCGGTACCGCAAATACCCTGATCATTCATAAAGATAAAATTGTAGTAGACGAACCTTCTATCATTGCCATCGATAAGACTACCAATCGCGTATTGGCAGTAGGTCGAGAAGCTATGAACATGCATGAGAAAACGCATGAAAATATTAAAACTATCCGTCCATTAAAAGATGGGGTAATTGCCGATTTCTACGCCGCAGAGCAAATGATCAGAGGTTTGATCAAAATGATTCCCGGTCAGAAGAAAGGCTTATTCCCTCAATCTCACAGAATGGTGATCTGTATTCCTTCTGGAATCACAGAAGTAGAAAAAAGGGCTGTTCGTGACTCAGCAGAGCATGCTGGTGCCAAAGAAGTGTATATGATTTTCGAACCGATCGCTGCCGCAATTGGTATTGGAATCGACATAGAGAAGCCTATGGGATCCATGATCGTGGATATCGGAGGCGGTACCACGGAGATCGCATTGATCGCTCTTTCTGGGATTGTAGCTGATCAATCTATCCGTGTAGCCGGTGATACGTTCACCAAAGATATTCTAGACTACATGCGCCGTCAGCACAACTTGCTAATAGGTGAACGATCTGCTGAAAAAGTGAAAATTGCCATCGGATCAGCTTTGACCGAATTGGACGAACCACCTGAAGATTACGAGATCAGAGGTCGTGACTTGATGACAGGTATTCCTAAGGTGATTAAAGTTTCTTATTCAGAAATTGCATTCTCTCTTGATAAATCTGTTTCGAAAATCGAAGAAGCAGTATTGAAAGCATTGGAGATTTCACCACCGGAACTTTCTGCAGATATCTATGACAATGGAATTCACCTTACGGGAGGTGGAGCATTGCTGAAAGGTCTTGACAAAAGGCTGCATCAGAAAACAAAACTTCCTATCCACATTGCAGAAGATCCACTTAGAGCTGTAGTGAGAGGAACAGGCACCGCCTTGAAAAACGTACAGAATTTCCGAACAGTATTGATGACTTAAACCCCGAATGCTACGCATCCTTCAATTCCTTTATAGTCTAAGGTCTTTTCTCTTATTTGTTTTGCTTGAAGTATTGGCGATCAGTCTAATTGTCTCCAATAATTCACCTCAGGGTGCAGCTTTCTTCAATAGTTCTAACGCGTTAACCGGATCTGTACTCAAGACCCGCTCAGACGTTGTGGATTTCTTTTCCCTTGCCGAAGCAAATGACGCGCTTCTAAGTGAAAACGCCAGATTACTTGAGCAACTTAAATCAGTCAATTCTATTCCTGACAGTGCTAAAATCCAATTAGATTCTCTATTGGAAGCCCAGTTCGATTTTAAAGGTGCGAGGATCATTAGTAATTCCTTGCGTTTTGCCCAGAATCATATTACGCTCAACAAAGGTTCCAAGGATGGTGTAAAACCAGGAATGGGGGTTTTTAATGAGCAAGGGGTAGTTGGTCGAGTCAAAACTGTGAATGAGAACTTTTCTGTAGTGATCTCCTTGCTGAACACTGAAATGAATCTCTCCTCAAAAATTAAAAGTACTGGAGATTTCGGGACTACAAAATGGGATGGAAAAGACTCTGGCAAATCTAAGCTTCTCTATATTCCTAGACATGTAAATGCTAGCCAAGGGGACACGATTGTTACCAATGGATACAGCGCAGTATTTCCTGAAGGAATCCTGGTCGGCATAATAGAAAGTGTAAATCAAGGTGCCGATCCAAACTACTTGGATATTGTGATAAATCTTAGTGTAGATTTTAGTAGGGCTCATTATGTCTACCTGGTAGAAAACACCCAGCTAGCCGAACTTGATACACTTACTAAGCAAGCAGAAATAGAAAATGAATTTTAGAAATCTGATCACTTACATCTTCCTGGTGATTTGTCTCTGTTTGGTGCAGATTCTACTGCTAAAAAACCTGGCACTATTTGGTGTGGCCTTCTGCTTCATTTACCTACTTGCCATTTTGAGCTTTCCAATTAACATGCGGAGCTTTCCCTTAATCTTAATCAGCTTCGGGCTCGGCTTGCTTATTGATGTGTTTTATGACACCCTAGGTCTTCATGCAGCAGCAGCTACACTGTTAGCTTTTTTAAGAACTTACTGGCTCAAGGCAATCAGTCCAAATGGTGGCTACGATGACGCTAACAACCCCACCCTTCCTGAAATGGGAATCGGATGGTACATCAGTTACTCATTACCTTTAGTTTTTGCCTTTTCACTGATGTTTTTTATTGCTGATCAATGGGGAACCGGAGGTTTATTTGGCGTACTAAACAAAAGCCTTTTCTCCTCGATATTCACAGTCATTTTGGCTATAATTGTACAACTACTGTTCTTCAAACGCAGGAGAGGAATCTAATGAACGATCAAAGACCCGTTGTAATAGTCATCTTCGTATTCTTAGTTGGTTTGGTGCTTTTGACTAAGCTTTTCATGATACAAGTGATGGACGACAGCTTTCTGAAAAGAGCTGAACGAAATGCCATCCAGCGCGTGGTAGATCACCCCTACCGTGGATTGGTGTACGATCGCAATGGGAAACTGCTCGTGTACAACAATCCAATTTTTGATTTGATGATTGTGCCTAAGGAATTCCAGGTAAAAGACACAACACGTTTCCTCGAACTATTTGGCATATCCAAAGAACAGTTAATAGAGTCGTATCAAGCTGCGCGAAAATATTCCTCTGTCAAGCCATCTACTTTTATCAAACAGATTTCAACTAATGAATTTGCCCGGATTCAGGATTTTCTAATTGATTATCCTGGGCTATTCATCATGACAAGATCTGTGCGCTCATATCCTGAACCAGTCGCTTCTCATGCACTAGGATACATCGGAGAGATCAGCGGCAGGCAACTTGAGCGTGACAGTTCAGGCTATTATGTACAAGGAGATTATGTAGGTTTGAGTGGAATGGAGCGGTTCTACGAGGATGACTTGCGCGGCAAAAAAGGAGTGAAATACAAAATGGTCAACGTGCGTGGCGTGGACAAAGGCCCGTTCAAAGACGGAGAATACGACACGGCTTCCGTAGCAGGTCATAACATTAACTCATCCATAGACATGGAGCTCCAGAAATATGGAGAAAAGTTAATGATGGGAAAAACTGGTTCTGTGGTAGCAATAGAGCCAAAGACGGGAGAAATCCTTTCTATGATATCTGCTCCTTTTTATGATCCAAATACACTCACGGGTTCAGAGTTTGGTAAGAGTTACACTGCATTGAATAAGTTGGAAACAAAGCCACTATTCAATCGGCCAATCATGGCGACTTATCCTCCAGGATCAATATTCAAGATTGTTCAAAGTCTAATTGGGTTACAAGAGGGTATTTTGACTCCCGAAACAACTTTTGCATGTAACAAATCCTTGGTGGCCTGTCACAACCATCCTTCACCTGTCAATCTTTTCGGAGCAATCAGAAACTCCTGCAATCCCTATTATCATCAGGCATTCCGTCAAATCATCAATCAGGAAGTTTCAAGTAATACCTATAAAGACACCGAAATCGGCCTTGATGCTTGGCGTGAACGCGTACTTAAATTTGGACTTGGCGGGACTTTAGGAATAGATATGCCCAACGAAAAAGGTGGAGATGTACCGTCCAGTAAATATTATGACCATTTCTACGGCAATGGCAGATGGAAATATTCTACTATTTATTCTCTTTCAATAGGTCAAGGTGAGTTGCTAGTAACACCTATTCAAATGGCAAATTTGGCAGCGATCTTTGCTAACAAAGGCTATTACTACACCCCACATTTGATCCGAGCTATCGACGGAGACAACAGTCAAATTCCTCAAGAATACCTTACAAAGCATGAAGTAGGTGTAGATTCCTACCACTTCGATATGGTTCAGGATGCGATGGTTCAGGCGCTTTATGGTACAGCTACCCGTGCGATCATGAAAGATATTCAGATCGCAGGAAAAACTGGTACTGCTCAAAATCCACATGGAGAAGATCACTCAGTATTCATTGCTTTTGCTCCGAAGGAAAACCCTCAGATCGCTATCGCTGTGTATGTGGAAAACGCTGGATGGGGAGGTAGAGCTGCAGCCAGTACAGCTTCTCTTATGATCGAAAAATACCTCAAAGACAGTATCTCCAGACCGGCACTTGAAGAATATGTAATAGCTGGAAATTTCATTTACTAATGCGCGAAACAGATATCAACATAAATCGGGTGGACTGGATCACCGTTATGATCTATTTCGCATTAGTGATGATAGGCTGGTTCAATATCTACGCCGCTGTTTATGATGGGCAAGTTGACAAAAGCATCTTTGATACTTCAATCAACTCCGGTATTCAACTTGTCTGGATAGGTACAGCAATCGCTATCATCATTGTGATCATGGCGGCAGATTACCGTCTGTTCGAAAATCTCGCTATACCGATTTACTTATTTTTTCTTGTGCTTTTGCTGCTCACCCCTTTTTTGGGAAAAGCAGTAAATGGGCAAGTACTCTCTATTGGTGTGGGCTCTTTTAGAATCCAGGCAGGTGAATTTGCCAAGTTTGCTACGGCTTTGGCTCTTGCCAAGTTCATGGAAAGACCCACATTTGATCTTACTAAAACAAACTATCAACTGCGGGCATTTGCAGTCCTTTTGGTCCCTGTTATATTGATTATACTTCAGCCAGATACAGGAACGGCAATGGTTTATTTCTCCATGCTGATCATGTTTTATCGGGAAGGGCTACCGCAAAAATATTATGTTCTAGGAATAGGCTTGATTGCTTTGGTATTACTGGCTCTTGGGATTGAGAACAACCTTTATCTAGCCGGAGCTATTGTGGTGATCGTGGTCATTTTGATCCTAATGGGCAAAAAGACACCGCAACAGATTATTGCCTTTAGTGTTATTGGAGTTGTTTTGATCGCATTCACTTATAGTCTCGATTTTGTAGTTTCCAAACTCCCGGAACACCAGCAAAACAGGATAATGGTGCTCTTCAATCCTGACCTCGACCCACTCGGGGTAGGCTGGAATGTCACCCAATCAAAAATAGCAATCGGCTCCGGTGGACTTGCCGGAAAAGGATATTTGCAAGGAACACAAACAAAATTCGATTTTGTCCCAGAGCAACATACAGATTTCATTTTCTGTACGCTGGGAGAGGAATTTGGATGGCTGGGTAGCTTCGTCGTGATTTCTTTATTCGTCACGTTGCTAACCAGATTAGTGCTGATGGCGGAACGCCAAAAGAATAGATTTAGCAGGATCTATGGCTATTGTGTGATATCGATTTTGTCATTCCACTTCATGATTAATATTGCAATGACCATTGGACTGTTCCCTGTGGTAGGGATTCCGTTGCCATTCTTTAGTTATGGTGGTTCTTCACTCTGGTCGTTCACCATCCTACTTTTCATTTTTATCAAAATGGATAGTTCCAGAGCACTTCAGCTAGGAAGAATGGGTTAAGAGTCAAGCAGTTTGTTTAGCCAGATTTGCTTCTGCGGCTCTCTATTTTTGATTGCAAAAGGCGTATGGTAACGATGAGCCTTCAAAAAATTAATTTGTAAATCCTTCCACTGTTGGGCGGTAGAAATCACATTCATATTCTTCAGTTCCTCAAAAAGTTTCTGACTGATTTCCGGATAATCCAACCTACCTAAGTAATCCAAGTCTGCATCACAAATGATACGTTGCAGGTAGTCTTGAGGATTTTGCGGGATTTTTGTTGCCATCACCAATCCCTTCACCTTGTCAATTGTCTTTTGACTTACTCCTAGGTTTTTCATAATAACCTCAGCCATGCCAGCGCCCACCTCTTCATGATTGGTAGACCCCTTAAGAAATCCCATATCATGCACAATAGCACCTGTTCTTAGTAAGTATCTTTCTTCTATTGGCAGTTTTTCTCTCTTAATATACTGATTGCAGACCTTGAGCACATCGAGGGTATGGTCGAGTGCATGATAGGTCAGAGACTTAGGTAAATTGGCCTCAAGATTGGATAAAACTTGTTTTCGAAGAATATGATATCCTTGCATGGGATGAAACAGGGCTGATGGCTAAAAAGCTGTCTTTAACGCATAATACAATATATAGACAAACACTAAGCCAATGTTAAATGATAAGTATCTAACGGAGAGGTTGACATTTCTAAACTTTGTTGCTGTGATCTTCGCATTGATAAATACTTGCTCACCAAGCTGATCGAAAAGGGGGCGCCTATTTGTACTTACCTTTTCCAACTCTTTTACATAATCTTTAATCGGACCATAGGAAGAAATAATATTCCCAAAAAAGAATACACTTTTATCATAATTGCTCTCAATCTGTGGCATGAAGCATCTGAAGCTATAATAAATAGAGATGACACTGAAGATAAACCAGGTGCCCATAAAGCCATAGGTAAGGTAATCCGACGTAGCCAGCTCTATCAAATGCTCATAAAATTGAAAAAAGACATTCATCAACAAGCCATAAAAGGATAGGACTAAGCCGGCTTTTATCTCCGAGGCTTTGATTAAATCACGCAGATACATGATCAGATACCAATAATTATCCACAGCATCTATGCCGGGATCTAATGGAGGAAGGTCTTTCAGGTCTTGGAGTTTCTTACGCATTGATTAAAAAAAGCATACTAAATAATATCAATAGGTAAAAACAAGATAATCTGTGAATAAAGCAATTCCTATGAATTAAGGGGATTTGATTCTACAAAAAGAAAAAAGAGCTATAAACCAGCTCTTTAAATCTTTTAGAAAGTTACTTTCTACACTTCAAATTTCCTGTACACCAGCAATAGAAATTCCTGTACCGGCTCCGTCTCTGTCTCCCACCCTAGCTCATTTACATAGCGAGAGTTGACTAATAGGATAGCCTCTTCAAATGAATCGCACTTATCGATCGATTTGAGTGCATGTTTGAGAAGATCTGCATTGCCGTCAAAAAGCTCTTTGGTAAACATAAATCGCTGATTGATCGCAAGACTCTCCGCAAGCTCACCCAGAATCCCTTTCATGCCTTTATAAGAAAGCGTCTCGAATTTAGCCTTCAGGTTATACGGATCCAGACCATTTGCATTGCCATTCACATAAGTAGGTGCTTCAGTTCTTTTCGGCTCCTCCACAGCAACTTTGGCGGGTTCAGGAGTGCTCTCTTTAATTTCAGGCACTTCCGTTTCTACCTGATCAAAAAATGAACTTCCTCGTTCTTCTTCTCTAGATTGCTCTGGTATTGGGGCAGGTGCTGGCGTTGGTTCTACTGATTCCTGTACCAAATAAGCATCGAGATCAAAGGGCTTCACGTCACCTAAAGTAGCCAGCAGTAGGTTTACTGACTCCATCGAATCTTTGATTGCTTGATAATTTGCGGCTACTGCACGTAAGTATGCACTTTCATCATGTCCGAAGCCAGCTTTGTCGATCAAAAAGGTAATCGCCTGACTGTGCCATTTATAATATTTCTTATTTTCCTTCAGGAACTCATTGATCTGTCCCGAAGAAGCCTTAGCTATTTCATTTTGATAGAAGGTTACCGGATCGGTTGCAAGCTGGATTGCCTGTGTTACAGCAGTTTCAATTAGAGGTTGTAATTGCTCCTTCTCTATTTTGATTCTTTTGGAAAGCACATTCATAAACTCAGTCAAAGCTTCATGAACCGCAATGTCTCTATAATCAAAATAAGGACTGCTTTTAAGTTTGCCGAGCTCCTCCTGCCACAATTCGAAAAGCCTCTTTATAATGAAGAAATTCACTTGGGCACTATTCGTCAACTGGACTATATCCTGCCCAGTCATGTATTGTTTGGTAGAGAAAAACTGCCCACAAACTATGGCGGCATAGTCTTCGGCGTATTTTTCTAAATAATTGCTGTTAATTTGAGTTGTCATTGAAGAGTGGTGTTTACAAAAGTCAACGAAGAAATGCCTCAAATAGTCATAGAAAATCTATTTAATCTGAGAATTAATTCCATTAGCGTTCCTCGTAAAGTTATCGAAATTATTCATGAAAATGGAATTGATTGGATGCATGCTTGCGGGAAAAAAGGCAGATGTACCACCTGCAAAATCATCTTGAAGTCCGGAGAACAAAACCTCTCCTCTCCTACCAAACCTGAACTCGATTTCCTTGAGCAGGGAAGGTTGAGACCCGGAGAGAGACTTGCCTGCCAGGCAGAATTAAATTCTGGTGAGATTGTTGTCCGAGTTGGTAACTTCAATAAGTTTCCTCATATAAAATATAGTGAATAGTAGCAGGCATGTTTATAGAACCTTCAATTGGTAGACTGAAGTCCCAGGGCAAAAAAGGTCAGATCGAAGTGATTTGCGGCTCCATGTTTTCCGGTAAAACGGAGGAATTGATCCGCCGACTGAATCGTGCTAGAATTGCGAAGCAAAAAGTAGAGATTTTCAAACCCACTATCGACAAGCGTTACGATGAAAACGATGTGGTTTCTCATAATGAAAATTCCATCCGATCCACCCCTGTAAACTTTGCAGATGACATCTTGTTATTGAGTGGTGACTGCGATGTAGTTGGGATTGACGAGGTTCAGTTTTTTGATGATCAAATCGTCACAGTAGCCCAAAAACTTGCAGGACAAGGAAAACGAGTGATTCTCGCCGGGCTGGATATGGATTTTGAAGGAAACCCATTTGAGCCAATGCCAAAGCTGATGGCCATCGCGGAATATGTGACCAAGGTAAATGCAATCTGTATGAAATGCGGGGATCTTGCCGCTTTCTCTTTCCGCCTTTCGGATGCTAAAGAAAAAGTAGTTCTGGGAGAAAAGGAAAGCTATGAAGCTCGCTGCAGAAAGTGTTTTTATGAAGATAGAAAGTAGCAGGATGCTGGGTGTCGGGTGACCGATGTTTGATTCCGAGATATATAATAATTGATTTTTCACCGCTGAGACACGAAAAACTCAAAGATGACCACGCAAAGAAGGCGTTAAGTATGTGTATAAATTCAGGACATGCAATCATTCGCGGGCTTCTCTGCGGCCTCAGTGGCATTGCGATAAAAAAATCAGAAAAGAAATTCTTTTATTACATCCAATGCTCAAAAAGACCCAAGGGATAGTTCTCAGTGCCATTCGATATAAGGAAACGAGTATAATCGTGAAGATCTTTACTCGCGAACTAGGCCTGAAATCCTACTTGGTAAATGGTGTAAGAACTCAAGGTAACAAATCGAAAATAGCATTATACCAACCGCTGACTTTACTTGAGCTCGTCGTATATGACAAAGACAACGGTGGACTGCAACGCATCTCGGAGGCTCAACTTTATCGGGCACATCAGCTCATTCCTTTTGATTTTACCAGAACCGGCATAGCACTTTTCATTACAGAAGTGACAAGCAAGTCGATCTACGAAAATTACCAGAATGAACTGCTCTTTGATTTTCTTCAGGAATGTATTATTGAATTGGATACTAAGAATGCTCAGCTTGGTCAATTTCCCTTGGTGTTTTTAATCAAAAAAGCGAGCTTTTTGGGTTTTGCTCCCGAGGAGGCTCTTGGTTTTTTGTCAGAAAGTCGCTCTCAACCATTTTCTCCTGCCGAACTGATACAAGCAGAAAATTACCTGGCCGCACTCATGACCGACTCATTTTCCAATAAATCAAAAATAGACAAATCCCTGCGCCAAAAGCTTTTGGATCACTTACTTGACTTTTACAGTCAGCACTTGGATAATCCAGGAAACTGGAAATCTTTGGCAATCTTGCGGCAATTAAACAGCTAATCCATCCTATGTATCTGAAATAACAGTCTATGGAGCATAAATATTTGCTTAATACAAACGCATGACTTAATATTGTGACATCACCGTGAATGAGCAAGTCAGCCCACTTTGACTTGAGTGTTTCCTGCAGATCTTTTTTGCTCAGAAAATCATCCACGATCTCAAATACCGCATTTACTACATTTTATTTATTTCATCCCCTCTTTATGTACAACATAGAAGAACTCAGACTCAGGTTATTATCTGAACTGAAGGAAATCGCTGAGGAGCTAGGTGTCAAAAACCGCAAAACTCTAAAGAAAGACGAACTCGTCTATGCTATCCTTGATCAGCAAGCCATCACCCCAGAGCAATCCTTGCCTAAAAAGAAACCTGCTGCTGCCGAAACCCCTGAAGCAGCAAAAGCCCCAGCAACTCCCGCAGAGACTCCAAAGCCTGCAGCTGCCGCTAAGCCAGTAGAAGAACCGGAATACAAGCCTAAGTTCAAAAGACAGAACGTAACGGCAATTCCGAAAAGCGAAGAAACTCCAACTGAAGAGCCTAAAAAAGCCCCTGAACCTAGACCGAAAGAGCCTAGACCAGACTGGAAAGCTAAAAAAGAAGGGCAACAAGATCGCCCTGAAAGAAAACCTCTACCTCAGACTGATTCCAGCTCCGAGGAGCCAAAAACCTTCAGACCAAGACGTAAGGCAGTAGAAGAGGTAGAAACCTCCGCAGAAACTAAAGAAGAAAAGCAAGCAAACACTCCGGCACCAGCTAAGGCTGAGCAGGAAGTAGAGCTTCCTAAAAGAAGAAACTTCAAGACACCTGACGAAGCGATGGCTCCAGCAGCCGAAACTGCTCCTCATACTAATCGTAGACGACCAGGCGTAAATCCTCGCGAATTCGATGGTGTGATTGATAACGAAGGCGTGCTGGAAATGATGCAAGAAGGCTACGGCTTCCTTCGTTCGCTAGATTACAACTACCTAGCATCTCCAGATGATATCTATGTTTCTCCAAGCCAAGTAAAACTTTTCGGCTTGAAAACCGGAGATCATATCAAAGGATCCATTCGACCACCTAAAGAAGGTGAAAAGTATTTTGCTCTTTTGAAAATAGCCACAGTAAATGGCAAGACAACAGACGAAATCAGAGATCGCGTTCCTTTCGAATACCTGACACCACTTTTCCCGGAAGAAAGACTAAACCTTTCAACTACAGGGGATAAATTCTCAACTAGAGTTGTTGATCTTTTTGCTCCTATAGGAAAAGGCCAAAGAGGGATGATCGTTGCTCAGCCAAAAACTGGTAAGACTGTTTTACTACAGCAGATCGCGAATGCAATCACAAAAAATCACCCGGAAGTTCACTTGATGATCTTGTTGATCGATGAGCGTCCTGAAGAAGTGACTGATATGGCTCGTTCGGTAAATGCAGAGGTAATTTCCTCCACATTTGATGAGACAGCTGATAGACATGTGAAAGTGTCGAATATCGTTTTGGAAAAAGCTAAGCGTATGGTGGAAGTAGGTCATGATGTAGTGATCCTGTTGGATTCTATCACAAGACTTGCCAGAGCACACAATACGGTAGTCCCAAGCTCAGGTAAGATTCTTTCCGGTGGTGTGGATGCCAATGCACTTCATAAGCCAAAGCGTTTCTTCGGTGCAGCACGTAATGTGGAGAATGGCGGTTCCTTGACTATAATCGCTACTGCTCTAGTAGAAACAGGTTCCAAAATGGACGAGGTAATCTTTGAAGAAT
Organism: uncultured Algoriphagus sp.; assembly: GCF_963974365.1. Classification (GTDB taxonomy): domain Bacteria; phylum Bacteroidota; class Bacteroidia; order Cytophagales; family Cyclobacteriaceae; genus Algoriphagus. The sequence continues at coordinate 57,550 of NZ_CAXBBX010000021.1, read as the reverse complement.
TCAAAGGAACCGGTAACATGGAACTTGCCCTGGACCGTAAGCTGGCCAACAGAAGAATTTATCCTTCCATCGATGTGCTTAATTCCGGTACGCGTCGGGAAGATTTGCTTATGGACAAAGAAGAAATGCAACGTGTATGGATCCTTCGCAAGTTGATGAGCGATATGAATTCTCAGGAGTCTATGGAATTCCTTCTGCAAAGGATGAAAGGAACCCGTGATAATGCTGAGTTCTTGATCAGTATGAATGGGTAGGAATGCTGGGTGTCGGGTGTTTGATGTCCAATGCTTAGAATTCGTTCAGCACAAGTGTGCTGTTATAAAATTTGAAACCGGCTTGAGAGAGTCGGTTTTTTTTGTGTTCCTGCGCTCGCTGCAAGCATCCCGGTAGCTTTCGGGTCCGATGAGCAGAAGGACCGAAGAGCACACAAATGTGTTTTATTGCTACAATAGAATTTTTTGACCATAAAAAAACGCAGTTCATCTTGTGAAAAGGTTAGAAATCCATGGTTTTTAATTATTTTCGGAGATCAGTTATTAAGAAATAAAAAATCCTAACACATCTCATTAACAAATATTTATAGTTAATTATGGGATTTATTTATCAGCCACCCAAACTCAACTAGCACCCTGCGTATGATTTCTAAGTTTACAAAGGCGATAAAAGACATTTTTCAGAAGATCCATTCTAACCGATTAGTGGAGGTTTTTGTGTTGAGTTTAGGGATGATGATTTTTTGTGGTGGAGAGGTACAGGGGCAATGCAACAATACCTTATTTTACACTTCTTCTACTAATACTCCTAATCCCTGGACCGTACCAGCAGGAGTAACCTCAATTAGCATTGAAGCCTGGGGAGGCGGTGGAGGTGGTGCTGGATCTTTTGATTTTTGGTTTTTTGGAAGTGATGGACCAGGTGGAGGCGGCGGCGGGGGAGCATATTCTGTAACTACAATCTCAGTATCCCCAGGACAAATACTTGATATTAGCGTTGGGACTGGCGGTGCTGGTGGCGATGGCGATGATGGAGATGATGGTGGTAATTCTTTTGTGAGAAGGGCAGGAATCGTCTTAGCACAAGCTAATGGGGGTCAAGGTGGAGAGATTGATGGAGACGGAGGAGCTAGAGGTAATTCAGGAACTGGAACCATCACAGCTGGTAGCAACGGCGGTAATGCAACGTCAAGCCGAGGGGGAAATGGAGGAAACGGAGGAAACGGAGGAAACGGAGGTTCTGGCCAAAATAATAGTGATGGGAATCCCGGAGATGCTATTGGAGGAGGAGGAGGAGGATCTAGAACAACTTCTAGATTTGTAACACATCGTGGCGGCGATGGTGCCCGAGGTGAAATAAGAATTACTTATAGCGTTGCACCTCCCACTGCTGGTTCAATCTCAGGAGCACAATCGATTTGCTCGAGTGGAGATCCCGCAGCATTTACCAGCACTTCAGCTGGAACTGGCTCATCTTATCGATGGGAAAGAGCAGTAAGTCCTTTTACTACTTGGATTCCAATTGGTGGAGCGACAGGAGCGACTTATAATCCTCCTTCAGGGTTAACAGCTACCACCCAATATCGAAGAGTATCCATTGCTACAGCTGGATGCGAGTCAGTAACTACTCCCATTCAAGTTACCGTGCAAAGTCCTCCAAATGCTGGTTCCATAACTGGAACACAAACTATCTGTAGTGGAGGAAACCCTGGAATTATCTCGAATAATACAGCTGGAGGTGGCGCAACTTATCGCTGGGAACGAGCAGAAAGCTCTTCTTTTTCTTGGACTACAATTGGAGGTGCTACTTCGGCTAGCTATGACCCTCCTGCTGGTTTGACGGTGACGACCCGATATAGAAGAGTTTCAATAAGTGCTGCTGGTTGTGAGAACACAACTGTTCCAGTAGAGGTAACTGTTGATCAACTTCCAACAGCCATCGCAGGTCCAGCCTTGTCAGGAATTTGCCAAGGGCAAACCACCCCAGCAATGGGTGGAAGCGTGGGAGGATCAGCTGCAGGAGGAGAATGGAGCGGAGGGTCTGGCACATGGAATAATCCAAACAATCCGGCAAATGCAACCTACACGGCTGGAGCCTCAGAAACCGGAACTATAACTCTTACTTTAACCACTGTGGATGGGGGATGTGGAGTAGTTACCGCTACAAAAACCCTTACGATTACAGCCAGTCCAACAGCAAATGACGGAGGTGCCTTGGCAGAGATATGTGATGGTGAAACTTCTGCCCCGATGGGAGGAAGTATCGGTGGTGCCGCCATTAGTGGCACATGGACTAATCTTAATGGAACCGGAACCTGGACCAATGCCAATAATCCTGCTACTGCGACCTACACGGCCGGGCCAAATGATAGTGCTTTAGGCCTGATCACCTTACAACTCACGGCAGGCGGCGGTTCTTGCAGTCCTGCTGTAGTTACCAAAACCATACAGGTTAATTCTGGTAAAACTGTCACTCCAGTCACAACTGAAACCGTCTGCTTTTTCACAGGAAACGTCAACCTCACCCACAGTACCACGGGAGTGACAGGGCTTGGCATAATCAGCAATCTACCTTCAGGAGTAAGTGCCACATTTAATCCGGGAACAGGGGCGATTGATATAACGGGTAATCCTACCGAGCTAGGAACTTTCAACTATAGCATCGAATTACTGGGCACTTGTGGAGTTGCATCGGCAACGGGAACCATCATCGTTGAAGACTGTGGATGTGAGTTTACTTATGATTTTTCAAATACACCTTCGGGATCTAATACATGGATAGTTCCAAATGGAGTAACAGAGGTTATAGTTGAAACTTGGGGCGGTGGTGGACGTGGTGGTAGCAGAACAAGTGGCAGTAATGCTTATGGAGGAGGAGGTGGGGGAGCTTATTCTCAATCAATTATTTCTGTCACACCTGGGCAAAGCTATACCTATGTAATAGGTGCTGGAAGTAATTCTACCGCAGCGGGAGGTTCCTCAAGATTTTATTTTACTTCAGCACCAGGGACAGATTTAGTTCGAGCCGTTGGAGGAAATTCTGTTCCAAATAATACTTCTACCGGAGCAACTGGAGGAGCTGCTTCAAGCGGAGTTGGTGAGGTAAGATATTCCGGTGGACGTGGGGCTAATGGAGGAACTAATGGTGGCGGCGGGGGATCATCCGCTGGAACAAATCAAGATGGAAATTATACATCTTCCACCACTAACTCAAATGGAGCAACTGCACCAGAAGGAGGCGGAAATGGTGGAAATGGTAGAACAGGTTCAAGTGGTAATGGAAACTCTGCTACGGAAGTTGGCGGTGGAGGTGGTGGTTCAAGAAGAGATAACAATGGGGGCTCACCTGTTGGGGGCAGAGGAGCAAATGGCCAAGTAAAATTAACCTATACTCCATCGGCAGGGATTGTAAATGGCCCCTCTTCCATTTGCATAGGTGGAACAACTACCTTTACTTCTACTTTTGGTGGAGGAGAATGGTCCTCGGCAGATCCTTCTATTGCTACAGTTGATCCTAGCACTGGTGTAATCACCGGAATTAGTGCTGGCCCAACAACTATCCGATATACGATTTTAGGTTGCCAACCTGCTGTTTCTTCCAGAACGGTCTTTGTTAACGCGCCCATCAGCCCTGGTACCCTAAGTGGAAATCAGGACATCTGTATCGGTGGGGATACCCAGCTTTTATCTACCACCGCTTTTGGTACTTGGTCTTCACCTAATCCAGCTATTGCCACGGTTTCCAGTACAGGTTTGGTGACGGGGATTTCTGAAGGTATAGTGGATATTATCTATAGACTTCCTTCCAGTGGGGGATGTCCAGCACCAGAAACCACTATCCAAATTACTGTCTCTGCTCCGCCTGATGCAGGGACGCTGAGTGGAGATCCAGAAGTCTGCGAAGGAGGTACCCGTATTTTCTCTTCGACTATTTCAGGCGGCCTTTGGTCATCAGGAAATCCGGCTGTGGCCACTGTAGATCCTGCAACTGGAGTGGTGACCGGAGTAGCTGCAGGTTCGGCTATTATAACTTATACCGTTTCGGGTAATGGAGGATGCGCAGATGATTTTGAAACCCAATCCATCACGGTTACTCCATTAGCAGATGCCGGCACTTTGAGTGGTGTTGATGAACTCTGTGTCGGCGAAAACACCGTATTTGCTTCTACCTCACTGGGTGGAACTTGGACCTCAAGTAATCCAGCGGTCGCCACTATCAATAGTTCAACCGGAGCGGTCACCGCTATTTCCAGCGGCTCAATAACCATTACCTATACGGTAGCAGGCTCAGGAAGCTGTCCGGATGATTTTGCTACCCGTAGCCTTACGGTCAATCCACTTCCCAACCCTAGCTTTACTGCAGCGCCTTCGGGCGTGGTATGTATTGGAGAAGAGGTAACTTATACTACTCAATTAGGTCAATTCGACTATGACTGGCAGATCTCCGGAACTGTGGGAACCGATTATACGATAACCTCCGGCGGTAGCAACACAGACAATTCTCTTACGCTAACATGGTTAACTCAGGGTACAAAACAAGTATTCATAAGCTATTCTAATTCCAGCGGATGTTCAGCTGCCACATATATCAATAGTTCAGTTTCAGTTAGTCCTCTACCTGCTCCTTCTTTTAATATTGAACCAAACGGTGATATTTGTCTCGGCCAAGTGGTGACCTATACAACCCAATCAGGGCGTTCAAACTATACTTGGAATCTATCAGGAGTTCAAGAGACAGATTATTCTATTATTGCTGGTGCCATTACTACCAATTCAATTTCCATAGAGTGGTTGACAACAGGTTCCAAAACGGTTACAGTCAATTATGAAAATGCCAGTGGATGCGCAGGAGCAAGCCCTGCATCAAACACAGTCAATCTTAATGCAAGACCCGCTCCTTCCTTCAACTCAGCACCTTCAGGCCCAGTCTGTATTGGTCAAGAATATACCTATAGCACACAATCCGGGGCTGGAATATCGGACTATGAATGGTTGGTTTCTGGAGTGGAAGGAACTGATTTTAACCTAATCTCTGGGGGAACCAATACTGATAATTCAATTTCAATTGTTTGGTTGACCGATGGTGAAAAATCCGTTGGGGTAAATTATTTGAATGCTAATGGTTGTCAAGGTTCAGTACCTGCAATCAGTACCATTAACCTTGATCCTCTACCTGTACCAACCTTCACTGTTGAGCCTGCAAATCCGGTTTGTATTGGAGATGAGGTCACCTATACTACAGAGGCTGGACAATCTAATTATATCTGGACGATTACTGGAGTTTCAGGGACTGATTACACTATTACAGCGGGTGGTATTGGTACAGGCAGTAATACCGTCACCATCGAATGGCTGACCGACGGAGATAAAACCGTGACGGTTGGTTACACTAATCCTGATGGCTGTATCAGTGCAGTCTCGGCTTCCAATACCATCACACTTGACCCTCTTCCTGTGCCCACATTCACTGTCGAGCCATCCGATCCGGTATGTATTGGAGAAGAAGTAACCTACACTACCGAGGCAGGGCAATCCAACTATACTTGGACTATTTCTGGTACCCCAGGTACTGATTACACGATTACAGCAGGAGGTATTGGCGCTAGCAGTATTACAGTCTCTTTACAGTGGTTAACTGACGGAGCTAAAACTGTCACCGTAAATTATACTGATGCAAATGGATGTACGGGTGTCGCACCAGCTTCCAATACCATTAATTTGGATCCGCTGCCTTCGCCAAGCTTGACTGTAGAACCAACTAATCCGGTTTGCCTCAACGATGCCGTGACCTATACCACAGAAACTGGTCAATTTGATTATGATTGGAATATTCCAGGTACTGCAGGAACAAATTACAATATTACTGGAGGAGGTATAGGAACAGGCAGTAATACGGTTACTATCCAGTGGCTAAGTGCTGGAAGCAAAACCGTTACCGTCAACTACACCGATGCAAATGGCTGCTCAATACCTAGTCCTGCCTCGAATACGATTGAAATAAGCACTCCAGTTTCTATTGATCCGGTGATTGATCCAGGCCAGGTGGGTGATACCGAATGTTTTGGTGATGGATTTGATCCGATCACCATTACCGCCACAGGTTCAGGTTTGACTTTTCAATGGTATCGTAAACCAGACAATTCACCTATCGGAACTAATCCTGGCACCATGGTCAGTGGTGCTACTTCAGCATCTTTTACACCCCCTTCTTCTCCTGAAGGAATCTCCTATTATTATGTAGTGGTATCGGGAATTTGTGGGAGTCCAGAAACCTCTGATCTTACTGGTGCATACATCGTTTCACCATCGGGAACTTCCATTAACATCGATCTTAATCCAGTAGCTCCAAATGAGGAATTCTGTTATGAATCTGGCACATTCTCAGAGCTTATAATCTCTGCAACAGGAGATGGAGGTATTCCCGCCGACTATCAATGGTATCAAAATACTACTCCTGACAACACCGGGGGCATCTTGATCACCGGAGAAACCAATTCTACTTTCACCCCTCCTTCTGATGCAAGTGTGGCAGATGGATTACCAAGGTATTACTATGCTACTGCCACAAGTCCAAGCTGCGGAACAGTTACTTCTTCGATTTCAGGAGCATATATTGTCAACCCATTAACAACTATCGATTCTGAAGATCTTACTGGAGATATAATTTGCGAGGGTCAAGGGCCATTTAGTCCAATATCTGTCAGTGCTTTTGGCGCTGGAACCTTATCATACCAATGGTATAGCAATACCACTGGCGTAATCAATCCAGGAACAGATATCCAAGTAGGTACGGACTCTGACACATTTACTCCTCCTTCCAATGTAGCCGTTGATACTCCTCGATACTACTATGTGGTAGTCTCCAGTTCAGGAGGATGCGGACCTGATCAAACTTCCAGTATTTCAGGTGGCTTTGTGGTAAACGAATTGCCAGTTCCAACTTTAACCCCAGCTCCTTCAGGTGAGATTTGTGTTGGCAGCTCCATCACCTACACCACTGAGTCAGGTCAAACTAATTATGTCTGGACTATCCAAGGAACAGAGAACACTGATTACACCATTACTTCCGGAGGAATTGGAGCAACAAATCATACCGTAACTTTGACATGGCTAACTATTGGAACCAAGAATGTCTCTATTAATTACAATAACTCAAACAATTGTGCTGCGGCAACCGCCACTGTCAACACTACCATTGTAAATGCACTGCCAGTTCCAACGTTTATTACTCCGCCACCAGCTCAGGTCTGTGTAGGAACATCAGTTACTTATTCCACTCAATCGGGTCAATCCAATTACATTTGGAATGTGCCCGGTTCAGCAGGTACGGATTACACCATTACTGCAGGAGGTATTGGAAATACCAGCAACACAGTTACGCTTACTTGGTTAACAAGTGGTACCAAACCAGTATCTGTTAATTATACAAATGGAAACAATTGTACTGCTGCTGCAGCAACTATAAATTCCACTATAGTAAATGCATTACCTACACCAACTTTCACAGCTCCAGCTGTTTCAGAGGTATGCGTGGGCGCTCCAATAACTTATTCCACCCAACCTGGTCAATCCAATTATGCATGGACGATTCAAGGAACGGCGGGTACCGATTACACTATTACCGCAGGTGGAATCGGAACATCAAGTAATACAGTTACGCTTAGATGGTTGACTGCTGGCACGAAAAACGTCTCAGTCAATTACAGAAACGCAAGTAATTGTTCTGCAGCAACCGCTGTAGTCAATTCTACCACTGTAAATGCGCTTCCAACCCCAACATTTATAGCTCCTCCACCTTCCGAGGTTTGTGTGGGAGAATCAGTTACCTATACTACCCAGCCTGGTCAAGCCAATTATATCTGGACAATTCCGGGTGCCTCAGGAACAGATTATACCATTACTGGAGGAAGCGTTGCAAGCACCAGTAATACGGTTACGCTTACTTGGCTTACTGCTGGAACTAAGAATGTTTCTATCAATTATACCAATTCCACTAGTTGTACGGCAGTAGCTGCGGTGGTTAATTCTATTATAGTCAATGCCCTTCCAACTCCAACCTTTTCTACCTCCATACCTGCTGAAGTTTGTGTGGGAACCACGGTAACCTATACAACTCAGAACGGGCAAGACAATTATGTGTGGACTGTACCGGGTGTTGCTGGAACAGACTATATCATCACCTCTGGTGGAATTGGACCATTTGATAATTCAGTGACCTTAAGATGGCTGTTTAGTGGCACTAAAAATGTAAGTGTTAATTATAGCAATTCGAATAACTGTACAGCGGCAACGGCTGTTTCAAACTCTTTAAATGTAAGTCCACTTCCAACTCCTACATTTACAGCTGCTCCATCGACTGACCTTTGTATAGGAGCTCCGGTGACTTATAGTACCCAACCAGGGCAAGCAAACTATATTTGGACAATACCCGGAACTTCAGGAATTGATTATACAATTACTGCTGGAGGTATAGGATCAAACGATCATACTGTTACCCTTATTTGGTTAACGAGCGGTACTAAGAATGTTTCTGTAAATTATTCCAATGCAGGGAGTTGTACAGCAGTATCTGCAGTTACAAATTCCACAGATGTCAATGTCACACCCGTGATATCTGATATTACAGGAACCATCATCTGTAGTGGAGCCACATTTAATGTTACTCCTATAAACGGAACTAACGGCTCTGTTCCTGCAGGTACGACTTACACATGGACTGTTTCTACCAATGGAAATGTAAGCGGAGAATCAAATGTCTCTACCCCTCAGGCCAATATTTCACAGACTCTGACCAATTCATCCCTTGTTGATCAGACAGTAACATACACTGTTACCCCAATTACACCAGAAGGATGTATTGGAAACAGCTTTGAAGTGGATGTCTTGGTGCGGCCTACCCCAACAGTAAATCCTATTTCTAATCAAGATGTTGGATGTTCTGGTCAATCTACAACTCCGGTGAATTTTAGCGGAAATGGAGTAGCAGGTGTAATATATAATTGGACGAATAGTCATCCATCTATTGGTTTGGCAGCAACCGGAACCGGGAATATTCCTGCATTCGTTACCCAGAATCCTAGCTCAGGACCGATCACCGCAACAATTACAGTGACACCAACAGTTAATGGATGTTCTGGTCCTTCAGAAACCTTCACCATTACCGTTGATCCTACTCCAGTAATCACATTGCAAGCGGATTATTGTGCGGTAGATGGTAGTGTACTCTTGGTGGCCAGTTCAAATGTTACAGGCACTTCATGGGAGTGGAGTACAGGAGAAACAACAGCATCTATTACTGTCAATATCGCAGGATCTTACTCTGTAACCGCTACATCTCCAGATGGATGTATTAATACAGCTTCTATAAGTATAGCAGAAGAATTAATTGTAGATGGATCATTCACAAACTTTGACCCTGCAAATCCAAGTTTCTTTACGGAGTACGGAACAAATCAAGTTTCTAGATACCTTAGAAGACTTGGAAACGGAAATGTCGACGGTAATACTGGATTATGGCCAGAGGGCCTTTATGCAGTAGATACAAGTGCATGGAGTCCAAGTGACAATGTTGGATATCATACTAATTTCCATGGTCGAGACCATACCAATAATGCTACAGGGGCTAGGAATTTTATGATGGTCAATGGTGGTAAGCTTATTGGAAGTCCACTACGTCAGCCAGTTATCTGGAGGCAAGAAGTCCCAGTAGAGCAATTCACTGAATATTATTTTTCAGCCTGGGCCATGAATTTGAACCCGGGATCACCTGCTAGGCTTCAATTTAAAATCAATGGACAATTGGTTGGAACTGTTTTGGATTTATCTACTGCCCCGACTCCTGACGATGAGAATGAAGTAGGGCTAGATAACTGGAGAGAATTTAGGTCCAATCCAAGCTGGAGCTCTGGAACAGCCACTACTGCTATTATTGAAATTGTTAATTTGAATACTGCCCTCGGTGGTAATGACTTTGCACTAGATGATATTTCCTTCGGTACGCTTTCACCGTTTATCAGATTAACCTCTGATCCAGGTACTGATGATAGCCAAATTGTTTGCGAAGATTCTCCAATTGTAGATATTGAATATGCTGTTGGTGGCGGTTTGGATGGACCTCTTGTTACTGGTTTGCCACCAGGTGTTACAGCTACTTGGAACGGATTGAATTTGAGAATTAGTGGCTCTCCAACTACTCCGGGAGAGTATACATACGAAGTATTTACTACTGGCTCTTGTCAGCAAGTACGGGTAGAGGGATTGATTATAGTAAAAGATGTTCCAGATGCAGGTACAATTGCCAGCGATCAAACTGTTTGCGAAGGAGATACTCCTTCCACCATAGTTGGTAGTGTGTATAATCCACAAGATGTTGGAGCAGTAATCTCCTATCGATGGGAAATGAACACCGATCTTACTACTCCTAATTGGGTAGGTGTGCCTGGAGACCCAACTGGTGCTGATTACAGCCCACCTCTGTTAACGGAGACTACACAATACAGAAGATATACCAATTCTACAGTCAATGGCTTATCCTGTGAAGGGCAAGCAAGTGATCCTGTAACAATTACTTTACAAAGTGAACCAATAGCGGGAACTATAGCTGCAGATCAAACTATCTGTGCAGGGGAAGATCCTGCTGAATTCACAAGTACTGACGCCGGGGCAGGAGATGGAGCTATTAGCTATATCTGGCAGTTTAGAAATTCATCAAATCCTACTTGGACCGCTATTTCTAGTGCTACTAATTCCACATATGATTCACCATCCTTAACAGAAACTACAGAATTCCAAAGAATTACTGTTTCTACCTTAAATGGAGTTCAGTGCGCATCTTCACCTTCAAACATTGTTGTTGTCACAGTAAATCCAGAAAATACAGTGACACCTGTTAACCCTGATCCAGTATTATGTTTGGATACTGTAGTTCCAATTACCCTTATTCACAGAACGACAGGTGCAACTGGAATAGTAAATGAAGGCGTTGCCGGAGCCAATGGCCTTCCGTTGGGAATTAGTGCTTCCTTCGATACAGGCTCAGGAGACATTACCATCTCAGGAACACCGACTGAAGTAGGAACTTTCAATTATAGCATCCCATTGACAGGAGGTTGCGGAACCGTAGATGCTGAAGGTACTATCACGGTAGAAGATCCATCCTACCCTATTTCGGATATTCAAGTGGTCAATCCGACTTCACTTCCTGGCAGTTCCACATTTACAGTATTTGGTCCAGAACTTGCTCCAGGAGATTACGAAATAAACTACAGCACAAGTGGTGCTAATGCAGTTGCAGATCAGACGATTACAGTGACTGTGACCACTCCTGGCCAGTTTACACTCCAGTCTCTTCCTTATTCAAATGAAGGGACCACCATCCTCACGATAAATTCCATCGAAGGAATCGCTGATACTTGTCCTTACTCAGTGCCAAGTAACAATACTGTTCCTTATGGCATTAATTGTAGTACTGAATACTTAGAGGCGGATGGAAACGCTACTTATTCAGTTGGAGCAGGTGTAAGCGAAGTGACTATTCAAGTATTTGGAGATGGCGGATCTAGTACAGCAACTATTGCAGTTGCCCCTGGGCAACAGATATTCCTAATATTTGATGGCTCAGATATTTTTGCAACGCAGGTTCCTGACACAGAACCTACAGCCAATAGATTAGCACAGGCCATCGTTAGCACGACAGGATCTAATGGCAGATTTGTAATTACTTACGACTGTTCGACTCCACCTCCTTGTAGTGGAACTGGAGATGTTTACCAATACACCGATTCTGAGGGCTATACAGTAATCCGCATAACAGGCGATTGCTCCACATGGTCTTGGACAGCACCGGATGGATTAGACGAATTTGAAGTGCTCGTTGTCGGTGGCGGCGGCGGAGGTGGCTTTGGTGATGCCGCTGGAGGCGGAGGCGGAGGAGCCGTGATTTATCAACAATTTACTGGAATTACAATGAATGGGCTTCCTGGCCTGCAAGGTGCTACATTTAATATTACCCCGGGCGGTCAAGGTTTAGGAGCAAGTTCCAACAACCAGCAAGGTGAAGATGGCGAAGGGTCAACTTTCGAAGGTCTAACTTTTAATTATGCAGGCGGAAATGCTTTTTCAGATATTTCAGCAGCTGGAGGGGGCGGAGGTGGATCTTCCAATGCGTCTTCCTCAGTAAGGGAAGGAAGTACCGGTGCCTCTGGCGGGGGTGGTGCAGCTTATGGAACTGATGAATCCAATGGAGGAAATGGAAATAATGGAAATAATGGAGGAAATGGACTTGGTGACTCCTTTGGCAACGCTGGCGCTGGTGGCGGGGGTGCAACTGTAGCTGGTGAAAACGGCAGCGGAGAAGCAAACCAGTTGAGTGCTGGTTCAGGCGGTAATGGTGTCATACAAGCTATCTCTGGGGAAGATGTGCATTATGGGGCAGGCGGCGGCGGTACATCTACAGGTGCTATCGTCAACGAGCCTGGAATGGGCGGCAGTCAATACACATCGGGTGGTTCAACCTTCTATGCTGGAGGCAGAGGTAATAATACTGGTGTAGGATTACCAGCTACCACCTATGGCTCAGGTGGTGGGGCCGGAAGGACGGGAGGAAGCAATGGATATCAAGGGGTAGTTTATATCCGCTATCCAAACTTCCGAATCCTTCCAGTTGACTACTTATATTTCCGTACGAAGTATAATTCCATACAGCGTTCAGGAGACTTGACGTGGGCCACAGCAAAAGAGTGGGAAAATGATCGATTTGAAATCGAAAGAGCAGTGAATGATATCAAGGAATGGGAGAAAATAGATGAGGTAGCCGGAGCAGGCTATTCACAAAAGGAAGCGGAATATAGCTATTCTGACAGGAAGCTGCCGGCTGTCGGAGGCCATATTTTCTATAGACTGAAACAGTTTGACTTCGATGGGGACTTTACCTATAGTGAAACCAGGTCTATTCTAGTCGAGCCATTGCCTGGCACCACTCGCTGGAAAGTATTCCCGAACCCGACCACAGGCTATCCATTCTACATAGAAATTCTGGATCCTTCTGCTTATCGAGACGAACCGATCACACTTAGGATTATTTCTGCAACGGGACAATACGAAACTCTTCCTGTACTGGAAATGAAGGAAATGGGGAATCAGGTCAGTGACTGGTTTACCACAAAGGCTGCTGGCATATATACACTTGAGATCAGCTGGGGAGATAAACGAGAATATCACAAAGTGATTCTTAGGAGGTAGAATCACTTTGTGATATAACATATAAAAGCCCTGTCGGAAATAAACTCCGGCAGGGCTTATTATTTTAATCTGATAAGTAACGTATAGTGAACAAATAAGGAACTACTATTCATTTGCTCAGTAATCCTATTTTCTATATGGATAAAAAATCGCAGAGCGTCGATGAACCTAATTTTTTAAATTATAATCCAAAAGCCTCTGCAAAACCAAATTATTTTTTTTGCTGTATATAAACCAATCAATTAACCTCATTCGTAATTACTCCTAAAAAACAAATTAAGCCCTGCCACATGAATGCTCATTTTAAATATTCAAACAACATTTTTTTGTATTTTTCTTTACAGAACGGAAAAGTCTATTTACATTTGCAAACCCTTAATACCCTAGAATATAACAAGTTGGGCCTACCCTAGCCCTGATTTCCAACTAACACCTTGATGAAGAATAGATTCCTGTTCCTTTTTATGATTTTTTGTTGCGCCCAGATGTTTTGGGGAGGAGAAGTGTGGGGGCAGACGACTTATAATGTCACAAACACTAGTGACTTTACTTTGCTGGCAGGAAACAACGGAGCAATAATAAATGTGAACTATTCCGGAACGGGTTGGGGTAAATTTAATCTTGGTAACAATACAAATGTTACAATTCGGATTTCTTCTAATGCAAGCTTAGGAGGGGCAATTGTAGCAAATAACTCATACAACCTTCAAGTCTCTGGAACTTTAATAGGTGATCGTGATTTACCTCCCGGTAGCAAATTAACATTTAATAGCACAGGAAAAACCTCAAATTATGGTACCATAAAAATCACAAATGGAATTTTTATTAATAATGGTATCATAAGCAATTCCCTTTTATTCCTCGGTTCAACAACTAGCACAAATTCGAGAACCATTGATGGTCAAGTTACCGTAGATGATAATTCAATTTATACAAATTCATCCACTCAGAGCGGCGTGGTTAAGGTTCAAAATAATGGTACTTATCATAATAATGGTACCCAAACAGGTGGTCTATCACTTAGTTCAAATGGGACTGTAATAAACTCGGGCACAATCAATTCCTCTAATGTTTCAATAAGCTCGTCAAGTGCAGCTTTCACAAATACTTCAACAGGGGTTTTTAATCATACAAATACAGGCTCATATACCTGGATGGGAAAGATAAACCTAGAAGGTCAATCAAATTTAAGTGGCACTTTAGCTTTGAATGGGACTGGCACCATCTTAACAGTAAATAATAGTGGAGTTCTTAATGTTGGATCAATAAGCGCAACAAATAATGCAATTGTAAATATTTCAAATTCAAGTAATTTATCACCGCCTGCTACAATTAATGCTTCTAATCTAACTCTTATTGATAATGGAGGCCCAGGTTACTTAAATTCAGGATTAAATACTGTAATCAATGTAACTAATCAAACAGCTTTAAACGGAACTGCAGCTTCAACTGTAAATTTGAATGGTAAGCTTAACACTACTACTTTAACATCTGGAGGCACAGGGGGAATTATGAACGTCCTTCCCACTGGTGTTTTAACAGTTTCAGGCGCAACCACCCCGGGCAATGGATTTACATTAAACGTAACAGGGGAATTCAAGGGAACTACAATATCATCAGGTGGAGGGGGAAATGGAATAAATGTTACTGGGAAAGGAAAATTTACAACAACAGGAAAAGTTAGTATAAACGGCTTCCCTTTTACAGCAAGTGACAGCTCTAAAATTAACATTGGAGGAGATCTGACAGTAACAAATTCTGGAACATCTAAATTATATATAAATGATGAAACTATTTTCTACGTAGCAGGAAACACCTCAATCGGTGAACTTACCCAGATAAATGATAATTCCAAAGTCACATTTAAGGGTGATGTAAACATTACTAATTCAGGTAACGCATCACTTCAGGTAAATGATAAAGGAGATGTATTAATTCAATCAACGCTTACAAAGGATTTCAATAGCGGAACTGTATATGTAAGAGATTCAGGCCAACTTGTTATCTGTAACGAAAGAAGGCCAAATGGATCAATATCAGGCTCATACCCTACTGACACCTCTTCTGACAAAATTTTCGTAACCGGGACTGCCTCCTACTACGGCGCATGCCGCATCCTCCCCGTCGAATTCCTTTCCTTCAACACCGCCTACCAACCCCAAGACCGCTCTGCCCTACTCGACTGGTCCACAGCCAAAGAATGGGAAAATTCCCATTTCGAAATCGAGCGTGCCGTGAATTCGGTAAAAACCTGGGAAACCATAGGCCGTGTGGAAGGTAATGGATATTCTGAAGCTCCCGTGGAATATAGCTTTACAGATTCTGATCTACCGAAATCTGGTGGCAATATCTTCTATAGACTAAAACAAGTAGACTTCTCCGGTAACTACAGCTACAGTAAGACAAAATCAATCCAAGTAAATCCTACCGAAGGAAGTACTGCTTGGATAGCCTATCCTAATCCAAGTACTATTGGGTCGGATATCTCTGTCTCCCTCTTGCAGCTACAACAATACCAAGACGAACAGATTTCTCTAAGTCTGGTAAATATGCTGGGCGAGGGTTCATCTACTACATTGAATTCGCCTGAGGCTATTTCCATAGTAGTGTCAGAGTGGCTTCTCTCCAAAAAAGCAGGATTGTATATTCTGGATATCCGATGGGGTGCTAAATCCCAGCAAATCAAATTGCTGAGAAACTAACAGTCTTACCTTACATACCCCCTATTTATCCTAATTAATGCGCTGGCAAACACGTCCTAATTTGCCTTAAAAAAAACTAATCATACCAGTTAACTATCTGAAAAACTGGTATAAGGAATTAAAAACCTTCATACATTTGCGCGATCAAAATTTAAGGAGTGATATTGATATAAATCAAAATAATCTACCAATTTTGTATCCAAGAAAACATTAAATCAATAGTATCGTTCGAATAATTAACCCAATCGGAATTAAATTCCAAAAACAAGTATATGAAATTCATTTTTCTCCCTACAACTTAATGGCGAGATATTCAACAATTAAACTATGAAAAAACATTATTTACTCGGCCTTGCCCTTGTCTTTGCGTTTTACTCATGTAACGACACGTCAGATCCAATTTCAGATGGTCCAATCACCATCAATTCTGACAGTCAAACATTAACTTCCCGTGTGAAAATGGATAATGCAGGTGTGATAGGATTAATCGATCCTTCTGCTCCATCAGGAAGAATTCAGGAAGTAGCTTCTGACCTTCCTCTCGTATTAGTATCACAAGTAGACGCTCCAGAAATCAATGGACAAACACTGCGAGCTACACATGTAGACATCGACGGAAACTATGCCTACGTTTCTTACAATACTGAAGGTGAAACCTACCTAGGAGCGGTAGATATTTTTGATATCACAAGCCCATACAGCCCTGTGATCACAGAGCAAGCAATTTTCACAGATACTGACATCAGCTCTCTTGAATACAAGGATGGTAAGCTTTACCTTGCTGCTGCTGTCAACATCGATCAAAATGCAGACGTGACTTCCCCAGCTAACTTGATTACAGTATCTGTATCCGGCGGAAGATTTACTTCTGACTTTGTCTATACTTCTTTACCGGGTTTTGTAGCTACTGATGTAGCAAACACCAATTCAAACACAGCGGTAACCAGTGGAAATGATGGAGTTATTGGTCTCTTTGATGCTGTCCAAACTCCTGGAACTTCCACAGAAATGGAGGATCTTAGAGCGGTAGCTTTTGGAAGTGACAAATTAGCGGTACTTAGTGGTACTTCAGGTGTTCATATCTTAGATCCAAACAGCCTTTCTGAAGTAGTTTCTATCCCTTTAACACTAGATGTGGCTGGCGCAAAAAGAACACTGGACATCGATAACGGTAATCTATATGTATCTGAAGGAGCAAATGGTGCTGGCATCTACAAAATGTCAGATGGTAGCCTAGTTAGCCGATTGGCTATTCCTATCCGCCCTGAAGATGTAGATGAAAGTGACATTGTAACAAACGCAGTTTCTGTGGATGACAACTTGCTCTTCATGGCAAACGGTGCTGCGGGTATCTCTATCTCTGACGTTTCTGATCTTTCGGCAATCAAGCAATTTGGCGTATTGGATCTTGACGGATCTTCTAACTTCGTTAGAAACGAGGAAGAATTTGTATTCGTAGCTACTGGTTTTGGTGGGCTTCAGATTTTGAAAATCAACAAAGTTTCTAGTAATCCAACTGAATCAGTTTGTACCGGCTTACCTACTTATCCTGGTGATTACTGGATGAATGTTAATGGTGGCGAGACAAAGGCTTACGGAGGATCTGCTTCTATCGGAGGCTTAAATAACAATTCAAAATTCCTATTCTGCGGATCTCTAGCTGTTCTTGAGCAATTCAATATGAATGGCGGATCAGTTACAGAAGTTTATGGATCATTGGCATTTGGTAAAATGAATGCCAATAATACGATGCACGTCAACGCGACTCTGAAACTTTCTGGTTCTGTAGTGATCTATGGTAACCTTAACTTAAACAGTGGAGGTAAAATTGAATTTGTAGGTTCTGGCAACTCCCTTACAGTATTCGGAACTGTAACTCAAAACAGTGGATCTTCGATCACTGGTGATTTTACCGACACAGAAGGTAAAATAAAATAAAAAGCTATCGCTATTAGCTTTTACATAAAAGCCGGATCTTGACAGATTCGGCTTTTTTGTTACACTAGGACCGAATGCTCACGCGATTACTACTCTTTTTAGCCTGACTTGAAACTATCACACTGTAGCGGATAAGCTTCTATCAGTTTATTAATAGAACCAATAAGTAAGGTAAATTCTTTGGAAGTTGAAAAGGTTTACAATCCCACCCGAAATTTTTATATTGAGACTTTCACCCGATTGCAATTTCCACAAAATACGTAATCAAAGGTTTATCCAGCCATTTACAAAAGCTAACAACAGTCATTAAACCAACTGAAAAAGGATTTACAAAAAACATCTTATTTTCCAATTTTGACCAATTATTTCTCAAATATCCCTAGAATTCAGTATTGAAAACTATGACTGACCACTGAAAGCTGATCACTCGTCTTCCTCTTTTCGCTTTGGAACTTTTGGTTGCCCCAGCCCCAAACTTCCTTTAAGTCCACTGAAAGTTGCCCGCCACCAACCTGCAAAAATGAATTTTGACTTGTCCCGCTCATAGTATATGCGTGAAGTCACACGACGATTTAAAAATTTTCGTGGATTATTGCTTTTTGTGAAAGCATTCGCCAGAAAAGTCATTAAACCAAGCTTTCCTGTTCCTCTTTCCAACGTTAAAGAATCCAAAAACTCAATCTTTAGGTCTTTGTACTTAAAATTCATTTGCCCATTGGCAAAATCATCATCTAACCTAAAACCCCACTTTCCATCAGTTACTTTTCCATCCAGAACCTTAATAAATACTCCATTTGCAAGCAAGGGATTAAGATGCATAAGATCAAACTCACCCAACTCCACATCAACATCCATAGGATAAGGTGCGCCGAAATACATATTAGCATTTAGCTTTACTTCACCCTCTCCCATCACCTTTGTAGATGCCGATAGCATACTTGATTTCAGAGGAAATTCCTCGCTACTTTTCCTCATTACAAAAGGAGCAATTGAAGCATTTACTTCCTCAAACCGTATTGAACCAGGGATCATGGCCTTAGGCGCAAACTCTTGATACCGGACAAGCCCATTATGTACAATCACGGAATCCAACTCTAAATCAAACGCGGCATTTTGCATCAGCTCTTGAGGCATTGGCTTGATGATACCTTCTTTAAGTGGTATCCTTTTATCTCTAAAAACATCCAACTCAAGTCCATTAATTCTTAATACATGAGCCTTAAGGTTTTTGTTGATGAAATATGCATCAAAATCTATGTCTTCAAGCCTAACCTCCTTCACAAAAGCATCCATAGCATTATCCTGATATCCCTTTCTACGCAAAAAATCATAGCGACCATAGGCTGGCTGGAAATAAACACTATCTATAATGAGGTTATTATCAAGGTATCGTATAGTCCCGACTTTCAGCTTGTTAAGACTATCCTTGGTGTAAAATTCATAATTAGAAAGAGATAAGCTCAAGTCCTTCTCCAGTATAAACTGAGGACTCAATTCCGAATTTTTATTCATTAAATCGAAGTTGAGCTCCTTTAATCCAAAATTGACTTTATGGAATGCCATTCTCGGAATCTCACCTGACTCTTTATTATGAAGGGTAATATCTCCATTATCAATTAAGATATCCTGAAGTAATACGGATTCAATTAACCCTCCATTCTTAAATTTAAGGGAGTCTCTAGAGGATTTTGACTTACTTGACTGACGCGCCGTGTCTAGGTAAATATCAATTTTAGGATTCAAAAGCCTAAGTTGCGAAAGGTCAAACACTCCTCTAGATTGAATATCTCTAATAGTATTATTCCTCACACCCAGTTCATCTATCTTCGCTGATAAAATTGGGGAGCCTGGATTGCCAGTTGTGCTACTCGGAACAATTTCAAAATTTGAGAATACTGTCTCGTCTGCAGTATTATCTACATATAAGTTAGAGAAGCGAATGGTATGAATACTATCTGGCAAGGTGTAGGAGAAATCATTAAGGTTAAGACTGATCTCTTCAAAAAGCCCAGCAATATCTTCCCGTGCATTTGCTGCGGAATCCAACATTAAGCCCTTGATCCCTATATCAAAGTCTGTCTGAATAGATTCAAAATCACTTTCACCAATTCTGTAATTCAGACTTAACTTAGAATTTGTCGCCTCAATGGCCCCAATCGAAACTAGTTCAATAGATTTGGGTAGTGTTTTTTCCGAAAGTTGCCCAGGGGCTTTTTCTTTGACTTCTATCTTATAATCTCTTTTAATCTCCAGATTAATTGTACTTCCATCCACCGCAAGCTTATCTAGGGTTAACTGATTCTCAAATAAGAAAGACTCTATATCTACCCCTTCAAAAGACACACTTGGGAGATTTAAGGATAGAGCAATTTTGCTATTGATGGAGCTACTTGGACTTAGTGTAAGATTATCTATTTCAATTGTCTTTGAACGAGAATTAAACTGCAGACCATCTGTATCTACATCATAATTCCCACCTGCTACGCTGAAGTTGTACTGTCTTAATTTTAAATCAATTTCATCTGAAAAGAACGTTCTTTCTGAGCTTTTCTCAAGTCCTCTTTCAAGGTAAAAGCCTTTTAAGCTCAATGATAAACTATCCTCACTTAGCGCTAAATTCTTCTTCCCTGCATAGTTTTTATACTGAACCTGGCCATCACTAAAGCTTACAGAATCAATCTGAATCGAAGAAAAATAGGACGTAAGTAATTCTTCTATGTCATCCGGTGAATCCACTTGACTAGAAGTACTTGCGGTTGATCCGCCACTTTTTGCTCTGAATCTAGTAAAATTAGCGACTGGAGAAGGGACTAGAATGCGGTTAATTATCAACTTCTCATCCAAATATGCAGACATAAGATCTATGCCTTCCACTCGAAATTCTGGAACAGAAATATCTAATATTACAGTCTTGCCATAGGTATCGAGTATAGACTGGGCAGAATCTGGATTTTCAGGTCTTAGCGTAAAATTATTTATTACTACGAGGGAGTTTTTGCTATCGATCAATACTTTATCAGCCAAAAACTCATGGAGATTATCCCTAAGCTTCAATCTATATTTATCAAGACTTAGTACCATTTCCTCAGCAAGGAATTGGTTTCTCACATCTGTATCTTGATTTGGTTGCAAAAAGACTTTCTCCAATAACAAACTAAATTTTTCAAAACCAATATCGTCGCTTCTTACTCCCTTATCATTTTTAAACTGAACTTCCCCATCTCTGAGATCCATTTTCCCGATAGCAAGCTCTTCCATATATCCCGTCAAAAGCTCCTTTACAGGCACCCTTTCTGATTTCTCTTTACTTTGCCTAAGTTCAGTTATTTCCACTTTTGGAGACTGAATGAGCATTTCATCAATGTTAAAAATGCCCTCATTATATAGCTGTTTCAAATTGGCTTTGGTCAGCGCTAGTTTAGGAAGTGAAATTCGCATGATGTGATTCGCCAAACCACTTTTTAAGGCATCTTCACGAGGCTCTATCCGGATATTTTCCACGATAATCTCATCCTTGAAGGAGGAAACACTCACTCTGTCTCCATAGATCACATGGACATCATCTGATAAATACAAGTCTGCATTTTGAATATCCATAGCCGCATCTTCGCCATAGAAAAATTGATTGGCTTTTCTGGACTCATCAGCTCCCAAATAAAAATTAATCATCTTGAAATCAAGCTTCTGAATGTCAATACGATTTTTGAGAGTATCTGAAAGACTATACGTGGTGAACTTACCATTATTGACAGATAATTCCTGAACCTCAAAAGACTTAAGAATTCCTTCAATCAATTCATTCAGATCCCCACTTGCAGTACTATCCTTTTCACTAATAATGTTTTGTTCAACTTTAAATCGAGGATCATTTAAAACAATTTCATCGATAACAACATTTGAGGACATAAAAGCCTCATTCAGATCAACATTTCCTACCCGAAGCTCACTTAAATAGACGTCATAATAGGATTTGCTTTGAATGCTTCTATCCGGACTAAGTTGAAAACCGTTTATTAAAATCCTATTATCAAGGGAGCTGACATACACCTTATCAGACTGAATAAAATGTACCCCATCAGGAAGTGGGAAGTTTACATTGTCCAAATCAAATTCAAATCCCCTTGCATTAAATGGTGTCTCCCACTCTTCCTTAGTTGCCCAGTTAATATCCTTTACTAGCAACCTGGTATTTTCTGCTTTTAATGAATTCTGGCTAAGAAAATTTAAAAAGAATAAATCTGCATGTTCGATTTCAAGTTCACTAATGTATACACCGGTGAAATTAATCTTATCAATTATCTTCTTTAACTCATCTTCAAGGGCTTTTACCGAAGAACCATTTTTCTGATGATCTTGAGCTACCTCATCACTATCAAGTTTACTTGTAATTGGTGGCAAATCCATACTGATATTTGGATTATCAAATTCCAACTTGCCTACATATAAGATGCCTTCAGAAAAATTAAACCAAAGGTTTTTTAGCGCTAATTCATCCAACGTCAAATTAAATAACGCTTGATTTTGGCCTGGCTTACGCTCACCCATAGGCTTCATTACTATGCCATCCATGAAGATTCCGCGCCGAAGTAAGGAAAATCTAACCCGGTTAAAGTCTACTAAATAAATATCCTTAGCAGCTTCATTGATTTTTCGTCTTGCCCAACTGGAAAGCACCAGGTTTGACCCAAAATAGACAACGAACTCAAGAAAAAGTATGGACAAGAAAGTAAACATAACCCATCTCAAAATTTTCTTTCGAAAAGGATGTTTGGAATGCTTATCTCTATGCTCTTCTGTCATTCAGTCGGTTTATTGTCTAAAAATAGACATTTAAGTCAAATTTAAACGAAAAAAGCAGCACCTAAGTGCTGCTTTATAAGCTGTAGGAGAAGGATTCGAACCTCCACGGAGAAGTTAGGCAATAGTCCGGTTGAATTACGCTTTTTTCTTGATTCTCCACCCCCGAGACAGGAGGGCTTGTCTGCCAATTTCAACATCCTACAATTGTGAATGTTCTTCTTAACTGGCCATTTGCCAATTATCTTGATTTTTACAAAATCAAAGTTTAATAGGTCTGATAAGCAAAGTCATGAATGCGGCTAAAAGCCAATCACCCTGACCATTTTTTATTTTGCTGGGTCAAAATTAGAAATATCATTGGTTTATTAAAATTCTGACAACATTTAATTTACTTTTTTACATCGAACATATAATTAGAATACAATAATTACAATATCAATAATTTACTATCAATTCTAAGCGCTATAATTAATGATTTAATAATGAAGGTGATTAGCCATTTAAGCCAAATCTTATTGGGACATTAATAACTATTACAAAATCAAACCTCCTTAACCAAAGGGCATAAAAAAAACCATGAAACAAAATTTCATGGTTTTAGTCAATTAACAATAAACCCAAAATAACCTGCTGTAGGAGAAGGATTCGAACCTCCACGGAGTAGTTAGGCAAATTTACGAGCTCGCTAAATGCTTTATCCTATGACCTCCACCCCCGAGACAGGAGGGCTTGTCTGCCAATTTCAACATCCTACAGTGTAGTGTAATTTCAATGTATTCTGAGTGCTTAAGAGTGTAAACCGTTTGTTTTCCCTCTTTGTATACTTCAAATATAGAAGGTCGATTTATTTATTGCAAATAATTCAAAAATAAAACTGAATATTTACATTATTTTTAATGAAATCGTTTGAAAAATACATTATCATTAAAAAGCGTTGTAGAATCATGTTCCATATTGACTATTTTTCAATGAATCCGTTCAATATTGCCAATACGACTCAAAAACACTCATTTTATTGCCAAAATCACATGTATTTGAGGCTATTATTAAAGTATTG
This sequence comes from uncultured Algoriphagus sp., assembly GCF_963974365.1. Lineage (GTDB taxonomy): Bacteria > Bacteroidota > Bacteroidia > Cytophagales > Cyclobacteriaceae > Algoriphagus. The sequence continues at coordinate 33,821 of NZ_CAXBBX010000021.1, read as the reverse complement.
TCAACAACCAGACAATTATTCGAAGTTTACATAGTTCTCCCACTTATCCAAAACAGCTTGAAAATCTTCTGGAAGGGGGGCTTCGAAGTAAAGTTTCTCTTTGGTCACAGGATGTATAAATCCTAAAGACATCGCATGAAGTGCCTGTCTAGGCAATAGCTCAAAAGCATTATGAACGAAAGTCTTGTATTTTGAGAATTGAGTTCCCTTTCGGATTTTATCTCCGCCATATGTGGCATCATTGAACAAGGGATGCCCTAAAAATTTCATATGAGCACGAATCTGATGCGTACGACCAGTTTCCAAATTGCACTGAATTAAAGACACATACCTGAGCCTTTTCAATACTTTCCAGTGCGTAACAGCATGCTTTCCTTGATTCCCATCTGGAAAGACATCCATTATCTTTCGGTTTTTGGCGCTTCTTCCCACATGTCCAGTCACAGTTCCAGACTCTTCTTCTATTTCCCCCCATACCAAAGCCAAATAAGTCCGCTCAATGGTATGGTGAAAAAACTGGGAAGCTAAATGTGTCATCGCATCCTCAGATTTGGCAATCACCAGCAAACCAGAGGTATCCTTATCAATCCTATGCACCAATCCCGGCCTACCTTCATTCCCCTTCATCTCCGGCAAATTCTGAAAGTAATATACCAACGCGTTCACCAAAGTACCAGACCAATTGCCATGAGCAGGATGAACTACCATTCCTGCCTCCTTATTTACAACCAACAAATGTTGATCCTCATAAACGATATTTAAGGGAATATTCTCAGGCACAACTTCAGTATCGCGCGGCGGCTTACCCATCATTACACGAATATCATCGAGTGGCTTCACTTTGTAACTCCCCTTGATAGATTCCCCATTCACCTGAATTGCCCCTGCGTCTATGGCCTGTTGGATTTTATTGCGTGTGGCAAAAGCTATTTTGCCTGTTAAAAACTTATCAATCCTGATGGGCGTCTGTCCTTTGTCTATTACAAACTTAAAATGTTCGTAAAGTTCTAACTCCTCCTCATCAAAATCTTCCTCTGGGTGCATGCTCATGCTGCAAAAATAGGATTATCAGGCTTAACTTTGACACTTCAGTAAAAAAGCAGGCTAAATGCTCCTTCCAAATCCAGTTCCGACTCCACTTCTCACACATTCTTTATTAGAAGAAAAGGGCATTGAATTAGCTATTAAACGTCTTGATTTAGTCAATTCTGGAGTGTCTGGTAACAAGTTTTTTAAACTCAAATACAATCTGGAAAAAGCTAAAAACGAAGGAAAAAACAGAGTACTGACCTTTGGAGGGGCTTTTTCTAACCACATCTACGCGACCGCGGAAGCTTCGAAAGCTGAAAATCTAGCTTCAATTGGAATTATTCGTGGTGAAAGAACAAAGCCTCTCAATTCAACCTTGGCACATGCAGAAGAGCTAGGAATGGAGCTCTATTATATTGATAGAAATAAGTATAGAAATAAAACTGACCTTGAGTTTCTAGCTACTTTACAAGACAAGTTCGGGGATTTCTACTTGATTCCAGAAGGAGGAACTAACGAACTTGCCATCAAAGGCACCCAAGAAATCTTAGACTCTGGAGACAACCAGTACACTCACATTTGCTCTTCCATAGGAACCGGAGGAACATTCGCAGGATTATATGCTTCCCTTTCAGAGCATCAGAAATTACTTGGTTTTTCCTCATTAAAAGGTGAATTCATTCACAAAGAAATTGCTGACCTCATCAATAAATTCGATCTAAACAGCCGAGGTTCCTACGAGGTTTTCACTAACTACCATTTCGGTGGCTACGCCAAATACAAGGAAGAACTCATCGATTTTATCTGGTGGTTTTATGAAAATTTTGAGATAGTTCTAGACCCCATATATACAGCAAAAATGGCATTCGGAATCTGGGACCTAATAAAAAAAGACTACTTCCCTAAAGGCTCAAAAATATTGATGATCCACTCAGGAGGTCTACAGGGAAATATTGGTTTTAGCGAAAGGACTGGGATAGAATTACCTATTCCTTCAAAGTAGAACAACAACGCTCCTCGGGATTTGCAATCCCGAGGTTCTATTGATGGATTTGTAATCCATATAGTATAGCTTCAAACTTGATGTTCTATCAGCCAAATTCTGCTAATACGAGTTTTGATTTACTAAGACCAAAATAATTGCCAGCACTGCTCCATATAAAATCTTCTTCCTTCTCCACCCAACCTGCACGAACAGGATTCATGTGTATATAATTGACTTTTGTATCATAGAATGGCTTCGAATAAATTTCCTCTCCATGATATCCGCCTTCCCAAAACCAAATCCTATTATCGATCCTCAACATTTTCCCAATCCAAATATTCCTGCTTTCAAAAGGATTATTCTCTATCAGAGATAGAATTTTCTTTGCCGTGAATTTCTTAAAATCACGAATTATATCGCTTAGATCTTCATTCTTCGCCCTAACAATCAAATGACAATGATTAGTCATTATTACCCAAGCAAATATTTCTAGCCCTCTATTTTCTTGGCAGTATTTCAGATTCTTTATCAATTCCTCACGATACAAATCTCGCGTGAACACATCTACCCACTGGTGTACCGTAAAAGTCACAAAATGTACTGCCCCTTGATCTTTAACTACGAATCCAAATGACATATTGGAGAAAAAGTAAAACTCTAATTTAAGGAAATAGCGTGTTAGTTATTGGTTTTTATAACGGATTAAAAATCCTACAAAATTGATTCGAGATTACAAATCTCGAATAGCAAAGACTCAAAAATCTTAATGATTCACTCAGGAGGTCTGCAGGGAAATGTGGGTTTTACCGAAAGGACCGAAATTAACCTCCCGAGTCCTTCAGCGTGAAATAATCCTCTGATTCCTGCGGATGGATTTGAAGCACATTGGCCAATACCAGACGCACCAGGGTTTTGGAAGCCAGAAACTTTGGCAGATTCGCCAACTTGGCAAATTCCTTCAGGGTTATTTTCTCTGATTCTCCTAGAGCCTTCATCAAAATTTCCTCCTTACTCCCATAAGTAAAAACCATATCTCTTGGGTTTTTACCTCTCCTCAAAATCTCCCACACTTCCCTACTAGCCTGCACTGACCGATCTGCAACGCGAATAAAAGCTTGTTTTCTGTCTTTTTCTTTTAAATAGTGGGGGCGGTTAGGACTTACAGGAACTTTAAAAACAGCTATGCCTTTTTTCTCATTGAGTTTCAAAGAATACAGCTCATATGCCAGAGCTGGAAAAATAAGTTCCTTGATCGCCTTTTCCATTACAAAAATTTCCTCTTCTATATAGCGCTGTCCGCTCACTGTACCGTCGTCATCTACCCCAATCAATAAATCACCACCAGAAGTATTTGCAAAGGCAATTAGCTCCCGGACAATCTTTTCAGGATAAGTCGCTTTCTTTTTAAATTCTATCCTTTGCCCCTCGCCTTTTGCAGCGAGCAACTTCACCTCTTGAAGCGTCATTATTTATAGATTTTTACGGAGACATTCATGATTTAAATTTCATCAAAAGGATTGTCCGTTTCAAGTTGTCCTTTTAGCTAGCAATGCCGAATACTGTTTTTCACTGCGAGCCTTTTCACTCTAAGCATCCCGTAGATACAAGATCGAGGTCAGCTATTTTTACAATCGAAAGAAGGGCTTCGAATTCGCTCAGCCTGACATCCACTTTCTTTAGCCTGCCAGCGACTTTGGTGAAGGCCTATAAAGAACTGCGCACTCTGCGAAAACCTCTGTACTTTCTGCGGTTATATAAAACTATTTACTTACTCCTCGATTCAATTGTTCCAATCTGGATTTTTGGGATTGCCATTCATCACGAAGTCGGGCAGCTTCCATGAAGTTCAATTCCTTAGCCGCTTTCTCCATCAGCTTCTGCGTCTGCGCGATCAGTTTCTCCAACTTATCTTTACTCAAGTACTGAACCACAGGATCTGCAGCCATGCTTTCTTCACCCGGCATTGGTTCGGCATAGAACTTGGCATTTTTCTTAGAGTCAGCTACTTTGGTTTGTCCCATGATTTTGTCATGCGACTTCAAAATCGTGGTAGGTGTAATGCCATGCTCTTCATTGTATGCAATCTGTAAGGCACGTCTTCGCTTCGTTTCATCGATTGCCAACTGCATGGAATGGGTGATTTTATCGGCGTACATAATTACTCGACCTTCTGAATTTCTCGCAGCTCGACCAATAGTCTGAACCAAACTTCGCTCATTTCTCAAGAAACCTTCCTTATCAGCATCCAGAATCGCTACCAAAGAAACTTCTGGTAAATCCAATCCCTCTCTAAGCAAATTCACCCCAACGAGCACATCGAAAATCCCCAGGCGCAACTCTCTCAAGATCTCAACACGATCTAAGGTTTTCACCTCCGAGTGAATATAGCGGGACTTCACCCCTGCCCTTTCTAGGAATTTCTGAAGCTCTTCAGCCATTCTTTTGGTGAGGGTAGTCACCAACGTTCTAGCGCCACTTTTTATCGTCTGATCTATTTCCTCCAGCAAATCATCTATTTGATTTTGACTTGGTCTCACCTCTATCGTAGGATCCAAAAGCCCGGTAGGACGAATGATCTGCTCTACGACTACTCCCTCAGTCAAAGACAGCTCATAATCAGCCGGTGTAGCTGAAACATAAACCACCTGATTCGTGAGATCCTGAAACTCTTCAAATTTCAAAGGACGGTTATCCAAAGCTGAAGGCAAACGAAAACCAAAATCCACCAAATTGATCTTTCGGGATCTATCTCCACCCCACATCGCCCGCACCTGAGGCAGCGTCACATGGCTTTCATCTACGACAAGCAGAAAATCATCCGGAAAATAATCCAACAGACAGAAAGGTCTTGCTCCCGGAGCCCGTCTATCAAAATACCTGGAATAGTTCTCCACCCCTGAACAGTAACCTAGCTCTCTCATCATCTCCAAATCGAACTCAGTTCGCTCCTGAAGGCGCTTTGCCTCGGCAAATCTTCCTTCCCTTTCAAAGAAATTTACCTGATCCACCATGTCATGTTGTATCTCATGAATGGCCGTTTGCAAGGTATCCTTTCCAGTTACGAAGAGATTGGCTGGAAAGATAGAGATGATCTTTTCATCATTGAGCTTTTTCCCCGTAGCAGGATCAAAGCGCTGAATAGCTTCAATTTCGTCACCCCAAAAGAAAATTCTGTAACCCCAATCCGCATAGGCCACGAAAATATCCACCGTGTCTCCTTTCACTCTGAAAGTACCATGGGTCAACTCATGCTGAGTTCTACTATAAAGTATATCCACCAGCTTGAACAGCAACTGATTTCGCGGAATTCTATCTCCTTCCTGAAGCTTAATGACATTTTTCCCAAACTCATCAGGATTTCCAATACCATAGATACAGGACACAGATGCTACCACGATCACATCCCTTCGGCCTGTCAGCAATGCTGAAGATGCACTCAGTCGTAATTTTTCTATCTCCTCATTGATCGAAAGATCCTTTTCTATGTAAGTGCCTGAAGTAGGAATAAAAGCTTCTGGCTGATAATAGTCGTAGTATGAAATGAAATATTCTACTGCATTTTCCGGGAAAAATTGCTTGAACTCCCCGTACAACTGCGCCGCCAAAGTCTTATTATGGCTGAGCACCAGTGTTGGCTTTTGGGTCTGCTGAATCAGATTGGCTACTGTAAAAGTCTTGCCAGAGCCTGTCACGCCAAGGAGAACTTGAGCTTGATCGCCGTTATTCACCCCCTCCGTTAGCTGCTTAATCGCATTAGGCTGATCGCCGGTAGGTTGATAATCTGAGGTAAGTTTGAATTCCATAAGCTTCGTCCGAAAATACCCAACACCAATCCCCTATGCAAAAGTTTAATTAGGAAAGAATTTGTAGAGGAAGGTTAAATCTGGTCTTCACTACAGTTGGCCTTTTCAAAAACACAAAAAAAGCAAATTAATATAGAATGATGAAGGTTGAATAAGGAAGTCTCCGATCCGAAAACTTACACCACCCTCTTGAACTTCCCGATATTATAATACAGATAATTCGTTCTCAGAATCAGTACCAACAGCAAAGGAATCAAGCTAGGGTGGAAAGATTGCCAACCCAAAATCCAGAATACCACTGCCGCATCTGCCATTATCAACGCGAAAAGCAGGTATTTTAAAACCCAAGGTTTTATGGTTTCTCTCAGCAAAACAATCGCCAAAACCAAGTGACCAGGGAAAGCCCAGAGCATATTCCAATTGTATTTAGTGGACGGGATTTCGGAACCTATCCAAAGTAAGGAAATCACCAAACCGATTATTCCGAGTATTCCGAAGAATGCTACATCAAAGCCGACAAACAGTCTTCTCTTTTTAAAACCAATAAACGTGACACCAGTAAAGATGATCGCTACCACCCAGAAAATCCAGTAAGGATTGATTGCTCCAAACGCACCGGCAGGTTTCTCAAAGTCCAAAATAGTCCTGCTTTGTGCTACTAACGGACGAGATGGACCATCTCCTTGAATCTCAGCACGTGAAAAAGCCCCTTCCACATACTTAGGCAGAAACTGTTCTTCCAGAGGTGTTGCATCCCGATCCAATCGCGAACCCAGCGCCAAATCAATCCCCAGATCTGACCAAGTCATGTAATAAACCATCTCATCTATGAGATCCCGAAAGGTCAGATCCACAGGTTCTCGCACATCGTCATGCCAGATCAACTGATCTCCCAGCACATTACTAATCGCGTCACGTACCCGCGTAGCACAATTATCAAAGAAAAAGTCGTAGCGATACGCACGATTCTCGGGAAGGTAGTTGGTCTCTAGGAACTGGATCAGATCAAGTTTCTGCTGCTCATTGAGGTCCAGAACCTGCTCCCGCACAGCCCGCTGAAAGTAATCGTACTCCGCAATAAAGCGGTCAAAAGTGGATACAGACAGGTAGTAATCCAATCTACCACCAGCAAAGTTCAGGACAAAATTCGGCGCACCAAAGTCAAAGGTCCCGTAATTATACACCACATCCCTTCCTGTACTCAGCTCCAGCACCCGGATCCCACTATGCCCAAAAGAACTGTAGATCTCCTCTCCCGGATCGCAGGTGAGCAGGCTGATTTGGTATTGCTGGGCCTGAACAGAAGCTAACACACTGAAAGTCAGTAAAAAAAATAAACTATATAGTACTTTTTTAAAATTCATTTCACTAAATTAATAGACGTTTTTTTCATAATACTTTTTTCAATGAAAACACGGGGCAAAACGTTGGCCTGTAAGGCACTTTTTCAATGCCGAATATACCTCATATTCTCGGCAGTTGCATTTCATTGTCTTTACATAAACGTTGTCCTATCCCAAGAAATTGGCGCTTTTCGGACTGTTGCTTCAGGGAATTTTGGGAATATCTCCATTTGGGAAATTTATAATGGTACTATTTGGGTGCCAGCATCTACTAAGCCAAGTCAGGCAAATGATATTTATATAGATCAAAGTTACCTTTTGACTTTAACAGGGAATGAGGAAGTGAAGAGTTTGTTAATCAATGCGGAAACAGGCGCAAATCAAAAATTAAATTTGAATGGAAATAATTTAAATATTTATGGAACATTACAGGCTTTCTCTGGAGCTGCACCAGGAGTGCCATCAGGTTCTTGGAATAGCCAAAACTGGATAGGAAATTCTATTGTAAGTACTCTGACATTTAAGGGTACTTCAAGAATCATTATTCCTAAAAATGCTTGGAGTGGCTTTACAACTCAAAGTAGATATACTGTAATTTTCGATCCTAGTTTAGGCAATACATTAACAATTGAAGAACCATTTAAAGCAGTAAAATTTATAATTCGAACTGGAACCTTACTTCAAAAACTAGACACATCAGTTTCTCCAAATTTTTGTGCTTCACTTTCATTCAATACCGAAACTACATTCTATCCTTCAGGCGCTTTTGGGGATTTTATTATTGAAAATGGTGCTACATTCATTTCAGAATGCAGTGACAAAATAATTGCTAGGTCAATATCAGGATCAGTAAGTGCGAACCTATTTGACCTCCAATCAGGAGGAGAACTTCTTCTGCTAGGTAGCTCTCCCCAAATTGAAACCGCAAACTTCCAATTAAATGGAAAAGTCACATTCCGTAAAACTTCGGGTACGCAAAGCTTTCTTTCCAAATCTTACCCAACTTCTGCTTCGCCTTTGACCTTCCATGACCTCGAGATTCAAGGATCACAAAACGTCACCTTGCCGCCTACTCTATCTGTAACTGGGAATATGTCTAAAGTAGGGGCAGGTTCATTTCTAACTAATAGCAGCCACATTACTTTCACAGGAAATCATGATCAAACAATTTCAGGTTTTCCACTGTCACCTATGGACTTGACAGTCAATAAATCTGACGGAAAAGTTATCCTTGAACAAAGCCTTTCTGTTTTAAGAAATCTCACCATGCTCAGCGGAAAGTTGGACTTTCAAAACAACCATTTGGCAGTCAATTCTTCTGGACTTGGTGCTTATTATTACGCTGGCGGCTCATGGGAGAATCTATCTAAATTCACCTATGCCAATACTCCGACAATTCTGTCTACTACTAACTCCACTTTCCCGTTTGGAGATCGATACCATGGCGGCATCCGAAAAGTACAAATGCTCGGAATTCACGATGGAGGAAATTTAACTATAGACTATACAGAATATAAAGGGGCAGATTTCAACCCAGGTTTTAATGACACGGGAGGAATCCCTATTCTTTATCGATTATTCAGCTATTTCAATTTTTCTGGCCTAAACCCTTCATCCAATCCTTTGGAATTGAGAATCTCAGCTGATAAACTAATCGTGGACGAACCTGAAGATCTTCGGTTGGTATGCACTGGGTATGCTGCCCCAGGGAATCATATTGAAAGCTTAGATGAAGTGAATCTCTGGGCAATCAGAAGTCTGACCTTTAATGATCTTCCCGCCAAAAACTTTACCATAGGAAGTTTCCGAACCTTGAGTATACTCCCTGTCACTTGGCTTTCAGTTTCAGCTGAAATCAAAAACAAGCTAAAGAAGGTTTCATGGTCGGTCGCTCAGGAAAAAGACAATGAAAAGTTTGAGATCTATCACTCTATAGATCCTCTGGAAGAATGGACCAAAATCGGAGAGGTCTTCAGTAAAGGTGACTCAGGCTATCCAGTTTCTTATGCTTTTATGGATAAGGCTTTGACAAATGATAATCCTTCCTATTACCAAATCCGGCAGGTTGACTTTGGAGGAAAATGGTCTTGGAGTCAGGTAGTGCGACTTGAAAACTCCTCAGCACTTCCGACTGATAAACTTTCTATTTATCCCAATCCTCATTTTCAAGGCAAAATTGGTATTGACCTACCTAACAGCTTCAATTCTGAAAGCGTACAGGTGTTGATTTTCTCGGCACAAGGAAATATGATTTCTTCTTTTAGCTTTCACGAAGTTGGATTATCTGATAAACTGGAAGGTTTGAAACCAGGTTTATATCTTATTTCTTTTTCAAATTCAGAAACTACTCTTCGAACCAGATGGATCAAAAGGTAGTCTAATTAAGATTTCAGCCTAGTACATTACGTCAAACGTTTGGTCAGACCACTGTGAATGGGGTCTACTATTGAATACTTCACACCTTCCTTTTACCAACAATCTCCGATAGCAAAGCCCTAATTCGCCGATGTTTTTTATCTTAGCCAGCTAAACCCAACCTATTCCTATGACCATTCTTCTTGTTTTGATTAGCATTGCGATCCTAGTGCTGCTGATTGTATGGGCTAAGCTCAATCCTTTTTTAGCATTTCTGATTTCATCCATCTCTGCAGGTTTTCTTCTCGGGCTTCCTGCCAATGAGATCGCAGGCTCCGTTCAGCGAGGAATGGGGGTGTTACTCGGAGACTTAGTCATCGTGATCGTGATGGGGGCAATGCTCGGAAAACTTGTCGCCGAATCTGGTGCTGCCCAACGGATCGCAGGTTTCCTCATGAAGATCTTTGGACAAAAGCACATCACCTGGGCCATGTCCATCACGGGCTTAGTAGTTGGGATCCCATTATTTTACAATGTGGGTTTTGTTCTCTTAGTCCCATTAGCTTTCACCGTAGCATATCAATATAAAATCTCAGCAGTCTATGTGGGAATCCCGCTTTTGGCTGCACTTTCGGTTACCCATGGCTTTTTACCGCCACACCCCTCTCCTGCTGCCTTGGTAGCACAGTTTGATGCCAATATGGGATTGACTCTTTTCTATGGCTTTTTGATCGCAATTCCGACCATTGCACTGGCAGGGCCGATTTTCGCTAAGACACTGAAAAACATGAAAGCAGAGCCACTGAAGACTTTTCAGGCAGAAACCAAACCTGAATCCGAACTTCCATCTGCTGCCAATAGCTTTTTCACGGCATTGCTGCCAGTGGTATTGCTGGTAAGTACCACCGCGCTTAATTTGAATATTTCCGAAGCGAGCCCACTGGCTCCGATCATTGCCTTTGTGGCAGATCCAGGGATCGTCATGCTGATCTCAGTGCTGATTGCCACCTATACTTTAGGGTTAAGCCGCAAGTTTTCCATGAAGCAGATCATGGATCTCTATACGGTAGCGACCAAAGACATAGCAATGATTTTACTAATCGTAGCTGGTGCTGGTGCGCTGAAGCAAATATTCACAGACACAGGCGTGAGCTTGGTGATCGCTGAAGGCTTGCAAACCTGGGACATTCATCCACTTATCTTGGCGTGGATTATTACTGCAATTATACGGGTTTGCGTAGGTTCGGCGACAGTTGCAGGACTTACCACTGCTGGCATTATCGCCCCACTTGTAGTCACTATGAACGTGGATCCCAATCTCTTGGTACTTTCCATCGGAGCAGGAAGTTTGATGTTCTCGCATTTCAATGATGCCGGATTCTGGATGTACAAGGAATTCTTCAATGTCAGTATCAAGGACACCATCAAATCTTGGTCACTCATGGAAACTATCGTGGCTGTAGCTGGCCTAGCTGGCGTTTTGATCTTGGACATTTTTGTATAGCTAAAAGTCACGAATAGTGTGTTCTGTGACACAGACCACGGCCTAGGCATAACAACCTCGCAGATTTATTTCTCCATTTTAAACACTGAAAAACTTTAGAAAACTATGGAATCTCCAGAAAGTAATTTCACCAAACTTGCCCTTTCACTTCCTCCTGCACCAAAGCCTCTTGGTGTTTATAAGCCTTGCCTGATAGATGGAAAATACCTGTATCTCTCGGGCCATGGCACCGTGCAGGATGATGGAAGTCTAATCATCGGAAGAATAGGTGATGACATGGATATTGAAGCTGGTAAACTAGCTGCGAGACAAGTGGGGCTTGCGATGCTCTCAACGATTAAGGCAAATCTTGGGTCTCTCAATCGAGTAAAGCGAGTAATCAAGGTGCTAGGAATGGTAAATTGTGTTTCTACTTTCGAAAAACATCCTTACATCATCAATGGGTGCAGCGAACTTTTTGCTCAAGTATGGGGGGAGGAAAATGGGATTGGCGTAAGATCAGCAGTGGGAATGGGCACCTTGCCAGATAACATTCCAGTGGAAGTGGAAGCAATGTTTGAGCTTCACGAAGGCGCTTAGAAATAATAACTAAGTGGCCTATGCGGATACGACCTCGGTAAGAGCTACTAAATTAAGCGAAGTAGTACGATGCAAAAATTTGTACCCTTTGTTACTTTGTGGTAAAAGATCACACCACAAAGCAACAAAGGGAGCAAGAGACAACTGAGGTATGGTTGGAAAAGTGGAATGTGGAAGACACCTAACACTACCGGAAAAATTACGGCTCAACAAGTGCTTTATAGGAATCAAAAACACTCATAACGTCCCTCACGTAATTGACAGCCAAATGCCCTTTGGCAAAACCACTTTTGACAATTGGATCCCGGTAATAATCAGGATCACTTTTTAGCTCCAAGAACTCAGAAACTGAAGACCAAGCTTGGGTATTTTTCCCATATTTCAAAGTAAGCCTCCAGGCATCCTCCACATGTCCGTGACCAATATTATAGGATGCTAAGACGAATTTTAACCGCTCAGAAGTATCAGGAACTCGCTCCATCCAAAATTTATCCAGATATCTCAAATAACGAACTCCTCCCATCAAGGACTCCGAAGGATCATTGGGGTTTTGAACCCCAAAGCGTTCCAAAGTGACAGGCATTAATTGGAGTAAACCTTTTGCGCCAGCGTAGGAGGTAGCTACTGTATCAAATCTTGATTCCTTGTAGACCAAAGAAGCCAATAGCCTCCAGTCCCAACCTAACTGCTCTGCTCCATCTTTAATGATATCATCGTATACTGAAATCTGATTTCCCGCCAGGGAAGAAAATGGACTATTGCTTCTGAAGTAACTATTCTTCGAATTAAGGAAATACTTCGCATACAAATCCGGAATAAAGCGCTTTTGCTTGTCCTCAAGCCAAGTATTCAAGGAAGACAATAGCTTAGGTGAATTGTCACGAACTACCCAGGAAACATCCCCTTCTTTCTGAACTTTCCATGAAATATCCAGCCCACCATAGTAAGTAGCATTTGCTTGCGCAATATTCTGATCCGCTATAGTCCACTTAATTTTCCCTTCTGCTACCTGATCAATCAAAGTCTCCTCGTGATCCGGAGTGGGGACTATCGTATATTTCAACTGTAAGGAATCTTTCAGATGACAAAGTTGTGTCTTATAAACTGCCCCATCCCGAACATATATCGTGTCTGAATCCAATTGATCCCAAGCAGTGATTTTACCGGAACTTTCATTTCCTACAAGGACAGTATTCATTTTTCCCAAGGGAATAGAAAAAGAAGTTTTCTCTGACCGTTCCATATTCTTTTCAAGATTCATGGCGATCAAATCCACTTTGCCATCCTGCAAATAGTCAAATGCCCTATCAATATCCGATACCATGACCAGATGCAACTGCACGTTCAATCGCTTGGCTAGATCGCGCAGCAACTCGTACTCGTAACCCATCCTTCTGCCACGATAGATGTAATATCCAGTGGAATTATTATCAACAGCAGCTCGGATAAACCCACGGTTCTGGATTCCAGGAAGGTCAAGTAAATAGGCATCCTCTTTGACTATGGACCCAAAATGCTTCTCAACAAAGGTGCATTGCACACCGAAAAGGAGGAGGATCAAAATAGAGGATAATAGAATTAATGCTTTTTTCATTCACTAGAGCCGTATGACTCTGGATGTTACACAAATGCCCATTTGGCAAATGGTGTGCCAAATGAAAATAAGGTAACAACCCATTTCTGCGAATAAAAAATGGAGGCTATAAAAAACAGCCTCCATTTCAAGCTTAATCTTCGGTAGGAATCTCGAATTCTTCCATACTGTTTTGGAAGAAAATCTTCCCTGAAAGCCTCATCAATTCTATTTCTTGCTCCTTAATATTAAAAATGGAAGTGATCAGTCTGTTTTCTGCAGTCAGCAAATTCACTTGTGCATCTCGGAATTCCAAGTAGGAGGAAATACCTAATCTGAACCTCTCCAAAGCAATTTCTGAACTCTCCTTTGCCACTTCATAGTTCTTCTGCTCTACCTCAAGGAGATTTCTATTGGTGGTGTAGGTGTTGAAAGCCCGATGAATATCGGAGCGTAGTTGAATCTCATATTGATCTACAGCATAAGACTGGATTTTTTGCTGAACTTTCGCATTCTGGATTCTCCTATTTAGCGTGAAACCGTTAAAGATATTTAACTGAATATTACCTCCATAGTTAAAACCCGAACGCTGATTCTGTGTTAAGATTCCCGCGTCCGAATTGGAAGTATTGGTTGCATAGGTGCCATTCAAGTTAATCACAGGTAATCTTGAAGCTCTAAGTTCCTTCATTTGAAGGTAAGCTACATTTTCCTGCCGCTGAGTGATGAGGTAGGTTTTATTTTCCAGAAACGCATTTTCCACCAAATTCTGTAGGATCAACTGCTCACCGATTAGGATCGTGTCTTGCACTACGAATTGCTGCTCTGGATTCAATGCCATCAACTCATTGAGGTTCACGCGGGCATTTTGAATGACTTGCTCTTGTCCTAGAAGCAAGCTCAAATCGGAATTGTAGTCAACTTCCGCAGTCAGAAAATCCCGTTTACCTGCTCCACCCAGCGAATATTGTGCTTCGGCGATATCAAGTCTGGACTTACTTAGATCCAATGTTCTTTTTAGAACTTCATGGCGTTGTAGCTCTAATACTAATCTATAATAGGCTGAAGAAATATTTGCGACGGTATTCTCTACCGCAATTTTTGCGTCTAATTCAGAGATTTCCGTCAGAACGCCCAATTGCTTCATCACAATAAAACTCTCAGGTCGAAATCCGTAAATCGCAGCCAGACTGAAATTTTTGGATCTGGATTTTGCATTTTCGATAGTTCTAGGATTAGGATCAGTAGCAAACAATTGCTCCACATCCTCATTACTGAAACTCCTTGTATAGGCAGCATCCAAGCTGGGCAAAAAATAATCCCCGGAATTAATGCGCTCATTTCCTTCCTGAATGGAAACGGTTTCCACAGCAATTTTCACATCCAGATTTTTCTCCAAGCCAATAGTAATTGCCTTCTCCAAATCCAGAGATTCATTACTTTGGGCATATAGGCTTGTTCCAATAATGCTCATAAAGAGCAATAGGCTAAGTTTCTTCATTAAATTCTTGCTAATCTTCCTTCTTTGGAAGTGAGATAAGTATAAATAGCTGGGATCACAAAAAGGGTCAATATAGTAGCGAAGGTCAATCCGCCAATTACTGCGGCACCCATCGGTACTCGGCTCTCTGCCCCGGCACCAAGTCCTAGTGCAATTGGCAAAATACCCAAGACAGTAGACAAACTCGTCATCAAAATAGGTCTGAATCTGGAGACTGCCGCGCCATATATTGCCTCATAAACTGTCATTCCCGTGGCCTTTCGCTGATTGGCAAATTCCACGATTAGAATACCGTTTTTGGTAACCAAACCAATCAACATGATAATCCCAATCTGACTAAAGATGTTCAGCGTGAAGTCAAAAATCCAGAGCGTAAATAGTGCTCCAAAGATTGCCAATGGCACTGTAAACATAATCGTAAGTGGATCCAAGAAGCTTTCGAACTGTGCAGAAAGCACAAGGTAAATCAGGACTAAGGCAAAAATGAATGCGAAAAGCAAACTGTTTGAACTCTCTCTGAACTCTTTGGAAGGTCCAGACACATCAGTTGTGAATGTCTCATCCAAAACTTCGGCAGCAATTCTATCCATCTCATTCAAGCCATCACCGATCGTATACCCTTCTGCCAGGTTAGCAGAAACAGTTCCTGCTACGAAACGATTGAATCTATACAACTGTGGTGGAGTGCTTTTTTCAGTAACTGTTACCAAGTTATCCAGCTGAACCAAAGATCCATTTTCAGCACGTACGTAGAGCATTCTGAGATTAACTGGCTCATTTCTATCCTCCAGTCTCATTTCCCCTACCACTTGATATTGCTTTCCATTCTTGATGAAATAGGCAAATCGCTGCCCTGAATAAGACAACTGTAGCGTTCTGGCGATTTCCTGAATCGAAACTCCAATATTTCTGGCTTTTGCACGATCTATCTCAATCTCCAGCTCAGGCTTAGTGAACTTCAGGTTAATATCCGAGAAAATGAATATTGGGCTTTTGCCCACCTCTTCCATAAAAGTAGGAATCACTTCCTTCAGTTTATCCAGAGTAGGAGCTTGCAACACATATTGAACTGGCAGACCTCCACGGCTATTTCCTATGGATTGAGCCTGCGAAGCAAATGCCTTTACGCCAGTGTATGCTTTGAGCTTTTGATTGATTTCATCGAAATATTGCCCCTGTGTTTTTTCTCGCTCGTCAGAATCTGTTAAAATAAATCGCACAAATCCTGAATTAGTACTTGAAGAACCAAAACCTGGAGAAGTCACTGAAACCAGTCCTCGCACATCTTCCTTAGGGAAATTAGTTCTGAAGTCCTCAATCATTTGATCTATTACCTGATCCATGTAGCCAAAAGTAGCTCCCTCAGGTCCATTCATTCGAATCACAATTTCGCCTCTATCTTCTGTCGGGGCTAATTCGGTTGGTATTTCATTGAATAACCAATAAATTCCAAATCCCATAATTCCTACCAGGAAAAAAGATACCCAGCGGAATTGCATGAACCAAGAAAGCGCAGCGTCGTATTTGTCGTTGATCCAAACAAAACCAGGCTCAGTGAAATTGTAAAAACGATTATGCTTTTCACGTCTTTTTAGCAACTTGGAACTCAACATAGGAGTCATCGTCAGTGCCACGAAAGAAGATATAATCACTGCTCCTGCCACCACAATACCGAATTCCCGGAATAGACGCCCCGTAGTTCCAGTCAAAAATATCACCGGCAAGAATACCGCTGCTAGCGCCACTGTAGTTGCGATTACTGCAAAGAAAATCTCTTCAGAACCCTGCTCGGCAGCTTTTTGGGGTTCTTCTCCTTTTTCTATTCTGGAATAAATATTCTCCAAAACCACAATAGCGTCATCAACAACCAATCCGATCGAGAGTACTATTCCTAGAAGAGTCAATACATTGATAGAGAAATCCATCAAGTACATAATAAAGAACACCCCAATCAACGATATTGGAATCGTCAATACAGGTATAAAAGTAGTTCGCCAATCTCTAAGGAAAAGAAAGATAATCGCTACTACCAAGATGAATGCAGTGATGATTGTTTCCTGAACTTCAGATATTGAGCTACGGATGTATTTAGTAGTATCAAACCCAATCTCTAATCCTACGTCTGAGGGCAAGTCCTTTTTGATGAATTCCAACCTACGATAAAACTCATCTGCAATTTCAATACTATTTGAACCTGGCAAAGGAACCAAAACCACTCCAACCATTGGTATTCCATCCCGCTTCAGGATACTTCGCTCATTAAGTGCCGCTAACTCCGCTCTTCCTACATCCTGAAAACGAACGATGTTATTCTGGTCTTCTTTGATGATCAGATCATTGAATTCTTGTGGTGAACTCAATCTACTTTTAGTCCTTACAGAAAGCTCAATGGTCTCACCTTCTATTTTACCAGAAGGCAATTCCACGTTCTCACTCTGAACTTTGGACAGAACATCTAACGGAGTAACGCCATAGGAAGCCATTTTCAGCGGATCCATTCTTAGTCGAATCGCATATTCCTTTTCTCCCCAAATCTGAATCCTACTAACCCCTGGAATGGTCTGAAGTCTTTCTTTAAAAATATTCTCAGCGATATCTGACAGATCGAGTAGGCTGCGCTCGTCACTTTTTACATTCAAAAAGATAATTGGCTGCGAATCCGCATCAGCCTTCGACACTACCGGAGGCTCAGCATCAGGAGGAAGATTCCGCTGGGCACCGGATACTTTATCCCGCACATCATTTGCAGCTGCTTCCAAATCCGCTCCCACATCAAATTCTACCGTGATGCTACTTCCTCCATCATTGCTTGTAGACGTCAGGGATTTAATCCCTTGAATTCCATTAATTGCCTCCTCAAGTGGCTCAGTAATCTGAGCTTCAATTACATCGGCATTGGCACCGACATAAGTTGTCCGCACATTGATCACAGGAGGGTCTACACTTGGGAATTCTCTGATTCCGAGAAGCGAAATACCGATGGCACCAAAAAGCATGATGACCAGAGACATCACAATGGCCAATACCGGCCTGTTAATACTTACACTAGATAAACTCGCCATCTTAATTGATTTGAGTGAATTCAACAGGAGTTCCCGTCCTTGCTTGCAGTACACCAGTGGTGAGAACCAGATCTCCCACTTCCAGACCTTTGGTGATCTGCACGTGCGTATCTGTACGAGTACCGATCTCCACCGAACGCTCTTCGGCTTTGCTATCAGCACCAACTATGAAAACTTTATATCCTTGCAATTCAGGAATAACGGCTTCAGAAGGAACCATCAATGCATCTTCTGTCTCTCCTAATACAAAACGGATTCTGACAAACATTCCGGGCAAATATTTCCTGTCCTTGTTTGGACTCTCGGCGCGCAGCTTCAAGGTTCTAGTTGCTGCATCTATCTGTGGCTCAAATGCATATACTTTACCCATTACTTCCTCAGGTGAGGATTCATTGGAAAAGTAGATCGGCGAACCCACGGTCACTTGATTTGCATATCGCTCAGGAATAGAGAACTCAATTTTGATCGGATCAATATTCACAAAATTTGCAATGATATCATTGGTCCCAATTACGGATCCCTCACTCACTTGTCTCAAACCCAAGATGCCATTGAATGGCGCTCTTATCACCGTTTTAGAAAGCTGAGCTTCCACTAATTTCAAGTCAGAAAGCGTGGTATTGTATTGATTCAGGACGATGTCATATTCTTCCTGGCTTATCGCCTCTCGGGCCAAAAGCTGTTTTTGTCTGTTTTCCTGAGATTCAAAAAGCTTCTGGGTATACTGCAGCCGTTGAAATTGCGCCTGTAGCTCATCATCATTCAGGTAAAGTAAAGGAGTTCCTTTACTTACATATTCTCCTTCTTTAAATGAAATTTTGGTAATCAAACCAGCGATTTCAGTTCTCAAATCTACTGATTCGTTTGGCATAATAGTCCCAGTCACCGACAGTTGATTCCTCAAAGTCTCTCGCTGTAATTTCACCACTTTCACTGGTAAATTAGAAGCTGCGCCAGGTCCAGCTCCCACAGCTACAACTCCAGTCTCATTGCTCTTGCGACTGTCCAACCTCGGGTAGATATATGCTACGGCTGCAATTACGATCACCGCAATAATCAATATAGTCTTAGTTTGCTTGTTCATGTAGAAAAGTAATAGGCTTATAGGGTTTGATTTTGAAGAAAGGCGAGTGAGAGTTGGTTGAATTCCTTAGGTCTTTCCACATTCACCACGTGTCCGCATTTATCCAAAATATTCAATACTGAGTTTTTATGTGTTCTAATTATGTTTTTCACTGGTTCTAAAAACATTACATCCTGATCACCCATCACGTACAGCGTTGGAATCCCTAAATCAGATTCCTTGAAGTATCTCAGAAGTGGATTAATATCTTTTGAAAGTTTAAACCAGCGTACAAATTCTTTTTGACAGAGTTTTTGAGCCTCCTGGATAAACAAGTTTCTGGATTCGGAATGCTGCCTTCTAGGCATGATCACGAATGCAAACAACCTATAGAGCCACATGTAAGGAATCACTCGCTTAAATGTGCTCCCCAAGAAAACCAAAACCCTTGACTGGGTAGTAAGTCTAGTGACAGCACCAGCCATTACTAATGATTTCACTCGCCATTGCTCCAACTCTGCTAATTGACGAACGATGATCGTCCCCAAGGAAACGCCCATAAAATGAGCTGGAGGAATATTCAAATGATCAAGAACTTCAATTATATCTAAGGTAACCCCTTTGAATGTATATTCTTCATTATAAATCGCCTGGGGAAGATCTGCTGACTTTCCATGTCCACGGAGATCTATCAGCAGCAGGTTATAGCTCTCTCTGAAATCCTTGAGTTGCTTAAACCAAACCGCAGAAGAACCACCCGCACCATGAATAAACACGACCCATTCTTTGCTCACCGAATGAGAAAATATTTTGTAATACAGCATGGTAGATTAACCTTCGAACCCTTCTCAAGGTTATAACAATGTAAAAATAACTTACTGTAATCAGGAAAAAGTGATAAAAGATACTGATGGCAAATCTCCACTATCAATGGAAAAAATAAAGGATACTTATACAAAAAGACCTTATAGCTAAGCGGATATAAGGTCTTTCATGAAAACTAATGCAAAACAGAATTACAACTCCCAGCCCACAGTGGTCTGAAAAATATAATCGAGCTTGGTAGCCCCTTCAATCGGTTGATTATCATAGTTCATCGTAGTCCCAACTTTCACATAGAAATCATCTAAGAAATCGTATTTCACATCCAGTTTGAAATCCGTTCTGAATCGGTTTTTTTCAGTCAAACTTGGATATGCCATCAGATTAGTAAGCAAAGTCAGATCTCCGATATCATATAGATTCAACTCTGCACCGAGCATGGCTTCCCCAGAATTTCTAGATGGGGTATCATCAAAATAGGATTCAGAGTTTAAGTTGATACCTGTCTGAAACCCGAAGTACGTTTTATTGGTATGGATCAGATATTTACCCAAACCAATTTGATTACCAACTCGACTTCTAATCAACTGCTCCGTATTGGATAGATAAGTAAAGTTGTATAATAGAAACCAATCTTTTGGAAGAAAATAATTGAAAGCGAAGCTACCGTCTGTACGTTTTACATCCTCCACATCATCCTGTGTAGATCTAAGAGAATTATAGGACGAACTGGCTTTCCACCTATCGGCAAGATATCCTAACCCAGATCTAACATTGAATTGTCTTAGGTTATTGGCTTTCGTTAAGCTCCAGCCCAGGTCAATATTTGCCGAAAGTCTACTCCAGAACCCTTCATCCAATGCATTGAGATAAACAACCTCCGCAAGATTGACGATCTCCTTACCTCCCACCGGCTGCTCTGTCTCCGCTTTTTTACCTCTAATACTTCGAAGTAAACTTTCTGGATCATACGTGTCTATCTCAGCTTTCAAGGTATCAATGCTATTAAGCGTACCATTGTAGCGCTTGCCATTCGAGAGGGTTATTAGATATTTCGATTTGGAGGTAATCTTCTTAATCTCGTCCCAGGTGACTTTGAAATCTGAATCAGAATAATCCGTCTCAATAGTTAAGACACCTTTATCCATACTTTTAATTTCACCAACGATTAGGTTCCCATTACTGAGTAATAGTGAATCAGTCTGGGCAGCCGATTCAAAGAAAATCGCGAAAACAAATGCTAAAAACAGTAACCCTTTTTTCATAGTCATAAAATTTCATACCCTTAAAATAATAAAATGCAGTTAGAATAAACAAAAAAAGCACTCCACGGATGGAGTGCTTTTACAAGGGGATTTTAGTTCAGTATTAATTAAATGTATATCTAATACCAATCTGACCTCTCCATCTTGAAAGGAAATCACTTACAAAATATGGCTTGCCATCGTTTAGACCAGCCCCAGTATATTCATAAACTGGCGTTTTGGTAGATCCATTGA
Source organism: uncultured Algoriphagus sp. (assembly GCF_963974365.1). Lineage (GTDB taxonomy): Bacteria > Bacteroidota > Bacteroidia > Cytophagales > Cyclobacteriaceae > Algoriphagus. The sequence continues at coordinate 12,703 of NZ_CAXBBX010000021.1, read as the reverse complement.
CCTCTACACGATCTAAATCGATCACTGAGAAAGCATTATTACTTATTCCGTATTGTCTTCCCCACTCTTGATTGATAAGGTTCCCTAGATTCATCACATCAAAAGTAAAGGTAAGCCTGTGGTTAGTATCGCCAGTAGTATTCAGTTTTATTTCATGCATAAAACGAACATCAAGTTGATTTGTCCAAGGCAGTCTGTTTGAGTTTCTTTCAGCATATTCTCCTCTATGCTCGCTCAAATATTCATCATTTTCAATGTATGCATTATAAGCATTCCACTGTGCATCTTGCTCAGCTTGAGTTCCTGTGAATTGGATTTCACTTTTTGAAGCTGGAATGTAAATCAAATCATTCCCGAACGTTCTATCGTTGTTCAAGTCTCCATTCACTACATAAGAGAAAGGAATACCTGATTGGCCATTATAGAAGGCAGAAATAGTTGTTGCAGAGCCACCTTGGTACTGAATTTTATACCCTAAAGATGCTACTACTCTTGATCTAACATCGAAATCCGCAAATCCTATTTCAGCATTATTGCCCCCGTTCACCTGCTCAACATATCTCCAGTTGGAAAAAGCCTGGCTAGAAGTACCACCGTTTACATCTTTAGACCTTCCAAAAGTATAGGCTACACTGGAAGTAAGGCCAGATTCAAAGCTTTTTTGCAATTGAGCAGTTAAGTTATAAGCATAACCTTTGTTGGTATTAGTTAAAAGGATTACATCATTGTAATCAGGATTTGCATAATTTCTATTGAAATACACTCTATCATCTGCTCCTGACAAAGTTCCGTCTTCCTGCTTATTCAAATTTTTGAAATCAATGTTCTTAAGGTTCTTGGTATAGATTGCTTCAAAAGTTCCGATTATACCACCTGGTAATTCATGGTCAATCGCAGCATTTACTCTAAATACTTGAGGAAATTTAAAATCCTTATCTGTAACATTTATCTCCGATACACCTAACGATTTCCCTACATCAGCTGCATCAGCCTGGTTGAACGGGTCCGGCTGGAATGTGAAATCTTCAGGATAATCTCCTGTAGAGGTTTCAGAACTTCTAAATAAAGCAACACGACCAAACTCATTCCCAGTATTGGTGTATTGATTAGAGATCCATACAAAAGGAACACGACCCGTAAACAGACCTAATCCACCTCGAACTTGAGTTTTGCCGTCATTATTCACATCCCAATTGAATCCAACTCTAGGTGAAACCATTAATTGAGCTCCTGGGACTTGATCTGTTGCGACATCGTACTCGGCAAAATCATTATTAAAGTCAGCATTCACCGAAGGCTTATCAGAGAAAGTTGGAATATCCAATCTCAAACCAGCGGTTACTTTTAAATTAGGTTTCCACTGATATTCATCCTGAGCATAAAAACCAAGCTGGAAAGCATTGAACTCCGCTCCCTGCTGTGGATTATCCGTTCTAGAATAAGAATAATCGTAGCTTCTTGGCAATACTTCATTTGCTGTTCCTACAGATTCCCAGTCTTCTAAAGAATAATAAGAATATGCACCATAATTTTGTCTAATGAACAAGTTATAGGTAGAGTAGAACTCATTATGTGTACCAAAAGTCAATGTATGTTTGCCTTTGTATACAGTAAAGTTATCAGTGATAGTAAGTACGTCCTGATCCAACTGGTTGGCTACAGAAAATGCCTCAGACCCCATGTTGATAGATCGTCCACCTGACAATCTAATATTTACTGCAGGAAATGGAGAGCCCAATGGATTTCTATCATCTCTAACACTTGTGTAGCCAATACGTAATTCATTTGACATATTGTTACTCAACCTACTAGTCCACTCAAAAACAGAGGTGTTGGTTGTTGAAGGGAAGAAAACCCCACTGTTGAAAAAGTTTACAGAATTTGGGCTTCTTGAAATACTTACCTGCTCACCGTAAACATAAGAGTGTCTCAAGGTGATTTTATTTTTGTCGTTTACATTCCAGTCCAATCTTGCAAAAATCTTCTCAGAACTCTGGCTGCTACTATATGCCCCATAGGATCCTGGATCGTATCCTAGTCTTTGTGCTACGGACTGAGCTCTATTTAATTCATCAATAGTGATATTAGAACCTCCAGAAGAGCTAGTTGGATCAAAGAGAACCGGAGAAGAATTTCTAGTGACCTCACCGTTTACAAAGAAGAACAATTTGTTTTTAATGATAGGACCACCTAATCTAAAACCAGCCTGGTAATCCGAGTAATCATCCAATTTTGTTCTAGCTTCATTTGGGCTTTTACCAACAAGGTTCTGATTATTGCCAAAATAAAAAACAGATCCTTCAAAACTATTTGTACCTGATCTTGTGACAGCATTAATACCGCCACCTGTAAATCCACCAAGTTTAACATCGTATGGAGCAATTACTACCTGTACTTCATCTATTGCATCAAGTGAAATAGGATTTACTCCAGTTTGGCCACCATTTGTACCATTTCCTGCAAGACCGAATACATCATTGTTCACAGTTCCATCAATTGCAAATTGATTATATCTGTTGTTTTGTCCTCCAAATGAAACACCACTTCCAGCTGTAGATGCCTGAGGTGTAAGTCGTACAAAATCATTTACACTTCTAGAAATAGAAGGAAGGTCAGACAACTGTTCAGTTCCAATATTAGTAGATGCACCTGTGCGGTCAGAATTCATGATTCCACTATTAGAACCTATTACTTCTACTGCCTCTAGCTCTACTCCATCGGATAAAGTTGCTTCTAACGAATAGGTTTGGCCGAGACCCAACACGATCCCTTCATATGATCTACTTTCATATCCAACGAATGACAATGTAATTGTATATGGCCCGCCTACGCGAAGGTTAGGCAAGATAAATCGACCATTTAAGTCACTTACAGAGCCATATCGAGTTCCCGAGGGAATATGTATAGCCACAACATTCGCACCTGGTAAGGTTTCTCCATTTGTTTCTGCTACTGTACCTTGAATACTAGCAGAAGTTACCCCTTGCGACATTGCCAATCCTGTAGAAAGGATTATCAGACACAAAAAGGTTAAACTTTTAAGTAAATTTTGCCTCATAATTTGTACGTTTTGATATAAGTTGGTTTGAAATAAATTCTCTGCAAAGGTAATTTGACCTACTTTGATGTACGGGTACATATCGTTAAGTTTCTTCTTACAAATTTCACAAATTTTAACTATTTGTTAACATGGATAGGTAAATAAAATTTGGTCATAGCTATAAAAAATATCTTTTCTCTATCCTCTTTACTTGAAAAATGGCCCTATTTTAGAATAAAATTTTAGAAAGCGGAGAAATATACACATTTTGATTTTTTTTGTTTTTCCAGCATTTAATTTTGAATTAAATTAAAAGACAAGTAATTATTACACATTTGGAAAATTACTCAAAACTATCCCTTCCTTGAAAAAGAAAAATATACTCTGGCTTTACCTGTTTTTATTTGCTTCACTCACAGATATTGCCTTTATCCTTGAGCAGCAGAACGAGCTAAGATTTTTTTCTAAACCATTGATTATTTTTGGTTTAGGTATGTATTTTTATCAAATCACGAAACCTATTTCTGGCACTTTGCTGGCAAAATCGATTATGGCGGCTTTAATTTTTTCCTGGCTTGGAGATATTTTACTTTTATGGGAGCACCTTTTTATATACGGAATTGGAGCTTTCCTACTGGCACAAGTATGCTATATTATAGGATTCAAGGTGGCGCAAAAAGCACCAGAGTCACTTCAGAATGTGAATTTTGTAAAAACATTTTTCATCAATCTCCCACTCTACTTCATGGCGGCATTCGTCTTCTATATGGTCAACCCAAATTTGGGCCCCATGAGAATTCCCGTAATTATTTACACCTTGGTTATTGTAAGTATGGTCACCACGGCGAGAGATCGCTATGGTAAATGCAACTCCTCTTCCTTCTGGCAAGTCTTCTTAGGTGCTTTTTTATTCTTTATTTCGGATGGAATCATTGCCATGGATAAATTTCATCAGCCGATTCAAGATGCAGGAATCATCATTATGGGAACTTACGCCATTGGGCAGCTGATGATCGTGATGGGGATTAGGTCGCACATACTTCAGCCCATGGAAAAATAAATTTGACTTAGGCAAAAAGATATAAATAGGAAGTAAGTGTTTCCAAAGCGATAGGGGTTTGATTCATTTCAATGTATTTACACTTTGCAAGTTTCGGTTTTAATATTTAGGTAGATTTAAATTTTCTAATCAAGATAATAAATGGATAGAATTGGCTTGAACTCGAAGAAGGCCATCGTACGATCTGGCATCCTAGGTTGTCTGGTAATTGTGCTGTTTTTTTTACCAACTGACTCTCTAAAGGCACAGTCTGATTCTGGCTATGACATTGGCTTTATCCCAGCTTCTATTTCAGAAATTGATGTTGCTTTCCCTCTTATGGAGAAGTGGAAAATATCAGGACAAGTAGATGTGCAGCTGGTGACCCAGGGAGCCTACACCAATTCAAATCCCTATGCCTACGTGCAGCGATTTGTGGTGAGACCCTGGTTGATCTATTCAGGATTCAAACACATGAAATTTTATGTGGGCTACGCACGCAACAAGAAGTACGAGGTAGTGGAAGCTGGAAATCCGGAAATACTGGAACGTAGGCTGATTCTGATGGGAACCTATATGCAGAAAATGCAAAAGGGTAGCCTTTTTGAGCAGGTACGATTTGAAACAAAATTCTTTGATGACAAAAATGGAATAAAGCGAACGATTCCTAGATTGAGAGCAAGATTTGGAGTAAATCATTATTTGAACCAAAGAGATAACCCCATCTTCAAATCACATAACATTTCTTATTACACAGAGATCATGTTCAAATTTGCTCCAAAGGATTATGCCAAAGACCATTTTGACATCTTAAGACAATCGGTTTATTACTCCGCAGGACTTACTAAAAACTTAACTGTATTAACTGGGATCATTGCTCAAATGCAACTTCGCAGCAGCGGAACTCAGTTCGATGTGTATTACGGGCCAACGGTAGCCTTGAAATGGAACTTTCAGCCTAAAGTCAGAGAGACATTTGATATGGTGAGCAACGATGTGGACTAAGTCCCATACTCCATAAATCTGATAAATTTAAGCCCTAATTACTTCTCTTAAACTAATGGACCGTTTTCTGTTATATATATCCGCTTTTGTGCCAGTATGGAGCCAAAAGCAAAAAAGGGATATGTTAAACTTAAGAATTGAAGCCACTTCAGCCTGTCCCGCCAATGCGGGAGTCTTCGGTCATCCAACCTAAAAGCAAAGAAAATAAGGTTAATAGCAAGATTGCGGATAATTCTATAACTGTTTGCGCACAGAGTTTGCAGATTTTTAGAAAAAAGAAGCCATGAAACTATCAGAAAATAAATTCACAATTTTATCTGCAGTGCTCTCTCTGGGAGTGGCAGCACTCGCGAAAGCCGCTATAGATAACAGATACGAAGCTGTAACAGGAGATCCTGCACCGAAAAACCCAGAAACAGATCAAGCATCCTTTGGAAAAGTAGTCCTTTATACAGCGATAACGGCGGCGGTAGGTATCAGTGCCAAACTATTAGTGCGGAAATTTTTCACCAAAAAGTGGAAAGAAATGGATGGGGAAGTGCCGAGGCATCTTCGCTAAAGTCTATTGGCTAAGGATTAATCCATCCGGAATCTACCACCACACCACGGTTCAGATAGTTATGCCTGGCGAATTCCCATTCTTTGATCACCAGACCTGAAAACTGATTTCCATTTCCCCACTTAGTTTCCATCTCAGACACCTGTCTTCGAAGACTTTCAGTTCCATACATTTCTGCAAAAAATGCCGCACTTGGTTCCTGCAGCTCCATAGCATCGATCCATCTATAAAGCTTGGCTGCAGTAGCCTTTTTGTCTTTCCCATGAGCAGACTTCTTAAATTCATGGAAATAAAATTCCTCCGAAATCAAATATGCCACTCTTCTCTCTTTTAAAAAGGTGACGAATTTACGAATCAGCTTGAAAAGTAAAATCAATACTAGTATTCCTATGACAACGACTCCTGCAAATTTCTCGGGGCTCATCCCCAAAATTGTCAAAGGCTTATCTTCAGCTTCTTCAGATACAATCTCTTCCTGAATCATCGCCAAGGAATCCCTTACACTAGCCAAGACTCCCAAATCTGGATTTGCTTCGACCTGAATTTTCACTTCTTTCAGGGTTCGCTTGTACAATTGATTTCTGTAGGGATTATACCAGGTGAATACCATTTCTGGCAAGATGACTTCTCCCTCTTTCTCGAAGAGGTAGCGCATATTTTCTACCCTAGATGCCGAAATAGCCGTCTTTGTTTTATTATTCTCTACTTGGCTACGGGATGGATACAAACTCACATTACTCACAGAATCCCACCTTACAGGTGGAATCAATTCCGAAACTGTTCCAGCTGCCAACCTGGAAATGGTTCTCTCTAACACATCCCCAACTTTAACTTTCAACTCACGATTGCGGTCAGGATTTCCAGACCAGCGCTCTGTCACACTTAGTCCATTCGCTACTAGCCACTCATCTTCAGCAAACTTAGACGGCACCGGCTTGACCTTTATATTTTTCGGCTGGGTTTTAACTATGTGTTTTTTCCCTCTATATTCACCGACTGCCGGTGACTCTACCTCTATATCTAAAGCAGGAAACTCAATATCCTTGTCGGTATATGGGAAGACATGATAGATTTGCTGCACTCCTGGAAAGGTGGTTCCATTCTCAATTTTGGATACTGAGACAGGTCTAAAATATACAGTGAAGGCATCATTGACATTGATATTGCCTACGTCAAGACCTTTGGTGAACCAAGTGGAAGTATAAACCGATACCGTGACTTGAACCGGTTGTCCTAAAAAAGTACTACTGCGATCCACAGTCACATCGGCCCATAGCGTTTGCCCCTGCACTCTCAAAGAACTGAGAGACAGAACAACTAAAATAGCTATCCAAATCTTACCAATTCCTTGCATTCGATTTTGGTTTTATACTGTCTTTCTTTACCTGAAATTCAAATTTCCTCTTCAAAAACAAGGAAGGATCGTCGTCCACTTTTCGCATCAGCACCTTACTATTATCCCGTTGCATAGAGCCCTGTATATCATCTGGTACTTCATCCAGTTCCTTACCTTTTCGGGTATCCGTAGCTACAGTTTCCTCCAGCCGCTCCTGCTTCATATCTTCCTCGGTAGCTTCCTGACCACCACCACTGAGATCTTCCTGACTGTCGTTCTGCTTGTTCTTTGAATTATCCAGCGGTTGAGATTCCTGCGCATCTTTTGGATCAATTTCATTTTCTCCTGCGGATAAATGTTCCATTTGATCCTTATTTTTCGCCGCCTGCTCCAAATTCGGATCTAATTCTACAGCATCCTGAAAAGCTACTTGTGCAGCATCATAATCTCCATTTTCATAATATGCTAGCCCAAGATTATAGGCTCCATACGCTGAAGTATCAGATTGAAACTCTTGGATGGCAGCTTCATAATTTCCCGCCTTAAAGTAAGCGACGCCCTTTCGAAGTGGATCTTCAAAGCGCTCTGCAGCCGCTGCATAATCACCTTGATCACTTAATTTCTGCCCCTGATAATCCTTGGTGTACCAGAGATCCTCGAAACTTTGCACTTCAGAACATGAAGTAAATAACATCAAAACCAGGCCATAGACCACCCAACCTTTTCGAAACCATAGTAAAAGCAAAGCCGCTACTGGAATAATCAGCAGCAAACCAGCATCCCGCCAGTCATCTTTCTTCTCTTCTGGTTTTTCGGTGAAAATCAAATTCTTCTTCACCGCAGTACTGATAAGCTCCACATCACTATTATCGAGGGTCAATCTATTCACTGTAATCCTTTCAATAGAATTTAACTGCCCCAAAACAGCTTCATTTAGGGAAGAAACAATGACATTACCCTCTTCATCTTTGATTGTTCCACGACCATTCACGTTTGGCACATCAGCTCCGGCTGTTGTATTGATGGGCAAAAGCTCAATGCTATTTTGTGAATTTTGTACAAAATCCCGGATCAGATCAAACTCTGCATCTTCTATATCGTCAGACAGAATTAAAACAGTCCCAGGAGCATCAGTCACGGACATTAGTGTATCTGCGAGCGACAAGGCTTCTCCCAAATTGGAGCCAGCAAAAGGCATCACATCTGGACTTAAGCCATCGATATGACTAAGAATGATATCGTAATCTTTGGTCAAAGGAACTATCGTATGGGCCGTTCCGGCAAACCCTATGAGTGCCGCTCTTGCCTGGGGATTTTCCTTCAGCAGGTCATTGATTTTGAATTTGGCTCTTTCCAAGCGGTTTGGTTGGAGATCGGTAGCCAACATACTTTGAGACAAGTCTAGAATAATCACCAAAGGAGTTTCCAGCTCTTGTCCCGGTACCTCTATTTTCTTCCAGGTTGGCCCAGCTAGACCAAGTACTCCTAAGCCCATTGCCAAAAAACCTATGATTTGCATCAAAACCTTCACTCTCTCCGTGCCTTTTTGGATCACATAAGGTCGCAGATGAGGTGCTATCATATTTTTCCAAGTCACTTCTTGACGAATACTCAGTAAGCCAATGATCAAAATCAAAAGCACCGGGATAAATCCCCATAAAAACACTGGTCTCAGGAAGTGGAATAACTCCCAATCTATCGGAAACAAATCATCCAAGGGTGACCTCCTTTCCATTTTGTCGGGAATTACGAATCAGCTGAATTAGGCTTTCAAAGAACATCAAAAGTAGCAAAAGCCCCAAAGCTGCACTCAACGGGTAATAGTAAAGCAAAGTCGTTGGACGGTTCTCAGTCTCTTCATATTCTATGGGCTCCAGCTTATCCACTTCGGTGTAGATTTCCTGCAGCCGGACTTCGTCTTTGGCCTGAAAATACTGGCCTCCAGTCATCTCCGCTATTTCCTGTAGTGTCTCCTCATCCAAATCCACTCCTACACCAGCCGGATCTCCTATCCCTATGGTATAGATTAGTATCGAATCTTCCTTGGCAAGATTCGCAGCATCCAGTGGCAATATCTCCGTCCCCGCATCGACCCCATCGGTCAATAACAACATGACTTTAGTCTCTATAGTGTCCTTGTCAAATAGCTCGACAGATTTGGCAATCGCCTTTCCAATATGCGTCATCTGTCCAGCCATTCCCACATCTGCCTCGTCCAAAAGCTGATTGACAGTGCCCAGGTCAGGAGTAAATGGCGCCTGAATGTATGCACTACTTCCAAAAAATATTAGACCCATCCGATCTCCTTCGCGTTTCTGAATAAACTCATGCATCAACGACTTCACTGCATCCCAACGACGCACTTTAGCTCCATCAATCTCCCAGTCTCTCTCTGCCATGCTGAATGAAATATCCGCAGCGATGAGAAAATTACGGGAAGTCTTCACTTTCATTTCAGGTTCACCTACAAGCTGTGGGGAGGACAATGACGCTAATATTAAGGCCCAAACCAGCATTAAAACCACCCAATTGAAGATACTTCTTCTTCTGACAAAAGCGGACTTTCTAGGCTTTTCACCAGTATAGTCTAGAGCTCTTTCATAGGTTGGCAATCTCAAAGAAGCGCTGCGAATACGCAGTGCAGGCAGTATCCAATACACCAAAAATGGTAAAGGAAGCAGGAAAAATACCCACAGATGTGCTATTTCAAAATTAGCTGGCATGTGTTTTTATCCATTTTTGTGCCTGTGATAAAATTTCTTTTTGTGCCTGAGGATCAGGGAGCCTGTCTTGATAGATGGAGTCAGTGATCTGTTTCTCAAACCTTAACAAGCGTACCTCTTTTCCGGTCTTGTCGAGAAAGCTCAACCAGGAATTCCCATATAGATTCCCTACTTTTTCTCTTCCAAAAACGTGAATCGCTACCCGCTTTAGCACCACAAAAACCTGTGGAAAAGCCTGTTGATTGGACTGAATTTCTTGCAAGGCCGCAAGGGCCTCTCTTCGGTAACGATTGTGAATGTATTTTTTAATAAGAAAAAACAGTATGATCAAAATGCCAAGCATAAGCAGACCTCCCAAAATAGCCCAGCCAATAGTCTCAAAAGTAAAGCCTACAGCAGGAGGCTCATAAATAGAACCCATATCAGCCAGCGGTGGTCGCTGTTGAATCAAGGAATCAATTTGTGTAGTGTCTGTCTGGATCATTTTCTGTTTCTTTTGAAAATGTCTTTTAATTGTTCCTCCACCGAATTCAAGGTATCTATTGAGAAAAGTGGAATACGGTGCTTACTCATCTGAGCCTGAAAATCCAGGTAATCACTTTCAAACCCGGTTTTGAATTTTTCTCTAATCTTGGAGCTTTTGCCATCCACAGTCACCTGCGTTTCGCTATCTCCTGCTACAAATTTCATTTCGGGAATTTCCTTCTCCAGCGGATCGACTATTTTCACCAATACTACATCATTGTGCTGGGCGATTTGGCTAATAAATCGAATTACAGCAGCGTCATATCTACGGAAATCAGAAATCACCACTACCAGGTAATCGTGTGTCACGATATTTCGGATTTTAGCAGTAGTTTCTTTCAATGCATCCTCAATATTGGCAGGCTTGGAATCAATCAACTCATGGTTTCTTGACACTACCTTCTCCAAAAAGCGAAGGATATTTCTCCTATCCCGCTTGGGCTGTATGATATCGATGCCGTTATCAGCAAAAACTACTCCCCCAACCCGATCTCCTTGTTTCAATACTCTAAATGCGGCTACTGCTGCCAGTTCAGCTGCAACCACTGATTTGGTGCGATTCTGGGATCCAAAAAACATAGACTTGGATTGATCCACCACGATCAAGGCAGGCTTTTCCTTTTCTTCCGAAAAAACACGTGTATGGGTTTCTTTAGTACGCGCAGTGACTTTCCAGTCAATATTCCTTATATCGTCGCCTTTTACGTAGTGGCGCACCTCCTCAAAATCCAATCCCCGACCTCTCAATTTGGATTGATGCCTACCTCCTAAAATACTTTTCACCTTTTGTTTACGGGCCACCATAGAAAAATATTGGGACAGGCGCTCCATTCCCAACAGCTCCTTGAGCGAGGTGAATACTTGAGGTGGAAAGGAGTTGGTGGTGGACATAACCTTAGGCTAAATTTGATTGTTTAGGCGGAAAACTTGAGATGTAAGATTCAAGAATCTGGATTTCAGATTTCAGATTTCAGATTTCAAACTTTAAAATCTACCCGACTACTGCGACTACTTTCAACACTTCATCCAAAACCTTATCAGCGGTGATTCCATCTGCATTGGCTTCATAGCTAAGGATCAATCTATGCCTTAAGCAGTCGTGAACGACAGCACGCACATTGTCAGGTGTCACAAAATCATTTCCGCTCATCCAGGCATGCGTTCTTGCTGCTCTGTCCAATGCAATACTACCTCGTGGACTGGCACCGAAATCTATCCAGCTATCCAGTTCTTTGGAATATTTATCCGGAAAGCGCGTAGCTGAAATAATATCTACGATGTACTTTTCCATATTCTCAGCGATTTTCACCTGAGCAATTTCTTTTCTTGCTTCGAATATCACATCTGGGGAAAGCGGAGTTTCTTCCTCTGTTTCTCCATGCGATTGTTCGTTTCTATTCAATCTCAAAATAGCCAGTTCAGATGCATCATCTGGATAACTGATCACCACATGCATCAGGAATCTATCCATCTGCGCTTCCGGAAGTGGGTAAGTTCCCTCCTGCTCCACGGGATTCTGGGTAGCCATTACCATAAAGAGTGGATCCATTTTATAGGTTTTGCCTGCGACTGATACTTGTCGTTCCTCCATCGCTTCCAGCAAAGCAGACTGTACTTTGGCGGGAGCTCTGTTGATTTCATCTGCAAGAATCAAATTACTGAAAATCGGTCCCTGTTGAAACACAAATTTCTCTTCCAATTCCGGCTGATAGATCTCCGTGCCTGTGATATCTGAAGGAAGCAGATCTGGAGTAAACTGAATCCGACTTAGTCCGCAGTCCAGTTCCTAAGCCAATGATTTGATAGCCCTGGTTTTGGCCAGGCCTGGCAAACCTTCCAGTAGCATATTCCCATCTGCGAGAAGTACCAATATCAATCGCTCCACCAGATCATCCTGACCGATGATGGAAGAGGACATTTTTGTTTTGAGATGCTGAATTGATTCTTGAGGAGTCATACAGAATTTTAATAAAATGAATATCCGCAACAGTACCAGTTGGATTACTCTCTGCTTGAATAGATGGAAGACCGAAGACGTCTTAACCCTGGTTTTCTCATCAATTCCTGAGCTTTTGAAACCAAACTGGTAGAAAAGCGAATAGAAATTACATTAAAAAATTAAATTAATAGGTAAAAAAAAGGTTATCCCAACCTACTGGGATAACCTTGAAATCACCTATTCCATAATCTGTGTTATTCTGAAAAGGAACAGAAATCAAGGAAGCGATTGGATTGGCCAATTTCTTAGCCAATTCAGCTGCATCATCTTGTGCAAAAGCTGAGATGGAAAAAAGCAAAAATGCACTAGTAAATAATTTTTTCATGAAAATGCGAGCTATAGTTTTTAATGGGATTTATAGAACATCTGATAGGCCCTTGGAATCAAAATAACTTATGCACAACTGAAAAGTTCTTTTATAAAATCACTACTGTCCGAGAAACGGTTTAAAATTTAGGGGAAACTTCGTTTGAGAAG
>NZ_CAXBBX010000020.1:0-81977 GCF_963974365.1 uncultured Algoriphagus sp. | reverse complement strand
AGGCTAGCCGAGTAATCGACTAGCCTTTTAAACTATCTATTTTTGAGACAGCCTCGATCTGAATTGAAAGAAATCTCCTTAAAAAAATTTACTCCCTCGCACCGCTGCGGGAGATTTTGCCAAAACTTCGAGGTCCGAAAAACCTCAAAGGTTAAATAGAGGGAAGTAAATTGTAAATCCGAAATCATAAATCCAAAATCACTGATGCCAATACTGGTCTATTTTCTTTTTCAAAAATACCACAGATCGCTGAAGTTGATCCATTCCGTCCACACCGTCTTCGATGCTGATCCAGTTGTCAAAACCCACACGTTTTAATTCAGTGAAAATGGCATCGTAATCATTTAAGCCTTTCCCCACTTCCCCATGACTCAGCCGTGCAGCATAGCCAGTCACGCCACTTTCCTCATTTTTCAAATCTTCAATAGTTCCATACTTCAAAAACCGATCGCTGGCATGCATGGTGACTACTCGCTCCGAAACCTCATACAGTAAATCGAGGGGATCTTCACCTGCTAAGAAAGCATTGCTTGGATCGTAGTTCACCCCGAAATTCGTATGCTTGATGCTGTTTACCAATTGGGTGAATAGCTCTCTTTTCTGGGCAAATTCGGGGTAATCCCAAAAGTCATCTTTATAGTGATTCTCCAAAATCAGCGTGATTCCAAGGGACTTGGCATAAGGTAAACAGGCTTGAATTGACTCAGAAGCATATTTTATTCCCTCATCTTCCGTGAGTTCAGGACGATATTGTCCAGAAAGTACGCGGCAGTATTTCCCTCCGAGTTCATCCGTCATCTCTATCCAATGCCTTTGTTTTTGAATTTCTTTATCTCGAAAAGCTTTGTCCGGATGAGTGAAGTCCGGAGAGCAGCACATCATAGGAATCACCATTCCTTTGTCTTCCACCATTCTTCGAAAGAGGCGCCAGTTTTCTTCCTTCTCCATTTCCAGAAAACCTGCATACCATTCCAATCCATCGATTCCCAGCCTGGAACCAAGTTCTATCCACTCCGATAATTTCATGCTTCCATCCTTGCAAAGTGCTTGCATGAAAGCTTTGGGAAAGGCTGCTATTTTGGGCATTTGAGTTTGGTGTTAAGGTTATTTGTGTGGAATGGTCGTCGCGTCCTTTGGAATATTTCTTCCGATCATCGGGAATTGCTCCAAATCAACAACTTGACCGCTAATTGGTCCGCTTTCATCTGAAAGCCAATAAATACATGCCACTGCGATTTCTTCAGGCCAGATAATTCTCCCTGCAGGAGCGTACATTTTAGATAATTCCTTGTACCAAGTATCCGAAAGTCCATGTTCCTTTTTTCGTTCTATTTCTTTCTCGGTAAGCACCCAGCCTGGATTAATTTGATTGACCCGCACGCCATTTTCCCGGAAAAGAGAATCTCCTAGATTCCTGGTCATAGTCATTAGTGCGCCCTTAGTAATGCTGTATGCCAAAAGATTGTGCTCACCGCTCCAGGCATTGATTGATCCAATATTCAAAACGGCACCATGACTTTCAATCAAATGAGGTAAAGCTGATTTGATAAGGAATAATGGGGCATAAGTATTTACCTCCATTAGTTTGTTTAAAAATGCCTTATCTGTTGATAAAAGCGTAGATGCTGCCACGATAGCGGCGTTATTGACGATACTGTCAAGTCTTCCCCATGTTGATATGGCAAGGTCCACTAGTCTTTGCCCAGCTCCTTCATTGGAGAGATCTTCTATGTGCAGTTTTGCATTTTCAGCACCTAATTCGGATACGACCTGAGCTCCTAAATCTTCTTCTAAGCCATGTATAATAACTTTGGCACCTTCAGCTACAACTTTCTTGGCGATGGCTTTCCCGATGCCCATCGTACTTCCTGTTACGATAATTACTTTGTCTTTTAATCGCATCTTAAACTGGTTTTAGAACACTTTTTACTACCTCTCCACTATGCATTTTCTCAAAGGCTTCATGCCATTCTGTGATTGGCCAGACACCTCCAATTATTGGTTTTACATTTAGAACTCCGCGAGCCAGAAGTCCTATAACTTTCTCCCATATCGGCCAGTTGTGACTGAAACTCCCTTGAAGATGTACATTTTTCTGTACCAAAGGATCAATGGAGAAATTACAGGGAGTAGGACCCCAACCTACCTTGGTGATTTGTCCATTTGGTCTCACTAGATCCATCGCGATTTTCAAAGTGGCGCTGATGCCTGCCGCGTCGATAATAAGATCAGCTCCCAGTCCATCGGTTTTTCTTGCCCATTCGGTAGCATCGTTGATGATAGGAGTAACTCCGTAACTTCTCGCTATTTCCAATCTACCGCGGTCTTTTTCCAAACCTAAAATGGCCACATCTCCACCGCAAATTTTTGCGACAGCAGCGCATAGAATCCCGATAGTTCCGGGGCCGATAACAAGTACTCGATCTCCTGGTTTGATATGGGAATTGACCGCGACAGCATTGTAGGCCACCGAGCATGGTTCGGTGAGGCATGCTTCCTCAAAGGAAAGACCTTCTGGAACACGGTGCAGGCAACGGGCTGGAACTCGCACGAATCGTGTCATGGCTCCATTTACTCCGTATCCAAATCCTTTTCTGGTTGGATCAAGATTATACAATCCTGTTTTACTCATGGGATTCTGTGGATCGATGACCGCTGCTGTTTCACTGACTACTCGATCTCCTATTTTCCAGCCGCTCACTCGATCACCGACTGAAGCAATCTTTCCTCCGAACTCGTGCCCCAAAACCACGGGATAATTTACTGGCCAAGAATGATCGGAAGTCCACTGATGCAGATCACTTCCGCAGACTCCCACATTTTCTACTTCCAATAAAATATCCTCATCTCCGATTTCCGGGAGGGGGATATCTCTGATTTCTACTGAGCCTTTTTTCTCTGAAAAATTCACTACGGCGGCAGATTTACCTGATATTGACATGAAATGATAGGTTTAAAAGTTACTGATAGTTTGAGAATGTATGGCTGTGCAGATTTTCCTTAGGGAAGCCTCAAGGTCGCCATCGGCAGTTTTGAATGCATCTGCATCTATTGTTAGTGGTGCACCTAGGACCACAAGAGGAGCGCCATATTGGGGACATTGGATGGCTTGTTCGAGCGAAAGTCCACCCACTGCCTGAACGGGAACTTTCACTGCTTGCACCACTTCCCGTAATTGATCCAAAGGACTTGGCATTCTGTGGCCGGCAGCGGCAATTCCTCTTCGCTCATCGTATCCAATATGATGGATCACATAGTCACATCCCAAATCCTCTAAAAATCTTGCTCCCTCCACCATATCTGGGCAACCCAAGTTATCACCCATCACTTTCACTCCATAATCTTTCCCAGCTTGCACCACGCATTTGATGGTTTCCTCATGTGCTCTTGCCATCACCACTACGTGTGTGGCACCTGCTTTTGCCATCATTTCTGCTTCCAGATATCCACCGTCCATGGTTTTTAAATCTGCAACGATTGGAATTCCCGGGAAAGCTTCACGCAATTTTCTGACTCCATGAAGCCCTTCGGCGAGAATCAGTGGTGTGCCGGCCTCCAGCCAGTCAACTCCTGCTCGCATCGCCAAAGCAGCCGTTTCCAGCGCTTCATCAATATCAGTGAGATCTAATGAGATTTGTACTATAGGTTTCATTTTGGGTTGGGTTAAAAGTATAGCAATGAAAAAAGACTTTGATGCTCAGATTTTTAAGATAAGGAAAATTGAAAAACATACTTTCCTGTTTTGGGATAAATGGAATTTTTTGTTTTGGAAACCAGTGAAAAAAACACTCATAAAATTGTTTACAGCAAGGTTACGAAGGACGCTAAGTTTTTTCCGCAGGGAAACCATACCTAATTTAAATTAAATTAATCTCTCCGAAATTCTATTTGATCTAGGCGGCTTAGCAGTCACCATAGCCATGAAAAAAGCCCAATTCCGGTAAAGAAAAGGGCTTTTATATTGTTATCGCAAAAATCAGGACCAGGCTTTTCGTAGGAACTTCAGCCAATTTCCATGCATGACTTTAGTGATGTCTTTTTCAGTAAAACCTCGTTTTCGAAGTAATTCAGGAATGGTATGCAGATCGCTAATAGTTTCTAGATCAGAAGGACACTGTTCGGTACCAAAAGCTCCATCCAAATCAGAACCAATTCCTATGTGATTAGCATTTCCGGCAATCTGGCAGATATGCTCCATGTGATCTATCACTGTATCCAAGGTCACATTTCTTTCTAGTGGAGTTGATTTGCCTCTTACCCATCCCGGGCTCAGCATCCAGGCATCCATTGCTCCTCCGATCACTGCGCCACGATCTATCAGGGCTTTAATCATTTCATCTGAAAACTGACGATTGTGATCTACCAATGCCCTGCAGTTATTGTGACTTGCCCAAACAGGACCTTTGTAGATGTCCAATGCTTCCCAAAAAGCCAAATCGCACAAGTGAGTTGCATCCAGAATGATACCCAACTCATCCATTTTCCGGATTAATGCTTTGCCTTGTTCGTTCAAAGGCGCCGAGGCATCTGTGCCGTGAGCATATCTTCCTTGTCCATAATGAGCTGGACCAAGGGCTCGAAGTCCACTTTCGTAAGCTTTCTCCAAATAATCAACTGTGACAATAGAATCAGCTCCTTCAAGAGAAAGTATAAATCCCACTGGTTTACTGGAATTATCTTCCCCGGTTTCCCAAATAGCCAAATGCTCATCCAACTCAGCGAGATTTCTGATTTGGGACATTTCACCTTTTTCAACCATAGCCTGATACCAAGCTAATTGACCTTGAGTCTGAGCCCAAGCCTGCTCTGGAGAATGCCAGCCAGGTAGTGCATTGCCGGGTGCCACGAAGCGGGCTATCTGCGTAGCGACGACCAAACCAATATTCCCTTCTCGAAGTGCCGGCAGGGAAACCACAGCATTTCCGCGATCGGGCTTATCGGAAAGTCCTTCTTCTCTCGCATTTATTTCTGAGACAGGCAACGTGAGATCACGATTCCATTCCAGCGCATTCATACTTAGGTCAAGGTGGGCGTCGATTGTTAGCATGGATTAAAAGCTTTGAAGTATGAAAACAGTTGGGATTTTATGCAAGTCGAGTGGGATTTGCTTCCACTCTTGAGCTGTCTTGGTCAGGATCATTTCGTCCGATCCTGTAATATTTTTTGCGATGCAAAGTTTGGTTTGAGGAGCAAGTGTCTTCAGCAGATCTTCCAACAACTGATTGTTGCGGAAAGGCGTTTCCATGAAGATTTGCGCTCTTCTTTCCCGAAGTGATTCAGCTTCTAGCTTCTTAATAGCAGCTGCTTTTTCTTTTTTATCAATGGGCAAATAGCCGTGAAAAGCGAAGGACTGACCGGAAAAACCGGATCCCATCAGGGCCATAAACATGGAGCTAGGGCCAGAAAGAGGAACGACTTGAATCCCTTTTTTATGCGCATGTTCCACAGCCAAGGCACCCGGATCTGCGATTCCAGGACATCCAGCTTCAGATATAATCCCTATATCTGCACCATTAATGAGTGGTTGCATGAGTCGGTTGATAAACTCAGGTGAGGTTCCTTTGTCCAAAATTTCCATGTGGACATGGTCTAGATTCACGCCAAGTTTCAAGCTTGAGATATAGCGTCTGGCAGTTCTCATATTCTCCACCAGATATACCTTGGTGTTTGCGATCACTTCTCTCACCTGCGGAGTGATGACTGCATCTTGGGTATTGTCCGCGAGAACATTCGGTATGAGGAAGAGTTTTCCTTTAGGCATTTTAGATTCGTTGTTTAAAAAAGAACGGAAAGTTAGGTAGAATTGGCTTTTTGAGCGAAGAAACTTTTTGATTTGCTACTCAAGAAATAGCCGAGATCATGCCTATTTCAAAAACCTTCTAATTTCCTCTACTACGGCATCGGGCTGCTCGGCATGTAGCCAATGTCCCGCATCTGCGATAAATCCCACTTCATTGTTGGGGAAAAAAGCATCAATGTCATCTAAGTCGGATTGTTGCACATAGCTTGAATTGGATCCTGCCAGAAATAAGGTTGGACCGGAAAAGCTTTGCCCATCGGGAAGCGCCTTGCCTACCTCATTGATTTTCTCAGTGATTACCGGCAAGTTGATTTTCCACATAAATCCATCCGAATCTCTGCCTAAGCTTTTTAGTAGAAATTGCCTTACTCCAATCTCAGGAATGTATTTAGCCAGCTCGTCATCCGCTTCTTTTCTGGATTGAATTTCACCAAGATCAAGTGAATTTAATCCCTCCAAAATGCTCTGATGATGCACAGCATAATATCTAGGAGCTATATCTGCCACAATCAATTTCTCCACTTTCCCAGGGTATTTGAGGGCAAAATTCATCACTGTTTTTCCTCCCATGGAATGTCCCATCAAAAAGGCTTTTTCCAGACCTTCCTTTTCCATCAGTTCTTTCAGGTCTTCCACCATCACATCGTAATTCCAATCATCTGACTGAGGAGAATCCCCATGATTTCGCTGATCGATCAGGTAAAGGGTGAAGTTGTCCTTGAGTTCTTTAGAGATGCTGAACCAATTATCTGCCGAACCAAAAAGTCCGTGAAGTATGATTAATGGCTTTCCTGTGCCTAGTTTTTTGAAATTTAACTGCATTTTGGATTTACGATATGCGAATTACGATTTACGAGATCCTTTGAACCTCAAACCATCATTCCTGTTCTCTGACAATTTTTCAATTTTTAATCTTACAATTCAACACTACTATTCCAGTTTTCTTCTGTACATCTGAATCGTATTTTCCAAACCATAATATAGCGCATCACACACTAATGCATGGCCAATGGAAACTTCATCCAAGTAAGGAATACTTTGTTTCAGAAAGGCCAGATTATGCAAGTCCAAATCATGCCCGGCATTCAGTCCAAGCCCAAGTGCTTGCGCGATTTCAGCTACTTCTACATAGGGTTTCACAGCTGCATCCCGATCCTTGTGATAGTTGGTAGCATAAGGCTCCGTGTATAGCTCCACACGATCCGTGCCTGTGAGTTTTGCGGGTTCGAAGTATTTGACCTCTGGATTAATAAAAATCGAAACACGCACGCCAGACTCATGAAGTTCGGCGACGATGTCTTTCAACATTCCCTGATTTGAAATCGTATCCCAGCCATTATTTGAGGTAATGGCTGTTGGAGGATCGGGTACAAGCGTTGCTTGAGCAGGCTTCACTAGGCGCACCAGCTCCATAAATCGCTTATCCGGATAGCCTTCGATGTTGAATTCTGTTGTTACTACTTTCTCCAGATCGAGTACATCCTGATAGCGAATGTGGCGCTCATCCGGCCGTGGATGGACGGTAATCCCTTGTGCGCCAAAGCGCTCTGCATCCAGTGCTACTTTCACTACATTGGGATTGTCAGCTCCGCGGGCGTTGCGAAGAGTGGCGATCTTGTTAATATTTACGCTTAGCTTGGTCATATCCGAGTCGAAAAAGGTATTTTTGTCAGTATTATTAGAAGTGTAACACAAACTTAGGACTAATGAGTTTAAAGCAGAAAATAGAAAGTGAAATTAAATCAGCAATGATCAGAAAAGACAAAACCCGTTTGGGAGCTCTGAGATCTATCAAGTCGCTGATTCTTTTGGAAGAAACAAAAAGCGGTGCAAAAGCTGAAATCACTGAAGAGGACGAGTTGAAGTTATTGACCAAAGCTGCAAAACAGCGTAAGGATTCAGCAGATATCTACCAGCAACAAAACAGAGCTGATTTGTATGAGGTGGAAATGGCTGAGCTGGAAGTTCTGCAGGAATTTCTTCCAAAAGCACTCACGGACGAAGAAATCACTGCTGCTATTCAGGAGATTATCGCCCAAACCGGAGCTACAAGTCCAAAAGATATGGGTAAAGTGATGGGTGTTGCAAGCAAGCAATTGGCAGGAAAAGCTGATGGCAAAGTTATTTCTGAGAAAGTGAAAGCTATACTAAACAGCTAAGTTGAGCATCATAGATATCATCATAGTAGTCATTCTTGGTCTAGGAGCCTATGAAGGATACCGTAGAGGTTTTCTTCTTGGGGTTCTAGGCCTCTTTGGTTTTGTGATTGCCGTGATTTTGGGCATTTATTTTATGTCTCCAATGAATGACTGGCTGGCCGAAAATGTCACAGAATTCAATCTTGGTTTTCCAATTCTAGGTTTTATTGTCGTTTTTGTGCTCACGCTATTATTCATAAAAGTGGCTGGCTGGATACTGAAGCAAGTGATGGATATGGTTTTGTTAGGACCACTCGATGCTATAGTTGGATCTGTGTTTGGTGTGGTGAAAGCTGCATTTTTTGTCAGTTTGTTCTTCTGGCAGGCGGGTCTTTTCAAATTGGAATTACCTAAAAAGTGGACAAAGGATTCCGAAATGCTTTATTTCATTGAGCCTATAGCGCCGGGAATTGTCGCGGCAGTTGAGCCTTTTTTTCCAAGTATTGAAGAAAGCCTGAAGCATCTGGAGGAGGTAGTGGAGAAAATCAAGGATGCTACTACTGATTGATAATTTTGATTCCTTTAGCCACATGTTGGCTGATTTGCTGAGGCAGACCGGGGAGCAATTACTTGTACTTCGCAATGATGTCACACTTGAGGAAATCAAAAAGCTGAACTTTGACGGATTAATTTTATCTCCTGGCCCAGGGATTCCACAGAATGCTGGAAATCTAACTAAAATCTTTGCTGAATATTACGATAAAGTTCCAGTGCTGGGTGTTTGCTTAGGGCATCAGGCAATCGGTGAATTTTTTGGAGCAACCCTGAAAAAGAATGCTGTTCCCACTCATGGAAAAGTCCATCAAGTCAGAAAGACTAAACCTCATCCATTTACGACAAGCATACCTGAATCTTTTAAAGTAACCCGTTACCATTCCTTACAATTAGCCAATTTGCCAGAGGAACTCGAAGTGATTTTGGAAACTGAGTCTGGGGAAGTAATGGGTATTGCACACAAAAACTTACCGATTCTTGGCATTCAATATCACCCTGAAGCGCACCTGACAGAGTATGGGTTGGAGCTGGTGAAAAGCTGGGTTGAGCTACGAAAATTTGAAAGTTAAGAAAATACATCTAGCTAAACCCTTCAAGGGTTAATCTTTAGAAAATTGAACAGTCGCATTTGATTTAAGAACTTGCAATGGCGAACCCTTGAAGGGTTTTGGATATCCTTTGAGGAGCTTTGAAAAATCAATTATTCAACTCCTGCGAAATTCTTACCTTTGTAATTGATTTTGAAATCGAGCATGTCGCAAGCGGCACAAAGAGGAATGTTTATTCATCGTGCGAGATTCCTTCCGATAGCTATCGGGAGGACAATTGAAAAACAATTATTAAACAGATGAAAAAGAAGCCATTCACAGTTGTCTATGAAGACAACCACCTTTTGATAGTCAATAAGGCTGCCGGAATATTGGTGCAGGGAGATAAGACTGGGGATAAGACCTTGACGGATTACCTCAAAGAATACATTGCCAAGAAATACGACAAACCTGGAGCTGTTTTTCTTCACCCGATTCACAGGCTAGATCGCCCTGTAAGTGGATTGGTAGCTTTTGCCCGCACTTCCAAAGGCCTGGAGCGCATGATGGAGATTTTCCGCAAGCGAGAAATTCATAAAGTTTACTGGGCTCTTGTAAAAAGAAAGCCAAGGGAAGAAAGCGGGAAATTGACACATTACCTGGTCAAAGACGAGCAGAAAAATGTAGTGACAGCTCATGATCGAGAAGTCCCAGGTTCCCAAAAAGCTGAGTTGAATTACAAGACACTTGGTTTTATGAATGACCACTGGTTGATCGAAGTTCGACCTGTTTCAGGTCGCCCGCATCAAATCCGGGTACAGCTTGCATCTATGGGTTGCCCGATTCGTGGAGATATCAAGTATGGCTTTGCGAAGCCTAATCCAGATGCGAGTATCAACCTACATGCATTCAATCTGGTATTTGTTCATCCAATCAAAAAGGAGAAGCTTTACCTAAGAGCTGCTGTGCCAGAGGAGGAGTTCTGGGAGCAATTCTTGGAATTCGAAACCATCAAGACGAAAGACCAGCATTTAGATAATTCCTTTAGCGGATAACTACATAACCTTCGGGATTTCATTAATCTCGAAGGTTTTTTTATTTACCGCAGTGAACGCGGAGTTTTACGCAGAGAAGCGCTGAGTTTAGTAGTCTTTAGTTCTTCTTTTTCTATTCTCGCTATTTTTTTCTTCTGACTTTTCATTTTTCATACATGACTAAAATTCATTTAAAGAATTCTTTAACTTTTCGCTATGAAATACATACTCCTGTTTTTAATTGTATCCTTAGCCGCCGCTTGCTCCAGTAAGCAACAGCCAAAAACCATCTATATCGTCCGCCATGCTGAAAAGCAGTTAACCGGGAATGATCCTGAACTATTACTTGCTGGAGATGTACGAGCAAGAAAGCTTGCACAGATTCTAGCGGATCAAAAGATCACTCATATATTCAGTACCGACTATAATCGAACCCGATTGACAGCGGCCCCCACTGCAAGTGAGGCAGGAATTGAAATAGAAATTTACGATCCAAAGAATCATGATGCGTTAGTCGAACAACTTAGAAGCCTAGAAGGAAACATCTTGGTAGTTGGTCATAGTAATACAGTGGGAAAGGTTGCCAACTATTTTGTAGGAGACGGTGAGAAATTCCAGGATTTAGAGGATTCAGAGTACAATTTTATCTATGAGGTAACTTTAGAAAAAGATGGCAATTCCGTTGTGGTAAGGAAGACATATAAAGATTATTGATTTTGGTAAGTCAGTAGCTTGTAAAATTCATTCAATCCTCTCTTTTCCGATTTTTTCCCTACCTTAAAATCTATATTTTAAATTCTATGAATCGCCCAGAAAACCTCAGCCAGCTACAAGACACAACTAAAATTTGGGACATTGCCGTCATAGGCGGAGGCTCTTCGGGATTAGGAGTGGCTTTGGATGCCATCTCAAGAGGGCTATCGGTGGTTCTTTTTGAAAAGGCTGATTTTGCCAAAGGCACCTCAAGTCGAAGTA
The DNA here is from genome assembly GCF_963974365.1 of uncultured Algoriphagus sp. GTDB lineage: Bacteria > Bacteroidota > Bacteroidia > Cytophagales > Cyclobacteriaceae > Algoriphagus. The sequence goes on along the minus strand of NZ_CAXBBX010000020.1, from coordinate 70,948 downwards.
CCAAACTCGTACATGGAGGAGTGAGGTATCTTGCTCAGGGCGATGTGGGGTTAGTGTTCGAAGCACTCAAAGAGCGTGGTAAGCTATTGCAAAATGCCCCTCACTTAGCCCATGACCAACCTTTTATTATCCCTATTTATACCTGGAAGGACCGCATGATGTATAGTGTCGGCCTGAAGGTTTACGATTGGATGTCTGGCAGATTGAGTCTTGGCAAGTCAGAGTTTATTTCTGTTAAAGAAACTCTCAAACGTCTTCCGGGACTGAAACCTGATGGTCTTTATGGCGGAGTAGTCTATCACGACGGGCAGTTTGATGACGCAAGACTAGCGCTGAATATTGCCCAGTCGGCAGATGAAGCTGGCACCTGCGTGTTGAATTATGTCAGTGTGAACAGTTTGGTGAAAAATGAAGCTGGAAAGATTACCGGATTGAATGTTTCAGATAAACTAACCAGAGAAAAATATTTGGTCAATGCAAAAATGGTGGTGAATGCTACCGGAGTTTTTGCGGATAAAATTTTACAGATGGATAATCCTGAGGCTGCAAGAATGATTCAGCCAAGTCAAGGAATTCATTTGGTTTTAGATCTTGATTTTCTAGGTGGAAAAGACGCCCTGATGATTCCTGAAACGAAAGATGGAAGAGTGCTTTTTGCTGTTCCATGGCATGGAAAGCTCGTGGTAGGAACTACCGACACGCTTCGTGAAAAGCCAAAATTAGAACCAGAGGCACTTCAGAAAGAAATAGATTTTGTACTGGAAACTGCTGCAGGATATTTAGCTAAAAAGCCTACTAGAGCAGATGTAAAGTCGGTTTTCGCAGGCCTTAGACCACTAGCTAGACCAAAAGAAGGAAGTACGAAAACCAAAGAGATTTCACGCTCTCATAAAGTGATTTTATCAGAAAGCGGATTAGTTACTTTGACTGGAGGTAAATGGACTACATTCCGGAAAATGGGTGAAGATACAGTGGAGTATTTCACAAAAGTCACTGGTGAAAAACTGAGAGACAGTAAGTCTCTGGATATGAAAATCCATGGGGCGACCAACCGCGTTCCTGAAGGCCACTGGGGAATTTATGGGTTTGATGCCAAGCCTATCCAAGACCTCATAAAGGAAAACAAAACTTGGGAAGAAAAGCTGCATCCTGATTTCCCCAATATAGAGGCAGAAGTGATCTGGGCTGTGCGTGAAGAGATGGCGGTGAAGGTGGAGGATGTATTGGCCAGGAGAATACGGATGCTATTCCTAGATGCACAGGCTTCCATAGATTCTGCTCCTACAGTAGCTAGGTTGATGGCTGCTGAATTGGAGAAAGACGAAGCATGGATAGAATCAGAATTGGCTGACTTTAATAGGACAGCTTCGAAATATTTGATTAAAAAATAACCCACAAATAACCCAAAATGAGCCAAAATAATACCTATATAATGGCTCTAGACCAAGGTACTACAAGTTCTAGAGCCATTCTTTTTGATAAAAAAGGCAAGATTATCTCAGTCGCCCAAAAGGATTTTAAGCAACATTTCCCAAAAGCAGGCTGGGTAGAACATGATCCGGATGAAATCTGGACTTCCCAGTCATCTGTGATGATAGAATCCCTGGTCAATAAAAAAATCAAAGCAAATCAGGTGGCTGCCATTGGTATCACCAATCAGCGGGAAACGACTATAGTTTGGGATAGAAAAACAGGCAAAGCGATTTATAACGCCATCGTCTGGCAAGATCGACGAACTGCCAATTACTGTAACGAGCTGAAGGATAAGGGACATTCTGAAATGGTAGTTTCCAAGACAGGGCTGATCATTGACGCGTATTTTTCTGCCACCAAAATCAAATGGATTCTAGATAATGTAGATGGAGCAAGAGAAAGAGCCGATGCTGGTGAACTTGCATTTGGAACGGTAGATTCCTGGCTGATTTGGAACCTCACTTCCGGCAAAACGCATATCACAGATATCACAAATGCCAGCCGTACCATGCTTTTCAATATCCATTCGCAGGAATGGGATCAGGAGTTGATGGATTTGTTTGAAATTCCAGCATCGCTCTTACCTGAAGTAAAATCATGTAGTGAAGTCTATTGCGAAACTGCTGGAGATGTCTTAAGTGTAAAAATCCCAATCGCTGGAATTGCCGGGGATCAGCAGGCTGCCCTTTTCGGGCAACTTTGCACCGAGCCGGGAATGGCAAAAACCACCTATGGTACGGGATGCTTTTTGGTCATGAATACGGGCTCTGAAGCGGTCAGATCAAAGAATCAATTGCTTACTACTGTTGCATGGAAAATCGGAGATGAGATCAATTATGCCTTGGAAGGTTCAGTATTTATTGGCGGAGCAGCTATTCAGTGGCTTAGAGATGGAATAGGACTTTTGGGTCATGCGAGAGAAAGTGAGCGTTTGGCAGAAAGTATAGATGGAAATGATGGGGTTTACTTCGTTCCTGCACTTTCAGGTTTGGGGGCACCGCATTGGGATCAAAATGCCAGAGGAGCTTTTTTTGGAATCACAAGAGGTACAGAGAAAGCGCATATGGCTAGGGCGGCTTTGGAAGCAATTGCTTACCAAGTTTATGATGTGCTAAAAGCTATGGAAAAGGATGCCGGCAAGCCAACCAAAGAACTTCGTGTAGACGGTGGGGCTACAGCCAATAATTTTCTGATGCAGTTTCAGGCAAACTTGCTGGATTGCGAAATCAAACGACCAGAGATTATCGAGACCACAGCTATTGGAGCAGCATTTTTGGCGGGCTTAGCAATTGGGTTTTGGGAGGATCGAGATGAAATCCAAGAGCTATGGAATGCTGATAAAAGCTTTACTCCAAGTATGGAAAAAACAGATCGAGATAAATTGATACATTTTTGGCACAAAGCGGTGGAGCGCTCAAAAAACTGGGTTGAATAATGAATGTATATCTAGCAGAATTAATAGGAACAGGTCTGTTACTATTATTGGGTTCAGGAGTTGTTGCGAACATGCTTTTACCAAAAACCAAAGGTCATGGAGGAGGAATCATGGAGATCAGTACGGCTTGGGCTTTGGCAGTTTATGTTGGGGTAGTGGTAGCAGGGCCATACAGTGGCGCGCACTTGAATCCAGCGGTAACTATCGGCCTCGCTTTGACAGGGCAATTTGAATGGGCGATGGCGCCGGGATATATTATTGCTCAGGTTTTGGGGGCAATGATTGGAGTTGGAATAGCTTGGCTGTTCTATAAGGATCATTACGATGCTTCGGATGATGCAGGATTGAAGGCTGCGCCATTTGGCACTTCTCCTGCGATAAGAAACCTGCCTTTAAATTTCTTTTCGGAGGTCATTGGGACTTTTGTCCTGATTTTAGTGATCCTCTATAACGATGGAGTGGAAATAGGAGACAGCAATAAAACTCCGATCGGTATGGGTTCTCTGGGAGCAATTCCCGTTGCATTTTTGGTTTGGGTAATTGGCTTGGCTTTAGGAGGAACTACTGGTTATGCCATCAACCCTGCCCGTGATTTTGGTCCAAGACTCATGCACTCCATTTTGCCGATAAAAGACAAAGGAAGTTCTGATTGGGGTTATTCCTGGGTCCCTGTTTTAGGACCAATTGTAGGTGCGGCTTTGGCTGCAGGACTATATTTGGTGGCGGGGGCTTAAGTTTATGCTAAATCCTGCCATGGAAACCCATTTAAAAGCAAAAATGTATATTTGGTGATCGTAATCACCAAATATACATATATTTGGTGATTACGATCACTGAATATGCATATTCCACGTATTTTATTCGAGGTATTAAACGCGAAAATTGACTTCAAAAAAGCCATTTTATTGCTTGGACCAAGGCAAGTTGGGAAGACTACGCTGGTGAAAAAATTAGCAGGATCACTCTCCACAAACTTCCTGTATTTAAATGGGGATGAAGCTGGAGTCCAAAGCTCGCTTGCAGAGCCTAGTATTTCGTTTCTCCGATCCTATTTAGGACAAAGTAAAGTAGTGGTAATAGATGAAGCACAACGCATTCCCTCTATAGGACTGACTCTTAAACTTATCGTGGATAACTTCAATGATATTCAACTCCTCGTAACAGGATCTTCTGCATTGGAGCTTTCCAGTACAATTAATGAGCCTCTGACAGGCAGGAAATGGGAGTATAAAATGTATCCATTAAGTTGGAAGGAAATAAGTCATTCTTTAGGAATGCCGGAGGCACTAGGCAGTTTGGAAACCAATTTAGTTTTCGGAACTTATCCGGAAGTTGTTACTCAAAAAGGCAATGAAATCCCAGTTTTAACTAATCTTGCAACGAGTTATCTATATAAAGATTTACTGAATTTTCAGGGGATCAGAAAGCCCGAACTTTTGAACAAAATATTACAAGCATTGGCTTGGCAGGTAGGCTCAGAAGTTAGTTTTAATGAATTGAGCAGAACAGTTCAAGCAGATAAGGTTACTGTTTCCAACTATATAGATCTTCTGGAGAAAGCATTTATTATAACAAGGCTTAATCCATTTTCAAGAAACCTTAGATCTGAAATTAGCTCGAGTAGAAAAATATACTTTATTGATAATGGTATTAGAAATGCCATCACAGGTAATTATGCTCCAGTTTCAGGTAGAAATGATATTGGAGCACTGTGGGAAAATTACTTGATTTCCGAGAGACAAAAGCTTCTGGCATATCATGGATTTTATGGACAAAGCTATTTCTGGAGGACAAGTAGAGGCCAAGAAATAGACTATATCGAAGAAATTGATGGTAAACTTTATCCCTTTGAGTTCAAATGGAATCCAAAAGCAAAGGTGAAGTTCCCAGCAACATTTCAGGAAACCTATTCAGCTGAAAAACCGAGAATAATCCATCGAGAGAATTATTGGGAATGGTTAAATTCCTACCCATACAGAAAAGCCTGAAATCTTCGAAGATCTCAGGCTTTTATCATTTACTAGTGATTGGGAATTATTTCAATATTTCCCGGGCAATTACCATCTTTTGTATTTCAGAAGTTCCTTCGCCAATCGTACAAAGCTTGGAGTCACGGTAGAATTTCTCCACTGGATAGTCTTTGGTAAAACCATATCCACCAAAGATTTGGACCGCATCATTGGAAACGGACACAGCCACTTCAGAGGAATAATACTTGGCTTGTGCTCCAGCAAGCGTCACTTTTTCTCCTCGGTTTTTGAGATCAGCGGCTTTAAAGATTAACAGGCTGGAAGCCTCAACCTGAGTTGCCATATCAGCAAGCTTAAAGGAAATGCCTTGAAATGAGCTGATAGGTTTATTGAACTGCTGGCGTTCTTTAGAGTATTGAATTGATGCTTCCAGTGCTCCTTCGGCAATACCTTGGCCTAATGCTGCTATGGAAATTCTCCCACCATCCAGAATCTTCATGGATTGAATAAAGCCATCACCAACTTTGCCCAAAACCTGACTTTCGTGCACAATGCAATCATCGAAAAGCATCTCAGCAGTTTCCGAAGCACGCATACCCAGCTTATCTTCTTTTCTTCCGCCTTTGAATCCTGGAGTGCCTCGCTCTACGATAAAGGCGGTCATTCCATGTGAATCACCGATTTCCCCGGTTCGTGCGATCACAACTGCCACATCACCTGACACGCCGTGAGTGATAAAGTTTTTTGCTCCGTTGATGATCCAAGAATCACCTTCTTTCTTTGCTACGGTTCGCATATTTCCTGCGTCTGAGCCCGTATTGGGTTCGGTCAGGCCCCATGCTCCAAGCCATTCGCATGTCGCAAGTTTGGGCAAGTATTTTTTCTTTTGCTCTTCATTTCCAAACATCATGATATGTCCTGAGCAAAGGGAGTTATGTGCTGCCATAGAGAGACCGACCGAGGGGTCTAGCTTCGAAAGCTCCACGATAGCGGTGACATATTCTAAGTATCCAAAACCAGAGCCTCCATATTCAGTAGGAATCAAAACTCCCATGAGTCCGAGTTCGCCTAGTTTTTTAAAAAGATCTATGGGGAAATGCGACCTATCATCCCAATCCTTTCGGAAGGGAGTGATCTCTTTGGCTCCAAAATCACGAATCATCTCTGCGATCATTCGTTGATTTTCATTATGTGTGAAATTTAGCATTACTATGATATTTGGGTTTATTTTCTACTATAAGAACCCTAAGATTCAGAAATAGTTTGGTATCAGCAAATCATGGGAATCCATAGTATATTCTTTTTTTAACTCATTCTCAATCAATAAAATATGGATTTGAGGAATTGATCTTGGTATTCTAGCTTCATTTAAATTATTACCCACTTTTAATAGAATCTTGCTAGAGAAATCTTTTTTGACTTATTTCCCACCAAACCAATTGTTTATGAATTCATTTTACCGGTTCCTTGGAGTTTTTTCTATTCTTCTATATACGCAGGTTCTCTCTGCGCAGACAACATCGGAGTTGTTAGACAGCCTCAAAACTGAGCTTTCTGAAGCCAAAACAGCCAATGATCGTTCTTTAATACTTTCAGAACTGACCTGGTATTATGTGCCAGTTTCTCAGGACACAGCGATTATGTTTGGTGAGGAAAATATAGAAGTTGCAAAATCACTCGACAATCCTGATATGCTAGCTCAGGCTTACAGCGACCTTGGATACGCCAATATGGAAAAGGGGGAGTTGATCAAAGCAAGGAAGAATTATCAGCAAGCTTTGGAATTGCGCTATGAGACAGGTGATTCTACCAAGATTTACGGAACGATTACAAATCTTGGGTCAGTGTATCAGCGAGATTTTCAGTCGGATTCCGCCATGGTGAATTACCTTAAAGCTCTAAGTTTTTTTGAGCGTACTGGGAATGATCGCAATGCCGACTTTGTACGAAATAACATCGGTGTGATTTACTTGGAAATGAGGAATTATCCAAAGGCTTTAGAGATTCTTCAGGAGGTCGCAGAATATAGAAAGGCTCAGAATGATGACTACTTATATGCTTCTACACTTACCAACATTGCCAGTATTTATAAAAACCTAAAGGACTATCAGAACTCAGAAAAAACTTATTTAGAAGCATTGCAGATTTTCATAGAAGAGGGTGATGACTACTACACCGCGACTACTTATAATAATCTTGCAACCCTCTACAATGCCCAAAAGAATAGTAAACTTTCCATTTCCTATGCAGAAAAGGGTCTGGAACTCGCAGCTCAGGTAGGTGCAGATTATGACTATGCTTTATTGGAATCAAATCTTGCGCAGTCTTACCACGACCTCAAAGATTACACTCAATCCCGGGAGTATTACCTGCGTGCATTGTCACACTTCAAAGCCCAAAATGCGGAAGATGATATAGCTACCATGTATCTTTTGATGTCCCCGGTATATGCAGCATTGGGTATGCCGGATAGCTCAGCATATTATACGGAATCCTATTCTGAGCTGAACAAGAAATTGACCGAACAGGAGATCCAGCAACTCACATCTGATCTGGAAGCACGCTACCAATCTGAGCAAAAAGATGCAGCCATCTCCCAGCAACAGCTCGAGCTCAGAAATAAGAATATTCAGCTTTATGGTTCTTTGTTACTAGCGCTAGTTCTAGGAGTAGTTGGGTATTTGCTTTATAGCCAGCAAAAGCTGAAAAACCGTCAACTTAAGCAAGAAGGAAAATTGAAAGTGGCGTTGGGCCAAATCGAAACTCAGAATAAACTTCAGGAACAACGTGTGCTTATTTCCCGAGATCTTCATGATAATATTGGAGCTCAGCTCACCTTCATCATTTCTGCGATCGAAAACCTCAAGTATTTTGACCCGATCAAAGACACGCTTACTCACAGATATGACTCCATTGCGGATTTTACCAAGCAAACCATTACCGAGCTACGGGACACGATCTGGGCGATGAACTCAGGGCAAATTACCCTGGGTCAGCTTTCAGCTAGAATTTCAGATTACCTTGATCGAGCAGGAATCTCTACCCGTGGAATCACCTTCGACTTTGATGTGGACAATAGTCTGGATCCAGACTATAGTATTGTTTCTTCCAAAGGAATTCAGATTTATAGAATAGTGCAGGAAGCAATTCAGAATTCCCTTAAATACGCTTACCCAAGCCAAATCATGGTGAGTGTCGCAGAAATTGATAATCAATTCCAACTGGAGGTAAAGGATGACGGGACGGGGTTTGAGGAATCAAAGATTAAGCAGGGTAATGGGTTATATAACATGCGAAAGCGAGCTGAGGAGCTTGGTGGAAAGCTGGACATACAGTCAGAAAATGGTAAGGGAACAGCAGTTACACTAATAATCCCGAAGAAATAACTCGATCGGAGGATAAGCTCTTCTGATGATGCGGTGCAAATAGTCCATTTGCCGTATTACCTCAGCCTAGAAGATTGTCTAGATTTGAAAAGCTCCAACTTTTCATCATTTAATGGTTCTATCCATTTTTGAAAATCACTTACTCGGCATTTTAGTGCTTTTGGTTTTGGGTAGCATCATACTACTCCATTACTTATTGTTTCGGGAATATATCCGACAAGATAGGATTCAAGTAAAGCGGATGCGTGAGATGGAAGGATTGGTGCAAACGGAGATAAAACGCTCACAAGGACTTAGCAACCAAGTAGGAGAGCTCTCCCAAATCAAAGAAAAAACACAGGAACAGTTAGATTTAATAAAGCTTCAGGTCGAGGCAGTGAAGAAGGATTCTGAAAATTGATAGGATGCAAACCAAGCTAAAATTTACTTGTTAATAGTGCGTTTGCCGTATTCCCTATTAGTGCATATTGATTGATTTTTGGTTATTCAAAATCAACGAAAAGCAAATGAAAAACTCTAGACTATTTTTATTCCTTTTTCTCTCACTTTCCATCCTAGCTACTTCCTGCTCAAAAGACGACAATGATCCGGAACTAGGAGATTGTAGTACAGTTTGTACTGGAACTATTGCAAGTGGAGAAACTGCAGGAACAGTGGCTCCTTCTATTGTGGGAAAATATACATTGACCATGCAATATGCGACAGCAAACAGCCCTTTTCCTGATGGTACAGTTGGTGAATTTGAAGTATATTCTGATAATAAACTTTACGCTAAGATCGGTGACAAATGTGTGACAATAAGTAACCCAATTCAAAGTGGTACTGCTGAAGTTGTATTCAAAGACAACTGCGTATTCAATCTTAAATTTGGTGTTTCAGAGAAAAATGGAGGTGGCTTAAATGAAATTAATATTGGAAGCAGCACTGAGTTTTTAGGGCAATTTCATCTATAATTATTTACGGAAAACAGATCTGTTAACAAAAAAAGGCAGGAGCTATGAGTTAGCTCCTGCCTTTTTACTGTTTGTGATTTTGTCTTACCAGAAGATCGGCCCTTTCCCTAAGTACTTTTCAGCAATCGGAAGGTAGTACTCCTTCACATCTTCCAGATCATAGATTTTTGGTGACTTGGTGTATAAGTCATACTGATTGAAATCCAAAATCCATTCCTTGTACTTTGCATCTTGCGGAGCTTCAAATTGGGAGTAACTTCCGCCATTGTGCCAAGGGTAAAAAGAGTGATAGCGAACCATCACCATACCAGCTTCAGGGATCGTGTTCTCAGGATGATTTTTCAAAACTTGGTAGAAGTACTCATCATGTCCCCAAGCTAATTGGAGATTGTCCAAGCCACAACCGCTTTCATAAACCCCCATTTCAGTATTGTAGCGAGGATCTTTCATGTCAGGATTCAGTTCATTGAACTCAGAGTAAACGCAGGTATCAGGCAATTTTGATCCAACTACAAATACGTCACCAACCAATCCCCATTGCTCGTCCTGGCTTGTTCCGTCCTCATCAGATCCGAATAGATACATCACTTTGCCAAGATCATGAATCAAACCGACCAACTGCATCCAATCAGGACGATTGTCAGCACGTAAGGCTTCTGCAGATTGAATCAAATGCTGCACATTAGGAAGGTCAAGGTCTGGATCGCTGACGTCAATGAGTGCATTGAGCTTTTCCATCGCATCCCAAAGGTTCATCGGCTTGTCAAACGTTAGATATTTTGACTTCATCCGCTGCACATAATCGTAAGTCTGATACATGCGCATTTTTCTGTAATGCTCTTTCACGGCAGCTTTGATGTCTACCTTGTTATAATTTCTGAATTCCTTTTCTGTAGTTTCCATAGCCTTAAGCGATTGTACCTAAAATTACATAAATAATTACTGTGATCGCAATCAAAATCCAGCCCAGCGTTTTGGCATGTCTCCAAGGAACGATGCTGAGTTTGCCTGAATCGACCATTACAAATGGGATTTTTACTGGAAATTGTGCAGATACCAAATGCATCACTATCAGATTGAGTATAAACTCTATTCCCCAAATATGAACGAAATGGATGTTGACTTTGAGTATCAAATCCATAAGAATGTAGAAAACTAGTCCAAAAACTAATCCTGCTTTGGCTCCAGCAGCAGATACTTTTGGGAAAAAGAATCCTGCTATAATCACTGTAGCCATCGGGATAAAGAAAATGCCATTTAGCTGCTGCAAAAGCTGATAAAGCCCTGCCGGTGCATTGGCCACAAAAGGTGCAACAAGAATAGAAACAATCGCCAAAATCGCTGAAACCCACTTTCCGATTCGGACTAGCTGTCCTTCCTTAGCTGATTTCTTGATATAAACTTTGAAAATATCCAGACTGAAAATAGTCGCTGCGCTATTCAAAGCGCTATTGAAGGTACTCAAAATTGCCCCCATGATCACAGCAACAAAGAATCCTGTCATCCACGGCGGAAGCACTCGCTTGACCAATTCTGGATAGACACTGTCCTGAGAATCAAAAAGCGTATCACCGAAATAATAGAAGCCTATAATCCCAGGAAGGACAATCACCAGCGGGATCAGGATTTTCAAAATCCCTGTAAACAATAATCCCTTTTGCGCTTCTTTCAGACTCACCGCTCCTAGTGCTCGCTGCACAATGGATTGATGCATGGTCCAGAAATACAATTGATTGATGATCAAGCCTGTGAAAAGCACGCTGAAAGGCAAAATGGAATCTCTGGATCCCGGACCGATAGAAGGTTCTTTGCTGATCACGTTGAATTTCTCGGGAGCATTATTAAAGACCTTTACCAAGCCATCAAGCACATTTCCATCTCCTATATCCCAAAACGCAAAAATAGGAACGAGCAAACCAGCGATCAGCAAGCCAAAGCCATTAATGGTGTCTGTGTAAGCAACCATTTTCAAACCACCAAAAATCGCATAAACTGCTCCGATTACTCCCACCACGACTACTGTAAGCCAAATTCCTTCTTTTTGTGTGATCCCAAGTGTTTCCGAAATCCCAAAAATTGATTCAATATTTATCGCTCCTGTATAGAGTACAATTGGAAGTAAGGTGACTACAAATGATGTGATAAGTAAAAGCGAAATCAGCGCCTGCGTCATTTTATCATACCTTTTCTCCAAAAACTCAGGAATGGTAGTCAATCCCATCCTCAGGTATTTTGGGATAAAGTAAAGTGCGCCGATCACCAAAGCGATGGCTGAAGTGACTTCCCAAGCGATAATGATCGCTCCGTTTTTATAAGCTGATCCATTCATTCCCACGAGATGCTCTGTGGAAATATTGGTCAGCAACATGGAACCGGCTATGACAACGCCAGTCAGACTCCGACCACCTAGAAAATACCCGTCTTGGGTTGCGAGATTTTGCTTGCGCAGCATCCACGTGGAGTAGATAGCTACGAAGCCTGTGAAGGCTAGAAAACTAAAAAGAGTAAGCAATTATTTTGGGTTGTGTGGGTTTATTGAAATTGTATTCTGGAAAAATAGGAAAATAGAATTGTTGTGGCAATAAAAGAGTAGTCTTCTGATAGTATTCTTCTTTGAGTGAATATGTTGGCAGAATACAGACTCCTAAAATTTCCTTACTTTTCAATCCAAATTCCAATTACAGAGTATCCATCGCGACTGGTAAACCAATCTTTATCTATGAAAATCCTTTCTATACTACTACTAAGTTTTTTGATCTCCACTTTCACTTTTGCCCAAGACATCACCGGACAATGGAATGGAGCACTGAAAGTTCAGGGAACCCAACTTCGCTTAGTTTTTAATGTGAAGAAAACTGATACTGGATTTAGTTCGACCATGGATAGTCCTGATCAAGGCGCATTTGGGATTCCAGTGACTTCGACCAGTTTTGAAGATGGTACATTGAAAATCTCGATTACCAACGCCAATATAAAGTACGAGGGAACACTAGGTGATGACAATGTTATCATCGGAGTTTTTACTCAGGCGGGCCAGTCTTTTCCTATGAATCTGTCCAGAGAGGAAATAGAAAAAGTAGTCTCGAAAAGACCACAGGAGCCTCAAAAACCTTTTCCTTACCGCTCTGAAAATGTGATTTTTGATAATAAACAGGCGGAAATATTACTGGCTGGTACACTTACGCTGCCCGAGCAAGACGGGATATACCCAGCGGTGGTGCTGATCTCAGGGTCCGGTCCGCAAAATCGTGATGAAGAATTAATGGGGCATAAGCCTTTTTTGGTTTTGTCGGACTATCTGACTAGAAATGGGATTGCTGTTTTGCGCTTTGATGATCGAGGCACGGCAGCTTCCACAGGTGATTTCAGTGCAGCTACTTCTGTTGACTTTGCCACGGATGTAGCTTCGGCTGTGCAGTATTTGCAGTCAAGACCTGACATTTACAAAAGTAAAATAGGCCTAGTCGGGCATAGTGAGGGTGGGATCATCGCGCCTATGGTGGCGGGAGATTCTGATGACATTGACTTTATCGTGTTGCTTGCGGGGACTGGCATCAGAGGTGATAAACTACTTCTTGCGCAACAAACACTGATCGGGGAAGCTGCCGGGATGAGCCCCAATCAGCTTGAAGAAAATGAGATGATCAGCAGGAAAGCTTTTGAAATCATGGTCAAAGATCAAAGCGATGAGGAACTTGAAAATGGTATCAAAGCCTACATGACTCAGGTGTTTCGCAATATCCCGGTAGAAAATGTGCCCGGAGGTATGACCGAGGAGGAGTTTGTTGCAGCTCAAGTGACCCAACTTACCAGTCCCTGGATGCTGTATTTTATCAAATATGATCCTGCTCCAGCCCTGGAAAAAGTAAGCTGTCCGGTACTGGCGATCAATGGAGAAAAAGACCTCCAAGTCCCACCAAAGGAGAACTTGGAAGCAATCAAAGCTGCCTTAGCAAAAGGAGGAAATACGAACGTGACTACGGTGGAACTGGCCGGGCTGAATCACCTATTTCAAGAGGCAAACACTGGGGCACCTAGCGAGTATGCCGAGATAGAGCAGACCTTCTCCCCAAAAGCTCTCGAGGTGATTACCAATTGGATCAAGGAGCAGGTGAATTAAAATTAAGCTGTTGTTTTGATTACTTAAATCCATCTAACTTTTTAGTAAGCTAAACTTGCTTTTAGACGATCATTAATCGCCAAAGCAATCGTCTTTTTGACCAATTCACTAGCGTTGACAAATGTGGATTTAGACTTCAATTCTGGAAAGGGGAATTTCAAAAGCAACTTACCAAAACATTCATCAGAAAAACTGTGGGAAACGAAATCAACTCCTTTAAAATCAAAAATCACAAAATCATTTGATTCAAGAAGTTGTTCTATCTGCACACGTATTTCTTGCCCTAGAACTCTTGTTCCAAGGTTGCTAGCAAAACTATTAAATAAGATAGTGTGTGTCATTTTCGGTTCTAAAAGATTTTCAAATTTACCAAAGGTTCTCAAGATTGCCAAACTGGGATTCTTTAAACTCTTGAAACATATCGAGTTGACCCGAATCTTCCCCAAATATTTCTTTATAATTAACGGAAATATTCGTGTTAATTCTAAGGTAATTTATAGTGCCTTTCCATTGAGGAGTTTCATATAACGTTCCGTTACGAAGACATGAAGCTCCTGAATAGATTATAAAGTCTCCTTTATTTTTACTCATCATTTCTGAAGTAGCCCAAAGGCCAAAACCTAATCCTAGGCTATTGGTAACTCCCCTTTCTATACATCTAGTAACGGCTTCTGGTTCGGAAAGGTCTATAAATCTGGATTTTGGATGTCCTGTCAAAGCAGCATGGATTCCTTGCCCAGTGTCTGCAATGATAATCCTAATTTCTTGCGATCTGGGGAAGAATTGAGCAACTACAAACCCTGTACCAGCCCCATATCTGAATTCGGGACTAGAGTGGTTAAGTGTGTTGTCAAGAACTTCATACAAACAAAAATTCAGAACTGTTAGCATATCTTCATTCACACCGTTCACAATTAGGATTCGCATTATTTCTGCAAATACGATATTGATATTTGTCTCGTTGAACTTTGATATCTCGATAAATCTACCTTGCCTATCTCTTCTTATAAAACCCTCTTCAAGTTCAATCCCAAGAATTTCAAAAAAATTTATCCTACAGGCATAATTAGCTCTATTTGAATTTCGATTAAAATTAACCATAGAACAAATTACTTTTATATCGTTTCTTTTTAGGTATTCAATCCGAGCTACAAGAAGTAATAGTAAATCAGGGTAGATAAAGCCAGTACCATTAAGGTCAACTTGTAATTCTAATTCATCTCCAGACTCTAAGTGGTTTAGTTTTGTTAATGCTTCAAGTAAATCACGCTGTGATGAGATGTGATTAAAATCAATTAATACAGCAATTTGATGAGACATTTTAGAATTGAATACTGGTGGAGGAAGTTAAGTTGGTCAGCTCAATAATCGTTAATTCTAATTTCAAAAGTTAGGTATTTAATCGCTGATTTAGTTCGAAATCACCCTATCTAGTTATTTATCCTGTTTATAATTCCAATACCTTGTCTCAGTGTACGAATCAAACACACCTTCAATTCCATAGCCATGTTAAATTGCTCTGTCTATTCATTGGAAAATTATTTCAAAACCCAAAGCCTAGCTGTCTGATTGCTATTTCTTCTCCGGTGAAAGGAATAGTGGCAATCGTATAAAATTTCCGGATTCGCTTGGTGTCTATTTTGCGTCTTAAAAGTGTTAATTTATTCACTTCAAAAGACGCTTCAATCTCATGATTCTGCCAATCAGCCCAGGCTAGACTATGTTGTTCTGGAGTCATTCCTCTAGCAATTGAAATATGAGGAGTTTTATGGAATTGTGGTTTGTAGAGTAATGGGTTGGTAAACTGACTAAGCTCAATTATAATTTGCACGAGGTGATACTTATTGAAAATATCGACAAACACAGTGTTAGGAAATTGGCCGATTCCGTTTAGTTCTGCTGTAAATGGCTCCACCGTTTTTCCAAAGCGTTTGAGGTTTTCGATAAGTCGCATTTCCCGATAATTTGATTGCAGGCAGTTCATGATACTAATATGTGGTTTGAAAATGTCTGCCATTGTGCAGCCATATCTTTTCGTAAAATACTGTTTGTACGGCATGATCAACCCACAGATTTCCTGACTTGGTGAAATGATTAGGAAGTATTCATAGATATTGGGCTTCATAACTTTAAGATGTTCGTTTTATACAGATAGAGTAGAAAGCGCTGAGATTGGCGGTACCTCCTTCTTATCCTTCAGCCCCACTTTCCACATGTCATATACATCCACGGCGAAGGTGCCAAAGTCCTCTACTACTTTTCCACGCATTTTGTAAAAGCCTTTGCCTTGAAAAGGAAAGCGCTTCAGCGAAGGTGGGAAATGCACCGTATCCAGCCAGTCGCCCTTGGGATCCAGAAAAGTCCCGAAAGCCATGTGCTCCCGGTGTATGGTGCGTACGTCTTTCGTGACTACGAGTCGACCGAGAACTTCCACATTTTTCCCTAATAACTGAGGAAGTTGGGCAGCCAGCACAGTTCCTTTGCCATCGTGAGCACAAAGACGAAACATATCCGTCAATGCAAAACCCAGCACATTGATCTCGTCTAGCGCGTCTTCCAGCGGGTAATCAGGGAAGTCAGGTAGAGTAAAGTCCATGGGAGGTTCCTTGAAAAGCGCCGGAGAATCAGGAATAGATGTGAGATGCTTCTGCGCGAAATTGGCTTTCCAAAGCAATTTCTTTTTTCCCAAACCTGTAAAACCAAATGCTCCCACACTGATCAGAATGTTCAGTTGCTCCGGCCCGGCATGCGTGCGCTCGATAAAATCCTCTAAACCCAGATAAACTCCATTGGTCTGCCTTTCTTCCAAGATGAAGTTGCAAAGCTTTTTCTCCAGCTGTTGTATATGGATCAATCCCACAAATACCTCCTCGCCACGGATATTGGTAAGATACTCACTTCGGTTGACGCAGGGCGGGTTGACCTTTGCTCCGGTACGCTTGAGTTCATGGAAATAGAATTCGGTCGCATAGAATCCTCCGAAATTATTGATCACTGCCACCATAAATTCCATGGGAAAATAGGTCTTTAGGTAAAGACTCTGATAGCTTTCCACGGCGAAAGATGCCGAGTGCGCCTTGGAAAAGGAATAGCCGCCAAAGGATTCCATCTGCCTCCAAACTTCCGCTGCGACGGTGTAATCATGCCCAAGTTTCTTGCAGTTGGCAAAATATTTTTCACGGATCTCATTGAAGCGATTGTGCGATCTGTACTTGCCCGACATAGCCCGACGCAGAATATCCGCTTCGCCCATATCTAGTCCTGCGAAGTGATGGGCAACCTTGATTACATCTTCCTGATACACCATCACGCCGAAGGTTTCCTCCAGCAATTCCTTCATTTTAGGATGCAGGTAGATGATCTTTTCGGGGTCGTGAAATCGCTCGATGTATTGCTTCATCATACCGGACTGCGCCACGCCTGGTCGTATAATGGAACTGGCCGCCACAAGTGTGAGGTAATCGTCACATTTGAGTTTGGTGAGGAGCTGCCGCATCGCCGGACTCTCGATGTAAAAGCAGCCGATGGTGTCTGCTTTTCGGATTTGCTCGGCGACTTTGGGGTCGCTCATAAACTCTTCCACCCGATGGATATCGATGTCGATTCCCCGGTTTTGCTTCACCAGTCGAATAGCTTCCTTGATATGCCCCAATCCGCGCTGACTGAGGATATCGAGTTTGAATAAGCCAATTTTCTCTGCCAAAAACATATCGATCTGCGCCGTGCAAAAGCCCTTCGGAGGCAGTTCATTCACGGTGTATTGATAGATGGGCTTCTCGGAAATCAGCATTCCGCCCGGGTGAATGGAAAGGTGATTCGGGAAATTCTCCAGCAGCTGTCCGTATTTCAAAATCGTGCGCTGGATTTTATCCTCATTCATCGGCTGATCCTTGCCTCGGACGAGCTGGTCGATCTCTTCTTTGGGCAGGCCAAAAACTTTACCCAACTCACGGATCACGGCTCTGCGCTGAAAAGTGCTGTACATTCCCAGCAAGGAAACGTGATCTTTGCCGTAACGCTTGAAAATGTAATCGATCACTTCATCCCGGTCTTTCCAGGAAAAATCTATGTCAAAATCCGGCGGGGAAGTCCGGTGAGGGTTGAGAAATCGCTCGAAATATAGATCGAGTTTGATCGGATCCACATCGGTGATTTTCAGGCAATAAGCGATAATGGAATTGGCACCGCTCCCTCGCCCCACGTAGTAAAAGCCACGGTTTTGCGCGTAGCGGATCACATCCCAGACGATCAGGAAATACGCATTGAAATTCAGATCATTGATGATTTTCAGCTCTTTGATTACCCTTGCTTTGGCTACAGGATTATTACCATAGCGATAGTGAAAGCCTTCCATGGCGAGCTTTTCCAACAAAATCCGGTCATCTTCTCCGCTGGCACTGTAATGCTTTTTGTTTTTGTCGGTGCTCAGCTCTGTTTTGATTTCGCACTGATCAATCAACTGTAGCGTGTTGCTGATCATGCCGGGGAAATTTCGAAAAGCGCTCATTAGTGCTGCTTCCGAGACAAACATTTCATCCGGGGAGGCAAAGTCATTTTCTCCCAATTTACTGATCAGCGTATTTTTGCCGATGGCTCGAAGCAAACGATGAATATTGAAAGCCGTTTTGTCTTGAAAAGTCACCGGATGTCGGATGATGTATTTCTTGGGAAAGGCTTCCACCTCCTGCTTTTTCAGGCGATTCAGCTCGCTCGCCAATACGCCGATGAATTCATGTTCTTTTAGGTTTTGCGCAGCAAAGCTTCCAAACGGATAAATAATCAGTACCTCTGAAAAGCAGTCAGGTCGCTCAGGGAAAGCTAATTCCTGCTGTAAATGCTGAGACAAAAACCGATTGATTTCAAGAAGTCCCGCATCATTTTTCGCCAATAAGGTATAGCAGAAAACATCGGCGTTTCGGATTTCTGTTCCGACAATGGGTTTGATGTTTTTTACCCTACAGAAATCCACGAAATCCCAGCTGTCTGCCGTGCTTTTGATATTGGTGAGGCCAAGAGAGGAAAGGCCGCGCTCCGCCGCAGCATCTACAAGTGCTTCGGTGCTGAAGGTGCCATAGCGATAGCTGAACCAGGTTTTACAAGTAATAAACATCTTAGGCGCGGGTTAGGGTGATGGCTCGGGTCAGACTTTTTTCGCCGTAGCGGTTCTTGATCCAATCGATGGCTTGGTACAGGTTTACGCCCTCTTCGGTGTCTTGGAAAAGGTCGATCTGCTGATTTCCCTGTACGAGATGACTGACTTTTACACCAACTAGGCGCACGAGCATTCGCTTTTCATAGAGCTTCGCAAAGAGTTCCTTGGCTCTTTCCAGCAGTACCTCATCCGAACTGGTGTAAGATATAATGCACTGCCGGCTGACGGTATCGAAGTTGGCATATCGGAGCTTCACTGTGATGCAACCGCAGAGCTTGCGTTTCTGGCGGAGCTCAAAGCCGACTTTCTCCGTCATCCGCACGAGCTGGCTATTGAGAAAAGCCATGTCGATGGTGTCCGATTCAAAGGTGTTTTCCGTGCCAATGCTCTTTTGCTCGGTGTAAGGAATGACAGGAGATTCGTCAATTCCATTGGCTTTCCGCGAGAGATCGATTCCTGATTTTCCCAGGAGATTTTGCATCATGCGTGGAGGAATCTCGCTGAGCAGTTTGATGTTTTCCACGCCCATACGCTCCAATAGTGTTGAGGTTTTTTCTCCCACTCCGGGCATTCTTCGGATGGGAAGCGGAGCGAGGTAACCTTTCTCTTTGCCAAAGGGAATGGTGGTTTGCCCATTGGGTTTGGCGTCATGCGTGGCGACTTTGGACACGAGTTTGTTCACTGCCAAAGCACAGGAAATCGGCAAACCGGACTCATCAACAATCTTTTTCCGTAGTTCTTTGGTGAATTTTTCACAGCCAAAAAACCGATCCATTCCTGTCATATCGATGTAAAATTCATCAATGGAAGCTTTCTCCATCAGCGGAACCTGCTCCTGAATTACTTCTGTAACCAAGCGGGACTGTTGGCTGTAGCTGTCATGATCTCCTTTGATATAAAATGCCGATGGGCAAAGTCTCCGCGCCAGCTTCATAGGCATGGCGGAATGCACACCGAATTTCCGCGCCTCGTAACTGCACGAAGCCACTACTCCCCGGTCGGAACTGCCGCCGATGATGACGGGCTTGTCCTTGAGGGCAGAATTTTTCAACCGCTCCACAGACACAAAAAACGTGTCCAGATCCAAATGCACGATATGCCTTTCCATTTCTCAGATTACTTGCTATATTTGATAGTATTAGTATCAATTTATTGTCATTAATTGTATCGAATAAAAATGGGAAGTCAAAGCTTTTTCTGGGCGGGCAATCTGAAATTTCTTAGAAAGCGACGCAAATTGAGTCAGGACATGCTGGCCGAAAATCTTGGCATGACTCGCGCCAAACTGAATGCTCATGAAAATGGACATAGCAAGTCCCCGGCAATCGAGGATTTACTGCTGTGCGCGGATTATTTCAGGATGAGTGTGGATACGCTGCTGCGGGTGGATCTGTCGAAGCTCAGCGAACTGAAAATCCGGGATCTGGAGGCTGGAAATGATGTCTTTCTGAGCGGTTCAAAAGTTCGGATTCTCGCCACCACCGTGAGTTCAAGTAATGAGGATAACATAGAGCTTGTGCCGATCAAGGCCAAAGCTGGGTATTTGGGAGGTTTTGGAGATCCGGAGTATTTGAGCACACTGCCAGTTTTCAATCTACCCAATCTGTCTAAGGACAAAAAATACCGCATGTTCCAAACCGAGGGCGATAGCATGTTACCAATTGCTGATGGAGCCTATGTGATAGGTTCCTATTTATCCGAGTGGAGGCTAGCCAAAGAAACTCCCTGCGTAGTAGTGACAGCAAGCGAGGGTATTAGTTTTAAGATGTTGAGTTTTCAGGCTGAGGAGAGAAACTTTTTGCTGCGCTCGTTGAATCCTGTCTACACAACCTATGAAGTCCCTGCGGAGGAAATTCGTGAGATATGGAAGTTTGAATATTATATGAGTGATGAGTTTCCGCAGGAGCCTTTGACGTTGCAACAAGTCGGGATTGAGATCTCGGAGATCAACAGGAAGTTGGGGTTGATGCAGGCAGGTAACCTTTGAGGTGTAGTCCCGAACGTCGTAGACTTCGGGATTTCCTCGAAGATTCTGAATTCTGATGGTTTGTTTCTCGCGGTGGCGCTGCGGCGCAACTTATTTATTAAAATTTGAGATTTCTTTGAACCTCGAAGTTTTAATTACAATTTCAACAAATAATAAACCTTGAAAAACTACAATTATACTTCTATCCCCTCTCAATGCTTCCTCGGCGAAGGTCCCTATTGGTATTCAGACTTGCAATGCTTCTTTTGGGTGGATATTGAAAAGGGTAACCTTTTTCAGCACCATTTGGAAAGTGGACAAACCAAAACCTATTCTTTCACGCATCGTCTTGCAGTGGTTTTGGAAGGAAAAGGAAATCAATTGATACTTGGATTGGATAGAAAACTTGCCAGTTTTAATTTGAAAACCGAGGAATTAAGATGGCTTACTGAGGTGGAATCAGACCTCCGTTTGAATAGATTCAATGATGGAAAAGTAGATCCTAAAGGAAGAATTTGGATAGGGACTTTGAGCACCAAATTCACGGAAGGTGCTGGCTCACTTTATTGCGTCAATCAGGATTTATACCCTCAAAAGAAACTATCCAATTTGACTATTTCCAATGGAATGGCTTGGACGGAAGACAATCAAACTTTTTACTTTATCGATACGCCGACTCGGCAAATCAAAGCCTTCCATTTTGATCTAAAATCAGGTAAAATTGAATTTGATAGGATAGCTATAGAGATTCCGGAAGAATTAGGATTTCCTGACGGCATGTGCATCGACCGAGAGGGCATGCTTTGGGTGGCACATTATGGAGGTGCAGGAGTTTATCGCTGGAATCCAAAAAACGGTGAATTGCTGGATAAAATCGAGCTACCAGTTCCCCATATTACTTCCTGTTGTTTTGGTGGAGAAAACCTTGACACGCTATTGATCACATCTGCTCAGGAAAATATGAGCTCAGAGCAATTGAAGAAATTTCCGATGAGCGGCGATGTGTTTTTAGTAAAAACTGCCTGCCAAGGCTATTTACCTTTCAAATGCGAATTCTAATGCATCTTTAAATAAAATTAAGACTATGAACCGAAATCAGAAAGATAAAATCAACATTATTGTTCTCCTTCTCATTTTGGTCATTTGGTTTCCTTTAACAGGAAATTCACAGCAACAACTTCCTACAAAATTAAAGACCAGCCTAAATGCCTATTCATTTAATCGGCCATTGATGAAAGGGGAAATGAGCCTAGATGAATTGTTGGAATATTGTGCTGCCAACCAGTTTGATGCAGTAGACATTACAGCCTATTATTTCCCGGGTTACCCGGAAGTGCCTTCAGATGAGTATTTGTACCACATCAAGCAAAAGGCTTTTTTGTTAGGTTTAGAAATTAGCGGAACTGGTGTTCGCAACGATTTTTCAGATCCGGATCCTGCAGTACGAAAAGCAAGTGTTGAATTGGTGAAAAATTGGATTATAGCTGCAGAAAAACTTGGAGCTCCAGTAATCCGGGTTTTCTCCGGAACTGCTGATGTTAGTAATATCCCTCGCGAAAAAGTAGTGGATTATATGGTCGCAGATCTTAAGGAATGTGTTGAATTTGGAAAAGCTCATGGAGTTATTGTTGGCATACAAAACCACCATGATTTTTTAAAAACAGCGGATGAGACTATTGAAATCATCAATCGAGTAAACTCAGATTGGTTTGGGTTGATTCTGGATATTGGAAGTTTTCGTAATGATGCTTATAAAGAAATAGAAAAGGCTATTCCCTACGCCGTGAGTTGGCAACTCAAGGAAAACTTGTATCTAAATGGTGCGGAGCAAAAAACTGATGTTGCCAAAGTCATGGCCTTAATTAAGAATTCTGGCTATCGTGGATATATTCCAATTGAGACATTAGGCGAAGGTGATCCAAGAGTGAAAGTTTCAGTGTTTTTAAAAGAGATTAGGGAAGCAATGAAGTAAGGATTTGAATTTTTCAGCTTTACCCTACGAAGTAGCCCCGCTAGGAATCGAACCTAGATCTAGCGTTTAGGAAACGCTTGTTCTATCCATTGAACTACGGGGCCAAATAATATATCTCGCAAGATAAAAGAAAAGCCCGCTTTAAGGCAAATATTCTTTAGCCAACTTATGGCTTTACAAGTATTTACACTATCTTTGCACTCCAAAATTAGGATGGACGGGTTCCATCCACTCACTAAATACATTATAATTTATGTCAGTAAAAATCAGATTAGCACGAAGAGGTAGAAGAAAAATGGCTATCTACGACGTGGTTGTAGCTGATGCAAGAGCTCCACGTGATGGACGCTTCATCGAAAAAATCGGATCTTACAATCCAAACACGAATCCTGCTTCTATTAACATCAACAATGAGCGCGCTCTTAAATGGTTGTTGAATGGAGCTCAGCCAACAGACACTGTAAAAGCTATGCTTTCTTACAGAGGTGTGATGCTGAAAAAACACCTTCAGATTGGTGTATTGAAAGGTGCAATCACCCAAGAACAAGCAGACGCGAAATTCGAAGCATGGTTGACCGATAAAGAGACTAAAATTGCTGGAAAAACTGAGGGTATCACTGCTGCTAAAGCTGATGCTAAGAAGAAAGCATTCGATGCTGAAGCTGCTAAGAACCAGGCAAGGCTTGATGCTATCAAAGCAAGAGAAGATGAGCAAAAAGCTCTTCTAGCTGCTGCTGAAGCTGCTAACAATCCTGCCCCGGTAGAAGAAGTTGCAACTGAAGAAGCTCCTGCTGCTGAGGCTGAAGCTCCTGCAGAAGAAAAAGCTCCTGAGTCTGGCGAAGACGAAGCAAAAGCATAATATAAATCCCCATGAATAAGGACCAAAGCTTTCAGTTAGGCTACGTGTCTAAAGTTCATGGACTTCGTGGAGAAGTAATGATAGTGCTGGATGTCGATTATCCTGAGGATTATGAGACATTAGAGCATTTATTCTTAGAGCAAAAATCCCGGCTGGTGCCGTTTTTCCTGGAGCACTTTGTACTCCAACCTGGAAATAAAGCATTGGCGAAATTTGAGGATTTGAACTCGTTGGATCAGGTAGAAGATTTGGTTGGATTGGGAGTTTATCTTCCTTTGACAGCTTTACCTGAACTGAAAGATGACCAATACTTCTTTCATGAGTTGATCGGATTCGAAGTCTTTGACGAGACAGAAGGCCTGATCGGACCTATTCAGATCGTTTATGATCTGGAGACACAGAATCTCCTCGGAGTAACACACAAGGAAAAAGAAGTACTGATACCAATTCAGGACGGAATTATCCTAAAGGTGGACAAGGCAGCTAAAAAAGTTTACTGCCGATTACCCGAAGGTTTACTTGAAATTTATCTGGAAGACTAACCCATGCACATTGATATCATCACTGTAGTACCGGGATTATTGGAAGGGCCTTTTGCTCACTCCATTCTGAAAAGAGCGGAGGACAAAGGACTAGCTAGTATTCGCGTGATTAACCTACGGGATTATTCAACAAGCAAGCAAAAGCAGGTCGATGACTACGCTTTTGGAGGGGGAGCAGGGATGGTAATGTCAATCGAGCCCATCGCTCGTTGCATAGAAGCACTTCAGAAGGAACGCACGTACGATGAGATCATCTACATGACACCTGACGGAGCTCGTTTCAATCAGCCCATGGCAAATGCCCTTTCGCTCAACCAAAACCTACTGATCCTTTGTGGTCATTATAAGGGCGTGGACGAGCGAGTAAGAGAACGGTTCATCACCAAAGAAATTAGCATTGGTGATTACGTACTTTCCGGAGGAGAATTAGCAGCAGCTGTAGTGGCTGATGCAGTGATTCGCCTGATTCCGGGAGTGCTGAATGATGAAACCTCAGCTTTGACAGATTCTTTCCAGGATGGACTGCTTGCACCGCCGGTGTACACTCGCCCCGCCGAATACGACGGGATGAAAGTACCAGAGGTATTGCTATCAGGACATGAAGCCAAGATAAACGAATGGAGATTTGAAGCATCGGTTCGCCGAACCCAAGAGAGAAGACCTGACTTGCTCAGTGACAACCAACCTGGGAAAAGCGATGCAGAATCGTATAAGAAATAATCAATAAGCCACGCGTTGGCAAACAGCGAAAGCATAAAAATATAAAGCTATGAGCGATCTAATGAAAATAGTAGAAGCGGAATACAGCGAGGTAAGAGCTAAATTCCCTTCATTCAAAGCTGGCGATACCATCAACGTACACGTACGTATCAAAGAAGGTAGCAAGGAGCGTATCCAGCAGTTCCAAGGAACTGTGATCCAGCGTAGAAACCCTAACTCTAATGGTGAAACTTTCACTGTAAGAAAAATATCCAATGGTATCGGTGTAGAGAGAATCTTCCCTATCATCTCTCCTGCTATCGAGCAAATCGATCTGTTGAGACAAGGTAAAGTAAGAAGAGCTCGTCTATTCTACCTAAGAGGACGTCAGGGTAAAGCTGCACGTATCAAGGAAAAAATCAGAGTGAGAAAGTAAGATTTCTCCCGTTTGAAATCGAAAAGGAACTCAGTAATGGGTTCCTTTTTTTATTTCCTAAATTAGGAAGGATAACCCAACTACTTTGAAACAATTTATAATTCTTCTGATTGCTCTTTCAACCCCATTTTTAGGAAGCGCTCAGCAACGCCCCAAAGTCATCGCATTCTATACTGCGAAAAATGATCTAGCCCATATTTCCTTTGTTAACGAAGCGCTACCATGGTTTGCAAGGCAAGGGGATGAAAATGGGTTTGAGTTCTACTCTACTTCGGATTGGGAGGAAATGCATGTGGAGAATCTGAGTAACTATCAACTGGTAGTTTTCTTAGACACCAGACCTGAGCTGCCGGAACAGCGTGAAGTTTTTGAGAGCTACATGAAAAAAGGTGGCGCTTGGTTAGGCTTTCACTTCTCTGCTTTTGCTCTGACACCTTCTGATTTCCCACAAGACTGGGATTGGTACCACGAGGAGTTTCTCGGATCTGGGCAATACTCCGGCAATACCTGGAGACCGACTTCTGCTATTCTGAAAGTAGAACAACCCTCACACGACATTTTCGAGAGCATTTCTGCTACATTTAACGCTGCTCCAAATGAGTGGTACAGATGGGAACACGACCTTCGTACAAATCCCGACATACAGATTCTCGCTTCTATTGACCCTAGCAGCTTCCCTTTAGGCACAGGACCAAAAGTGCATGAGGTCTGGAATCAAGGCTATTACCCCGTGATCTGGCGCAATAAAAACTATAAGATGATCTATTTCAACATGGGCCACAACGACATGGATTATGAGGGGGGAAGCAATGAAACACTGAGTTCGACATTTAGCAGCACAAACCAGGAGCATGTGATTCTCAATTCGATACTTTGGCTTATCAATAAAAAATGAGTTTCAAAAAGATACTTTTCACAGTATTTAACGTTAAGAAATTGGTATATAGACGATTAAACCTCAATTTCACCTGAAACTCTTTGACTATGAATGCTACTTTTTCCATTGACCCAAGTTATGCTCTCGCAAAAGTTTTCATTAGAATCGCAATGGTATTCTGTGCCTTGATGATCGCAATCATGGGTTACATGATCTACCTAGCCTACTTAGGAATCATAGACGATTGGGATCTCTGGCTTCAATTTTCTCTTTTTGAATTTTATCCAGAAAGCAACAGTACGGTTTGGCAAATGATCTTTTTCTCCTTTCCTGCTGTAGGATTTCTGATCGCATTTTTCCTGCTAGGATGGTTACATAAAAAAATCCAAAAAGAAGGAAAAACCCAACATCTTGTGGCTTGAAAAAAGCCAGTTCAGTTAGCTAATGAATGAACAAATAAGTCGACAAAACAAGCAAATTACAGTGCAAAGAGGCATCACTAAAAAATAGCACAACTACCTAAAAGCAAAAAAAAAGAGGGCCGAAGCCCTCTTTAGTAGGTTATGACTAGTCCATTCCTTTGAAATCAACATCAAATATCAAGACTGAATTTTCTGGTATTCTATCAGTATTAGGAGAATCCCTGTACCCGTATGTAGACGGAATAATAAACTGTGCCTTGGAACCTGGCCTCAATCGTCTGAATGCTATATCCCATCCTTCTATAACAGTCCCTGTCCCAAGTAGGAAGCTAAGAAGGTCATATTCTTTACCTTCCACATAGAGATCATTATCTCTTGCCACACTTTCAATATTCGTGTCAAACACAGTACCGTCACTCATCAGCGAGCCTATGTATCTAGAGTAGATTACATTGCCTGTAATCGGACGTGAGCCAGCTCCTTCTTCTTGCACTATGATGACTACTCCACTCGGATCATATATTCTGTATAGACTATCTATTTCCGCTGTCTCCAAGTAATCAACGATTAATAAACTGTCTTTGGCTAAATTTCCTTCTCTGTCATAGGCAGGCCCTGTATCGTAGGGATTTTTCGCATCGCAACTTACGAATGCGACTGCTAAAACTAAGAAAGCGAAAATACTAAGTCTATACATCTTCATTTTATTGTTGAGGTCCAGGAGTAACTTCTAATAATTCCAGTTCGAACATGATAGGTGTGTTTCCAGGGATACGTCCATCCGAAGTACCTTGTCGACCATAAGCATAAAAAGAAGGAATAAATACCGTTGCCTTATCTCCAACCTCCATTACTGAAGTGGCCACTTCGAATCCAGTAACTAATTGTCCAATACCGATTCGAAAGACAAGAGGCATGTATTTTCTTTGAGAATTATAAACCCCCTCTGCTTTTGCGACATCTTCTAAAGAAGTATCAAATGCCTTACCAGAAAGTAATCTCCCTATATAATTTACTTTAAGAGTATCTCCTAGAGCCACGGTATCATTGCTTGCAGATAGTTCTTGCCAGATCACAGTGATTCCCCTACCCTCATCATAATACTCCTTAACATTAACAATAGAAGTAGTATCAAGGTAAGCTTGAATTTCAGCTAAGTCTTCATTGAAGACAACCTCTTCTGTGGCCTCATCATCGATGCATGAAGAAAATGCAAGAGTCGCAGCGATCAAGCTTAAAATGGCAAATATTCTAATTTTCATTGTAGTTGGTTTAATAGTTTTCAATTAGCACTAGCTCCTATACGGATACTATTGCACATCCGCTACATCCACATCAAAAACTAGAACTGAATTTGCTGGAATCATAGCACCTGCACCATTTTCACCATAGGCTAAAGGTGATGGAATAAGGAATTTACCTTTAGATCCCTTTTTCAAAAGCAACAAACCTTCGTCCCATCCTGGAATCACCTGACCCATTCCTACAGTCACTGGAAGAGGCTCATACGGTCTTCCTTCGTTAAACATATTGTTATCTCTAGCTATTGACTCGATAGAGGTATCAAATAAAGTACCGTCGATCAAATAACCAGCATAATCCACAGACATGGTAGCGCCCGGAGCTACTGGGTCTCCTGTTCCTTCTTCTTCGATTACGTAATAAAGACCGCTCTCTGTTTTCTGTGCTTCAAGGCCTTTCTCCTTGATGTAATCTTGGATAATCTTATCTTCTTCAATTAACCTTTCTTTCGCACGCTCAGCTTTCTTCTCGTCTTCTGCAGCCATTACCTTCTCGAAGTAAGCTTGAATGGCCTCTTCGTTCATGATTTCAAAAGCTCCCAATCTCACTTTGACCTGATCATCCTCTTTCAACGGTGGCGGGAAGTTCTCACCAAAAATAGTTTTTACATTCGACTCAAGCGTGATGCTGTCTCCTTTGCGCAAGCCAAGGAAGATTTCATCCATACCATTATTGATTGGCATAGTATCATCCACTTTCAGGTAACCTGGAAAAGGATTATCTGCAGTAGAAAAAATAACTGAATCAGACGAGGTGGTAATTTTAAGGTTATAAAGCAAAAACTCTCCATTTGGAGCTTTTTCATTGCCTTCTTTCACATAGGTATATTCTATACCATCTTTCTCTGTGACTTTTGTTTTTTTACATGCAGTCAGTGAACTCGCTCCTACCAAAAGAGCAAGGATTGCCAAAAGGCTTTTTGAATTTTTCATAAAGGATAAGTGATTTTTCAAGGTAATTAAAGAAGGCTTATAGCTATTCAATCTGCTGTAGCGGGCATAATCCGGAATAATTCTTCCTGATGCTCTTCTACCAGCGATTCAAATCGCTCTACGGTATCTTTCAAACTCAACGTAGACTTGCCTCCAGAGGCATTTTTATGTCCACCTCCATCGAAGTATTCTGCAGCAAACTTGTTGACAGCCACTTCACTGGAAGATCTGAAAGAGATTTTGACTCCGTCTTCGCGTTCCGAAAACAAGGCAGCCAGCTTTATCCCATCCAAAGATAATGCATAATTGACCAAACCTTCGGTGTCACCGGTGCGGCTTTGATATTTTTTAAGATCTTTTTTGCTGATCGCAAAATAAGCCATGTGGAGATCTTCGTGGACCACCAGACGACGACTAATCGCAAAACCTATAAACTTGAGTCGGTTGACAGAATTGGAATCGTAAATCCAATTTGCAATCTGAGAACTGTCAGCTCCTAGATCCAGCAATTCTGCTACAACTAGGTGAACATTTTTGGTAGTATTCGGATGTCTAAATCCACCCGTATCGGTCATGATCCCAGCATAGAGACATTCAGCGATGTCCTTGTCTAGCAGTGATTCATCGCCTAGTTGCACGACCAATTCATAGACCAACTCACAGGTCGCCGCGGCCACTGTACTCCATACACGATAATCAGCAAAATCTTCAGGGTCTTGATGATGATCAATATTGACGATGTACGCATCCGAATTTCGGATCATTTCGCCTAATTCATTTACCCTATTAAGAACAGAGAAATCCAAACAGAAAATAACATCCGCCTCATTCAACTTTTTGGTGGCTAATTCTGTCTGTGTAGGATTGCTAAAATCCAGTACATCATCATTGCCTTTCATCCAGTTGAGAAATGAAGGATAATCCGTAGGAGTCACCACAGTCACTTCATGTCCTTTCTTGAGCAGGTAGTTAGCCAATCCCAATGAAGAACCCAATGCGTCGGCATCGGGCTTGACGTGAGTAGTGATGAATATTTTTTTGGGTGAAGATATCTCTCTCTTAAACGAGGCTAAAGCTTCCATTTTATACATTTAGCTGCTTTTTGGCTCTTGTAGCTCGCAAAGGTCAGGAATTTTTCGACAATTCCCAATTATTCTATTACACTGATTATGAAGACAGTAAGGGATAAAAACAAAACTTTATAGGGAGATTGAACTGAAAAAGTCTATTTTTGCGCCCGATTTAAACCAATGAAATACCAATAACATGGCAACTAACAGAACATTCACCATGATCAAGCCTGACGCTTTCTCTGCAGGCAATTCTGGAGCAATCCTTAAAATGATCGAAGAAGCAGGCTTCAAAATCGTAGCCATGAAAGCTACTCAATTGACTCCAGCTATCGCAGGTAAATTCTACGAAGTTCACTCAGAAAGACCATTCTACGCTGATCTATGCGCATATATGTCTTCTGGACCTATCATCGCTGCTATCCTTGAGAAAGACAATGCAGTGGAAGATTTCAGGAAATTGATCGGTGCTACTAATCCTGCTGATGCAGCAGAAGGTACTATCCGAAAGATCTTCGCTAAGTCGATCGAAGCAAATGCAGTGCACGGTTCTGACTCAGACGAAAACGCAGCTATCGAAGGAGCATTCTACTTCTCTCAAATCGAAAGAGTAGGTTAATTCTTAACGAAAATAAAATTGAAAGCACCTCATCTTGGGGTGCTTTTTTTTGATTAAAATCAATCTTTTTTAACTGCAGTGAGCGCAGAGGTTTAGCAGAGATCGCGATAATGGATAATCCTTCTTTTCTAAAAACTCTGGAGTAAAAGTCTCTTCATTCCGTACAGCAACGCCCAGCAGTAGTAGGCAAATTCTAAGTTTTACTTAAAAAAACAAATCAGGTACGTAAGCCATACACTTAGTATGAGAAAATACGTATTAAGCTGGATCCAACACAAAAATTAACCATAAAACCTCACTAGGGGCACTTTTTCACTTTAATAGCTAATTGAAATTACTTATTACAATTAAGTATTTATTTAATTTTTTCTTTTGAATTACGTATTTATACTTATATTTGAGCTCTAAATTACGTAGCCATGAAGAAAGTTATTGTCATAGGAAATGGAATGGTGGGGTATAAGTTTTGCGAAAAACTAGCCGCTCACCCTCTTCGTGATCAGTTTGAGGTGGTTGTCTTCGGTGAAGAATTCCGCCCAGCATACGATCGTGTTCACCTCAGTGAATACTTTTCGCTGGACTCTGCGGACAAGCTGCTCTTAGCTTCCCGCGAATGGTATGATGAGAATCACATCGAACTTCGCACGGGAGAAATGATTACCTCCATCGAAACTGAAACTAAGCGGGTTTTCACGCACAAGCATGACTATTTCGAATACGACTACTTGATCTTAGCCACAGGTTCCGCCCCTTTTGTCCCGACTATCAAAGGCGTTGATAAACTTGGTGTTTTTGTTTACAGGACTATAGAGGACCTTGATGCGATTCAGGAGTATGCAGAAAAACTGAAGCATGAAGGAAAATTCAAAGCTTCAGTCCTTGGCGGCGGACTGCTAGGCCTGGAAGCTGCAAATGCCGCCAAAGAACTTGGAATGCAAACAGACGTAATCGAGTTCGCTCCCCGCTTGATGCCTCGTCAACTGGACAAAGCTGCCAGTGATATGCTTCAGAGAAAGATTGAGAGCCTTGGGATGAAAATTCATTTGGGCAAAAACTCCCAGGAAATCATTGGTGAAGAAGGTATTGAAAAAATCAATTTTACAGACGATACTTCACTTCAAACAGACATGCTGATTATTTCAGCCGGGATTCGCCCGCGAGATGAATTGGCGGTGAAATGTGGCCTGAAAACCGGAGAGCGCGGTGGAGTCTATGTAAATAATAAAATGGAAACCTCCGATCCGGCTATCTATGCGATCGGGGAAGTAGCACTATATAATAATGGCATCTACGGCCTAGTAGCTCCAGGCTATGAGATGGCTGGGGTGGCTGTGGAGCATATCACTGGAGGAGAAAAACTCATGAGTCCTTCCATAGATATGTCTACCCAGCTGAAACTGGTAGGTACAGAAGTGGCTTCTTTTGGTGATCCTTTTATCGAAAACGATGAAGTCACCGCGATTGTCTATGAAAACAAGCAACGAGGAGTTTACAAAAGAATCAATATTGCCAAAGATGGCTCAAAGCTCCTTGGAGGCATCATGGTCGGAGATTCTTCAGATTACAATACCCTGTTTCAACTTTACATTAATGCGATGAAGCTTCCAGAGAATCCGGAAGATTTGATCTTGGGTTCCAGAGGTGGTGAGAGCAAAAGTGCATTAGGCTCAGTACTCGATCTGCCAGATACAGCACAAATTTGCTCTTGCGAAGCAGTCTCCAAAGGCGCCATTTGTGGTGCGATCACGAGTGGTTCCTGCTGTTCTTTCGCAGATGTGGTAAAGAGCACCAAAGCTTCCAGTTCCTGCGGCGGCTGTAAACCAATGGTGACCGACTTGGTGAAAGAGACTTTGAAGTCCATGGGTCAGGAAGTGAAGGAAACCATCTGCGAGCACTTCGAATACAGCCGTCAGGAAATGTACGATTTGGTGAAGCTTCATAGCATTATGGATTTTGACGAAGCACTGGATCGTCATGGCAAAGGTCACGGTTGCGAAACCTGCAAACCTGTTTTAGCTTCCATTTTCGCCAGTATTTACATGGAAACTGCCAATCGCCAGGCTCCCATCCAGGATTCCAACGATAGATTTTTGGCAAATATTCAGAGAAACGGCACTTACTCCGTAGTACCTCGAGTACCGGGCGGAGAAATTACTCCTGAGAAACTGATGGTTCTGGGGCAAGTCGCTAAGAAATACGATCTCTACACCAAAATCACAGGAGGTCAACGTATTGATCTTTTTGGAGCTCAGCTTCATGAACTTCCTATGATTTGGAAAGAACTTATTGATGCTGGCTTTGAAAGTGGTCACGCCTACGGCAAATCACTTAGAACAGTCAAAAGCTGCGTAGGATCGACTTGGTGCAGATACGGTTTGCATGACAGCGTAAGCTTTGCAATCCGAATCGAAGAGCGCTACAAAGGTCTTCGTTCACCTCACAAATTAAAAGGCGGTGTTTCTGGATGTATCCGTGAATGTGCTGAGGCAAGAGGAAAGGACTTTGGCGTAATCGCAGTGGAAGGCGGATGGAACCTCTTCGTCTGTGGAAACGGCGGAGCTACACCGAAGCACGCAATCCTTTTGGCAGAAAAACTGGATGACGAAACCTGCATCAAATACTTAGATAGATTCCTAGTCTATTACATCAGAACTGCTGCTCCCCTTCAGCGGACAGCTCCTTGGCTGGAAAAACTGGAAGGTGGAATTGACTATTTGAAAAAAGTGGTGGTGGAAGATAGCCTCGGAATCGGCGAAGAACTGGAAGCAGAAATGGAGGAACTGGTGCAGCGATATGCCTGCGAATGGAAAGAAGCCATCGAAGATCCACAAATGATGAAGCGATTTAAGCCTTTTGTCAACTCTGATGAGACCGACGAGAGTTTGGTATTCGTGCCGATGAGAGATCAAAAAATGCCTAGACCTTGGTAATCCTATACGAATAAGATCATGGAAGAATTATTAAAAAATTATCAATCCGTAGCAGAGGAACATGCTATTCATTGGATCAAAGTAGGTCAGACAGATGACTTCCCTGCTAATGCCGGTGCCTGTGTGAAATACAACTCCAAGCAAATAGCAGTTTACTATTTTACGAGAACCAACTCTTGGTATGCCTGCCAAAACCTTTGCCCCCACAAGATGGAAATGGTCTTAAGCCGAGGCATGACGGGAGATTCACAAGGAATCCCCAAAGTGGCCTGCCCGCTTCACAAGAAGACCTTTTCGCTGGAAGATGGCAGCAATCTGAACGGCGAAGAATATAGTATTGCAACTTATCCGGTCAGGATTCAGGAGGGAAATGTATATATTGGATTCGCAGATTAATCCAATTTCACACATGAACAAATTCCAAAAAGCAATCTCATTGATCGATCAGGTCAATGCGGAAGACCCCATCAAAGAAGTAGTAGCGGGAAAAGAGATTGCAAAAGAGCTGTTGTACTCCATTCGTATGACCGAAAAACTGGATCAATTCGATCCTGAATCATCAGAAGCTATGCAGCTAGCCGTCAGGGCACAGCACATCGGAAGATGGAAGATTCCAAGGTCAGACTACCCAATGGATAGAGTAGGATATCTCAAGTGGAGAGAAGAGCTGAAAAAGATGCATGCTGACATGGCTGCTGAGATACTTCAGGATGCTGGTTACGATGAAGAGACCATAGAACGAACGAAATTTCTTATCCGAAAGAAGCAACTGAAAACAGATCCAGATACTCAAACCATGGAAGACGTCATCTGCCTGGTCTTTTTGGAGTATTATTTTGAAGAATTTGCGGCCAAGCATGAATCCGCCAAAATCATCGACATACTTCAAAAAACCTGGGCAAAAATGTCTGAAAAAGGGCACAGGGCAGCATTACAATTACCTCTTTCACCCTCAAGTTTAGAATTAGTCAAAGAAGCCATTACCTAATCAAATGACTGGTACACCGCGATCCCTGGATCAAGATACTTTTAATCGTCTACGTAGACTTTACATCATTGCCTTGGGAGCTATAGCCATCTCCCTGATTGCGAGCCAGATTCTCATCAGAAAACATCTGAATGATCAGGAAAATGACAGCCGACTGGTCAATGTGGCTGGTCGGCAGCGCATGCTCAGCCAAAAGCTGAACAAGGAAGTGCTTCTGCTTTCTACAGCCACGTCTCCTGAAGCTATTGGGCTACTCGCCGATTCGATCCAGCACACCATGAGTCGCTGGGAAAACGCCCATCAAATCCTGCAACTCGGGGATGAATCCCAGGATTTCAGCGTGGAAAATAGTCCCGAGGTCACGAAGATGTTTGAAGAGATTAATCCTTATTTCAAGCAAGTCACTGAGGCTACACAGAATTTCATTTTTCTCAAATCTGCTGATGCACCAGACTCCACAGCCATGGCAGATCAGCTGAAAAGCATAGAGAGTAATGCAACAAGCTTTTTGGTGAAAATGGATGAGATCGTGAACCAATACGATCACGAAGCAAAGGAGAAAGTCTCAGCCCTTCAGCGGGTGGAATTACTCATTACCCTTTTCACCTTGCTCGTGCTGGTTGGTGAGTTTTTAATCATTTTTTGGCCTTCGGCAAAAGCCATGAAAGCCAGTATTCACGAGCTGATGGATGCCGAGGAAAAAGCTATTCAAATGGCCAAAAACGCGGATATCTTGAGTCAATCCAAGGAAAAATCTGTACGGGAATTACAGGCTTTGAGCAAAGCTATGGATCAGATTCTGCTTTTCGCAAGGATCACTCCGGAAGGATACATCACCCACATTGGTGAGCGCTTCAGCAGATTATATAAAGCACAAAAATTCAACATCAATGCGAAGATTTCAGATTTGCTTTCCCCTCTTGAAAATGAGCAGCTCACGATAGATCGCATCATCGCCGAAAACAAAAAAGCAGGCTGGGAAGGTGAACTAAAAACCACTTCACAGACTGGCGAAGATATCTGGCTTGACGTCTCCATGATTCCTTTCAATTCTGCTGAGGACAAATCCGAACTGATTTTGATTTGCCTGGATATTACCAAGCGTAAGGAATTTATGCATCAGGTAGAGCAACTCACAAAGGAGAGTTTCGAGGAAAAAATGCATCAACAAAAGGTGATTTCCCGGCAAATCATCGAGAATCAGGAAAATGAGCAAAATCGTATTGCAAAAGATATTCACGATGGTATCGGTCAGATGCTCACTGGACTGAAATACTTACTGGAAAGTGTGGACACCACCGATCCTGAGAAAGCCGAGGTGAAGATCATTAAGCTCAAAGAGCTGACTTCGAATATCATCAAAGGAGTAAGAACTGCCACTTTCAATCTTACCCCACCTGAATTAAAAGATTACGGAATTGTCCCTGCCCTGACGGAATTGACTCAGGAGCTCTCAAAGCTCACCGGAAAAGAGATCGTGCTTTTCAACAAATCTGAATTCTCCCAGCGATTAGATTCCTTGATAGAAATTAATTTGTATCGAATTACGCAAGAAGCGATTAACAACGCAATTAAATATGCAGAGTCCTCTCACATCATCGTGACAGTTTCGCATAGTCAAAATATCCTGAGCATAATCGTGGATGATAATGGAAAAGGGTTCGATAAGTCTAAGCTGAAATCCAAACCAGACAAAGAAGGCGGAATGGGACTGACCTTCATGCGGGAGCGGGTGAAATACATCAATGGAAGATTATTCATCAATTCTTCTCCAAACGAAGGTACCAAAGTCACTATCAACATTCCTTTGACTTAGATTTTCTAGATTTTTATACGTAAATTCTGTTACTTTACTACGTATTTATTTACTTAAGCTCATATGAACCCAATAAAGATAGTTTTAGCAGATGACCACGAATTGGTACGGGATGGAATCAAGTCACTACTTGAAAGTGAGGCTGAATTTCAGGTGATCGATGAGGCATCTGATGGTAAAGAAGCGCTGGAAGTAATTGCCAAGCAAAATCCTGATCTACTAATAGTGGACATTCGAATGCCTCGAATGAACGGATTGGAAGTAGTTAAGGAAATGACCAAATCCTTTCCAAAAATCAAGAAACTCGTGCTTTCCATGCATGATTCGGAAGAGTATGTAGTAGAGGCTATTCAGGCTGGAGCAGATGGGTATTTGCTGAAAGGATCCTCTAAAAGTGAGTTCTTAAAGGCTTTACACACGATTTCCAATGGCGGGAAATTTTTTGCTGGAGATGTGTCGGCATATATTATCAGCAATTTTGTGAACGGAAAACCCAAAGCATCTTCCAAGTCCGATGTGCTTCCGGAAGAATTGGCTAATCTGACAAACAGAGAAAAGCAGATCTTAGAACTCATACTGGAAGGAAAAGGAAATAATGAAATCGCCGATGCACTGGAAATCAGCAAAAGAACGGCAGAGGTTCACCGGTTTAACCTGATGAAGAAAATGAACGTGAAGAATCTGGTAGAGCTCACT
Organism: uncultured Algoriphagus sp.; assembly: GCF_963974365.1. Taxonomy (GTDB): domain Bacteria; phylum Bacteroidota; class Bacteroidia; order Cytophagales; family Cyclobacteriaceae; genus Algoriphagus. The sequence goes on along the minus strand of NZ_CAXBBX010000020.1, from coordinate 34,333 downwards.
ACCAAATCCAGAGAATTGAATTTGATCTAGAAAGTCTTACTAAGTTTTATAAGTAGTCTTAAGTCCATTTAGAGCAATCTGAATGGATTTTTTATTTTTATTCTAAATTAATTACGTATTATTTTTACTAATTACGTATTTATACTTACTTTTATGGTAGATAAAATTAAGTATTATGGAACCACTACTTACACACAAAGCGACACGGTTAAATCTACTAGACATTAAAACCGTTCCGATCCGAACTTTCTGGATCACCTCTATCGCATTCTTCATCTGCTTTTTCGCATGGTTCGGCATCGTCCCATTCATGCCAGACGTAGTCAAGGATCTTGGCCTTACTCCTGCCCAAAAATGGAACGCTACAGTATTAGCAGTAGCGGGAACAGTTTTCGCCAGACTTCTTATCGGCAAACTTTGCGATAAGTACGGCCCGAGACTTTGTTACACCTGGCTTTTGATTTTGGGATCCATTCCTGTTGTTTTGAGCGGACTGGTAACGACACCAATGCAATTTATGATTTGCAGACTGTTGACAGGATTTATTGGTGCTTCTTTTGTCATCACTCAGGTCCATACCTCGCTGATGTTTGCTTCCAATGTCGTAGGAACTGCCAATGCAACGTCCGCAGGCTGGGGGAATTTAGGCGGAGGCGCCAACAGGCTTGGAATGCCGATCATCGCAGCCATAGTAATTGGAGCTGGGGTAGCAGAGGCAGATGCCTGGCGTTACGCCATGGTGATTGCAGGAATTGTTTGCTTTTCCATGGGCCTAGTTTACTATTTCTTCACAAAAGACACTCCTGAAGGTAATTTCAAAGAATTGGAAGCACGAGGAATGCAGGTTCCTTCGACCAAAAAAGACAAAGTGGGATTTGCAGAAGCAGTTAAAGATTACCGAGTATGGTTACTGTTCATTGTCTATGCTGCCTGTTTTGGAATAGAACTAACCGTATATGGAACCATGGACGATTACTTGCAGAACACCTTCCAACTGGAGCGAATCACTGCGGGTAATATCGTACTTTCCTTCGCGCTGATGAACATTTTTGCCCGTACACTTGGCGGATACTTTGGGGATAAATTTGGAAAATTAAGAGGATTAAAAGGGAGGGTCTGGTTTCTTGCTGCAATCCTAATTGTAGAAGGACTGATGCTTAGTTTGTTTTCTTTGGCCACAGGTCTTTTCGTAGGCTTCGCACTACTAATTGCTTTCAGTTTGTCTGTGCAAATGGCCGAAGGAGCCACCTTCTCAGTCGTCCCTTTTGTGAATAGAAAAGCAATAGGATCAATTTCAGGAATAGTTGGTGCCGGGGGAAATTTCGGTGCATTTATGGCGGCACTTTTCTTAAGTTCCAAATCTGCCGTCGCTGAGAAAACTGCTCTAATTGCAAGCGAGGCATTAGGAGCTGAGGCAGCCGCAGCTGCCCAATCAGCAGCAGCTGCAAGTGCTGTATCAGCAGGATACTTGGTCATAGGTGGATTGATCGTGGTATCAGGAATGGTAGCTCTAGCCATTCGATTCAGCACCGAAGATGAAAAAGTAGCAGAGGTAGAATTAAGCAAACTGCAACCTGAATTAGTGAGAATTGATAATTAACTTGTAGCATTACTCCCAAAATAGCTCTTCTGCCCTTGACCATTTGTCGTGCGGATGAGCTATTTTGTTCTTAACCTATTTCCAACAGTAACTATTGAGTAGTGATCCCAGATAAAAAAATCAAAACCACTTGTTCTTACTGCGGCGTTGGCTGCGGAATAGTTGCAGAGGTAGATGCTCAAAACAAAGTTCAGGTCGAAGGTGATCCGAATCATCCCGTGAACCAGGGCATGCTTTGCTCCAAAGGTCGCAATCTACACTATGTGGTCAACGATACTTCGGATAGAATTCTATATCCTGAGATGCGCTGGAGCAGATCTCATCCTCGTGAGCGGGTGAGCTGGGACGAAGGACTCGACAGAGCTGCTGGTGTATTCAAATCTTTGATTCAGAAATACGGACCGAACAGTGTAGGCTTTTACATTTCAGGACAATGCCTTACTGAAGAGTATTACATCGCAAATAAGCTTACAAAAGGCTTTTTGGGGACAAATAACATCGATACCAACAGTCGCTTGTGCATGAGCTCGGCGGTAGTTGCCTATAAGAAAACTTTCGGAGAAGACTCAGTTCCTATTTCCTACGAGGACATAGAACTTGCAGATGCTTTTTTGATTGCTGGCGCAAATCCCGCCTGGTGTCATCCCATCCTCTTTCGCAGATTGGAAAAGCATAAGGAGAAAAATCCCAATGTGAAGATAATAGTCGTGGATCCACGCAAAACCGATTCTGCTACTTTCGCGGATATTCACCTGCAAATCATTCCTGGTACTGACATTATTTTATACAATGCCATCGGCCGTAGAATCATCGACATTGGACTGGCAGATAAAGAATTCATAGAAAAACACACCGAGAACTACCTGAAGTACCGCAAGCAAGTGATGGCAACTTCCTTGAAAGAAGCTTCAAAACTCTGCGGAATTTCTGTTGACGACATTAAAAAAGTAGCAGAGATCATCGGCGAATCCAAAGGATTCATCAGCATGTGGGCGATGGGTCTGAACCAAAGCGCCATAGGTACCGATAAGAACTTTTCTCTACTGAATCTTTCGCTGGTTACTGGTAGAATAGGCAAGCCAGGAAATGGACCTTTCTCGCTTACAGGTCAGCCAAATGCCATGGGCGGACGTGAAGTAGGCGGAATGGCGAGTTTACTGGCCGTTCACAAGGACCTGAATAATCCTGTACACCGACAGGAAGTCGCGAATTTTTGGGGCGTAAATGAGATTTCTCCAGAACCTGGATTATCTGCCACTGAGATGTTTGATGCTTTGGAAAGTGGGGAAATGAAAGCCGTATGGATCATCTGTACCAATCCTATGGTGAGTTTGCCAAACTCTAAGAAGATCGAAAAGGCGATGAAAAATGCCAAATTCGTAGTCGTACAGGATATTTCACACAAAGCTGACACGGTTGAATACGCAGACTTAGTCCTGCCTGCCGCAGGATGGCTGGAGAAAGAAGGCACTATGACCAATTCTGAGCGTAGAATTTCTTACCTCAACAAGGGAATCAATCCTCCGGGAGAAGCTAGAACTGACGTAGAGATACTTTGCGATTTTGCCCGCAGAATGGGTTTCCGAGGCTTTAATTTTAACAATACGGAGGAGATTTACGAGGAATATTGTGCCATGACCAAAGGTACAAACATTGATATTTCCTTTTTGAACTACGATAGACTGAAAAGTGAGGGCACCTTTCAATGGCCAGTGCCTGAGTACAGACACACAGGTACTGCAAGACTCTTCGCAGACAATAAATTCTATACACCGTCCCAAAAAGCGATCTTCAATATCCCTGCTCAGATCGCCAATACTTCAGAAAAAACCAGCAAGGAATTTCCATTGATTCTTACGACTGGACGTGTTCGTGATCAGTGGCACACCATGACCAAGACGGGAAAAGTATCCCGACTTCGCACACATTACCCGAGTCCCGTCCTGGAAATAAATCCAATCGATGCATACTTGGACAAGGTGAAAGACGGAGATGTGGTAGAGGTGAAAAGCAAGAATGGCGTAGTGAGAGTAAAGGCCAAGCTTTCCAAAAGCATTCGAGAAGGCGTGGTCTTCCTACCAATGCACTGGGGGAAGCAATTGCAATCGGATCTAAACCGTGCGAATAACCTGACCAAAACTGTAGTCGATCCTCAATCCAAGGAACCGGATTTTAAATTTACGACGGTATCAGTATCCAAATACAAAAAAGAAAAAGAGAAAATAGTGGTTGTGGGTGCTGGTGCAGCAGCTTTCCGCTTTATCCAAAACTACCGAGAGCACAATGATTCCGATCAGATTCATGTATTTTCTAAGGAGCCTCATCCCTTTTACAACCGGGTGCTTTTGCCGGAATATGTGACAGAAGAATTGACTTGGGAGCAACTTCAGAAGATAAAGGAATATGAGCTTCAGAAGCTTAAAATCTCTCTTCATACTGGCCTTTCCATAGAAAAGATCGATCCAGAAAAGCAGGTGGTGGTTGACGATAATGGGCAAGAATATCCTTTCGACAAGTTGATCCTAGCTACAGGAAGTAGAGCTTTTATACCGAAAGATGCTCAGCTAGACCTGCCTGGTAGATTCACTATGCGTAGTAAAATTGATGCGGATAGATTTAAAGACTACTTAGATTCGACGAAATTACCACCTGAAAATCAGCATGTGGTCATCATAGGCGGTGGCCTGTTGGGACTAGAACTTGCTGCGGCCTTACAGCACAACCGTGTGAAAGTGACAATCGTGCAGCGCGCTTCCAGACTCATGGAACGACAACTGGATGAGGTTTCCAGCAAGCTGCTTTCATTGGATGTGCAGGAGCGTGGAATCCACGTTTACTTCGATAACGAAGTGAGCACAGTTTTCGACGATGAAGAACACAAATCGCTTTCCATTACCCTGAAAAGCGGAAAAATCATTTACGCCAATGCGGTAGTTTATGCCATTGGCACTCAGCCGAACATCAAGATTGCCCGGGATAATGGGATCCTGTGTGGTCGTGGCATCAAGGTCAATCAGCACTTACAGACCAATTACCCTAACATTTTTGCCATAGGCGAGATCGCAGAATTCCAAAATCAACTCTTCGGAATCACTTCTGCTGCTGAGGAGCAAGCTATGGTTTTGGCAAATTATATCGCTGGTGATGTGAGTAGCATTTACAGCGGATCTGTGCTGATGAACATTCTAAAATTTAAGGATCTGGAACTTTGCAGCATTGGAGATATTCTCATTCCTGAAAATGACGACTCCTACGAGGAAATCATTTTCACTGACATGAGTCGGCGTTATTACAAGAAGTGTATTGTCAAAGATGATTTACTTATTGGGGCAGTTTTGATGGGAGACAAGAACGAATTTGCTGAATTCAAATCCCTAATAGAAAACAAAATTGAGCTTTCTGAAAAACGAAAATCCTTGTTAATGGGATCTTCTGATACAAGGCCAGTAATAGGAAAATTAGTATGTAGCTGTAGCCGTGTAGGCGAAGGAAATATCCAGGAAGCTATTGCAGGAGGATGCACGGATTTTACTGCTCTATGCCAGCAAACTGGCGCAGGATTGGGTTGCGGAAGTTGTAAAACAGAAGTTAGAGAGATTCTCCATCAATCAAAAGTACTGGCGTGAAATCAACCATCACCCTAAGTAAATCCTTTGAAAGTAACTTGTAAGCAGATGAAGCAAAATTATTCTAGAGTAGTCGTAAGAGGCGGAGTACTTTCACCCGCAGAATTAAAGCAGATTTTGGAACTGGCAGAAAGCGCAGGATTGGACACGATTTCTCTGGGCTCGCGTCAGGACATTCTTTTCATCAAAGAAGACGACAAGTTAGAAATTGATCCTCAAGACAAATTTCAGCTGGTTTCTCCAGAGGAAATTGGGGCAGAAAATATCATCTCATCCTATGTGTCCTCTGACATTTTCCCAAATACTCCATGGCTCACTGGCGATCGGTATTTATACATTTTGGAACAATTTCGGGTACAGCCAAATCTAAAAATCAACATCACTGACCCAAAGCAACGATTGGTTCCGCTGTTCACAGGACACTTGAATTTCGTTGCTTCGGAGCATGAGGATTACTGGTATCTGTACGTCCGTCTGCCAGAATGGGAAGAGACAATGATGTACCCGGCGCTTATCTACAGTTGGGATATAGCAAAAGTAGCTGCGTCAATTGAAGACATTTTGAAGGAAGAGCCAGCCGATGTGCAGTTTCTTTTTGAGTTGGTGAATGAAGGGGTAGACTCAAACAACCGGACGGTTGACAGTCCGTTGGAAGTGCCTTTTTATCCATTCCCCTACTATGAAGGCATTAATCGGGTCGGTAATGATCGCTATTGGTTGGGATTGTATTGGAGAAATAATAAGTACTACATAGACTTTTTGAAGGTGCTCTGTGACCTCTGTGCGGACAGCCGAATCGGAAAAATCTCCATCACGCCCTGGAAATCCATTATCATTAAAGGAATTCCAGAAAACACAAAAATCGAATGGGAAAGACTGCTGGGCCGTTACGGAATCAATGTACGTCACTCCATGCTGGAGCTGAATTGGCATCTTCCTGTCAACAATAAATCTGCGCTGAAACTCAAAGAGTATCTTGTTGACAACTTTGACAAACGCGACATCAGTACTTACGGACTTACTTTTGGAATCACTGATTACACCAGAAAGGCATATTATTTCACGTCCATTATCATAGAGAAAAATCAGCCTCCGGCAGGATTGGAAGGCATCAAAATCCGAAATACGTACAATCTTCTTTATGCAAAAAACTTTGATCCAAACTCACAGCAATACATCGTCTACGTACAGGAAGTGGATAAGGTAGAACTGCCGGGACTTTTGATCGAGCTAAGTAAGATGTACTTCGACCAGTTGGGAAAAAAGCCAGAGGGTTCCAAAAAATTGGCTACTCCAAAGGAGACTATAAAAACTGAAGCTTATCAATGCTCGGATTGCCTCACAGTATACGATCCTACATATGGAGATTTGGTTCAGAATATTGCTCCATTGACTGCATTTGAGGATTTACCCGAGACTTACCTTTGCTCTCTTTGCGAAGCCCCTAAATCGAAGTTCGTAAAAAAGACTTTTGAAAAGCAGGTTGAATAGTGGGCAGGGATCAGTTTTCAGTCGTATAATGAATACTGATTCGAGAAGAAATAACAGAAAATAAAATACTTAGTATTTATACGTATTTTATCTAGAATTTAATAAGTATTTATACTTATATTTGGTTCGAGATTTAACCACTAACCCTCGAACTATGAAAAAGATTTTTACGCTAATTCTTGCCTTCGTAGCATACCATCAAATTGTATTGGCTCAGGAATTCACATTAGACGCGGACATACGTCCTCGGTTTGAATATAGACACGGCTTTGGTAGCCTATTCCCAGATAATGGAAAACCTGCAGCATTTGTAACGCAGCGATCTAGACTCAATTTGGGTTTTCAAGACGAAAAGCTAAGCCTCTATTTAAGTGTACAGGACGTAAGTACTTGGGGCGACACCCAGCAACTCAGTGCAGCAGATGGAAATGACTCTTTTGGCCTTTTTCAGGCTTGGCTTCGCTATTCTTTTACTCCAAACTGGGCATTAAAGCTTGGCCGTCAAACGATTTCTTATGAAGATCAGAGAATACTTGGCGAAGTGGATTGGGCGATGCAGGGAAGATTTCATGATGCCGCGATGATCCAGTATTCCAAAGATCAGTTCAAGCTGGATTTAGCTTTTGCCTACAATCAGGAGAATCAAAAAACTATAGGTAGTGACTATACCATTACTGGGTTTTTCTCCTACAAAACCATGCAAATGGCTCACCTTACTAAGGCGTGGGACAAAGGATCGATTAGCTTTCTCTTTATGAATAATGGTTTTCAGAAGTACAGTAGCGATCCCATTCCTCAGACAGACGGACTTTATTACCGCCAGACTACAGGCACTTACTTTACCTTCCCGCTTTCTGCCCTCACTATTACGGGTTCAGCTTATTTGCAGACTGGAAAGGCAAATGCCTCCACAGATCTGAGCGCGTACCAATACATGGTTGAGGCAAAATATAAAGCTGGAAAAGTGACTTTAATTGGGGGTTTTGAGTCATTGAGTGGGACAGATCAAGCTGGGGAAGAAAAGAATAAATCCTTTTTCCCATTATATGGTACCAACCATAAATTCAATGGATACATGGATTATTTCTACGTGGGAAATCATGCCAACAATGTAGGACTGAATGATGTCTATGGAAAAATAGCCTTACCAACTGGAGAGAAATCCACTTTGGGTCTGAATGCCCACGTGTTTTTTGCCAACGGTGAAATGGCAGACGATTTATCACAAAACTTGGGAACAGAGCTTGACTTAGTCTATGGTAACTCCCTGGGAAAATATGTGAAAATGAATGTGGGGTACTCTCAGCTATTTGCCACGGAAAGTATGAGTGCTGTGAAAGGCGGAACAAGTTCAGAAAACACCAATAATTGGGGTTGGGTGCAATTGATTGTGAATCCTAGATTGCTGACTTATAAAATGAAGCAAGATTAATTCGCTTGCTTAAACCTCTCTTTCGCTCCGTCTAAAAACTCAACAAATTCCTGAATATCGGTTTCATATCCCTTAGGCTGAGCGAGGAGATTTTCACTGTGATCTAGGATCACATAGTAAGGCTGTGCATTGTTTTGAAAGTGGGTAATCTGGAAATCAGCATTTTGCTTGCCCAAAGTCTTCTTGACTTTTCCGTCATATTCTGAGGTGTACCATTCGCTTTCAGGAAGCTCCAATCGTTCATCGATATAGAGTGCCACCATTACAAAATCTTCTTTCAGCCTCTTCAAAACCTGCGGATCTACCCAGACGTTTTCCTCCATCTTCCGGCAGTTCACGCATCCATGCCCAGTGAAGTCAATGAGAAGTGGCTTATTTGCCTTTTTTGCAGCTCTCATTGCTTGCTCATAGTCAAAATACCCCTGAATGCCGAGAGGTATTTCCAGTGGGATATCTGCATATTTTACTGGTTCACCCAGGATATTCTCTCCAGCCTCAACCATACTTTGCCCACCAGTCATTTTAAACTGCTGAGTGGACATGGGTGGAAGGTAACCGCTTAGGTATTTCAGCGGCGCTCCAAAAAGACCTGGAATCATGTAGAGCACAAACATAAAGGTGAACAAAGCCAAAAGTAGTCTTGGCACGCCTATGGTCTCCATAGGTGAATCGTGTGGAAGGCGAATTTTACCCAAAAGATAAAGTCCCAATCCAGAGAAAATCACAATCCAAATAATCAGGAAAATATCCCGATCCAGGATTCCCCAGTGATATACCAGATCAGCGATGGAAAGGAATTTGAATGCTAAAGCCAGTTCTAGAAATCCCAAAACCACTTTCACAGAATTCAGCCAACCACCGGACTTCGGCAAGCGATTCATCCATTCAGGGAAAATAGCAAACAGCGTAAATGGAATTGCAAAGGCTAGGGAGAATGCAAACATTCCCAGAATCGGTTTAATCAATTCTCCACCAGCCGAAGAGATCAAAATAGATCCAACGATAGGGCCTGTGCAGGAAAATGACACCAACACCAAAGTGAAAGCCATAAAGAAAATACCTGTCAAACCATCTTTTTCAGCCTTTTCATCTACTTTATTTACAAAGCCAGAAGGCAAGGTAATCTCGAACATCCCAAGAAAAGCCAAGGCGAAAAAGATAAAAATCCCGAAGAAAAAAAGATTCGGAAGCCAATGTGTTGCTAGCCAATTGGCGAATTCAGGACCTTGAATAGCGGCCACTGCAGTTCCAGCAATTGTATAAATAGCAATAATCGACAAGCCATAAATGATGGCATTTCGTATTCCTGTTGCTTTGCTTCCAGCACGGCCAGTAAAGAAACTTACAGTCATCGGTATCATTGGAAATACACAGGGAGTAAGCAAAGCGGCCAAGCCAGCCAAGAAAGCTAAAACCATAAATCCCCAAAGAGATTCGCTCTCTTGAACTTGAACGATCTCAATAGATGGAGAAGAATTGGCAACTGGCTCATCCACCTGATTTTCCTGGATACCAAAAAGAGCATCCTCTGTTTCAGAATCAGAAGAAGAAACTGAATCTATTGCTGGAACAGTACTTTCTGAAGGAGTTGAGGTAATAGGAGGCTCACTAGCCTCGAATTCAGTCTCTATATCAAGATCATAATTAACACACTTACCTGAGACATCAGAACACATTTGATATGACAACGTTCCGGTAATTTTTCCAGAAGAAGTTTTAGGAATAAATAATTGCTTAAACCTCCCTTTCCCTATAAAATACTTTACATCACCTTCCCAGATATCTTCATATTTTGTCTTGGAATCAATGGCTTTAAAACCACCTGTCAAAGTATATTCTTCAGAATTATCCAACTCCAAAGTCGCCAAAATCGGACCTAGATCCGGATCAAAATCATTGGCATAGATATACCAACCAATTGGAATTTGTGCTTCGAATACCAACTTAGCCTCTTCACCTTTAACCAGACTTTTTGGCTCGATTGAAATCGTCCATTTTGGCGGAGCAATAATCTGTGCTTGAGCGTAGAAGCTGAAGAAAAGCAGTGCCAGTAGCAGTAGTTTTCCTGATTTTCCTTTGGCTTTAGTCATGAAGTTGGAAAAGAGATGAATTGAGAATTAGGGGCAAGGGCTGGGTTTATTTTTCGGAGAGCTTTCTAAACTGACGGAAGAATGCTGCAATGGTTTCGATACCTACAAAGTAATTTTTCACTCCATAGTGCTCATTTGGTGAATGAAGCGCATCCGTATCCAGTCCAAAACCGAATAAAATCGGATCAGAACCTAATTCCTTTTGGAACAACGCAACGATAGGAATAGATCCACCTTCGCGAGTCGGAATAGGTCTTTTCCCAAAAGTCTCTTCCATTGCAGCTTCTGCTGCTTTGTAACCAAAAGATGAATCGGAAACTACCGCAGGGGAACCGCCATGATGAGCTTTCACTTTTACTTTTACTGATTTTGGAGCAATAGATTTGAAGTGATTTTCGAATAACTCAGCGATTTCTCTCCAGTCTTGATCAGGTACGAGACGCATAGAGATTTTCGCATGTGCTTTTGACGGCAAAACGGTTTTGGCTCCTTCTCCAATATATCCACCCCAGATACCGTTGACATCTAGCGTAGGTCGAATACCAACACGCTCGATAGTCGTGTAGCCTTTTTCCCCATGAACATCATCAATGTCCAATTTCTCTTTGTACTCATTCAGATCAAACGGAGCTTCGTTCAAGCGCTCTCTTTGCGCAGCCGTCAGCTCTTGCACTTTATCGTAGAACCCAGGAATGGTAATATGCTTATCCTCATCCTGCATGGAAGCAATCATGTCACAAAGTACATTGATCGGGTTGGCAACAGCGCCACCGTATGTACCTGAGTGCAAATCACGATTGGAACCTGTCACTTCCACTTCCATGTAAGCCATACCGCGAAGACCAACCGTGATGGAAGGATCTTGCATGGAAATCATATGCGTATCAGAAATCAAAATGACGTCTGCTTTCAGCTTCTCTTTATTCTCGATGACGAATTTATCCAAGTTGTCAGACCCGACTTCCTCTTCTCCTTCGATCATAAATTTGACATTGCAAGGCAAATCTCCAGAAGCCATCATTGCTTCAAAAGCTTTCACATACATGTAAAATTGCCCTTTGTCATCCGCAGATCCACGAGCGAAAATTGCTCCTTCGGGATGAATCTTCGTCTTTTTGATCACGGGCTCAAAAGGAGGAGAATCCCAAAGTTCATAAGGATCAGCAGGCTGCACATCGTAATGTCCATATACCAAAACCGTTTGCAAAGCAGGGTCAATGATTTTCTCTCCGTAAACAATTGGATAACCTTTCGTCTGGCAAATTTCCACTACATCAGCTCCTGCTTTTTCCAAGCTTTCCTTCACAAAATTAGCCGCAGCAAAAACATCATCTTTAAATTTAGGATCAGCACTTACCGATGGAATGCGGAGCAAATCCAACAATTCATTAAGAAATCGATCTTTGTTGTCTCGGATAAAATCATTAACTGCCATATATCTGGGGATTATTTAGTACAGCTTCAAAATTATCCTTTTCAGCCTGAAATGCCTATTTTAAAGATGTAATTGTCAGGCAGGAAGGTAGCAAGAACCTGCGAAGCTGATTAGTGGCGAAAAAGTTTAGCCAAATAGAATCATAGAAAACATAGACTTAAAGATCTTTATCGTAAAAAAATTACATAGAAATGAAAGCAGTTATTTGCGAGGAGTTTGGCCTACCTGAAAACTTAAAAATTGGAGAATTACCGGATCCTAGACCTAAGGAAAATCAAGTTCTAATTCAGGTAGAAGTATGTGGTGTGAGCTATCCTGATTTGCTAATCATCCAAAACAAGTATCAATTTAAGCCAGAGCTTCCTTTTTCTCCTGGTGGAGAAGTAGTGGGTAAAATCATCAAAATAGGCGATAATGTAAGCAATTTGAAGATTGGAGATCGCGTATTGGCACTTTGTCGCTGGGGTGGATTTGCGGAAAAAATAGCTGTGGATACTGATCGACTTTTTGTACTTCCTGATGGAATTTCTTCAGAAATAGCTGCTGGCTCGCTTTATTCCCTGAGCACAGCTTATCATGGGTTGAAAGATCGAGCTAATCTTCAGGAAGGAGAAACCTTACTTGTGCTAGGAGCTTCCGGAGCAATCGGAATTGCTGCAGTTGAATTGGGAAAAGCCATGGGAGCAAAAGTCATTGCCTGTGCATCTTCGGATGAAAAACTGGAATACTGCAGTAGTAAAGGTGCTGATGAAACGATCAATTACGAAACGGAAGATCTGAAATCCAGAATTAAGGAGTTAACAAATGGAAAGGGAGCTGATGTGATTTTAGATCCTGTTGGAGGAAAGTACACTGATCCCGCTTTGCGAGGAATCGCATGGAAAGGCCGGTACCTGATTGTAGGATTTGCCAATGGAGATATTCCTAAAATCCCCATGAATTTACCTTTACTCAAAGGATGTTCTATTGTTGGAGTTTTTTGGGGGAATTTCTCAAAAGTGGAAGCTTCACAGAATAGGCAGAATATGGAGACCCTTTTTCACTGGATTTTGGAAGGAAAAATCACTGGACACGACCTAGGATTATATGCTTTAGAAAATGCACCAAGTGGACTTATGGCTCTTCAAGAACGCAAAATTTTTAAAAAAGGGATCATAAAAATAACTCAACCACAATCCATCAAATAAACATATCTACAGTCTAGGCGAGTAGCTAGACTGTAGATTTTAAGAGCGAAAGCTAAGAGATAGCCTTCACATTTACTTCTATATTCCCTTTAGTTGCTTTGGAGTAAGGACAAACTTTATGCGCTTCCTCAACTAGTTTTTGGGCTGCTTCCAAAGAATCAGCATGCGGTATTTTCACAAAAATATCCACCGCCAAACCGAAATCACCCGGACCATAATTACCCAGATGTACTTTGGCGGTAATCTCTGAATCTCGTAGACTCGTCTTCCCAGCAACAGCACCTAATGCACCACCGAAACAAGCCGCATACCCTGCAGCAAAAAGTTGCTCTGGATTAGTTTTACCTCCTTCTCCTCCTATTTCTTTAGGCATGGCGACATCAAAATCCAAAAGCCCATCATCCGTTTTCACATGTCCTTTTCTACCACCCGTATTTATGGCTACCGCGGTATAATCAATATTCAACTTCTTCATTTAGTTAGATCTTTTTAGTTTTTCAATACTATCTAACAAGTGAGAAATAGAATGGTTTAGCTCAGCCAATTTTAAATCTGAAGATTCAGTCATTTGCTCATTTAAGGGCTCAATTATTTCATGGGCTTTAACTTGAAGTGATTTTCCAGGATAAGTCAATTCCACATGAACTGTTCGTTCATCCGCCTCCCCTCTCTGCCTCCTCACATAATTCATTGCCTCCAGTTTTTTCAACAGTGGCGTCAACGTCCCCGAATCAAGGTATAAACGCTTCCCTATTTCATTGACCTTCAATCCATCTTCTTCCCACAAAACTGATAGCACAAGAAATTGTGGATACGTTAAATTCAGTTCATTCAAACCGCTTTGAATGAACTGAATTAATAATCTGGAACTTGAATAAAGAGAAAGCGAAAGCTGATGGATTGGAAGCATGAGACGAAAATTAGGATTTTATACAATCTAACTGTATAATACCTAAAACATAAGCTCTCCCGCTTAAAAACACCTTCCAATCATAGGGTTATCTACTATTTTCTTTTTTAACACATTAGCATCGATAGTTCCATTGACCCTATAAGCCACTTTCCCTCCTGGCTCTATCAGCAGTGTAACCGGCAGACTTCCATCCCACTCCTTCCCGACCACCTCTATCACTTTATATTTATCGTCAGTATCCATGATATAGTTTGGAAGTGCTGAGGCTTTACCTTTAAGATATTTAAGCGCTCTATCTGACTGCTCAGGACTATCCATACTCACGGATACAAATTGAAAGTCCCGTTCTCCATACATGCGTTGGATAGTGACAAATTCTGGATATTCTATGATGCATGGACCACACCAGGTAGCCCAAAAGTTCACTAGCTTTAATTCGTCTGTATCATTTTTCAAAAGCTCAGCTAATCCGTCCGGTGAAAGATTTTCAATAGTTACTTCTTTCTCTTCCCAAGCTTTATTAGTCTTGATGGTGTATTCATTTTTCCAGGCCCATTTCATTGAGCAACCGAATGCAGGAGTTTGAGCTTCTCCCTCTGGAAGTGCTTCTCCCGCCAAGGCCATGTCAATTGCTTTTCGAAGATCTTCCGCATTTGCCGTCCCAGGCTTCTCGGAAGCATCTATCCTTCCTGAATAGCTAAGCTTCCTGTCTTTATCAAAAACGAAAACATGTGGCGTAGCTGTAGGACCATAGGCTAAAGAGAATTCATGAGCATCTCCATCGTAGAGATAAGGAAAATTATAGGATTTATCCTTTGCCCTAATTTTCATTTCTACAAACGTATCACTCAGGTCTGTATATCCCAATTCTTCTGGAAGAATCCCTATCGGACTATTTGCAGAAATCGCCACAAATGCCACCTCTTTCCCGGAGTAATCATCCACGACGTCTATAAACCTATCCTCGTAAGCTTGTGCTGTTGGGCAATGATTACATGTGAAGTTGATCACAAGAATCTTCGCATCTGAGTAGTCCTCAAGCTTATGAAATTGATCATCAATCCCTGGAAGATTAAAGGGCGGCGCAGCATCTCCAATTGCCAACTTCGCTACGGATTTCTCCTCTACTAAAATAGGATTGGCTACAAAAACTGTTTCTGGATTGGTTTCCGAAGAAATAACTTCTGATTCTTTTGAATTACCCGTGCATTGACTGAGCAAAATAGTAGCGCCAAGCAAGACTTCACATATTACAACATACTTAATTTTAGTGTTCATAGATTATTAGGGTTTAAGATCGAAATAGGCACTAGACTTTTAATGAATAACCATTTTGGTAGGCATAATGAATCTTTGTATTTGCTTCCCAGTCATCTTCAAACACCTGAGCTACCGGATCCCATTTCAACGGCCTACCCAACTCATGTGCAATATTGCCAAGGGTGCAAGCTGTACACGAGCTATGACCGATTTCAACAGGCACCACAGGATCTTTTCGCTTAACTACACAATCAATAAAATCTACGTGGTGATCACCGAAACCAAACTCCTCTTTCTCGAATTTACGCTCACAGGCTTGCACATCGGTGTCGTAATTACCTCTAGAAACCTTGATCCAGCCTTTCTCCCCGATGAACTTCACGCCCTGCCTACCTTCGTCAAAAGGCTCAATAATCATGGGCACTCCATTTGAGTAAATGTATTTCAGCGGCGTAGAATCAGTAGCAGGGATTATTTCAACAGGACCACTTCTATCCATACCAAGTCCCCACTGGGCTATGTCTATCATGTGAGCTCCCCAATCGGTCATTAACCCGCCGCCCGTTTCCTTATACCATCTCCATGCTCCCCACACTTTCTCATTTTGCTCTGGTTTGAGGGAAATAGGTGGATCTAGTTCTTCATTGTAATGAATGTCGGGAAGTGGTCCAACCCAAGTTTTCCAATCCAATCCTGCCGGAACTGATTGAGCAGGTAAATCATAAGGTTTGGGATGTGGTGGAGTCCCGACATTGACCAGAACTTTTTTGATATTTCCAAGCATTCCTTTTTGGACCATTCTGGCTGCATGTTGAAAATTAGCCCCCGATCGCTGCATGCTTCCTACTGCAAGCACGGTTCCATTGGAGCGCACTGCTTTAACTAATTCTTGTCCTTCTCGAATTGTGAACGTGAGAGGCTTTTCCAAATAAATGTCTTTTCCGGCATGACAGGCATCTATTGCCATCATCGCATGCCAATGATCTGGAGAGGCGATCACCACCGCGTCCACTTCTGGATTTGCTAGTAACTGTTTGTAATCGGCATAAACCTTGAGTGCTGGAGCTTGCTTTTTCTCATCCTTGTATAGCTTAGCAACTCGCTTTTTAAATCTATCCAATTTAATCTCATAGACATCAGCACCAGCTACAACATCCACAAGTGGATTTTTCATCATGTTGCCAAGCAAGCCCATTGCTTGCCGCCCTACTCCTATGAATCCTATGCGAATTTTAGAGGTGTCGGCAGTACGCATATTCGTGCCAAAACTTAGATTGGGAATAGCTGAAAAGCCCATTGTGCTGAGTAGCGATGCACTGAGAAATTTCCTTCGGGAAAAATATGATTTGCTCATATCAAGAGTTAGTGAGGTTAATTGAGGGTTATTTGTTTTAGGTGAAATAAAGTACTGATTTTCTTCACCATAGAAAAATAAATAGATGGCAATTTGATCAATGGAGTATTTTAGAAAAGATGGAGACAGGAAACTCTTTTCTGAAATTTATACTTTTGACTAACAGAGCCCTTTTCCTATGACAATCCAACAACTCGAGTACCTCATCGCTGTCGACAAGCACAGACACTTTGGCCATGCAGCCGAAAGCTGCTTTGTTACCCAACCTACGCTTAGCGCCCAGCTAAGTAAGCTGGAGCGAGACCTTGGTGTGATACTTTTTGATCGAAGTAAAATGCCTGTGATCCCTACAGAAATGGGTGTGCAGATCATCGAGCAGGCCAAAAAGGTTGTTTCTGAAAGTAAAGGGATATTTGAGTTGGTCGCTCAGATGAAGGGAGATATTTCCGGTGTGATCAAATTGGGAATTATTCCTACGTTGGCTCCTTATTTACTTCACCTTTTTATACGAAAATTCCTCGAGAATTACCCCCACGTAAAACTGGAAGTACAAGAAATGGTCACAGAGGAAGTTGTGAAAAAGCTCAAAAATGATGAATTGGATTTGGGAATTGTAGTCACTCCTTTGCTGGAATCCGGGGTAGTGGAAAAGCCGATGTTCTATGAAAAGTTTTATGCCTATTTATCTAAGGATCATCCTTTGCTCAAGGAAGATGTATTCCATCCGGAGAAAGTTGCCCAAGAAGATTTATGGGTGCTTCAGCAAGGTCATTGCTTCCGGGATCAGGTGATCAATCTTTGTGATCAAAGTCTAAGCGGCCCAAAGAATTTTCACTACGAAAGCGGATCTCTTGAAGGGTTGAAGAACATGGTTAACCGATACAAAGGAGTTACGCTATTACCTGAACTGGCAACTTTGGAACTCTCTGATGAAGAAAAAACAAGATTGAGACCCTTCGCCGGCCTAGCCCCTACTCGGGAAGTGAGCATTATCCTGAATCGAAGTTTCCTCAAACAAAAGCTTGTCGAGCTTCTATTCAAAGAGATTACGAGTTCTATTCCTCAGGAGATGACTTCCAAAGCTCATGGAAAAATTGTGAGGTTTAAGTAAGATTTATTGCTTGGTCAGTATGTAATGATCTGCAAGATCTCCGGTGATCATTTTTCCTTCCATATCAAGCTGCCAAAGGCGGTTTTCACCCACTTTATATTGGCTAGGTCCGTTACTTACCTGCTCTAGTGTGATAATCGATCCTGTTTCGTCCCAGGTAAATGTACCCATGTCATCTTCTTCTAAGGCGTCATTTCTACCAAAATAATGGGTTGATAATTTATAGGTGCGGTCGATATTGAGCGTAAGGGTGGTCTCTATTCCCTCACAGCTGGCGCAGGGAACAGTTCCTTTGTAAGTACCATTCCAGTCTAGTGCAGTGGCCGAATTGTCACCGCTATATAAAGCCTGTTCTGTTGAATTAATTTCAGTTTCCTCTTCAGCAACTGATTCGGAATTGGAGCAGGAAGTGGTAAGTGCCAAGGATGCAAAAAGCCCTAGTAGGATCAGGTTTTTATTCATATTCAGGTAATCATTTTTGCAAAAAAGATCAAGAATCAGACCGAAAGATGTCTCTAGCTTAAGTTTTAGAGCTTTTCTATTAAGGAAGCAGTAGATTGCCATCTTTCAATATAAAAAAAAGAGAGCCTAAGCCCTCTCCAGTATTTCCTGATTTTTTAAGCAATTCAAAGAGATTTTGGGCCCTGTGCTGCATATCCCACAATCACTATTTCTGTCAACATTTTGTCCTTAAGAAATTCGGCCTGATTCAAATCCATTTCTGCACGGAGTTGCTGACCTTCATTCTCCAATAATTCAGCTCTGTTTGTATATAATTTTGGGGAATATGGATTTTCTACTAATGCTAGGCTGACCGCCTCCAATGGTGATATCTCCTTTGTTTTCTGAGATGATGTTAAAAAAGGATTTGGAGGAAATGCGCCCCCTTTTGAAAGCTTAAATTCAAAACTCATCAAATACTCCTGACCATGACTTTTCCCTATTAGATAAGAAGGATCCCAGTTTTCTTTTAGCAGTTTGACGTTTCTTTCTATCTCCTCCTGAAAAGCCAAATCACCTGACAGAAGCTCATATTCCCCAGTCATGATGCCTCTCGCATCAACTTCAATAGAAATAACCACCGTCCCTTGGGTATCCGATTGACGCAATTCAGTAGGGTATTTCAAATTCTTTGAGAGCAATCTATTCATCTCACTACGAGAATCAGTAGTCTGAGCAAAGACGCTACTCATACTTAGGAGGAATAGAAGCAAAAATAATCCAGGTAACTTTTTCATGATGCATTTTGGTTAAAGTGTTAAAGAATTTAATCTACTGACTATGAACGGAGTAAACAAGAAACATGTTCCAAGAAGTTAGTTTTCAGTTAAATTCTGACACTTTTTAACTTCAGGTTCGAAATTGTAGTATCAATGGAAGATTCCAAAATGCCATAACACTCCAGCTGGATCATGAAGGAAAAATTCATTACCCCAATCGTTGTGCTTAATGGTACTGAGTTTTGTGCCTGGGAATTTGTCTGGCAAACCTAAGACTTTGACTGCTTCCCAATAGGACTCGAGATCACTTTCTATTTCCAGAAAAATCATGGAGTTTTCGCACCAAGACTTTAAATAATAATCTTGCAAATAGAATGCAAGAGAATCATTAACTCTCACCAAAGACATCTTGGGGTCAAGAGGTTTCACCTCAAATCCCAACACCTGGTAAAACCGAATACTCTCTTTGTAATTTTTGGAGCCAAGAAAAGTCCGAATAGACTTTGCAGGATGTATCATACGCCAAATTGAGTTAGATGGTGATCGAGGTGCTTATAGAAAAGGGAATTCCATTCCTGAGCAGTAAGAGGTCCAAAGGAAAGAGACTCCAATCCCTCAAAGTGGGGAATCCCCAAGTCTCTTGTCTTTTCCAAATAGCCAATCAAACGGGCTTTTTCAGTCTCGAAATCTTTTCGCTCTGCAATAATAAAAGCAGGTGCCGTCCTTGCATTTTTGGGATATGGCTTGTCATTAACCACTCCATTTTTCACAAACGTCTTTAAAATGAAGCGCATAAATGCATTCGGCTTGGGGTGCTTATCAGTATAAACCATCTCATAGGCAACAGAGCAATGGGCCATCATTTGATCCACACGCATGATCCCCCAACGAGGCGTGGTCTCCGGAGTCAGCTCATTTATTCTATCGATCAGTTCCTGAACGATCTGAGGATGAAAAATATTCTTCATGGCTTATTATCAATAGGATGAAAATTGAAGATAAGAATTTGAACTCAAAAATGAATTTTCAAAGGATCACTAATTTTTCAAAGGGTTCGTTGACGTTTTATATGTTTCAAGAATCAAATTGGAGCTAAAAAGAAAATTAGGTTTATATTATAAACTTATTTACATTTATAAAATTCAAATTTTAGCACAGATACTTATGGAACAAAAACTAACAAGTAATGAGTCTCTAGCCATCATCACAGATATGATTGCTAAGGCTAAAAAAGAAGCAGCGGGAGATGGAAGTTTCCACATATTACTTTGGGGCTGGGTGATTGCAGTATGCAGTCTGGGGCATTATGCACTTGAAAAAGCGAACTATGAACATCCTTACTACATTTGGATCCTGATTCTTCCAGCTACTTTCTTCAGCTTCTTTTGGGGATACAGAAAACGAATAAATGCTAAAGTCCGAACTCATCTAGATCAGGTCCTCAACCAAGTCTGGATTGGTGTATTTGTTGCCATTCTAATTATACTTGGATTTATGCCCGTATTGGGTTTTAATCACAATCCGGTGATTTTGATTTTGGCAGCCGTGGGAATGTTCGCTACGGGGAGTTTGATCCGGGTATCCATTATCAAGATGGGCGCATTGGTCTTAGCCATTGGAGCGATTGTAGCTTTCCTCGTACCTGTATCAGAGCAGTATTTAGTTGCTGGCATTGCCATGGTTTTGGGATATCTTGTGCCCGGTTATTACATGAAAAACACCTATCGTGAGCGAGTTTAAGCCTTTAGATCCCTTATTACATTCACAGTTACGCCTGGCAGTCATGTCTTTACTGATCAGCTTGGAATCAGCCGAATTCACTTTTTTAAAGGAGAAAACGGAATCAACTGCGGGAAACCTGAGCGTACAGTTGGACAAGCTTGATAAGGCAGGTTACCTTAAGATCACCAAGTCCTTCAAAGGAAAACGTCCGCTAACTACCTGTGCGATAACCCAAACTGGTGTGAAGGCATTCGAGAGTTATGTGGAAAATCTTAAGAATTATATCACTTAAAAAAATTTGACCCAACAGTTTATATCATAAACCAATTTATAGAAATTATGAAAAAATCAACAATTCTAATACTCGCTCTTTCGGTTATCACAAACCTATCAATTGCACAAAGCAGTGAGACAGATAAAGCTGCTCAAACTGAAGTCAAAAAGCTTTCTTTCCTAGTCGGTGAATGGTCGGGATCCGGTTGGATGGTTGGCCAGGATAGAGTTAGGCACACATTTGAGCAAACTGAAAAAATTCAGTTCAAACTAGATTCTACAGCAATTCTAATTGAAGGATTAGGTAAATCAGATGGATAAATTGTTCACAATGCGCTAGCCATCATCACATCTTCCGGAGCAGAAAATCAGTTTGATTTTCAATCATTCCTTCCATCTGGACAAAAAGGGACTTTCAAATCTGAAATAAAAGAGGATGTATATTATTGGTATCCTGCAGAATCGGTCAGGTACATTATCAAAATAAATGAGAAAGGTCAATGGTTTGAAATCGGCGAATTCAACCAAGGAGATACCTGGTACACCTTCTTGGAGATGACATTGGACCGGAAGTAGCAGGGGAGCTAAAAACCTATTCCATTTCATTTTTAACTTTAGGGAGTAACTTTAGAATCTCTTAGAAATAGCCAAGAATGAAAAGAATTTTAACGCTTGCAGCCGTTGCCTTGTTTGCATCTCACAGTTTTGCTCAAACCAACTCCAAAAAAGTGTTATTCGTAATCCTAGATGGAATCCCTGCAGATGTGATCGATTCAGTTGCTACTCCAAATATGGACAAGATTAGTGCAATTGGAGGATTTACTAAAGCTAGTATGGGAGGTGAAGTAGGTGGATATTCTGAGACGCCTACTATTTCTGCAGTGGGATATAATTCCTTATTAACTGGAGTTTGGGCGAATAAGCATAATGTATGGGGAAACAGTATCAAGGCGCCGAATTATAACTACTGGACAATTTTCAGAATACTAAAAGAAGCTAACCCAACTAAGAAAACGGCCATTTTCTCTACTTGGCTAGACAATAGAACTAAACTGGTGGGAGCCAATTTACCGCAAACAGGAAACTTTGTGTTTGATTATTATTTTGATGGAATGGAGCTGGATAGCTTGAATTTCCCTCATGACGATGATAAATTTTACATCCATAGAATAGACGAAGCAGTTTCCAAAGAAGCTGCCCGCTATATTTCTGAGGAAGCTCCAGATTTATCCTGGATGTATTTGGAATATTCCGATGATATGGGACATGGCTTTGGCAATAGTCCTGAAATGATTGACGGAGTCAAAAAAGCAGATATCCAAATCGGACGTGTTTGGGAAGCAATTCAATACAGAGAAGAAACCTTTGGAGAAGATTGGCTAATAGTCATCACTACAGATCATGGAAGAACTGATGATGGTTTTGATCACGGAGGTCATAGCGCCAGAGAACGTGCCACATGGATAGTCACCAATTCAAAAAACACCAATTCACATTTTGAGGAAACACCAGAGATGGTGGACATTCTGCCTTCTATAGCAAATCATTTAGAACTCAGCATCCCTAAGAAGATCGCAATGGAATTAGACGGAACACCATTTATTGGAACAGTGGACGCAAGTGGACTGAAAGCTGAATCGAAAAATGGAGAAATCTCAATGACCTGGAAATCACTTTCAACAGGCGAAAAAGGAAGAGTTTGGGTATCAACAACAAATAACTTCAAGACTGGCGGCATAGATAATTACTGGCTAGTCGATGAGATCAATTTAGCCGATGAGAAGAAGTCATTTTCCCTTAATGGGACACAGTCCGACATATTCAAAGTGGTACTGGAAACCCCATCTGGCTATCTGAATTATTGGATAGTGAAATAAGGAGTTCATTCATTTCTGACCATTAAAAAAAGGGGTTAAACTTAATTGTTTAAGCCCTTTTTAGCTATTTACCAAAGCATCAACCTTAATCCAAAATCACTTTTTCCCGCTTTGGATATTTCACTTCGTACTGAAGTTTGAGCTCTTGCTGAGCCCCCGGCTGCAAAGTTATCGTCCAAGTGACTAATCCAGTATTCGGATCTAATTTCCCCCCAGAAAGTCCTAATGCCTCGACGGTAATATCAGAATTGACAGAAACAGGAATTTGATCCTCTACATTGATCGTCACGGGCTGAGACTTATTGTTTTTCACAGTGATTTTGTACTCGCGACTCTCAGTGATATTAGACCCAATTGCCCGCTTTTTGGAAAATTCATCATTTTTCTCCCGTTGGATCACAATGCTTCTATCCCGCCCCATTGAAATTTCCAAGGTATCCTGCAATGAAGACCCATTCAATATTGATCTGCCTACATAGCCATCTTCAAAGTATAGATTGCTTTCTCCTTCCAGCAAACTGTATTGACTCCAATCGGCAATCTCAGCAATCAGGAATGCATCATTATCGAGCTTAGGAACAACCGAGTACCTATAAGAAGCTTCCACTTGGTAATTCTTCAGATCCACCAAGGTTTTCTCTCCATTGGATTTGATTGAATAAGGCTCTGCAACTTCGATTTCTACTGTGGTTTGGTTTTCTACTACGGAAGTCTGTAGCGGGCTTGCTTCCATGGCATCCATTGAATTTGTGCCACGAATTCGAACAGTCGCAACACTTCCTGTGATTGATTTTTTTTGCTGAGTTCCATATCCAGTCACTACAACTTCCTCCAACATCATAGTATCTTCTTGAAGTGATACATTCACTCTAGAGGAATTAATCGCTATATCCCTAGGCTGATAACCAATAAAGGAAACACTTAATTGACTGGCTCCAGAAGGTAAGGTAAGTGAGTAATTACCATCTATATCTGTGACGGTACCAATTGTTGTGCCCCGCACCATTACAGTTGCACCAGGAATCCCTTCCCCGTCACCTGCATCAACAACTTTCCCAGAAACTGACCCGAAGTTTTGAGTCCTAGGATTGAAAGTGGTCAATCTGGCAAAATTCAATTCCCATTTTTCTAAATCAGGGATTTGTCCGCCTTGGTTTGGGTTACCGTTGGAAAATCTCAGTTTCACGTCCTTCCAGTCAACTCCGGTATTTTGATAAACTTCTGCTTTGTAGATAAGCGAGAGAGGAGAACTCACATTCTTCACCCGCACATCGTATTTTGGGTACCATCCTGCATTAGCAACCAGGTAATTGATTTCAAAGTTGGCAACACCTGCTCGATCTGTTTTCACTCTAATTCTGATTTCGGAGGTTGATTCATTACCGGATTCCTGCATTGCAGCAATTTGATTGCTGAGCTTATTCATCTCCTCATTTTCCTTTTGAAGATTCGCTTGTATTTTCAATTCCTCAGCTTTGATTTTCATCAGCTCAGTATCATAAAAATCCATCGCCTGCTTCAATTCTGTCAGAGTCGATCCATTCTGAGTTCCACCGATATTCTTATTTGCATTTAGCAAACTGGTTTTTTCCTTTAGCACTTCCAGGCGCGCCATTTCTATACTTTGGTTTCTTTGGATTGCCAAAATAGAATCCTGAAGCATTTTCACTTTCTCCCCTGTTTGTTGCTCAGAGAGGTAATCCAAGCGCTTATTAACTGCCTGAATGGTAAAATCACCCATTCCTTTGACTTGAATACTCTTTTCATCCACATAGGGAGAAAGTCCCTTAATTAAAATAAATGATTCGCCTGCAGAAATTTGCCCAGAGGCTGTTTCAAAAATCTGCGCACCTGAGAGAAATACCGTGACTTCTTGGATTTCGGATTTAAAAGAAGTTTCCTTGATCTCCTGCGAATAAGCAAGCATGGTGAACAAAGAAAACAGTAGGGCAAAGGAAAGTCTTTTCATATAAATGCAGTTTAACTATGAATAACGTAATAATAGTACGCTTTCTGAAATGCTGTGTTCACAATTCCGATGTTAAGATTTCAAAACAGATGTATTAATAGTTTTCTTTTACCTGAATACGAAAAGCATCCAATAAAAAAAGCCCGATAACTCGGGCTCTTGTATATTAAGCTGTTTGTCCAGCGTGTTTTCCTTCCCGGAATTCCTCAACCATCTTTTTATTGAAGGCGGGCAAATCTTTTGGACTCCTAGACGTGACTAAGCCGCTATCTACGACTACTTCTTCATCTACCCAATGTGCTCCTGAATTTTCTAGGTCTTTCCTCACTGAGGCAAATGAAGTCAAGGTACGGCCGTTGGTCACTTCAGCTTCTATGAGCATCTGCGGACCGTGGCAGATGGCAGCTACTGGCTTATGATCTGCAAAAAAACTCTTTACAAATTCCACGGAAGCCATATCTCTTCTCAATAGATCCGGATTAATTACTCCACCTGGAAGTAACAAAGAATCAAAGTCAGTAGCGCTTACTTGATCAACCCGTGCGTCTACTTTAATCGCCTCACTCCAATTTCCATTCTTCCAGCCTTTGATTTCATCATTTTCCGGCGATATAATTAATACTTCAGCACCTTCTTTTTCAAGGGCACGTTTTGGCTCTACTAATTCTGATTCTTCAAATCCATTCGTAGCTAATATTGCTACTCTTACATCTTTTAATAAACTCATAGTTTTAGTGGTTAAGTTGGCAATTACTCTCTTTGCCAGAAAGCAGCTTCGGTTTGGAAGCACTTATATAGAAGCTAAGAATGTTCCAAAAAAAGGAAACCCGTCTTACTGTTAGATAGACGGGTTTAGGTAGCAAAAGCAACTTAAGAAGTTCCACGAAATGAGAAAACAACTCACATATCGGGAAAGTTAGATGGAAGGTTTACCCAGATTAGTTGAAATCCAAATAACTTTTACTTAGCCATTTTTCTTCCAAACTCATTTTGCACCAGCCATCTGATTCTTTGGAAATGAAGACTTCTTCTGATTTCATCAGGTTGTCTACGATTGGATACTCTGTCCCAGGACCGCTCCTAACCCGAAGCACATTGGCATTGATAGTAGCTCTTAGAACCTCAGTTGTGTATCTTCCATAAACCCAGTGCGATTGACTATTTGATATTTTCAGCCAACCATTGGACTCCTCGTATATTCTCAGAATTGCGCCCAGCTGAGCAGCTTCTCTATCTGGAGCTTTGGAAGCAGACCCACTAGGTCCGGTTCGGACATTAAGCAAGTTGGCTGTCACTGCTACATATTTTTCGATTTCGGGAGGAGAGGTAGTGAGATGAGAACCCTGAATCGCCTGATGCACCAGAGGAAGGAAAAAAGTCATGCAGTCATCCACCTTATTTCCACCAAAAAAATTAGTACCTGGACAGGATTTATTGCCGCCCATTCCATTGTTTCTTTTTCCTGTACTGAGTTCAAACCAATGGTGATAAATGATACTCAAAGTATTGACTGGAAGTCTGAATTTATCACAAAGAGCCGCTGTCATCTGGACAATGGTTTCTCTATGCTCATTAGTCATCCTATCACCATCCTTATCAAAATTGCCTAAATGTTCAATACAAATGGAATCTCTATTCGCACCAAAAATGCATGCAGGAGTAGCTTCCAGAGATCTTCCTGTGACAATAGTACCATCTGGAAAAGTAGTGAAATGCTGACCTATATCGCTCCAGCCATTATTTCTCACATGGTGATTTTTCATAGCCAGCTGCCGATCGAAATGATTTTCCCCATTGAAATGGGTATAGTTAGGACTCCAGGTGTGATGTTGCTGAACTGTCAGAATGGTTCGGGCAATACGCTGAGACTGAATCCAAGGGATAAATTCAGCAATACTCATTTTCAAAAATCCATGTTTGCTTTCCATACTCGTATCTAGGTTAAAAGTGATCAATTCTAGATATCAATTTAACGAGAATAGATTAATCATTGAAAATGAAGAGCTTGTAATTTCTCATTAAGTCTAATTGAAATTTCACTTTGGTAAGTTTCTTTATTACTCTGAAAACTTATTGATATTTTGCAACAGTTTCTAAGAACTTCATTATATGAAAGCATTTCTTCTCTTCACATGTTCTCTTTTTCTAATTTCTCTCCGTCTGTTTGCTCAAAATGAGTATGAGAAATCCATCCTCGAATTTCAGCATGAGCTGAATGAGGAGTTTAAAAACCCAGAAGAATCTCCTTTGACAGCACAGGAAAGAAAGGCGTTCGAAGGACATCATTTTTTTCCGATTGATCAGAAATATCATGTGACCGCTAAGTTTGAAAAACTTCCTCCAGCCAGTCTCTTTCAAATGAAAACAACCGCCAATTCCATCAAAGACTACGATATCTATGGAATAGCAACTTTTACCTTGGATGGAAAAGAGTACCAATTAAACATCTATCAAAGTCATCAGCTCAGGACTCAGGAAAAATACATAGACTATCTTTTCTTGCCGTTTACTGACCAAAGCAATGGCGCAGAAACATATGGTGGTGGAAGATACATGGATCTGAGAATACCTACAGGCACCACAATAGAACTGGACTTCAACAAGGCTTATAATCCCTTCTGTGCGTATGCAACTGGATATGCCTGCCCTATTCCTCCAAAGGAAAATGACATATCTGTGGCAATCAATGCTGGCGTGATGAAGCCAGCGAAATAGAGCATTAATGAATTTACATGAAAAAAGCCCCACCAAAATCAATTGGTGGGGCTTTTCGTGAATTCGTTATTTCTTAGTTGCCTTTCTCTCCGATGGAGATCATCGCACATCTAAAACCAATATGATTGGTAGCTGAGTCTTGATGCATAAATCTTCTTGTACCTGGAGCTAACCAATAAGCTACATCTCTCCAAGATCCTCCTTTATAAACTCTCAACTCATCTGTAAGCATTGAAGTCATGTAGGTATCTTCTTCATCACCGATACCTGTATTTCTAACCGGGTTAAGATCATCTACATCTTGATAGGATAGCGGACGGTAAATATCCTGAACCCATTCGTTCATGTTACCAGCCATATGGTACAATCCGAAATCATTCGGCGCCATATCGTAGACGTTGGTAGGAATAATGTCTCCATCATTTCTTTGCCCACCTGAGATTCCGCCGTAATCACCTCTACCTCTTTTGAAGTTGGCAAGGAAATCACCTTGCTTACCTTTTCTTTTTACGTTATAAGGATTTCTAACACCCCTTCCGTCCCATGGATAGATTCGGCCGAATTCCTGATTTTCATCCAAGTATTGAGTACCTATCATCGCTTTGGCGGCGTATTCCCATTCAGCTTCTGTTGGAAGTCTATAATCCGCAAGGGCTACACCTCTTTCGATAAGCTGATTTTTAGTAAATGTGGAGTCTATCTCTCTCTCTTTTCTGATTATTTCCTGTACATATTCAGTTCTCCACTTTGAGTAGGCATTTGCCTGAACCCAAGAAACACCTGCAACAGGATAGAAGTTGAAACCTGGGAATCTGAAGTAGTATGACTGGTACATGTCATTGAAACTCATTTCTCCGCCGGCCCATACATTATCTTTAGGCTCAAGTTTAAGAAGTGAATCTGCACTTACTTTTTTACCCATATCGAAAAGATACTCTCTATAATCGTTATTGGTAACTTCTGTCTCATCCAGATAGAAGTTGGCAAGGGTTACAGTTCTTTCCTGATTATCACGGAAAGCCATCACATCCTCTTCCTGAGAACCTAATACGGCTCTACCACCTTGGATAAACTTCAAGTTTGGACCTGGGATTTGCTCAGCATTTTTGGCTACAAAAAATTGAGTAGAATCGTTTTCATCAAAACTAAACTCTGCTCCGGTGGTAGCACTTTTTTTGCCAGGCTTATCTGCAGTTCTTCTGCCATAGCCAGGAGTTTTATTACAAGAGGTTAAAATAGAGCTTCCAGCTATCGCTAATGCTGCTACCCACATTCCCCATGATTTGTTACTCAGACGCATATTTCTAATTGTTTTAGGTCTTTTTCAGTGTGCTAATATAATTGCAATGTAAAGCACTTCCAATGATTTGAGTTGAAGTCCTTTTATTCCATTTGGCAAAAAACCACCAAAATCCCAGAAAATCAACAAAATCGGTAGGCAAATCTGCAATTTTTATGCCATTAAAATATTTCAAAATCAGGCTTCATTCATTTCTTTTAGCTTGATCTGCGCTTTGGAAATCGTAGAAACATTCGATAATGTAAGAATCAAACGATTCTTGTACTCCTTTATTTTGCAAAGTTTACTATTCATCTGAGCAAATCGCATAACTTTTTGGAAAATATCGGAGGAATAGTAATCATCTCGGGTAGAAGGAAGAAGGTGACACTTCATCAGGTTTCCTTTCAACACAAGTTTCTCAATACCAAGTTTTTCCGCTTTCCACCTCAATCTTACCGTTTCCATCAAATCCTCCACAGATTCCGGCAAAGGTCCGAATCGATCCAGCAGCATAGCGGAAAATTTACTCAGCTCTTCTTCATTCTTGATCGCATCAAGTTTCGAATAAAGCCCCAATCTTTCACTGATATTTCCAACGTATTCTTCAGGAATCAGTAATTCCAAATCTGTCTCAATCGTACAGTCCTGAACCAACACCTTCACCTTCTCCGAAAGATCGGTTTCAAATAAAGCTGCAAACTCATTTTCCTTCAACTCCTGAACAGCTTCATCGAGGATTTTATGATACATTTCAAACCCTAAATCGGTGATAAATCCACTTTGTTCGGCTCCTAGCAAGTTGCCTGCTCCTCGAATATCCAAATCCTTCATAGCCACCTTAAATCCATCTCCAAGATCCGAGAATTCTTCCAGCGTCTGCATACGTTTCCTTGCTTCTGCGGTCAAGCCAGACATAGGCTTCGTTAGCAGATAGCAGAATGCTTTCTTATTACTACGTCCAACTCGTCCGCGCATCTGGTGTAAATCACTCATGCCAAACATATGAGCTCGGTTGATAATAATCGTATTGGCATTAGGGATATCCAAACCTGATTCGATGATGTTAGTAGACACCAGCACATCGTATTCGTGGTGAATAAAATCCACCATGACCTTTTCCAGTTTTTTCCCATCCATCTGACCATGAGCACCAACTACTCTGGAATCAGGCACTAATTTCATGATCAGATTGGCAATGGAATCAATTTCTCCCACTCGATTATGAACAAAGAAAACTTGCCCACCACGTCTCAGTTCATACGAAACAGCATCCCGTATCACTTCTTCCTGAAAGGTTTGAACTTCGGTGGTGACGGGTTGACGATTTGGAGGAGGTGTTGCGATCACAGACAAATCTCTTGCTCCCATGAGGGAAAAATGTAATGTCCTAGGAATTGGCGTGGCTGTTAAAGTCAAAACATCCACATTCAAGCGTAGATTTTTCAACTGATCTTTCACTTTCACTCCAAACTTCTGCTCTTCATCAATCACCAACAAACCCAAATCCTTGAACTCAATATCCTTATTGACAATCCTATGAGTACCTACAAGGATGTCTATCTCTCCGGTTTTTACTTGAGCGATGATTTCCTTGATTTCTTTTGCAGTGCGAAAGCGGTTGATATACTCCACTTTCACAGGGAAATTCTCCAATCGCTCACTAAAAGTTTGATAATGCTGCATGGCAAGAATGGTCGTTGGGACCAAAATGGCAACTTGCTTTCTATCATTTACAGCTTTGAAAGCTGCTCTTATAGCTACTTCAGTTTTTCCAAATCCCACATCTCCACAAACCAAGCGATCCATAGGATAAGATTTTTCCATATCCGATTTTACATCTTGTGTAGCGGAAGCCTGATCAGGTGTATCCTCATAGATAAAAGAAGATTCCAACTCAATTTGCAGAACAGAATCTTGACTAAAAGCAAATCCTGCCGCTGACCTTCTTTTGGCATAAAGCGCAATCAGGTCCTTTGCAATGTCTTTGACCTGCTTTTTGGCTCTGGATTTCTTGTTTTCCCAATCCGGAGATCCAAGCTTAGACATAGAAGGTACTGTACCCTCTTGCCCGGAAAACTTTGAGATTTTGTGCAAAGAGTGAATATTCACATAAAGCAAATCATCATCTCTGAAGATCAAGCGAACCGCTTCCTGCATTTTGCCTGCTACATCCACTTTCTCCAAACCTGCAAATCGACCTACACCATAATCAACATGAACAATGTAGTCTCCAGGATGTAGTGCTTTCAGCTCTTTGATAGTAAGGGCTTTGGATTTACTGGCTTTATCTCGGGTTTTATAGCGATGAAAACGCTCAAAAAGCTGATGATCTGTGAAACAGGCTATTTTTGATTGTTTATCATCAAATCCCTCGCGCAAGCCAAGAAGCATACTTTGGACTTGTAAAGTCGGATCCAACTCTTTGAAAATACCGAGCAACCTATCGATTTGCTTGGCATTTTCAGCGGTCAAAACATTGACAAAACCCTTCTTTTCATTTTCTGAAAGTTGGGTGACAAGCAAATCAAAATTCTTGTTGAATGAAGCCTGCGGCTGCGACTCCCAAGTGGTTTGCTTAGCATTCTTTAGGTAAAACTGCTTACCAAATTCCACTCGCGAGAAATTGGTGGAAAGCGTAGCAAAGTCGGCTCCTTTATCAAATAAGTCCCCAGGACCGAGAACTGTTTTTGTATTATTTGTTTTTTTGACGATCTGATCAAAAGCTAGAGAAGCTTTGTGAAAACATTCGTCCATTACATCAAGTGTCAGCTGATAATCTTTGATCCAGATAATCGTCTGCTCAGGCAAAAATCCCAAAAAAGACTGCCTTACTTCCTGAAGAAGTTTGGTTTGAACATTTGGAATCAAAGCAATTTGATCTACGCTAGCAATAGAGAGTTGCGATTCCGGATCGAAAGTTCGGATGCTTTCAATCTCTTTTCCAAAAAGCTCCAAGCGGTATGGATTTTCATTTGAGAATGAAAAAACATCCAAAATCCCACCCCGGATAGCAAATTGCCCAGGTTCATAGACAAACTCAGTCCGCTCAAAATCATAGCTGGCAAGAATTTCCGATACAAATTCCATATCCACTTGCTCCCCGACTTTAGCAGAAAAGGTATTCTCCAAGAGTGATCTCTTGTTGATTACCCGCTCATAGATTGCCTCTGGATAAGTAATGATGATGCGTGATTTTCCCTTTTCCTCCAACACCAGATTCAGAATCTCCGAGCGCATCAGCACATTGGCATTGTCGATTTCCTCGTATTGATATGCGCGCTTGAAACTGGAAGGAAAGATCATGTGCTCTTCCGTATTCAGCAAATTCTGAAGATCCGAATTGAGGTATGCAGCTTCCTCTTTATCCTGAGCCACGATCAAATGAAAACCACCCTTGGCCTGATAAAGTGCTGAAAACAACACCATATCCAAACTCCCAGATAGTCCTTTTATCTGGTGAGTAAGCTTATCGCCACTTGATATCTCATGGGCGATAGTTTGAAAAATAGGGTCTGATTGGTAAATGGAAAGAAAATCCTGACGATCCAAAAGCTTGTGATTTTAATACTAGGTTGGTGGGGTAAAGTTAGTGCTTTATGATTTCCAACGATTGATATAAAGCAGCTTTTCCCTGCTAATTAACATCTGAAGTCAATAAGAGTTCAGAATAAAAAGTACAACTCGATTTGAAGTAGTTTCTTATCTCAAATGGCTAATTAGTCTTCAAGTGGAAAGAAGTATGAGTGATTAGTAGCAATTATATAAAATATCATTGAGGAAAATATGGTTAAGTAGACGCTTTTTTAACTTAGTAACATATGTGAATACGGTCCGCTTCCACTACAATTCCCTATCTTTGCACCCCGACTGTAAACTAAAACAAGCCCTCTGCTTTACTATTGAGGGTATTGACATAAAAATCCATGAGTAGAGAAGTTCGCGTAAGATTCGCTCCATCACCGACGGGGCCTTTACATATTGGCGGTGTACGTACCGCGCTTTACAATTACCTTTTTGCCCGCAAAATGGGCGGAAAATTCCTATTAAGAATCGAAGACACAGATCAAACTCGATTTGTACCTGGAGCGGAAGATTACATTAAAGAATCATTGGAATGGCTAGGGATTTCTCCTGACGAAAGCCCTTGGAATCCTGGCGAATGTGCACCATACCGACAATCTGAGCGCAAGCCAAGCTATATGCAATATGCACTGGACTTGGTAGAAGCTGGACATGCCTATTATGCGTTTGACACCTCTGAAGAACTGGAAGCTATGCGTGAGCGATTGACCGCTGCGCGCGTAGTTCAACCACAATACAACAGCATCACAAGAACTCAGATGAAAAACTCGCTCACACTTCCTGAAGAAGAAGTGAAGGCAAGATTGGCATCAGGAGAACCCTATGTGATCCGTGTAAAGATCCCACGCAAGGAAGAAGTTCGACTCAATGACATGATCCGTGGCTGGGTGATGGTGCAGTCTGCTACGCTAGATGACAAAGTATTGATGAAATCTGACGGGATGCCAACTTACCATCTGGCAAATATCGTCGATGATCATCTGATGAATATTACACACGTGATTCGCGGAGAAGAATGGCTCCCTTCAGCTCCTTTACACGTATTGCTTTACAAGTTCTTTGGCTGGGAAGATACCATGCCTGAATTTGCTCACTTGCCTCTTTTGCTAAAGCCAGACGGAAACGGCAAGCTTTCCAAGCGTGATGGTGATAAGCTAGGATTTCCTGTCTTCCCACTGAATTGGGAAAACAAGGTAGATGGCGATACGGCAGCTGGCTTCCGTGAGCAAGGTTATTTGTCAGATGCCTTTTTGAATTTCTTGGCATTCCTTGGCTGGAATCCAGGCGATGAGCGGGAAATTTTCTCTTTGGAAGAATTGATCGAAGCTTTCTCGGTAGAGCGAATCGGTAAGTCAGGGACTAAGTTTGATATCGCGAAAGCAAAGTGGTTCAATGAGCAGTATTTGAGAGCAAAATCAAATGCAGACTTAGCACCCTATGTGATAGCAGATGCCGCTAAAGAAGGAGTAACTATTATTCAGGACACAGCCGAAGCTTTGGTAGCATTAATGAAGGAGCGCGTGACTTTCCCCGCAGAAATTTGGCAAGGAAGTAGATTCGTGGTGGAAGCTCCTACGAAATTTGATCAGGATATTGCAGGCAAAAGATGGAATGCTGATGCGGTGACAATCCTTACTGCTTATGCAGAGACACTAGAAGGGCACACTGGTGATTTCGATGCAGAAAAAGCTAAAGCTTTGCTTGGAGAAACTGCCGAAGCAAAAGAACTAAAATTAGGAAAATCAATGCAAGCGGTTCGCTTGGCTGTGACAGGTGTAGGTGCAGGTCCTGATTTGATGGAGATTTTTGCTATTTTAGGGACTGAAGAAGTGGCCAAGCGAATCAGATTTGCGTTAGCTACTCTAGAAGTAATCGGCTAAATACACAAGCTATGACAAAGAAGAAAAAGAAAAACGAAGACCCAAAAGTTCATGAAGACTTGAACGGCTTTAAGATGAACATAAATTCCTTTGGTGAGATTTCCTCTTCCTTTTCTATTGACAAAATCAATGAGTTTCTCAATAAGAATGTGGAAGACAAAAAATTAAAGGACAGAGACGATTTGAAATCTGATGAAAAGGAGAAGAAATCCTAAGGTCAATTTTCGTAACCAAATGTACAAAGAGGCTGTCTCAAAAGTAGATAGTTTAAAAGGCTAGTCGATTACTCGGCTAGCCTTTCCTGTTTTACTCAA
>NZ_CAXBBX010000019.1:0-85427 GCF_963974365.1 uncultured Algoriphagus sp. | reverse complement strand
CGATGGAATTAAATAAATGTTGAACCAAACGGTCAACGCTATTTAGGGAAGTACATACGCCCGTCTTCTGTCTTCCGTCTTCCGTCTTCCGTCTTTTTCACTCCACCATCTGAAACTCCGGCAACAGTATCACCGCCCAGAATAAATCCTGGATTTTAGCTGCGTCTGGTTTTTCGCCTAAAGCCGACTTTGCGATAGCCAGTTCTTTCTCGTTTGGTTTACGGTTAAGTGCCTTCAGGTATAATTCCTCCGTGATCTGAACAGGATCGCTGAGTTGAGTATTCCATTTTTCTGCCCCTTTCAGCAAAGCAGTATTCAAGCGTTCTCCGTTTGTAAGTTCCAGTGCCTGTAACAAACTCCCTTGCGCCTCTCTGCTCGTAGATACAATCTCACGGTTTGGTCTTCCTAAAGCCGTTAGGAAAGGATTATTTGCGACAAGGGATGCTCTCGCAAATGTTGGAGTTGCCAATTCAGGTTGCTGAAGCTGAAAGGGATTGTACTTGATTTCCTCCTCCGTGAAAAGGGGATAGACGATCTCACTGACCGCATCAGAAAATTGCTCGGCTGTCATTCGCTTTCGCACCATTCCGCTGAATTTATAATCATCCGCCATCACCTCATCGTAGGATTCGTACCCGATGGATTGGGATTGATAGATTATTGAACTTGCAATCTGGTATATCAACTCCTTCAGGTCATAGCCATTTTCCACGAATTCTGAAGCCAGCCAGTCCAGCAAATCCTGACTCCAAGGTTCGTTGTCCATTTCATCTACGGGCTCTACGATTCCACGCCCCATCAGCTGCTTCCAAACCCGATTTACAATCGTGCGGTACATTCTGCCATTTGCAGGCTGCACCAATCTATCTGCGAGCTGTCTAAGCTTTTCTGCCCTGCTGGCTGCACTATCTATATCTCCCAGTTCTTCCCAGAGAATTTTGGTCTTAGCCATTTTCCCAGTAGGTACTTCACAGCGACTCACTTCCAGGGTAGAGTCTGCGAAAATATTTGCGAAAGCATAAGACTCTTCCAGTTTCCAGTCAGAGATAAAACTGTCATGACAGGAAGCACATTTCAAATTCAATCCAAGAATCACCTGCCCCACATTTTGCGCAGCCTGCATTTCAGTTCGCTGACTGGCATTTACAGTTCCTCTCCATTTAATTCCCTCGATAAAGCCCTTGGACTTTCCAGTTGGATTGAGCAATTCCTTGACGAACTGATCGTAAGGTTTGTTATCTCTGAGCGAAGTGTAAAGCCAGTCGCTAATATTATATCGGCCTCCCGTGATGTATCCCGTTCCCGTATAGTCATTACGCAGGGCATCGTTCCAGAAAGTGAGCCAATGGGTGGCATAATCATCTGATTGACTCAATAATTCCTGAAGCCAGATCCTTCGTTTGTCAGGCCTAGAGTCGCTTCTGAAATCATCCAGTTCCTGTGGACTAGGAATCATTCCGGTGATGTCCAAATAGATCCTGCGGAGATAAGTTTTGTCGTCCACGACGCCTTTCCATTCCAACTTGTTTGCCTGGAAATATTGATCCACCCAAAGATCAATCGGGTTTTCCAATCCAGCTTTGTAAGCAGGTAGGGTAGGATTTCTCGGAGCCAGTTCCGCAACACTATACACTGACTGCTGTGCAGCGCCATCTGGCCAAGGTGCACCTTTGGCAATCCAAAGGGCAATCAAATCTCGTTCGTCTTTGCTGAGTAGTTTGCCTTTGGAAGGCATCACATCCTCGTGATTTTTGCGGAGGTTAATTCTGCGGATGATCTCACTTTCTCCGGGATTTCCTGGGATTAGAATCTGACCATTTTCGCCTCCGGCAAAAACAAATTCTTTTTCATCCAAGCGTAATTCCCCCTCGATCTTTGCTCCGCTGTGGCATTTGTAGCAGTTGTGCGCCAAGACCATCCGAACTTCCCCGATCAGTTTCATCTCTTTGTCAGGAGTCAGTTCTGTGCTGTACGAAGCAAGGTTGATCGGAGCTTTTTCTATTTCTGATTCATCCTCTATGCCGCTAGGCAAAACCTCGGTAAGGAAATCTTCCCCGTGTGTAAGTGATCCTCCAAAATGTCCAGCAATTGATACTGATATGGCAGTTAAAAAAAGTGTGGCTCTAAAGGCTTTTATCTGGGTAGGGTTGGGGTTGGTTCTGATTTTGGAGAGGAAGAATATCGTAACAAGACTCAGAATCGCGGTTCCAATTCCTATCCATTGATGCAGATCCAGAAGTTCACCGGATGTTCCTTCATTTGTTGCCAAAAGCCAACCCATGGGAGCTGCTAAAATTGCACTAACGGCGCCAATAACTGCTAAAATCAGAATTCCAGGCCTGATCTTGGAATTAAATTTCCCGAAGGTGAAGAGCTCCATCAAAGCCGCCACCACGATTAGTGCGATAGGAAAGTGGACGATTAGTGGATGAAGTCTACCTAGGAATTGCCAAAGCCAAAAAGCAGATTCTTCTACTACTACAGTCTGTCCAAATGCTGAAAAATTAATAAAAAGTGAACCTCCTATGAGAAGGAAGAATAATGAAAGTAAATAATGGGTTTGAGATTGATTTTTCAATGCAGTCCTCTAAATAAGATTTAACAATAAGTGCTCAGGATTAGGAGCTTACTTATCTTACAATTGAAAAATAGTGGTTTTGTTGAGTAAACCTATCCTGTTTGTGGGTTGATTTGATGAATGGGGAAAGATGTTAGAAATTTTGTTGGGCTTCGACTTCGCTCAGCCTGACAAGCTCTAATTTGCCGTACCTAATGAAATGCAGTCTTCAGACTGCTAGTGTTTGAGACGTATAGAATAGAAGTCTTTAGATCTTTCTGGGCTTCAGTATAATAACCACTTTGGCGAAAGCCTTCAGATTTTTGCCAAATGTAGCTGTACCCATAGGCACAGCAATTGTTTCCAGACATTATTTAGCTACCCATAGTTTGCCCCTATGGGGCAATTATAGCGTTTTCGATAAGAAAATTTATGGGTTTCGCTTCTTCGCAGCTTTCCTGATTATGCTCTTTTTGTGTTCAGCTTTCGAAGAAGTACTAAAAAGGAACAGCCCTGTCTCATAATGAAACAGGGCTGTTGGATGATAAGCTAAACTTTTACTGAGCAGTACTTACAAACTGCACCTCATTGACACTCATGAGGATTTCTTCTCCCTTTACAGCAGGATTTTTGAAAATTATGTATACATCATGTTTTCCTTCGAAAGGGGACAATGTGACAACTCCCAAACTAGAATTTCCTCTTCTCCATTCATTGAAATCCATTCCGGCAGGTGGTCTAAAACCTCCACCTTGTTTGGCCACCAATGGTTCGGATTGCCCGATCAGTTTTCCGGTGGGTGAATCAATTCTTATTTCCACAGACCCGCCTTTGGCGTCCACTCTATCACTGATGCTGGCATACACAGTGATTTCCTTAATGCCGGTTAGATCCAGATTTTTGAAACCGATATGAGATTGATCACCTATCATAAAGAAATTTACACTAGGAGTGGTGAGCAAGTTTACTCCTTTTCTGATTTCAGCAGTTTGAGGATCTAAGTATGGATTTCTTAAAGCAACGTAGTCGCTTCCAGCTAATGCCGGAACATTTCCATTTCCTTTGTCTGTATATGCTGCGTGAAGGAGAAAGCTTCCTTGACCATCTTCGTCTGAAGGAATGATGGTCTTCACTGAGCCATCCAAAGGCAAAGATTTTACTGTAGCTTTCACCGCATTCATATTCATGATGTAATCCACCATCCGTTTTGCGTCAGCTTTCGAAAGTTGCGGGTGGGCACTCATAGCATGCTCGCCCCAGACTCCAGATCCACCATTGATAATTTTGTCCACCAGCATATCTATATTTTCAGGGATGTTTTCATATTTCCCTGCCACTGCATCATAGCTAGGTCCAATAGAAGTCTCTGAATATTGATGACAGGATTTGCAATCGCTGGTTTCTATAAGATTTCGTCCGATATTTTCCAAAGCTTCGGCTTCTACTCCGCTTTGCTTGGATGCAATCTGTATTGGATCAAATCCTGATGGCACATAGTCAAAAGTAACTGCAACTTCATTCACCAGAATTGTACCGTCTGCCGTACTACCATCTTCATTGTCTGTTACAGTAACGCTGTAGGGCAAGGTGTTTTCGCCAAAGTAAAATGACTTATTAGCTCCTTTGAAATCAATGCTGACTTTAGGTGCTGCATTTCCTGCAATGACATCGAAGGTAGATGTATTCGATTCGCCTTTGGTGTCAGTTACGGTAAGTGTCACCTGATGTTTGCCCTCTTCTTCAAATGTGAAGGAAGCATCAGCCCCTTTTAACTCGGAAGTCTTACCATTTACGCCATTTATTTTCCAGGTATATTCCAAGTTGCGCTGATCGTATTCATCATAATCGTCGGTACCTTCGGACGAGAAATTGGCAGTAAAAGGAATTGCTCCTGACATCTTATCCGAAGTAGCCATTACATTAGGCTTGCGGTTTCCTGCATTATATTCAATTTTTACAATTCTGGAATTGGCATTTCCACGAAACCAAGCACTACCATATTCCAAAACATAAAGTGCACCTTCAGGACCAAAGTCCATATCAATAGCAGAACTGAAAGTCTCATTTGGAAGGAATCTTTCCATGGATTCAAAATCTCCATTGGCATCCATGGTCACTGACATGATCCAGCCTCGCATGAAATCCACCAGAAGCCATTTGCCTTCATAATATGCAGGAAAAACATATGGAGCATCTGCTTTAAAATCAGCTTTTCTAAAAACTGGACCTCCAGTGGCACTTCTTCCAGAGCTTCCCAAAATTGGGAATTGCTCAGAAACTCCATACGGATACCAGATCATCGCAGGAACTACTGGTGTTGGCAATTCACGAAGCCCAGTGTTATTCACAGATTCGTTTACCGGTTTGTTCACGTCGAATGGCTCGCCATAGGTGTCTGTTTCTAAATCATGTCGATTGTAGGGGATATTATCTCCGATGAAATATGGCCATCCGAAGAAGCCAGGTCCTTTTGCCTGATTAAATTCATCATATCCTCTTGGTCCCCAGATCGAATCTTTAGCAGCATCCGGACCTACTTCACCCCAGTACAAATAGCCGGTCTTGCTATCCAAAGTTGGTCTCCAGGGATTTCTATGGCCCATGGTGTAGATCTCAGGCTTTGTTTTTTCTGTTCCTTCTGGAAAAAGATTACCCTTTGGAATGGTGTAAGTGCCATCGTCTTCAGGATGAATTCTAAGTATTTTTCCTCTCAAATCATTTGTGTTTCCTGGTGCACGTTGATCGTCTGAGTTTTCATATCCTGGACGCTCATCCAAATTGGAGGTTCCAGAACGTGGGTTCACTGTATTGTTTCCCACAGTTAAGTAAAGGTTTCCTTCCTGATCAAAGACCATCCCTCCCCCGGTATGGCAGCATTCCTGACGCTGGGTAGGCACGGCCAAAAGCACTTTCTTGGATGACTCCACCAGGGTATTTCCATCTAATTCCCAGCGGGTCAAAATATGTTGCGTATCCACAGGATCAGCATAGTACAAATAGATCCAGTGGTTTTTCTCAAAGTCAGGATGTGCGATGACGCCCATCAGACCTTCTTCTGCCTCACGAACTACTCCTTCTTTGTTGGTGTATTTAGTATTGACAGGAATGGTAGCAACCAAAGTCACTTCTCCTGTCTTTTCATCAAGAATTTTCACAGCCCCTTTTCTTTCTACAAAAAGAATTTTTCCGTTTGGAAGAAAAGTCATTTCCATAGGTTCATCCATTCCTTCGGTTAGGACAACCTTTGTAAATCGATTTTCATCTGGTTTTTCGGTTGATTCTGGCTGCTCGGGTTTAGAGCAGGAGAAAAATCCCAGCAGCAGTGCGAAGCTCAGTGTAGCAATTGATCGGTAGGCGTGTTTCATAGGTTGTTTTTTGGGCAGATTGATGAGAATTAAACAGCTCACTAAGTGAGTTGTTTAATTTTGATTACTTGTCTCAAGTGATGCAATCCCTTCTAGACTGACTTACAGCATTAATGCATGAGATCTGACAATATTGTTAAATATATTGTGTCACTATGAAAAAATAAGATTTTGCCTTAATTATTTTTTGAGCGGAAAATTTTGATTTTTATCAGTTCAGCGATCTACTCTACTACAAACCAGGTATAACCCCCAGCAGGGATTTCTATCTGAATATCAATGGAGAAGTCGCGATTAAGTTGGTAGGATTTGGGGTCTTTTCCCTCCATTGAGACATTCGCAACTTGGTCTAATCCCGTGTAATAAAATGGGATATTGATGGTTTTTTGGATTGTTTTTTCTGTAGGATTGAAAAGCATTGCCAAGCCTTTTGCTTGCCCAGTCGGGTCCACATGCATCCAGCCATCCCAATCTCGCCCATCTGCTCTTCTAAGTCTGATAATGTCCGCATTGAGAAGATCTCTGTATTTTTTGTACCAATCGATTACTTCAGTCACCATTTCTTTGGTCTCATTGGTGTCATAAAGCCGTGGACCCCGGTAGCAAGCTTGGATTCCTGCTCCGTAATATTGCATCATCAGTTGCTTGTAGTCTGCCAAATGATCCGCAAGAGGTTCCAAAACTGCATCTGGACCGCCTCCATGGTAAGCAGTCAGCGGGACAAATCCCCAGCCCATAGAAGGAGTTTTCTCCCAAGTACCATCGTAGATGTTTTGGCGATTGAGGATTTTCTGCTGATCTCTGGAAAGGGCAAAATTCACTTCTCGGTAGCCCATTGCGATCTTATGAGAGCCATCCAGAAAATACCAATCCGGTGCATTGATGTAAATTCCTTTTGCATTCATCCAATGATAAAGTCCCTTTTGGAGATTCATCTGAATCCATTGTGAATCCTCCAATCCTTTATGTCCAGGATGAGAAGTTGAAGCGCAGACATCACCTGGATATGGCCCATCATTTTCAAAAATGTCAAATCCTGTTGCGATGTAAAAACTTTTCAGTTTCTCAAGGTAATCCAAACCCCATTCGCTAGCTAGACAAGGTGCATTTCCAAAAAATGCTCCACCCGGCTTACCCGTAATAGGACTGATCACATCGTTTTCGGCATCTATAGTTCTGGAACTGAAAAGTGAATATCCACCGATTTTAATCCCTCGGGCATGTGCATACGCTGCAAGAGACTTCCACCTTGCAATATTTTCAGGCGAGTCATCCTCCATGTTAATATGGCTGCCAAAGCTTAGGATTAAAGCCTCATATCCTGTGGCCACGCATTGTTCAATTGCAGTTTTCACTTGCTCGTCATTTTTGCTGACCAAATGCATGAAAATAGGATTTTGAAGTACCCAAGGAGCTATTGTCCGATACATCTTTTTCCTGGCTAATCCATTTCTCTCCCGATCGTAACTATCTAGAACCAACTCATAACTTCGAATGGATTCAAAGCTGGAATCTTTTTCAAGGAGTATTCCAATTCCTTTGTCCGGATAGATTTCCAAAACAGCCGGCGTTTCATAATTGTAATTCACCTGAGAAGTATAGCTGGAGTCCATTTTCCAATGGGAAGCCTGGTCGCTTAGTTCGGCGTGCATGGCATTATTGAAAGCAAAATTGCTTTCCACATACAACTGATGCTGTTTTTTCATTTTTTCTGTGGCACCTACTACCGCAGATTCCTCCTCCACTACTGCAAGAAGCTCATGCTTTACCTGATCGATTTTGTATGAATTACTCCCTTCATTCTCCATCGTCAGGTACTTTGAGATCAGCGGTATATTGTCAAAAATCTCATAATGAACTGTCAGCGCTAAGCCTGGCAAGTTGGGATGAGCATAGGAAAATGAAACTTTAATGCCTTTTGTTGACAAGGGTTGGGCAGTCCAGAAAGCTGTTTTGGTTTGGAAATGCGGAGTGATTTCAGAAACAGTGTAATTCTGGTATTGAAAATTGTTTTCTCCAGTTTGCACTTCGTCAAGCCATTTGTTCAGAAAATATGCTTTTTCTGAGATATCAAGCTTTCCACCCACTGCATATTCTTTGCCGTCAATGGTCACAATTGCTTCTGGCAAAACTGAGCGAAGCAACTGCTCTCCATTCATTAAATTTTTGAAATCAAAGCAAACAAGATTTGGAGCTAGGTGAAAGCTTCGCTGCACGAGGCCGTTACTCAAAATGAGCTCATTTTCAGAATTCGTAATTAGTTCTGCGGGATTGGAGGACTGAAAAAGTAGCCAGTCAGTTTCACTTTGCTGCGCAAAAGCAAAGGAGTTTAGCAATAGAAAAAGGAATGCAAAAGAAATGAGTTGAAGTCTGTGAAGGAGACTGAATGATGGGGTAGAAAGGCCTGCCTTTCCAAAAATATCCTTTAGCATGTGTTTTAAAAAGAGGTTTTGCCTGATCAATAAACATTGTTTTTACCGATCAGGCAAAACTTATTTAAATAATTGACTTAACTAATCCGCCTTCTACGCGGATGGATGCACCATTGGTAGCAGATGCCAGAGGACTGGAGTAGTAGACAACTGTATCAGCCACTTCTTCGACTGCGGCAAACCGCTGAATGAGTGATGTAGGTCGCATATCTTGAAAGAATTCTTCCTCTACTTTCTGTATTGTTTTTCCACTTTTCTCAGACATATCTTCGATGAATTTGCCTACTCCTTTGGATTTGGTTGGGCCAGGAAGGATTGAATTCACTGTGACATTAGAGCCTTTTGTGAGTTCAGCCAAACCACGGCTGACCGCAAGTTGCGCAGTTTTGGTCATTCCGTAATGGATCATTTCGTCTGGGATGAAAACTCCAGATTCGCTTGAAATAAAGATGATTCTACCCCAGTTCTTGGCGAGCATTTTAGGGAAATACTGTCGGGCAAGTCTGATTCCACTAAGTACATTGACTTCGAAAAACCTAAGCCAATCTTCGTCAGGAATATCCGCAAAAGCTTTCGGTTCAAAGATGCCGGCATTGTTGATCAAAATATCAACTTCTGGAAGCGCTTTCAATAAGCTGTCCACTTCTTCAACTTTGGAGAAGTCAGCTGGAATTCCAGTGACTTTATCCGATCCAGTTTCCGCTTTCAGTTCTGAAATGGCTTTATCTATACTTTCTTGTGATCTTCCGTTAATGATGACAGTAGCTCCTTCTACCAAGAATCTCTTTGCGATAGCAAAACCGATTCCTGCTGTGGATCCACTGATGAATGCTTTTTTGTCTTCTAATTTTAAATCCATTGTTTGTGATGATTAAAAATGAATAGTTGAAAGTAGCGAAATGCTACATGCAAGAGTAAACTGAAGAGGGGAGGATATAATTCGGATGAGGAAAATAAAATGGAGAAAAGTGTATCTAACGCCACAGTTTTTGTTTTCGCAAACATTTTTTGTTTTGGTTTGTAGCGACCTGCTTACCCGCAAGGCAGGCACAAATCGAGGCGATGGAACTGTGGCCTCCACGTA
Source organism: uncultured Algoriphagus sp. (assembly GCF_963974365.1). GTDB lineage: Bacteria > Bacteroidota > Bacteroidia > Cytophagales > Cyclobacteriaceae > Algoriphagus. The sequence continues at coordinate 75,989 of NZ_CAXBBX010000019.1, read as the reverse complement.
ACTCTCTGTGCTCACCAGGGTAAATAATTATACTCTTTCCTTCACCAACTGGTCCATCACCCAGTTTGCTCTGGCTCCACTGACGCCAGTGCTAGCGCATGTGTCAGTTCCTAGCAAATCACCAACAATGGTTTTGATCAAGGGTTGCTGAATATGTTTTGGGAGTTCAAAAGAGAATTTTTCAGTTCCTTTTTCATCCGTTTCCAGAATGAATTCGCCTTTACCAAAGGTGGCGTAGCTGATTTTACCTTTGCTACCGTAGATAATCGTTTCGTCTATTTCTGCATTCTCAGAAGTTGTGAAGCACCAGTTGCCAGTTCCAAGTACTCCGCTGTCAAATACAAAACTCCCCGTCACAATGTCTTCAGCTTTATAGGTTTTTGCATGATTGGAAGCAAATCCATTCGCATGGATGATTTTTCCAAAGAAAAAATCCAATAAGTCTAACTGATGTGAAGCTAAGTCAAAGAAATATCCACCGCCAGCAAGCTCAGGATCAACACGCCAGTTGGTCTCAACCTTGGTGATTAAACTCGCATCTAGCTTTTGCTTGAGATTAATGTGCACAGTTCGGATTTCTCCTAATACTCCCGCATCCATCAATTCTTTGATCTTGAGGAAATGCGGAAGTTCTCGTCTGTAATAGGCGATGTATAGCGGGACATTTGCTTGCTTGCACACCTCAATCAATTCCAGACATTCCTGATGCGTTCTCGCCATAGGCTTTTCCACATAAACAGGTTTGCCTGCAGCTGCTGCAAGCTTTGCCAACTCTAAATGTGCATTGGGAGGAGTGGCAATGTAGATCGCGTTCACTTCTGGATCATTAATCAGATCAAGAGCAGAAGTGTACCATTTAGCTACGCCATGTCTTTTGGCGTAGTCTTTTACTTTTTCCTCAGAGCGGCGCATCACCGCGACTATTTTGCTATTGGGGATGAGGTTCATGGCGGGTGCGGATTTCACTTCGCAGACATTTCCTACGCCTAAAATTCCCCATTTGACTTCGGTATCTTGGATTTTGCTCATGATTTAAAAATAGGGGATACCGCGTAAAGAATAGGTATTTATCCTAAGATAGTTATTGCTTCAGCTAGCTTTTGTTCTAACAGCGACTGCTAGTTGGATTTGTAAGGTTGAGATTGAAGGAATAAGATAGTGATCTTTTGTCTGCTAGGCGACTATTAATGGGGTACTTCATCTTGTATGGTAAATCATTTTCAAGCACTTTTAAACTTATGAAGAATTTTATCCTAGTTAGTTTATTAGTACTTAGTTTGTCAGCTTGTGATACCCAAAATAAAAAGCATTACGACCTCAAAAAACAACGTATCCCCCAGGAATTATGGAATGTATTGGAAGCTCACGGCGGATTAGAGAAGTGGGATCGAATGAAAACCTTGTCGTTTTCAATTCCTAAGGAAGGCTTAGATGAAGTGCATACGATTGATCTACATTCTAGGATGGATAGAGTAATGGCCCCGGCATACGACATAGGTTTTGATGGAGTTACGGCTTGGTCATTGAATAAAGAAGAAGAATACAAGGGAGACCCTTCTTACAGACATGATCTGATGTTTTATTTTTATGCTATGCCTTTTGTCCTTGCTGACGAAGGGATCAATTATGAAACAGCTGAGCCGATGGTATATGAAGGAATAAGCTATCCTGGAGTGAAAATCACCTACCAAGCCAACGTGGGTGAGGCACCGGATGATGTTTACCTGCTTCATTACCATCCTGAAACCAACAAAATGGCATGGTTGGGATATAAAGCGACCTTTGGGAAAGAGCTGAAGCCAGGGCCTCCAAGCTGGATTAAGTACGATAAATGGGCTGAAGTAAATGGTGTAAGCTTACCAACTTCTATTGCATGGCAAAAGCTCGAGAACGGGGAAATAGTAGGGGAAAGAAATAGGGTGGGTTTTACCAATATTTCTTTATCTGAAGAAAGTAAAGAAGCCTCCTTTTATACAAAGGATGGGGCGGTTGATTAGGCTAAAACTTCATAAAAAAAACCTGGCTCAGAGTTGTCTGAGCCAGGTTTTTTTGTTTTGTACGGATTTTAATCCTTTGTATAAAAGGAATACAACTTCTACTGTGCTGGAGGAGGGCTTCTTCTTTTCATCACCAAGCTGTCTGCTGGATAGGTGGCTTTCAGATATGCCATCTGGTCTTTAGCCCAGTCGACAATCACCTTTCTATCTGCATCAGAAAGATTAGCTTCTGGATGCAATCCGAAGTAAGTGTAAGATTCAATTGGCATTTCCTTTTCCTCTACCATTTCAATCGTTTCTTCCAGCTTATGATTCTGATAGGCCAATGGGCGATTGGTGAATTCGTCAAAATTCAAATGTCTTTTCCCATCTTGGATATGACTATTCAGCCAATAACCAATTGGTTCAACGCTCGCATACCATGGATATTCAGAAGTGTTAGTATGACAATTGTTACAGGCATTAATTAATAGCTTGTTGACATTGTCTGGGATATTGTAACTACCTGAAATGGGGTTACCAGCTGGTGTCCCTTCATTTTTTTCGTAAGGAATAAACTGGATGGCTACAAAAACTACTAAAATGACTAATCCGATTTTTTTCAGCATGGCTTAAAGAATTTATTTCTTGTTAGACTCTTAGAGTTTGGCGAAGTTTAATACCAATAAATGTATTAAAAGAGATCTGATCAAAGAGAGAGCGTTGACGCAAAGTCAGACTTAGCATTCATTTCTCCAATCTGTTCAACATCAATTTTAACTAATTTATTGGCGTAAACTTTTGGTGTTATCGGTGCTTTAAGGAAAAGCAAAAATTTCAGTAGTTCTAAATTGGAGTTACTAATAAAGCCTTTAGCCTTAATCGAATTCTGAGTATTCGTTGAAAATTATCTTTTATGCCAAGATTTTCCTTTGTTTTTGGAGTAGAAACTTCCTTTTGGACCTTCTCCTAACAATTCTTTACCGCCGTCTGCTAAGTCTGTAAATTCTCCTGGACTGGCTGGATTCCCCATATATCGTTGATTCCAAGTCTCGCCCTCATCGATAGAAAATTCAATTTTAAGCGTGTTGGTAGGGCAGATACGAATTAGCTCTTTTCCCTTTTTAATCATTTGTGCCATTTATTAGTTATTTAATTGTTGCCAATCTAAGAATGCTTGTCGTTTAAAAAAAAACTAAGCAAAGTATTTAAGGATAAAATCCTATTTTTTGTTGCTTCCTTCTAAAATAATTTTCGTTTTAGTCTCAAAACTTTACTAAAACCTGATTAATACAAGCCGGTTTGAGCGTTTTAGGTTAGAAGGTTCTTAATTTGGATGATTTACTGCTATATACATTAAAATATCGAAACCCGTTCAAAATCAATTTGAACGGGTTTCGAATGATTTATTTCTGGTGATGAATTACATCTCCCATCCTTCTCTGTACGTTCTTCCTACAAATTGGTTGGCTTCTTCAAAGTTGGTGATTAGCAATTTGTCACCATCCCAAAGTAATTTTTTACGTCCGTAGAATTCTTGCTGACCTTTGCTGTTTTCTCTTCTCAGCATGTAACTTCTAATGGCTAGGTTACCCATCAAAACTGTTTCGGTCATTGGGCCAGCATAATCAAAAGAGGAAGTCAATCCTTTGTGCTCTTCACTTCCGAATCCAGCCTTACACGCATCTACCCATTTTCTCTGGTGGCCATACTCAGGCTCGATGTTTTCTTCCGTTTGAGGGCCAAATTCCTGAGTGCCGTCATTCAAATATAGTTTTGGCATCAATGGAGAACTGTCATTGATGTTAGTAGCGATAATTCCTTTTTCACCGATGATCAATACACCATTTGCTCCACCACCGATTTCCTGGTCTGCAGGAATAATATCCGGATGTGCAGGTTTGATGCCACCATCCATCCAAGTCATGTTAATAGGAGCCTTGCTTTTAGCGGTAGCTGCAAAGTTCAACGAGATAAAGGAAGAAGCAGGGCAGCCATCAGGATGATAATCCGGTGTCCACATGCCGCTGTACACAGATCCTACACTACATTCTGCGTCAGTAGGATAATGCAGCCCTAAAGTTCTAAATGGAATATCAATCAAGTGACATCCCACATCGCCTAGTGCACCGGTTCCATAATTCCACCAACCTCTCCAGCTGAACGGATGCAGTTCTGGGGTGTAAGGAATCTCAGGAGATGGACCTAACCACAGATCCCAGTTCAAGGCATCTGGCTTGGCACTTGGGTTTGGCTTAGGAAATGCACCGCCTTGAGGCCATACAGGTCTGTTTGTCCAGACTTCTACTTTGGAGATTTTACCGATTTTATCGTCATCTACCCATTTCTGGACAAGTTTCAACAGTTCGTTCGATCCACCTTGGTTGCCCATCTGGGTTACTACCTTTTGACTTCTCGCCATCTCAGTGAGCATTCTTGCTTCTTTGATGTTATGCGTCATTGGTTTCTGCACATATACGTGCTTGCCGCGCTCCATCGCATATTTTGCAGCAGGACCATGGACATGATCTGGGGTGGAAATGGTTACTGCATCGATATCTTTCTCTGTATCGAGCATTTTGCGGAAATCCGCATAAAGTTTTGCGTCTGGGAAACGCTCTACCGAAGCCTTTGCAGAACCCGAAAAATCAACATCACAAAGTGCAGTTACCCGTTCTCTGCCATTTACAGATGCATTTCTAATATCGCTGGCTCCTTTTCCACCTGCTCCTATAGCAGCTAGATTTAATTGATCACTTGGGGCAATAAATCCAACTCCGCCTAGAACGTGACGAGGAACAATCATAAAAGAGGAGGCAATTGCTGCATTTTTTATAAAATCCCGACGGGTTTGTCCTTGCGGATTTTTATTGTGTTTGCGCATGAGGTTATAAGTTTATGGTCAAATAAGTGACCCAAAATAGGGATTTATTTTTTTTGATGAATCCTGATTGTTTTTAAACTATGGTTATGAAATGATTAATGGTATAGCAAGAAAATATGTAAAAATTGAATTTTCCAGTGACATGGGGTGATATTCTAGACTTCTTCTAAAAAAATTGTTTGTAACCTTAGAAAGTTGGTTTAAAAAGTATGTGCAATCGATGGTACAAGTTGGTGAGATCCTGTTTTTTGGTTAAAGTTTTGTTTTTTGAATTGGAGGTTTCTCGAAAGAAAATATCATGAAATAGTAAAAAATCAGGATAATGCAGGTGGCTCAAGCTAATTTTTCCTAGTTTCTTTGAATATATTTAGAAGAGTAGCTCTGAACTAAACAAATTCAACAAGCCTAAAATGAAAATAGGAGTTTTAAAAGAGACAAAGGAAGGTGAGCGCCGGGTTGCACTTAGTCCTGATGTCATCAAGCAGTTAATCAAGAAAGAGTTTACCGTCACAGTGGAGCAAGATGCTGGTGTTGGGTCTAATTTTTCGGATCAAGATTACAAAGATGCAGGAGCTACAGTCGGTTCTTCTCAGGATGTTTTTAGTGCAGACCTATTGCTGAAAGTTAATCTTTTTACAAAGCAAGAAGTATCCGAAATGAAGAATGGAAGTGCTTGCATGTCTATAATGTATGCCTACAATCACCCTGAGATTCTGGAGGAACTGAATAAAAAATCCATCATGTCCTTTTCTATGGATGCTGTTCCGAGGATTTCCCGAGCGCAGAAGATGGATTGCTTAAGCTCTCAGGCCAATCTTGCAGGCTATAAATCTGTGATTTTGGGAGCAAATCATTTGGAAAAAATATTTCCACTCATGATGACTGCTTCAGGCACAATCACCCCTGCCAAGGTTTTGATTTTCGGAGCAGGTGTTGCAGGACTACAGGCAATCGCGACGGCCAAGCGTTTAGGGGCTGTCGTGGAAGTGTCTGACGTCCGTCCTGAAACCAAAGAGCAAGTGGAATCGCTTGGAGGTAGATTCTTAACTGTGGAAGGTGCTGAGGAAGTGAAGGTGGAGAGAGGATATGCTGCTGAGGTTTCCGCTGAGTTTTTGCAAAAGCAAAAAGAACTCATTCAAAACAAGATTAAGGATTCAGACTTAGTCATCACAACAGCGTTGGTGATGGGGAAGAAGTCGCCAATTCTTGTGACTGAAGAAATGGTGAAAACCATGAAAAAAGGTGCTGTGATCGTAGATATGGCCGTGGAGTCTGGGGGAAATTGTGAGATTTCCGAAAAAGACCAAATCGTGAAAAAACATGGCGTGACTATTATCGGTGAGTCCAACTTGCCATCATTACTTTCAACGAATGCAAGTCAATTGTATGCAACTAATATTAGTACGCTTCTTATGCACCTAGCCACCAAAGATGGATTCAATCTGGACCGTGAGGAGGAAATCACCAAAGGTGTTTTGATTACCTACGAAGGCCAGGTGGTGCATGAGTTTACTAATAAAATATTAACTAAGTCGAATTAACCTTTTCAAATTATGAGCTCAGAAGCATTAATAATTCTGATTTATATACTTGTACTTGCAAGTTTCCTAGGGTTTGAGCTAATCGCTAAAGTTCCCCCAACCTTGCATACACCTTTGATGTCTGGTTCCAATGCTATTTCTGGAATCACCATAGTCGGTGCCTTGCTTGCCTGTAACGAAATGGGCTATACCACCATTAGTAAGTGGCTTGGTATGATCGCCTTGGTGCTCGCCACCATCAACGTAGTCGGCGGCTACACTGTCACAGATCGTATGCTTAAAATGTTCAAGAAGAAATGAGTGTAGCCATAGAATTAGCCTATTTAGTCTCCTCGGTATTGTTTGTATTGGGGATGAAAATGATGAACAAGACCAAATCTGCTAGACAGGGAAACCGTCTTTCAGCCTTGGGAATGTTTATTGCCATTGTGGCAACTTTGCTTCAGATTGATGCCATTTCTTTAGTTGAGATAGTAGGTTGTATAGTAGTAGGATCAGCGATCGGCTTGTATTATGCCAATAAAGTAGAGATGACCAAGATGCCGGAAATGGTAGCGATATTCAATGGATTTGGTGGTTTAGCATCTTTTTCTGTTGCGCTTTCAGACTATTTCCTCCGCACAGAAGTCAATATGGAGTCTATAGAGTTGGTGACGGTGATCAGTATTATCGTTTCGGTTTTTATAGGGGGACTTACGTTTACCGGATCATTGATTGCTTACCTGAAGCTGAATGGAAATATCTCCGGTTCGCCGATTACCTTTAAAGGTCAGCATGCGATCAACCTGGTGTTGTTCCTAGGCTTCCTTGCCGCTGCAGTTTTTACAGTAATGGATCAAACAGACCCTATGCTAATCATTGTTTTGATTGTCATTGCCTTGCTCTTGGGTGTTTTGACCGTGATTCCGATCGGAGGAGCTGATATGCCGGTGGTGATTTCCTTGCTGAATTCCTACTCTGGAATGGCCGCTTGTGCCACGGGTTTTATCCTTAATAATAATGTGTTGATCGTTGCTGGATCACTAGTCGGTGCATCAGGAATTATCCTTACGCAGATCATGTGCAAAGCCATGAACCGATCCTTGATCAATGTGCTCTTGGGTGGATTTGGGCAGACAGTGAATGAAGCACAAGGAGATGGTCCTTCTATTACTGTGAAGGAGATAGGAGTAGAGGAAACGGCCATGTTGTTTGATGGAGTTTCTTCAGTGATTGTAGTTCCAGGATATGGAATGGCTGTAGCTCAGGCTCAGCACGTGATCCGTGAACTCATGGAGCAATGCGAAAAGCGTAACATCGACTTTAAGTTTGCTATACACCCAGTGGCAGGAAGAATGCCAGGGCACATGAACGTACTACTCGCAGAGGCTAATATTTCCTATGACAAGCTAATCGAAATGGATGATATCAACGATGAATTTCCGAATACTGATTTGGTGCTGATCGTAGGAGCAAATGACGTTGTAAATCCGGCAGCCAGAAATAACCCTCAAAGCCCGATTTACGGCATGCCAATCCTAAATGCGGACAAAGCAAGAACGGTGATTGTCTCCAAAAGAAGTATGGGCAAAGGCTATGCAGGAGTAGAAAATGAGTTGTTTGGCTATCCAAATTGCTTGATGCTCTTCGGTGATGCGAAGCAAACCATCACAAAGGTGGTAAGTGAGATGAAGGAAATGTGAGTCGATTGTATTTACGAATTTCGATTTGCGATTGACGAGGGATTCGAGACTCCTATCGTTAGTTGAGGGATTTTAGATAGTAGTGACAGTCAGGCGATAGAGGAATTATTCTAATAGAAATACCTTGACATAATCTAGATACTCTGGAATTATTTGACCTTTGATTCAGGTACCTAGTAGATCTGTTTACAGAAGTATATTACAAACAAAACGAGCGATCTGAATTTCGGATCGCTCGTTTTGATTTAAACTAGTTTTTGCAAAAATGCTTATTCTAGAGCCAAAGCGACATACTTTATTTTCTCTCTATTATAAGTGTAAGTGATGTGAACTTTCCCATCTTTTCCCTGGATGATTGCTGGGTAGCTGAATTCTCCTTTTGGCTGGTCTTCTAATACATGTAGCTCTTCCCAATTCACGCCATCCATTGACATCAATAGTGAAAGCTTATTTCTTCCGTCTTTTATAGGATTGCACACCAATAACTGTATTCCATTTTGCAGGGTAACAGCATCAATTCCCGAGTTATTGTTGACCAAGCTCGTGGCTTCCATAGTACTCCAAGTTTTTCCATTGTCAGTAGACCAAGTCGTTCCGATCACATCTTCTTGTGTACGTGCAAGCATTTGCAGTTTTCCGTTTGGATAAAATAAGACGGTGGGTTGAATAGCATGCAAATCGCCATTGTTGATATCTATCTTTTTCCAATTTTGTATATCCGAGTCTGTAGTTTCTACATGCATACTCCATATACCATTCGTTTCGAAGCTACTTGGATGGAGTAAAGTGCCGTCAGAAAGTGTCACCGATTTATTTTTCACTGGACCAAGCATCCCAGGAGGGATTTGAATGGCTTTGGACCAAGTTTTTCCACCATCATCTGAAGTTTTGTAAAGTCCCCACCATTCTCTAGGATTTGGACCTTCTTTGTAGAAAAGTACTATTCTTCCATTGGGGTTTTGATAAAGAACTGGATTCCAGGTTGGGTTTCTGAAGTCTTTGTTTTCCACTCCATCAGCCACCATTTCCGGAGTAGACCAAGTGCCGTTTTTTAATAAGGAGGTATAGATACTCACGTCTGGGTGCCGCTCATAGCTACCTCCAAACCAGGAAGCCAAAATGCCATTTTCCGTTTCTATAAGTGTAGAAGCATGGCAGGAAGGAAAGGGAGCCTCTTCATAAATGAACCCTGAACTTAGGATTTTAACGGTTGGATTTTCGTTGTTAGGAAAAAGGCTGAGCAGGGAAAGAATGAAAAAGAGGGTTTTCATGGGTTTTATTTAGGGGGAAATTTATAAAGAATAGAAGATAAGAATTAGGTTAGTATTCCCAAAATCCAATCTGTCATAGCTTAATTTTCATTCTGAAATTTAAGTATTTTGTAGTGCCGCTTTTCTACCCGTAAAGAGGTAAAATCAATCTGAGATACGTTTCAATTTATAATTGAGGCCACTTAAGTCTTTGGTCACTTTTCTTCTGTTTAAACAAGCAGAGAATCAAACGTTACTGCCATCATTGTGGATAATCACATCAATTATAAACAATCAGATTTGGGGCAGCTACAAAGACGTCCGATTTTCTAAATCGCAGATTTTTTCTTACGCTAAAGGCAAACTTGGACTTCCCTTCGTCATCTGTCGGGATAAATGTCCCCTTCAATTCTATCGTACCAAATATTAAGTTTTCATTTCGAATTCGCATACCTAGACTGATTCCTTGGAATTTTTGGTACCTATCTTCGCAGGTATAGCACTTCAGTTTTGCCCAATAATATGAAGTAAATGGAGCTATTCTAAATCCTATGAGTGACCAGGGCGTGAAGAGACTCGACTCAAATCCAAACGCAATTCTCTGTGTGGCATCTACTTCTTCTACTCGCAGACCTGGAATTAAGTTGCCCCTGATTGTCAACCAATCGTTCGTAACCCGATTGTAGAGTTGGGTATAGACAATACTAGCGGAATTCCTGATTTTGTAATTCCCCAGGCTAAATGCTTGCGTGTAATAAGTGCCGCCTGTCTGAAGGACTGCGTCTTCAATTCCGTTTCGGAGATAGCTGGCTCCATTCAAGTTGAATTCATAGAAGCTGCCACTTTTGGATGCTTTTTTAAAGTTGATGTTCAAATCTCCATAGGGACGTTGGTATCCCATTGTATTGGTGTAGCCCCAAGTGGTAGAGATGTTATATCCCGATGGAATATCCTCCGTTCGTCCGAACCCATAGACGTATTGGGTTTTGAAAAAGTCCTGCTCATACACCGTAAACTCAGCCAATATGCCTTTGCTGTCGTTATACCTGCTCTCGTCGATTACCTCTTCCTGGTTGGGCTGATTAATGAAATATCCATCAAAAAATCTCAGCGCCAGAAACTCCCTTTTTCTATCTTGGAGCGCTTTATTTGAGCCAAAATTATAGCCTACCCAGAGATCCATAATGTTGTATTTGTAATCTAGAAATACTGAGTCCGGTCTTGAATCTACATTCTTTGACCAATTTTGACTCCAGCCAGCACCGCCTGCAAATTTGGAATAGGGTGAAACTAGCGGCCGTTCCAAACTGATTCCAGTAGCAAATTCCTTCTCTTCACCTGCGCTGATTCCTGAATTCAACTGAGTATAATAGGCAGTGAAATCTGCAAAACTTCCTAAAAAGCTACTCTTGGTATAAGCTAGGGCTATTCCAACTTTTGGCGTCCGGTCATGGTCAAAAAGTATATCGAACTCAAAACCCTGTCCTCTTCCATCCAAATTGGCATTATACATTTTTAGCAAAGGCGAAGTAGGAATAGTACCGCTGATGGAGCCACCGAAACTAAAAATATCCCGTGTCACTACTGCCAAATCCACAGAGTCAGTTCCTGCGATAGAGGTGACGACGATTCTACTTTCCAAGATAAAAGATTGATCCCGCAGGTATCGCTCATTATCTCCCAGTTTATAAGGATTGAGTTTTTGGTTTGGCTTGATGAAAAGGTGTTGACGAATAGTTTTCTCCCGGGTATTGGTGTGAAGCTTGTTTGCGATTCTACCTACTTTTTGGACAATGGGTTTTTCGGTTCCATAAATTGAGAATTCAAAGCCAAGGTTTTCTACAGTGATGTTTCGAATGATCATCCCTTCGTAACGAAGGAATTTTTCTTCTGCTTTTTCTACCAAAACAGAGTCCCTGTTTGTTCTGCTTATCAAATCCATTCCTTTTTCCAAGGCCTTCTGAGTGATGGAAACTTTTGTAGTGTCATTCTCATTTTGGGCAAAGAGATTCTCCATTATGCAAATGAGCATAACAAGGAGGAAAAAGCCCCTGAACGATGATTTTGGCACTTTTCTGAAAATTAACGCTGATTGAAAAATTGTAAATTTATTTACAAAATGATATGGTCGGAATACAGCATTTTTTCTGCCAGAATTACAATACTAGTGGATAGCTGGGGAATTTGGCTCGGGAATGAGATAGTTTAAGAGAAAATAACAGCGAGAGTAGGGTGGGCTTTAGTGCCCAATTGAGATAAAGGCAGTTTCAGGATATGTGAATAATTCTCATTTCATTGTGATGTCTCTTTTATTTAATTATTAATAATGTGTGTTGGTAATATTACTATAGGAGTATGATGTTAATATATAGGAGTTGTTTTGGTTAATATTTTGTGTTTATATAGCCAATTAATTGTATAGTAATTTGCGAGTATTCTTGAATTTTTCTCTGGCTATTTACTTTTTGATGATTGGGATAGTGAAAACGCTACAAGTCTGATTATTTGGGTGTTGTTTTTTTTGATTTTAGGCTTTGAATCGTCAGATTAATCGATTTTTCTATTTTTAGGATGGGTGTTTATCATGTGAATTTAAAGTGTGTTTTTCCTTATGTATAATTAATATAACCCTAAAACCGATTTAACGGAGGGCTGTTTTATATACAATACATTTGTGTCAAAATTCGAAAAGCCTGTTTCGACAGACCCACAGAATTATAGTATTGAAAATTCTTAGTCATCCAACACTTTAAATTTTATGAATACAAAATTACGAGCATCAACTATCATCTGTGCTTCGGCATGTTTGGTAACATGGGCTGGACTTATTGCCAGTCCGAATCCTCTAGCTGCTAAAGGCATCGACAGGGAGCTACTTCTAAAAACAAATGTTCCTGATGCAGCTTTGGTATCTAAAGGTCAACTGATCTCTGGGACCATCACAGATGAGACAGGAGCGCCTATGCCAGGAGCTACGGTTCGTGTGAAAGGAACTACTAACGGGACTGTTACAGATCTTGACGGGAAATTTTCCCTCGATGTGGCAGACGGAGCAGTTCTTCAAATTTCTTATCTGGGGTATCTCTTACAAGAGATTCCTGTGAATGGACAGTCAGTAATCACAGTTCAATTAGAACCAGATGCTACCCAATTGGATGAATTAGTGGTAGTTGGTTACGGTACGCAGAAGAGATCTGATGTCACTGGAGCGATAGGGTCAGTGAAACGTGAAGATTTTAATCAAGGTGTAGTTTCCAATCCAATTGATTTACTACAAGGTAAAATGGCAGGTGTTAACATTTCTGCCACTTCTGGAGAGCCTGGAGCTACACAAAATGTAATTATTAGGGGGATTGGTAGTTTGCGTTCAGGCACTCAACCTCTCTATGTAGTCGATGGCTTCTTGCTGGATAATTCCTCTACAGGGGTAGCCTCGAATCCACTAAACTTCCTAAATCCAAACGATATCGAATCCATGGATGTGCTGAAGGACGCAAGTGCTACCGCGCTTTATGGCTCTAGAGCATCCAATGGTGTGGTAGTTATTACGACCAAAAAAGGAAAAGATGGAAGAACTCAGATGAATTTCTCCGCTTCTACAGGAATATCTTCTATGGCGAAGAAAATTGATGTTTTTAGCGCGGATGAGTTTCGTAGAGAAGTGGTAGCTGCTGGTGGAGCTTTAGATGATTTCGGTGCTAATACAGATTGGCAGGATGAGTTGAGTCAAACAGGGATCTCTAATGACCTTAGTTTTTCGATGAGCGGTGCGAACAAGGAGAATTTCTCTTATTTCGCTTCTGTAGGTTTTCAGGATCAGGAAGGGATTTTGAAGAATAGCGAGTTGAAGCGGTATTCAGGAAAGCTGAATATGAATCAGAAAGCCTGGAAGGGAAGACTAAATGTAGATTATAACTTGACGGCATCTCACACGGAGAATTTGAGACCTAGCATTACTTCTACAATTAGTGACATGCTTAGCCTGAATCCAACAGTAGCTCCTTACACAGACGGAGAACCTACGCTATTGAATACGAATGCATTGAATCCAGTTGCGAGATATGATTTGTACAGTGATAATGCTGCCAACAACCGTATTTTGGCGACTATCGCACCTTCTATTGAGATTTTGGACGGTCTTGTTTACAAGGCAAACCTAGGTGTGGATTACTCAAGCACAGATAGATATCAGCAGTACAAGCCTTACACGGCTGTAATCAATGAGTCCAATATTTCTGATGGATCACTGGATGTAGGGATCAGTTCAAATGCCAATAAACTTGTTGAGAATACGCTTACCTACAACTGGAATAACTACAAGCACAACGTGACTGTATTGGCTGGACATTCTTATCAGACGTTTTTGGATGAAACTAGAATTACTTCTTCAAGAGGATTTGCAAACAATAATATAGAGCCACGATATCAAGATCATAACAGTACTAGTGAATATCCAACCACTGTCAATTCTTCTGCCGTAAGAAACGAGTTGCAGTCTTTCTTCGGTAGACTGAATTATGTTTACAATGATAAATACCTGTTTACGGCTACTTTCCGTGCCGATGGATCTTCCAAATTTGGTGACAACAACAAGTATGGTTACTTCCCATCTTTTGCTGGTGGATGGAATATCAGCAAAGAAGATTTCATGGCAAACTCAGGCTTCAGTAACCTAAAGTTGCGTGCAAGCTGGGGTAAGACTGGTAATCAGGAGATTCCTTCTAAAATCACTAAGGCTAGTTACTCAGAAGATAGATTGGCTACTGGAGGAGGAAGTTTGAGCACTTATCCGATAGATACTGATGCCAATTCATTGGATGGATATCCATACGGAATTGTATTTACAAGATTGGCAAATCCAAATTTGCAATGGGAAGTATCTACTCAGTTTGACCTAGGGATTGATTTCGCAGTTTTCAATAACCGCTTGACTGGTACCGTGGATTATTTCAACAAAGTATCATCAAACATCTTGTTGGAAGTGGTTCCTGCTGACCCTGTTCAGCCTACTTCTACATATTGGAATAATATTAAGGACATGAAAATCCATAACTCTGGTTTTGAGCTAGGGTTGAATTACCACAGTGAAGAATCGCGTGACTTCTCGTACAGCATTGGAGGAAATATTACATTCATCCATAACGAAGTAAAAGATTCTCCTTATTCAGTATTGACGACAGGTGCAGCGCAAGGTGCTGGCCAGACTGGTGCTACCATCAACGGTTACATCAACAACGAGCCAATTGGTGCATTCTACATGCTTCAGTTTGACGGAATCGGAGAAGATGGTCTTAACAAGTTTAAAGATATCAATGGAGATGGAGCTGTATTGGACAATGACCGTAGCGTAGTAGGAAGTGCGATTCCAAAATCGATCTACGGAATTCAGATGAATTTCCGATACAAATCATTCGATTTGGGGATGAACTTCAACGGTACTTCTGGAAGCAAGATTTACAATCACACGGCCATGTCTTTGTTCACCAAAGCACAGTTGTCTAGGTCTAATAACACGACTGAATTTGCAGCTGAGTATCCAGAGGAATCATTTAACAACTCAAATACTGTATCGACTCGATTCTTGGAAGATGGCTCATTTTTCAGATTGAACAATGCAACATTGGCTTACAACCTGAATACGGAGAATATCGGTATTAGCAACGTCTTCCAGAATGTAAGATTTGCGCTGACCGGCCAGAATCTCTTTGTAATCACGGATTATTCAGGATTTGATCCAGAAGTGAATACTGGCTCTACTTCAGCAGGAATTCAAACTTTTGGTATCGATCGCTTTACTTACCCAAGAGCTAGAACCTTCTCTCTTAGCCTTAACCTAACATTCTAAAAAGAAATAAGTGATTAGTAAATCAAATAGAACTTATACTAAAATGAAAAATAAAGCATTTCACAAAATACTCCCGGTCTTTGCGTTCTTATTCGTAATCCTGGGCTGTACAGATTTGGATGAGGATATTCTGGACGAATCGCTCACTGGTACTGGTGAAGCGGAAGTTATCAGTGGATCAATTGCACCAGTGTATGGCATGCTTCGTCAGGTATGGTTACATACTGTGAATTTTGGTCTGCAAGAAGTTGCTTCGGATGAAGGGATACTTCCTTATCGAGGTGGTACGGATTGGTTTGATGGTGGGAAATTCATCGCAGTGCATCAGCATTTGATGACTCCAAGCAATGGCTTGGTAGGAGACGCATGGACTTATATCACACTTACTTTGTCAAGAGCAGTATTGGCTGAGGAAAGGTTGCGATTGGAAGTAGAAAATGGCAACTCGTCCGCTCAGGATCCTTTGTATGAAATGATTGCCATGAAAGCATACCTGAATATGTTAGCGTTGGATAACTGGGGGCTTGTTTTCAAAAAAGAAAAATCTAGTGAAATATCAGACATTCTGAGAGGTCAAGATGCGATCGATCACCTGGAAAGTGAATTGATGTCTGTTGTGGATGTAATTAGTAACGACAAAGGTCCTGGGAGATTAAACAAAGATGCTGTCAAAGCATTACTTGCTCGCTTGTATTTGAATGCGGCAGTTTATAGAGATCCATACGGTACACCTGATTTCAAGACTGCTGATATGGATAAAGTTATCAGATATACGAGTGAAATTATGAGTGGGAAGGCTTCACTATCCCCTGAGTATTTTGACCTGTTCAGCGATGATAACCACATGAATCCGGAGATTTTATTTTCTCTAGATCAACGAGGAGTTCTTGAAACAGAGCACAGCAGATGGGCTTACTGGCCTATCTCTGGGGATTTGATTCCGAGACCTGAATTTCCTAATACCCGTGGAACAGATGCTGTTGCAGTTACACCTGATTTCTTCAAAACCTGGGTAGATGCCTATGGATCAGTAGATCCTGCTGATGCTGATGCTCGCTTTTTCAAAGAAAATACAATCATACCTGAAAATCTTCAGGATCTTACTGGAGTAAATCCAACCAACGATGCAGATCACTATTATTCTATCGCTGCGACAGATTTCGAAATCAACAGAGGGATTCTTCGCAATATCATCTGGGGTCCTAGAAAAGATGGTGGAGGGAATATTTTGACTGACGATGAAGGGAAAGTTAAGATTTATCCTGTGATCAATAAGAGAAGTAGTGGAGCAAACATTCGCTATGTGGATCACACGCTTAAAGTTGATTTCACTACCGAAGGTAGCTTGCATAATGCGGGTTACAGATTCTCCAAGTATCAGTTTAGTCATACAGCTCCAAACTGCTGCAGCTACAGTAGTGTGGATTTAGTGTTGGTTCGTTTGGGTGAAATATACCTGATGAGTGCTGAGGCTAAGTTGAGAAAAGGCGATAATGCCGGAGCTTTGGCAGATATCAATACCTTGAGAGCGTCCAGAAATGCACGTCCAGACCAAACCCCTGCTGCATTGACTTCCATTGATATGGATATTCTATACCGTGAAACAGGATTTGAGTTGTATTGGGAAGGATTCAGAAGAAATTATCAAATCAGATTTGGCAAATACGAGGACAGCTGGACAGAGAAAACAGACACAGATGTGTTCAAAAGATTGTTTCCAATCCCTCAAAAAGCAATTGATGGGTCATCTAGTGAGGCAGGATTTTTAGAACAGAATCAAGGCTATTAATAACTAGCAAACCTATTGAATAAGTAAAGCCGATGAGATTTTTCTCATCGGCTTTTTTAGTATATGAGCTAAAGCAATGACCCAGAGGATCGGAAGTTTGGTAGGGGAGAATTCTTGTTTAATTAAGGTATCGCTCTTACAGCGTTATGTCAAAATTATGATTAGTATTTTTCGACGAAGCTATTGCTCTTATGTAACTCTTTGGAGGTTTTCCTGTAAGATAAAACTCGTCGAAAATCCAATTTCTATTCTATTTTTCGATGGGATATTATCGACAAAGTTAACTCTCATATGGAGCTCATTGGATCTTCATCTAAGGGGAGATCGAAGATTCAATCTTAAACCTCTAATCTATTCGTTCAATTGTGTTTTCCTCTAGATCGATCAGAAAATGATCCGAGGGTAAGGAGTAATACAATTTGCTGAAAATGTCCAGAAACTTAATTAGCTCAGTGTTGAGATTAGGTTCTGAGCTTTGCTTCATTTTAGCTACTCCAGTGAAAAGCGTTTCATATTTTGAGATTCTTGTTTCAGGTATAAGTTTCCGGCCTATCTCATCGCCATTTTTGACTAGATAAAAATCCTCGATGATCTTCGGTGCATGTATATCTGAAGTTGGAGCCGCCTTTAATTGCTCTTGAAGAAATATATTTCCTTCTTCAGGCTTCATTTTGCTCCAATCGATTAGCGCATCCGAACTCATAGCAGTGAGTAGAGAAACAAGTTCTTTTGGCCAATCCGAGGGGATAAATCTGGATTTTGTTAGTTCGATCAAGTGATTCCGGGTGTATTCCAGGTAATTTTTTGATGCTAAAATGGTAGTGTCCCAAATTCCAGGATCTTGCTTTTCCAGCAGCCATCTATGCTCCATTCTATAGAGATCAAAGAATTCATTCATATGATCTACGTCTGACAGAGGAATGGTCTCAATTTCAAAATTGTCTTTCTTCGAGATTTTTGCAGTTTTATAAGCAGGGGGGAAAGCAGCCAAAGAGGGTACTTGGATATTATACATGGTATGGGTGGTTGATTGGTCTTGATAAACTCCGGTGTCATTGATATGCATGTGTCCGGCAAAATGAATGTGGATGCCTGCAGTGGCGTAGAGTTCGCTGGTTTCGTTGGTAGGCACGCGCTCCAGTTGAAATTTTCTAGGTCCAAAGAGTGATTTCATTTCTTCGGAAGCTCCATCATGAAACTCCACTAAGGGATAATGGCTAAAAGAAATTAGCGTTTTACCTCTTTTTTCTGCCTCTGCAGCTACTTTTTTAATCCAGTCTAGCTGATGCTTTTTGGAAATGGAAGCTTCATTAAATCCAACTGAGGAGCCTTTCCAGCCTTCTTTCAAATCATTTCCCGAGCGGGTGAATACATTTCCATCCAAAGCTAGCAGCCAGATTCCCTCGATAGGCTCAACTACATAACTGGCATCCGGTAGAAATAACCCTGAGTCCGAAAGTGGGTACATTCTCTGTTCGAGGTTAGCAGAGGCCATAGCTTGTTCGAAAGAATAGTTTTCATAGTCAAGCTCCTGGAAAGGATGTGCCCAAAATAGGTCTTTTTCATCAGGGAAAAAGCCAAAATTGCTCAAAACAGCGGTAACTTCAGGATAACCCCAGAAATTAATTTGATCCGACAGGGCTACTTGAAGTGATGGGAATAATTTTCGGTCACCCGCAATTGCCTGCTCGCCGCCATCCTTACCTAGGAAATCACTTTTTCCTGCAATTCCTCCATATGGTTTGACCGTATCATGATTTCCCGTAGTCAGAAAAAAGCGCATCCCAAACTTACTGGAATAGTGCTCAAGAATTTTCTGTAGAGCTATGACATTCATCGGTTGTCCATCATCGGTAAAGTCGCCCGGAAGCACTACGAGTTGAATTCCTTTTTTCTGCAGATCTTCCAATGCGCTGATGAAAGCAAAATAGTTTTCATTGAAAAGCCGGGTGGAATTCAACTGACTTTTCATGGTTCGAATTGTCGCGTATTTGCCGGTTTTTGGATTCAGAATTCCATTAAAATCAGGTGATTGCAGGTCTGCATAAACGTCCTGAAGATGGATGTCTGAGAGAAAAGCGATTTCAATCTCAGCTGATCCTTGCGCAACGAGCGGTGTATTGGCGCCGATTAATTGCATTGCAGCGCCAAGGATGCTTGGAAGAAGGTATTTTTTGTTCAAAATAATGCAGTAAAGCTATTTGTTGACCAATACTGGATTAGGTCTTTCGTACAGGTTTCCTTCGAAATTAACTTTGTAATCTGATTTGAAGAAGGTTGAAGGGTAATAATAGTCCGTTGAGATTACTTGTGCGCCAGAAGCTTTTGCCTTTTCAAATGTGGCGTAATCATTTGCTCTGGCCTGTTTCGTGTCAGAATCCGCGCGAGTTCGAATCATATATCCTTTATTAACCAGGTCTCTGATGTAGGCTTCATCTTTCACTGCATTATTAATAATCCTGAATCCAGCGGTAGAATTACCTTCTTTTTTATTCACAAAAAGCACCGCATGCCTTAGCTCAGGCTTAGCTTCGAGATATCGATCGATTTTCTCCTCACTTTCATCCAAAACAAAAAGGAATTTTCCTTTTGCATCATCCAATTTAGGCCAGTTTCCAGCCAACACGCCAGCTTCCAAATCAGCATACTTTCCTTTTACCCTATCTGGAGTGATTAGCTTATTCATTCCTAAATGTGTCCTTATTTCCAGGTCAATGCTATCCAGCGCAGCAGCAGTGAAAGGTAAAGTAGCGCGAGTGCCTGGGATGTTTCCATCTTTTGCATTGATCAAAATGAAAATAGGATAGTGCTCAGGATTGTTGTCGCTCCATTTTTTGAGTGCTGTCAAAGCATCCGCAAAAAGTAAGTAGTGTGACTGAAAATCCAGATCCTGCACATGAAACAGTTTCATTCCAGGCTTGGAAAGTGCATCGCTAGGATCATAATCAGAAATATTTCCTCCGCTGGCCTTGATTATTTCCAATCCTTTTGGGTTTGAATATCTTCCTCCTGCGGGATCGTGGTACACGTCAAGTTCCAAATTTCTAAGTCCCAGATCTAACTGCGATTCTAGCGGAATATGTGCGTATTCTAAACTTTGGGCAGCAGGCGGGTTCAATTTAGCCAAATAGTCAATTAGTTCTGGTGCCATTTGGCTTTTGTAACTATTGTGACTGCCGATTACCTGAATTTGGTTGATTTTGAGGTCTTGAGCAGAAATAGCAGAGTAAAAAAACAAGCAAAAAGCTAGAAACAGTACCTTGGTGGTGGTTTTCATAAGATGTATTTTGGATAGCAAGTTCCTACTAATTTGAAGATGATTTTTGTTTTTTGGTTCATGTTTATGTTATGATTTAGAGGAATCTGAAATCGAAGTCAGCTATACAATAGCTTTATTATTAGGGTATTAATTCTTTACGCTGGTTTCTGTGTTTTACTCAAATGCTTTATAGTTTATGAATATGTTAAGGCTTTGTTTTTTGAACATAATGAAGGCATTTAATCCTATTGAATACCCTAATTTTAGGCATGAATAAATCCTTTTTAACTCAGTTATTACTGCTACTACTGATTTCTTTTGGCCTTTCTGCTCAGAATCAGGCAGCATTTCAAATCCATTCCCACAACGACTATTTGCAGACTGTGCCGTTTTGGACGGCGTATGGTGCAGGAGCTACTTCTATTGAAGTCGATTTAATCCTGAAAGATGGTATGCTGATGGCTGCTCATGAAGTGGAGAGTATAGACTCTCGACGTACCATAGAAAGCTTGTATTTAGACCCAATTAAAGAAGGATTAAAAAATGATATTATTCCTTCCATCAATTTTCATTTGCTTGTGGACCTGAAGACGGAAGCTTATTCTACCTTGGAAGTATTAGAGCAAAGCATGTTGAACTATCAGGGTGTGCTTTTTTCTGAAAGTAATCCGGGTGGATTGAAATTGATCATTTCCGGAAATAGACCAAATCCTGACGATTATAAAAATTATCCGGATTGGATGCTTTTTGACTATCAAAGTAAGGAATTAAGCAAGGATTTGCCTTGGGATAAAATCGGAATGGTGAGCCTGAGTTTTAGGCAGTTTTCTATCTGGAATGGAAAGGGTAGAATGGTGGAGGAGCAACGGATAAAGATTCAAAACTTCATTGATTTGGTTCATAGTTTTGGTAAGCCTGTGCGCTTTTGGGGATCGCCGGATAGCAAGTCTGCATGGAAGGCTTTCTATGAAATGGGAGAAGATTACATCAACACAGATCATCCAAATGATGCTGCTGATTACCTCAGTAAGCTGACTAAAAGTGTCTATCATAATACCTCAAAACATGAAGTGTATCAGCCTACATTCGAACTGGATGGAGCCAATGTGCCTGTACGAAATGTGATTCTGATGATAGGGGATGGTAATGGCTTGGCTCAGATTTCTGCAGCTTTATTTTCCAATGGTAATCAATTGAACCTGACTCAGCTGAAGAATCTGGGTTTGGTGAAAACTCAAGCGGCAGACGATTTTACAACCGACTCAGCGGCAGGTGCGACAGCATATGCCACGGGAGAGAAAACGAACAATCGAGCGATAGGAGTGGGCCCTGATGGGAAGCCTCTTGTGAATTTGCCAGATATTCTGGATGAGTACGGTTTTGCGAGTGGCATCATCACCACGGATCAACTGACAGGGGCAACGCCAGCCTCTTTCTATGCGCATCATCCTGAGCGTGACGATGCAGATCAGATTGCATCGTATTTGTCTAAAAGTAAACTGGACATGTTTATCGCTGGTGGAGGAGCAAAATTTTCCTCAGAGTCGAAAAATCTCCAAGATGCTGGTTTTACCCTGGTGGAGAATCTGGGCGAAACATCGGCGGAGAGAATAGGTTATTTTGTTGCAAATGATGCTTTGCCTAAAAAGCTGGAAGGAAGAGGAGAATATTTGGTAGAGAGTACGGCCTTTGGTCTTGACTTTTTAGCGAAAAAAAATGCGCCTTTTTTCCTAATGGTGGAGGCAGCCAATATCGATTCGGGAGGGCATGAGAATAACAGCTCCATGATAGTTTCCGAAATGTTGGATTTTGATCTGGCAATAGCTGAAGTGATACAGTTTGCAGACCAAAATCCCGGAACTTTGGTGATCATTACTGCCGATCATGAGACTGGCGGGGTTTCTATTCCGCAGGGTGATATTACGTCTGGCGCAGTAGAGCTAGCTTACCATTCTGATGATCATACCGGGATTATGGTTCCTATTTTTGCTTATGGCGCACATTCGGGTGATTTCAGAGGTGTTTATGAAAACACAGAGATCTTTCACAAAATCATGAAATTGGTAAAGCAATATCACTCCAAATAAGTTGCTTTCTATCGCTTGCCTACCAAAGTGAATGGCAGCATAAAGATGTTTCTGATCAGGTCAAAGGAAAGATCAACAGCAAATCCCAATAGCCTAAAAGGAAGTAATAGAAGCCATACTATTGGGTAGAGGAGAAGAGCGATAATGGCTAATGGCCAGCAAAGGATAAAAAGGATGCACCAAAGAAGGAAGCTTAGCATGTGGTTGGATTTGATTTAGGAGCAAAAATTGCAAAATATGTTCCAGCTCCAAAAAACACCTTCTCTGTCATGGAGATGGTGTTTTTATAGTTTTAGCTGTTCATTTATGAACAGGGTAATATCATGAAATCGGGCAACAATTGCTATTCCTTACTTCTACCTATCTATCTCTCCAAAATACCTCTTCAGCGTATAATCTGGCTGCCAGCGATCTGGTTTTCTAGTAAGTTTGGCTGGATCATACTCAAGTGGTTTGATCACCTTGGTAGTCAAAGCAGCGGTGTCACCTGAAGCTTTCTGCCAGTCTTGTAGCTGTTTCATCAACTCATCTTTGGTGCTGGAATACTCCTTGTTTTCAGCAAGATTATTCAATTCCAAAGGATCGTTTTTCAAGTTGAAAAGCTGGGTGTAATCACGTTCTGGATACCTGATCAGCTTCCATTCTGGTGTCCTCACTGCCCGCACCGTATATCGGTAGGCAGTAAAAAGGCTATTTCTCACTTCTGTTTCTTTTCCATTGAGAATAGGAGCCAAGCTCTTTCCATCAACCTGAGTTGGCTTCGGTAAACCAGCCAATTCGGATAAGGTAGGGTAAAGATCATAGAGATAGACCATGGCATCGAAGGTTTCGTTCTTCGGAACTCCAGGGCCTTTGATGATCATAGGTACGTTGGTGCTGTGCTCGTAGAGACTTTGCTTTCCAAGCAATCCATGACTTCCCGCTGCCAAACCATTATCAGCCGCATAAACGATGATGGTATTGTCGTAAAGATTATTGTCTTTCAGGGTTTGGATGATTTTTCCAATCTGAGTATCCAAGTGAGTTACCAACGCATAATAGTCAGAAAGTATCATCTGGATCACCTCAGGCTTTCTTGGCCAGCCGGTAAGTAATTCGTCACGTACCATTAAGTTATCGAATTCGAAAGGATGATATGGTTTGTAATTTCCCGGAAGAGGTAAAGAACCATCCGGATAGTGATTGATGTAGCCAGCTTCCGGAGAATACGGATCATGAGGTGCAGTGAAAGCTACGTAAGCAAAGAAGGGTTTGTCTGAACCTGATTTCGCGTGTGAATTGATGAAATCAATCGCCCCTTGGGCAAAAACCTCTGTAGAATAACCTTTGTTGGTTGCTTCTCCGAGTTTTCCGTTTTCGTCATAATCACGCATAGCTACACTGTAGTGATCAGCCATTCCGCCTAGATAGACATTTTTTGCCTGCTGGAAACTCGCTTCGAAAGCCTCCTTTTCATTATGCCATTTGCCGGTACCGAATGTAGAATATCCTGCCTGAGCAAAGTCCATAGGCATGGTTCGCTCATCCTTGAGTTTGTCATAAACGTGAAATAAGCTTTTGCCACTGAGTAACATAGCTCGGCTTGCTGCGCAGACTGCCCCGTGATTTCCACCCATTACATAGGCATTGGCAAAACGACTCCCTTCACTAGCCAACTGATCCAGATTTGGCGTTTGAATGTAGGGATTTCCGGACGCGCCCAGTGCATCTGCACGCTGATCATCTGCGAAAAGAAAGAGGACGTTTGGTTTACTCTGCGGTGTCTGGGCTAAGTTGTCTTGTATTGTAATAAGGGATAAAAGCGCTAAGCCTAGACCGAAAACTGTGATTTTACTGTGCATTATTTGATTCGAGCTGTGTATAACCGTATTTGGCTATGACTTTTTCTTTTTCTTCTTTGCCTTTTTCAGTCAGGTAGGGATTGATTATTGCCCAGATACTTTTGACCATTTCACCCTTTTCAGTAAAGTTGTAGGCAATCAATACTTCACGTTGTGATAGCCAAAAGGAAATAACCATACGGATAATATGTTGGATTCTCTCAGCTTCTTCAGCGTAATTACTTGCGATAAAGTTCTCTTCAATTAGCCTTTCGAATAGAAGTTCAGTTTGAGATTTTCTGAGTTCTAAGGTGCTTTGTATCAATTTGCTTACCTCCGGGAATGAGCGGGTAATTTCCAGGACGTCTAAGTTGAAAAATCTATAACGGTACTGAAACTCTTCAAACTGGATCAATAGCAAATGGAAGTTTTCTATTGAGGAATTAATAGTGTTTTGGTTTTCATAAATGCCACTCATTTCCTCCCTCATTTTCTCATGGATTGCCAATAGCAAGTCCTCTTTGGTTTTGTAGTGGTAATCTAAATTACCATGGCTAATGCCTATTTCTCCAGCAATATGTCGACTAGTCACACCTTGGACGCCTACCTCGTTGTATTGCTTGATGGCAGTTAATAAGATTTTATCCTTTGTTTTGATCTTTTTAGATTTTTCCATTTCGATTTATTGATAGATAAAAAAGATGGGCACTCAAGATAATCTGAATTAATAAAAAAGGAGATTATAAGTAATTATTATTGTAGATATCATTCAAATTTATTCTCAATTAGTCTAATTGTATTAACCTTTTTCGTTGCCAGGATTCTGATGTGGGTTTTCACTTATGAATGAGATGATTCATAGAGAATACATAATTTGAGTGTACACCTTCGAGTTGAATTTCTGTTCCAAAATATATAAAATAGTGCGTATGCACTATTTTATTGTCGGAAAAATTTATTCCAGTGGATACCCTTTAATCACCACACTTGTATTTGCTGTATTTCAGAAGCAAAATTCTGTTTCGATAATTAGATCTTTAAATGCCAATATCTTTTTTATCTAAAAGAATCTAATGTATTGATTATTAAAAATTATGGTTTTATGTGTCAATTTTGGAAGTTCAATCCTTAAGCGGGATAAAAACAATAAATGAATCATCGCCTTGTTTAGCGGCTAACCCTAAGGTGATCAGATTTCCACTTTCTTGATATACAAATGGTCGTTCTAGTCTATCGGGTTTGAGGATAGATCCGTCTTTCATCTTTATTTCTTTTGGCATGATTCGATACTCTGAAGCTTTTTGCCATTGGAGACCATCAGAAGAGCTGACCAAACCTATAAATCCATCAGACGCATGGAAGATCCCATAGTAAACTTCACGCTGCTCATCGTACCAAAGTGACATGTCTTCGGTGTCCAAATAATCAATTACCGGGTCAGGTTGAATCTCATAAGGTCCATCAGGGTGATCGCTTATAGCTATAGCCTGATTTCTGATAAATTTTGTTTCATTTGGTTTATCACCTTTGACAATCATATAATATCTCCCATCCTTGCCTCGGGTCACCGCTGGATTCACGGTCAAAGTCGTGATAGGGCCTGAAGGTTCTATAAGGGGCACGGACTGTCTCACCCATGGACCAGAAAGCGAATTTGAAACAGCCACTCCGGTACGCTGATTTGATCTGAGAATATGCCTGTTTGGATCTTTCAAATCCTTCTGGCTAAAACTCTTTAAATCACTTTCTGAATAATCTAAGTTATCACCCAGATTCGTGGATATGTAGTAGAGGTAATACTTGCCCTCAAAGTATTTGATCTTGGGATTATGTGCAGTTATGGCGTCCCAATGCCCTTTTCCATTGCTCTTCAAAACTGTTTCCTTGTATTCCCAAGGTCCTGTTGGGCTGCTCGACACAGCATGAGCTATCTCAGAGTAAACTAACCAGCCTTTAAAACTGGTGGATTTTGGCCATCGGGAATAAAAGAGATGGTACATATCATCATTTCCTTTGACAATCGATCCGCCCCAATTGCAATAACCTTCCGTTCGAAAGATATTTTCGGTATCCACTGGCAGAATGGATTTAGAAATTTGCAAGTCATCTTGCGCGAAACAAATTGTCTGGAGCGACAGCCAACCTAAAATCCCTAGGGCATACCTTGCAATGGGTACTTTTTTAAAAGAAATATTCATTTGAAGATTGTTTTAGAAACCTGTTGAGCAATTTTGGTAGTTGGCTACCGTGCTCCCTTAATAGTAGTATTCGTATTGTAAAAGATCCGCGCTCATTCCTGGCTCCATGGGAGTTAGGTACTTGCCATCCTTGACAATTGCCGGGGACTTAAAATACTCACGTAAATGAGGAATGTATTCCAAAAGCAAAGCAGGATGTCCCAAAGTAATATGATTGAATAAGACCAAATGCTGGTGAATCTGTCCCATATCTCCCACGTGTGGGACTACCGGTATATTGTATTTGCGGGAAAGTAAACTGATCAAAATGAACTCAGAAACTCCACCTACCCGTACAGCATCCACCTGATTGAATGACATGCATCCAGATTGAATGAAGTTTTTGAATATCACCTTGTTCGGAACATGCTCGCCCAGCGCAAGAGGTACATCGACCGATTTTGCCAAAGCCATATGGGCAAAGACATCATCTGGATGAGTTGGTTCCTCTATCCAATAAGGATTGAGTTCTTTTAATTTGGAGCAAATATCAATTGCTTGAGGTAAATTCCATTGCTGATTTGCATCAAACATAATGGTGGCCTGATCTCCAGCTACTTTCCTCACCAATTCGGCTCTTCGGATATCATGAGCTGCATTTTGAGCTCCTACCTTTAGTTTCATTGCAGCGAACCCATTATCCATAGCAGCTTCCACATTTTGGATGATTTTTTCGTCAGAATAATTGAACCAGCCAATCGAAGTATCGTAGCCAGGGTAACCAGTTTTGATGATGTTTTCACGTGCTGTAATTCCAGCTTTCTGATTTTTGATCAACTCAATGGCCTCATGCTTTGGTAGAATGTCCTCATAGTAAGAGAAGTCCAGCGTGTTTACCAATTGCTCAGGACTCAAATCAGTAAGTAATTTCCACAAGGGAACTTCTTCCGCTTTTGCCCAAAGATCATAGCAAGCATTCACTATCGCTGCCAATGCCAATTGAACCACGCCCTTATGCGGGCCTAACCAACGGAAGTTTGGGTCATCTGCCATTTTTTTATAGGTAGTTCCAAAGTCCGACATCAGTTCATAGATCTCTTTACCTTCTATGTGTTTGACTAGGTATTCTATCGCGTCGCAAACAATTTTATTTCCAGATCCTAAAGTGAAGGCAAGACCTACTCCTTCCAACTCAGTATCAGTGGCAAGCTTACAGACTGCATAGGCATAAACGGGATTAGTATGTACAGCATCAGATCCCGCGCCGTCCTTTAAGTCAAAGCGCATGTCACTCGAAAGGCCTTTTTTAATTACAATAGATTTTCTCATTCTTAAAATGGTTTTGCTGATTTTAATACAGCATAGGTTGATTGCATAGGTTTTAATTTGCAGGGGTCACTGCGAGAGGTATTTGTATATTAAATGAACTTCCGTCCTTTTTGTCGTTCACATTTTCCACAGCGGCTGCGCAATAGAGGTAAAGCGGAATTCCATCATCACTAAGTAGTAGTTGAGGTCGCTCCAGACGATCTAAATGAAGGATTTCTCCATTTTCAAGAGTAACCTCCCGTTTCATAAAAAGAGGCTCGCTCGTGATTTCCCATTTGATGCCATCTTCAGATTTTAGGATCGCCAGGACTTTCTTTTCGCTTTTAGCCACAGTGCCAGTAAAGTCTTTGACCACTGCAAAAAAGCAGTCGTATTTAGTAGAGAACCAGACGTAAGGATCTTCTGTGCTGGCAATTTTCCCGTCCGGCATACGTACATCGAAGATGAATTCATCCCTTGCCGTAAATGGCCCTACAGGTGTGGGTCCAGTCGCTACTCCATGAACACCCTTCCAGGATGGTTCGTAGATGTTTCCTTTGAAGAAAAGCATGTATTCCTTTGTCTTCGGGTTGTAGTCCACGGAGGGATTCACCACAATCAGGTTATCTGGCTTAGCTACGGTTCCTTCAGGAGAAGGATTGACTACTTGGTTAGGCTTGACACGTGTCCGTGGACTTAATAGCGGCTCTGTAGGCCGAGTGAATTTCCCTGCTTCCAAATCTTCAAAGGAATCGAATTTGATCACACCAAGTTGTTGGCTTTGCTGCACACGATTTCTCTTATCCACATCTGGAGCGGTTTGCTCTCCAGGGTCTTTTCCGCCTATATAATAGAGATAGAATGATCCATCAAATTCCTTCACATGTGGATTGTGGACGCCTTGCGCATCCCAAGCATCTACATTTCCATCGTAGCGGGCACCTCGAAGAATAATTTTTTGGAACTCAAAATCCCTGTCAGGATAGTCAGAGATAGCATGTCCAATCTTGCTTTCCAGGACCCAGCTTTTATTAAACTCCTCTTTATCAGCCCCACTTTCCCAGAGAGCAAAGAGCATGTGGTATTTCCCATCTTTACCTTTTACTACTGAACCTCCCCAAACGAAATAATCCTTCAGTTTCAAGGTGGAAGGTCCGTCCAGAAATTGATTTTCTTCGCCTTGTTTCAGCACTGCCTGTACAGGCAAAGGCTTCACTTGAAACTGTGCAGTAGCAATTCCTGAAATGGAAATCAGAAAGCAGGCTAAAGCTATTTTCTTCAATGCAGTTTTCATTTCGAAGCTTGATAATTTATACCCAAATCATTGTCTCTTATCTCAGCCAATTTTTTCTTAAGGATTGCCTGTAATTCATCTAGAGTTGCTTTGTGCGCTGGATCATGGGCAAGATTTGTAAATTGCTGGGGATCATTTTCCATATCAAAAAGCTCCATTCCTGCTGAGGCATCCTCATTGTACTGTATATAAGCCCACTTATCTGTGCGAATCAAAAAGGACTTGCCTCCCTGCGTGACAGAGAAAGCATAATCCCGCACTTTTTTCTTAGGATTGTGTAGAACAGGAACCAGACTTTTCCCCTGAATAGCCGCTGGATATTCCAATCCTGCCAAGTCAGCCAATGTAGGGTAGAGGTCCAGTAGCTCTGTGAAAGAGTTTACTACAGCCGGTTTTTTGCCAGGCACCTTGATCATCATCGGCACGAGAACAGACTCTTCGTGCAAACTCACTTTCATCCAGAACTCGTGCTCATCCAGGTGGAAACCATGATCCGAGGTGAAAATCACAATTGTATTGTCTTCCAATCCTTCTTCTTTCAGCGTCTTTAACACCTTCCCAACTTGCGCATCCATATAGGAAACTGCTGCATAATACCCAGCAATTGCCTTTTGCTTCTGCACGTCATTCATCTCCGCATTGACACTGGTGACGTAGTTTATACCACGTTCAGGTATATCATCCCAATCATTCTCTACCTGCTCTGGTAGCTTAATTTCTTCATATGGAAATGGATCGAAATACTTTGCTGGCGCCACAAAAGGCACGTGAGGTCGAACCAATCCTACTGCTAGAAAGAAGGGCTTGTCTTTATGTTGGCGGATCAATTCGGATGCTTTTTCGGCTGTTTTACCGTCAGAATGTACCAAGTCATCCCCGTCAGCTTGGACTATAGTCATCACATTTCCACCTTTTCGCTCTATGCTTCCGTCAGGGTTGTTTTGCACCAGTTCTGCTTTACCTGCAGCCGTCCATTCAGGACCTTGGGAGTTAAATTTCTCAGTCCAGGAAGCAGGATCATCTGTTCCATCTGACCCTTTTTCTATATCGATCGGCACGCCCATATGATAGATTTTGCTCACTCGGGCTGTGTAGTAGCCATTTTGCTTAAAAAGCTCAGCCAAAGAAGGTCGGTCAGGACCTACATTTTCCCTACCGCTTACGTAGCCATAGGTTTGCGTAGCATTGGGATAATAGCCAAACATAAAGGAAGCACGGGATGGTCCGCAAACTGGATATTGTGTGTACGCGCGGGTAAATAGTGTGCTCTCCTTCGCCAACTGATCGATGACTGGGGTTTTTGGTGCCGGATTTCCGTATGCTCCGAGGGCTGTCGTAGTCAGATCATCAGAGATGATAAACAACACATTTGGCTTGTTCTTTTCTTGGGAAAAAGCTGTAAGTGATAGTAGACAACAGATGATGTAAAGTAGTTTTTTCATGAGGATCAACTTATTTTACCGAATGGGACTCCACCCGTTTCGGATGCTTTGTAAACTGTTTCGACGAGTTTCATAGTCTGAAGAGCGTCTGCTGTACTGTTTGGTAAATGAGTTCCAGGATTTTCGCAGGTTACCTGCAAGGCCGCCATCGAGCCGATGAATGCATGAGGAAACCAGCCACCCTTCAGCGGAATTTCCTGCCAGCCTTTAGGATCATCTAATAGACAGTACTCCATCTTTGGAGCCTGACCTTTGGGATAGTCTAGAGATAGCCCAATCGTTATTTTGATTGCGCCTTTTGTTCCTTCTATTTTGAAGTAGGATTCTTGGTTTTTTAGACCAAACTCATGTCCATGATTTGTTAGAATTCTGGCTTGGGTGAATTCATCGTAATCCAAAATGATGGAGCTTCGTGTATCTGCCAATTCTGTCATTTTGGGATGACGGATGGTGCTGGCATGTACCCGCGAGGGATTTCCCATAAATGAGCGAATCAAATCCAAGTAGTGAACGCTGTGGTAGAGCACTTCCATTCTAGGTTTTTCTTTCAGAAATTCCCAAAGATGCCAGGGTGTAAAGACGCATACTTTCAGCTCCAAGTCATAAATTTCCCCAAGCAAACCCTGCTTAATCATATCCTTGGCTGCTAGCATATAAGGAGCAAACTTCAATTGGAAATTCACTGCTGCGATCAGCTTCTTTTTGAGACAGAGCTCATGGATTTCAGATGCTTCAGCCAGTGCTTCGCCCATTGGCTTTTGGATCAACACTGCCGTGCCATTAGGCAACTGCTCAAGAATCTGGATAATCTGATCTGCTGGGACGGCAAGGTCGATTATCGCGTTTTGCTCAACGGCGGCTTTAATCAATTCCGATAAATCAGAAAATGTCTGAGATACAATTGGAAACTCAGCTTTTGCAGTCTCACTTTTCGCTTTATCCAAATCATAAACTCCCATGACCTTCCATCCAGCCAAGGTATAAGCAGGTAAGTGAGCATTTGTCACTATCCCACCTGCACCTATAATTGCAATAGGGCGAGGGTTCTGAGGAAGTATAGGAGACTGATTTAAATTCATATTTGCTTTAATAGAAAATCATGTAAATGGTTAGCATTATGGCTACAAGGAGGGCACTCAACACTTTTGTTTTGGTAGAGGACGATTCTATGCTGAGATAGAAATCTCCGGTAACGGAACTTGCCTGTTTATCAGTAAATGAAGTGGCCCAGTAAATCAAACTGGAGATCAGAAAGAAAATATAGGTTTGCCTAAGCCAATTGATACCAAGTCCCTCGCTACTGGAAATGTAATTTTCTACTCCTCCGATCGGAATATACTTTTCTATCATGAAAATCACTCCGGCAAATAAACTCCCACCAAGTAAGGTGACAAAAGCAGCAGTTGAAGTTCCTTTTGGAGACAAAATTCCAAATAAGAAAACCGCAACTATAGATGGAGCGAAGATGGAAAACATCTGATTGATGAGTTCGAAAATGGCGCCAAGGTTGCCTAAGAATGGAGACCACGCCACAGCCAGCACTAAAACCGCTATTGCCGAAATTCGTCCAATTCTGATCTTCCTACTATCCGATAGATTTGGGTTGATTCTTCCAAAAACATCATATACTAAGAGTGTGGAGCAGCTATTCAATGCCGCTGCCACAGAACTCATCACTGCTGCGAGTAAAGCTGCCACCATCAATCCTTTTAGCCCGATTGGCATTAGATTCATAATCATAATCGGAAGCACTGATTTGGTGTCACCACCTATTTCATCTTTGAATAAAGCAAAGGCAAGAATCCCCGGAATCACCATGATAAAGACTGGCAGGATCTTCAGAAAGCCTGCGAAAATGGCTCCGAGTTTTGCCTGATTTTCTGATTTGGCACCAAGGACACGCTGTACGATCGTCTGATCTGTACACCAATACCATATACCTAAAATCAAATGCCCGAAAAGCATATCCAGAAAAGTGAAGCCTTTCGCTTCCGAATCAAAAGCTACTGCATGGAGACGGTCGGCTGTAACAGTATTTTTTAATTCCGCATAGCTAGTAATTCCTACATCTGGAAGTGCAAAAATTGCAAGTAAAGTCACCGTTAGCGAACCTAAAATTAGGATCACTGTCTGAATAGTTTCGGTGACTACGACTGAAGTAAGCCCACCGATAATGGTATATATTCCGGTTGCAAGGGCAATAATTACAATGGAGCTGAGGATGTTAATTCCGAATATTTGCTCGAAAACTACCGCCCCTGCATAGAAGCTGACACCAATATGCATAAATAGAGCCGCCAGTATGCTGAATATTGCAAGAATGATACGGGAACGCTGATCGTATCGCTTTTCCAAAAACTCAGGAAGCGTGGTGATTTTCGTTCTTAGATAGAATGGTATAAATACAAAAGCGAGTACGAGCAGTTCAAATGCTGAGAACCATTCGAAGTTCCCCCAAACTATGCCGTCTATAAATCCTGATTCTGCTAAACCTACCAAATGGACGGTAGAAATATTAGAGGCAAAAAGTGAAGCGCCGATTACAGACCAGGTCAAAGATTTCCCCGCAAGAAAATAGCCTTTACTAGTTTTCCTCTTTTTGGAAGAAAACCATAGCCCAATGACAACTATTGCCAGCAGGTACACAATTATTATTAGTAAGTCTAATGCGCTTATTGAGGTCATTGCATCGGGTTGTTGAATACCAAATATGGGGCATAAACAATTGCCTTTATTGGTAAATCGCTACTAACATAATTAAATTAGTGCTAGAGCCCTAGTTTGTCTCTTAATTTTTTGTTCACTAATAGTATTAGGTTAATTTTCCGATGATATTACCAGCGCATTAACAATGGAATGTTTGGTCTATCGAAGCGATGTAGATTTATTAAGTGCTTAATTTCTGTTTTGAATTCCAGCACTTAATACCGTACAAGCCATGGAATTTTGATAGATTTTCTTCTAAACGGCATGATTTGATCAAATAACTATAAATTCGAACTTCAATAAAAAAATACACTATGTCTGAGTCAAAACTCTATTTTCTTTTTTTAGTTGCGGCTTTTGCATTTAGCTGCAACGCTAAGGAGGAGCAAAAGCAACCCCAAAAGCCCAATATTATCTTTATCATGGCTGATGATCACGCTTATCAGGCCATTAGTGCCTATGGTGGAGGGTTGAATGAGACGCCAAACATAGATCGAATAGCAAAAGAAGGAGCGATTTTTACGAGAGCAACAGTGACTAATTCCATCTGCGCTCCAAGCCGTGCAGTTTTGCTAACTGGTAAGCATAGTTTCATGAATGGCAAAGTGGATAATATCCAGCCATTCAATTGGGATCAGGATAATTTCCCGAAACTGATGCAGGCAAATGGCTACACTACAGCACTAATTGGTAAGATCCACTTGGACGGACAGCCTCAGGGTTTTGATTATTCTATGGTTTTGCCTGGACAGGGTCACTATTATAATCCCGACTTTTTAATCAATGGGGAGAAAAAGCGAATAGAAGGCTACGTCACAGATATTACTACCGATTTGGCTTTGGACTGGTTGGAAAATGGACGAGATAAGGAAAAGCCTTTTGTAATGCTTTATCACCAAAAGGCTCCTCACAGAAATTGGAAGCCAGCGCCAGAGTACTTGACATTGTATGATGACAAGGAATTCACTCCTCCGACTAATTTCTTTGATGAAGAAACGAATTACCAAGGCAGAGGAACAGCTGCTCGTGAGCAGGAAATGGAAATCGATGAGATTATGCGTTGGGGTCGTGATTTGATGCTGGAAGTAAATCCTAACGGTGATAGTACTGGTTTGGCAGGAGATTTAAAGCGATTCAATCCTGAGCAATTGAAGGCTTGGAGAGAAGCTTTTGATCCAAAGAATGCAGCTTTCCTAAAAGCTTACGGACAACTGGACGAGAAGACCTTGAGCATGGAGAAGAAACGTGAGATCGCGATCTGGAAGTACAATCGCTACATCAAAAATTACCTGCGTACAATCAAATCCGTGGATGATGGAGTAGGAGAGGTTTTGGATTATTTGGAAGCAAATGGTTTGGCAGAAAACACCATCGTAGTTTATACTTCTGATCAAGGATTTTACTTGGGAGAGCATGGCTGGTTTGATAAGCGATTTATGTACGAGGAATCTTTCCGTACTCCGCTTTTGGTAAAGTATCCAAAAGAAATCAAGCCAGGAACTACCATCAAAAACTTGGTTCAGAATCTTGATTTTGCGCCTACATTCCTTGACTATGCAGGTATTGAAGCTCCGACTGAGATGCAGGGCGAGTCTTTCAGAAAGCTAGTCAGCGGAGAAAGTAAAGAATGGAGAGACGCCGTTTACTACACCTATTACGAATACCCTGCTGAACATAGCGTGAAGCGTCATAATGGCGTCGCCACCGATAGATACAAGCTGATTCACTTCTATTATGACATCGATGAGTGGGAACTTTACGATCTGGAAAAAGACCCTAGTGAAATGAATAATGTCTACGATAATCCTGAGTATGCTGAGGTGAGGGAAATGATGCACAAGAAATTTGAGGAGGTTCGCGAAAAGTATGGAGACAGCGATGCGAATGATAAGCGTTTCCTGGATGAGTATATGGAAGTTTATAACAAGAGGAATGGAAAGTGATATTAGTATCCGGAAAGATGCCAGTTCCCTTTATTTCTTTGGTAAACAGGTTGGAAGACCGAAGACCGGAGACCGAAGTAGCCTTAAACTTAGCATCTGCCAAATCCTATGATACTTTTGTCAAATAGTATAGATGGTTGAAATAAGTATAGCATTAAAATAAGTAGGTTTTATAGGAATTATCAAGTTTCCACAATCATTAGGACTAAAGCGTATCTTTGAATGTAATGAAGAAATTATATGTCATAGCAGGATGTAATGGAGCAGGGAAAACCACAGCTTCTTATACAATTTTGCCAGAGATTCTTGATTGTAAGGAATTTGTCAATGCTGATGAAATTGCACGCGGAATTTCTCCTTTTCAGCCAGAAAAAGCGGGAATAGAGGCAGGAAGATTGATGTTGAAGCGAATTAAAAAACTGTTAGACTCAGGAGAAAATTTCGCCTTTGAAACCACTCTTTCAACTAGAAGCTATGTCCAGTTTATTGATAGAGCAAAGGAATTGGATTATCAAGTGACTTGCTTATTTTTTTGGCTTAATTCTGAAGAATTGGCTATTTCAAGAGTGAAAACAAGAGTAAAAGAAGGAGGTCACCATATTCCAGAAGATGTAATTAGAAGGAGGTATAAAGGTGGTCTGAAGAATTTTTTCAATTTATTTCTGAATAAAGTGGATAACTGGCTATTTGTAAATAATTCAGGAGATGATTATGAGATTATAGCAGAGGGGGCTTTGAATGAAGAGACAATTAATAATGTTAAACAATGGGAAGAATTAAAAGGGCATTACTATGGGAACTAAAGAACAGTTGAAAGAGGAAAGGGATAGAATAGTCAAAGGTTTAGAGGAAACTTACAGAAAGCTTATAGAATACAAAAAGCAAAAGAAAAGCCCAATGATTGTGGTAAGGAACGGGAAAATTGTAGCGGTTGACCCCAATGAAATACTACCCACCACATTGTACAAGCGAAATCCGGGCTGAATTTCTTAAACTTCGCATTGTTACTCCTATTGCAATTGGGAGAAGGGAGCTCTATAAAAAGCTTCGAAAACCTTCACTACGTGCATTTTTGACCGATACTTAATTATTTGTCGATGAAATTGGAGCACAAATGCCGATTTGACTTTAATAGGCAAGTCAGGCACTTGTGAATTATTACAACCAAAATGCATTAACGCTAAACCAAAACAAAATGAGCAATACCAAAAAAGCATACATCGCAGGAGGCTGCTTCTGGGGGATGGAAGATCTCTTCAGAACACGTCCGGGAATCGTAGATACAGAAGTTGGTTACCAAGGTGGTGAAAATGAAAATCCAACCTATAAAAACCATCCAGGTCATGCTGAAGGCATAGAATTGACCTATGATCCAAGCCAAACGTCATTTAAAGAAATTTTGGATTACTTCTTCAGAATGCACAATCCTACGACGGTGGATCAGCAGGGAAATGACATGGGCTCGAGCTATAGATCAGCGATTTTCTACCAAAATGAGGAAGAAAAAGCGGAAGCTCAGGAAATGATTGACTTGGTCAATGCATCCGGTAAATGGCCTGATAAGGTAGTGACTACGTTGGAACCTTTTGCGCCGTTCTGGCCAGCAGAAGACTATCATCAGGATTACTTGGTGAAAAACCCGAATGGATATACTTGTCACTTCTTGAGGTTTGAGGAGAGTTTTATTGAGGGGTGAGGAAGACGGATGACCGATGTAGGGTGCCCGATGTAAGGTGAACGAAGACGGAAGACCGAAGACGGAAGACCGAAGACGGAAGACCGAAGACGGAAGTAGGCTGATGTCTAAAGTTAAGTATTTCTTATGAAGCTTTTGACTCTTTGCCTTTCTGCCAGTATGAAAAACAAGCAATAAAAGAAGAGGTCAGATCAATTGTTGAGGCCGCACCGGTCATCGGACATCCGACATCCGGCAAACCAACGAAAGTGTAGCAACTGACATCTTTAAACACAAATATCTATACTCAAAAAACCACCTTAAAATGAAGCATAGTTTAAAATCTTTTTTCCTCAGTTCCTTGGCTATACTTGCTTTTGCATGTAAAACCGAAGAGGCTGAAAAAACTGCGGAGCGGCCAAACATCATCTTTATCATGTCGGATGATCATGCGTATCAGGCTATTTCTGCTTACGACAATACCTTGATCGAAACTCCGAACATTGATCGCATAGCGAAAATGGGGATGCTTTTCACTAATGCATCTGTGACCAATTCTATCTGTGCGCCTTCTAGAGCAACCATTTTGACTGGAAAACACTCGCACATCAATGGAAAAGTGGATAATCATTTTCCCTTTGATACCACAAATGTGACTTTCCCGCAGATCCTTCAGGATGCAGGATATCAGACGGCCATGTTTGGAAAGTTGCACTTCGGAAACAGTCCAAAAGGCTTTGATCAATTCAAGATTTTGCCAGGTCAGGGTGCTTATTACAACCCTGATTTTATCACCAAAAATGAGGGAAACATCAAAGTTGAAGGCTATGTGACGGATATCATCACAGATATGACCTTGGATTGGTTGCAAAATGAGCGCAAGGCCGATCAGCCTTTTATGTTGATGTACCTTCACAAGGCGCCACATCGCGAATGGCTTCCGGCTGAAAGACATGTAGAGGAATTCACCAACAGAACTTTCAAAGAACCGGCGACACTTTTCGATGACTACTCAGGAAGAGGTAGAGCTGCGCACGAGGCTGAGATGAATCTCCTGACAGATATGCACTGGTCTGGGGACTCAAAAGTTTACCCGGAAGTGATGGACGAATTGGGCATAGAAGGAACATCCGGTTGGGACAAGGGAGCTTTTGATAGAGAAGTAGGCAGAATGAATGAAACTCAGCGTGCCAACTGGGACAAGGCGTATATGAAAGTGAATGAAGACTTCAAAAAAGCCTACCCAACCATGACGGAAGAGGATAAAATGAAGTGGAGATATCAGCGCTACATGCAGGATTACCTAGGCACGATCAAAGCTGTGGATGAAAATGTAGGTCGGGTGTTGGATTATTTGGAAGCAAATAATTTGATGGAAAATACGATAATCGTCTATACCTCTGACCAAGGTTTTTACCTAGGAGAGCACGGTTGGTTTGACAAGCGATTTGTGTACAATGAGTCTTTCAAAACACCTTTATTGATGGCTTGGCCAGGCAAAGTAGAAGGAGGAACCAAATCAGATGAGATGGTCCAGAACCTGGATTTTGCACAGACATTCTTAGCTGCAGCAGGGATCGAAGCTCCATCTGATATGCAGGGAGAGAGTTTGTTGCCTTTGCTTACTGGGGAAACAGATAAGTGGACCCGTGATGCGGTTTACTACCACTATTACGAATATCCATCGGTGCATATGGTGAAGCGTCACTATGCGATCATTACCAAGGAGTATAAACTGGTTCACTACTACTTTGATAATGACGAATGGGAATTGATCGATCGTAAGAAAGACCCTATGGAGTTGACCAATGTCTATGATGATCCAGCTTATGCAGAGATAAGAGCAGATTTGCATAAGCAGTTGGATGATATGAGAGAAAAATATGGTGATAGCTCAGAGCTAAGTCAGGAATATATCGATATGTATCTGGATGATTTGGCAGAACGCCAAGGATTCTTTGGAGCCAAAGACACTACCTTGATTGATAAGATTTTTGAGGAGAGAAAGAAATAATTTAACAAAAGTACTGTGAAGCCCGGATGAGAGTCTGGGCTTTTTTTTTAAACCGCAAAGGTCGCGGAGGTTAACGCAGTGGGCGCAATTGTCAGGCTAATCGAAGTAGTATGTCAGGCTGAGCGCAGTCGAAGCCTCTTTTAAAGTAAATGAAGTTATTGTCCTCGACTTCGCTCGGACTGACACGATTTACGGTTAAAAACATAATCCGTCATTGGTAGCGAAGTCGTTCTCATCCTGAGCGAAGTCGTATGTCAGGCTGAGCGAAGTCGAAGCCCCCCTTCAACCTAGGAAGACTTTTCATCAGTTTTAGAGGTCAATAAATTCGCCTTTAAATTTTTATGAGAAGTCTCATTCTTGCATACCGCTAATTCTTTCAATTTATCCCACTCATCATTAATCATTGCGAGTTTTTTCTTTTTGCTCCATCCTTTGATTTGTTTTTCAAAAGAAATAGCCTCTTTGATTTCTTGAAATTCCTGAACAAACACTAACTCCAAAGGCCGTCTTTTTGCAGTATAGCAAAAGGGATCTATGCCTTCAGAATGTTCAGC
Source organism: uncultured Algoriphagus sp. (assembly GCF_963974365.1). Taxonomy (GTDB): domain Bacteria; phylum Bacteroidota; class Bacteroidia; order Cytophagales; family Cyclobacteriaceae; genus Algoriphagus. The sequence continues at coordinate 36,743 of NZ_CAXBBX010000019.1, read as the reverse complement.
CAATCTCCTTTCCAAATTATTTGTAACTCCTGTATAGAAAGTATTGTCGGAGCATTTCAGTATGTAAACGAAGTATATTTTCATACAATTTCAATTTAAAAAGGCAGTATTACAATTACAAAATAGTAATTACCAAGCACATAATGTAAATATCAAAGTTGTATTAAACTACAATTAATGTGACTTTTGAGAAAAGATTTATTGACTTATTTACTGTCCTCGACTTCGCTCGGACTGACACGATTTACGGTAAAAACATAATCTGTCATTTGTAACGAAGTTGTTGTCAGGCTGAGCGAATTGTATGTCCTCCTGAGTGAGGTTTTGGTTAAGCTGAGTGAATTCTATGTCAGGCTGAGCGAAGTCGAAGCCCCTTTATTCGAATACCCTTACTGTCCTCGAACCTCGAAACTCCCGTTTCTCGGGTGCTCGGACTGACACGATTTGTCATGAAATTTACAATCCGTCATTGGTAGTGAATTCGATATCAGGCGGAACGAAAATGTTGTCAGGCTGAGCGAAGTAGTTGTCAGGCTGAGCGAAGTCGAAGCCCCTTTTAATTTAGGTAACATTAATGTCCTCGACTCCGCTCGGACTGACACGATTTGCGGTAAAAACCACTTTTTATTAAAATCTATTTTATTACCCATTTGAGCTTCCTAATTTGAGTACAAATCCACAGCCCATGAATAACCTCAATCATCCCTATCCAATCTCTCCTGAGGCCAAAGCTTTTTACCAGGAAAATAACTTCATCAAACTCAAGCAAGTACTCAGTCCTGAGGAAGTCGCTCATTTCAATGAAGTGATTTCGGCTGAAGTCCAACGGAAAAACACGCAGGATAAACCCATGGAGGAGCGGGATACCTACAGCAAGGCATTCTTGCAGATTTTTAATTTGTGGACGGAATCTGAGGAAGTCAAAAAGTTGGTGCTCAGCAAACGACTAGCGCAAATCGCTGCTGATCTGATGGGCTGCGAGCAAGTTCGGATATATCACGATCAGGCCTTATTCAAAGAAGCGGGTGGAGGAATTACTCCTTGGCATGCCGATCAGTATTACTGGCCGATAGATACCGATAATACCATTACCGCTTGGATTCCTCTTCAGGCAACTCCGCTGGAAATGGGGCCGCTGGAGTTTTCTGCCGGAAGCCAGCAGATTGTTTTTGGTAGAGACTTGGAAATAGGGGATGACTCCGAACTGAAAATCAAACAGAATCTTCGTATCAACAACTTTGATCATGTGATCGAAGCATTTGATTTGGGAGAAGTGAGCTTCCACTCAGGATGGGTTTTTCATCGTGCCGGAGCAAATCAAACGGATAAGATGCGAAAAGTGATGACTGTGATTTACATGGATGCAACTGCCAAACTGATGACTCCCAAGAATGATAACCAGATCCATGATTGGAATACCTGGTGTCCGGGAGCGAAGATCGGAGAGGTGATCGATACGGAATTGAATCCTGTAGCTGGCTGAGTTTATTGAAAGGATTTAGATCTGTGTAATCAGGAAACTTCTTATAATACAGTCTGAAATCACGCCGGTATTTTAAGTTGTAAATGTAAAGTACAAATCTAAATTATAGGAAGGCATAGCTGGAAACTACGCCTAGTGGGTGATGATAGAATTAGCTTGTATTATGAAAATCAAAGGGTATATTATAGAGGATAATTATTGTAGATTAGTGATATTTTTATTTAGAAAGTTGAATATAAAAATATATTAAGTTTCTCGTGAAGAGCATGGAAAATATGGAGCCTTAGGTGGTGTGAAATGTAAATTGATAATCAGATTATTCTTAAGTATATTATTATCAAAAATAGTTGGAGTTCTGATTTAGATATCTTAGATATTTATAAATACTAAGGGTCTGGAATTTTATCTATCAAAAGTTTTTTCCTCCTAATAGAATAATTCACATAATATAATTCCTTCAGTCTTGCATTCAACATTACTTAAAAGGTAAGGTAGATATTTCTATTTTTGGAAATAGCCCTTCCTTTTTCAACGAATAATAGAATGAAGCTGCCCATTCATCAGCTAGTTTAACTTTTGGGCCTATTGTAAGCTTTAATAAAGAAGAGTTTATAGGAGCTAATTCGACATAAACTTTTGTGGGAGTAAAGTTTTCATCTAATATTTCGGAAAAAAATGAATTAGATAGTACTAGTCGTGTTTCAAATTCATGTTGATACTCCTTTGTTTTAAACAGATAAGCAACCTCGCTTATTCGTTGTAAAATATCCTTAGTTAATTCAATTTTTGCACTTATAGTTTTTAACTCTTCTAGTTTTTTAAGTAGCTCCTTATCATTTTTATCATTACCACTTTTGCAAAAATTATCACCTAAATAAGCTACCCTATAAAACCTAAACTCTTTAGCAATCTCATCGTTCCATTGATCTTTACCATTATTTAAAATATTTCGAAATTCTTCTATGAATTTCGTCCCATCAATCAATAGTGAACATCCCTCTGCTTCTTCTTTATTTTCCTTTCCATACATTCTCCAAAGTGCTAAATCATTATATAAATCAGGGTTGACAAAACTTCCTATATAAGGCTTTTTAATAAATTCATAAGAGACTGAATAATTTGTAATCCTTCCTTTATCAATTTCAAGGAAGGATTACAAAGTCCTTCCTTCAGACGTGTCGTTTAAGAAAGTAGCTTCAGAAATCCGCAATTTACTTTTGTTAAAAATTAAAGCTCGTGTGGCTGATAAACTGGTATAATGGGTTATGTTATAGCTTTCAGTGTGAAGTAATTCTTTTATCCTTTCAATTATTACACTGATATTATTGTAATCGTTATTTAATTCTCTTTTATTAATTTCATTAAGAGTCTCTTTGACTCTTTGATACATATAATCGTAATCCTTTAAATTAAGTTCAATTACTTTATTTAATAAACTTGAGGCTAAATCATAATTTTCAATTTTTATATATACTTTTGCCAAATCATAATAACTCCAACCAAAAGTTGGATTTAGTTCTATAGATTTTTCATAACTCTTTATTGCAAAGTTATATTTAGAAACGATAAAATATATGTCACCTAAATCCGAATAAACCAAAAAATTGCTTGGTTCTAATTTTGAAGCAGCCTTTAATAAACTAATTGCCTTGTCAAACGATTTTTCATTTTTATATATACGAGAAAGATTAAAATACACTTCAAATATATCCTTATCCTCCTTAAGTATATCTTCATATAAATCCTTAGCTATTTTATATTTTGCCAGACTATAGTATAAATTCGCTTCTAGAAGTTTTAAATCAATACTAGTTTTAATTTCTTTCATTGTTTGAACCAGCATTAATAATTCGTTAAGTAGTTGCTCCTTGTCTTGGCTTGAAAGAAGCTTTACATAAGAATAAGAAGATAGTCTTTCAACTTTTTTAATGAAACTACTTAAATTTTCTTCTCGAATTATTTTCTCTATTTCAATAATTTCTTGCCTAATGTTATTATTCATAAATTGATTCTCTTTTTATTTAAATTTTAATAGGATGTAAATGAAGGCTTAACCTTTTCTTTTATTCTCTCTAACATCTCAATTTTCATCTCTTGAAGATTTGCTCTCCGAAAAAAGCAAGTTTTTAGTTGTAGTTTATACCCTGTACAGGGTATTTTATCTTTATTTAAAAAGTTAGTCAACTTGTGTCAGGCCTGTTTCTTTGATCCTCCCTTCCTTTTAAATTTTTATGATACGCTCGCTCAGAACTAACCACTGAATTGCTAAAATCCCATAATGCCTTATTTTATCGCTTCGTTTTCCCAAACTTTAACCTGATCCCATGAAGCCTACTTATGCTTACAACCAAACTTATATTTAGCTGATTAGACTTACTTCAGCACCGAGTGGGTTTTCAGTTTTAACAATTTGGTTTGGTATCTGAGCCGTCTTAATGGCTTAACCCCTTTGTTGTTTGCGGTTTAATTTATCTTTTCAAAAAATAAGTTTTGGACACGACCATTGGACACTTTACAGCCTGTGATTACCTTGTTTTCATCTCTGATGAACTCGACTTGCCCAAAAAACCAAGCTTCACCGAAAAACATATCGTCCTTTACGTAATTCAATTTGAAATCACTTAATCGGCTGTGTTTTGCAACCAGGCGATCATCGACAACAGTGAATGTGTAAGTGGTAGATAGTTCTTCACTATAATATTCTCCAGAATAGTCAGCAAGATTTACGTAAGACTTGTTGGATTCAGTTACTCTTGGTGCATCCATTATTTGACCTCCCTGATGAAGTTTTATAAGTTTTATATTTTCTCCTTCATTAGGAATAAACTCAATTTTAGCTTCAACTCCTTCGACCTTAAATTCGGTAGTTGATATTGGAGTCAATGGAAACTCAGGTTGACCTGTCGCTTTGCCCGATAATTGGCCACTTTTTAAATTAATACTAATTACGAATCCAGGTTGTAATTCAAAATCACCCACATAAGTATTCAATACATTTTCATCAACAGTAATTGCTTCAGAGTTGCTGGCTTCTTTTATTTCTTCTGGTTTGTCTTCGGGTTTTAGTTTGTCTTTTAGATAGATATCTACAATTTGATGTGCTATACCTCCTGTGTTGAATTCGGCTGAATTACTAAAAACAATTACGGCAAAATTTTCGCTAGGATAACGAGAAAAATAAGAACGATAACCAGCATCTGCACCACCATGTTGTATTTCGTTTAATCCTTTATAATCACCAACAAATTGACCAAGAGCTCCTCCGAAAGTTTCACCATTGTTCAGCACAGCCAGAGTATTCATTTTATTAATGCTAGTTGAATCGCCTACTTTTATGTCCGCAAAATTCATTGCCCATAGACTCAAATCCTCAACAGTAGTAAAAAGGCTTGTTGCTCCAACATTCGCATAGTTCAAAACACTTTTTTTGTATCCACTAGAATCAGGATAATAGGAATAGGCCCTGTTCTTTACGATTTTCTCATGATCATCATAAAAAAGTGTGTTATTCATTTCTAAAGGTTCAAAGATGTTGGTCTTGGTAAATTCAGCAAAAGACATGTCAGAAACTCTGGAAACTACCTCAGCCAAAAGTGTAAAGCCGGTGTTACAATAGGAAAATTCATCACCTGGATTAAAGTTTAGTTCCTTTTGCTTACTCACAAGTTTCAGAACGTGCTCTTTGGTAATGACATCATCCAATCTCCAACCAGCCATTGATAGTAGATTCCACTGATCTCTTAATCCACTGGTATGAGAAGCTAAATGTCTCAATGTAATGGTCTTGCCAAAGTCTGGTACTTCAGGAATGTATTTTCTGATATCATCATCTAAGTTTAGTTTGCCTTGTTTTTCCAAAAGTAAAATTGAAAAAACAGTAAACTGTTTGGATACAGAAGCAATGTGAAATATGGAAGATGGGGTGATCGGGATGTCGTATTCTAAATTAGCAATGCCATATCCTTTCTTATAGATGATTGCCCCATCTTTTACGATTGCTACCGCTGCTCCTGGCGTATTATCCGTATCCCATTTCGTAAAAAGTTCGTCGACTTGTTTCTCTTTCTCCATTTGAGCTTGGAGGTTACTTATTGGAATAAATAGAAAAATAAGTAATGATAAGCTAGTCAGGATCTGCTTCATAAGTAAAAGGTTTAATTGAGAAAAATTCTACCGCTTGTTGGCTCAATAAATTACATATGTTTTAAATATACTTATTTAATTCCTTTAGAAACCTCCTTCTCCATTTTGCGAGCTGTGACTAATTCATACAGAACTAACCACAGGATTGCTGAAATCAGAAAATGCCCTATTTATTGTTTTAACTAAAATGTTTAAAATTCTAATTCCATTCTTAAAGAATTTTGTCTGATTTCATCATGATTCCTCCGTAGGCTATCAGGATATGGAAAAAAGAGAGTGTCCTGTTCCAACTTTGTTGTCAATGGCTTTATGAACTGTAATTTCTCGTTATCGCTGATGGAATCTATTAATAATAAGTTAAACCAATCAATCGAATAGCTTGCGAGTTCACCAAACTCTTTTGAAAAATAAATGCAATAATCACAGTCATCGCACCTTCCAATATAAGCAAAACAGTAAATTTTAAACTGCCTTTCTCCAATAGTATAATTGCGAAAATCGACGTAATTAAATTGCTCAACTGTGTCTTGTGGATAAGGTGAGTCCTCCAATATTTTTGGTCGTGAATAAGTAATTCTTTTAAAGGTAGAGCCATCGTTATCTTCCTTTAGTTCAAGGTGACTTTTGTTTTGATTATGCTCGATTACAATTCCGTCATTCAATCCTTTATTCTTTAAGTAATCATATACGACAGTATCGATAAGACTGAAATAGAATTTTTGAATTTCATTTCCATCAAATCTGTAGATGGAGTCAAGAATATTCTCGGTAAACCAAGTGGAATTAGAAGCTGAAATTTTTTGTCTTTCATAATAGATACCAGATGCTTTTTTTGGTTTGCCATTCTCGTAATAGGGGTAATCCTTGTAAGTAACAGTCTCATATTCAGTTGGTTTTTCAATTGTGCATGAACCTAGAATTATAATTAAAGCGTAAAATATATTCCTCATTCAGTTTTTCTTAAAAGTTAGTTTATGTAGAGCATTTGCGGGCTTTCTTTAACAGTTTTTTAATAAATATTTTCCTCTTTTCTACCTTTTTAAATGCGAATGCTGTGCGTTCACATTTGAAAAGGTTTTGAAAGGCATCCGACAAAGTTCTAATTAGTTGCAGTAACCACAGGATTACTGAAATCCCAAAATGCCCTATTTTATGGTTTCGTTTTTCCCAAAACCTAAGCTGATCCCATGAAGCCTACCTATACTTATAACCAAACTTATATTTGGCTGATTAGCCTTACACTTTTGGGTAGAAGTGTTTGACAAATTCCTTAGCTGTCTTGTATGATTTTTTCGAATTCTTTCTCAATTTCCTCTTTCTTCGGGAGGTATAATTGGTATTTGCTTGCTAGGATATTGGTGTTGTGTTTAGGAAGGGCATATTCCACCATGGTATTGTTTTTATCAGCGCAGAGTATGATGCCGATCGTAGGATTTTCATCTGCCTGCTTTTCAGTTCGATCGTAATAATTGACGTACATCTGTAGCTGTCCTAAATCCTGATGTGTCAGCTTGTGTGTTTTTATTTCTATCAAAACAAAACACCGCAACAGTCGATTGTAGAAAACCAAATCAATGAAATAGGGATCATCTTCCAATTGAATTCTTTTTTGTCTGGCTACAAATGAAAAGCCATTACCTAGCTCCAATAAAAAGGTTTGCATATTGGAGATTAGGGCATTTTCCAGATCTTTTTCATAGTATGAGGCTTGAGGTTTTAATCCTAAAAATTCCAGCACCATCGGGTCTTTGATTATTTCTCTTGGGCTTTCAGGTTGAGCTTCTTTTTTTGCTACGGCAAGTACTTTCTCTTTCTCGTTACTGAGCAAAAGCCGCTCGTATAACTGACTGTTAATCTGTCTTTCCAATTGTCTTGCACTCCAATTGTTGTTGCAGGTTTCTTCTATATAATAGGTTCTTTTGTCTACATCTTCAATACGAATCAACAGTCGGTATTGAGTCCAGTTTAATTGTGAACGCAGTGCGTTCATTATTGGGAAGGTGAGGTAAAACTGCCGGCAAAAATTAAGTTGTCTAAAAGAATAACCGCTACCGAAGTCATTTTCGAGGACTTCAGCCAGGTTTTTTAGTAGGAAAGTCCCGTAATCTGCACGTTCTTTTCCGTTTTGCTCTTCTTCTACGATATGCCTACCGATTTCCCAATACATTAATACCCGTTCATGATTTACTGCACGAACCGCATTTGCTTGCGCCTGAGAAATGATTTGCCGGATATTCTCTACAAACGATTTAGAGATTTGCTTCATAGTGTCTTCATAAACGAATGATATACTAATATAAATGCTAATCTTTATTTGTGAGTCTAAGCTTTAGCCATTTGCAGAAAGGGTAATAAAATGGATTCATTCTTTCAGGTTGAGCACAGGATTGCTGAAATCGCAAAAAGCCCTATTTTATGGTTTCGATTTTGCGCATTTTCCCAAAACCCAACCTGAACCCATGAAGCCTACCTATACTTACAACCAAACTTATATTTGGCTGATTAGCCTTACTGCTGCTCTGGGAGGGTTTTTGTTTGGCTACGATTGGGTAGTGATAGGAGGAGCCAAGCCATTTTATGAGCCTTTTTTCAATATCACTTCTGTTGGCGATCAGGGTTGGGGAACAAGCTCGGCACTCATTGGCTGCATGATCGGAGCGGGGATTTGCATCTTGATTTCGGATAAGTTTGGGAGGAAAAGATTACTGATTGCCTCTGGTTTATTGTTTTCCATTTCAGCAATAGGAACTGCCTTGGCTGGTACTTTCTGGGAATTCAATTTCTATAGAATCATCGGTGGCGTAGCGATGGGAGTAGCACTAAACCTCTCACCGCTTTACATAGCCGAACTTTCACCTCCAGAAAAGCGCGGCAAAATGGTATCGATCAACCAGCTGCTAATTATGATCGGAGTTTTGCTTGCTCAGATAATCAACTGGCAGATTTCTCTTGCGGATACCCAATTGGCTGATAATGCTACTTTCGAGATGATTGCAGCAAGTTGGTCTGGGCAAAATGGCTGGAGATGGATGTTTGCTGCGGAGGCTATTCCAGCGTTCTTGTTTTTTGTGTTGATGTTTTTTGTGCCTGAGTCCGTGCCTTGGTTGGTCAAGAATAAGGAAGAAGGTAGAGCGCGTAAAATTCTCCAACGGATCGGTGGGAATGCTTATGCCGAAGACTCAATTGCCGAGGTAAAAACCACTTTGAAGGAAGGTGATTTTGGGCAGGTGAATCTGAAGGAATTGTTCCAGAAGCGAATTATGAAGCTACTCGGAATCGGTATTTTCCTGGCTTTTCTCCAGCAGTGGTCTGGGATCAATGTAGTGATCTATTACGCTGCTGATATCTTCCAGGCGGCGGGTTATAATCTCAAGCAGATGATGCTGAATATCGTGGTGATTGGTGGGGTGATGGTGCTATCGGTATTCATTACCATTTTCACAGTGGATAGATTTGGTAGGAAGAAACTCCTGCTGATCGGTACTTCTGCGATGGCGATTTTGTATGGGCTGATTGGCTACTTTTTCTTTATAGATCTCGGTGGAAATGCAGTTGTATTTGCTGTATTGGCCAATGTGATGTTTTATTCCTTCACCTTGGCACCCTTGCTTTGGGTAGTGCTCTCAGAGATTTTTCCCACGCGTATCCGCGGAGCGGCGATTTCCATAGGAGCGCTTGCGCACTGGATTGGGAACTTCACCCTGACCTATTTCTTTCCTGCGATCCGTGAGAATCTAGGCTGGGCAAATAACTTCTGGCTTTACGGTGCAATCTGCGCTTTTGGGTTCCTGGTGATTTACTATGTGTTGCCTGAGACGAAGGGCAAGTCTTTGGAAGAAATAGAAAAGGAATTGGTGGGGTGAACTCAGACCGAGTACCTAGCCCTCACTGAAACCAAAAAAGGAAGTAAGCAAAGCGCAGAAATAATCAGCGGATGAATCCCGAATATCACAAGCAGGAATAGGAAAAAGAAAACCAAATAGCCAAGTTTTAAGGCTTTCTCCTGCTCATTTCTCAATTTGATAAGACCATAGATCCCCATATTGATAGCGATCAAGAGGATAAGCAAAAAGACTAGATCTGGAATGTTTTCGAGGGTACCAAACTTAAAGACCAGCAAGGCAAGTTCTGGGAAAAGAATGAGTAAAATAGGAACTGAATGTTGCCAGATCTTTCTAGAATAACTCAATGGCATATTGTGGAAATAGCTTAGTTCGGCTGATTCAAATCCATCTTTCTCCAGCCAAATTGGAAAGTGAACATAGGCCGCGCAGAGTAGCCCAAACTCCAGCCAACGCAGGTCGTAGCCACCACCAAAATAGAAGTAGAAAAATCCATTCAGCAGGAAGATGCTGATGATTTTCACTGCCAAAACCAGCAGGGTTCTGTTTTCTCTCAAATGCATCAAAAACCAAAATTCGAAGCTTAGATTCCTGAAAATTGCAGGTCTAACTCGGGTGCTTTCGGGAAATGGTTTTTTGAGTTTAAAATATAGGAGCGTAATATCAGCCAAGAAAATCCCGATAAGGAAAAGCCAAAGTAACCCGAGTTTTACTCCAGCATGAATCCCGATTCCTACATAAGTAAGCAAAACCGAATAGGCTAAAATCAGGGCATGATTTGCTAGCCAAACAGGCAGGAAGTTTCGGGCAAGTTGTGGCCAGGTAAAAAAGCCAAGTTGATGAAAGATTCTATAATGCTTGTCATTCAAAAGTCGGATCTGAAATCGTTTTTGAGCCAAAGTGTAAGCCAAAAAGATTAACAGGATAGCATAAAAACCTGTGGAATTTTGAAGCAGTAGATCGGCTATCATGAGGTGTTGCTTCATTTCCATAAAGACACCAAAAATCAGGATTACCAATATGAAAAAGCCAAGAAAAGCCCGGTAGAAAGTGATTACAAAAGTCTTGAAAAACAGCTCATTCATGACTTTGGATCAGGTTGCCATTAGCGATAGTCAGTACAGAATCATACCCAAAAAACTCCTCAAAATCTGCGATATGGGAGGTGAGGAGAAAGCTTACTCCGCGTTCCATTTCACGTTTTACCAGTTCGGTAAGACGCTTCTGGGAACCCACATCGATGGTGGTGTAAGGTTCGTCCAGAATGATCAAGCTGGGTTTGCCCAGAAATGCCAAGATCAAGCCTGCTTTTTTCAACATGCCGGAGGAATAGGTAGAAATCGCGTTTTTGGAATACTCAGCAATTCCCAGGATCTCTTTCAATGAATCGATTTGAGAATGATCAGCTCCTTTGGTTTTGGAGACAAAAGCGATCAACTCATCTAAACTTAGAAAATCCGGAAATAGGGGTTCTGCTTCAGAGTAATTTACCAGCTTGCGAAAGGAGATAGGTTTATTCTTCAGTGAAATCCCATCCAACTTAATTTCCCCTTCAAAGTCATGAATCCCAGCAATCGCCTTAAGCAAAGTAGATTTCCCTGAGCCATTTTCACCTTTGATTAAATGTATGCCTTTAGCCAAGTGGAGTGAATCAATCTCCATCTGAAAGCCGGTGGGGTAAGTTTTTTTGAAGTGCTGTATTTCTAGCATAAAGTTTTAACCGCAGAGGTTCGCAAAGTTCACGCAAAGGACGCAGTTGTCCTGCTTCTCCGGAAGCTGGACTTGCGTTTTGCTTAGAAGTCAATTTCAGAAATTCTGGGTTATGGTGGGAGGGGTTTAGGAATTTTAACCTAGTTGGAATTGGTTATTTCACCCATTTATAGAAAACCCAGTAGTTATAAGATGTACCAATTTTTGGTATATTAAAACCAAACAGCATCAGGATGAACAAAAACACATCAATATCACTCGGAAATCATTTTGACCAATTTGTTCAAAATAGAAATATGGATGGTTGATTTAGCAATGTAAACGAAGTCAAAAACATCTTGAATCCTTAAAAGCCAATAAGCAGACAAATGGCTAACCATAAGCAGACAAAAGGAGCTGTTTTAGATTTGGCTAATAGTTGGGATTACATCTTTGATATGGGGGCAGAAAACCAAGCCGACAAGTATTATGAATCCCTAATAGGAACCTGCCAGGTTATTGCATACAAGCCAGCTTTAGGTCAAAGTTACGAGGGGATCACAAAAGCGTTGCTTGGAATGAGGTCAAATCGACACATAATTTTCTATCGAAAAGTGAATGAAGATTATGTGGAAATCACCAGGATCCTCCATGAAAGAATAGACTTGAGAAATCGACTGTTAGAGTTAGATAAGCATTTAAAAACATAGACTATGATACAGCTTCCTGGCAATACTAATTTTTTATTTATTAAATATCTGCTGATCACTGGTACGGTAGCCATTATAACAATTGTACTGTTGATCTTAATTATGGTGGGAACCATTGGGGAAAGCAGTAGTGGATTAGCAATTGGCTTTGCTATTGAACCGATGCAAATTTTTATGATTTGTTTGTTAATCTTTTGCTCACTTGCGATAGCTTATTTCATTGGGCCACATGCTGCTCAGGCTATTAGTCAAGGAAGGAATGGGGTATTTATAGGTGTTAAATGCCTGTTAGTTTGCTGGACGGTACCTTGTTTATTAATAATGTTTTTTGCTTCAGTCTCTGATCTATCATTGAGTGGGTTGATAAGAATTGTAATTACTGCTCTAGCTCCTGCTTTAGTGTTTGGGCCAATTATTGGGCTTGCTATGAGGAAGGAATTAGAGAGGTGATTCCAAATCCCACTGTTGTCCTGCTTCTCCAGAAGCTGGACTTGTTTTTTGCTTAAACAGTCAATTTCAGAAATTCTGGGTTATGGTGGGAGGGGTTTAGGAAATTTAACCTAGTTGGATCTAGGTTTTATACTGATCGGGGTTGTATGGTTGTTTTAGTAGCTGAAAAGTTGAATGGCTTATAGCGGCAGTACAATGAAAACCGCCATAAGCCATCGAGAGCTATTAGGTACTCTAGTTTCTGCTTAGTGATTAGTTCAAAATAGCCTTGACTGATTCAGAAAGTGGCGTGGTAGGGTGGCCAAGAAGTGAGGACAGGGTTTTGCTATCGTCGTATAAATCTCCTTTGGATGCACTCACATCCCAACTTGCTATTCCATCTGCATATACTTCAGGTAATCCAAAGCTTTTAAGCGCTTGGCTGTATTCTGCCTCAGGGAGATTTTTATAAGGGATCTCTTTTCCAGTTTGTTTGGAGATTTCCTTTGCCAAATCTTCCAGTGTAAAAGAATCATCTCCTGCTAGTTCATATACTTTGCCTTTGTGTTTTTCATCTGTAAGCACAATGGCTGCAGCTTCGGCAAAGTCTTGACGGCTTGCTGATGATATTTTCCCATTTTCTGCGCTGCCGATAAATGCTCCTGATGCTATTGCTCCTCCTACAGAACCCATGTAATTTTCCGTGTACCATCCATTTCTTAATAGGGTAAACGTAATTCCTGATTCGTGTAGTAATTTTTCTGTGATCAAATGCTCCCCGGCAAGGCTAATGGTAGTGGTGTTGGCTTTGAGTATACTTGTGTAAACTATCCATTGAACTCCTGCTTTCTTAGCTGCATCGATGACATTTTTATGCTGGCTAGCTCTTTTGCCAATCTCATTTCCTGAGATAAGCAGTAGCTTATCAATCCCTTCCAAGGATGCGGCCAAATCTTCGGGTTTTTCATAATCAAAAGCTCTTGCCTCTACCTCTTGTACTTTTTCAGGAGAGCGAACGAGTGCTACGAGGTTAGAAGTCCCCTGCTTTTTAATCAATTCCTCCAAAACTAGGCTTCCAAGTTGTCCGGTAGCACCGGTGATTCCAATTTTCATACTATTAAAATTTAAGTGTAATTAAAGTTGTTACATTAATGCGGAAAAAAATGTCAGTGAAATTCTGACACAAAATTTTTAAGTGTTTTGCTTTTCAATTCCTTGATCACAGAGTCATCAATTGTTGAAAACAAATTATCCAGTTGTTGATTGATTGTTTTGCCTATTGGGCAGTTTGGGTTTGGTTTTACATTTCGTTTTCCGAGCACTTCGGAATTTTTAACGACCAAATAAATGGCATCAAGCGTTATAGAAGCACTGTTTCTTGCCAAGGTTGCTCCTCCGGTTTTGCCTTTTCTAGTATTCACAAGACCAGCTTCACCTAATAGACTGAGTTCCCTGCGTACCACTACCGGATTGACATTTATGCTGGCGGCAATCCACTCAGAATTCAACCATTCCTCCTCACTTGCTGCGAGCAGAGTAAGAATATGTAGAGCTGTAGCGAATCTTGTGTTGTTCATATGGATGCAAACTTAATGGATAAATTTTAATGTAACAAAAATTGTTACATTAAAATTTTAAACTTTTATTTAGGTATTAATTCAGGTTTAAATAAGGTAAAAAGGTGTTCTTTAATCTTAAAATAACAGCAACAGCCGCTCTTGTTTCCAAAAGCGGCTGTTTCATTTAAGAGAATTCTATTACTTCCTAAATAGACTCCCCATGCTGGGAAATATCAAGTCCCAATTCTTCGTATTCCTCTCGCACCCGTAGGGTGACAAACTTGTTTAGAATATAGAATATCGCATAAGCCATCACAAAGGAGAAAATACATACGCCTACCAAGACGAGCATATGTGATCCGAATACTCCAACACCACCGTGAAGTAGGCTAGAACCTTCTTTTCCAGCGAAAATAGCTGTGAGGATCATCCCCATGATTCCGCCAATTCCGTGGCAGGCAAATACGTCCAAGGTATCATCTATTTTCTTCAAGAACTTAGCATTCATCGCCAAATTGGAAACTATCGCCCCAGCTGCTCCAAAGAAGAAACTCTCAGGAACTGTGATATAACCTGCTGCCGGAGTAATCACTACCAGACCAACTACAGCGCCGATACAAGCCTGAAGTGCAGAGATTTTTCTTCCCTGAATTCTATCAAATAGCACCCAAGTCATCATCGCTGTAGCGGAACTTATAGTCGTCGTAGCAAAAGCCAAAGCTGCTGTGGCATTTGCTCCAAAGGAAGAGCCTGCATTGAATCCAAACCAGCCAAACCAGAGCATCCCGGTTCCTAAAAGCACATAGGTGATATTCGAAGGTTCGTGGTGAGGTTTGTTTCTTTTTCCCAAAAATAAAGCGCCAGCTAAGGCAGCCATACCTGCACTGATATGCACCACAGTTCCTCCGGCAAAATCAAGGACGCCAAAGTAGGCGCCGATCAGTCCACTTGGATGCCAAACCATGTGGCAAAGTGGAGCATAAACGAAGATGGAGAAGATTCCGATAAAGAATAGGTAACCGATAAACCTCACTCGCTCTGCGAAAGATCCCGTGATGATCGCAGGAGTGATCACAGCGAATTTCATTTGAAACAGCGCAAATAGGATGAAAGGAATAGATGGTCCCAATATTTTGTGAGGCAGCTCGGCCACCTGATCGAAGAATAGATATTGGAATGGATTGCCAATAAGACCATACTTCACCCCGTCAATGGTAATTCCAATGGGATCACCGAAGGCAAGGCTGAATCCTACGACCACCCAAAGCATGGTGATCACGCCGAGGGAAATGAAACTTTGAAGCATGGTGCTAATGAGGTTTTTCTTGTTGACCATACCACCATAGAACAGGGAGAGCCCCGGTGTCATCAGCAAAACCAAGCAGGAGGCAGTGAGCAACCACGCAATATCAGCATAGGCCAAATCCGCCTCTGTTCCAAAATTTTCAAGCAAGGGCTGACTGTGTTTCCAAAATAAACCCACCACAGGAGCCGCAATAGTAATTAGAAAAGCTACTTTCCACTTGATTTTCATTCCACTTTTTTCCATGTCCCAAAAGTAAAAAAATTAATTTTTTATTCTGTATTATTTAATTATTACAGAATTAAAAATTACAAAAAGAGCGAATGTGTCTATAAAGTAATGTCCTTAGTTTTTGTATGTGACTTCTTCTAAGCGTTTAGAATACAGGTTTTTAGAGGCTTGTTTTTGGAAATATTAGCTGGTAAATAATTACATCTGAATGAATGCATGTGATAAAATTTTTCCTAATTATAGCTTGAAAAAAACCTTTCCCCCTATAAAAAAGGTGGGATTCTCAAATTTGAAGGGTTAGCATTAACTCAACGAAAATAAGTGGAGATTATAGGATACAAGGATTATTAGCAGAATATATCCTCAAATAGATGATGCAAAAAAGGCTTCCCAATCGGGAAGCCTTTACTCTAGATTTATTCTACATGTACTAGGAATGAGACGCCATCAAATGCTCCAAAGCAACATCGATTTTTTCCTCACCTGCTATAATTTCAAAGTAAGCATCAGCTGCAGTTTCAGATTCTAGCACAGTAACCAATGTCTTGGCGACGTCTTCTCGAGAAATTTTTCCGCGCTTGCCCAGACTTTCTGCCGCTTCAATTTTACCTGTTCCCGCATCATCCGTAAGTCCTCCAGGACGTACGATGCTAAAATTCAAGCCACTTTTAATTAAATGCTGATCTGCTTTATGCTTGGCTACCAGGTAGGGGTGAATTGGAGAATCTTTCATTTTATCCGGATTTCCAGCACCCATTGAGCTAAGCATTACAAATTTATCCACCTCATTTTTTTTGCCTAGGTCAATGCTTTTCATCGCACCTTCTTTGTCTACAGCCTGAGTTTTTTCCGGTCCAGTGGAACCTCCAGATCCAGCTGCGAAAATGACTTTATCTATTCCTTTATATGCGGATTCAAAATCTTTTTCCAAATCCCCCAATATGGTTTCTATTCCATTACTATCGAAGTGCTTAGCCTGAGATTCTTTTCTAATCATTGCTATTGGCTGGTACTTTGGTGAGTTATGTAGAAGATTACAAACGATTCTTCCAGTGCTTCCATTAGCACCGATAACTAGTACTTTTTGTTTTTCGGTATTCATGATATTTTTTATTAGTTATTCATCCAATAAGCCAGCCAGAGACCGGGTTTTCAAAATGGGATATCTTTTTAGCTTACCTATTTGGCTATTTTTTTAATGAAAAGTCTTTTGAGAATATGTACTTTCTAGACATGGGGAAACAGAAGGGGATTTGTGGAAAACGTGTTTTGTTATTCCCTTTTCAGTCAGAGTTTATTGTTCTATAAATTATTGAATAATAATGTTTTATGGATTTGTTTAATGCTTCGATTTTCTTTCCAGGCTTACGACGGAATAGAAATTCCTTAAGTCAATGGTCTGATGTTTTTGACTTTCAATAGTTGGGTTTTGAGAGCATCAAATGAAAGCTTCCATTTTTCTCAACTGCAAATCTCACATCCAGCCTTCCTAAGATTGAGTTGAAAGTCAAACGGCAAGTATATCCCCAGGTCGTATAGATTTTTCCAGCTTGCCTATGTCAGTTTCAGTATTTCATTTTTAAATTGAAGGAAACTAAACGAATCAGCAAATGAAATTTTTTGAGCATGTACGAGTGTCAAAGAAGATCTTCTTCATTTTGAGTCTTGGGATATTAGGAGCTTGCACGCAAGAAAAATCGGTTTCCACTACGCAATCAGATCCCTTTGCAAACCCACAATGGATAGACTTGTCCTATGCATTTGATTCTACCACCTTGTACTGGCCGAATAATCCAGATGGTTTTCAGCATAGAGTGGATGCGGAAGGCGTGACTGACTTGGGATATTATTATTCATCTTACACGATTTTAACTCCCGAACATGGAGGTACGCACTTGGATGCACCTATACATTTTTATGAAAAAGGAGAAACTGTAGATGAACTGCCGCTTTCCAAATTGACTGGTGAGGCAGTGGTGATAGATGTCAGTGAATTGGCTTTGGCCGATAGGGATTACTTGGTTGACTCAGCAGCCATCCTAAGTTGGGAAGCAGAGCATGGTAAAATTCCTGAGCAGGCCATGGTTTTCTTTCACACAGGCTATGGTAAGTTTTATCCAGATCGGGAAAAGTATTTTGGCACGGCCAAGACAGGGACTGAAGCGATTCCAGAACTTCATTTCCCAGGAATTCAACCTGAAACAGCGCTTTGGTTGGCAAAGTCTCGAAATGTTAAAGCTGTGGGTTTGGATACGCCAAGTTTGGATTATGGGCAATCCAAAGACTTCGCAGCACACCAAGCTTTGATGGGAAATCAGATTCCTGGTTTTGAAAATGTGGCCAATTTGGATTTGCTTCCACCAACAGGGATTTACGTGATAGCACTTCCTATGAAAATCAAAGGTGGAAGTGGTGGGCCGTTGAGGATCATTGCAACTGTCTTGGATTAGAAAGCACAGGGGTCTCCAATGAGTTAAAATTAGGATTTACTTATTTTCCTGTTATTCTGGCCACCATAATCCCTGAATGGGTTTTGTTTCCGGCTAGGTAGTCGCTCAGCGGTTTTTCGGAAATCTCCACTTCTTTGTTTTTGGAACTGGCGTGAAGCAAATGTATTCTACCATTTTTCTCTATTGCGAAACCCGTATGCACAATATCCAGATTAGACATGGAAGTGGTGATGGCGATCAAATCTCCTGATTTGATGTTCTTTTCCAGAGCGGCTATTTCGGTCTTTGGAATATAGAAATACCCACGTTCTTCAATTTTTGATTCGGTTTCTTTGATGGCTTCCAAGTTTTCGGATTCACTTAGCTGCCTGTAAAGCTGCGGGTTTTCAGACATAAAAGAGGGAGCATTTGCATAAGGTGATCCCCCAACTTCCTTGGTAACATCCGTCAAAATTCCCTTTTGCTCATTTTCAAAAATCCAATCCGAAAAGTAATGTAGGCGTGATGAGTAACCTTCATTCATTCCGTTTCGATACCTGAGTTTTTCCAATTCCCTTTCAAAAACTTCAAAAGTGAATTTTCCTCCTTCTGCAAGTCGGGTCATCGTTATAACTGTCTCCAAAAAAGTAGTACAGTCTACTCCAGTGAGATTGATGACAAGCTTTTCGGCACCAGGAAGTTCCAGGGTTTTTTCCACATAAGGAGTCTGAAGAAACCACTTTCCAATTTCTATATTGAGTTCATTTGGAGACTGATCAGAATAGTTTCCCTCAGAAAGTTTGGCTAAAAAGCCTTCCAGTTTTTCACGGCTTTCAAGGCTGCAAACGATTTGGGCTTGGGGGAAAAGTGGGGCAAGTATAAAAAGGAGTAAGATGAAGCGCTTCAAATGGTAAGAGTTTAATATTGGGTACTTGACATTTACGTTTTTCCGGAGATTTTGATTTGAGACTACTTCTCCCATCCCATCCACTTAAAAACAATCTCTTTATAATCATCTCGCTCGAAAAGGATGCCAAGAGTATGGGGATCAAGTAAAACCAAATCACTGTAAGCTGTCCAAGTTTTTACTTTGGGAACGTCTTTTCTGTCAATCAGGATAGAATCTGGCCAAGTTTTACCTAGGTCTTTGCTGATTTTCAAAGTCAGATTATTTCGGTCTTCCGTATCCGCATTATTGGAATGAGCGAGAATTGTGTTTCCACTTTCGTCATCAAAAGATAGGATAGAACCTTGGCAAACAGGATCAGGTAAGCTTTCCTCAAAGTATTGCTCAGACCAAGTGGCTCCTCCATCTTCAGAATAGGCAAGAATTCTGCTGCGAATATCGCCTCGTTGGTTACGCGTACTCATGATCATTTTGCCATCCGGAAGTTCTGCCGCTATAGATTCGTTAGAACCAGGAAATTTGATTGATTCTGAGATTTTGAAGGTTTTACCATGGTCGTCACTATAGAAACCATGTGCCTGGTAGTCTTTGAACTCATCCTGCGCATCGCCTTGGGAATGATTTGCAGCTGCATAGATCCTTCCTTTATATGCTCCATTTTGGAATTGAAAGGCATGGCCGGGAGTATTTGCATAATGCCTCCAGTCTGCAGGATTGGTGTATGCAGCATTGAAAGCTGGGTTATTTGGCTTGTGAACTTGGCTGGTGATGTTTACCGGCTCTTCCCAAAAATGGCCCAAATCAAGTGATCGGATCATCCAAACCTCGCGAACTCCCTTATTCATTCGGATATCATACTCATGGTTGTTGCCGGTGTTATAGAATAAGTACACCACGCCGTTCGGGTAAGCTGGGTCCAAAAGATCCACAACTGGTGCAGGGTTACCAGCTTGCAAATCATCATAGTCAACAATCGTTTGGAGAGGCGACCAGGTCTTGCCTTTATTCTCGCTTCTTTTGAGCACGAGGTTGATATTCCCATAGTCATTTGACCCATTGACTCTGCCTTCGGCAAAAGCCAAAAGCTCGCCGCTTGGTAAGTCAACAATTGCCGGGATTCTGTATGTCGCATGCCCTTCTTTTCCACCTTCATAGACAATTGTTTCCTGTGCAAAAAGGTTGGGTATTTGAAAAATACAGAATATGGCTAAGAGGAATTTCATTGTCTTGGGTTTTTGACTTTTTAAATATGTCTAATTAATCACCAGCTCATCCACAAAGAGAAAGCCCCTTTGCACATTTGGTGCAACTACTTTGATGAATCGAGCCTCTTTTCCCTCCAAAGAACCTTTGAAATCTTTGACCACTTTTTGCTTCTCTGTGGCTGGAATATCATTTTCGATTCGAAGTACGGATTCAAAATTTTCACCATCTTCAGAAATAGAAACTTCCAGGTATTCAGGCATAAAAACACCTGGACCTGCCGCCTGCATAAAGGTAGCTGAGATAGAATTTAGGGGAGTTTTCTCACCCATATCCACTGTCACATCAAAATCATTTGTGAATCCTTGCCAAATGCCGTCATTGTAGGATTCCCCTCCTCTGTAGCCATCAGTCATGCTACCTGCATCTCCGGCAGGATAGGATTTGTTCCAAGGTTTGTGGTACTCCACGGACTTCCCAATTGCCTGATGGTAATCTACCTGTTTGTGAAGTGTTGGTTCGGTGATTTTTCCATCCTGAAAAACCGCTGCGGCGATTGAGGCACTTCCTTTTACAAAGAACTCGCCCTTATACAGATTAGATGCAGTTGATGGCTCAGTCCCATCGGTTGTATAGTAAATGATAGGCTGACTGATTTCGCTCTCCAGTGTGATTCCGATCTGCTTCGCCTCGGTATCCACATTCATAAAAGGGATCAGTTTCGTGGAAGGATTGTACTCGTACTTCACACCTAACTGCTCCAGTCGAGGAAGTTGATTTTTAAGACGGGTTTTAAATGAATCCCATTCCTGAGTTGATTCGTAAGACCAAGCTCGTTCTGCGAGTGCCAAAACATTTGGGAAAAGCATGGCGTCGGCCAAGGCTTCTGACGGGATCGTTTCAGTCCAAAGACAAGCTTGTATGCCTTTGATTTTATGTGAAAGCTCTTTTGGAAACTTGCTGCCTACCAACGGCTTGTTGTAAATATCGAAAAGTTTGGAATTGGGTGATGAGAAATAGAATGGATCTCCAGGAGTCAAAATTACTTCATTTCCATTTTCTACAGCTTGATCCGGTACTCCAGCCACCCAGTTTCTCCAATACATCACCTTCAGCTCTGGGTCTATTCCACCTGCCATGGCATCATCCCAAACTACCACTTCTTTGCCATTCTGTTGAAGAAAGCTGGAAACTCTATTTACGAAATAGGACTGCAATTCATTGACGTTTTGCATGCCATTATCCTTCATAAATTGCTTGGCTGCAGCTGATTCCTCCCAAGTCTTTTTCTCCACTTCGTCCGCGCCGATATGGATGTATTTTGATGGGAAAATATCGATTACTTCTGTTAGAACATTTTCAACAAACGTATAAACCTCTTCATTGACAGGGCAAAGTGGGGTAGAAAACAAATCTCCCCAAGCAGCTTCCCCATTGCAGGCAAGCTCAGGGTAAATCGCAATCGCAGCCATCATATGTCCTGGCATATCAATCTCAGGAATGATCTCAACATGCCTTGATTGAGCATAACTGACAAATTCACGAAGCTCCTCCTGAGTATAAAAACCACCATAGTGAAGTTTGCCGTTCCGCTCTTCAAGATGTTTTGGCTCCAAAGCAAATCTTGGGTCTTCGATGGCTTTGTCCATGCATATGGAATCCTGATCGTTGAATGTTCTCCAGGCTCCTTGCTCGGTGAGTTCTGGGTATTTTTTTATTTCGATTCTCCATCCCTGATCATCAGTCAGATGTAAATGAAGCTTATTCAGCTTATATAAAGCCAATAGATCCACATAGCGACGTAGGTAGTCCATAGAAAAGAAATGTCTGGAAACATCCAGATGCATTCCACGCCAGTCGTATTGTGGCTGGTCTTTGATCTCTAATGCAGGTAAATTGATTTCTTCCATTGCTTCCCCGGACTCTATGTTTGATGGAAGAAGTTGTCGGAGGGTAATCATTCCATAAAATATACCTTCTGCATCTCCGGCTTCCAGGAGTATTTTGTCGGAAGAGATGGATAAGTGGTAGGATTCTGGAGTTTCATTTTCTCCAGATTTTCTGATTTCTATTACATTTTCGCCGGATGCATCAGTGAGTTTTTGGCCAAGGGCCTGAGCCATCATGGATTGAAAAAATGCAACTTCCTCCGGAAAAGCTTCTGAATCTTCAACGAGTAATTGGGTTTTGGCACTCAGGTGAAACTGACCGCTTCCAGTATTTATCTGAGCAGATAAGGAACTAAGGAGATTTCAATAGGTTCTGGGGAGCTGCAGGATGCTAGTACCAAAATGGCGGCGACAAAAAGAGCTAGATACTTCAAGGCGATTCAAGCTAGGTGAGCAGTAAAGGTAGCCGTGAAATCCTAGAGCGGAAAACCAGTTTTGTAAAAATGGGGTAATAATAATGCAAGGAGGCAGGTGCTGTGTTTTGTAATTGATTCTATTAGAGCAACTCTAGTGTAACCCCTCAATGAAAAAACAGCAGGTTTTTAAGTGAATTTTGAATTCAATGATTTTGGTCAAAACAAAAAAAAGCCCTCAGAATTAACTGAAGGCTATTTAGTAGCTCCTCCTCAAGGACTTGAACCTTGGACCCTCTGATTAACAGTCAGATGCTCTAACCAACTGAGCTAAGGAGGAATTTTGTGTTTCATTCGGAGCTTGTTCCGAATTGGTGATGCAAATGTAGGAGGCTATTCCAATTATTCCAAACTACTATCAGGAAAAACTATATGTTTTTACTGTGTGTGTTGTTTTTGTATTCAAAATCAGAGACTTAATTTTTCGAATGATTTATTACTTTTTTTACATCGATAGGGCAATTAGGCTTTGAAGTCTGCTCTTATCTAAAAAGTGGGTTGATCCGGAAACTGCATTTTTACTTTTGGTCCTTTACGCTGAACTTTCGAGTCATGACCTTCATGTACTTTGTTTTGCGAAAGCGTAAAGCAGACCAGTCTTCGTTGATGGCAATTTGTCGTACACTTTCATAATCAAACTCACCCAGGTATTTCCAGCCTGAATCTCGGTTGATTTGAGCTTTATATCGCTTGGAGGTTCCTTTAGGGTAGGCAAGCCAAATCTGTTGATCGTCTGGAGCAAGAGCCTGCATTTCGAAAAAGTATTTTTTTACTGCTTGTTCGGTCTGTACAAAAGCCAGCATAAAGTCAGGGCTATTGCTGGAATCCATTAAACCGTCCGTTTTCCAGCTACCTATTAGATATTCAAGTTCATCTGGGCAGTTCCAAACTTGGATGTTCATGCCATCCTTCCAAGTCATTTTCTTTAAAATCGGATCCATACGTATGTTTTTTAGAAGAGGTCTAATATAAAAATAATCAGTAATGACTCCCGTTAATTGTCGAGCTGCACTGCATTTTATTTACTTTTAGACGATAGATAGAATCGCCATATGAAAATAGTTGCAGGAGTCCTCGTTTTATTTTTTTCTTATTCTTGCGTAAGTGCTCAGGAAGAAATAGTAACCACTTTTGGAGAAGGAGTGCCCATTGCCACATTATCTGACAAGGGATTAGACGAAATTTCAGGCTTGGCTTGCGGTCGAAATCTGCCCGATTTGATGTATGTACACAATGACAGTGGAGGAGAGGCAGCTGTGTTTTTGCTGGATTCTTTGGGTGAAAATGTAGGGAAGATTGAATTTCTAGAGACCAAAAATAGAGACTGGGAAGATATTGCAATTGGGCCCGGGCCAAATGGTAAATCATATGTTTATGTTGGTGAAATTGGTGATAATAATGCTGTGCACGATGAAATCGTAATTTACAGAGTTGCAGAGCCAACTCAGCTAACTTCAACGACCCGGGTTTTACCTGAAAAAAGAGTCATCAAATATCCAGGAGGAGCTAGGGATGCAGAGTCACTTATGGTTGATCCGATTTCTGGAGATATCTTTATTATCTCAAAGCGTGATAGTGTCAATACTCTTTATCGCCTTGCGGCAGATAAATTTGGAGGGGGGCAGGATGAGCTGGAAGAGTTGATTAAGCTGCCATTCACTAGTTCCACTGCTGCTGATATCTCGGCTGATGGAAGCCAGATTTTGGTGAAAAATTATCTGGCAATCTATTATTGGAAGAGAAACAGTGGAGAATCAATAGCTGAGGCCATGATTAGAAAGCCGACAGAACTTCCTTACTCACCAGAACCACAAGGTGAGGCCATTGGCTTTTTACGTAGTGGAAAAGCATACTTTACCTTAAGTGAAAAACGATTCGATTTGGATCCCGTTCTTTATAAATACAGCGCTAAATAATGCCTATGCAGACTACGTCTACTATTCTGATGGTTCGTCCAGCAAACTTTGGGTTTAACCCCGAAACTGCCGGAAGTAACTTTTATCAACAATCAGATGGTAGGTCTGCTGAACTTATCAACTCACTGGCTCAGAAAGAATTTGATGGCTTTGTAGCTATGCTCCGGGATCAAGGTGTAAACGTGATTGTGGAGGAGGATACTTCCATTCCAGCAAAGCCAGACGCTGTATTTCCCAATAATTGGTTTAGTACACATCCCGATGGTAAATTGATTTTGTATCCTATGTACTCGCCGATCAGACGGCTGGAGCGTAGAAAAGACCTGATTGAAAACTTGATGAAACGCAAGTTTAAAGTAAATGACATTATAGATTTGAGCTTTTTTGAAGAGGATGAGCAATTTTTAGAAGGGACTGGTAGTATTGTTTTTGATCATCATTCGAAAACTCTTTTTGCTTGCTTTTCTGAGCGAACTCATAGGGTTCCTCTTGATTATTTGGGAAAACTTTTGGGTTATAAAATTGTCGGATTTCATGCAAAACAAGAAATCCAAGGAGTACTTAGTCCAATCTACCACACCAATGTGATGATGCATGTTGGGACTGATTTGGCTATCGTCTGCCTTGACAGTATTCCTAAAGCATCTGAAAAGCAATCTGTACAAAGATCTTTGACTCAAGCTGGAAAAAAAGTGGTGCCTATTACTCCAAAACAAAAGTTTCACTTTGCCGGGAATATGCTGGAAGTAGGAAATGATGGGGGAGAGAAATTTACTGTAATGTCTGAAACTGCGCTGGATTCTCTGAATGTTGGGCAAATACAATTGATTGAAAAATACTCGACCATCATCAGTCCTTCCATCCCCACCATTGAAAAGCTAGGCGGCGGAAGTGCTCGCTGCATGATGGCAGAGATTTTTTTGCCCCAAGATTAATTGTGTCATAGCCGCCGTGAGTGTCATCACTCACGGATTAAAATCCCGTGACATTCACAATTACTTTTTTGAGCTTTTATGTAAATTGGAGTCTGATTTTTAGGTGTTAATAACTCTTTGCTTTTGTGGAAATAAATAGAGTTTACTTTTTTACAGCAACTATCCACCATTGGATTCCTTTATTAGATAGAAATGATTTCAAAGAGATTGTGCTATCTAGTTTGACTTTCCTGGTTGATAAAAAGTGTCTGAAAATTTACGGTTTTGTGATTATGCCAAATCATATTCATCTGATACTGGAAAATACTAAGGTGAATGGAAAGGAACTACCTCATGCTAGTTTTTTAAAATTCACTAGTCATATTTTCCTGAAAAAGCTAAAAATGGAAAGTTCTGAATTGCTAAATAAGTTCAGAGTTGATTTGGCTAATAAAGAGCACCAATTCTGGCAAAGAGATTCATTAGCGATTGAACTATACAGTCCAATTGTTGTCTATCAAAAACTAGATTACATTCATAATAATCCATGTAAAAAGAAATGGATGCTAGCGTCAGATCCAGAAATCTATCCATATTCATCGTTTAAATTTTATGAGTCAAGTATTTATGAGCATCGCTTTTTAACTCATATTGGTGATAGGCTTTAAAATGCAGTTCATGAAAACATGAAGTGAGATTGAAGAGTAAAAATAGATGCTGATAACTCTTCGGGAGACACGAATAGTGGCTTAAACAATATAATTTTGAAGTTTAACTCACAGAGAATAAAGGATATAATTTGCTTGTGCGGTTCGTGAAGACACGAACCGCGGCATAAGAGGAAATGTGTGCTGCATGATGGCAGAGATTTTTTTGCCCCAAGATTAATTGTGTGAAATCAGGAATCTGCTGGGTCAACTCTTTTTTTACGAACTAACTCTGGAGAATTCAAATCAAGTTTCACTTCCTGTGTGGAAGAGGTGATTTTTGCCGAACTTTCAGTTGCACTGGCAACGGGATCAACTAATTTTTTTCTAGCAGCCATAATGTTTGATGTTTTATGAGTGTTAATTTGAAAAAGCATTAAATGGAATTTGAAATGCTTATTTTTATTGATAAAAGTAATTTACCATTTTTTTATTAGAAAAGTACAAACGAATAGATTAAAGGTTTTATTCTATTCATAGATATGCCGAATCATTGGGCATAATTGGTGAAAAAATAAGTTTTGTTGTCTGTAAATAGTTATAAGCCAAGGGGGAGAATCTAATAAAAAAGGCTTATAGCTTCAAAATTAGAATACTAATCTAGAAGCCATAAGCCTTTGAAAAAGTTTGATTTATTCGACATCGGGCATGCTACATCCGATTAAATCCCAGTATAGTTAAATGGTGAAATCACACTTAGCTCAGCCTTCAATTCGTCCGAAATAGGAAGGTTGGAGATGAATTCTGAAATTGACTTTTCAGTGATCTTAGTATTCGTTCTCGTAAGGTCTTTTAGCGCTTCATAAGGTTTTGGGAAGCCTTCTCTTCTCAACACAGTCTGAATTGCTTCTGCTACCACAGCCCAGTTTTCCTCCAGATCTGATTGGATTGCAGCTTCGTTCAGTTCAAGTTTGCCAAGTCCTTTCAATAGTGACTCAAATGAAATCAGCATGTGACCCAATGGTACTCCGATGATTCTCAATACCGTACTATCTGTCAAGTCACGCTGAAGTCTTGAAACAGGAAGTTTCGCAGCTAAGTGTTCCAAAAGTGCATTGGCAATCCCCAGATTTCCTTCTGCATTTTCGAAATCAATTGGATTGACTTTATGAGGCATCGCCGATGATCCGATTTCGCCAGCTTTGATTTTTTGCTTGAAGTAATTCATGGCTACATACTGCCAAACGTCTTTAGAAAGATCCAAAAGAATAGTATTTATTCTTTTTAGCCCATCAAAAACAGCCGCAAGATTGTCGTAATGCTCGATCTGTGTGGTAGGGTAGCTTCTTTCAAGTCCTAAGTATTCTCCTACGAACTGGAAAGCAAACTCATTCCATTTGTATTCTGGATAAGCCACATGATGCGCATTCATATTGCCTGTAGCTCCGCCAAATTTCGCTGAATAGGGAATATGATTTAATAAAATAAGCTGCTTCTTCAGTCGGACTACAAAAACTTCAATTTCTTTGCCCAGACGAGTAGGAGAAGCGGGTTGACCGTGTGTTTTTGCAAGCATTGGGATGTCTTTCCATTCAGTTGCCAACACTTGAAGTCGAGCCACCACTGCATCAAGCTGAGGCAAGATCACTTCATTCAAGCCTTCCTTCAGCATCAACGGCGTTGCAGTGTTATTGATATCCTGAGAAGTCAGTCCAAAGTGAATGAATTCTTTGTATGCCTCTAACCCTAGTACATCGAATTTTTCTTTCAAGAAATATTCTACTGCCTTCACATCGTGATTAGTGATTTTCTCAGTGGCTTTGATGGTATCCGCATCAGCCAGAGAAAAGTCCGAAACGATTGATCTGAGGTTCTCAAACAGGCTGGTGTCAAAGTCTTTTAATTGCGGCAATGGAAGTTCGCAAAGCGCAATGAAGTACTCTACTTCTACGTGAACTCTATATTTAATTAAGGCAAATTCAGAAAAATAAGCTCTCAACGGAGCAGTTTTGCCAGCATAGCGTCCATCAACAGAGGTCACTGCGGTCAATGCGTTTAATTCCATCTCTTTAAATCAATTTGGTTTTAGGAAGGTGCAAAGTTAATTTTTTGAAGCCAAAAGTTGGGTTTTAAAAGGTCTAATTCGGGAAATATCCTCTATTTAATTCGAACCACTATGCCATAATCTCAGTTAACTGTTGCAAATAATCAGTCACAAGCCAGAATATTTGGCTTTGTGGGTTAATTTTGCAAGCGTTAAAACAGATAAAAGCTCAAACCAGGAATGTTCAATTTATTTAAGAAAAAGAAGGAAGAGGTAAAAACAACACAGTTTTTGCCTTTGAAAGTGAGAGAGGTAGTAAGAGAAACAGAAGATACTGTAACCCTGTATTTTGAGCAACCGGAGCCGTTTTTGGAATATAAGCCAGGTCAGTTTCTTACGCTCGTGATGGATTTTGAGGGTAAAGAGCAGCGTAGATCTTACAGTCTTTGCACTTCGCCGTACGTGGATCCTTTTCCTGGAATTTCTGTGAAGCGTGTTCCAAAAGGCAAGTTCTCCAACTTTTTGAATGAGCGGGTTTTTCCTGGCAAGACCATCAACGTGCTTAAGCCCTTAGGGAATTTTACCACTGATTTTCATTCCAAAAACAAGAAGCATTTCTTCTTGGTAGCTGCCGGTAGTGGAATCACACCTATCATGGGCATTTTAAAATCTGTGCTGGTGAATGAGCCAAATTCCAAGGTTTCTTTGCTTTACTGTAGCCGAAATGAAGAGCAAATTATCTTCAAAAAGGAACTGGAAACGTTGGTTGATAAAAATTCTGATCGATTGGAAGTGTTTCACAATCTAAGCCAGCCCTCTGAAATTTGGACAGGAATGAAGGGTAGATTGACTAAGGAAAGTATCGCGGACTTTGCCAAGAAAGCTGAGTTAGATCCTGAGTTTGAGAAAGAATATTTTGCTTGTGGACCAGAAGGAATTATGGACAATGTGGTGGCTGTGTTGGAGGAATTGGGTGTGCCAAGCGAAAAAGTACACCGGGAAAGCTTCTATTCTGCTGCTGCTGACAAAGCACATGAGGATGCCGCGCACGGGATTACTGGCGGATTATTGACTAGAGATGTGACTGTGGTTTTAGATGGTGAGGAGACCATAGTAAGCGTTTCACCGGATAAAACTATTTTGGAAGCGGGCCTCTCTCAGGATTTGAATATGCCGTACAGCTGCCAAAGTGGACTTTGTACTGCTTGTAGAGGAAGGTTAATAAGCGGTAAAGTGAAAATGGATGAGGATGCTGGATTAAGTCCTAATGAAATTGAAGCTGGCTATGTGCTCTGCTGTGTAGGGCACCCACTTACAGATGATGTCAAGATCACCATTGAGTAATTTGGATAATAGTAAGGAGACTCCAAACTTGGAAAATCAGGAATTCAGAAGGGTTTATAAGAACCTGGATCAACTTATTTTGATCCTACTGATCTTGGTTTTACCACTTTTTGGGATGATTTATTTGTATCAATCCAGTGGAGAAATAACTTGGAATCTCCCGGAGCTTCCCTTGTTCGTGGGCCAACTTCTATATGGATCAGGAATAGGTCTTTTGTTTGCCCAATTTTTACTTTTTAGAAAAAGAATGAAGGTTGTCTCTCAGGATGATGAACTATTGGCAAAGCTAAAAATCTACGCTAATGCAACACGGGAGAGGTATTTGATGCTTTTTGTAATTGCCTTGATCTGTTCAGTTGGATTGCTTTTTTTCGGTTCAGCTATTTACAATGTGATATTTGCAGTTGCGCTTTTCTTCTTTTCTGTCGCAAAACCAACTCCAGAACGTATCAAAAAGTTACTGAAACTCAATAAGGAGGATGCTGAAATTATCAGATTGGCGTCAAGACCGGATTGAGAATTGAGATCTTAGACATAAGATATCAGAGTCAAGAGTCTAGCCACTTGAATTAAAGGGTACAATATTAACCTGTTAGAATTTTCTTTTTCAAAGGGCTGAAAGCACTTAATATTTTAGCCCAGCTCGATAGGGCTGGGGATTTTAATGGATTGAAATTTCCAGCTGTGAAAGAGCTAAATAAAGCATTTAGGAATTATTGCGCTCTTTCAGAGCTATCTAAATCATACTAGATCTTGGTTGATCCAGCCCTAACAGGCTGAGCTCTTTTATATGTGGCTTTCAGCCCCATTCCAATATGGTTTAATAATCCCTGTTCTCTTCCTGATACCTTCTGTGCTCCCAACGGTAAAAAAAATCAAGTACAAAAAAAGCCAACCCATGCGGATTGGCCTTTTCGGATTAGTATAGCTAATGATTAGTTTTCTATTGAGATATTTCCTGAAGAAATAGACCCTTTCACCCATTCAGAGGCATTGTTGTCGATTTCTAAGTTTTTACCGGTGTTGATGCCGCCAACTCTTAGATTACCTGAAGAGGCTTTCAAAGAAAAGTTATAAGCTTTCAGATCTGAAGGGGTTTGAATTTTGAAATTCCCTGAAGTTCCGTTGAAGTTGGTATTGCCACTAAGCCCAGCATTGGTGGCGCGAATATTTCCAGAGGTGAACTTCATTGAACCCAAAGATCCAATGTTGCTCAATTTTGCATTGCCAGAAGTAAGTGCCACACTTAATTGTCCTTTAACTCGGTCGGCGTCAAGAGATCCACTGGTGGATTGGTAGTCCACACTTCCACCTACATTGCTTATTTCAGCATTTCCGGAAGTAACACCGGCGTCTATGTCACCAGAAACTTTGTCTATATAAAGTGAGCCGGAACTAGCTTTGATCGCCAAATCGCCAGAGATATTGGTCGCCGTGATTTTTCCTGATGAAACTCTCAGGTTGGTTTTATCACCTACCACTTTGTCCACTGTCAAAGTCCCCGAGGAGTTCTTCATATCCAAGTCAATATTCATTGGGCCAGTGATTTTGATATAGCCCTTGCTACGGTTGTTTCCCCAAGAAGAATTATTGGAACTTTGCTCATAGGAGATTTTCAATACATCTCCCACAGTGACGAAAATGATGTCTTGATTTTCGTTCGTTGATTCTAGGAAAGCTTCCACGTTCACATCCGAATCCGATCCGCCCAAATAGGATACATCCAGCCAACCTCCGCTGACTTCCACAGCTTTGATGTTGGAGTAGTTTTTATTGGCATCTACCAATACTTTTTGTGCAAAGCTGACCACGGAGATCAACATCATGGCCAGTGCCACGCTCGATAATTTGAAGAATTTTTTCATAGTTGTGATTTTTATCTGATGGTGACTCCGAAGCTGATTGCCTGAACTTCCGGGCCTAAATTTTCTTGGAAAAGGTTGTTTAAATCGTAGTTGAAGAATAATGTCACATCACTGACGCCGATTTCTCCTCGTAGACCATAGCGGAAGTTTTCCACGTACATATTTGACTTTTCAAATTGCTTTTGCTTTTTGCCATTTTCATCGTCGTAAACAAATTTACCACGTCCACCGATTCTAACTCCTGCATATCCACCCAGTCCTAGTCGGAGTTTTTGGTTGTTTGTAAGTAGGGTAGGTACCAAAGTAAAGTTGAGGTAGGAAGCTGAGATTTTAGATTTTGTGCCTGTTCCCGGTCCAGCGAATTCCTCCCAAACGATCCCATCCGGAGTTTTTACAGCAATAAGACTTCTGTCTTCGAGTTTGAAATTGTACCAGTTTACCCCAATGTCCGAGTGTAAATGGAAGTTTTGGGAAATTTTAGTAGTTCCTAAAATATTGATGGCATAGTACCAAGATCCCCATGGTTTCACTGTTGGCATTTGATCAGTTGGAGCGACTTGGTTGATCCCTAATTCTGATCCTAAACCTGCATTGAATCGTTGTTTTTTATGGATATCTTTAATTTTCACCTCATCATCCTCTTCAATGTCTAGGATCCATTTCCCATCATCTTTTTGCTTATAAGACCAGGTGTTTCCAAAAACAGAGATGACTTTTGTCTTGGTGTAAATCACCGTGTCGGGTTCGCCCTGAGCAAAAGCCTGGCTTAGGCAAAGGACAAAGAATAGTAGTGGTAGTAGTATAGTTTTCATTTTCTAAAAGTTTTGTAGAATAATATTTACCTTATTAGGACCGTTTAAGCTGGCATTCGTAAAAAGGAAAATGCGACTTAATTCATGGTCAACACTAGTTTTGCCGGTACTCCTGTCTCCCGTCATCAGTATCCCAGCCAGTTAAACAAACAGAGTAAGGCCTATGGCAAAATTTCGTATAATCAGAGGATTTAAAATACAATCCCGAAAGTGATCGGATTAAGTGCTGGACCTTTACCTTCCTGGAATAATTCGTTTAAGTCATACGTAGTGAAGAATTTCACTCTCCCTATTCCTAGTTCACCTCGAACGCCATACCTGAAGTTTTGAAGGTAAAGACCTGTGTCTTCTTTGTCTTTTTGACGACCTGAGCCTCCCAATTCCCGATAGACATATTTGGAGTGGCCGCCAAGTCTATATCCAGCATACGGGCCAGCAGCGATACGCACACCTCTTTTGCCATTGTCATTCATTTTTCCAAAGTCAAGCTCCAACATGGTCATGGCGGTGAGATAGGTAGTGGCTATTTTACTTTTGAATCCATCTACATCTGTGCGCTGAATAAAGTCTATGGAATCATCGCCGCGAACTGCCTGATAGTCTCTGTTTTCAAATTTGAAGTTGTAAAACTGGAAGCCTAGACCGAAATCCCAGTAGAATCCCTTGCTGATTCGCTGTGCAGCCATCCAGTTGATGCCCACATTCCAGCTTCCCCAGCCTTTTACAGCGTATGGTTTGTCAGAGGTCGGGAATTTCCCATCTTCTAAATAGTTGTTTATTCCCAGGTCGAAATTGAAATATGTCCTAAATGGAGGGTCATAATTTCTTTTTATTCCGGGTTCGAATCGAACTTTGGTGTTTTCGCCCGATTCGTCCACCAAGAGTCTCATATTCCCAATATAAACTTCCGTTTCGGCACCATCTTCGGTCACTTTGACCACTTGTCTAGACGAGCCATCTTTCTTCTTGATCTCTACAATTGTTGTTTCGCCTGTGACTGCATTTTCTTCCAGATCAAGCTCACGGATGATCTGATTGATGTTCATCAGTTTTAGTTTTTCAAAGTCTTCTTTGCTTTCGACCATGATCACGATTCTGCCTGATTTTCCGAATTCTACCACGATGCTGTCACTTGCAACGCTGTGGTCTAGGGATGGCATGATACCTGCAAAGCCTAGTTGCACGATGGCCATCAAACAAAATAATAGGATGTACTTTTTCATCTTAATGTAGATTAATGCTAGTTGGTGAAGTTTACTTTTCTGCTTTAGTTTTTCGGGTGGTGATTGATGCGAATAGATTGTTTTTTGCATCCTGCAGGTCTGCAAATCCCTGATCTACTTTGCCCAATATGCCCTCTACTTCGTTTACAGTTTTGCCGATTTCGGCTATTAGATTTTTATCTTTTGGATCTTCTTTGAGCCCGCTGGAGTAGATTTTTACCCGGTAAGCAGGTTCCTCTACTTCTGGCGCTGTTGCTTCGGCTACCGCTTTTTCCAATTCTAAAGGAGGAAGTTCAGCTTGTTTAAATTCAGGTGTCTCCACTTCAATTTTAGGAGCTGTTACTTTCTCCGCTGATTCTTGTTTTGCTTCCTTTTTTACCTCGTTCATTGCGACTAGATTTTGTGGAGTAGTAGACTGAGGTTTTTGAGTTTTAGAAGGAGTATCAGCAGGCTTGGAGTCAGGTTTTGTGGTAGTAGTTGGTTTAGTATTCGTTTCCTCAGCTGCCTGCTGATTTTCAAGTTCGTTTTGGCTTTTCTCAGTTTCAATTTCTGCTGGTACTGCTATTGCTGTTTGAGTTGGAGTATCAATTACTTCTTCAGTGGTATTATCAGCAAGCATTGGCTTTTCTACGGTCACATCTCCTTCCCGCAAAACCAAGTAACCAACTGTGAACAGGATAGTAAGTGAAGCTGCGGCTGCCCACCAGATCCCCTTATAGGATTTGGACTTTTGAGGCAACTGAGCTTCTAATCTTTCCCAGGCTAGTTTGCTTGGTCTTTCTGTATGGTTTTCTAGTTTTTCTTTGAAAAACTGATCGAGGTTGTTTTTTTCCTTAGCCATTGATTCTCCTTTCTTTTGGTGTTTGACTGGCAATTTTTTCCTTCAAAGTATTTCTTGCCCGATTCAGCTGGGACTTTGAAGTGCTTTCTGTAATTCCCAAGAGATCTGCTATCTCCTGATGTGAGAAACCTTCGATTGCGTAGAGGTTGAAAACAGTCCGATATCCTACCGGGAGGCTTTCTACCATTCTCATCAAATCTTCAGTTTCCATGTGATTGAGCTCATAGTTGTGATCCTGATATTCAGTTTCATTTTCCATGTTGATCTCCATCATTAGATGACGATGACTTCTCAACGTCATGAGAGCTTGAGTGACGATGATTCGCTTCATCCAGCCTTCGAAACTCCCCTTGGATTGAAACTGAGGTAGTTTTTCAAAGATTTTCATAAAGCCTTCTATCATCACATCTTCGGCATGTTCCCGGTCTTTTAGGTATCGGATGCAGATGGCCAAGAATTTTCCTGAA
This sequence comes from uncultured Algoriphagus sp., assembly GCF_963974365.1. GTDB lineage: Bacteria > Bacteroidota > Bacteroidia > Cytophagales > Cyclobacteriaceae > Algoriphagus. The sequence continues at coordinate 2,380 of NZ_CAXBBX010000019.1, read as the reverse complement.
TACTGATCATACAGGTGGCGCTGCGCCATTCTGTCTCCTTGGAGGCATCCTTGTAATAATCCTGATTCGGTTGAAAAATTGACTCTGCTGAACATTTGAATTAGCTTTCAATTAGGTAGATGCCCGTATTGAAAAAATGGTTGCGCGGGTTAGTGAAAAAAAGTTAATTATTTTTCTAAAGTGACTTGCTTACTACTTTCGATAATAGTTAAATGCTTTTAAATGAGTTATTTACGATTGTAAAAAGTCTCACGTATTTCTTTGTTTTTTATTGTGTCGAAAGTAAGGATTAAAAAGAAAAGGTCTCCACTCGATATAATTTTATTATCAAGTGAAGACCTTTTTAATTGTGCTTGCATTGCTTAGAACTAGAAAGCTGCCTTATAGTTAATGACGATATCAAGTAACTTCCATTCTTTTTCTTTAATAGTCACAGGCTGTATATTTCCATCTCCATCAAATATGCTGGCAAAAAGGCCGCCTTCTTCTACGGTAAGGATGGAATATCGTCCTGGGCTTAGGTTGATGGAATATTCACCGTTTTCATCTGTTTCGATTTCTGTGATCGGTTTGGCAGCTACAGACTGGAACAAACCATTTTCCAAAGTCACATCCGAGATTTTAATCAATGGATAGACCCGAACTGTTCTTTTGACAGGATCACCTATAGTTACTCTTTTGTCTTTCTTTCCTTCTTTTGGCTCTTCAGTGATCATTGGCATTTGATTTCCTTCCTGCCAAGTGACTAAGCCGACCACACCTTGACCTTCGGGTTGGTAAGGAGCACATTGGAAAAGTAGGAGGGTAAATACTGAGGCGAATAGAATTCTAAAGAGTTGATTCATGAGTAGATCGATTAGTAGGTTTTGGCAAGAGTAAATACGCTTGCATATCAGATTTTCTCAAACAGCATAAATGATTCCAAATAATTCGGGATGATGGTATTCCAGCCTAATTCATCTTTAAGTTTTTGGGATAGCATACCTGCACTCCTCTCTTCTCCATGAACGATAAAAGCGAGTTTTGGCTTTTCGCTGAATCCCTCAGCCCATTCCAACAATTCATTTTGATCAGCATGTGCTGAAAGTCCTTCCACGCTATAGATTTTAGCTTTTACAGGGACCTCTTGTCCATATATTCTTACCTCTGGCTCTCCATCGACCAAACGCCTTCCGCGAGTTCCTTCTGCCTGATATCCTACGAAAACAACTCCGTTTCTTTCATTAGGCAAGTGATGAAATAAATGATGAAGGACACGGCCTCCTGTGGCCATACCACTTGCAGAGATGATAATAGCTTTTTCATTTAGATCATTTAGAGTTCGGGATTGTTCTTGTTTTCTGAAATAATGTAACTGAGAATGCTGAAATGGATGCTGATCTGTATCGTCCAATACAGCTATCAACTGATGATCCTGATGAAATTCTTTGTAAAGTTTGGATACATTTATTGCCATCGGTGAATCCAGGTAAATAGGCACATTTGGGATTTTGCCTTTTTTCACCAACTGGTACAAATAATACATAACCAACTGCGTACGGCCTACAGCAAATGCTGGGATTATCACCAGTCCGTCCCTTGAAAACACATCATTGATGGCTTTTGACAGCTCTTCCTCAGGTTTTACTTGAGTAGAAACACGGTCGCCATAAGTAGACTCTATCCACACTACATCTGCTTCCGGAATCAGGGTAGGAGGGTATAATAAAGGATCGTGGTATCTACCCAGGTCACCTGAGAAGACTAGCTTTTTGGTTTGGGAATCGCCTTTGATCACCACTTTCACTATGGCAGCTCCCAAAATGTGACCTGCATGGTAATACGTCACTTCCACAGCCGGATGTATTGAAAATGGCTTTTTGAAGTCTTTGGGAACGAACAGGGGGAATACAGCTTCCGCGTCTTCTACGGTATAAAGTGGTTCCGGATTTTCATACTTGGAATATCCTTTCTTTCGGGCATACTCTGCTTCCTCTTCCTGTAGCTTACCAGAGTCGAGTAGTAGGATCTTTGCAAGTTCCGCAGTCACCGCTGTGCAATAGATAGGCCCTCTAAAACCATCTTTCACCAATTTTGGAAGGCATCCGATATGATCCATGTGTGCATGAGTAAGCACAATAGCCTCCATGTCTGTAGGTGGCATAGGGAATTTGTCCCAGTTTCTTCGCCGCAGTTCTTTTCTTCCTTGGAAAAGACCACAATCGACCAAGAACTCAAAATCTCCCAGATCCAATAAATAGCGGGAACCAGTGACTGTGCCCGCTGCACCTAAAAATTTTACTGTTACATCCATGACCTTTTGGGTTTAACCCAAAAGATACAAAAAAAGAGAGGCTGTCTCATATTGATTTTCATAATTTAAAATAGCCTTTTCTATTCA
>NZ_CAXBBX010000018.1:0-85644 GCF_963974365.1 uncultured Algoriphagus sp. | reverse complement strand
TTGAATAGAAAAGGCTATTTTAAATTATGAAAATCAATATGAGACAGCCTCTTTTTTGTTGTTAAAATCTGAATTTAATCGTTCGGATAAGGTATATACACAAAACTTGTAAAAGCTCCATCCATCACAAACAAGCAGCAGAATTCGTCTGGATCTTTATAAGCTTTTTCGAAGTCTGGAAGAGATTCTTCAGCGATTAATTTGCGTTGAACAAATTCGTCCACATAGGTCATGAAGTAATTCCAATCCAAACCTTTTTCTTCTTTTCCCACAAAGATTTTACCGATAGGCTGCATCTCTTTAGATATTGGGAAAATCGGGTAATCGGAGAATTTTCGAGTTCTGATCTGGTAGGAAGCCTCTTTCAAAGCATCCGATATTTTTATGAAATCAGCGGTAATTGTTCCTAAGTATTTTCCACTTAATTCTGGATCGTTGAAATCTGATATCATGATTTTCGAGTTAAGAGTACGACATTTTCTACGTGATAGGTCTGCGGAAACATATCCACCGGCTGGATTTTTTCCACTTTGTATTTTTCTCCCAAAAGTGCTACATCTCTGGCCTGAGTGGCAGGATTGCACGATACATACACAATCTTCGGCGCATTCAATCTCAAAAGCATCTGTACGACTTTCTCGTCCATTCCTGCGCGAGGAGGATCGGTTATGATCAGATCCGGCGCGGCATGATTTGCGATAAAATCCTCATTCAGCATGTCTTTCATGTCACCAGCGTAGAATAACGTGTTTTCAATTCCATTGATCTGGGAATTGATTTTAGCATCTTCGATAGCAGCTGGCACATACTCGATTCCTATTACTTGCTTAGCTTTTTTCGCTACGAAATTGGCGATGGTGCCAGTTCCTGTGTAAAGATCATATACTACTTCATCACCTTTTAAGTCTGCGAAATCGCGGGCGACTTTGTACAGTTCATAGGCCTGCTCGGAGTTTGTCTGGTAGAAAGATTTTGGTCCTATTCGGAATTTCAATCCTTCCATTTCTTCTTCGATAAAGTCATTTCCTGCGAAAGTCACCAAATCCAAATCATGGAAAGTCTCATTTCCTTTGGTGTTAATCACGTACAATAAGGAAGTGATTTGAGGGAATTTCTCATGAAGGAATTCCATCACCTTTTGGATTCCATCAGCATCATCTTCGCCGAATTGCACGATCACCATGGATTGATCAGTACTGGTTGTTCGGATGATCAGATTTCGAAGTAGGCCCACTTGACTTCTGATGTCATAGAAGGTTAGCCCATTCGCCAGTGCAAAAGTTCTCAGGTCATTTCTGACATCGTTGGAGATGTTTCCCTGTAGGTAGCAGTGATCTACATCGACTATCTTGTCAAACATTTTTGGGATATGGAAACCCAGCGCATTTCTGTCAAAATCTTCTCCTGATTGGATCTGCTCGATCGTCAACCACTTCTTGTTGGAGAAGGTAAAGTCAAGTTTATTTCTGTAGTATTTGGTTTTTTCTGAACCTAGCGTAGGCCAAACTTCAGGGATTTCCACTTTGGCTATGCGCTGAAACTGATCTAAAACCTGCTGACGCTTGTAGGTTTTTTGCAAGTCATAATTAATATGTTGCCATTTGCAGCCGCCGCAAGTGCCGAAGTGAGAGCAAAAAGGATCTATGCGTTCTTTGGAATACTCGTGGAAGTTGACTGGTTCTCCTTCCATGAAAGAGCTTTTCCCTTTGGTGATTCTTACATCTACCACATCTCCAGGAGCAACTCCCGTTACAAAAACCACTTTTTCCTCATGATGTCCCAAGCATTTTCCTTCCGAGGCAATGCGCTCGATAAGCAGGTTGGTAATCACTTTATTTTTCATTTTTCGCGACATGGGCGCAAAATTAGGGAAATTTGACCGTAATAGGGAATCTCAAGTCTAAGTATGAATTAGTATCGTTTATATAAATTCTTCTACTATAAAAACCAGTCCAATGCAAAACTTTAAAATTGATTTCTTGGTTAGTGAAAAGTTCGAGGTAAATCGGCTCAAGCTTTGATGGGACTTTTGTAGAAAGCCTTGTCGCGCCTTTCTAAAGATCGAAATTACAAATCACAAATTCAGTACCTTTGAATCATTAATGAAAAAAGATAGTCTTAAGGATAAAGTTGTAATCATCACAGGAGCTTCCTCAGGAATAGGAGAATCCTGTGCACATGAATTTGGCAAGGCAGGGGCCAAAATCGTGATTACAGGCAGAAATCAGGATAAATTGGATTCTGTTAAAACCAAATTGGAAGCGGAAGGAATAGAAGTATTGGCGATCTCTGCTGATGCTGCCATTCTTGAAGACAATGAGCGAATGGCTAAAGCTGTCTTAGCTAGGTTTGGTAAAATAGATATTTTGATCAATAATGCAGGAATAACTATGAGAGCATTATTCGAAAATCTAGACTTCGAGGTTTTTCATAAGGTTATGAATACTAATTTTTGGGGAGCAGTATATGCGACTAAGTTTTGCTTGCCTTCAATTCTTGAACACAAGGGCTCTGTAATTGGCATTTCTTCTGTTAATGGCTTTCGCGGTACACCCGCTCGGACTGCCTATACAGCAAGTAAGTACGCAATGAATGGGTTTTTTGAATCTCTGAGAACGGAAGTAATGAAAAAAGGAGTTCATGTACTGGTGGCTTGTCCGGGTTTTACTGCTTCCAATATTCGCAAAAATGCATTGGATGCGCATGGATCTTTACAGGGAGAATCGCCTAGAGATGAATCAAAAATGATGAGTTCGAAGGAAGTAGCAGAGAAAATACTAAGAGCCACTTTAAAGAGAAAGCGTGATCTGACCCTGACGGCCCAAGGATGGTGGTTAAAGTTTTTGAATAAATGGGTGCCAGGAAGGTTGGATTACATCGTGTATAATCAATTGAAAAAGGAAAAAGATTCACCTTTCCATTAAATGCCTGAATCGATCTTTCAGACTTACCGAAATCGTCTTGTTGACCTGTCTTCCAAAAACAGGTCGCTTTATTTATCCAAGTCAGAAGGTTTTGGAGTCGTAGATCTGAAGGATTTAGATTTTTTAAATGGTGAAAATAGCTTCGAAATTATCAGGAAGTCTATTTCATCAAAGAAACCCATCACATTAATTCCTGAATCTGATCCGCGACTCGCGGGTGTAAATACGCTTTCAAAAGCATTATCCAGACTTTCTTTTCGTGATCAATTGACACAAGAAGAGACTGGTGAGCAATCACTTTTTCTTGGGTGGCCATTTGTCGAAGGGAAGCTTATTAATGGTCAGGTCTTGCGTGCGCCAATATTGCTTTTGGGAGTAAAGTTGCAACTTGAAAATGGGAAATGGATTCTCTCAAAAACTGACGATTGGCAATGGAATCCCGCATTTCTTTTGGCTTATAGCCATGCGTATGGAAAAGTATTAGAGGCAGATTCGTTGAATCAAGAATTGCAGGAATTGTCAACGGATTCTACCGAGTTTCGAACTGGGTTTTCAAAGATTCTTAATGATCATTTCTCGATTCAACTGAGTTCATCGCTGTTTGAAGACCAGTTGGCTCCATTTCCAGTTTCCCAACTTAGCCTGGATTCTACTCAATTTCAGGATGGAAAGATTGCCTTGAAAAGCTATGCTTTGTTAGGGTTATTTGCTCAAAAAGGAAGTTTTCTTTTCACTGATTACGAAAAGTTGGAAAAGGCTTTTGGCGAGTTAAGTCTGGAAGAGTTATTTACTCATTTTTTTGCAAACGATGAAAGTCAGCTCATTCCTAGAGAAGACCAGCTTTTTCCTGTATTTCCACTGGATGCTTCTCAGGAAAATGTTTTAGTGAAAGTTCGGCAAGGCAAAAGTCTTGTTGTTGAAGGTCCGCCCGGTACGGGCAAGTCTCAATTGATTGCAAATCTGGTTTCAGACTATTGCTCTAGAGGGAAAAAAGTACTGGTGGTTTCCCAAAAAAGAGCTGCCTTGGATGTGGTGTTTGAGAGATTATCGAAAGCAGGTTTTGGTGATTTCCTAGGGTTGGTTCATGATTTTCGGGCAGATCAAAAAGTTCTCTTTCAGAAGATAAAAGCTCAAATTGAATCTATAGAGGCTTATCAGGAGCAAAATCGAGGGATTGATTCTATACAACTTGAGCGTGAAATTTCGCAGTATTCCAAGACGATTTCTAGGCTTTCGGATAAGTTTGAGAGGTTTAGATCTGCACTTTTTGATACCGCTGCGGCTGGCATTCCAGTAAAGGCAATGTATTTGAATGCTGATTTAAAAAAGCCATTTTTTGAACATTCAGATTTACTTAAGTTGGAATATCAGTCAGCTCTGGATTTTGAAAAGAATTATAAAATTCAGCATTTATATAAAGCTCAATTTGCTGGCTCGTTTTGGGAAAACAGAGTTTCTTTTGCCCATTTTGAGCCCTCCGTTTTCCCTAGGATCTATCAGATTCTGAAAGAGATTTCAGGATTTAGAGAAAAGACTATTCACCTGAACAATGATTTTGACTTTGATAAGCTTTCCCAGCTTATACTTTCGGATGGTGATTTCTACAAAAAGGTAGAACGGTTGCATGCTTCATTAAAACAATTGGAAAAGCCTGATTTAGGTGTTTCAGCTGTTTTCGATCCTGCTATTTTAAAGGATCTGACTATCGTAAGGGATTGTAATGGTGAGGCTATCAATAAGTTACAACAGCTTTCATTTGGGATATCTGCAAGCAATGAGACTATTTCTGCTTTAGAAAATGAATTAAATTCGATACAACCCAAAGCAAATTCATGGTTTGGGAAAATTCAGGTGAACTTGAGTAAAAGTAAGTCCCCACTGACTTTTGATATTCTGAAGAAAGCCAATCTAAGCTTTAATGAAGCATCTGTATCTAATATTCAAGCTGAATTAGATACACTCAAATCCTTGAAAATTGAACTTTCAGAGCTTCCGATAATTGAAGGTTTGAATAGTAATGAGCTTTCAATTGAAGGGTTGAAGAATGGGATTGAATTGATAAACCCAATATTGGATTGGGTGGAATTATGGAAAAGTCAGCCAGAAGTTCATTCAGTGGCAAATTGGAATTCTGATGACTTTATGCAGCTGCTCAAAAAACTAGATGAATTCTCTAAATCGCTTCAGTTCAATTCTACTAATTGGAGGGCATATTTGAGGGCTGAACAAATTTTGGAAATTCTTAAAAATGACTTCCCTACAGATAAGTTTGAGATCCAGATTAATCAGACATTTTCTGAGTTAGTTGCTTTTGATAGGTTTTTGGAAAGCTCTGACTCAGTTACTCTTGCACTTGCAAAAAAGCTTGAAACTCATTTTATCGACTTGAATTTAAGTGAGCAGGTTTTGGTGTTTTGGAATTCTTGGTATTTGGCTTGGATAGCTCAATTAGAGGTGAAGAATCCTGTTTTGGCAGATGCTGGAAGTCTCAAAATGGCCCATGAGTTGGCTGAATTGAAAGATTCAATTCTTGAAAAAAGGAAGATTGCTAGACACATTGCCTTGCTAAGACTTCGAGAACAAGTTACTTCTGACTTGGAGTTTAACCGCTTAGGAAATCGACTGACTTATCGGGATTTGCTTCATCAGGTAAGTAAAAAGAGGCAGCGCTGGCCGATTCGGAAACTGGTAGAAGAAATGGGAAAGGAGGTTTTTCGTTTGTTACCTTGTTGGTTTGCGAGCCCAGAGACTGTTTCAGCTTTGTTTCCTTTAAATCAGGAGTTTGATTTGGTGATTTTTGATGAGGCTTCTCAGTGTCAAGTTGAGCGAGGTTTGCCTGCTATGCTTCGTGGTAAGCAGGTGGTGATTGCCGGAGATTCCAAGCAGCTGAGACCTTCTGATTTTTATCAGGTGAAATGGGAGTCTGACGAAGAAGGGTTGGAATACGAAGCAGAATCTTTACTGGAATTGGCTGGAAATTTCTTTAAAAAGCATCAACTCAAAGGGCATTACCGCTCTTCAGATCCTGCATTGATACATTTTTCCAATAGTCATTTCTACGAAAATCAACTGGAAACCTTGCCGGATTATGCAACTTCAATGGCTGGAAAACCTGCTTTCTCTTGGGAAAAAGTGGAGGGAATCTGGGTAAACCAGGTGAATAAGATGGAGGCTGATGCTGTGGTTTTGAAGGTGGAGTCAATTGTTGGTTCTTATCCTGAAGATACTATTGGGATTGTAACGGGAAATTATTTTCAGATGGAATTGATTCGGGAAAAGCTCTGGAAAGCTGGTTTTCAAAATACTGGAATCAAGGTTCGAAACATTGAAAATGTACAGGGTGATGAGTTTGATCAGGTGATTTTATCCTTAGGCTATGCTCCAAATCCTGAAGGGAAGTTGGTGACAAACTTTGGGTTACTTGGAAAGTCTGGAGCTGAAAATAGATTGAATGTGGCTATCACCCGCGCTAGGAAAAAAATGCATGTTATTTCGAGTATTGATTCAGCTGATTTTCGTCCTAGCCAACTTAAAAATCCAGGTTTAGTCTTACTTCGGGAGTTTTTGGCTTTTGCTCGTGCTCAGAGTGAAAATGCTTCAATTTCTGCTTCTGAGCCGATTTCAAAGGGTTATGAAATTGATTGGAGCTTGAAAAATAGACTTCTGAAGAGTGGTAATTCTTATTCAGCTGATGTTCTCTCAGTAGTAATGGATTTGATTTCAGGTGATTCAAATGGAGATAAGATAGCCATACTTACAGATGATCAACGGTTTTTTAATGCCTCCACGGCTAAAGCCGCTTTGGCTTACCACCCGATTCTTCTTGCCCAAAAAGGGTGGAATTACGATTGGAAGTGGAGTAGAAACTTGTTTTTTAATCAATAAATCATAGAATTGAGTTATAAGTCATTCGTTAAGTCATTTTTATCTATTTAATGAATGATTTATCATTCGATTTTAATTTAGTTTTTTGTATTATAAATCACTCATTAAGTCATATATTTGTAGATAATGAATGATATTTAAGTCATGGATTATAATCAAATAAGCGATTTAGCAATTTTGCAAAAGCTAGGAGATTTTGTCAAGCATCATCGTATGGAGCAAAACAAGTCTCAGGATCAGTTGGCGACCGAGGCTAGTGTGAGTAGATCCACACTGAGTCTATTGGAGCGTGGTGAAAAGGTGAATTTGATCACATTGATTCAGGTACTCAGAGTTCTTAATCAATTACAATGGCTAGAGTCATTTGAAGTAAAGCCTGTAATAAGTCCAATGACTTACATCAAGCTTCAAAAAAAGCATGAGCGTCAACGTGTAAGGAATAGTGGTATGGCGGCAGAAGACCCACCTTTAGAGTGGTAGTAGCAGCCGAAATATGGATTTGGGATAAGCTTTCCGGTGCTATCCTCTGGGATGAATCTGAGCAATTGGGAAGTTTTGAGTTTGACCAAAATTTCCTTTCCTCGGGTTTGGATATTTCTCCTATCAAAATGCCATTGAGTCAAGGAAATAGGATTTACCAATTCCCTGAAAACAGAAAATCCCGAGGTGATGTTTTTGACACATTTAAAGGGTTGCCAGGTTTGCTTGCAGATATGTTACCTGACAAATACGGAAATCAACTGATCAACGCTTGGCTAATTCAAAACGGCAGAGCGATCGATAGTCTGAATCCTGTCGAACAACTATGTTTTATTGGAAAGCGAGGAGTGGGAGCATTGGAAATCAAACCTTCTTTTCGGTCTGAGGCTATGAAAGCAAGCTCTTTGGAAATTGACAGCTTGGTTAATATTGCGGGAAAAATCCTTAACTACAGAGCCGATTTCCAATCAAATTTGACAAGTGAGGAGCAATCTGCTCTTTCTGATATTCTCAAAATTGGTACTTCAGCAGGTGGAGCGCGTGCTAAGGCAGTAATAGCATTCAATACAAAAACAGGCGAAGTAAAAAGTGGCCAAGTGAAAGCTCCACCTGGATTTTCTTACTGGATTATCAAATTTGACGGAGTTCATGATTCTCAATTTGGTGCTACTGTGGGTTTTGGGAGAGTAGAAATGGCCTATTATTTAATGGCTAAAGCAGCTGGGATTGATATGAGTGAATGCAGGTTGCTGGAGGAGAATGGGCGTGCACACTTTATGACGAAGAGATTTGACAGAATAGATAATGGTCAGAAAATCCACATGCAGAGCTTATGTGGCATCCGTCATTTTGACTTCAATCAGGTTGGTTTTTATAGTTACGAGCAGGTTTTTGAAACTATGCGAATGCTACGGCTTTCTTACCCCGAGGCGGAGCAGATGTTCACTCGGATGGTATTTAATGTATCGGCGAGAAATTGTGATGATCATACCAAGAATTTTGCTTTCCTGATGGATCAAAGTGGGAAATGGTCACTGTCACCTGCCTATGATATTTGCTATGCATATCGCCCTGGAAGCCTCTGGGTAAGTTCACAGTCCTTGACTGTAAACGGTAAAAGGGAAGGGATCGATGAAGCTGATTTTCTGGAAGTAGCTAGAAAGATGAATATTAAAAAGCCTGAGGAAAAGATAGCTCAGGTAAAATCAGTTGTAAATAGATGGAATGAATTTGCCGATGAAGTCGAGGTTGATTCTGCACTAAGGGATGAGATAAAAACCACACTTTTGGTGTGATGTGAGCGGGGGGGCAGTTATCGGTAGTAAAAAGGCTATAAACTCGCCATCCATCTTGCCAGCTGTACTTCGTGTACCAAGTAACTTCCTTCGTCTTTGATAACCAGTTCTAATTTTTCCAAAGCTTTCAAAGCCGTACTCACTGTGCTTGCTGCTCCCAGATTATGCTTTTGGATAAAGTCCTTGCTAAGGGGATTTTGCAGTGGTTCTTCTTTAGCAATTGCCCGAAAGACATTCCACTGAGCTCGTGTCAGCATCTTTTGAAAATTAGCAAAAATCGCCTGCTGCTGCTTCAATATCTGGTCAAATACTACGTCCACATCTGGATTAGTTACTTTTTTGAAATTGGCAAAAAGATGGTTGCAGACCAGCTGCACTGTGTAAGTTTGCCCACGACTCCAGGTGTAAATTTTCGCAATTGAATCTGGTTCAATGGTTTTTTTGGCAGCTTGGAAATGCTTTAAAATAAATTCGGTATAGGCTTCCAATTTTATGGGTTGAAGCGATTCCAATTGTGAACTTTGATAGAAAGGACGGTTTTTCTCCGTAAACATAGATTCCATCAGTGTCCGGTGACTACCGCTGAAGATAAAACGAACTTCAGGGATTTGCTGAACCCAAGTTCGAAAAACAGCTTCCGCTTTTGCTCCTTCGTAATCAGTGATTTGCTGAAACTCGTCGATAGCTATCACTATTCTCTTTTTACGGGAAAGCAAAAATTCTCCCAAGGCCTTGAGTGATTGGCTTGGTTGTTCTGATTTGTTCATTCCAAGGGTTATTTCCGGTAAACCAGAAAGTGCACTGAAATTAATTGTTGCACCTATAGAAGCAAGTAGTTTTTGGATGCTTGCACTGATGCCTGAGGTAGTTTTACCGTATTTTTCATAAATAGCTGAAGCAATTGCTTGTATCGCTTCCTCCAAATTTTGGGTAGCTAGCAAGTCTATGTAGAGAGTTTCAAACCCTTTGAAAGTTTCTAATTCTTCAAAAAGTCGATGGATTAGAGCTGATTTACCAATTCTTCTCCATGCATAAAGCACTACATTTCTATCATTTTCTATATGAGAAATGAGCATGTCTAGATCAATTTCTCTGTCACAGAAATAGTCTTTCCCTTGATAAGTATTGATTACGAATGGATTGAAGGGCTCTTTCATGATTACTTGGTGTTTTATTACGTGTTTAGCGTTACGTGAAACACGTTACGTAAAGTACGTAATAAAATCATAAATTTTCAATTCTCATTATTTTAAGAATGGGGTTAATCATGGGTGAATTAGACCAAATCCTTAAATGTACCCAACTGCATTGTAGACAACTATACCAATCCATTCCTTTACCAGTTTGTGCCAGATGAAGATGGAGTAGGGATCAGGGAAAAATAAAGTCGGGATATCGTATTTTGTATCGTTACTGTAATAGTCTGTTGGAAATGCTAATGTTTGTAACCCGACTTTATCGAAGCAAGCTTTGGATCTTTTCATGTGAAAAGCTGAGGTGACAAGTATGAATTCCTGATTCGTATCTATTCCTTTTTGCTCTAAGAATGTCTTTGTGAAAAGTGCATTCTCATGCGTGTTTTTGGATTTATCCTCGATCATTACGTCCTCAGATGGAACTCCTGTCATGATAAGGAATCGCTGTAAAAGCTCAGCTTCTGATTGTGGATTGACAGGATTGAGTCCTTGTCCGCCTGTTATGAGGATTTTCTTGATTTTTCCCTCACGATAAAGTTGCAAGGCATGAGTGATCCGATCTGCGCCTTTGTTGAAGAAAGTTCGATCGTATGCAGTTTTACTCAGGTTAGTTACACCTGTGAGTACAATGCCAATATCGTGGTTTTTTATGTCACTGAAGTCTTTGAAATCAGGCTCCCATGCCATCATTGCCTGATTTGCGATAAATTGATTGGAGAAAAACCACAACAAGATGATCCCAGTCCAAAGGCTTCTTTTGCCCCATTTCTTTTTCACATATAGAGTCCCAACTACAATTAACAAACTGATAATGGTCAAGGGCATTGCCAAAAAGCTCAGGAATTGGGAGAGATAGAAAAACATGAATTGATTTAAGTGTTTGAGGCAAAGAAAGGAGGGAAATGATCAATAATCAATTTTCAATGAGCAAATTCAATTTACAAATTGTCAACTGTGTAAGGCTTTGATAATTGAGCATTGCCCATTGAACATTGCACATTTCCAAATTCTTTTCCCCAACGTTTCTTTAAATCCATCTCATCGGGTTATTTTTGAGCATGAGTTCAGACCAACCTAACCTATTGCCTTTGCTTCAGGAACTTTCCACTCAACTGGAAGGGACTTTGCAAGTTGATTCTTTAACGAAGACCCTTTATGCCACCGACGCCTCAGTTTATCGAGAGATGCCTTTGGCGGTAGCATTTCCAAAATCCGAATCAGATATAAAAAAGCTGATACTTTTTGCCTCCAAAAATGGCACTTCTCTGATTCCAAGAACGGCTGGGACATCACTTTCTGGACAATGTGTTGGGAATGGAATAGTGGTGGATGTATCGAAACATTTTACCAAAATTTTGGAATTGAACGTGGCCGAGGGCTGGGTTCGAGTGCAGCCCGGAGTGGTGCGTGACGAGCTCAATCGCTATTTAAAGCCTCACGGTCTTTTCTTTAGTCCAATCACATCCACGGCCAGTCGAGCCATGATTGGTGGAATGGTGGGGAATAATTCTTCTGGTACAACCTCTATTGTATATGGAGTGACAAGAGATAAGGTCATTTCCTTAGATACGATTTTGAGTGATGGAAATCCGGTGAAGTTTGTGGCGCTTTCTAAAGATGAGTTTGATGAAAAAACGAAGCTGCAATCCTTGGAAGGGGATATTTATAGGAAAGTTCTGGAGGAATTAAGTGATGCAGAAGCTCGACAAGAGATTCATGCACAATTCCCTAAACAATCTATTCATCGTAGAAATACTGGCTATGCAGTAGATGAATTACTGAAAGCTGAGATTTTTGAAGGGGAGGAAAAGTTTAATTTCTGTAAACTTTTGAGTGGTTCTGAGGGGACTTTGGCTTTTACAACTGAGATTAAAATCAGCCTTGATCCACTTCCAGAACCAATCGAAATCGTCGTTGCTGCGCATTTTGCAACTATCCACGAAAGTATGGTTTCAGCCCAGACAGCCATGAAGCATCCTGCAACAGCTGTTGAGTTGATGGATAAAATCATTTTGGACTGTACGAAAGAGAGTATAGAGTACAGCAAGAATCGGTATTTCGTAGAAGGAGATCCTGAGGCAATTTTGATGGTGGAGTTCCGCGGCCAAACGCTGGAGGAAGCTATGGCTAAAGGCAAAATGCTGGTGGACGACCTGATAGCAACTGGACTTGGCTATGCGTATCCGATTATTGAGCCGGCGAAGGTTTCTACCGCTTGGGCACTTCGCTCAGCAGGATTGGGGCTACTCGCAAATATTCCTGGCGATGCAAAGGCTGTAGCATGTATTGAAGATACGGCTGTGGATATCGAAGACCTAGCCAATTACATTGATGAGGTAGGAGCTATGATGGATGGGTTTAAGCAAAAGCCTGTTTATTATGCGCATGCTGGTGCCGGAGAAATTCATTTACGACCAATTTTAGATTTGAAAAAGTCCAAAGACGTGGAGGAGTTTTACCAGATTTCCAAAGCTTCTGCCGAGTTGGTAAAAAAGTATCAAGGTTCACTTTCCGGTGAGCACGGAGATGGTAGAGTACGAGCTGCATTCATTCCGCTGATGGTGGGTGAAAAAAACTACCAACTTTTCCGTAGGATCAAATTCTCCTGGGATCCACAGAATATTTTCAATCCTGGAAAAATAGTGGATGCAGCTCCGATGAATAAATTTCTGCGTTATAAGCCGGATATGGAAACTCCTACTCATGATACCATCATGGATTTCTCCAATGTTGGAGGGATTCTCCGCTTGGCAGAAAAATGTAATGGGTCTGGAGACTGTCGCAAACTCCCTGGCTCAGGAGGTACCATGTGTCCAAGCTATATGGCTACTCGAAATGAAAAAGACACTACGCGTGGTCGGGCCAATACTTTGCGCGAGTTTCTCACGATGGACAAAAAGGAAAATGCCTTTAACCATCCTGAGATCAAAGAAGCGATGGATTTGTGTCTTTCCTGCAAAGGCTGTACGGCGGAATGTCCTTCGAATGTGGACATGTCTAGCATGAAAGCTGAATTCCTGTATCAATACCAAAAAGCTAATGGTATTCCGCTTCGGTCAAAAGCTTTTGCTTACATCAACGAGTTGAATGAGCTTGGCGCTAAAACTGGCGGTCTGGCAAATTTCATGTTGAGCAATAGTCTTACTGGTGGCATGATGAAGTCTGTTTTGGGCGTTGCTCCAAAAAGAAACCTGCCAGAAATCAGTAAGGTAAGCTTGCGAAAGTGGTATAAGAGGAACTATGACAATCTTCCAGCAGCTGCTAAGCAAATCAAATCCATATACTTCTTCGTGGATGAGTTTACCAACCATAATGATACAGAAATAGGAATCAAAGCGATCTCTCTGCTGAAGAAGCTAGGATATGAGGTAAAAGTTGTGGATCATGAGGAAAGTGGAAGGTCTGCTCTTTCTAAAGGTTTGCTCCCAAAAGCTAAGAAGCATGCTGAAGCAAACGTGGCAATTTTTGATAAGCTGATTGATGGAAATACGCCATTGATCGGTTTGGAGCCATCCGCTATCTTAAGTTTCCGCGATGAATATCCTCGAATCGTTAAGAAAGAATTGGTGGAGGGAGCAAAGAAACTGAAGTTTCATGTGAAGCTGATCGATGAATTTTTGGCTCAAGAAATCGCTGCAGGAAACATTACATCAGATTTGTTTACAACTAAAACACAGAAAATAAAACTTCACGGACATTGTCACCAGAAAGCTCTTTCATCCATGACTTGGACGCAGAAGTTGCTGTCTTTGCCGGTAAATTACTCTGTGGAAACTATCCCAAGCGGATGCTGTGGAATGGCAGGAAGCTTTGGCTATGAAGCTGAGCATTACGAAGTTTCTCAGCAAGTGGGAGAGTTGGTGCTCTTTCCAGCGGTGAGAAAAGCAGAAGCAGAAACTATCATTGCAGCTCCTGGAACCTCCTGCCGTCATCAGATCGCTGATGGGACAGGCAGAAAAGCCAAACATCCTGTAGAGATTTTGTGGGAAGCGCTGAACAACTAAATGAGATGATATTTTTATCCAAAAAACAATGAAAGAAAAAACCCGATTAGTACAGCTAACCCACCCCGAAAAAGGAAGAAAAGTAGCTGTTGTTGCAGAACCTTTTCTGGTTTTGGTGGATGAAATTACTTCCATTTACCACTTAGCACTAAAAGCAATGGATTCTGAGGTTTCGATTCATCTCCTTTTGGATCAACAACTTTCTAATGAAAAGCTGGATTACGATAAAGTTTATTTTGGAACAAGCGATTGGAGGTTATTGCCGTCATTTGACAATCCAGATGTAGTTTCAAATTGTATGGTTTCTGGCACTGGGTTGACACACCACAGTAGCGCGATGAACCGAAATGTCATGCATCAGAGCGAAGCAGGAAATGCATTGACAGACAGCATGAAGGTTTATCAGTGGGGAGTAGATGGTGGGAAGCCTGTCGAAGGACAAATTGGTATTCAGCCAGAATGGTTTTATAAAGGGACTGGGTCTATTCTTAAAGCACATGGTGAATCATTGGATGTTCCTGCTTTTGGAAACGATGGTGGTGAAGAACCGGAAATAGCTGGTGTTTATATTATAAATAGGAAAGGTCAACCAGTACGAATTGGGTTTACCACAGGTAATGAATTCTCCGATCATGTGATGGAAAAGCAGAATTACCTCTATCTCGCTCCTTCCAAATTGCGCAATTGCTCTATCGGTCCAGAACTTGTTCTTACCGATGAATTTTCGGATTTAAGTGGAAAGGTAAGTGTGTCGCGTGGTGAGGAAGAGCTATGGTCAGCAGTGATAAAGACAGGAGAGAAAAATATGGCGCACAGCTTAGCTAACCTGGAATACCATCATTTTAAATATTCGGATCACCGACAGCCGCTACAGGGACACGTACATTTCTTTGGTACAGGGGCTTTCAGTTTTGGTGCTGGCATCAGTTTGCAAACTGGCGATCAAATGAAAATACAATGGGATGGAATGGGGCGGGGTCTCATTAATCCTATAGAAATCGCAGAAAGTAAGAAAGAGTTGGTTTCCGTAAATTCTATTCTCTGAAGCTAGTATGGCATAATTAAACAGCGATGCATAAATCCCTATTTCACTTGATATTTAATAAGGATAGGATCTTCGAAATCCTTTAATTCTCTCATCCTTGTTTCAAGCTGTTCACCATATTTCCCAAGCGATCCATTTTCGAGTGCATAGAGCCAATCATCGGTCCTAAGTACGTCATAGAAAAATCCATCTTTTGCATCACCTTTTCCATTTGACCAGCCGGCCAGCGATGGGAATGCGGTCACTTTTTTTGTATTGTGATTTATAAATACTTCATGAATAGGGAAGGTGCGCATATTGGCGATATCCATGTTAGGGTTCTTTGCGAGCGCAAAAGTCTTTAGTCTAGACACGGAGTCTGTTTGCCAGATTTTACCCATGTTAAAAGCAAAAGGTTGGCTGGTTATAGTAGCTTCTAGCTGGGTACCATCCATCTGTAGATCTTCTGCGGATGGTGCTCTATCTCCAAAATCCAAGCTGGCATAAGGAGTTAATTTTTCATTTTGGAACAAAAATAAAGTGTCTGAAAAAGCATAATTCAGCAAATAGCTCTGCCCTAATTTTGTGAATTCTCCCTCGCTGATTTCCGAGGTCAGTGGAGTTGTGCTGACAGGTAATTCAAACGATTTACCGTCTGAACTGTCGATGATTTTGTAAAGATTATACTTTCCGTTCTCATCCAATTTCCCATTGTATATAGGCGAGGTCAGCCACTTGGTCGCTGAAATCTTTGTGAAGTACGGAATAAACATTGCCTCCTCATCCAAATTAATTGTCCCAATAAACTCAAAATCGGGGAAATGGTATTGCTTAATTATTCCTCCGCCAGCGGTAATGCTAAGCGTGTCCTGATTTAAATCCACGCCTTGCATGCTTTGATATTCCTCTGGTCCATCACCACTTCTCGCAAAGCTTTTCAGATAATTTCCATTTAAATCAAACAGATGGATTTTAGATTCAGGATTGCAAAGGGTAGTATAAACCAAAAAGTTTTCGGTGACTTTTAGATTCCAAATACTGCAATTCAAATTTACCGGTTCGTCGGACTTATTTTTCAGCGGAATAAACTCTATTGAAGTGACCACCTCATCAAAATCTGCAATGTTCTCATCGGAGATTTGGAAAGTTTGAATTCCAATTCCAATTTCCTTTTGATCACAGCTTAAAAATAGAATTAATAAAGTGGGAATGGATAAAAAAACATGTTTTGAATACTTCATAAATACATTTTTATGAGATAATTGAAAAGAGTAGCTCTAAATCACTTATTCCTCTTCACTAGCTTCGAGAGATCTTTCTCAGTTGGAAAAAAATCAGTTACATACACCCTGTGTTTATCCTCATCGATTCGGTAAATGATTTTTATGTCTGATCTATTCGTTCTTTTGAAAAGTAGAAATCTATAAGTGTAATTAGCATTTTCTAGTGCTTTTTCTTGAGGGTTCCGATGGGGAAGGGTTTCTAAAAATTTGACAGAATCTCGAAACTGATCTGCAATTCTCTGAGCCCCTTCAAATGAGTAATGCTCAAAGAAATACTCAACTATTTGGTAAAAGGCTATCTCCGCTGGTTTTGAGATTATTACTGAGAATTTTTCTTCTGGATTTTCCAAGCTTCAAAGTCCTCATTAAACTGTGAAAAAGATTTGACTTCATTCTTATAAATCGATTTTTCAGAAGCTTTTGATCGCTGTTGGATTTGTTCAGCATCTAGAAGTTCATTTACAAAAATTAGAACCTGCTCTTGTTGATCAGATTCTAATTTTGAAAGTTTGTTTAGAAGCGCTTTGTCAATCGAATTTTCCATAACATCAATTTATATAAGTTTTTGAAATTCTCCTTTATAACGAGGTAATTAGAAAATAGGATTAGAGTGTTTTCTAGAAATGCAACTCAAAGGATCTTACCTCAATACCTTTCTCGCTACATATTCAGCGCATCTTGCAGCCAATCTGGAAGTAGCCTGATCATGGTCAAATGCTGGGTTTAACTCCACGACATCCATAGAAATCAGCTTTTTCGAAGAAGCAAGTAACTCAAAAACTTTAAACGCAAACTCAGGTCTGAAACCCATAGGAGAAGGTGCCGAAACTCCTGGAGCAAACGCTGAAGAGAATCCATCCATATCTACGCTTAAGTAGATTTTGTCAACTGAGTCCAGAAACCAGAGGATTTTTTCTTGAATTACCTCCCAGTTATTCATTCTAAAATCTTCCATTACCATCCATTTAGCGCCTATTCTTTCCGCAGTATTAAAAAGTGATTTTGGATTAACAGAGCGCTGCACTCCCAAACATAAATATTGGAAAGAACCAGGATTTTCTTCAGCTAATTGGAAAAAGGGAGAGCCAGAATGTCCTTTGCCGTCCAGGGTAGGACGAAGGTCAAAGTGTGCATCCATATTAATGATGCCCAGCTTTTGGTTTTTGGAGGCGAGATGTTTATATATTCCTCTACCATGTGCCAAAGCCAGATCATGTCCACCTCCCAAAAGAATCGGGAAATGCTTTGTTTCCAATAGATTGAAAACAGTTTCCGAAATCAATTCATGGCTGGACTCCATATCATCGTCCTCCGTATAGATATCACCATAATCGAAAATTCTACTTTGCTCAGGTAGGTGAAACGCCAAGGTGCCCAGGTTTTTCCGGATCGCATTTGGGCCTTCTGCAGTTCCCAATCGGCCTTGATTTCTTTTTACACCTTCTTCCCCAGCATATCCTAACACACCGACTTTGGGGGTGTCTGGTGTGTCGTCCAATTTCAGGTCTTTGACAGAAATAGTAGCCTGATGCCAATATTCGATTGTTTCAGATTTTCTGCCTGACCAAAGTGACGGGTTTGGGTTTTGGTGTAACATATTGTGATGAATTTGTTTTTATACTAACTTAAAAATCGTGCACTGATAGTTTTAATACCAGAACCAATGTATTCTGTTTTTAGGTAATATTCAAAGTTCATTTGAGATCAAATTATACAGCTATGAAATCGAGCCTGCCTGAGGCAGACAGGAATGACTAAGAACGTCACCCATTGGGATGATTAAAACCATGCGAGATTCCATGTGGTCTATAATATTCAAATTATAAATACATGAAATTGAGCATGTCGTAATCGACACACACTGGGATGATTATAATCTGCGAGATTCCATATGGCCTTTAAAAAACTAATTATAATCATATGAAAGAATATAGAATTCCCCAGAAAGAAAATATTGATTTGGATGCTTTCAATGAGCCTGAAGGAGCAGTTTATACTTATGCAGATTATTTGAAATGGGATTTTGAAGAAATTGTAGAGTTGATCAAAGGGAAGATTTTTGCAAAAGCCGCAGCTCCGAATCGTAGACATCAAGAGGTGTCGGGGAATCTCTCAGCTTTTTTCTGGAATTTTCTAAAAGGTCATTCTTGCAAAGTATATTCAGCTCCATTCGATGTTCGATTATCCAGAGATCCTGATTTTTCAAAAACAGACTCGGTAGTCCAGCCGGATATTTCTGTGATTTGTGATCTTAGCAAATTGGACGAAAAGGGTTGTTGGGGTGCTCCAGACTTGATTGTAGAAATTCTATCTCCGGGAAATAGCCGGGTGGAGGTCCAAAATAAGTATGAGCTGTACGCGGAATATGGAGTTAGAGAATATTGGGTAGTTCATCCCACGGATTGTACAGTTTTGATCTATACTTTAATCGATGGAAAATTCCATCCTTCCCGACTTTTTACTTCAGGAGATCAAATAACCTCAAGTGTGATTCCTGGGTTTTCACTTGATCTCGAAGATGTTTTTGAGGGGTAATTAATGAGAGTTTTTTAGAACAAATTCTTAAATATTTCCTCATCCACGAGATTTGGAATAGTCACTTTCAATTCTGGACTTCTATCCATTTCTCGCTGTATTGCTTCCAAAGACCCTGAATTTCTCGCCCAAGCGCGTCTAGCTATTCCATTATTCACGTCATAAAAAAGCATGGATTGGAGCTTTCTTTCTGCTTCTTTACTCCCATCCAGCACCATTCCAAAACCACCATTCATCACTTCTCCCCAGCCTACTCCGCCGCCATTGTGGATCGAAACCCAAGTTGCACCTCGGAAGCTATCGCCAATCACATTGTGAATTGCCATATCAGCAGTAAACTTGCTGCCGTCGTAAATATTACTGGTTTCGCGGAAAGGTGAATCGGTACCACTGACATCATGATGATCTCGGCCTAGCACAATCGGTGCAGAAATTTCTCCCGATAGAATCGCATCGTTGAATGCTTTCGCAATTTTTGATCTTCCCTCAGCATCTGCGTAAAGGATTCTCGCCTGTGAGCCAACTACTAATTTATTTTTCTCAGCTTCTTCTATCCAGGTTATATTATCCTGCATTTGTTGCTGGATAGACGCTGGTGAATTTTGCATGATTTCCTTCAAAACTTGCGCAGCAATCTGATCTGATTTTCTTAAATCTTCTACTTTACCAGATGTGCACACCCAGCGGAAAGGCCCAAAACCATAATCGAAACACATAGGTCCTAAAATATCCTGTACGTAGGAGGGATATTTGAAATCAATTCCATTCGCAGCCATTACCTCAGCTCCAGCCCGGGAAGCTTCCAGCAAAAAGGCATTTCCATAATCGAAAAAGTATGTTCCTTTTGCCACATGTTTGTTGATAGATTGAGCGTGTCGCCTCAGCGTTTCCTGCACTTTTGCTTTGAATTTCTCAGGGTTTTGAGCCATTAGCTGATTGGATTCTTCGAATGATAACCCAGCTGGATAATAGCCGCCAGCCCAAGGGTTGTGAAGGGAAGTTTGGTCAGAGCCCAGTTCTATGAAAATATTTTCGGTATCAAATCGCTCCCATACATCGACGATATTACCTATGAAAGCCAATGAAACAACTTCCTTGTTACGTTTAGCAAGTTGTGTTCTAAGAACTAACTCATCCAAGTTCTCGATGAGTTCATCTACCCATCCTTGCTCATGTCTTTTTCTTGCTGCTGCCGGATTTACTTCTGCGCAGATGGTAATGCAGCCAGCAATATTTCCAGCTTTCGGTTGTGCACCACTCATTCCGCCCAGACCTGCTGTCAAAAATATTTTCCCGGCAGGTTTTTCTCCATTTTTTAATTTCTTGCGAAAAGCATTCATGACTGTAATAGTCGTACCGTGCACTATCCCTTGAGGTCCGATGTACATAAATGAACCAGCCGTCATTTGTCCATATTGAGTCACGCCCAAAGCATTGTATTTCTCCCAATCATCTGGTTTGGAATAATTTGGAATCATCATTCCATTAGTGACTACAACTCGTGGAGCATCTAGAGAAGATGGGAAAAGCCCCATGGGATGGCCAGAGTAAATATGTAAAGTCTGCTCCTCAGTCATCTCAGAGAGATACTTCATCACCAAAAGGTATTGTGCCCAGTTTTGAAAAACAGCGCCATTTCCTCCGTAAGTGATCAATTCCTCTGGATGCTGCGCAACCGCAGGATCCAAGTTGTTTTGGATCATCAACATGATCGCTGCTGCTTGCTGACATTTCGCAGGATATTCCTGAATCGGCCTCGCATGCATAGCATATTCAGGTTGAAATCTATACATGTATATCCTCCCAAATTCTTTCAGTTCATCGAAGAATTCAACAGCTAATTCAGCATGCCATTCTTTTGGGAAATAACGTAGCGCATTCCTCAAGGCTAGTTTTTTCTCTTCTGGTGAAAGTATGTCCTTACGTTTTGGTGCATGACTCAAACTTGTATTTCTAACTTTTCTTGGAGGAAGTTGAGAAGGAATGCCTTGGGATATTTCTGCTTTAAGAGTCATGCTATTTACGATTTTTGAATTACGATTTACGAGCTTTATTTGAACCTCTGTCGTAATTCTATGATCTGAAGTTTATACTTAATGTCTTGATTCTTGGATCTAAAATCTAATGTCTAAAGTCTCCTGTCTTTTCTCCTCTTTTCCAGACTTGCGCTGGTTTCAACTTGCCTTGATGATAAAGGATTTCTCTATAATCTGAAGTTGGGAAAAGGTTGAAATCAGCTAAAAGACCAGCTCTCAAAACTCCTCTATCTTCTAACCCTAAGGCTGCGGCTGCTCGAAAGGTTAAACCTGCTAGGACTTCTGCGGTGCTGAGTTTTTCGAAAGTTGCCAAGATGGAAGCCTGTGTTATCAGATCACCCATTGGAGCAGAACCAGGATTCCAATCGCTACCGATCGCCAAAGACCCGCCCTGATCAAGAATTTTTCTGGCTGGCGTAAATGCGCAACCCAAGCCAATTGAAGCTCCTGGGAGTGCGACGGCGATCGTTTCGGATTTCGCCAGAATATCAATTTCTTTTTTGCCTGAAGCTTCTAGATGATCGGCTGATTTTGCACCAAATTTTGCTGCTACTTCAGATCCGCCCGTCGTGAATTGATCGGCATGAACAGTAAGATCAAACCCTAAATCTTTTGCTTTTTGGTAATAGCTCACAATCTCATCAGGAGAGAAAGCGCTTTTTTCGATAAAGGAATCGATTCGATTTGTTAGATTTTCTGACTTGAGAATTGGGAATAGTTCTTCAGAAATCATTACCAGATACTCTTCATTTGTTCCCTCAAAATCTCTGGGTTTCATATGGGCTGCCAAACAAGTAGAAATTAAATCAGCCTTGGTTTCTGAATTTGCTTCTCGTATTGCTCGAAGCATTTTGAGTTCTTCTGCAACATTCAGCCCGTATCCACTTTTCACCTCAATAGTCGTAACCCCTTCGCTCAAATGTCGATTTGCATTTAAAGCTGTCCTTTCAGCCAGTTCTTTCTGATTGAGATTTCTGGTTTGACTAACGGTGTCCCAAATTCCACCGCCAGCTTCCGCGATTTCTAGGTAAGATTTGCCAGCATTTCTCATTGCAAAATCTCTAGCTCGGGTTCCGCCAAAACAAATATGAGTATGACAGTCGATCCATCCTGGAAGGGCCACAAACTCACCGTCAAGCTCAATAAGCTCTACATTTTTTGTCTTGGCCTGATCTAGTAAATGAGAATATTCCCCAACTTCAAGAATTTTTTCGTCTTCAATTAAAATTCCTGCATTCTCCAGAATCATCAATTGCTCGTCTTTCAAAGCCCCTTTTATGGGAAGATTGTCAAGTGTTAGTAATTGCGTAATTGGTCCTAGTAATTTGTGCATGTTACAAGTTTTGAAATGGATATGAAAAAATGTGGTTGGTGGATAATATATATGGGATATAGACTATTAATCATGGACTTTTAATTAAATACTAAATAAGTTACTCCACTCCGTCTCAAAAGGCAACCCTTCTACTTTCGCTACCTCATTCGCGATTTCGATCAATTCGCCACTTTGAATCATCTCAATCGCCGCTTCCATATCCTCAGTCATCACGCGATCATTGATTACAGGAGCTATACTTTTTCGAACATGCTCGTGTATGGCAGTCATTACTTTTCCAGACTTCAAAGGAGCATGGAAATCCATCGCTTGAGCAGCATAAAATAGCTCAATTCCCAGAATTTTCTCCACGTTTCCAATGACTTGCAGGGCTTTTCTCGCACCAATTGAACCCATACTTACGTGATCTTCTTGACCAAGGGAAGTTGGGATGCTGTCGGCTGAAGCAGGAAAGCAAAGTCCTTTATTCTCCGAAGCCAAAGCAGCTGTAGTGTACTGAGGAATCATTAGACCAGAATTCAATCCCGTTTCCTTCAACAGTAACTTAGGGACACCAGGCGTGTCACCCTCAAGGGAAAGATATATTCTGCGATCTGAAATATTCCCCAATTCTGAAGCTGCAAGACAGGCATAATCCAACGGTAACGCGATGGGCTGACCATGGAAACTTCCGCCCGAGATGGTGTGATCCTCGCTGAACACAACCGGATTATCCGTGACGGAATTGATTTCTGTTTCGATGGCATCCTTCAAATGTAACCAGGCATTTCTCGATGCTCCATGAACTTGCGGCATACAGCGCAAAGAATAGGGATCTTGAACTCTAGCACAATCCAAATGTGAATTGACGATTTCAGATTCATGAAGTAGGTTCAGGATAGTCTTAGCTACATGCTGATTTCCTGCAAAAGGTCTAAGCTGGTGCAGTTCTGGAGAAAATGGTTTGATCGATCCCATCAAACCCTCAATCATCATCCCTCCAGTGATGTCAGCATGGACAAGCAAATTATGCAATCGGTCTACGATTTTTACACCATAGGCAGCCATGAACTGAGTGCCGTTAATTAGTGCCAAACCTTCTTTTGGACCAAGGGAAAGTGGTTTGATCTCAAGTTTTTCAAATAGTTCTGAAGTTTTTATAATTGCACCTTCGAAATGGACTTTTCCTAGCCCCAGCAACGGTAAAAACAAATGAGAAAGTGGAGCTAAATCGCCTGAAGCTCCTACTGAACCTTGGATGGGAACAACCGGAATTACCTCATTATCCAACATCCACATCATTCGATCCAAAGTCTCTAATCGAATTCCAGAAAATCCCTGAGCCAAAGCCTGCAGTTTAAGTACAAGCATCAATTTGGAGATTTCAATCGGGACAGGTTCACCTAAGCCAACAGCATGGCTTTTCAAGAGATTTTCTTGCAAAGTCTGGGTGTCGGCAGCGGAGATTTTACTGGTGCAAAGAGGACCGAAACCAGTATTGATTCCATAAACTGCCTTTTCACGGTTAGCAATATTGGCAACCGCTTGGGAAGAAGCTTGAACTTTTTCTCTGGTTTCACGGCTGAGAATTCCTTCGAGTTCTTTTCTCGCTAGCTTTAAAGCTATGCCGGTAGTCAGTTGATCTAATCCGAAGTTGAATGTTTTCATTGCTAATTGGGTAAATATTCTAGGGCCTCTACAAAGATACCATGCCTTAATGATAAGTTTTGATATCAATATTGTCAATATGTGATACCTTTAAGGTATCATGGAGTTAAGACATCTGAATTATTTTAAGGCTGTTGCAGAAGAGTTGAATTTCCGGAAAGCAGCTGAACGCTTGTTTATTTCGCAACCTGGATTGAGTCGGCAGATCAAGCAGTTGGAAGAAATTTTTGAGGTTCAATTATTTGAACGGGATCAGAAGCATGTGGCATTGACGGTGGCTGGAACTTACCTGAAAGGCGAGGTTGATTTTGTGCTCAATCATCTGGAGGTGACCAGAAGTCAGTTGAAGTTAATCGCAGCTGGGAAAATCGGAGAATTGAGAATTGGCTTCCTGGGTTCGGCATCCAATCAGGTTTTACCGGATTTGCTAGGCAAACTGAATGCTAATCAACCCTTGATCAGTACTAGCTTAGAAGAGTTGAGTAATTCTGTTCAAGTGGAAATGATAGAGAAAGATAAGTTGGACCTGGGTTTCGTAAGGTTAGCGTCTGTGCCGAGTGATTTGGAAATGAAGGTGGTTTTGCGGGATAGTTTTTCATTGGTTGTGCCTAAAGATCATCCTATTCAGACTAAGGATTTTCATTCTGTCAATCAATTTCGCGATGAATCTTTCGTTCTGTTTTCCTCAGACTACAGCAATCTATATTACGAGCAGATCATTGGGATTTGTCGAGATGCAGGATTCTCACCCAGGATTAGACATAAATCTGTCCATGCATTGACTATTTTCAAATTAGTGGAAAATAAGATGGGAGTGGCGATCGTACCAACTTCCCTCAAGGAAGGGTATGAATTAAATGTTCGATTTATGCAGATTCCGGAGATTCCGCAATTCACGGAGCTTTCAGCAATTTGGAAAGCTGGAAATAGAAATCCTGCGCTGAAACAAGTTTTGCCTTTGATTTAGAAAAAGGGTGATTCCTGATTTCCTGAGGAAAATATTTAGCAAATTCGAGAATGAAGTATATTTAAATCAAACAGAATGGATGAATATCAAACTAGCTCTGACAAGCTGACAAAATCTTTATTTGTGATTTATCTGATCGTCATGGGATGGATAATTTTGCTAAAGCTTGGAGTTCAATTTTCTTATATGGAAGAGCGGAGATTCAATTTGGTTCCTTTTGCAAATGGCTATTATAGCATGATGGAGACCATCATGAATGTGGTAATTTTTATTCCCTTAGGAATGTATGCCGGAGCATTATTTAAAAACAAACTTTTTGGGTTTAAGTTGTTTTTCTTTTTCCTGATCAGTTTGATACTCGAAGGGTTACAATATGTGTTTAAATTAGGTGCATTTGACATCACAGATTTAATGACAAATACGACAGGGGGAATCATTGGCTATTTGCTGTATTTGGCATTTAGAGTATTATTTAAAACTCCATTTAAAGCTCAAAAATCCTTCAACCTAATCTTTGGAGTGGGAACAATTCTAATTGTATTCCTTCTGATTTTACTCAAACTAAATATGCTTCCCATAAGATATCAGTAGGAAAGAGGTTATTCGAATACCTTCAGATTGCATTTATATATACTGCGAAATCTTTATTTTGAGCCTTCAAAACCAAATGTCGGGTGAATGTCGGGCTTAAACCGAGCCTATTTCGCCAAAAGTCACAATTCAATCCTAGAAATTGCCATGGTAAATCAAACTATACACACGATGAAACAACCAGAATTAGGCAAGCGAATCTCTGAAATGAGAAAAGCAAAAGGATTGACTCAGGAGGAGTTGGTCGAATTGTGCAACCTGAACGTGCGAACAATACAGCGCATTGAGGCGGGGGAGGTGACTCCTAGGAGTTATACGATCAAGGCACTATTTGAGGCTTTGGGAGCTCAGTTGGAAAATATAGACTCGGAGAAGCAGTCTATTTATCCAAAGTCATTAGTTCCATGGCTTTATATAGGTTTAGGTGCAGGTTTGATCTATTTCTTTTTGGGCTATTTTGATATCAGTATGGAAATCGAATGGATGGAAGGAAGCTACACCAATTCTTTAGTCTTTGGATTAGTGAAGGCTGGTGTTTTGATTACCTTTTCTTTATTCCATTTAGGATTGATCAAGATGGCTGGAGCTTTTCCAAACAAGGTGCTTCAGATCGCACTTTGGGTTATGCTGATTGCAAATGGACTTTGGTATTCAATTGATTTGTTTTCCTTGGCTACATCTTCTTTTAGAATGGAAGATTACTATGTCGTTAAGTTAGGAACCTTTGGTGTTGCTTATGGATTTATAGGAGCTGGATTTCTATGTTACAAGAACCTTTGGTCCAATATTCCACAGATCTTAGGAGGCTTAGGAATAGTTTCTGGACTATTGATCTTTTCAGTGGTTGGAGCTCTTTTCGCACTGATTCCTTTGACGATGTTTGAGATTGGAGAACTAGCATTTTTGATTTGGGGAATAAATAAAATCGGGAGATCTACTTCTCCCGATTCTGCTTTCAGTTCTCAAGTGATAGCTTGATTGTTTCTTTGACCGACTTCAAGATCTTTGCATTCTCTTGACTTGAGGTCTCAATTTCCAAGATTTTTGGATGAAGGGAGTCTTCATAAAAGTCCTGCAGCGATGCTTCCAGTTCTTGTTGATTAACCACTTTTGAATAAAAGAATCCAAATTCTGTGGCCAAATGTTGAGCGGATAATTTCTGTTTTGTTTCAAAAAATTCTTCCAGTTCAGGCTGGTTCGCAGGTCCATCAATTAACCTAAATATTCCTCCTGCATGATTGTTTAGCAAAATGATGCGAAGATTTGGAATAGCGTAATTGTGCCAAAAGGCATTTCGATCATAGAAGAAAGCCATGTCTCCTGTTACCAGGGTTACAATTTCCTTGGTAGTGAATGTGCAGCCAACTGCGGTAGAATTGGATCCATCGATGCCTGAGGTTCCACGATTACAACTTATTTCCTGACTTCTTTTTCCAAGCAAATTCAAGTAACGAACCGCCATACTATTTGCTACATGAATTTTGGAAAGAGTAGGAGTTTTACTCAAGCAATATGCCAAAGCTGGATATTCTCCAAATGTTACTTTTGGTAAGGTTAGTTTCAAATTCTGATCAACCTTCTTTTCCAGCCGATACCACTTTTCGTGATAGTCCGAATTCTGGACTCCAAGATTTAGGCTGAGCCAGTGCAGGAAGAAAGCTGGTGACGCGGCAATATTCCTAGTCAATCGCTGAAAAGTGTCCTTTGAGTGTCCATCAGGCTGAACATGCCAATGCGATGCTTGAGTTTTTCTTAGGAAAAGTTTGAGTGATTTGGAGATGATTGATTTACCAAAACTGATAATCAAGTCTGGCTTTAAACCTTCCGAAAATGCTTCATTTCCCAGCCAATGATCATGCAAAGAAATGGTATCATCAGATTGAAGATTACTAATCGTGTCAGTGACGATTACAGCTTTTTGATTAATTGAAAGCTGATCAAGCAAGCTTTGAAGTTGCGGATCGTGCCGCTGTTGTCCTGGGATAATCAGTATTCTCTGGACAATTTCCAGCCTATTTTTCAGTTTGATGAGTGATTCGTCACTAGGCTGAGTATTGCTCTTTAGTAAGTTAAAAACCTTTGGTCTTTCTGGAAAAACCAGTTCTTCACCTTTCTCAGGATAGAATGGTTCTCGAAGTGGAATATTGATATGAACCGGTCCAGCAGGAAACTGTTTGGCAAGATTTATTGCTTCATTGACGATTCTTGAGGAATGCCAAAGTGGATCAGGGTTATTCGAATTGTCAGGTAATTGAAAGTTCCTTTTCACATGCTTACCATACACCTCGTGTTGGAAAATCGTCTGTCCATCGTATTGATCGATCCATTCTGCTGGTCTATCAGCAGTCAAAATCAACAATGGAATTTGCTGGAAAAATGCTTCAGCCACAGCAGGGTAATAATTCAAAGCAGCCGAGCCGCTTGTGCATACCAATGCTACTGGCTCTTCTAGTTGCTGAGCCATACCCAGTGCTATGAAAGCCGCCGAGCGCTCATCAGAGATTGTTCTGGCGTGAATATCTGGATGCCTAGCAAAAGCTAAAGTCAATGGGGCACACCGTGATCCAGGGGAAAGAATAGCATTTCCTATGCCTTTCTTGGCACAAATGGCCACTAAATCGGTAATCTGTGGAAGAATCAAGCGCTTGGATTTTGGATGAATTTACCTATGATCTGACACTTGAGTTCAGTTTCTTCCCATTCTTTTTCAGGGTCAGAATCTTCTGTCACACCTGCTCCAGCGTAAAGTGTAGCTTCGTTATCATGGAGGCTGGCTGTTCGCAAATTGACAAAAACCGAAGTGCTTCCCTGAATATTTACTGGACCTAAAAAGCCTGAGAAAAAGGATCTGTCAAATCCTTCAAATTCCTGAAGGAAATCATGTGCCTCACACCTCGGCATTCCACATACTGCAGAAGTTGGATGAAGCAAACCTAGCATGATGGATCCAAGTTCTGGGAATCCGGTTTCCAGCATATTGATTTTAAAATCCGAGCGCAAATGCAATAAGTTTCCAGCAAGTACTGTTTTTGGTCCATGTTCTTCGTATTCACGAAGCCTTATTTTCTTAAAGCAAGAAACAATGTATCTACTTACTAAAGCTTGCTCTTCAATTTCTTTTTGAGTCCAAGCGACAGATTTGAGTGGATTATCACCAGTAGCTTTTTGAGTACCTGCAAGTGACATGGTTGTGAAAATATCTCCCTTTGTCTCTATCAAAGTCTCAGGCGAAGCTCCAATCCAAGTCCCGACATGGGGCAAATGAAAGAAGTTGATAAATGCGTTTGGGTAAGCGTCCATCAAACTCAAAAGTGTACAGCTCAAATTGAAATTGGAAGGGATGGAAATCGTTTTGGTTCGAGCAGGTACTACTTTTTCAAGTTTATTCTCTCGAATTGCCTTGATTCCTTCCTTGACCAGCTGAGTAAAATGAGTTTTGTCTTCGCTCAGTTTAGAGGTTTGAATTTTGCTGATTAACGTTTGATTTATCAGTAATTCTCTGATTTCTGCAGGAGATAGCCTTTCTTGATTTTGTAGTTGGACTTTAGCCCACTCAGGTAGGTCATCTGTAGCGAGTGGTTTGTCCAGCTCAAAGGAAAAGTATTTGTTGGCTTTGATAAAGTAGGCTTTCTTGTCTGCCTGATCTGCAAAAGGATGCACGATAAATCCAGGTTCAAGAGTTTCAATTGTTAAATCAACTTTTATTGGTTCCGCTATGTCATTAAAGACAATTTCCACGGTGTTGGATTTTGGTTTTCGCCAGATGGCAAAAGAACCACCAGAAGTCAAACCCAGCTGAAGCAGGAGTTGGAGGATTTCTGATTTCGTGTGAGTTGTAGCTACGTTAGTATGCATTACTTTTTATCTAAAATCGCCATGGTAATTCTGCTGATGCAGCAGAGTTGATCAAGCTCATTTGTGATTTTAATTTCCCAGACCTGAGTGCTTTTTCCGATATGAACGGGAGTGGTGATTCCTATTACTCTTCCCGACTTAACGCCTTTTAGGTGATTTGCGTTTATTTCCAGGCCTACACAAACTTGTTTTTTTAGGTCAATCGTAAGAGACGCTGCCACACTTCCTAGAGTCTCGGCAAGCACTACATTAGCACCACCGTGTAACAAACCCATTGGTTGTTTTGTTCGATGGTCTACAGGCATAGTAGCAGTCAGGTGATCATCACCTATTTCTGTAAATGCGATTCCCAAAAATTCAGTCATCGTGTTTTTGCCAGTTTCATTGATCTCATCTAGAGAAGGCTTATGGGAAAATACCATGAAAATTAAAGTAAATGGGTTTTCTTTGGGGTGTAGACAAAAATAGAGAATCTTGAATCGAAAAAAAATTTACTTAGTTAGGCACGGTCAAACTGATTTCAATCTTAAAGGTGTAGTGCAAGGAAGTGGAATCGACGCTCCTATCAATGAAAATGGAAGAAAACAGGCGGCAGCATTTTTTGAGGCATACAAAAATGTCCCTTTTGACCAAGCCTATTACACAGGACTTAAGCGAACCAAGCAATCTATTCAATCATTTTTAGACTTAGGTATTCCCGCAATATCCACAACAGACCTCAATGAGATTTCTTGGGGGGATTATGAAGGACTGCCTATGTCTCCAGAAGAAAGCCAGTATTACCAGCATATGCTGGAGCAGTGGCAGCAAGGAAATCTGGATTATTGTATAGCTGGGGGAGAAAGTCCAAATATTGTGGCAAAGCGTATGCAACGGGGTATTGATGCTATACTTGCTGGGCCAGGCGAAACAATCTTGGTTTGCATGCATGGAAGAGCTATGCGGATTTTCTTAAGCTTGATAATGAAGCAAGACTTATGTCACATGGACATGTTCGAGCACAAAAATCTGTGTCTATATTTAATAGAAGAAAAAGAAGATGGTGGGTTTGAGTTGCTAAGAAGAAATGATGTGGAGCACCTTAAGGAGCTGTAGAATTTCTTTTGTCGATTTTATCCTTTTTCAGGCTTTCTTCATACGCAGTGATGATGTTGTCCAATGATTTTCTGTTGGCAGTCATATCAATCAATCGGAATGCGATTTCTTGAAGTTTTACATCTTCACCTTCATCGAGAGAAATTAAAAACTGACCTAAAAAACAAGCATCAAATTCACACTTAGGGATATTAATGACCATCGCAAGCTCCGAATTTCCAGCGTACGTCTTTGTTTTGTATTCAGAAGAAAATTGTGATTGAATCTCCTTAATGGAAGTGTTCAGCGACTTTAATTCTTTCGATTTGAAGATCACCAAAAAAGTTTTGGATTCAGTCTCTTTCGCGAAGACTGATAGAGAGAGAAAAAGGGTGAGTAATAAAATTCCAAAACTTTTCATACCTGTTAATATAGAATATTAATTACGATGAAAGCAAAAAAATAGACCAAAAAGAAACCCCGAACTGAAAGTCCGGGGTTTCTTATTCTATATAAAATCGCGAAATACGATTAAGCTTTTGAAGCTTTAGTAGATTTTGTAGCTCTTTTCTTTTTTGGAGTTGGCTCCTCGATGATCTCATCTTCTACGCCAGCAAGGATTCTACCACAATGCTCACAAACGATTAGCTTTTTCTTCTCACGAATATCAGCTTGTCTTTGTGGGGGAACTGTGTTGAAACATCCACCGCAAGCACCTCTTTTAACCAATACTACTGCCAAACCGTTCTTAGCGTTCGCTCTGATTTTAGTATATGATTTCAGAAGTCTTTCGTCAACTTTCTTAGTTGCCTTCTCACGATCATTGTTCAATTTCGCCTCGTCTGATTCACTTTCAGATACAATCGAAGTCAATTCGCTGTTTTTCTGATCCAAATCTTTCTGGCGATCTTTCTTCACTGCACTAAGTTCTTCCAAGTCCACTTTCTTCTGGTCGATTCTATAACCGGCTTCGGTGATCTTTTTCTTAGCAACTTGAATCTCTAGATCCTGAAGTTCAAGCTCCTTCGTGATCGCATCATATTCGCGGTTGTTGCGAACATTCATCTGCTGCTCCTGATACTTCTTGATCAGTTTTTCAGAGTCCTTGATGCTTTCTTTAAGCGCCTTTATTTCGTTATCAAAAGAATCTATTTCACTTTGAAATTTCTCCAATCGAGTTTCGTAACCAGCGATTTCATCTTCTAAGTCTTGAACCTCTTCTGGAAGAGCTCCGCGGACCTTAATGATTGCGTCTAGTTTAGAATCTAAAAGTTGAAGGTTGTGAATAGCTTCGAGTTTCTGTGCTACTGTACTTTCCATGTACTATCGGTAGGATGTGGGATTTGTAACTACTTTTGTCAAATAGAGTGCAATATTAGGAAAATTTTGTGACAATAACTCCTTGAGTAATTCTTTTGTGAAAATTTCACTCTCATAATGTCCGATGTCACAGAGAATTAATGCTCCGTCTGCATCAAAAAACTCATGATACTTTACATCTGCAGTGACGAAGACGTCTGCACCTGCTCGTTTGGCATCTCCCAAAAGGAAAATTCCAGCACCACCGCAGACCGCTACTTTCTTGATTTTCCGTGAAACTAGCGCAGTATGTTTGATTACTTCCAAATTCATTTTGGCTTTCAGATAATCCAAAAATTCTTCTCCTTCCATTTCTTGCGCTAGGGTGCCGATCATGCCCGCACCTACTTCCTGATTTTCATTTTCCAGAGATTGAACATAATAAGCTACTTCTTCATAGGAATGGGCTTCACGCATCTTTTGCAGGACTTTTGGAAGCAGGTGATTGGAAACCAAAATTTCCACTCTGATTTCTGATTCTTCTTGTGGTTTTTCCTGCTCTCCTAAAGATGGGTTTGCTTTCGCCGAAGGCGTAAAAGTCCCAATCCCTTTTACCTGAAATGAACAATCTGCGTATTCACCGATCTTACCTGCACCAGCTGCGTAAACTGCCTGAAG
Source organism: uncultured Algoriphagus sp. (assembly GCF_963974365.1). Lineage (GTDB taxonomy): Bacteria > Bacteroidota > Bacteroidia > Cytophagales > Cyclobacteriaceae > Algoriphagus. The sequence continues at coordinate 53,535 of NZ_CAXBBX010000018.1, read as the reverse complement.
CACTTTTTCTTTTTCCGGTTCTGGAACGAAGAATACGAGCTTACTTAATAATTGCTTTTTAGGCTGTAATATTTTGGTTTTCAATAATCCCAATCGATCAGAAATTCGCTTATTTACTCCATGGGCAACGTGGTCCAAATTGGTGTGGATGGCATAGATTGCTATGTCGTTCTTGAGGGCTTTGATGATTGTCCGCTCCACATAGTTTTTCCCAGTTAGACTTTTCAAACCCTTGAATACGATGGGGTGGTGAGCTACGATCAGGTTGGCTCCCAGTTCAATAGCCTCCTCAACAGTTGCTTCTATGCAGTCTAGAGAGCAAACAATCCCGGTTACTTCTGAATTTCTGTCACCAGTGATCAAAGTAGCATTATCGTATGGCTCCTGATAGGATGGAGGCGCGATTTGCTCTAGGTAGGAAATCACATCGCTAATCTTGTATCCCATATTTTTTCTGTTTATTTGATCAAAAATAGTAATTCTGGAATGCGCTGGTACGCTTTTTTGCTTTATCCTTTTGCTTTGATATACGATCTGGTCACCCGACTTCGAAATTGGTTTTTCGATATCGGTTGGCTAAAAAGTGCTTCCTCTCCTATAAAAAGTATCGTGATTGGGAATCTGAGTGTGGGTGGTACAGGTAAAACTCCCATGGTGGAATTCCTGATTAGGATGCTTCACAAAGAGCAAAAACTAGCGACCCTAAGTAGAGGGTATGGTCGAAAGACAAGAGGCTTTCTAAAAGCTTCTCCTGAAGTTTCGCCAGAAGAAATTGGCGACGAACCTTTTCAGATTTATCAAAAATTCGGTCAGAATATTTCTGTGTTTGTGGGAGAGGATAGACTGAATGCTCTTAATGAAATAGCTACCCAACCTAATGCTCCTGAGCTGATTCTTCTTGATGATGCGTATCAACATCGGTATGTGAACGGTGATCTGAAAATCCTTTTATCGACATTTCAGAAGCCTTTTTTCTCCGATTTTCTGTTGCCAATGGGAAGACTGAGAGAAAGTAGAAGCGGTGCCAAAAGGGCAGATTTAATCATCATTACTAAATGCCCGAATCAGCTGAATGATTCTGAGAAAATTAGATTTAGGAATGAGGCTGCCCACTACTGTAAGTTAAATACGCCTGTGCTTTTTTCTTCAATTTCATATGGAGAACCTATTCCCTTGGGTATCTCGCTGCTTTTTTCACCTAAAGTTATTTTGCTCACAGGATTAGCCAATGATCAACCGCTGGTAGATTATGTTCATGAAAAATTCGAATTATTAAAAGTGCTAAGGTATCCAGATCATCATGACTATGCTGAAGTGGATTTCGACAAACTTGCCCATGCTTTCAGGCAACTTGCTTCGCAAAATCCCGTTGTCCTTACGACCGAAAAAGACGCTGTAAAAGTTAAATCTAACGCGCCGGAAGGTTTTCTGGCAGAAATTCCGATTTTTGTGCTACCTATCGAAGTGAGGTTTTCACAGGATGATGAACAAACTTTGGCACTACAAATCCAACAAAAAGTCCTCAAAAAGGATAAAATCTAAGTGAATAAACGGATACTCTGTTTTTTATTTTTCTTAAGCGTCGCAAGCGTTGATATAGCTTTTGCGCAGCAGCGTACTGCACCACCCGTGCGCCAAAATCCCAATCAACAGCGAAGTGGACAGGAGGTAGATCCAGACGGGGAAGAGGATGGGATCGGTAGAAAATCTTTGTTGGATGATAGTACAAGGATGGTTTATGGACCGAAAACGAGCTTGTACTTTTTTGAAAAAGACATTAAGAGAAACAATTTGATTCTCTATGCGCAGGATACTGCATTGAATAATTTCCATAATTATTCGCCAGTGGAAAAAAGCAATTGGAAGTATCAGGATTTGGGGAATATTGGAAGTGCGACCAAGCCGATGTTCTATGAAATTCCAACTATCATAGGAACTAGGTCCGGATTCTCGGTGTACGATTTATACTTTCACGCCCCAGAAGACAATAAGTATTTCGATACCAAATCGCCATTTACGGAGATGTCTGCTTTTTTTGGAGGTGGTCAACGGAATATGTTGGATTTGGCTTTTGCCAGAAATATCAACCCACGATGGAATGTGGGATTTAATTTCCATACAATTCGGGCTAGAAAGACGCTAAACCCTGTTGCTAGAGATGACAACATGGTGGTCCAGAATTCCTATTCCCTGCATACCAATTACCGATCAGAGAACGGGAAATATTGGATTTTAGCGAATTTTTCAAGAATGCTGCATAAAGTGAATGAAATCGGGGGAATCATTCCTCCCCAGGAAGATAGTACTTCCGTATATTTCACCTACGAAGATGCCAAAGTATGGCTTAGTAATACCCAAGCGAGTGATCTACGCCAAGAATATAGAATCTATCATGAGTACAGCGTTCGTGATGAGTTGCAGATCTATCATATTTTTGATCAAAAAAATAACGACTTCACCTTATCAGCTGCTATGAATAGCAGTGATTCGCTTTTCTATCCTAGTGCTCGCCTTAATGCGCTGATGGATAGCACCCAATTGGATACTACGAGGAATTACAGTGATTTCAAGGAATGGGGAAATGAAGTAGGGTTTAAGGGGAGTTTTAAGGGCTTTTATTATAATGCTCATGCAAAGTTTCGGGCAGGGAGGATGAAAAGTACATTTTATCCTGAAGGCGAGAAGAATAACTTCAATGAGGTCTATGTGGGAGGGGAGCTAATCGGAAAAATTTCTGAAAAATGGTCCTTAAGCGCTGATGGAGAATATTTGATACCGGGAGCTTTCAGACTTCATGGCTTATTTATTTCGCCCTGGCTAGAGGTGGATTATACCAAAGCGGTTTACAAGCCTACTGCTATGCAGCAGATGTACTATGGGAATTACTATCAATGGGATAATGACTTTGATAATATAGGTGTGGATCAAGTCAGGGGCGTAGTCAAATTAGATTTCAACAAGATCAAGCTGAGACCATCCTTGACTATTAATAGGGTGAATAACTACGTGTATTTTAACCATAAACGTGAAGCTGAACAAGCCAGTGATGAAGCATTTATGCTGATTCCTGGTCTGAAAGCGAATGTACGGATAGGTCAGAAATTCCAATGGGATACAGAAGTGATTTTCACACAAATCTCCGGTGAATCAAGCGATAATTTTAGAATCCCGAAGTTCTATGGGAATACCAAGTTTTATTTTGATAGCCCGATGTTCAATGAAAATATTTATGTTCAACTTGGGCTGGATATTCGCTATCATTCAGATTATTATGCTGAAGCTTATTTCCCTGGTACTCAGCAATTCTATTTGCAAAACAACTTCAATGTATATGCCTATCCTGTAGCTGATGTATTTTTGGATTTCAGGATTAATAGAACCCGTGTATTGCTAAAATACAATCACTTGAATAGTGGCTTGATGAAAGAGGAGGGCTATTTTGTGACTCCGGATTATACGGGCTATAAATCGTTTATTGATCTAGGTATTACCTGGTATTTATTTGATTAGACATGAATTGGGAAGAAAGCACCAGACAAAAAATGCTGCATTTGAAATTACCCACCGACCCTAGGTGGGCAGGTATTGTAGCGATGAAACTTGAAGATGTGCTGACTGATCATGCTTACTGCGAACAAAAGGCCGCCTCTTCTGGCATTAGTTTGATAGTGCGTTTCAATGACTTCCCCGAGGTAGTTGATACGCTGACGCCACTCGTGGCTGAAGAATGGGGGCATTTTGAGCGAGTGCTTGAAGAGATTAGAAAGCGGGGATTGACTTTTGGTGTAAATCGAAGAGACGAATACGTAGTTCAGCTAACTAATTTCATGAAAAAAGGAGGAAGCAGAATCCAGCAGCTTACTGAGCATTTACTCCTCAATGCATTGATAGAAGCGAGAAGTTGTGAGCGCTTTAAATTGCTGTCAAAACATCTGGAAGATCCAGAACTTCAAAAGTTCTATTACGAACTGATGATATCAGAAGCTGGACATTACGTCACATTCATCGAATTGGCCAGAACGTATGATGACCCAGAAAAGGTAAACAAACGATGGGATGAATGGCTTGCATTCGAGGCTGAAGTGATCAAGAATCTGGAGGTTAGAGGTGATCGGATTCATTGAATAAATCTTAAATTTTATAGTCGGATAGACATTTCGACAGTAATTATCTATACTTGATATAACCAAGGCAGAATTGCCTTATAAAGTCGTTCTAATACGAACACATTATGAATTTGATCGAAAATGTACGCGAAGCTGTACGATCCATAAAAGTAAATTTGCTAAGAACTGTCTTAACGGGAGCTATCATTGCAATTGGTATTTCTTCTTTAGTAGGGATGTTGACTGCCATTGATGGTATCAAAACCCAAATAGCGGATAGTTTCTCTGGTTTGGGTGCAAATTCCTTCGATTTAAGAAATAAGGGATTCAGTGGTGGGCGTGCTATTCAGGACGGTAAAACTGAAAAAACCTATCCAAAGCTTAGCTTTAGAGAGGTGATGAATTTCAAAGAAAAGTACAATAGCGTAGGGATTTCAACGGTTTTTGTGTCAGTGACGGGATCTGCTGAGGTAAAAAGAGGTTCTAAAACCACCAATCCAAATGTGAGAATTAGAGGTGGTGATGATAATTACATCAGCATTAAGGCTATGAAATTAGGTTCTGGCAGGAATTTCACATCAATGGAAGTTCAGAATGGATTTAATGTCTGCATTATAGGAAAGGAATTGGCAACTACGCTTTTTACAGCTGCTGAAGATCCTTTAAATCAAAAAATTATAGTTTTAGGTCGGCCTTATACTGTGATAGGTGTCTTGGAGGAGCAGGGAGGAGTCGGTCAAGATTCTGGAGCTGATAGACAGATTTTGATTCCTATTGAAAATGCAAGTCGATTGGATCAGAGAGGTACATTTAACTACACCGTGACAGGTGTTGCTTCAGGTCCAGAGCGGATAGATTATGAAATGGGGCAGGCGATCGGTATGATGAGAGAGATTCGCCAAGATCGTGTAGCTCAGGAAGATTCGTTTGACTTGACAAAAAGCCAGTCCGTGGCGGAAAGCCTGGAAGAGGTCGCCGGTTATTTAAGATTGGGAGGTTTCGGTATTGGCTTTATCACCCTGCTGGGAGCTTCCATCGGATTGATGAATATTATGCTTGTGTCAGTGACAGAGCGTACCAGAGAGATTGGTATCAGAAAGGCACTAGGAGCTACACCACTTAGAATCAGACAGCAGTTTCTCCTAGAGGCAATTATGATTTGTATTATAGGTGGGGCAATGGGAGTGATATTGGGGATTTCAATTGGGAACATTATTGCACTTGTAATTGGCGTCGGTGGATTCCTAATCCCATGGTTGTGGATGTTTGTAGCTTTTGCTATTTGTATTTTAGTGGGCTTACTTTCTGGCTATTTTCCAGCTTTCAAAGCTTCGAAATTGGATCCTATAGAATCGTTGAGATACGAGTAAGTTATAACTATTCCTATACGTTAAATGCCTCTGGTCTATTATCCAGAGGCATTTTTGTTGTATTGAAACTGAATAGACAGCATAACTACGCTTTAGAAAAGAGAAGTTTATATTTGGAAATATTCAGTATGGGATGGTGATATTTTATATTTTCAATCATGAAATCGAATCAATTTGACGCTATAGTAGTAGGGTCTGGAATAAGTGGAGGTTGGGCAGCAAAAGAGCTTTGTGAGAAAGGCCTGAAAACCTTAGTATTAGAAAGAGGAAGAGATGTACAGCATTTGAAAGATTATCCGACGATGACTTCTGCTCCTTGGGAAATGCCGCACCGCAACCAAATTCCAAGAAAAGACAAACTTGAAAATCCTGTAGTAAACCGTTGCTATGCGTACAAAGAGGATACGCAGCATTTTTTTGTCAAAGATTCGGAGCATCCCTATGTTCAGGAAAAGCCATTTGACTGGGTCCGTGGATATCAAGTTGGTGGCAAGTCACTCATTTGGGCACGACAAACTCAACGATGGAGTAAGTACGATTTTGAAGGTCCAGGGCGAGATGGATTTGCGGTGGATTGGCCTATTCGATATGAAGATGTAGCTCCTTGGTATAGCTATGTAGAGAAATTTGTGGGAATAAGTGGGAGCTATGAAGGGCTGGACACGCTGCCGGATGGAGAGTTTTTGAAAGCTTGGGAGATGAACTGTGTGGAGAAAGAAATCCAGAAACGGATCAAGGCTTCTTATGTGGACCGAGATGTGATTATCGGCCGTTGTGCACATCTTACGGAACCAGAGGAGGTTCATCTTGCTCAAGGTCGAGGTCAATGTATGGCTAGAAATCAATGCTATAGAGGTTGTCCTTTTGGCGGATATTTCAGCTCAAATTCTTCGACTTTACCGACGGCTGCTAAAACGGGGAATTTGACTTTAAGGCCAGATTCTGTGGTTCATTCACTTGTTTATGATGAGCAAAAAGGGAAAGTGACAGGCGTTCGGGTAATAGATCGGGTAACAAAAGAGTCTATGGAGTTTTTTGCCAAAGTCATTTTCTTAAATGCAGCTGCATTAAATACGAATTTGATCTTACTGAATAGTACTTCCAGGCGCTTTCCAAATGGACTAGGCAATGACTCTGGAATTTTGGGGAAATACATAGCTTTTCATAATTACCGAGGATCAATCAATGCCAATTATGAAGGGTTTGAGGATAAATACTATTTCGGTAGAAGGCCTACGGCGGTGATGATGCCTAACTTCAGGAATGTGAAAAAACAAGAAATGGATTTCATGCGTGGTTACATGACCTTTTATACTGCTGGTCGTGCGGGGGTTGGTCATGCTGATACGCCTTTAGGAGCCGAACTGAAAGAAGCAAACTCTAAACCTGGCCCTTGGTCTGTTTATATGATGATGCAGGGCGAAACTATCCCTAAAGAATCAAATCATGTCAGCCTCAGTCCAGATCAAAGTGATGAGTGGGGCGTGCCTTTGCTGCAAATCAATGTAAGCTACGACGATAATGATGAGAAAATTCTAACCGATTTTCATGAGCAAGGTGAGGAGATGCTGACCAAAGCAGGCTGTGTTAATATCCGTAAAGGTGACAGTAAGCAGTCGCCGGGATTGGATATTCATGAGATGGGGGGTGTGAGAATGGGCAGGGATACTGAGACTTCCATGCTGAATGGATTTAATCAGATGCATCAGGCACCCAATGTTTTTGTGACTGATGGAGCTTGCATGACATCGACTGGAACGCAGAATCCATCCATTACCTATATGGCTTTAACTGCCAGAGCTGTTGATCATGCTGTGAAGGAAATGAAAAAGGGGAATTTGTAAGTCGTTAGTTTAAGCCATTTTTTCAACGATCGTTCAATCCTATTTCTTCGAGAATTTTTGGTGCGCACTTTTCTATTCTGGCTTCTCTGGTTTTTGATTGCTTGGGTGCGGAGAAAAATAGGATGTAGCCGCGTTGCCTTCCAGGAGTCAAGGCTTCAAAGGCTGATTTAAAAAAAGGATCATTTTCAAGCTTTGTTTGCAATTCTTCAGGAACAGGCTCAGGGTTTTTAGTGTACTCAACTTTCAATCCTTCCTTTTCTACTTCTATTGCTTCAAAAATGTATGCCTTTATAACCGACTTTAGCTGTGCTATTTTTATCAAATCAGTAAACTTAATCAAGCGTCCTGCCTGTGTATTCTCTCCAGGTTTTACAAGGATTTTGTGTTCATCACTTAGCAATGCTCCCTTGAAAAAACTAATTGAACAATACTCATTGAAGGCTGCCAAAATGAGTATATTTTTTTTCTGAAAGGTATAAGTCGGAACTCCCCATTTTGATTCCTCTGTCAGTCCACAGCTAAGAATGATGCTTCTTAATTGCTTCAATTCTTGTGTCCAGTTATGGACTTTACATTGTGAAGTGCCACCTAAAGGACAGCGTCCACAGCCGTCGGTGAAATAAGATTCAACAGAGGTATTCATGATTTTGAATTAAATTTTCTCCAGCACCACCACAGTTCTATTCGGAACATACAATTTGATGCTTTGGTGTTCATCTGTAGGATATAATATGGTTTGATCCAGCCGCTCGAATCCTCCAAATGCCTTGTCATCGGAATTAAGAAGAATCTTAAATTTTCCAGCGGTTTTCACATGGATTGGAAGCCCGAAAAATGACTCCGTAGGATGGTAGGAAAACACGAAGATCAACCCGCTTCTTTCATAAGCAAGGATCTTTTTATCTGGATCCAAAAATAGCTGATCTGCTGGATCAGAAGCCAGCAGCTGATAATCGGTTGCAAGTTGGATGATGGCCTTGTCCCAAGCGCCAAGTTGCCCGTAGCGAAGAAGGGGATCATCGACGAGAGACCATTGTCGGCGCGCGTGCTGATGACTCCAGTCATTGCCCTCCCTTGGGAAATCTACCCAATCTGGATGACCAAATTCGTTACCGATGAAATTCAAATATCCTTCTCCACCTAGTGTAAGTGTGATCAACCGGATGAGTTTGTGAAGAGCGACGCCACGATCTACGACTAGATTTTGCTGAAGTAGAGACATGGAGAAATACATGTCCTCCTTCATCAATCGAAAAGCAAGTGTCTGGTCCCCTACCAAAGCCTGATCATGACTTTCAGCGTATCCTATAGATCGCTCACCTGAGGGACGATTAGTGAGCTGGTGCCAAAGCTCAAACATGTCCCACTCCTCGTCTTGTTTATGTTTTAGAGTTTTGATCCAAAAATCAGGGACGCCCATTGCCATTCTGAAATCAAATCCCAATCCACCATCGGTTATAGGCCGGGCAAGTCCTGGCATTCCACTCATATCTTCAGCGATGGAGATGTTTTCAGACTTCAGCGTATGAATCAGGGTATTTGCCAGCTGTAAGTACAAAATAGCATCTTCGTCTACATTTTGGTCAAAATATAAGTCCACTGAATCAAAGTCCATGAACAACCCGTGGTGGTGGTACATAATGGAAGTCACGCCATCGAAGCGGAATCCATCAAAATGAAATTCCTCCAGCCAGTAGCGGATATTCGACAGCAAAAACTGCTGCACTTCCCGCTTGGAATAGTCAAAGACTTTTGAATCCCATGCTTCATGATAGCCCTTGTCTCCAGGATGGAAATATTGATGCTCGCTTCCGTCAAACTCATTCAGCCCTTCATTCACATTTTTGATTGCATGGGAATGAACGATGTCCATCACGACTGCGATTCCCATCTCATGGGCTTTGTCCACCAGAGACTTCAGTTCTTCGGGAGTGCCAAATCTCGATGTGGGAGCAAAGAAGTTGGAGACATGATAGCCAAAAGATCCATAATAGGGATGCTCCATGATAGCCATCATCTGAATCGTATTGTATCCTGCAGCTTTGATTCTCGGAAGAGTGAGCTCTTCGAATTCCTTGTAAGTTCCAACTCCCATTTTCTCCTGAGCCATTCCCACATGGCACTCGTAGATTAAGGGTTGTTTGAGGCTGCTCCTTGTGGAAAAGGAATTGTCTGTCCACTTGAAATCCTCAGCAAACCAAAGTTGACCAGCGACATCATGCGTGGTTTCATCTTGGGTTACTCTCCTTATATATGCAGGTATTCTGTCTAAGGCGCCATTTTCGGCTACGACATGAACTTTTACTTTACTTGCGTGAATGAACCTATTCTTGTATTGCTCATAAGGCAAGAAAATCTCCCAGTCTCCGCGACTGGTTTTTTTCATCGGGTGTGAGCTACGGTCCCACTCGTTGAAATCTCCGAAAAAATAGAGTTGATGAGCAGCGGGAGCCCATTCTCGGTATACCCAGCCTTTTCTCCAAGCTTCGTAATGAATCCCGTAGAAATTATGGACTGAAGCATATTCGAGGATATTTCCACTGAAATCATTGATTTCTCGAATAGCTTCCTGATATCTATCAAATCTTCGCTGGATCTGCGGTTCGTATTGGGCAAGCCAAGGTTCCTGCTGGACTAGAGCGATTTTATGTGAATCTTTCACCGTTTGTATTTTTAACTGATTTGAATTTAGAAAAATGTAGGAGTAAATACGCATCACTTCCAGGATTCCCTTCCGAATCCTTCTCCTAAAAAAGCAAAAGTGGTAGAGAAATATCACTTTCTGTACCACTTTAAATCTTGAACCACTTAATAGTATGTGTCTAGAAGTTAGACAATATCTGTTTTTCTTGGATCAGGACCATAATCGTTTGGTCCTTCTTGACCTTTTTTAGCTGCAAGCCAAATAACCCGATGAAATTAATTGGGGGTGGGATTAATAAATAAAACGCATACTTCCAGTCCAACCCTATATCATGTAGTCTCTTGATAGCTTGAATAAGCAATACAGCTATTGAAGCAATCAGAACTAGACCAGCACCGTAAAATATAGCCCAAGACTCAGATTGAAAACTATCCCAAATAATCATCAGGCAAAGGATGTTGATAAAATAAAATATGATAAACATCACCAGATACAATCTTCTGGTAATTCTTCCGTCAGGTTTAAATAAAGAGTTCATATTTAAACAACAGCTGAATTGGCTAGATGTTTAATATTTGACTAATTGGGAATGGTGGGAATTAGTGTTTTTCGTAAACCATCTCTGGTTCTAGCACTTCTACATTTCCTTTTTCATTGATTTGATCTAGCGTAAGCAATTTCAATTCATTAACTAGCATAGGGTCGTATTTGGCGGCCACACGAATGTAGTTTTCGGTAAAGCCATGGATTTTGCCATCTTCCACATCTTCTTCAAAAAGCACGGTGAAAGTTTTGCCAAGGTTTTCAGTGTAGAATTTTCTTCTTTTTTTCTCGGAAAGAATGCGAAGCATTTTTGAGCGCTCATTTCTCTTTTTCATCGGGACGACTTCATCCATCTCAGCAGCTCTTGTATTGGCTCGCTCTGAATAGGTAAATACGTGTAAGTAGGAAATGTCCAGCTCATTCAGGAAATTATAAGTTTCTAGGAAAAGCTCGTCCGTCTCGCCTGGAAAACCTACAATGACATCTACACCGATACAGGCATGCGGCATGAGGGTTTTGATCTTGGTCACACGATCTACATAGAGCTCACGGAGGTATCTTCTCCCCATTTTTCTCAAAATGGTATTGGAGCCAGATTGTAAAGGGACATGGAAGTGAGGAACAAATCTCTTGGATTGTGCAGCAAAGCTGATGATTTCATTGGTCAGGAGATTTGGTTCGATGGAAGAAATCCGAAGACGGTTGATTCCTTCTACTTCGTCGAGTGCATAGACTAGGTCTGCAAATCGTTCGTTTCGTTTTCCATCTACAATGCCGAAGTCACCAATGTTCACACCAGTTAGCACGATTTCATTTACTCCGGTAGCAGCGATCTCTCGGGCTGATTGCAATACGCTTTCAATAGTATTACTTCTGCTTTTGCCTCGGGCAAGAGGAATAGTACAGAAGGCACATCCGTAGTTACAACCATCCTGAACTTTCAGGAAAGTCCGTGTTCTGTCATTTATAGAGTAGGCATTATTAAAGACAGTAGCTTCTTGTATCTCAGATGCCAAAACCTTTGTTTCTTGAACTGCAGCAAAATCATCCAGAAGTTCGATCAAACGGAATTTCTCAGCTGCGCCAAGCACTGCATCTACTCCTTCTATCTCGGAAATCTCCTTAGGTTTCAATTGCGCATAGCAACCGATGATCGTGACATATGAATTAGGAGAAATCTTTTTAGCCTCCTTAACGATCTTCTTACACTTCTTGTCAGCGTTCTCGGTGACCGAGCAGGTGTTGATGATGAAAATATCGGGATTTTCCTGAAAATCCACTTTTAAGTATCCCTTTTCTTCAAATTGGCGACTGATAGTGGAGGTTTCTGAGAAATTTAGCTTACATCCTAGTGTATAAAAGGCTACTTTTTTCACAATTACGCTTCTGATAATGAGATTGCAAAGGTAATTAATCTTCGCTTGTTTTCAATTCTCCAATTTTATCACGGAAATCGAAGGGTTTTCCCGAAAACGGTGCCTTTTTGCTATGATTTATTGAAAAAAGTGTAATTTTTCTGAAAAATGAGGCCAAAAATCAGTCAAAAGCATTTTCATATACATATTTTTCTATTTTTGTGTGTATAATTTTAAACCACATATTGTAGAAATGGCAACACTCAGACAACAAGCCTTAGCAATGGTGCAGACTAGACAGCGCGTAGCTGTAAAAGCACCATCCTCTAAAATCTCAGACTTTTTTGGTACCAATACCTTTGGAACTGCACAAATGAAAGTGTCCTTGGCACCTTCAGCTTATAAAAGGGTAATGGAAGCAATAGACAAAGGAACCAAGATTGATGCTGCTACTGCAGAAGAAGTAGCATCCGCAGTCAAAACTTGGGCCTTGTCCAAAGGTGTTACACATTATACACACTGGTTTCAACCACTTACTGGTTCTACCGCAGAGAAGCATGATTCCTTTTTCGATGCCTTAGGTGGACTTGAAAAATTCAAAGGATCAGCATTAGTTCAGCAAGAGCCAGATGCATCTTCTTTCCCAAATGGAGGTATCCGTTCTACTTTTGAAGCTAGAGGATATACTGCTTGGGATCCTACTTCTCCGATTTTCATCTTCGAAAATACACTTTGTATCCCGACGATCTTTGTGTCTTACACAGGTGAAGCATTGGATTACAAGACTCCACTATTGAAGTCTATCGAGGCAATCAATGACGCCGCTTTAGCTATCTGCCAATTGTTTGACAGAAACGTGAGAAAGGTGCAGCCTTCTCTAGGTGTAGAGCAGGAATATTTTGTGATAGACAAAGCTCTTTTCGCAGCAAGACCAGATTTGGTAATGGGCGGGAGAACTGTTTACGGGCATAGCCCAGCTAGAGGCCAGCAATTAGACGATCACTATTTTGGATCTATTCCTACTAGAGTGAAGGACTTCATGGTTGACTTCGAAAACGAAGCTCTGAAGTTAGGCATTCCAGTAATGACTAGACATAACGAAGTGGCTCCGGGTCAATTCGAAGTTGCTCCTTTGTTTGAAGAAATCAACAAGGCGACGGATCACAATCAATTGTTGATGGACGTCATGGATAAAGTGGCTGAGAGACATGACTTGAAAGTACTTCTTCACGAGAAACCATTTGCAGGTGTGAACGGTAGTGGTAAGCACAACAACTGGTCGTTGATTACAGACACTGGAGTTAACCTTTTCCAACCAAGCAATTCTGCTAGAGAGAATCTTCAGTTCTTAACGTTCTTGGTAGCTACTATCAAAGCAGTTTACGATCACTCTGATCTATTGAGAGCAAGTATCGCTTCTGCTGGTAATGATCACCGTCTAGGTGCTAACGAAGCTCCTCCGGCGATTATCTCTGTGTTCTTGGGTGCTACTCTAACTGAAGTATTGAATGAACTTGAGAAAAACGGAAATATCAAGATCGAAAAGGGTGACAACATGTATATGAAATTGGGTATCTCTAAGATTCCTGAAATCATCCTTGACAATACAGATAGAAACAGAACTTCTCCATTTGCTTTCACAGGTAACAAATTTGAATTCCGTGCAGTAGGTTCTCAGGCAAATGTGGCTGGTCCAATGACGGTACTCAATGTGATCGTTGCAGATGTATTGGCAGAAATGGCAAAAGACATTGAGAAAGAGATGAGCGCTGGTAAAGAGAAGAAAATTGCTATCGTGAACGTGTTGAGAAAATACATCAAGGATAGCAAAAAAGTAAGATTCGAGGGTGATGGCTATTCTGATGAATGGGCTGCCGAAGCTCAGAAAAGAGGATTGTCTAACTTGAAGTCCACTCCTCTAGCATTGGATGTTTATTCTACTAAAGCTACCAAAGAGCTTTTCGAAAGACATAATGTAATGAATGGAATAGAGGTTCATGCACGTCACGAAATCATGTTGGAAAGCTTCATGAAAAAGATCCAGATCGAAGGTCGTGTGATGGGGGATCTTGCATTGAACCATATCATTCCTACTGCAATTCTTTACCAGAACAAAATCATCCAGAATGCAAATGGTTTGAAAGGACTAGGCTTGGATAATACTGCGGCTGTTGAGACGATCAAGGAAGTCTCTAAGCATATAGAGTCATTGAAATCCAATATTACTGCGATGGTAGAGGCACGTAAGAAGCTAAACAAGGAGACTGATATTGTGAAAATGGCCAAAGGATATCAAGTAGATGTCAAAGAAGCTTACTTCGATAAGATCAGGTATGCAGTAGATAAATTAGAACTCTTGGTTGACGATGAGTCATGGCCATTAGTGAAGTACAGAGAAATGCTTTTTCTTAGATAGGTTTTTCTTTAACTATTAGTCAAAGCCGTTCCGAAAGGGACGGCTTTTTTTTTGCATTATTCAGTAATAAATCAGTATGATAATCCGCAATCTCGCCTGCCATCCTAGTTTCTTTGCTTATCTGGTCGGAAGCCCGATGACTGAAGGCCGGAGTGGCCTCAATTTTAAATTTTAACATATACTGGATTGCTTTTCCCTTATAACTGGTAGAAAAGCGGATTTACAAATAAATTAGTTAATAAAAAGTGGGTTATAGTCATGAATCTAAGATTTTATTGTTTTACATAAAAAACAAAGTTTTCACTGTCAAAACAGAGGAAAAACCAAATTACATATCTAGTTACAGCGTGTTTTTCTTTTTTTTAAAAATTGTGAGTAAGAAATTCCATCTTTTTTAAAAAAATCATTTATATGAGATAGAGTTTTGAAATAAAATTTTTCAAAATATTTTTGAATAGTTGGTGAAATCTATAGCTTTACTTAAGAGAGGGTAGAATAATCCTGTACAAAAATGCGTGTATCGACTTTGGAATAGTTGTTTGCTTATAGTCTTGAACATGATTTCAAAGTCCCTATACTTTTAGTGAAAACTCTATGTGCTCGTATTGCGAAAGCCCTTTTTATTCAACTATTATAAACACTTAATTTCAAGCTATGAGAAAAGTTTTATCTATTGCTTTTGCTCTGGGATTTATGCTATGTGCAGTGCACCTGGCACAAGGTCAGAGTAGGATCTTGAAAGGAGTAGTGACGGCAGCACCAGATGGATTGCCTATGCCGGGTGTCACTATCCTTGACAAGAGTAGTCAGACAGGTACTACCACCAATGTGGATGGTGAATACTCCTTGTCAGTTGGGCCAAACGCTGTTTTGGTTTTTTCTTTTATCGGTTATACATCCCAGGAAATTCCAGTTGGCAACCGTTCAGAATTAAATATATTGCTAGAGGAAGATGCGAGTGAGCTATCTGAAGTGGTAGTAACTGCATTGGGTATTAGCAAGGATAAAGAGACTTTGGGTTACTCTGTAACTCAAGTGGGTAGTGAATCATTAACTACTGCTCGAGAAACAAACGTTGCTAACTCACTAGCTGGTCGCGTTGCTGGTTTGGTAGTAAAAGGCACTAATAGTGGTCCTGGTGGAACGTCTAAGATCACATTGAGAGGCTTGCCAAGTATCAGTGGTACTGGTTCTCCTTTATATGTAATCAATGGTATCCCAATGGATAACACCCAAAGAGGTTCCGCTGGACAGTGGGGCGGTGCAGATAGTGGTGATGGTATCGGTAACCTTAGCCCAGATGATATCGAAACAATGACTGTTTTGAAAGGTCAGGCTGCTTCTGCTCTTTACGGGTCTAGAGCATCCAACGGTGTTATTTTGATCACTACTAAAAAGGGATCCAAAGGTGGTGATTGGTCTTTGACATATACTATGAACGTAATGGCTGAAAATCCAGTGGATTTCACAGATTTCCAAGAGGTTTATGGTCAAGGTACAGGCGGTCAGAAACCAACAACAACTACAGACGCACAGTCAACAGGTCGATTGGCTTGGGGTGCTAAAATGGATGGCAGCCAAGTGATTGGTTTTGATGGAAATCAGTATCCATATTCCCCTTCTAATGATCGTTATATTGACTTCTATAGAACAGGGACCAACTTCACAAATACTGTTTCCATTGCTAAAGGAATGGGAAGTGATGGATCATTCAGAATGTCTATTTCTGATCTTGATGCTAAATCAATTGTGCCAAATAGTGGCGTGGATAGACTTACACTGAATCTAAACGTTGAGCAAAATATTACTGATAAGTTGAATGTGACCGCAATGGTTAATTACATCGATCAGAAATCTACAAATGTGCCTAACCTAAGTGATGGACCTAAGAACCCAAATAACTTTTTGCTTCTAGCTCCTAATATCAGTCAAAGTATTTTTGCTCCTGGCTTTGATTCTGATACTGGTGCTGAGACAGTATTCAGTGATGATATTTATGTTACTAACCCGTATTTTGTTGCAAATCAAGGTGTTAATGATGTGGGTAGAAAAAGAACTATTACAGCCGTATCAACGAAATACAGCTTTACAAAGGATATTTATGCTATGATTCGTTTAGGAAATGATGCTTCTAACGATAACTTCTTTAGTGTAGACCCTTCTGGACTTGCTTATTCAGCAAACTTACAAGGTGGTCTTGGGGGAAAAGGTCAGTCTACTCGATCGGAAACAAACATTGATGGTATTCTTGGTGCTAACTTTGATTTAAACAGTAAGTTGAACCTTGATCTATTGGCAGGTGCAAATAGGAGAAATAACAAATATGAATCTGTAGGTGTAGGTGGGAGTCAGTTTGTGATTCCATACTTATATTCTCCTACTAACGTACTTACCTTTTCGAGATCTTATGATTACAATGAAAGAGAAGTGCAATCTGCATATTACTCTGTTGCTCTAGGTTACAATAATATACTAACGTTAACAACTACCGGTAGATATGATGTATATAGTACCTTGCCTACTGACAACAACAGTATTTTCTCTCCGTCTGTAGCTGGAGCATTTGTTTTCAGTGAATTGATGAATAGCTCGGTTTTAGATTTTGGTAAATTCAGAGCATCGTATGCAGTTACCAGTGGTGAGCCATTTGATGCCTATCAAAGCACTTTCTACTACAATTCGGCTAATTCCTACGATGGAGTACCAGCTGGATCATCTCCGACTTCTCTTCCTAATTTGAACCTGAAGCCTTTTACTACAAGTGAAATAGAATTAGGTGTGGATTTAAATTTCTTCAATAATCGCCTAGGTTTTGATGTGGCTTACTATGAGAAAGAGACGCACAATGAGATTATGAATGCTAATTTAAGTATTACCTCAGGATTCAATAGTTCAGTGGTTGCGACTGGTTCTACTAGTAACAAAGGGTTAGAAGTTTTGGTGACAGGTATGCCAATTCAAACCACTAACTTTACGTGGAAGTCATCATTCAACTTGTCAAAAGTTAAGAATGAGATTCTTAGTACTGATCCAAACAATAATCCTATCAATCTAGGACAAAACAGAGGTACTCTTGGGAATGCGATTACTGCTTATGTAGTAGGAGAGCCTGGACCACAGATCAGAGCGTACGATTATGCATACAATACTGATGGAAGCATCATGGTGGACGCTGCGGGCCTTCCGGTACGTGGTGAATTAATCAACATGGGAACTGTTTTACCAACTCTATATGGTGGATGGAATAACGAGTTTAACTACAAAGGAATTTCTTTCTCATTCTTGATAGATTACAACTATGGCAACAAAGTTTTGTCTGCTACTGAATTCTACTCGATTTTCAGAGGGCTTAACCAAGTTACTTTAGAAGGTAGAGAATCTGGTGTGACTAATGGTAGCGAAACTGCATCTGCAGAAGATTACTACAAAGCTTTGGCGCAAAATGTAACCAGCACCAGTGTTGTGGATGGTGATTTCATTAAGTTGAGACAGTTAACCTTGGGTTATACATTCCCTGCAAAATGGTTTGGAAATGTTCCAGTCTTGAAAGGCTTGAGTGCATCCCTTGTGGGTAGAAATATTGGGTTCTTGATGCGTAAAGCTAAAAATATTGATCCTGAGGCTAACTTCGGTTCAAATATCAACTACACTGGTATTGAAGGTGGTAACCTTCCTAGCACTAGATCTTTTGGTTTTAACCTTAATTTCAAATTGAATTAAAATGAAAAAATATATAAGTATATTTCTTACGGGGATTGTATTAGCCGTATCCAGCTGCGATGGTGATTTTGCGGATATCAATACAGATCCAAACCGCGCGGATGGAAGTGTTTTCGATCCTAATTTGATCTTACCTACAGTTCAGTATAACTATGGTAATATGATGACAGGATATACTGGAGCGATACTTTTCCAAAGTATGTGGATTCAAGCAATGGCTTCTACATCTACAGGTGGAGCAAACTACTATTCTAATGCTGATAAGTATGTCGCATCAGGAAGTACAAATAGTTACATCCAGAGTGTGTGGAATGATGGCTACTCTGCTGCCTCCAGAGTTTATCAGATGCAGTCTCTAGCAGAGAAAAAAGGATTTACCAATTTAGTAGCGGTAGGTGAGATTTGGAAAGTTCTTACGCTTTCTTTCGTGTCTGATATCTATGGTGATCTACCTTATAGTGAGGCATTAATGGCCGAAGAGGGAATCACTCAACCGAAATACGACTCACAGTCTGATGCATATATGTCAATGCTTGCTGATCTTGAGTCTGCACTTTCTTCGATAGATCCAGCAGGTGATCCTATCAAAAACGATGTGCTTTATGGTGGTGATTTGACCAAATGGAAGAGACTAGGATATTCTGTAATGTTGAGAATGGCAATGCGGTTAGTTGATGTTGATGCTACTACTGCACAGTCATATGTTTCAAAAGCAATCGCTGGTGGTGTTTTTGCTTCAGTTGATGACGAAGCGGTATTGGTTTCAGACCAAGCCAATGGATATGCTAACTCAAGTGCAAATGCCTTGAACGTAACAGATGATGTATACGAAGTTCGCTGGTCTAAACGAATGATCGACTTCTTAAAGTCTAGTAACGATCCACGTTTATCTATTGTAGCAGAGGTTCCTGCGCCAGGACTTGCAGCGAATAAAAATGGTAGTGATGCTGGAAATAGTGATCCCGCTGTTCAAATCGGTTTGCCAAATGGGTATGATTTGAAAGGTGGGGCAACTGATGTCTCTAAAGCGCCTAATTACCCAGGTCCTACTGGATCAGGTGATGATGTTGCACCAATTGGAGCATATTCAAGACCAACAGGTATCTATAGAGACAGAAATGCTCCTGTTTTCATTCTCACATATGCTGAAATCCAGTTTTTACTGGCTGATGCAGCTACGAGAGGTTACTCAGTTTCAGGCACTGCATCTTCTTATTATAGTGCTGGTTTGGCTGGCGCAATGATTACCATCGGTAAATTTGGAGGTAGATCTGTTTCTTCAGCAGATGCTGCAGCTTTTGTAGCTGCAAATACTCTGGACACCAGTAGCACTACTGCCTCTCAAAAAATGATCAATTCGCAAATTTGGGCTACTACTAGTCTTCTTGCAAACTATGTTGAATCATGGAACAATTGGAAGAGATCTGGATATCCTGAATTGACTTCTGTGAACTACACCGGTAACTTCTCATCAGGCCAAATTCCTAGGAGACAACTTTATCCAACAGGAGAAAGTACTACAAACCCAGAAGGTTTAGCAAATGCTATTACCAATATGGGTGGTGATACTTGGATTAACCCAGTATGGTGGGATAAATAGGTTTCTGCCTAAAATTTATAGTTAGAATTCCGAAAGAGGTTTTGATTCAGTTCAAAACCTCTTTCTTTTTTTTACTTTAGTTTTATGGAAAAAGCTAAAGGCTCATACAAAGAATGGAATTTATAGGAGTAGATATTGGAGGCTCACATATTTCTGCTGCCAAAGTGAGATCAAGAGAAAGGAAGGTTGATTTTTTACAATTTGCCGAAGGAGATATAGATACGTTTGGTGAGAAGGAAAACATAATTTCGGCTTGGTCAAAAGTAATCTTGCTTGCTACGGGTAATTCTAAAGATATCAGAGTTGGAATTGCAATGCCTGGCCCTTATGATTATGAAAAAGGTATTTCTTTGATTAAAGATCAGGGGAAAATGGCTTCGCTTTATCAGCTATCTGTAAAGGATTTACTTGCGGAAAGCTTGAGTATTCCATCCTCAGATATTGTCTTCACAAACGATGCAGAAGCTTTTTTAGCTGGGGAAAGTTACGCCGGAGCTGGAAAAGATTTTCAAAACTCACTTGGTATTACCTTGGGAACTGGTCTCGGATCAGCCATCAAAGTGCATGATGTGGTCAAAGATGCAAAGCTCTGGACCGCGCCTTTCCGTGACGGAATTGCTGAGGATTACCTCGGCACGGCTTGGTTTCGTCAGTATGCTTTGCAGCGGTATGGACTTACTATTTCCGGAGTGAAAGACCTTTTAGCCCCAGGGCATGATTCATCGATTGCCAACGAGATTTTTGAAACTTTTGGAAGAGCTTTAGGCGAGTTTTTATTTCCGTACCTGATTCGTTTGCATGCCGAAGGAGTGGTGCTGGGAGGTAAGATCAGTTTGGCTTCCAATCATTATCTCCCTACTACTTTATCTTATTTGGAGACTATGGGATACCCAATTCCTTTTAAAATATCTGAACTGGGTGAGCGATCTGCACTACTCGGAGCTTGCTTGCCTTTTCTATCAAACTAGTCAATAATGAACTTCAACAAACTCTCATTTTTATTGATCTTCCGATGCTTTTGGATTTCTCCGGAGGCTTTTTCCCAGACGAACTATGATTTGATAATAGTTGGTGGAGGAGCAAGTGGAACGGCCGCTGGAATTTCTGCTGGCAGATTAGGAGTAAAAACATTAATTATTGAACCAACACATTGGCTTGGGGGAATGTTGACTTCTGCGGGAGTTTCTGCAATTGATGGGAATCATCGTTTGCCTTCTGGAATTTGGGGAGAATTTAAGGCTCAATTGGAGGACTATTATGGTGGTCCAAAAAAGCTTGCTACTGGCTGGGTAAGTAATACGCTTTTTGAACCCAAAGTAGGAAATGAGATTCTGCAGAAAATGGCTGCTAAAGTGGATAATTTGATTTTATCATTCGAGAGCGAGTGGAAAACGGCAAGCTATTCTCAAAAGCTTTGGACTGTCACATACACGAAAGATGGAAAGTCCTTTACAGTAAATGCTCCAGTATTAATTGATGCAACGGAACTGGGAGATGTAGCTGCCTTTCAGGGTTTGCCCTATCGTCTGGGGATGGATGCCAGAGATGAGATAGGGGAGATTTTTGCACCCGAAGAATCAAATGACATTATTCAGGATCTGACGTATGTGGTGACCCTTCAGGATTATGGAAAAGGAGTTGATAAAACCATCCAACAACCTGCGAATTATCATCCCTCAGAATTTGCATGTGCCTGTGCTCATTCTGATCCTATTTCTGACAAAGACCCAACTTTGGACTGTGATAAGATGATCAGTTATGGGAAACTCCCAAATGATAAATACATGATCAATTGGCCGAATTGCGGTAATGATTACTATTTGAATATTGTAGAAATGAATCCTGAGGAACGAGCACTTGCTCTGGAAGATGCAAAACAAGCTACGTTGAGATTCACCTATTACATCCAGCATGAGTTGGGCTATAAGCATCTGGGAATTTCAGAGGATGAATATCCTACTGAAGATAATCTTCCTATGATTCCCTATCATCGAGAATCAAGAAGATATGTTGGATTGGTAGACTTTACTTTGCCTTATGTGAGAACTCCATACGATGCTCCAAATCCTTTCTATCGAACAGGCATAGCAGTAGGAGATTATACCATTGATCATCACCATAAGAAGAACTTGGACGCTCCAGCGATTGATTTCATTAAGATTCGGGTTCCTTCTTACAATGTCCCTTTAGGAGCTTTGATTCCAAAGGATCATCCAGCACTCATACTTGCTGAGAAAAGTATTTCTGTTTCGAATATTGTCAATGGAGCTAGTCGTCTTCAACCAGTTGTTTTGGGAATTGGTCATTCCGCGGGGGTTCTGGCAGCTGTTGCTGTGAAGCAAAAGAAAGAATTGCAGGACATTTCGATTCGTGAAGTTCAATCCCTTTTATTATCTCAAAATGCCTATATCATGCCTTTTCTCGATATGAATCCAAGTGATGACCATTTCAAAGCCATGCAAAAAATTGGAGCGACCGGGATTTTTAAAGGTGAGGGAGTTCCTTTTCTCTGGGCAAATCAAACTTGGTTTTATCCAGATCGATTGGTAACAGAATTTGAATTAGTAGATGGTTTGAGACCACTTTATCCAGAATTGAAAGACTATTGGGGAGCTTCAGGAGATTATCTAACTGGAGCAAGATTCCAGCAATTGGTGGAAATTGTCAAACCAAATACTACCTTATTTGAAATCGCTCAAGCTTGGAAAAGAAGGGAATTGTCTGGCGATTTCAAAACTGAAACCCGTCTTAATAGAGAGCAAGTTTCGGTTTTAATAGACGAGATTTTAGCTCCTTTTTCGAAGGAAGTGAATTGGAATGGAGATTTTATGTAAAACTGAATTTACTCCTCGATTCTCCCATGCTTTCTCAATCCCGTTCCTTCTGATTCAGTTAACGCATCTCCCATATCTGCTCTAGCTTGATCCGCAAATTGATTTATTTTGGAGACTATTTCAGGGTTACTTTCAGCTACATCAGTTGTTTCATTCGGATCAGAAGATAGATCGAATAATTCAGCTTTTTCAAGGGTGGTCATTTCATATTTGACAGGAATTCCATCGTTTCTCATGACTGTTCCTTCTGGAATAGTTCTGTAGGTATGTGGCATGACCATTTTCCATTTGCCATAAATCACCGCCTGCAATTCATTCCTATTATAATAGGCATAGTAGGCCTTTTGCTCCATTTCTTTTCCCTCTAGCATAGGCAAAATACTTCTGCCGTCAATTGGTAAATCAGGTAATTTGGAGGCTGTTATTTCTGCTAAAGTTGGAAGTATATCGATCGTCATAGCAGCTTGGTTTTCCACCTTTCCAGCTGGAAAATGATTTGGCCAAACAAATATCCCTGGTTCTCTGATTCCTCCATCCCAAGAAGTGCCTTTCCCTTCTTTCAATCCTGCTGTCAAACCAGCATGACCTCCGTAAGAAAGCCATGGGCCATTATCAGAAGTGAAAATAATAATCGTATTCTCTGCCAATCCCAATTCTTCCAATTTTGATCGAACCTGTCCAACAGACCAGTCCACTTCCATCATTACATCTCCATATAGACCTTGTTCGGATTTGCCTTTAAACTTATCTGAAACAAACAATGGTACATGCGTCATGCTATGCGCAAAATACAAGAAGAAAGGAGTGTCTTTACTAGTTTCTATAAACTTGAGAGCCTCCTCGGTATAATTGGTTGTTAGCATGCTTTGATCATCCAGCGTATCAATTACAGCCGTATTTCTGTACAAAGGCAAGGGAGGATAGTAATTCTTCGCTTCTGGATGATGAGGCCACATGTCATTGGAATAGGGAAGGCCATACCAAGAATCAAAACCCTGCTCGGTTGGCAAAAATGCTGGTTGATCTCCTAAATGCCATTTCCCAACCATTCCTGTTGAATAGCCATTAGCTTTCAGCATTTCTGCAATAGTAGTCTCCTCTGGATTTAATCCATGTGTTGCAGTATGATCCAAAGCGCCGAAAATTTCTAAGCGATTGGCATAAGTTCCTGTTAAGAGGGCCGCTCTAGAAGCAGAACAAACTGCATGGGGGACATAGAATTGAGTGAATCTAACGCCATCTGCAGCCAGTTGATCCAGATTAGGTGTATTCCATTCGGTAGCTCCATATACTCCCAAATCACCATATCCCATGTCATCTGCAAAAATCAAAACAATGTTAGGCTTCGAAGCTGTATCAGGGCTTTCTTCTTTATTGGTTTTGTTTTGGCAGGAAGTATAACCCACTAAAATCAGAACGAAAGAATATAGTAAACTAGAGTTTTTAGAAATCATTTTGATAGGGGTTACTGGTTGAGATTTGACCAGATCATTGTGCCGATCTTTTCACCTTGTTTTATACCTTCTTCAATAGCATCTCTAAAGTGAATTCCTCCATAAAGTCTAGAAATGGCTGCTTCCTCTGAAGCATATAGAAAAGAGGGGAAAGGTCTTTCTGGTAGCCCAAAGTAAGTTTCTGAGCTATCGATAAAGTCAAAATTATCTCCGAAATAGCCTGTCAGAACAACGGCCGAAGCCCTGCTAATCACAGAATGTCCGGAAGTGTATTCTGGAAAAGGAGGAGTCTGCAGTAGTGGTCTCCAGCGCTGATCAAACTTTTGATTAATTACTGTTTCTGGGCGGATTCTATCGGTATCGTATTTTGCTTTCCAACAAGAAATAAATGCGTCATGAAGAGTTAAACCAACCAACGCATGAACATAAGCAGTTTCAGTAAAGGATAGATTTGCTTTTTGAGCAGCAATTCCAGTGATCCCAATCCAATGTCCACCTGGTGAAATCTTCTTCACACCGATCGCCATATGTCCAGAAAACTCCACTTTGAAAGGATTACAATCCCAGAAATTGGCAATCAATTTCCTCTCCTCATTCAGCTCGTTGGTAGTGTTATACACTTCCATTAGTTGCGTGTGAAAAGAACTTCCTTCTTTCATGTCAAAAGGAGCCATGGGAGCCGGTTTATAATCTTCTAGGTTTTGGATATAAAATGGCTTAATGGTTTTCCATTCCGGCTCTACAGCAGCGATATAAGCTGGTGGTGTTGGGTACCAGAAGCCTTCCCCTTTCTGAGGAGTATAGCGAGTCAAGGTCGAAAGCTGCAGATAGCCGTCTTTTTTTGCGACATCCATTACTTTTACAGCAACTTCTGTAGCCAAATCAATGTGTGCTTGAAGCGTCTTTTTGCTGATGATTTTAGCTTTTATAGCCTTCTGGATCCACTCGCTTTGTTTTTCTTCCAATAAATAACCTGAAGGCATGATGGCTTTTCCAACTTTTAGAAAAGCCAAAACAGCGGCAAATTCCGGTGACTGGACTTTCTCCGAACGTATTTCCCAATCGTGAGATGACAAATAAGAATGCTCAAGCAAATCTTTATTTTGGAACTCAGCTCCTTGACTTTTTATGACTAGATAGGCCGCAAGGTTCGTGTAGGCGTAAATTCGAGCAGCTACTGGAGGACTGGCAACATCCGTCACCATCACTTCAGTGATATGAAAAAACTCCTCTTTATAGATCTTAGGCCAGTTTGTTTCCTGTGGTTTTGCAAAGGAAGTACTCATCACAACTGTGATTAAAAAAAGTGCTGTGAAAATTGATTTTAGCTGCTGACTCATCTGATTGTATAACTTTCAATAGGCTTTTGATTGATGCCAAAAAGCAACTGGATTCCTGAAGATGTTTTGATTGGTAGAATGGATTTGATGTCTCCTTTGATGGCTAAGCCTGATTCGGCTGGTGAAAGCGGTTGGAAATTACCTTTTCCATCTCCAAGTAAAACTAACCCGAGACCAGCATCCATCAAACCTATTCGAATTCGAGTGTAAGTTTGATTTCCTCCAAGAATTAAATCCATATTTCCATCCTGATTCAGATCAATTGGTAAAATACTGAAGATAGGAAATGATTGAGCTAGTCTTGGAAGTGACTTAGCTGTGAAGCCATTTCCAGTGTTTTCCAAGACGACCGATTCCAATGTATTTGCTTCTAGTACCTGAGCTTTTTCGAGTTCTTTTACTGTAAAAAGATCAGTCATGGTCGCTTTCGAATAAGAGGCATAGTCAGTAAATCGACTTCTCATACTTGCCATTTGATCCAGCAATTCATCGCGACTAGGGTAAGGATACATTTTGTCCCCGACAAAGCACTCTAATATTGGGTCAATAGAGCCGTTTTGGTCAAAGTCAGCTGCATAGAGCCTAAGCTTTTTGCTCTCATTAGCTTCAAATTGTGAGTTGAGACCAAAATTCCCAGCTATTAAATCCATGTCGCCATCACCGTCAATATCAGCTTTGGAAACCCTGTTCCACCAACCTGAAAGCTCTGAACTGAGATAAGTGGTGCTCTGGTTTTTAAAGCCATTGCCCGTATTAATCATGACGGTGATTGGCATAAATTCTCCTGCGAGAATCAAATCAAGCTTTCCATCATCATTCATATCAATCAACTCTGAGGAGGTGATCAATCCTAGTTTCCCGGAATTTGGCAAATAAGTGCTTGTCTCATCTGCGAAATTTCCTGATCCGTCATTGATCAGTAATTTGCTTTCAGGAATGATCGGGTATTTGCCTGGAATCAATCGGGCTCCTACAAATAAATCCAATTTCCCATCTCCATTAGCATCAATCGCTTGAGCAGTTCCTGTGCTGAATTTGTACGCTGGAAATGAGTTTTGGATAGTCAGTTTTCCAGTTCCATCATTTAAATACAATCGGTCTACAATTGATTCATCAGAACCTAAATAATCGTGATAGCCCCCGCTTCCAATAAATAAATCCTCCTTTCCATCTCCATTGAAATCTTCAAAAATTGCGACAGCATCAGTGAACTCGATTGAGGATTTAAAGCCTGAATAGTCTCCCCAAACCTCATTTTCCAGAGACATAATTTTACCTGCTTGGCCTTTCGTGCCTCCTATAAATACCTCTGGATTTCCGTCACCATTGAGATCTCCTTGAGCTAATACTGGGCTGATATAGCTAGGCATGGTGAGCATCAAAGGCTGACGCTTAAAGTCGTTGTATTGATTAGGTACGGGGTTGTATTGCGGTGAAAAATCGCTTTTACTCAATATTGGATTGGGTCTGGAAGCTGTAGCTGCAAGTGCTTCAGAACTTTCTTTTTGAATAGTAATGTGCTGATTTGCAGGAATGTTTTCCAGGAATTGCTCAGATCCATTGGGCCATACCACTCGAATTGAGGTTACTGATTTTTCATCTCCCAACCCAAATTGAAGCCTCGGGCTAACCGATGATTGGAAACCTCTAACAGGTTGGACCTCCAACGTCTGATTTTTATCACCTGTAAATACCTCAACTTTTGCCCCAATTGCAAAGGTGTTAGTCGAGTTCTCATTCAGTGAAATTTGTAGCCAATTCTTTTTAGGACTGACATTTTCATAGATCGAGGCTGGATCATTCAGGTTGTTTACCACCAAATCAAGGTCTCCATCATTATCCAAATCTCCATATGCTGATCCGCTGGAAAATCCTTTTTCATCAAATCCCCAATCAAATGATCTATCTACGAAATTTAATTCTCCGGTATTTTCGTAAATGTAATTATGAATAGGAGTGGAGGTCATCGTGGTGACCAAGTGTAGCGTATCCGCTTTCTCATTGGCAATCGCCTGTTTGAAATAGTAATCTCCTTTGTATTTTAGAAAATCTCTATTCGTATAGTCCCTATAGTAGCCGTTAGTAATGAAAAGGTCTTTTTTGCCATTATTTGTTGCATCAAAAAACAAGGCTGACCAGCTCCAGTCACTATTGGAAATACTAGCAAGTTGACCTACTTCTGCAAATAGTCCATCGCCGTGACTAATCTGAAGCATGTTTCTCATACTTTGATGATAGAAACCTTCCTTGATCATCAAGGCATATTGCTCGTAGTTTTCGGGGCCGTAAAGCAATTTCTGTCGTTCATTATCCTCAGGCAGCATATCTAAGGTATAGATGTCTGGCCTGCCATCGTTATTAATATCCGAAATATCCGCCCCCATAGAAAAGTGGGAAATATGCTGAAAGTACTCAGTCATTCGATCGGTGAATGTGCCGTCTCCGTTGTTGATGTACAGGTAATCTGGTTCTATGTAGTCATTCGTTACCAAAATGTCAGGCCAACCGTCTTGATTGATATCTGCTGAGACGATTCCCAGCCCAAATCCTAGCGCAGAACCTTTGATGCCAGCTTGCGCACTTATATCTATGAATTTGCCATTATCATTTCGGAAAAGTTTATCTCCTGCATAGGGATGCCGAATCTCTTTGACGTCGCTAAATTCCAGTTCATTGATCGCTTCAATGTGGTGATTGAGTAGAAACAAGTCCAGGTCTCCATCTCTGTCAAAATCAAAAAATAAGCCTTGAGTACTATTTGAGGGATCTGCCAGGCCATATTCCTTTGCCTCATCCTTGAATGTGAAATTCCCTTGGTTTATCCAGAGCTCGTTTCCTCTCAATTCAGGTTTTCCTTTACCAGAATAGCAAACGTAGATGTCTAAAAGTCCATCGCCATTTACATCTGCCATACTCACGCCGGTAGTCCAGATATCTTTTCCGGCTACTCCCGCAGCTTTGGTTTTATCTTCAAATTTCCAGTTTCCTAGATTCTTATAGACCTTGTTGGAAGTCATATTTCCAGTGAAGAAAATATCTTCAAAACCGTCGTTGTCCAGATCTCCAACAGCCACGCCGCCGCCATTGTAGAAATATTCATAGCGTAGGATATTGTTTTTCTCGTCCTCCTTCAGCTGATTTTTAAAGGAAATTCCAGATTTTTTAGTTGAAATTTTCTCAAAGTTCTGCGCAAATAGCAGGTTTCCTGACTGATGAAAGAGTAGTGTTCCTAAAGCCAGTAGTAAGACTGTTTTGGATGATTTAAGGAAACGCATGAGATTATTTAAACTGAATATTACCCCAGCTTGCTAATTAAATCTTCAAAAAGCTTTTCATTTACCACTGCTACTCCACCTAAGAGTCCTACGTCTTCACCTAATTTGTAAAGTGCGATTTGGGACTTTTCGCGTGATTTAGCCATGCTGTAGATATTCAAAGCCTGTTGAATTGGAGTGATTAAGTATTGATTTGCTTCTGCCACGGAGCCACCAATGATGATGAGCTCTGGATTGAGCACTTGGATCAGCATGGAAATTCCTCTTCCAAGATCTAATCCAGCTTCAGATAAAATCGTAATGGCTCGCTGATCGCCAGCCAATGCTGCGTCAACCACCAGGTTTGGCATTATACCACCTTCTTGGTTTCTAGCCATTCTAGCCAATATGCTGTCCTTGTCTAGATTGATTGCTGTTTCAGCCATTTTGACGATGGCTGTTCCGGATGCTACAGCTTCCAGACAACCTTTTTTGCCGCAAATACAAGTCACGTCTCTTGACTCAAAGATTGGAGAGTGGGAGAATTCTCCCGCAAAACCTGATGCTCCCTGATACAGTTTGCCATCTATGATAATTCCAAGTCCAATTCCCCAGCCTATAAACAGACCTAGTACATTTTTGTAATTATGATCTGTAGCAAATTTGAATTCTGCCAGCGTCATTGCACGGGCATCATTTTCAAGGAATATTTTTTTTGAAAATCTAGTTTCCAGATTCTCAAGAAGTGTCTTGTCACCAAATCGTAGGTAAGTGTAATTGACGCCACCCACTGAATCAGTCAATCCCGGCATGCTAAACCCAATAGCAATCACCTTATCAGCAGGAATA
This sequence comes from uncultured Algoriphagus sp., assembly GCF_963974365.1. Classification (GTDB taxonomy): domain Bacteria; phylum Bacteroidota; class Bacteroidia; order Cytophagales; family Cyclobacteriaceae; genus Algoriphagus. The sequence continues at coordinate 24,206 of NZ_CAXBBX010000018.1, read as the reverse complement.
CCCGTGCTCACTAGATATGCATCTATTATTTGGCAAATGTTTTCAAATGTATCTTTTTCATTGTCTAGGCTGATTCTATGACTTTCTTTCTTTGCTACAATTTTATGATTGCAGGAATAGAGCGCTAGGTTCATATTGTACTTCGACAAATCGACAGACAGTACATAGAATGCATCTAATGCTAATCTGTACAAATCTGGTTTTCTTCCACCTTGTGACTCAGCTCGGCCTTGTTTGATTACTTCACCACTGGAAATTAGATCGCTGAGCAAGGAATTGACGGTGGGTAAAGAGATGCCAACCTCTGAGCAAATTTCGCTTGCTGTGTTTGCACCTTTGGTATACAGGTTCTTAATGATTTTGATTTTGTTGAGGTAGCTTTTGATTTCTACCACACCATCCATTTTATCGATTACTGCCTGAGGGTTTATTAAATGCATAGGTCTAAGTTATTCCTGAATTACGGTAATTTTTAATACTCAAAAAAATACTTTATTAAAAAAATAAGATAACGGCTGTACTTATTCAGCCATTTCTTATAATTCTTAAATACTTGGATCAGTTTTCCGTAAAAGATTCCAAATCTAGAAATTTGAGATTGAATTCATTTTTCAAGGGAAATCTTTATTTTTGAAAAATAAAGATGGAGTAATTATGATGAATATTAATGCTAGTCACAGCAAAGCCGAAGTGTTTCAGAAGGTTGAGGATTTTTTGAAAGAAAAAGGATTTCGGATTTCAAAAATCGACCAAACTAGGCCCTGGGGAGGTTTTTTTGTATTAGATGAAGCTCAGATAAGAGAATTCAGAGCTATGTTTTTCGAAGAAGTTGAACTCTCTGAGGAGCAATTAGAACAGAAACTGAGCCCGAAATTCTTGCTTGTAGCGCCAGGAGCACGCCTTTCCTGGCAGTACCATTTCCGAAGAGCGGAGATTTGGAAGCTTATCGATGGAGAATCTGGTATTGTGAGAAGTGAGACAGATGAACTTGGTGAGTTGGAGAAAATGCAGCTGGGAGAGACCATTTCCCTCAAGCAAGGTGAGCGTCATCGACTGGTAGGTCTAGGCAACTGGGGAATAGTAGCTGAGATCTGGATGCATGTGGATCCTCAAAATCCATCCAATGAGGAAGATATAATAAGAGTAGAAGACGATTATTCCAGGAAATAAAAAAAGCTCGGGTTTTATCCCGAGCTAAAAAGCGTAAAATTTGTCGTCCGTAGCTCAATCACCCTTAAATAAACTTTTTAGTTAAAAAAATCCTACTGGACTAGCTTAAAGAGTGATGGAATTTAATTGTAAATAGTTGAAATTCAAAATATTGTGTTCAATAATTACCGGGAGCGGTTTGAAATGCTTTTTTTGAGTTAGATTGGAAAATAACTTGCAGCCTATTGATTAATTAGATTCACGAGGTTGGTAAGGGATTCTTCTTGGACTTCGTCCTCTTTGTAATTGATCAAGTCTTCTAATCTTCCAGCCGGGTTATAATACCTCCAAGGACCTTCTTTTTTACCATCTTTCATTTGCCCTTCAGAGGCCTTTCTTCCATTTTCGTGATAAAATAACCAAGTACCCGCTGCTTTTCCTGCTACATAATTCCCCTCAGATTCCTTTTTTCCATTCACATAATAGGTGATTCTTGTTCCATCACCATCCTTCAAAGTTCCCTTATTTAAGTTTTCGCTTCCATCGTAGGATTTGTATTCACTGATATTCATCAGACGGCCATTGTCCCAAATCTCTTCTTGAGTAAGTTGCTTGTTGTCATAAAATAACCCCCAAATACCATTTTCGAACCCAATGTTGTAGCTTCCTACAGATTTCAGCTGACCTCCATCGTAATAGTAAACCCACTGCCCATTTTCAAGACCTAAGCTGTATTCACCTTCAGCGACCAGTATTCCGATTTTATTGAAATATTTCCAAAGCCCGGTTTTTAGGTCATTTCTATATTCTCCTATGGAATAAATTTCGCCATCAGGAAAGAAACTCTTCCAAACGCCGGTTTTCATTCCATTTTGATATTGTCCAGATACTGATATTTGTCCAGAACTATGGTATTCTACATAGTCACCTACGGGAACGCCTAAGTCGTAAGTTTTTCGCTTAGCGATCTCCCTATTTGGAAAGTATTCTTCCCAGGTTCCTACAGCAATTCCATTCTCGTATTTCTCAATTCTGGCAAGTCGTTGGTTTTCGTAGTAATACTTCCAAGTTCCAATACGATTTCCATTTTCATCGTAAAATTCCTCCGATTCTTTCGATTTGGTTCCAGTGAAATAGCGTGTCCATTCGCCTACTTTTTTTCCATTCTTATAATTTCCTTCCTCTACTACAAGATTTGGATAGGTGAGTCTTTTAAAAGCACCATCTAGCTGTCCTCCTTTGTATAGTCCTTCAGTAATCAGCACACCTTCTGGATCGTATTCCAAATAGGGGCCTTCTTTAAGTCCATTTACATAAAATTCTCTGGTAGCTACCTCACCGAAATCATAGTATTGGACCCACTGACCAGTTTTTTTGCTGTTTTCATACTGACCTTCCAGAGAAACTTGAGTTGCATCAATGTATTCTGGTACTCCTGTTCTTCCGAAATACTCCACGTATTTCCCTACAATCACAGAATCTTTAAAAATCATTTCTTTTTTCAATGCTCCATCTGCGTCATATAATTTGGATGGGCCAAAGAGAATCCCGTCTTTATATTCAGCCACTACTTTCCTTCTCCCATCACTATAAAAGCTGCTCCATAGTCCTTCTCTTTTTCCGTTTTTGAAAGTTCCTTCAGTAAGAAGCGTGTTGGTTTTAGGGTTGTAATATTTCCACAATCCTTCCCGCATTGAATTAGTAACTATACCTGTAGCCATTAGCGTAGAGTCGGAATTATATTGCCGGACCATAGAGCTTTCTTGGGCCAATACTGGCGTGGTGAAAAGGATTATTGCGATTAGGAGGTATTTCATATGGTTTTTATTTCGTCTAGATTTCATGGGTTAGGTGAAATCTTACAAAAGGATAATCTGATTAGTTTACGAAGGATCTTCAATCCTGTTTAAAAATAAGTTAATTCCAGCTTTATCCCATTTTTTCAGGAAAGTAAGAATATCAATTTTTTTAGTTCATCCAAAATTTCGACTCGAATTACGTTTAAATCATCTGTGGATTGAATCTTTTTGTGCCATTGGCAGAAGGTGGAGTTTTTCAGGTCAAATTCCGTAGGAGATTCAGTTGAACCATTATTTAGCAGTATTTCGGGGTAGTCCCAGGGAGTAGGAGATTGATCAAAAAGCCAGTTATTTCCACTAAGCTTTTCAAAAGGGGATTTAGGATGGTTTTTGCCGAGCAAGACAAAGAGAAATAGCCCGTGACCAAACCAGTTTAAAACTCGGATATTTAACCCTTTGTCAGTATCAAAGTCTCTGATAAGATCCAAAACCTGATAAGGGAACCCTACTAAATCATTCCCTTTAGAAAGTTTTATACCGCGACTTGGGTTATGAATTTCGCTAAGTTTTTTTAGATCAAAGGAATTTCCCACATGAGCAAGCATCTCCAGAAATAGTGCTTTAAGTCTATTTTGACGAGGAATAATGTCCTTATCTAGCCAAAGTTTAAGATCTAACGTGTTGGATTCATTACCCATTTACCACTGAAGTAATGCAGAAGCCCATGTGAACCCCGAGCCAAATGCAGCAAGACAAATCAAATCTCCCTCCTTGATTTTTCCTTGCTCCCAAGCTTCGCTAAGCGCAATTGGGATAGTGGCTGCCGTAGTGTTTCCTTTGTCCATGATATTGTTAAATACCTTTTCGTCAGGTAGTCCCAGCTGCTTTTGTATGTACTGGCTGATACGGAGATTGGCTTGGTGAGGAACCAGTAAATCTATCGCAGATTGATCCAATTGATTTGCATCGAGTGCTTCCTTGATCACTTCCATGAATCTCACTACTGCATGCTTGAAAACTGCATTTCCGTTCATTTTAAGGAAAAAGCTTCCTGACTCGATCAACTCTGGAGAAATTCTTACCTCACGACTACTTCCAGGGTCTTTGCAATACAGCTCTTCCGCATGTTCGCCTTGGGAATGTAGATGTGTACTTAGAATTCCAAGTTGATCCCCCTCTGCAGCTCCCAGAACAGCAGCACCTGCACCATCAGCGAAAATGACGGAGCTGGAGCGTCCTTCATCGCTTTTGTCCAGAGCAGAAGACTGGATTTCAGCTCCTACTACCAAGATCTTTTTGTACATACCAGTTTTGATAAACTGATCTGCTATGGAAAGTGCATAGATAAATCCAGAGCAGGCGTTTCTGATATCCAGAGCTCCGATGGTTCCCATGCCTAACTCACGTTGAAGCAAAACTCCATTACCAGGAATGAAATAATCTGGAGTAATAGTGGCAAAAACAATGAAATCAATTTCTGCTGCCTGCACTCCAGCTCTTTTCAATGCCATTTCTGAGGCTATTTTAGACATACTCGTCACAGTATCCACTCCTGGAGTGAACCAATGTCTGGATTCTATACCGGTTCGCTCGACTATCCACTCATGATTAGTGTTCATCATCTCAGAAAGCTCGTAATTGGTCACACTTCTTTCTGGTACATAATGACCAACTCCTAAAATCCTTGATTTTTGCATGTCAATTTGGGTTATTCATAAAATTGAATGACAATATCGCGAGATCAATTTACTCTAGCAAAAACGACAAGGACTAGCGGTAGAATTAACCGAAGAGTGTATAATTCCCATGTTGGTCCATAGGAGAGGTCTTGCGGATCACAGCTGGACTATCATTCTGAACGGAATTCACTAGGGGTGAAACTGTAAAGCTCAACATGGAATCCGCTGAATAAGGTTTTAATACAGTCAAAAGATCTTCTTCTGAGGCGTAGCTATCCAGCCATTTTTTTTCGGCATTTCTGTCTAAGATGACAGGCATTCTATCCTGAATGTCTGAGACAACAGAATTAGGAGTGGTGGTCAGGATCAAAAAAGTATGCTGAGTTTCTCCGTTTGCAGACTCATATTCCTCCCAGATTCCTGCAAAAGAAAAAAGCTCCCCTTCACGTAATGTGAATCGGTAGGGGACAGAAGTTTTCTTCCCAAGTCGTTTCCATTCGTAAAATCCATCTGCTGGAATAATACATCTACGTTGTCTAAAAGCAGTTTTGAAAGAAATTTTCTCATTCACAGTTTCTGCTTTGGCATTAATCAGTTTTTGGGATACAGGTCTGTTTTTGCCAAAATCAGGAGTGATTCCCCAATAGAAAAAGGAAAATCCTTTAGGGCTCTGAGAGGTGATTACGGGTACAAGTTGTGTGGGAGCGATGTTATATCGGGGTTTCAGATCTGACATCATTTCTGCCTGAAATCGCTCTTCAAGTTCTTCTTTACTTTTGCTAAGGGAATATCGTCCACACATAATGTTATATCGCTGTAATTGGCAGGAAGTTAGATAACAGCGCTTATAAATTCAACTGCTCTTTGCTCCGAATAATAAGGTTTTGATGAGTTTTCAGGAGAAAACCCCACATGACCTCCGTGTTTTGGGAATTCAAAATACACCTGGTCAAGTGATTTGGCAAGGCTTGTTGGAAAGCATTTTTCACTTAGAAAAGGGTCATTTAGCGCATTTAGGACTAGTGTGGGGACTTGGATCTGATCTAGAAAATAGAGAGAAGAATTTACTTCATAGTATTCTTCAGCATCGGCAAAGCCATGAAGAGGGCCGGTGAAAAAATCATCAAAATCTGCCAAAGTTTTAATATTCCTTAGCGTTTCTACTGGAATTTGACCTGGATGAGCTAGTGATTTATCTATTACTTTCTTTTTTAGGCTTCGCAAAAAGCGCTTGGAATACAAGGTGTTTTCCATTTCGGATATTTTTCGCGAGGAGCTTCCCAGATGAAGAGGGACAGAGATCGCTACACCTTTATGGAGTTTCGGGATGGTGTTACCTTTTTCTCCTAAATACTTTAATGTCAGGTTTCCTCCAAGACTAAACCCAATCAAGTTAATTTCTTCATAATTTTTAATTGCATGCTGGACCACCAAATCCAAATCGTAAGTAGCGCCCGAGTGATAGAAAATCACCTGCTTATTCATCTCTTCACTACAGCTACGGAAATTCCAGGTAAGTACATCGTAGCCTTTTCCCAGAAAGGTATTGACCATTCCAATCATGTAAGCTCGGGTGCTATTGCCTTCCAAACCATGACTGATGATGACTAATTTCGACTTGTTTTGTCGGTACCAATCCAGATCCAGAAAGTCACCGTCTGAAGTATCGATTCTCTCCTTTATGGGTGGAGGAGCGGTTGCTTTCCGAAAAAGTGAAGGGTATATTGTTTCTAAGTGTCCGTTAAACAGCCACTTAGGTCTGTTGTAGGTGCTTTGTTCTAGTAATGGCATATCAGGGGGCTAAGGTTTGATAGCTGAAATGCTTGGGGAAATTACTAGTTTTAAATTTGATTAAAGCCATTATAAAAACTATTTTTGGACACTTTAAAAACGAATTAGCGCGGAATTACCTATGGCCGAAATAATAAGAATGCCTAAAATGAGCGACACCATGGAAGAAGGTGTGATCGCTGCATGGTTGAAAAAAGTTGGAGATTCAGTAAAGCCAGGTGATATTCTGGCAGAAGTGGAGACTGACAAAGCAACGATGGAGCTTGAATCCTACGACGAGGGTGTGCTTTTATATATTGGAGTAAACGAAAAAGATGCAGTACCAGTGAACGGCGTAATTGCCGTGATCGGTGAGAAAGGTGAGGATTATCAGCACCTACTTGATGGTGGAGATGCACCTGCGGAAAAGAAAACTGAAGAAGCCCCTAAAGCTGAAGAGAAAAAAGCTGAACCTGCAAAGTCTGAAGCTCTGGCTGAGAAAATTGATACTTCAAACATCAATGCGATTGTAATCACAATGCCTAAGATGTCTGATACCATGCAAGAGGGAACGATTGCAACTTGGTTGAAGAAAGTTGGGGATGATGTGAAGTCCGGTGAAATCATCGCAGAAGTAGAAACTGACAAGGCGACTATGGAACTGGAGTCATACGACGACGGAACCTTGCTTTATATAGGAGTGGAAGCTGGAGACTCAGTGCCAGTTGATGGTGTGATCGCTGTGATCGGTGAAAAAGGTGCTGATTTCGAAACACTATTGAAAGCTCAAAAATCCGAGTCTTCTGAAGCACCAGTTGAAACTAAAACTGAATCGGCTCCTGAGCCTAAAAAAGAAGAAGCACCTAAATCTGCTGCACCAGCTGCAAGCAGTGCGCCAGCTACTACGGCAGATGGTGATCGATTAAAAATTTCCCCTCTGGCTAAGAAAATGGCTGAGGAGAAAGGCATAGATATTAGAACTGTAAGTGGTTCTGGTGATGGAGGAAGAGTGATCAAAAGAGATGTAGAAAACTTCGTTCCTGCCGCAGCACCTCAAGGTGGGCAAGCAGTTGGAGCTGCTGCTCCGGGTCTAGGCGTAGAAAGCTTCAAAGAAGAGAAAGTTTCTCAGATGAGAAAAGTGATTGCGAAGAGACTTGCAGAAAGCAAGTTTGGTGCGCCACACTTCTACGTGACCATGGAAATCAACATGGACAAAGCGATCGAAGCTAGAAAAAGCATGAACGAAATCGCTCCGGTGAAGATTTCCTTTAACGATATGGTAATCAAAGCAACTGCGGCTGCTTTGCGTCAGCATCCTAAAGTGAACTCTAGCTGGTTGGGCGACAAGATTAGATATAACGACCATATCCATATCGGAATGGCGGTAGCAGTCGATGAGGGATTGTTGGTTCCGGTGATCAGATTTGCAGATAGCCTTTCACTTTCTCAGATTTCTACTCAGGCGAAAAGCCTAGGAGGTAGAGCAAAAACTAAAGAACTTCAGCCTAAGGATTGGGAAGGAAATACCTTCACTATTTCCAACTTAGGAATGTTCGGGGTGGATGAATTCACTGCAATTATTAACCCACCAGATGCATGTATACTTGCAGTTGGTGGCATCAAAGAAACGGTAGTAGTGAAAGATGGCCAAATGCAAGTGGGTAATGTGATGAAAGTAACTTTGTCCTGTGACCACCGAGTGGTAGACGGATCTATTGGAGCTGCATTCCTGATTACGTTGAAAAGCTTACTCGAAGATCCAGTCAGAATACTGGTTTAAGGAAATAAATTAACTGCCAAAAAGTCCTGATTTCAGGACTTTTTGCTTTTTGTACGTTTATTGGTAAGTAACGAGCACACAATAACCACAGACATGACAAAAATTAAATCAACAACCGTAGTTGCGATCAGACATAATGGAGAAGTAGTGATAGGAGCGGATGGTCAGGCAACTTTAGGGAATACTGTAGCGAAAAGCAGTGTAAAGAAATTGAGAGTTTTGCAAGGCGGCAAGATTGTTACCGGGTTTGCAGGTTCTACAGCAGATGCTTTTACACTTTTGGAAAAATTTGAAGAAAAGCTTGGAGCTTTTGGGAATAATATGAAGCGCTCAGCTGTGGAACTGGCAAAAGAATGGAGAACAGATCGCATGCTTTCCAAGTTGGAGGCAATGATGATCGTAGCTGACGCCGATGATATTCTGATTATTTCCGGAAATGGCGATGTAATCGAGCCGGATATGGAAATAGCCACTATTGGATCAGGAAGCATGTATGCTCAGTCTGCAGCAAGAGCGATGAAGCAGTTTGCTCCGCACATGACTGCAGAAGAAATGGTAAGAGAAAGTTTGAATATCGCTGCTGATATCTGTATTTATACGAACCATAACTTAGTTATTGAAAAGGTTTCTGGCTAAAGCTAAGTAAAGAAATGAGTATCAAACCGAAGCTAATCACTTCGGTTTTTTTTATTTTTTAGCCACAGAGTACACGGAGGATTACACAGAGGGGCATAGCTTTTAGTGTTATTTAATTTAAGATTGGGCTGAAAGCCCAAAATATCAAAGCCTAGCCTGTAGGGCTGGGGTCAATGAAATTGTATGAGTGATTGAGCTCTGAAAGAGCGGAATAGGTATTAAATTTTTTACCGTAGTATGTGCCGTATAGACCACTATATAGGTGGTGGCCTCATAAATGTTTTTCAGCTTTTTCTAAACCTGTTGTGTCTCTTGACTGTTAACACATTGTATAAAAGCAATACTATGGAAACTACCACTGTTAAGAAGACAACCAAGAAAGATTATAGAAAGCTGATTTTGGAAGGCTTTAAAAACCATGTGCTTGAGCATGGTGAATTACCCAAGTCAGTTTTCAAGTTCGCAAAGGATTTAAAAATGAAGGAAGAGGATTTCTATACCTACTTCACCTCATTTGAAGCGATAAAATCCACGATTCTGGTAGATATTTTTGATGAGACTTTAGCTGATATAGAAAAGCAAGGTGTGTTTGAGGCCTATTCCGCGCGTGAGAAGTTTTTGAGTTTTCTGTTTACGTGGATTGAAGTCTTGAAGAAAAACAGATCCTATTTGCTGAGTTTATACGAAAGTAAGGCGAAGTCTTTTGTCACGTTGCCGAAGGAATCAGCTGAATTCAAGGAGAAGTTTAAAGCTTTTGCCAGTGAGATAATTCTCGAGGGAAAGGAAACCGAAGAAATCGCATCTCGTCCCGTTATTTCAGATCGATACGATGAAGCGCTCTGGATTCAAGTTGGGTTTGTATTCCGATATTGGTTGGATGATAGATCTCCTAGATTTGAAAAAACCGACGCGGCAATTGAGAAATCTGTGAATCTGGCTTTTGATCTTATGGGAAAAAGTGCACTTGACTCTTTTATTGACTTCGCAAAATTCATGTATCAGTCTAAATAAGCCATGACAGACAACTTAAATGAGCAGCAGGCAATCCCTGTCTCAAAAGTGCAGCGTGCTGCAAAATTCATCTCTACTGGAGCAAAAGTAGGAGGGAACTATGTCAAGCATTATGCTAAGAAAATGGTGAACCCTAGTATGGATCGGGAAGAACTTCACCAGAATAATGCAACGGATATTTACTCTTCACTTAGTCAGCTGAAAGGATCTGCGTTGAAAGTAGCCCAGATGATGTCAATGGATAAGAATCTCTTGCCAAGAGCTTATCAGGATAAATTTACCATGGCTCAGTATTCGGCCCCTCCGTTGTCTTATCCGCTGGTGGTAAAAACTTTCCAAAAGTATTTTAGCAAGAGTCCAGACCAGATCTTCGATTCCTTTACACGTTCTGCAGTGAATGCCGCATCGATCGGGCAAGTGCATCAGGCAACCTTAGGTGAGAAGACTTTGGCAGTGAAAATCCAATATCCTGGAATAGCCGATTCAGTGAGTTCCGATTTGAAGTTGGTTCGTCCATTCGCTTTGCGCCTGCTGAATATGAATGAGCGGGAGCTTGATCATTACATGGAGGAAGTGGAGGAAAAGCTTCTGGAGGAAACTGATTATGTATTGGAAGTCAAGCGTTCCCGAGAGATTTCGGGTGAGTGCTCGCACATTGCAAATCTGAAATTCCCGACTTATTACGATGAGCTGAGTGCAGAACGGATCATCACGATGGATTGGATCGAAGGAAAGCACATGAGAGAATGGCTGGAAACAAATCCAAGTCAGCTATCCAGAAATCAGATCGGACAGGCACTTTGGGATTTTTATCATCATCAGGTGCATAATCTTCAGCAAGTACACGCCGATCCGCATCCTGGGAATTTTATCATACAGGAAAACGATCAGCTGGGTATCATTGATTTTGGTTGTGTAAAAGTGATTCCAGACGACTTTTATCAGGGTTACTTTGCGTTAATCAAAAAGGAGCTCCAACTCAATGCTGAAGAATTGGATAAGGTATTCTTTGATCTGGAATTTATCACAGATAAAGACTCTCCGGAGGAGCAAGTGTACTTTAAATCTGTGTTTAAAGAAATGATTTCGCTTTTAGGAAAGCCTTTTCACTCAGATACTTTTGACTTCTCAGATGATAGTTTCTTTCAGAAAATTTTCGAACTGGGCGATCGGATTTCTAACGATAAGATGTTTAAAAAGTCTAACCAAGCTCGTGGATCTAGACATGGGTTGTATGTGAACAGAACCTATTTCGGATTGTATAATCTACTTAATCAGCTTCAGGCTGAAGTGGTGACGACCAAGCCGGAATGGTTAGGCTGAGGTTCTGATTTAAAAATTCATGTTGAATGTTGCATAAAAATAGCACCCTATTGAGATTGGGTGCTATTTTTATTTACACATGATCAGTCTCTAGTATATTTTTATCAGCCTAAATAAATGTTTTTAATTGATGTTTTTTTGTCGATTAAGGCTAAAATCGCCTAAATAGTAAAGTTTAATGATCAATTCGTTTTATACTATATCAAGAATTAATTTAAGATATATACTACGATTTGTTTAGTGGTTATTTTTTTAGATTAGTAGTTTGCGAAATATTTAATCTATACATTGCTTTTGTATTTAGTTTTTATTTGGGAATATTACCTATTTATCTTCCAAAAAGGCATTCTATAAACTCACTACTTGAAGATGACTTTGATTTAGAAATGGATATTTTCAAGATTAATAATTCCATACCCACACTAATTAAAATGAGGTCTCTAGCGCTGCTTCTTTGCGCTATCTTTTACCTTCCCATTTGCACAGCATATAGCCAAAGTCTGGAGGAAAAACCCGATTTGAAATTCCAGAGGATCTATGAAGGATTGGTTAATAATAGGATTTCAACGATTGCGCAGGACCATCTTGGCTTTATATGGGTAGGAACTTCCAGTGGTTTACATAAGTATGATGGGTTAAATTTCCGGATTTATTCCACGCCAACGGACAGCACTGGATTCAGTAGTAACTATATAGGAGCAATTTTCGAAGACAGTAAAAAGAGACTATGGGTCGGAACCGGTGATGGGGTGGCGCGGTATAATAGGCAATCAGATGATTTTACCAAGATTCTTATCCCTTTTGATGCTACTAGTGATACGGGTGAAGGAGACCTAGTCAATACCATTCTAGAAGATGAAGATGGTGTAATTTGGATTTCAAGTGTGTCATCTGGTTTGTTCTTTTTTGATCCCGACAAGCAAGTATTTGAGTCTTATAAAGTAAAGGGCTTGGGGCCTATCAATGCGATAGTGGCGGATATCGGTGATATAATGTGGATTGCTACCATTAGAAATGGTCTGGCAAAATTGAATACCTCCAACGGAGAGTTAGAATATTTCCGTCATGCTTCTGACAATCCAGCATCCATAAGTTCGGATCATCTGAAGTCTATTGCTATTGATTTGGATGGGAACCTTTGGGTAGCTAGCCTTAATAATGGCCTGAATAGGCTAGTAGTAGATCAGGGCAAGATATCTTTTCAAAGGTATCTTCATGAACCTGGAAACCCACACAGTCTTTTTAACAATTCAATTTATAATCTATACGTAGACCCCAAAGGAAACCTGTGGACATGTAATGAAAATGGGGGCCTACATCTGTATAATAAAGAAGCAGATGGGTTTTACCGATACCTTCATGATTCCAAAATTCCAACTAGTCTTTCGCATAATTCGATTTGGAATATTTTTCAGGATAATCAGGACAGGTATTGGGTTGGTACAGCGCAATCTGGAATAAACTTGGCAGATCCTTATGCTTCAAAATTTGAGCATTATTACAACAACTCCCTGAATTCTGAAAGTCTAAACAACAATATCATCCGGGATTTTTTGGAGAATGAGGAAGGGGATATATGGATTGCTACGGATGGTGGAGGTTTGAATTATTTTGATAGGTCAGGTGATGTGTTTAAGCATTTTGAAAATGATCCAAATGATCCGACTTCTCTGGCATCAAATGCAGTCATCAGCCTAAATAAAAATGAGGATGGACAGCTGTGGGTAGGTACTTGGGGAGGTGGAATCAATATTTTACTTGATGAAGAAAAAGGCATCTTTACCAGCTTTACAAGCTGGATTCAAAACACCACTTACCCTATTCAGCATGTGTTTGATGTGCATTTTGACGAAAATTACATTTGGATTGCAGCATTTAATGAAGGCTTATATAGGTACGACAGCAATTCTGGTGAACTTGTTCTTTTTAAACATGATGAAAACAACCCGAACTCTATTTCTTCCAATCAGCCGCTAAGGATATTTGAAGATAGTAAAAGTAACATTTGGATAGGATCCCAAGCGGGGTTGAGCGTGATAGAATCCAGTGATAAAAAAGCCGGCATATTCAAATCCTATCAGCCAGCAGGTATAAACTCCCAGAGCATACCTAGCAATTCTATTCGTCAGATATATGAAGATAGTAATCATATTATTTGGATAGCTACAGAGAGGGGACTTGCCAGGTACATTCCTGAGTCAGATAATTTTATTTCATTTGATAAAAATGATGGCTTGCCGGTCAATGAAATTTGTTCAATTGTAGAAGATGACAAGGGGTATTTGTGGATAGGAACCATCAAAGGAATTGTAAAATTTGATCCTGTTGACGTTGATTTCACTACGTTTGATAAGTTCGACGGGCTTCAAGGGGATGAGTTTTCGCGATACTCAGTCCTTAAAACCCAGAAAGGAGAATTGCTTTTTGGCGGGATGAATGGGTTTAATCTTTTTGATCCAGAGCAGCTAAATACCAATCCGTACGCACCTCCAGTTTACATTACTGATTTCCGCCTATTCAATCAATCAGTGGATTTCAGAGAAGCGGATTCACCATTGCAGAAGGATATTACGGTCACTGATTCTGTCGTGCTTTCCTATAAGCAAAATGTGTTTACGTTTGAATTTAAGGCACTGAATTACACCCATCCTGAGGAAAATCAATTTGCCTATATTCTGGAAGGTTTTGAAGAGGATTGGAACTATGTGGGTTCCCAGAGGAATGCAACATACACTAACCTTAGTCCGGGCACTTACCTGTTTCGCGTGAAAGCGTCTAATAATGATGGGGTATGGAATGAAACAGGAACTTCTTTGGTGTTAATAGTAACTCCACCTTTTTGGAAGACAGCATGGTTTATTGCCTTGTCTACACTTTTGGTTATAGGTCTCTTAATACTTGCATACAACTGGAGAGTCCGTGCAATCAAAGCACAAAACCTGCAGCTTGAAAATACGGTAAAAGAGCGAACCACTATGCTCAATCACGCGAACCTGGAATTAAAAAATCATATCAATGAGAAGGACAAACTCTTAAGTATCATCGCTCATGACCTGAGAAATCCTTTTAGTTCTATCATTGGCTACATGGAGCTTTTGGAAGAGGAATATGAAGATACCGGGAATACCGAACACCTGGAAAATATTCAATACCTCTTAAACGTCTCCCGCAATACCCATAACTTGTTGGAAAACCTATTGAATTGGGCGGTCAAGGAAACCAAACTTTTCGAAATAAAGGCGGAAGTAATTCAGGTGTGTGAATTAATAGAGACAGCAAGCGCTATGGTTGCTTCTCAAGCTGATTATAAAAAAATCAAACTTGATAAATCATGTTCAGAAAATATTTTTGTGTTAGCCGATCAGAATATGATCTTGACGGTGATGAGAAACTTGATTTCCAATGCAATCAAGTTTTCCAATCATAATGCAAAAATCGAGATACTTGTCCTGGAAAAATTGGGAGAAGTCATCATCTCTGTCCGAGACCACGGAACAGGAATGGATGAAGCTATGCTTAAGGGGATTTTTTCAAAATCAAACCATCAAAAACGTGGGACATTAGGAGAGGTTGGTACTGGTTTGGGCTTGGTGCTTTGTCAGGAAATAATTGAAAAACACGAAGGTGAAATTTGGGTTGCAAGCCGACTTGGAGAAGGTAGTACTTTTAGTTTTTCTCTTAAGAGCTATGTGGATAATGAGTTAGAGGTCAAATCTTTAGGGTGAAACTCCCCGGAAATCTAAGAGGGGTTTCCTTCTTTGATCTCCGAGGTTCATTTGATTTTTTAAACACTTTAAACCTTATCCACCGCCAATTTATAAGTAGGATCTTCGATCACATTGACATCGATCAGCTCATCTGCATTTTCGAGCAATCTTCTACAATCAGGACTAAGATGCTTCAAGTGTACTTTTTTACCAACCTTATGATAGCGCTCCGTCAATTTATTCAAGGCTTCAATAGCTGACATATCCACCACACGGCTTTCCTGAAAGTCTATGATTACTTCTGTCGGATCATTGAGCACGTCAAATTTCTCGTTGAAAGCAGCGATTGATCCGAAGAATAATGGACCAAACATCTCGTAGTGTTTCACTCCATTGGCATCCACATTTTTTCTTGCACGGATTCTTTTCGCATTATCCCAAGCGAAAAACAAGGCTGCTAAGATCACGCCTACCAATACTGCCAAGGCTAAATTGTGTAGGAATGCTGTAATTAGTGTCACTAAAACCATCAGGAAAACATCTGATTTTGGCATTTTGGTGAAGGTTCTCAAGCTAGCCCATTCAAATGTCCCGATGGATACCATGATCATCAGTCCTGTCAATGCTGCCATTGGCATCTGCTCGATCAAGCTGGATCCAAACATGATGAAAACCAATAGCATCACAGAAGCAACAATGCCCGATAGTCTCGCTCTTGCACCGGATGAAATATTGATCAAACTCTGACCGATCATCGCGCAGCCACCCATTCCAGAGAATACACCGGAAAGCATATTTGCTACGCCTTGAGCTACTGCTTCTTTGTTTCCACGTCCACGGGTTTCGGTGATTTCGTCAATGATATTCAAAGTCAATAAACTTTCGATCAAACCTACACCTGCTACAATTGCAGCATACGGGAAAATGATCTGTAAGGTCTCCCAAGTCAATGGAACAGCAGGAAGGTGAAAAGGAGGGAAGCCACCTTTGATAGCGGCGATATCACCTACAGTTTTGGTGTCGATATTTAAGACAGTTACTAGTCCGAAAACAACCAAAATGGCTGTCAATGAAGCAGGTACAGCTTTGGTTAGCTTTGGTAATCCCCATATGATCAACATAGTCAACAGGACAAAGCCAAGCAAAATATAAAGCGAAGAACCTGTCAGCCAAGCGCCACTAGCATCTTTGAACTGGTCCAATTGGGACATGAAAATGATAATTGCCAGGCCATTGACAAATCCAAAAATCACTGGATGTGGCACCAGGCGCATGAGTTTTCCTAGTTTCAAAGCTCCAGCAGAAACCTGAAGAATACCTGCAAGTACAACCGCAGCAAATACATATTCTACGCCATGCGTAGCTGCCAATGTGACGATTACCACAGCTACAGCGCCGGTAGCACCAGAGATCATTCCTGGACGACCTCCCAAAATGGAAGTGACCAATCCCATCATAAATGCGGCATATAAGCCAGTCAATGGGGAAAGTCCGGCAATCAATGCAAAGGCAACTGCCTCAGGAATAAGCGCCATGGCAACTGTAAGTCCAGAGAGAACTTCGGTTTTGTAATCTACCTTTTGACTGAAGTCGAATAAGTTGAAGTATTGTTTCAAGGTGTGAATAGGTTGGGCGAAACTTAATGCGCGTGTTGAAAACAGTTTGCAAAGATAGACAAAAACTGGAATTCGAAATTTTATTTGGTAAGCTGGGTTTGTTGTGTCGCTTTAACTAAAGATTGGATTCTACCTTTTAGTTTGGTTTTCGTCATTGCGAAGGGCATACGAAGACTTTGTATTATCCAATGATCAATCAGTAGCTTGTTGTTTTACCAGACCTCGTACGTAGCAATGTATGGTCTGTAGCAGGGATTTAAAGGTATGGCTTCGTTCTGTAGGAACGTTTCGTGAACATGAATCAGGCAGACATTACCAAGGGGTGTAATACTATTGATTTGATGAGTTACCGCGAAATGGAGCGATGGAACACAATAGTTATTTCGCTCTTACAGAGCTTTAGGATGCTTGGTTTGTTACTTTAACCAAGCCCTATCGAGCTTGGCTGGGATATTTTGGGCTTTCGGCCCTGTTTACTTAATGGTGTGCTCTGTGAAAACCTCCGGGTCCTTCGTGGTTAAAACTTAACACAAAAAAAAGGATAGCCATTTGGCTACCCTTTTCACTTTGGTTTAACTGGGTTTAATTATTTCCTCTTGTTTTTGAAGTGGTTCTTGAAGAAGAACTTGTAGTTGTTCTACTTGAACTCTTGGTAGGAGTAGAAGATCTTGAAGGTGCACTTTTTACCTGCGGAGTTGATCTACTGGAGGAAGACTGAGTTCTGGACTCAGTTGATCTCGTAGGTGCACTAGACTTTACTACAGGTCTAGAAGAGCTACTTGGCTGTGTCCTAGATTGAGTCGAACGCTGAGCCGGAGCAGATTGAGTTCTCGGCTGAGTCGTACGTTGAGTAGGAGCTGGCTGAGTTCTAGATTCATTAGATCGTTGAGTCGGAGCAGAACTTTGTGTTCTCGTAGGGTTAGATCTGGTCTGCGACTCTCTGCTTGACGGAGTAGAAGTTCTAGTTTCACTACTTCTAGAGTTGCTAGGCGTAGCGGTTCTGGTTTGAGCTCCGGAGTACGGCTTTGTCTCAAAACTTCCACCACGACTAGACGATGGGGTAGTGGTCCTCACTTCTGTGTTGCTAGAACGGGAAGAGGAAGTTCTTTCGCTAGATCTGGTAGTTCCCGCAGGAGTAGTAGCTGATCTTCCGGATACAGTTTCAGTTCTGCTATTTCCTCTGGATGGTACGGATGCAGGTTGTGTTCTGCTTTGTCCGTTTGCAAGTACTCTAGAAGGTCTAGCTGCAGTGGTTGTTCTTCCGCCGCTGTTTAAGTCTGGTCTATATATATTAACGGTATTTCTGGATACGGTATTTCTCCCAGCAGCTCTAGCAGACTGCACGCTGTGTACAGGATAGGTTGTTCTAGTTACGCGCTGAATCTCTTTTCTTGAAGGTCCTGCATAGTATCTGTTGTTATTATAAACCACCGTGTTATTAATGATTGTGGTATTGTTATAGATTTTGACTCTTCTAGCGTATGGCACATAGTAGTTGTACACATTGTGGTATGCAAATCTATTTTGTGGTACAAACAACCAGTATGCAGTAGGAATGTTGATCCTCACATTGACAGAGAATCCAGGACCCATAGGTGCCCATCCGTAATATCCGCCACCAGTTCTCCAGTCTACCCATGCTGGTCCCCAGTTGTAATCCGGGATCCACGCCCAGCTTCGGTAATTGTCATCATAATACCATCTACCGTAGTGAAATGTCGCCCAACCCCAATCGTAATCTGAAACCCAGGTATTTCCATATTCCGTCATCACCCAGTGTCCGTTTGTTCCATAAGGATGGAAATCATCGTACACAGCAGGTAACCATACGTAGCCATAACGGCCATCTTTGACCCAATCACCATAAGGCATCAGTTCGTCATAGAATACTTGAAATGAGACACCGTTCATGTCATCAGCTGAGGCATCAGATGGGCTAAGCCAAAGCAAAGCGACAAAGCCCATCATCAAGTTTCTCATCCAGTTTGGTACTTGTAGCGTTTTCATATTTAGTGGGTTTAGGTATAAATAATATTGGTTAGGTATTTCTTTCCGGTTGTTGGCTCTCTAAGGCTTCCTAGTTAGTAGATGCAATTTTCTATAAAAAGGATGCATGCATACTAAAACCAAAATCACGCCAACTTTTCAGGACTTATCTCAAAAGAACTAGTCTTTGGGAGGGGTTTACGTAAAAAAATAAGTCAATGGTTGCAAGAAATCTTAATATTATCTTAAGATTGATGATAAAAAATAATACTTATGTAAAATATTTAATTAACCTCTTTTGGCCTTTTAAATAATTTTTTGGATAGATTTAAGCTTTTGCCAGAAAAATCCCAGATTCTAGGATAGTACCTCTATAAAATAAAAAGTTTACTTTCCTGAAAAATTACATTCGGAGGCGAATTAATTCTGATAAAAGCAAAACTTGTTCTCCTCCGAAGCTTTCTTTCTTCACTCCAAGAATAAAAAGTTTTGCTCCGAAGCTTTCTTTTTCTCTTCTGAGCTTAACTAGTTCTGTTCAGAACAGAGTAAGCTCTCCTCAAAGCATAAAAAGGTATCCTCAGAAGGTAATTAATTAACTTCTGAAGCTTAATGTGTCTCTTCTGAAGTTAAAAGGATACCCTCCTAAGGTACCTGAGTTTGCACCGAACAAAGGCAGGTAACTTCTAAAAACTCAGCAATCTCCGCTCTATGGCATATACTCCTTGCCAACAACTAGCTTATCGCCGGACAGATCAATTTCAAAGAAATGAGGATGACGGATGGTCCGTCCATTCACGCTCTTGTGACTATGTACTGACATCAGCAGCTTCCCTTCCAAGGTGTGAAACAACATGCCATGACCAAAATTTGGAGGAGTAATCGGGTCTTTTTCCTGAATCCAAGGGCCATCCAGGGTTCCGCTTTCTGAATAAGCCACTCCTTGGGTATAGTCACTGTAAACCCAACTAGTCCATATCATCCCCAACCTTCCCGTTTTTGTTTCAAACAAATAGGGGCCATCGGTTACTTTGTTAGGTTTATCCTTGCCGTTGTCATCTTTCTCACGGCTCCAGGGCGAATCACTGGCTCGGAAAAGTATTTTTCCTTTACCTATCGAACCGCTTAAATCCGGTTTCAGCTCAATCTTTTCCATAGTGCCATTTCCATTCTGCAACCATTCATGGCAGTAGATCATGTAAGGTTTTCCATCTTTATCTACCCAGAAAGTGCCATCCAACGTAGGCATACTTGCAGGTAAGTACGTATCGTCTTGCATCGGCACATAGGGACCGTCTGGCTTGTCACTCACTAAAACATGGCTGGCGCGACGCTCTATCACATTTCCATCGACGGTATCGATCTTAACCGCCCGGTTGGTGAAGGTGGCAAAATAGTAGTACTTGTTTTTGTAAGCATGAAGTTCTGCGGCCCAAATCATGGGATTAGGCCCCATCCAGGAGTCTGGGTCGGTTTCTGCGATTTTATATGGGCCATCCCAAAGTTTCAAATCCGCGCTTTTCCATAGCATCCCGCCAGTTCCGGTCATATAATACATCTTAGTGCTGGAATCCGCCAAAATAGCTGGATCACTTAATACAATAGAATCCAAGGGAACATTCTTCCTGACCTCCCGAACCCGATTTTGCTGTGCCATTACTGTCAAGGGAAGTAGAAGGAAAATGAATAAGACGAGGCAAAGGTTTTTCATGGGTTTCTGATTTTTTGAATTAGGAAGAAAGAAAAAGAATGCTTTGCGACCTAAATTAGTACACTCTTTAAGATAATAGGATTTCAGGGAATGAAGGTTAAGCTTGTTATAAACCTGAAAGGTTTAGGGTGGGACGGTGAAATCTGGGCTATGAAAAGTTGAACCCATTTATTTCCGGAATGCTACGGTATTCAAAAAATCAATTTATCTGTCTCAAGCAGCTCGGGAGCGGATCTGATTTCCTAGTTAAAGATTCAGAACTGATCCTGAGAGGAAAGTAGCTGATAATTAGGTGCTCTGAACTGAAAAATAGGTGCTTAGAGGTGATAGTAATGTTTGATTAACTGAAAAATATGTGCTCAGAGCTGATAATTATGTGTTCTGAACTGATAATTATGTAAGCTGAGCTCATTGGGATATGCTCTGAGTAGAAAATTGGGGATCTAAGCTGATAAAGGGGAGGGAGGTTGTTTAAGTCGCCTCGGTCTGTGTCACAGACCGGGATTGAAGTGGTCTGTGAAGACACAGGCCACGGTGTGGGGGGCGTCAAACAAGATAACAGGCTGAGGATTAAGTCTACCGTTTTGGCTGGCTCTTTTTATCCTTAGGCGGGTGAGTTTGCAACTTTAGCTAAGTATCAAGATCAATTTGTAATTGATTTTGATCTAGGTGACCAATTAAAAATTGGATGGGATATGGAGGTGTAGATACAATCTACACCTAGTGGCCTCAACTCATATTCTACGCTCAGTGGGGGCTTATGACCCGCGGCCGTCGCTCAATTGTGCGCCGTTTTTTATTTTATCATTTTTAATTCTGTTCCATCATAAATCCCAATTCCATTATTTGAAGTCAGGAAAACAAGTCTTTGGTCGTCTGTAAATTCTAACTTTTTTATTGACATTGAAACCCCAATTGCCAAAGGTTCTCTATCCCAAAGCAACTCTGGTTTAAAAATCAATTCAGGATTTTCTATTCTTCCTTCATTGGGAATTGACGCACGATAAAAACCTTCAGTAGTAGCAAAGTAAATTTTGTTGTCAAAAGAGTTATATGCACCTGGTCCGATGAAAATCCCACCACCAAAAGGATTGTTGTTCCTGGTATCTCTAAAATCTTCGCTGTCATAAATCTTAGTAGCGAGATTATTCTTAATTCTAAAAATATCACCGCTTTTCATAAAATGCTGTAGACCTGAGGTTATATAAATATTTTGGCTTTTATCTTCAAAAACTGACTTTGGAAAGAGCAGCCCAAAGTTTAGGCTATCTATGTCAGCATTTAATTCTGTTCTCTTTCGAGTGTCGAAAATTTGAACTGAACCACCAAATTCTCCAAAACTCTTAGTCATCCAAATTCTGTCTTGACTGTCAATGAAAGTATACTGAGGCATGTCAAAATATTGGTTTGTCCGCTTCCTAAAAATGAATAAGAAGCGTTTTGACACAATCATGCCATTTGGTTGGTGTTCAAAATCAGTCCAATGTTTATCTTTCACTGGATCATAAACTGCATAAGGAACAATTAGAAAAATTTCATCTGAAGTATTGAAAAAGATATCAGTGACGCTGTAGTCCTTTTTTAGTTCAAGGTGTAGGTCAATTGAATAGTCGTTTTTGTTAATCGTGAAAATTTTGCCTTTTGCTGTACCTAGATATATTTTATTCGACTTGTCTTTGGCAATGGAGGTATACTTTACAGTCGTGTCACTCGTAAAGGTTCTAATTAGGTTCTTTAAATCCCAAGCAAAAAGTTGTCCGCTTGAATTCAATGCATAAATATTTTCTGTTCCAATAAGCATTTTGGTAAAGCTAGGATTTACCTTTTTCAAGCTGTCGGTTTGAGCAGAACTGTCAAGTACAATGGATAAGAATAATAATATTGGAATTATGTGTCTCACGTTTTTTTTATGCCCTACAACGTTTGTGTATCCCCAACTGGTGATCTTCTTCCGATTAGACTAATATCCACTGTTATTGTTGATGTTCCTATTTATTTTATTTCGTGATGGCACTTAAAAAATATGCCTTTTATCCCCATCAAAATACACCTACTTTCCTTACCCCGCAACCCTTAGTTAAAAAGTCGAAGAAATTAGGCTAAAAATTCAGTATTAAGCACTTACCCCTTTCTCAATAAATCAAACTCCACCTTCCCATGGCCATCAGGCGTGGTGAAGAATGGGCGCTGTTCGATCTCGTAGTTTGTTTCGGGAGCTATGCCTAAGGCATGATAGACCGTCTGGTGAATGCTGTCTATTTTGATAGGGTTTTCTATGCTTTTGCAAGGTCGCTCATCTGCGGTTTTGCCATACACGTGACCTTTTTTGATTCCTCCACCAAACATCAGCATGGAGCAGCCATCGGTAAAATGCCTATGCATCCCGTAGTTTTTCATGTCTTCTATGATATCCGGCACTTCCACCTGATCTTTCACTTTCAGCCCAGGTCTTCCTTCTGTCAGCATATCCCGGCTAAACTCAGAAGCTACGATCACTAGGGTTCTGTCCAGTTTCCCGCTTTCATCCAGATCAGAGATAAGTTGGGCGATAGGAGAGTCGATCATCTTCTTCATTTCTGTCAATCGGGTATGTCCATTATCATGGGTATCCCAGCCTTTGAAAGGCTCATACTCGGAAGTGACCGTGATGTATCTAGCACCCTGATCCACCAGTCTTTTTGCCAGCAGGCAACCCAGCCCAAACTTACTGTTGTTGTACTTATCATAGCTTTCCTTTGGCTCCTGACTCAGATCAAAAGCCTTGGCTTCAGGGGAATTCAGCAGAATGTACGCCTGCTCCATGGATCGCTTCAGTGATTCCTTTTGATAGTCCGAACCATACTCGCCCATTGCGCCTGCAGAAATCAGGTCTTGGTAAAGTTGGTTTCTGGATTCAAAACGCTGTGTGGACATACCGATAGGAGGGCGTACGCTATCTAAACCCGCGGAAGGATCGGGAATCAAAAATGGGCCATGCTCAGAACCCAGAAAACCTGCGCTGTGAAAAGCCTTCAGTTCCTCGCCTTCACCCACAGAGAATCGCTGACCTATATTAATGAAGGACGGAATCACTGGGTTTAAGGGGCCGAGTTCCTTGGAGATCCAAGAACCTAAATGTGGCACGACCACGGATTGTGGAGGTTCGTAGCAGGTATGGAAATGGTACTGGTGGCGTGTATGAAGAATGTGCCCCAGATCTGCCGCCACGTAGGAGCGGATCAGCGTTCCCTTGTCCATGATTTTGGCGATGGATTCCAGACCTTCGGAAAAGTGGATCCCATCCAAAGCCGTCGGAATGGAAGGGAAGGTGCTGAGCACTTCCTTGGATTCCATTCCCTTGCGAAATGGGGTGTATTTCTTTGGGTCGAAAGTTTCGGTGTGCGCCATTCCTCCAGCCATAAAAAGTAAGATCACCGAATCTGCCGTTGCCGGGATTTTGTCAGTACCACAGGATGATAACAGCCCCGCCAATGGCGCGCCCATTCCCATGGTTGCTATGGCAGCAGCAGAGGTTTTTTTTATAAAGTCACGACGGTTAAGTTGTGTATTCATGTTGTTTCTCTTTTTGTTGGCACTGATGTCAGCACCCTCTTTTTCTTTGTTTCAGCAGACCGAAGACCCGCTAAAGCGAGGCTGGCCTATGACCGAAGACTCCCGTACTAACGGGACAGGCTGAAGTAGCCTCAATCTTAGGGTGGAAAATTCTCTAAGATGCTTTAGTCATTAATTTTCAATATAGGTGAAGTCTTACACGAAACGACTTAAGTGGCGTTCAACTTTAGTGCGTCCGAATCTCCAGTCTTCTGAAATACAGATTGCACCCTTCTCAATGACGGATTATGTTTTCATCTAAAATCGTGTCAGTCCGAGCGAAGTCGAGGACAATAATTTTACTCGCATTAAAATGGGGCTTCGACTTCGCTCAGCCTGACACAATCATCACTCTTTTGTAAATTCTAATTTTTTTCTTGTTAACGCTGACGCTACTGTCATTCCCTGATATAGGTTGACCGTTTTAAAGCTATTTGAAAAATGTTAAAAA
>NZ_CAXBBX010000017.1:0-102875 GCF_963974365.1 uncultured Algoriphagus sp. | reverse complement strand
GTCTAAAATTCTAACCAACCTTAAAATTCATTTACACACTTTTCGGGATAGTGTCTTTTTTGTCCAGAATTTACCTGTTCCATCTTCTTTTATTCGGATCTCAAATTGATAAATACTATAATTTGCGAATTCAAAAAAATTACAGCTAACAGGTCTAGACCTGGTATCTGTTAGATTAATTTTTCCTGGTCCCCAATTTGTGTTATACCATCTGGTTACTATTGAATCTGTAAGAATTCTGCATTCAGTGTTTTTCAGATAAATCAATTTTCTGGTTTTCTTAGTTATTTCCGCTTCAACACTAAAATAAATTTGATTTCTTGGTACATTAAAATTTGCTTCTCTGGGAAGAATAATAACTCGCAGAATTTTTATTTCAAGCTTTGAGTAGTATTCGAGATAAAATTTCCTTAGCTGGATAATTGCTGTTGGTGTAAATACTGCTCCTACTATTGACCAAAATGGATTTTGACAAACAATACCTCTAATCCATTCAAAAATATTTTCCATTTCCATTCTGAAAAATACAAAGTTGATATGAATTTACTTTCATAGTCCATCCATTGACATATTAGATATTTTGGTTTTGTACATGGTGAACGAATTTAAGAAAACCATAGAATTGGAAAGATATTCTTTGCAAGATGAATAATTCAAATTGTTTTAAAACTGTATAATTATAAAGGTGTTGGTTCACCCCCTCCCTCTGATACCACCGAAAACTCACATACCCAAAACCTATCAATCCCCAGAAAATCAGCATTAATTCTACATTGTAAATGCTCATCGCAACCATCGCAATTACTGCTATGACCAAAGCGATAGCTGGGAAATAGGGGAATAGTGGAACACGAAATGGTCGCACCAAGTCTGCATGGTTTTTACTTAAGGCAAAAAAGGATATATAAGATCAAAGCTCCAAAGCAGGCGATGGTAATGATTTCACCAGTTTTTCCAGTTAGCAAAGCCATAATCCCGATTCACATATTCACAATTCATTATCAATTTCGGATGGGATGATTTCCTCAGCTAGAAAATGTTTTAGGGGTAAACCTGCTAATACAGCCATTTGATCTCCGGATTTTTCAGATGACGCTTTTGCTAAAAGGGTCTTAAGGTCTGGAAAAGTGAAATTAAAATTCCCGACGGTATGCTGGTAAACCAGCTAATTAAAGTGGGTATTTATTTAGGAATATGGAATAAGGGGTAAGGTATTTTGTGGATTTAGCAATAACCTTTCTTATTCTCTAGGAGCTCCTAGTGAAACTCTTGGATTGGAGCTTAACGCACTTGCTCTAGTTTCTATGTCGGTTTCTGGTAGGCCAGCCGCTCTCAAAAAAGTGGCGTACTGCCCAAATCTTTGGCCTCTAGATGTTCTTACAGTTAACATCAAAGTTACTTGGTCGGCAGTGAGTCCTGTAGTTTGTCTAATACGATCGTGATCATTATCATAATTTAAATAGACTATTGGCTCACCAGTCCTAGATACATGATAAGAACTCGCTGTTCGTTCCACGGGGTTTTGAACTGGTAAGTCCACGATAGTATGATCTCTTTCAAATTGATTGGTCTCATTTTTTCTAAGAGTATATGCTTTTGTTATTAAGGTTTGAGGTACGTTTGCTTCAGCATCTACAATTTGCTTTTTATCGACTTTCGTTTGAGCATCATCATCACTAGCATCAATTTCTGCTTTTATGCCACTGGCTCCACCATTGAATTTTTGAGGAGACGGATGAACAGAGTATTCAATCACAGCTCCTGCATCAAAAGCGGCTTTCACTTGGTTTTCTACGGTAGATTCATGAGTGCTATTTCCCTCTCGGGATAGAGGAACCATATTTGGCCAAGTGCCAGGTCCTCCAATATTGTGATTTAATAAATGACCACGGATATAGTAGGAAGCACCTGAAGAAGTTCTTCTTTTATTCAGCTTGTCATATTCGGTTTGAGCAGCTTGTGTTGGGGTAGATCCATCAGATGGCTTATTAGTTAAATGCAGTTCTTTGATATCCATCGATTGCCCGAAGCCGACTGGATCAGTGCCAGGCAAGAGTCTTTCTGGAGGACCTTCCGGTCGGTCGGTTCCAAAGAATATTTCTACAAGAGGTCTTAGCTCTTGGAGTAATTCTTGAATCCTATTTTTCTTTGCATTTCCATCTATTTCCTGTTGTTCTTCACTTTGGGTTCTATCTATCCTGCGTCTTTTTTCAGTATCAATTTCTTGTGCTTTGCTAAGTGCTAGTACTTTAGCGTCAGCTCTTTCTGGATTATTATCAGTTTCGATATTTCTGATGAAAGTCTCGAATTGGATCGGGTTACTGGCTATCATTAATTGCTGATTTTCCTCATCTCCTTCTAAATAGATAGCATGCTCATGACCATCTGCTGCCGTAAAAGTGACACGAGCATTCCACCAATTCATGACTGCATCAATGGCATTTCTCCCTGCCTGTAAAATCGCTCCACCCACGCTTATCGCCCGATCAATCAACCAGTCAATCGCGGCATTTACCCGATCTCGTAGGCCGCCGATCATTTCAGCTATTCTGGCTCCAAGACCTCTCAGGCCAACTTGATTTGCTAAAAATCCAATAGCTACTGGGATAGCTCTAGCCAATGCTGCCTCCAAGAAGTTAGCGGCATCTGCGATGTTGCCACGGGCGATATTCGCTACGCCAGCCACGAAGGAATTGACGATTTCCAGCATTTCCCGAAGCTTCTCAATAAAGGATTGAATGGCTCTGTAGAATGCAATAAAACTATTGACCACCGCCATGATTCCTGTAGGATCAAGCATAGAAAGTAGGCGAGTGGTGACCTGAGTGATGATCTGAGTGACCACCCAGTTTTGCACCTGCTCCAGCACCATAGTCCAGAGGTTGCTCAATTGCTCCTGTACATATTCCCAGATCGCAATTGGGCCACGCTCCCACACGTCCTTGATGAAAGTCCAGATCCCAGTCAGGGTATCGATCGCTCCACGGATCTGAGCGACCCGCTCTGGTCCGAGTTTCATTTCCAGTCTTTCCCATACATTGTCCATGGTCAGACCAAGGACATCCAACACAAATCCTAGAATACTTTCGAAGGTCAAATCAGCGGGCGGATTGATCCCAGCAGATGCTAATTCTCCAAATAGCCAATCTCTCAAGCCACCAAGTAGGTGAGTGAGAATATTATCAAAAAACTGTACAAATCCTTGCTTGACAGCACCTAGAAGATTTCTAATAAATCCGATGGGATCCCTCTTGATATCAGCAAAAGCACTTTGTGCATTGGCTATTATCTGCTGAATAGTATCAATAGGGAAGTTCATCACCACCAGGATCACCTCCACCAAGATCTGCACTATGGTGACTACAAAGGCAAAAAGGCGTTGAACAGGCGCAGCTAGCGTCTCAACAATTCTGAGAAATGCATCAATTGGATGAAAGACATCTTGAATGGAAAAGCTATTCCAAAGACCCAAGAATAGGCCTGTGATATACCCCCAAGAAAAATTAAGGGTTGCTACGGCATCATCAATTCTGGAAGCAGTTTGCTCAATCGCTCCCGTTTCCTGCATTTGTTGGAATTGTGCCTCTCCGCCTGGCATCAGGCTCATAAATCCTCGAATCAGATTAACCGTCGTTCTTGGGACAACTTCTTCAGTAAACGGATCTTTTTCGAGAATTACAGTAAGCAGATGAAAGCCCTGTTGCTCCCTTGCATAGGCAGAAAGCTGCGCCAAAAGAGCTGTTTTGATAAACTCAAGGACCTTGATGGCAACGTTGCTTGCAAAAGTGAAAACACGGGTAGTGAACGGTGTGAATATGGCCACCGTTCTCTGAAATGCCCCCATTGGATCCCGGATATCTTCCAGTGAAAATGCATTCCAGGCTGTTTCAAATAGTCCTCTAACTTCCTCAAAGCTGAAGTTTAAAGCGGCGAGTTCAGCATCGATCCAATCAGCAGTTTCCTGAATGGTACCCTCAGCTTGCATACGCTCTAGCTCTTCTTCTTTTCCGATCAGGAGTAAAAATGCTTCGATTTTCTCAGCCGTGGTAGAGTTTACTTCCTCACCTGTGAGTGGGTCGTGTCCGAGTAATTTGGTCAGTAATGGATATCCTGGGAAAGCATCGGCAAGTGCTTTTAGCCCTGCCATTAATGCATCTTTGATTAGGTTGAAAATCTGGTCTTTTACCCTACCTGCAAAAGTGACTATGTCTCGATAGAGTTGTCCAAAAGTCTGATCCAGAATCCTAATATTCCCATCCCAGCCTTCCGTAAGCCCCATTCGGTCCCAAGCTTCTTCCAATGTATCACTCAGTCTGCTGGAAGTTAGATTGAGAGAAGTCATCTCGCTTTCTACCCAAGTAAAGGCATCGTTGATGATTCCTAGTTCATCCAGCTTATTGTAAAGTAGCATCCCGAAAACCGGAATAAGCCCTAAAAGTCCACGAAGGAGATTTGGACCATTTCTTTCAACACTTCTGCCGGCCAATGGGTCATATCCGATAATAACTGTTAGTAAGGAATAGCCTGGAATATAGCTGGCAAACTCAGCCAATCCTTCTCTCACAGCCCAGGGTAGGCGCTGTACTTGAGGTTTTGTTGAGCTAATCTGCTGAAGTGGCATTCGCTGAACAGGAGCAGCTCCTTGCTGTACGGTATGGGTCAATTCATGGGCCAGCAAATGCTTACCCTGAGAAGATTCCGGCTGATATTTTCCTTCGTTGAAATAGACATCATTTCCGTGCGTGAATGCCTGTGCTCCAAGAGCATTGCTCATTCCAACTGCCTGAGAATCGGTGTGAATGCTGACTCCGCTAAAATCCGCTCCAATCTTACTTCCCATTTCCGCTTGAACTGGTGCGGGAAGTGCTTGGCCTGAACCTTTACTCTGGGTGATTTGTGAAGAAATGTCTGGAGAAGTTATAGCTGTGCCATCTGCCGAAAGTTGGATAGATTCTTCCTCTTCTTCCTGTCTTTGGATTGTTTTGGAAAAATCTGGGCTGAGTTGGATGGATTCTTCTTCTTCCATGGAACTCAGTTGAAGAAGGGAAGTGCTTTCTGCAAAAGGCATCATTTGAAGCGTTTCTTCCTCCTCTTCTACTTTCATTTGAAAAGCTGCCTCAGAAGCTGGTGCGGGACTCATCGCTAATGCGGGTGCTGCATTTGAAGGAGCCATCACCACGTGATTTGCTACAGATTCGGCTTCTTGTTCGTATTTGTCTCCGGGTCGACCAATTTTTAAGCTTGGCTGAATCGTATGTCTTCCCTCCCCATTTCTCAATGGCATAGGCATAGGCTTACGTTCAGCTAGAGCTCCCATATTATTTTTTTACTTCAGCTTTCATCGGAGATGCAGCTGCCAACGGTGTCATCGGCTCTTGTTCTTCTTCCACAGGAGTCATTTTCACTTCTGGTTTTTGATCTTTCTCCTTTTCCTTCTCAGCTACTACGACCACCACATCTTCTTGATCTTTATCTTGATCCTGCTTTTTTCTGACTTTCTTCCTCATATTGTCCTTCCCATTTTATGATATTCTCTTCTAACTCCTTCTTTGATATCGCCAAGCTTTACTTGGGCACTTTGCTGATCCAAAGCCATCAAAAGACTATGCTGAATCACCTGAATTATAGATCCTCCAGAAAGCTCATAGGTTCGTGCCAATTCCTGCAAATCAATGCGATCTTCCAGTTCTACATTGGACGGAAATCCTTTTTTCCAGAGTTTTTTTCGTTCATCAGGCTGAGGCATAGGAAAAAAAACAGAGGCTTGAAATCTTCTCATAAAGGCTTCATCCAAGTTGTTTTTAAGATTCGTAGCCAAAATCACCAAGCCATCATAGTCTTCAATCCGCTGAAGTAAATAAGAAACCTCTTGGTTTGCATACCGGTCATGTGCGTCGGAGACAGAAGTCCTTTTTCCAAAAAGAGCATCAGCCTCATCGAAAAATAAGATCCATCCCTTTCGCTCCGCCCGATCAAAAATCTTCGCAAGATTTTTTTCAGTTTCTCCGATATACTTTGATACCATTCGCGAGAGATCGATTCGGTAGACATCCAATCCTAGTTTTTGTCCAAGTAGCGTTGTAGTCAGCGTTTTTCCTGTGCCAGGAGGTCCATAGAAAAGCGCCTTGAAGCCGGGCTTTAGTTTCTTATGCATGCCCCATTCTTGAAGCAATTTATCCTTGTGCTTAAGCCAGATTTCAATCTCCCGAAGCTCCTCTTCAGTATGTGGATTGAGCACGAGGTCATCCCAGCTCATTTCTGTTTCCAATAATTGCGCAGGAAAATCTGCACTGAAATCAGGCTTACGAACAGTACCACTGGTTATTTCTTGAAGTGTATCTCGGGAGATAGTCAGGGTTCCATTCAGGTAGGGATCATCAGGATCCGTATCACTGAGCTTTAAATGACCTTCTTTGAAAAGTGTGGTTTCTTGACTGAACAAGCCGAGGTATTTGAATCGCTTTGCGAGGTCGCTTCCAGCAAGGATAAAAAGAACAGTCTCGCCTGTGGGGATAAAACCGTTGTGGTTTTTGCCTTTTCTACCGCCGAATTCTGTGAAAATCTGCTGGGTCAGCTGATTTTTTCCCATAAACATATCCAGCATCTGAGGCTTGATATGAGGGACAGCTGCCAAAATCAATAAGAATCTTTCCTCTGCAGATAGATTTAGTCGCTGAATAAGCCTGGCATATGAGCCAGACTCCTTTTCAAAAGTTGGAGCGGGAATTTCTAAGACGTCCCGAATACTCGAACCAGAATTGGCATTCATTGCCGATCGAGCTTTCAGAAGTGTCTGAAGCCAGTCTAGCTCTGCCTGAACTACCTCCGCATTATTTGGGTTCGATTTTACCATTCTACAGCTATTAGTTCATCCATCCAAGGCAGCTTGATCATCCCGATAGTCCAAGGCAGGCGATCCAACAATAGATCGAAAGGCATTCGTTGGATCTGAAGTTGATAACCCTTACTAACTCTTCTAAGTGATCCTTCCCGTTGGAAAAATCCCTCAGAAACCATTTTTCCGGAGCGGCTTTTTAAAGCTGTCCATTGCTCCGCCATGCTATTAAGAAGAGATGTGATTTCTTCTTTTTCAGACAAAGTGATTTTTGGAAGTAAGCCGAGCGCTGCTGCAGGCGGAATTCCGCAAAGAAGCTTGTTAAGAATCAAATCTGTCTCGTCATATTCTTGATCTGTTCCGAGCATTTCCTGCAGAATCACTACTGCCCTCAATTGAGCTTGATCAGAAATGAATCTACCTGATTTCACCAAGCCTAAATTTTCAAAAAATCGAGGAAGAAAAGCTGCTGTCAAGACCAGACCGGCGTTGTTGATAACTATCAATTCGTCTAGGTCTGGTGCTTTTGATTGCGCCAAATTATTCTCAAGAAATTCTAGCTTTTCAAGCTCATTATTGGCTGTGGATAACTCCTTCTTAGGTAATGATTCACTGATTAAGTTTTCCACAACGGTTTTCCAAAATGAAGTAACCGAGGGTAGAAATTTTTCGACTTTTGAAAAATCAATATTCTTATTCCTAACCAAATTGAGAGATTCAGAGGCTATTTTTCCGTTCTCTGAGGCAGGTTTATTGCTACTGAATTGGACAATAAACTTGCTCATGAAAATCAGAAATTGCGCTGTTTCTACAGCTTTCTTTTTTTCCTGTGTTTTCAATGATGCAAATCCAGATTGGATAAATGAAGTGAGCCCAGTCTTTCTTCCAAAGAGAGAAAACAATACAACGGCACTTAACCAAAATCGAATTTCAGCTTTCTTGAGGATTGATTCAGTAAGCAATAGTTCGAGGAAGTTTAAAATGAGTTTGAACTCCTGTTTAGTAGGCCCTGAGCCACTTTGAAATATACTTTCCAGTTCATTTTCAGTAAGGAGAACAGACAGTCTTTTTGCCGTAGCCAAGGAAATAGGATTTTCCTTCAACCAGGATTTGAGTAAGGAATGATTTTCATTCAGTACTTGATTGAAAAGCGATTGAATGGATTTTTTTTCTTTGGATGAAGTCCACCAAGGAAGTCTCCCGTGAATAAGGTAAAAAGTGATTTTTTCCCAGTCAGAATGAATTTTAGATAATCCAGGTTTTTCTTTCTTGAAATTAGAAGTGGAGGTCGGATCAGCTAAAATTCCTTTTTCTAAGTAGATTTTCCTGAGCTGATCTTCAAGCACATCTCTTAGCCTATCACGCATCATTTTTTCGGGCAGATCAGCAGGGAATCTTCCTAAGTCAAGTTCTAATTTTTCTATCCTGAGAGACCAACTTTTGGGGCTATATTCATCAAATACCTGCTCCATCAATGGAATTAAGACATTTTTATAGCGTTCCTGAAGCAAGTTTTGCCCAGATAAAGCAATTTCCTTATTCTGAAAGTTTGCTTCTATAAGTTGCCGATGGATCAAATGTGAAGCCATTATTTACCCAGGATTTTTCCAATTAACACACTCTTGTTGTCAGCAGAGCTGGTGGATATTGACTTTTCCTTGAGAATATTAATCAATGTGTCTTTCTTCAGAAGAGTGAGGTCCTTTTCAGTCAAGGCGGAGTCAGTGATTGCAGCTCTGTAAGTTTCATCTAGGACGGTTTTATCAGAAGTTTCCAAATAGGACACTTTATTTGAGTCCAAGATTACCTTGATTTCATCGGCAGTTAATAGCTCGGAGGACACTCTACCCACAATCACTCGTCGAGCACCGCAATTACTATTTTGGTATTCCTCAATTCTTGTCGCATACAGTTTTGGACTTATACTAGCTGAGTCTATGCCTACACTTTCCAAAATCATTTTTTGAATTTCCGAAGAACTTGCAGTCGTTTCGCGAAGTTCTGTGGAGGTGAAGCCAGCAGTTGATCTTAGGCTTTCCAGCAGATTAGTGATCACTTCAGGAAGGTTTCCTGATGGACGAGTCAATTGTCTGTCTTTTGCTACGGCTCGAATGAAATCTTCTTGCCATGTGGAGATAATTGCGATGGAATAACATTCTCTGGCTGGTTTAGGACTTGGAACCAACGTTACGTTCGCTTCACTTTGGCTGCAGATTTCCACCTCTTGGTTTTCAAATCCGTCAAATTCAAAAAGTAATGTTTGGCCAGGCGATTGGAATTGGACTTCGTATATTCCCTCACCATTAGTAAATGTGTTTAGATCTTCCCCAACCACCGTCACTCTTACTTTGGAAAGAACATTTCCATCCACTCCTGTCACAGTCCCTTTCACTCCTAGCGAAGTACATTCTGGAGTTACTATTGCTCCACAATTTTTCCCCTGATGATCCAAGATTGCTTGTTCTTGTTGTTGATAAGTCATCTGATCAGTTAGGAGTCCTAGGCAACTCAGTAGCTGCCTCCTTGATTGCTCATCTTCCAATACGCTGAACCTAATTTCGTCAATTGAGAAGCCTTTTGTATCTGTGAGACTTTTCAGAAGCAAGTCAACAGCACGAGAATCCGACTCGTTTGCGGCTTCAATTTTTCTTTCCTCCAGTGTCTGTCTTACTCGTTCAATTCCCCAGCAATTAAGCACCTCAATAGAATAACAACCCAGTGCGCCTTTGACTAAAATGCTGACTTTTCCCTGATCGGATTGATTTGTTTTGGTATCCCGTAGGACATATTGGAAACTGTCGACCCCGGTAAATCCTGGAGCCGAAGTGTATCTGAAACTATTTGAATTTGGGTCTTTTTCTACTTTTCCATTCTGAGCGGAGGATGATCCAGACGCTAAAACAACATAGCTTCTGCCCGAAACTAAGGCGTCGTTTAAGGTGATCTCCAGCTTGATTGGTTGCTCTGTATAGGCTACTGCATAATCTGGCCTGGCGAATGGAGGTAAAGAGAACCCTTGCTCTCCACAAGCATCCAGGCATGGCGAGCATTCACAACAGTAATAAGGCAAGCTGAAATCTCCGATAATGCGCTCTTGCTTCGCATCATGGAGCAAAAAGAAAGTGCCTGCTTTCAATACACCAGCCTCATGGGTAAGCCCATTGTGTTTTTTGAGGTAGGTAGAAAATTGATTTGCTTTGACAAGCTGCTGAATCCGATTTTCATAGCTGGTATAAATTCGCTGCAGCTTGGTGAAGAAAAACAAATCTAAAATCCTATAAAGAACTGGCGAAAGCCTCATCAATATGCCATTATAGAAATCCAATTCTTTGGTGTTTTCTGGATTTGCTTTTACCTGATTCAAAAGGCCTGATTCCAACAAAGCGAAATCAATTAAGTATTGAAGTAGTTTTTTATAGGTGTTTTGAAAGGTTGTCCAAACCAAATCTTTGAGACATTCTGGCAAAGCATTAACCATCCCAACAAGTAAATCCAAAACCTCGGAAGCTTTTATATAGAACTCGTTGGAGGTGAAATCCTCCTCTTCAGAGTCCTTGGCATATTCCGTCACGTAGTCAAAAATCTGTTTCAATTCCATGATCATCCCAAGCATAAAATACCGTTGGAAAGCATACTCTTCCTGAAGGTCTTTCCATCCACAATCTTCTATTAATTCTACTTTACCTACTTCACCTAAATGAAGGGTTTCCACATGTATTGGGAGGTTGAATTGTAAAATGAGCTGATTCAAATAATTGAGTGTGCTGTCTAATGGTTTTCCTAGGTGCCCTTCAATCCGCAGAAAAGGATAAGATTCTATGTCAAAGAATAGGGGAGTTTCAATAGGGTTTTTGGCCTCGGTAGCCTCATCATCTGGTTGGTTATCATAAGATTGAACAGGTATTCTTGCTGGGTTCAACAACTGAATATACCCTGGATCTACCCAGCTGTTTTCCAGAGAAAACCAGGTTGATATAGCTCCTTTTGACTTGATGTCGTAATAATATGGAAGCGCACGATTTCCCAACAGCCCCAATTTTTCTTTGGAAGGAGTGATCTTGATTGGGAATTTTTCAGTGTCAGCTTTTTTAAATATTTCTGTTTCAAGCTTTTCAAGCATTAAAATCACCCTTCTATGTCGCTGAATACAGGTTTCTGCAAGCAATTTCTGCTGATTGAATATGGGTGGCTGTACGAACCCATGACGATATTTTAGGAATTGGGCATGTGTTTCTGAGCTAGTTTTTGCCCGACCGAGCATCAAATGAAGTGGGAAAAGTGAGCTATCTGTCACACAATTGTACCAAAGCTCAACTGCGGAATCACGGAATTCTCTGTATGCTTTCAGAAGTTCCTTGGCGAAATCCCAGAGGTATTGAATGCCCTGAATTTCTGCTGGATTACCTTCTATTAAAGAAGAAATGGTAGAGATCTTGTTTTGTAAAGTAGCATTATCCAGCGGGTTGGAAAAGTTATAACCCTTACTTAGGATAGGTTCAAAAATGGTATATGAAAGTGAAATCGCTTCGAAAAATTCCTTGCTTAATGCTTGGGATATATAGTTTTGATAGTGTTTTACAAAAGCTTCATATTCATTTGATTCAGGATTTTCCGGGTAAAATAGCGGGGTTTGGGGAAAAAATTCTGGAAGGTCTAAGGCATTTGAAAATGGTGCACGAACGTTGGAAGATTTAGTTAGAATTTTATCCAAATCCGCTCCGCTTACAACAAGCCTTCTCAGCGTAAGTAATCGATCCTGACCACGATCATCGCAAGCATTCCCAAGGCAGGATTTCAGGTCTTTGTCAAAGATTTCCAGAAAAACGAGGACATATTTATCATTTAGAAAATTGGCGGGATTAGTCAGTTTTTTTACGCCTGTGTTATCAGTAGGGACTTCTGTCAGTAATTCGAAAAGTGAAACCTCATGATCCACGTCCTTGAAAGGCTTGTAAACTACGCCCTCTGGTAACGAATATGGGCGATAATGTGTCGCATTGAAAGTGCCTCCTTGGATCAAAAAGCCTTCGGATGTAATTCCTAATCCCTTTGTAATCTGCAGACTTTGCGGATAGGGCTGAACCTGCATTCCGCAGACTACACCAATTCCGATGAGCTTTGATCGGGTGAGCCTGCCTTGCTGATCCAGGTAGGCGGAGAGCTGGTTGAGCTGAGTACTGGTCAGTACCTGGCTACCTTCAAAAATCGGATAAGTTGAAATGATCTGGCTCATAATCGTTGTGGTTAAAATTCTCCCAGTGATGAGGAGTTGAGAATGATGGAGTTTTCCAAATTGTCATCCTCGTCACAGTCGTGAAGAGTGCCTACAGGATAGACGTTTCGGATTTGCGCCAAGGCATCAATTAGCCCTGCGAGTGTCTCAGCAAGCTTTTTGGGCTCCTGAGTAGATTTTAGCGTTTCGAGTAGCCAAAGTTTCCAGGCCAATTCCAACGCTTTCATATGGCTAGGACTAATCCAGCAAATGGTCAAAAACACATGCGCTGGAGTCTCCCTTTTTATCTTTTTCTCCAGAAATCTCCTGAAGTCTGTAGTTGTAAAGCGACCTGCCCAATAAGGCAAAATCACATGCGCCATGCAGGTATAAGGATCATCAAGTGTGCAGACACATTCATCTTCTGAGTGCGGATCTAGGAGCTTATCTTCCAGGATTTCATTGACAAATCCGCCAAGTCCATCAGGCAGCTTATATTTACCTTTTACTTTTGGTCTGAGTAAAATATGCTCGATCAGATGTGTCCCTTCATGTGAGAAAAATTCCCGAACGAAAAATTGCTGTACTTTTTGAATTGCTTTCGTTTCCGCTCCGCCTAGTATTCTAAAAGAGTCTCCAATCACAGTTTTTACCTCAAACTGTCTGCTGAGAATCACGAAACCTCCGGGCTGCTCTTCGGCATTTTCAGGATTTTCTACCAAGTCAGGCCTTGGCTTTTTCTTAGTTACCAATATAGTATCCCCATCTTCTTCCCGGATTTGATGGATGGTGTAGTAAATCAAATGCTCGGTTTCACCCTGTATAAATTGAACTTCAAAATCCTCGAAATCTTCAAAGAGTGCTGCTTGTAGCCCTGCTATTTTAATTTCATGTGCTTCTACATTTAACCCAATAATCTCAAAAGCACGCTCGAAATGAATCTGATCAGACTTTTGCGGCATTGGATTGGCTTTGAGCTGAATGAATGGACCAATCGCCGTGGCTTCTGTGAAGTTCAATTCTATTGGTTCGAATCCAGCTTGAACCAGCCAAGCATCTCCCCAATCCTCATTTAAAATGGATGTGGCTAAAGGAGCATTGAAGTTAGATTCCACACTTTTAGCAAGCATACCCCCACGGATTGGATCATTAACTGAGAATTTATAAGGTGAAGAATAAGGAGCAGGATCAGTAACATAGGCTGCTTGCATTACTCCAGCAGTGCAAATCTGCCAAATAAGCTCTTCTAGCCGTTCTTCTGCTAGCTCTTGTAGCTCCAGTTCTGAAGTAGCGTCTGGAACTTCTACTTCCAAAGTTCCTTCAATCAATTTTATCCCAGCC
Source organism: uncultured Algoriphagus sp. (assembly GCF_963974365.1). Lineage (GTDB taxonomy): Bacteria > Bacteroidota > Bacteroidia > Cytophagales > Cyclobacteriaceae > Algoriphagus. The sequence goes on along the minus strand of NZ_CAXBBX010000017.1, from coordinate 89,487 downwards.
CCGAAAGGGGCGTCAAAAAGAGCATATTCTAAGGTGTATTTCGGAGGCGCGGGAGCTAGGCTAACTGTGATATCGGCTTCCCAAAATGCCTCCAAAGCAAGACTTAAATTCTTGCGATTTGCGAGGGGATTGTTTAAGAATTCTTCTCGAAAAATCTCCCAAACTTCCGTAAGAGCAAGATCTGCATCACCTCCTTCGGTATCGTCGCCAAAATCAACTTTTAAGCTTGATCCTACAGTTTTTCCATCCCAATGCAATTCAAATGAGAAGCCTGAATCTCCTGTGCTAATCTGGTAATTTTCTTTGCTTGCTCCGATCAAAAGTGCAATTTCTAACGCCAAAGCAGCTTCTTCTTTACTTTGAAAAACTGCTTTTAATTCGAATAGAACTACATCTGAAGAATCCTTCACCTGAACTTTCCAGTTGCCAGAAGCTTCCACAAATTCAAATGCAGGAGAGAATCGGAGCCAGGAAGCAGATTTTTCTCTAATTCCCATTAATCCTTGGATCCTATTTTCCAGTCCAGACAAGTTTTCCCGATGCCAAAAATGATCTCCGATTTTGTAGTCAAATCCTTTTCCTCGGTAAGAGGAGATTTTCGGATAGTTATTGAGAAAAGCCATTTTGTCCTCAATCAATCTAGCTTGGCCTTTTACAGGGTTTAGTCGCAGCGCAAGTAAACCGTAGTCGGTAAATTGCTCGGCAAAACGTGCTAACAAATGATCCAGGAAGCGATTTCTTCTGATTTGAAAGTCTTCGACCGACTCTGTAATTTCTTTGACTGTAGGTTCAAGAGCTACTAAATCCTTCCAAAGCGCTGCTCCATCAGGTGTTAGATTTTCTAAGCTCTGGGAAAAATAAGTCGCATCAATGATTGGGTTTCCAAATTCATCAGTGCTATTATCTATGGAAAATAGGTGTCTAGTATTGGCAAGTTGACTCAAGTAATTCACCAGCATCTGCTCAAAAACCATCAAATAGGCCTTCAATTGCTGCACTTGGAGCAGATTCGGCCTCCCTTGGGATTTTGGAAGCATACCGGCTTCTGTGATACCGTAGACCAGCGGAAAGTCATTTTGGATGGAATCGTAATTTCCCGGATCTCTGAAATTTCCCGTTGGCAAATCGAAATCCATTTTAGGATAATAGATCTTTTGCTTGCGTTCGCCAGCTTTATATTCTTGCAACAAATCTTCGACCTTCTCCCGATTTGCCCGGAAAGGCAATTCTTCCTTGTAGTAAGTGATTTTAGACAGTTCGGTATTTAGTCTTGGGACGTAATACTCATCCACTGCTAATTCAAGACACCATCTTACACTTTTAGATGGAATAGATCCGCTGGCATTATCCTGTGGTTTGTTCGCTATTTGGATACTTTTAACTGCCTTCACACCTGGAATGTCCATAATTATATGGATCAGATCCGTTACATGAATGCTGGATCTTCGGTCGGCTTTAGCTAGTTCTCCTTCATCTATAAAGCCATGTTTTAGGAGTGGTCCTTCGAAAAGTTTTTCTGTTGGGATGCATTGAGATTCCTCCCAATTTCCTAGAAATACTTGATCGTCATCCATCAAAACCGGTGAGGGGAAATTTGGACTAAGTAGGATTTCGCAGAGTTTACTGTTTTTTGGATCTGTTCTCACCTCAAGCGCCTCATAGATACCTACGTTTCCACCCGAGCCGATTATACTTAAGCTGGACTTTGGTTTTGGATAGTCAGAGGTTGGTATTTCGATCCAGATTTTTGCTGGATTTTGCTGGATCTTGGCTATCGGCAATGCTTCATTTTTGCAGCGATTGAGCATCTCTTCCAAATTGAAAAAGTTGACCTGAGGAGAAAGAAATGCGCTTATTGTTTGAAAAATCAGTGCTTCAGTTTCATTAATAGGAGCGTTTGGAGACAGTTCTATGTCTGCGCAAACCAGGATTTCCTCCACTCTCAATGCATGAAAATCCACAAAATCCTCACATAGGTTTCTATGGGCATGTAAACTCCCTTTTGCCTTCCCGAGAATCTGTCTGATTTTGGCTACTTTTTTCAGGTAAAATGCCAAGATACCCTCAGGACTAGAGTAGGTGAACGTATTTACCTGATTGCTCAAAGTTCCTAGTCCCTCAAGAGGATCAAGGCCCTCAGCCACTAGTTTGTTACCTTTTAATTCAATGAGATTGCTTGGACTGAGGTCGAATTCAAGCGTAATCCCATCCGGCACATTTTGGAATTGAATGGAGATTGCATGTACATTTTTGCGGATGCTAACCGAATCTGCCCAATCCACTTTGGTATCATCCCATCTCGGGAATTCAATCTGGATATCGATGACCACACCTTCCAAATCTGGGTGTTCCACGACTTCGATTTCCATGCTAATTTTATTCTCGTTGAGGTCTCCAAGATTCTCGCAAGAGTCAAACTCCAGCAAAACATCGTACAAAATCCCAAGTTGAAGAGCTTCTTCGGTTGTTGGAAAAGGGTTGTATGCTAAGGTTTTTTCTTTTCTGTCAGGATAAATAGCAATTTCATTGCTTTCGCGAATAATTACCCAGGCATTTTTGATTCCAGCACGAGGGCATTCTAAATCCTCTTCATCGAGGACTTCCACATCCATCAAAAATTTCCGATAATCATTTATCGTGACAGGTGTGGAGGGAAGGATCTCGGAAGCTGAGAAAAATTGGTTTTTCAAGCTTCCAGATTCATCAGCTAGGAGATCCTGTATGGGAAAATTGCTTCGGTATCCCAAATCTGTAATTGCATAACAAAGTACTTCCAAAATGGTGATGCCAGGGTCGTGACTATTGTAGTCAGTCCATATTTTTCCTCCCACGCGTTGGATATAGCTGATTGCTTCAGTACGCAGTAGCTCATAATCCATGCTTTTGATGGTAGGTTTCGCTTTCGATATGGTTATTGACTGTTCCATTTTTTTAAGTATCAAAATGCCTCATCCAAGTCCTCGTCTTCTACAGATGCGATGCTCGCAGCTGGTTTTATTTCATTGTCCTCACAGAGGCAATCCTCAGTTTCCAACACTTCAATAAGATGATCTCCATAGGAATTCAATGTGCCGATTGACCCAAGGACCGAAACTCCGCGAGTGCCTTTGGCTGCCTCTACTCTGGTTCTTGAAAGGTGTTCTCCAGAAACTGGATTTTTGACCAGATGGTAAAGTTCAAAGCAGGTCAAGTAGTCCACATATTCCAGTTTTTCCACAAAGTGAAGTACCACTGAGCTGTGTAAAGATTCGGTGAAAGTCCAATCGAAATCCGTTTCAAATGCCCAAGGAGAAAGGAAAGCCTTGAGATCATCTTCCAGTTTTCTGGCAAAAAAGTTCTTGTCCGCCCAGGAGTGAAATTTCACTTTTGTTCTGACCTGAATCTCCTCAAATACTGGATTTACCACATGTAGGAAAACTCCCGGAGGATTTATTCTTGTGATAAAATCTCGGATCGTAGACAGCTGGGCTACACTTGCTTTTGGACGAAGCGGGTCGATGGCATTTTTGTTTTGCACATTTGAGATAATGACCAAAGTCACATTTCGAGGAGCCAAGGCACGGTATTTTGTGAGATCTCCATCGTAGCTAGTATGATTGAGGCTCTTTACCTGATACACTGCAGGGAATTCCTCCAAAACTAAATGCTCGTAATCCCAAGATGTGATTGCACGTTGCTTATGGCGAATCCGCTCAGCAATTCGTTGGTAAAAATCATTGGAGGATTCAGCAGTTTTGCCTCCAAAGGATGAAAAAGGCTGCAGGATTTTACTGATCGCACTTTCACCTATTTTAAGTTTGCTGATAGTTTCTGCTGGGATTGCTTTCCCCACTCGCAAAGGATCGTTCTCGTAGGATTCAAACTTTGTCTTGACGGCTTGTGCTAGAACTGCAATAAAATCAGGGATAGCATCCGAATCAGAATTGACTGAAGCTTTCAGCCAAGTAAGCTGATCTGTCAGAATCGTATGCGTATTATCTGCCTCTCGGGGCATAGCAAAGGATACCAATCCACTTTGAATCAGTCCATTTGTTTCATCAATTAGGACGGAATATTTATCAAATTCTTTCCATTGATTTCCTGCCAAATAGCTCCAATTGACTTGAGGAACAGGTTTCTCAGGATTGGCAGAGCCATCCAGAATCTGAATTAAGAGCTGAATGTTTTGTGATTTTTGATGAGAAGAAAGTCCAATTAGCAATTCTCCTTCATCAGAATAGTTAGGCAGCAATGGTGAACTCTCATTCTGTCCTGAAACTTTTGCCTCTCCAAATGCCCCAAGATGAAAAAAACCATCCCATTTACTTTGCTTCAAATTCAGTTCTTCCTCAGAAGTGTAATCTAGACTAACCGTTTGAAGTTCTGGAGTATATGGCTCTTTAGGAAGAGCTATATCAGTAATTGTTGGTGAAGCTTGGGAAAGTGCAGCCTTGGCAAAAAGTAGAGGGTATTCCTTGTGTCCAAAATCTGGGCTGTTCAGTTTTAATCGAAGAAAACCACGGTTGGAAGCTGGGGACCATTGGGTAAGGTGCTCTAAATCGGGATCTTCTGTGATTGAATTCCAAGCTGCACCGCTGAGATTTATTGTTTTGTCAGTGCTTAGTGGAAGACTATTATTTCCTTGAAATAGTGATTTTGATGCGTTGATGGGTTTCCAGGTTTTCTGATCCAAGAAATCCACAGCTGCTGTAAAGCTCTGGTTATTTCGAGATTCATAACCTGCATATTGGTCTTCAAATCCCGTGGTAGCTTCCGGTAGTCCATGCCATTTGAATTTCAACTCAACCGTTTTCGGGGATTTACCAAAAACCTCCTTACTTCCGATATAAAAATTCGATCCTTTGACTGGCCTGAATCCAAAGGGCTGAATGTTTTTGCCAATCGGTAAAATGGTCTGGTCGTTCTGCAGGATCAGGTTTTCTACGCCAGCTACATCGATTTTGATAGTGGCTGATTTTACCTCACAATCTTTCAGAATCTCATAGCCATAGCTTTGGATGGTATTCGCCAAATTCACTTTCATAATTGGTGAATTGGTTTGAATTCGTTGCAGCAGGACTTCTTCGTCATAATTTACCACTGCTGGATCCTCCGGCAGCAGCATACAATTCAAAATCAGATCGATTCCGTAAGGACCAGAAATGAGCTTGTGTTTGGTGTTCCGAAAGGAGTAGCGGAGGTCATTGATTTTGTCTGAGCCAACTCCGCGGACTGCTTCTACTTGATTCAAAGTCGAAAATCTCTTGGTAGAAAATGAATCTCTTCGACTTAGAATATTTTTAGCAGTGATCTCTCCTATGTCATAGCCCTTGAACGGACGGTGCTGGCCAAATTCAGGATCATCTATTACTGGCCCGAATTGAGGTTCCAGCCCAGCGATGTCTTGCCAAGAAGTAGCATTATTTAAAAATGCCAACACTTCTGCATCCACAGTATCTGCAGCGTTTTCCCATCCTATAGTTGCGCGAATCCACTCTTCTTCTCCGCTAAACCAGATTTCAAAGGTTTTATCCAGCGCGAGCGTTCGCAATCTTTCTAATAACCCCTCGGTTGGTTCAAATCGAATTCTTAAGGAAACTTTGCGTGTTCCTTCTCCCATCAGCAGAATGGGAGAAGCAAATGCAAAGCCTATGGTGGCTAGCTCTCGATCCTGATTTGGGAATTGTGTAGAGGGTTTTCCAAAGGTCTTCCATTGTTTCTCTTCAGACAGAATTTCTGCACCCGATCCATCTGCGGAATTGGCAATTGAGGATTTGTAAAGCCTTCCATTTTCATCTTTAAAAAGACTCATCAATGAACTGACCTCAGCCTTGTTGATAACGTTTGGATCTGTTGTTTGAAAAAGAATTTCTTTTCCTAAGTCATCTTTTCCAGCTTTGAAGTCCGTGTCTTTGGTAAGAAAATGTTCTTGAATATGCTTTGCAAGCTTAATAATCAAATAAACCTGATCAGACTCTGCCGGCTTTTCTTTCAACCGAAGTACATCACGGTAATAAAAATCTAAATGCCTCTGGGTTATAGAATTGATGTCCTGCTGCGCAAAATTGAAAAGCTTTAAGAAGGCGAGGAAAAGAGCAAAATGAGGGTTGGTTAATTGGTTTTCCTGTATTTTCTGATCGAAAAATCCTGACCAATCTCCTACAGTCCAAGGATCTTCATTTTTGATGAATTTTAATTCTCCTGCAATTTTTACTGCAAATGCCTGCAAATCTTCCATTTTCCGCTCATCCACACGGACACAGTCAGGCAAAAGACCTTCTATAAGTCTTTGCGCGCGGCTAGTTCCGTTGCCGGGAAGGGTAAGATCGTTGCAGTCTTTACTCATAATTCAATGTCTGTTGCTTCGGTGAATAGATAAGGATACACCAAGTTTCTTCGGTTGTTTGTGGCAATGATGGTATAGGTGACCAAGACCTCGATTCTTCCTTCATTATAATCTGGCCTTAGGTCTATGTCTTCAGTTTTCACTCTTGGCTCATGGAACAGAATCGCTTTTTTGATTCGGTTTGCAATCATATTTGCAGTGGTCACATTCAGCGCTTCAAATAGTAGATCCTCCATATTTGCACCATAATCAGGACGCATGACCCGTTCTCCCAGCGTAGTATTTAGGAGTATGATTAGGCTCTGCTGGATATCCTCCTCATCTTCTGCCATCTGCACTTGCTGGCTTTCAGAGCTGAAAGTCACTGGAAATGCCCAGCCTCTACCTAGAAATGATTTGTTATTTTCCATGTTATCCAATGATTACAGTTGGTTCTCCCACAGCAGCTGAAGCACCGCATACACATGCATCCCCAACTCTCACTGCGGGTTTTCCTCCAATTAAGACAGTTGCACTTCCAGCTATGAAGGGGCTGACTGTTGGCTGATGGGAATTTGGAGGCAATGAGCAGGCATGGTTGTCAGCCAAAACTGCCGCAGGCATACCTCCGATCAATACCGTAGGTTCTCCTGGGCCAATGATGGTTCCCCCATGTGTAGTTGTATCTCCGAATCGTGCTGCTGCAGGCATAGTTTAGTTGATTTGTACTAGTGAACCTGAAATAACTGTTTGTCCTCCAGAGGAAACTTCTGCTCCTGCTGACCCTTCAGCTTTGAGTTGGGCACTGGCTTTTACCTCCACACCGGTTCCTTCAATGGAAACATCTCCATTCGCTTTCAAAATGAGATCCTTAGCGCTTTCGATTGTGATCCCATCGCTATTCATACTGATCTTATTTCCATTTTCATCTTCCAAAAGGATAGCTCCCTCGTCATCTGTGAGGAGGATTTTATTTCCATTTGGAGTCTCAATAGAAATTGTCTTTTTGTCATCATCGAAAAGCAACTTGAGTTTGTCTCTAGTTACAATCCCTTTTTCGTGATTATCATCTTTCTCTTCAAAGGGAGAAGGTTTGGTACTACTGTGAAGCATGCCCAAAATCACTGGATCTCGAGGGTCCTCATTGATAAAAGAGACTATGACTTCATCTTCAATTTCTGGTCTGAAATATATTCCCCGTTCATTTCCAGCATCGGGTGACGCAAATCTTGCCCAGATTCCTTCTTCATCTTTGCTTATGAGCGGTAGTCTTACCTTAATTCGATTTTCTCCATCAGGATCGCCTTCTAATGCAGTCACAATGCCGATATGTAAGCCTTTGATTGCTGGAACCAGTCCTGCTGCAGGCACATCGATGATGTCATCGTATTGCTGAGAAACCCATTTTGGATCCAAGCCCAAACCTAGGTGGGTAAACCATTTTTGATTGGGAGAGATCTCGTGGTAGACGGCAGACACGAAGGCCTTGCCATTAAATCGTGATCCAAAGCCCTTCAGCTCTACCATGTCTCCGGGTTTTACCGTGTTATCACCAAGAATTTTTACCCTGCCTTGAATTTTCGAAAGTCGGCTTCGCATCAGACCAGCATCGGTCCAAGCCTGAAGTTCTTCGTCTGCTAATAGACCACCATGCTGCATCTGGAAGGATTCCAGACCAATAACTGCTGCTAGATCATCGCCACTGATGTCCCCTTGAAAGTCCATAGATGGATTAGCTCCCTCTTTTTCGGCTACTTCTTGTTTGATGAAATCCCAGCTAAATCCTGTTGTCGCAGCATATTGCTGCCTTGCATCCATCTCGGCCTCAAACTCTACGACATTATCTCCATATTGAAGTTCGATGATAGGATCAGCACTGGTTTGTGGCTTTTGGATAGTTACTTTTCCAGCTTCTGTTGTAGCGATTTGTCCATTTGCGTCAGCTCTGCTCAGGATGAAGTCCCAGTCAGTAGCGTGGTATTGAACAATCTCTGCGTGAGATAAACTAGTGCTTTCTACCTCAGCTTCCAGACCGGAATATTTGCCAATCAACTCTTCCATCACATCGCTGTCGCTACTTTCAAAAAAGTACTTATTTTTTCTCCCGACAGTCATTTTGATCACAGGATCACGAAGCTCTAGAATTAGTCTTGATGCTTTGTCGGTATAGATTTCCAGTCCATGCTTGATAATTATTCCTTCGAAAATAGTCTCCTCCCTATTATCATATCCCGCATCAATTTTCAGTTTTACACCTGGCTTGAATAAGTCGCCTTCACTCCATTGGAACTCACCCGTTGAGATATCCCCATCGAAAAGCACCAGCTTCGCCATCGGAATTTTATTCACAGCTTTGCGGATAGCAATCATTGCCACTCCTACAGAAGGCGGGAGTTCTTGACCTTCAGAATATACTTTGAAGGTGGCATGATCTAGGTTGCTTTGTGTAGCTATCGGGACTAAAGGCATATCAGTTTTTTGCTATTGGGGGAAAAATGAGTTTCTGGCCCGGAATGAGTTTTCTGAAATTTCCCAATTGGTTTGCGCGGGCTACTTCCAAGTAATATTCCTGTGTTCCATAGATTCTTTGACACATTAAAAGCAAGGTGTCTCCAGCTTTTACAATGCGCTCATGAGTCAGGTCTGGTGAAGTCCGGGCTGTAGTTGCGGCTTGTTCCTGTCGGGAAAGGGATTGGTCAAAATTGGCCGTGACAGTTGCTCTAATGGGCAGGCCTGAGCTGTTGAAAAGTTTGTAATTAATTGTGGCTGAGGCCAAAACTCCTCTGAATTGATAGGCTCCCCAGTTGATCTGCAGGTAATTTGGCTTATGCGTGTCAGACTGAATGTTTTGTGTGATATCAAGAAACTTCCGAATTGCACGATCTACGTGTTTGTCCTGATTTATAAGTTCTATCGCAGAGATTTTATTGCTAGAGATACTTTCCAGATTTGGCTTGTCCTCTCCGAGGTAAGAGAAATTTGTATCACCTGATTTGTCCTCACTTGGCGGGGAAGCAGCACTGGCATCGAAAAGAAACTCAAAAGATACCGAGTCAGATTCCAATGTCCTGAATTGATATTGTTTTCCATCGGAAGGCCCTTCTTCTGGAATCCATTTAGACTTGAATTCCTGGCTGAATGTTGTAGGATTATACATCACCACATAAGTCGCAGTGGACTCATTGTAGTTTTCGTCTTTGAAAGCTGTGATTTTCAGCTTTTCTAACCCTCCTTTTTGAGAAAAAATATCTAAAAGTGACATTTAGCTAAGTTTTAGCGCTCGTTTTTTTCTTTAATTATTCGGCTCAGTTCTCTAATTCCGTCCATTACTGCACCTGTATCCGGAAGTTTATTTCCGCTACCTGTAGGCTTGCTTTCTGCTGCATCCACCGTAGTACGGATGATGAGTTCTTTGATTTCTATGGGCATCTTCTTATGGCAAAAGGTCGTCTGGACTAATCCTCCTATAGTATTGATAGGCGAATTCTATGTTTTCGATCATGATTGAACTTTCCATCGCATTGAGTCCTTCCACCGACCATTTCACTGGCCAGGCATTGACAAAATTCCAAGCCTGCAGAGGAACCTTCTCTGGACTCAAAAGAATGACCGTGATATCCTGCGTTTCAAACTGAAAGCCTTCCACGCTGTCTTTGAACCATTTTGCGATTTGAGAACTGATTGCCATCCCTCTTTTTAAAACTAGATTTGGATAAGAAATCGGGTTAGGCATTCTATGCTTGAATCGGTTTTCTCCACCTTCGGCATATTCCTCAACTCCTATCTCCACGCTCAATCCAGATACCTCTTGGAACCCTATATCAGGTAAGGCCGGGTATTTTAGTAAAAGCCCTTCAAACCTTACTAGAAAGTGAAACCCGGTTGGTGGATGAAATAGCGCCATTGTTTACGGGGTTTCGATTGCCAATCCCTCGTGGCAAAGCTCGATCGTTTCAATCGCCACTTCATTTCCTGTTGAATTCAAGGAAGGTCCTTCCACTTTGCACGGCCAAGCTTCTTTTACCTTCCAGACCATCACTGGTTCATGCTCTTCGTTGAGCAAGCTGATGGTGAGGTCTCTACGCTCAATGTTATTCATTTTTACCGTGTTGAGCCATTGGAAAAATTCGTTGTCAGCTCTGAACACCCCTCTTTTCAATGTGATATTTGAATATTGAGGAATGCCAGGCATTTTGCTCACATGGTATTCAAGTGAGCTGCCTTCACGATAGTCTATGCTTTGTAGCTCCACAGTAAGGCCTGATACTTCTGTGAAACCTATGCGGGATCCGCCCCATTCTACCTGGAAATGAAACACGGAAACTGGATATGCTACTGCCATAATATTTTGATTTTAAGTTTGCTTTCGATGAAATGTTAGGTTAGGATTCCTGAAGCTTATGAGAGAATTTCAGGATAATAAATTCGGCAGGTCTTACTGCTGCCATTCCGATTTCGATAATGAGTCGCCCTTCGAGAATATCCTGAGCAGACATCGTCTGACCGAGTCCCACTCTTACAAAAAATGCCTCTTCGGGTTTGGCACCTGCCAATGCTCCATCCCGCCAAAGTTTAGAAAGGAAGTTTTCGATCATGGTTTTGCTTCGCAGCCAAGTATTGGCGTCATTTGGCTCAAAGACTACGAATTCAGTCGCTTTTTTCACTGATTCTTCCACAAAAATGTAGAGTCTTCGCACGGGTACATATCGCCATTCGTTATCGTTTCCAGCCAATGTTCTTGCGCCCCAAACTAGCGTTCCTTTACCAGTGAAAGTACGGATGGCATTGATGGATTTTCCTGAAGTAGCATCTACATTAAGTGCTGCTTGCTGATCATGGGAAACTTTGCGCGATGGACCGATTACTGTTCTTACATCCACATTTGCCGGAGCTTTCCATACACCACGCTGACGATCAACCCTTGCATAGATGCCCGCAACTGCTCCTGATGGAGGTAAAGTGATGTATTGTTTTTTGATCTCTGCTAGAATTCCCCTATAAATACTTGGTTCGCTAGTTTCAAGAGCTTCTAAGCTTAGCGTATCAGAAGCTCCTGCTTCTGTAAGAGTTCCTCCAGAAGGATAATTGCTAGTATGCGTGATCGTTTGATCTGCTAGAGAGTAAGCGTAATTCAAAGAAGTACTCAAGTTTGGATAGTATGCCGCTCCATATTTTAGATTGCTCATTCCTATTCCATTATTTCTGAAATTCTGTGCATCAGCAAAAGGGTCAGCAGTAACTATTTTGACATCTATTATTACAAACCTGTCCTTTAAAGAGTCGCATTGGGCAAGTGCTGCATCGTAGATGTCTTTATAATCAGACCCAGTAAGATCTGTGGGGATTTGATCAGGAAAGACGAGCAAGGTTGGTTCGTCGATCGCTTTGATAGCTTCAAGACCTCCCAGAATACTCGCAGGAGTAGCAGAATCCCCTTTGACAGGTAGATTGTCATAATCATTGACTGACACGATGTAACATGGGCCACCACCGTTGGAAAAATAGAGCTGCATGCTGTAATAGAGCTTGTAAGGGCTTGGTGTGGCAGGAGGGGTAGCAGTGATTTTTCTGGTTGCTAATTTCTCTCCTGAACCTTTAGCAGCGTCGTAGCTGTCCACCACCGTAATCGTAAAAGTTTCTGGATTTCCTTTACCAAAAATCCCTTCGAATTCAAGCATGTTGGTGATTCGTGTTGGGACTCCCCGAACGTCCTCACCGTTTTTTTCAGCTAGATCTGTATGACCTATAAAAGCGGGGACTGCTGTTTCCACAGAAGCTACCGATGCTGGTAAAGTGGCGATTTCTTCGATATATACGCCTGGCGTTGATTGAATTGACATGGCTAAATTTTTTTAAATGAAATGGATTAAGATTCCTGAAGTTTATGAGAGAATTTCAGGATGATGAATTCTGCCGGTCTCACTGCCGCCATACCGATTTCTACTATAAGCCTTCCCTCCAAAATATCTAAGGGGGTCATAGTTTGCCCTAAACCTACCCGCACAAAAAATGCCTCCTCAGCCTTGGCACCAGCCAAAGCTCCATCTCGCCAAAGATTGCTCAGAAAGTTTTCGATCATGGTTTTTACCCGGAGCCATGTATTGGCATCGTTTGGTTCAAACACCACAAATTCTGTTGCCTTTTTGACCGACTCTTCTACAAAAATGTAAAGTCTGCGGACAGGGATGTAGCGCCACTCATTGTCATTTCCTGCGAGTGTTCTAGCTCCCCAAACCAAGTTTCCTTTTCCTTGGAAAAAGCGTATCGCGTTAATAGATTTTCCTGAAGTGGGATCTACGTTGAGTAAACCCTGATCCTCCGCACTGATAGAGACTACTGGTTTGATTACTCCTCTCACATCCACATTTGCCGGCGCTTTCCAAACACCACGCTGCCGATCAACCCGTGCACAGATACCTGCCATCGATGCAGATGGATAGAGTTCCATTTTTTTGGATTGCAGCTTTGCTACTATAGAATTATAAAGAGTCTTATCAGGTGCTTGCCAAGAGAAAGTGCCTGAACCTGAAATGACAGCCCCTCCATCGCCATTGTCATCATAGGTCAGGGCGATAGGTGCCCCAGCAATTCCTGGTGTGGTTGCCACGAGCGTGAGTGTGGAAGTAGAAGGGGTTCGGGAAGCAGTAAAAAGTGGGTCTGCAGTTGCATTAATTGCATTTAGCAAGGCATCCGCGGTATTGATATCAGTGGCGCCTGGAGTAAAAGTAATACCAGCTGTATATGCTGTGCTTCCGATAGTAATAATATCACCATCGATATTTGCAGTATTATTTATGCGTATTGTTGCAGTTGCAAAAGCATCACCGTTACCAACAGTAGTAAGCCTTTTATTGTGAAATGGTCCTAAACCTGCTCCGCCTCTATTATCAGTAATGGTCAATTTGGATTCGGAATAATATTTATAAAGTGAGGTTTTCAGCGATGGATAATAAGCAGCTGCATATTTCAAATCGCTGCTACCTACTTCATCTCGGAAAGAGTCTCCATCTTCTTGAACACTTTGTCCATTGTAGTTTAGTGCATCCATCAAGGCAAACCTGTCCTGGAGTTTGGAACATTGCGCTATTAATGTGTCATGGATAGTTTTTCGATCTGTTGGGCTCAGAATTACAGCCTCTGGTACCACCAAAAGTGTTGGCTCGTCTTCTTCTTCCAGCGCATTAATCCCTGCTATCAATTCGCCAGGGTCGATAGATGCTGGAGCTGGATTAGGTCCGGCTACGAATCCTCCAACAGGAACAATGTAACATGGGCCACCACCATTGTTGAAATACATGAAGACCTGATAAGTCATGCGGTAAGGCGAAAAATTTGTTGGATCCGTGATTTCTACCACTGTTGATCCGTCCGATGCTTCAGTCAAGGTTACACCATAGTCTTCAGGATAGGATTCACCGAAAATCTCCTTGTATTCCAAATAAGAACTGACTCGAACTGGCTTATTTGCCGGTAAAGTCTCACCATTTTTTTCGCGAGTAGCGGTATAGCCTACAAATGCTGGGATCGCTGTCGCGACTGGAGCAATAGAGGCGGGAAGGGTTGATATTTCCTGAACATAAACCCCGGGGGTTTTAAAGTCTGCCATATTCGGATTGTTTGCTAGATGAATACATATATTTCTGAGTTTGCCTCTCCACCACTTTGCTTAGTCGGAGCGGATCGGGATGGATTTGGGAGGTTTGGGATTAGAATCTGATTTCCGGGAGTTCTTCTAAGCTGAAAATTGAGTTTTGGAATTTCGAAGTATGGAATCTTACTCTGCGAGCGAAAAACCACTGTTTCCAGATTATTTATTTTAATGTCAGCGTTTGGACTAGCCCCAATCTGGTCAAATGCGTAGGAGCCATAGGGAACGCTGCCTACATTTCCTTGATCCTGAATTTGCAGCTGCGTAGCAACTAGATCTATTTTATTGTTGCCATTCACTACGAAATAAGTCCAGCGACTTTCTTTTCTTGAAAAGGAAACTTGGTAGTATTCCATTGCTCCATAGAGATGATTAGGAGCAGCTTGGTATCGTAATTCAATCAAGCCAAATGGCTGACCCGAGGCGGATTCACCAAGCCAGTACTTCTTGGACCACAAGTCATCCGTATCACCGGAATTTCTAAGTGTGAATGTGTAAACACCTTCTTTTTTTCCTTTGAGATCAAAAAGAATTCTAAAAAGGCCATTTTCATCAGGATTGATTTCATATCCATCAGGCAATGGATTTCCCACAGAATCTTTTCCGGCTGATACTACTTCTCCTGCAGCATTTCTGACCTTGATCAGAACTGAACCTGGTATCGGATCTAGTGTGAGCTGCATGGAGAAAGCTTTTGGCCTAAGCCCATCTAATAATTGATAAGACAATTCCTCTGGATTTTCACTCGCCGTTGAGGCGTTTGCCGGAATATTTTGAAAAAAAGGAATTTTGCCGGCTTGAAATTCTTCAGAACCATTATCCAGGTCAGTTACCTGAAGAAATGCGCCTGCATTCTCTGGTTTGAAAAAGAAGAAAAATGACTGGGGTAAGGCTAATGGCGTAAGAGGAGTAGTTTCATCATCTTCTGCACGATAGAGTAATACAATACCTCCAGGTGTTTTTCTGAATAGGATTTTGCCATTTTTCATCAAATGCGCGGTTTCAGCTGAAGGCATAAGAATCAGGTCTTTGGCCAAGCCGTCGCGGTAAAAGTCATGGCGAAGCGCTACTTCGCCGAGGCGGGTGTAGATTATGCTCATGATTTATGAAGAGTATCGAGATGTATTTTTTCAATTGGATCTCCGCTTTCCTGAATAGCATTTTCCTGAATTTTCAGGGTCTTAACCTTATATAAAACAGAGGGCAGATATTTTGCGCCCACCACAGTCCAGAAGTTATAGAGTTGCTCAAAAGAATAACTGTATAGCTCAACGACAATTTTTGAAAGTTCAGGATCGAAGTTTGCCAAGCCAGGACTGTTTTCTTTCGTGAATATATTTTTGGATTGGAAGAAAGCAATGGCGTATCCCAATTGCTTGAGTCCTTCCACATAGTCATCCGAGGAATCATTTAACTTTTTGTTCTGGAAGTTTGCAGTGATCAACACATATAGATTCAGTTGTATCTCTGGATTTCTCTTTTCGGTCTTTCCGACAGCATTGATATAGGTGCTTCGCTGTTCTTTGATCGTGCGCTCTTCTTCTATATTTATAAGTGAGAGGCCAAGGCTTTGATCGGGTATGGCGAGCCCAGATTCATTGGTGACACTGGAGAGATAAATTCTATTCCCCATCGTGTCACCTACCTTTAGCTTGATAAAGGCATTGAGTTCTGCGGTTAAAAATTCCAAAGTGGAATGGATCATGTCTGTATAAAAAATGTTTAAAAAAACCAGTTAAAAACCTTTGTCAAGGTATTGAACTTAGCTTGCAATAGACAGGAAATAATACTGGAGTTTTATGCAATAATTAAGAATTAAAAAAATATAATTAGCTGAAAATCATTTGAATGAGCGGAAAAAGAGAGCTACCGTTGACATGAATGATTCTTATAAACTGATAAATGTCAGTCTACGGCAATAGATAATTCGGTGTAGCTGAGATGTAAATCAAGAGTTTTGGCCTACCACCTTTTCTGAGATCCAGGTATCGTAACGAATTAATTCAAAAGTATCTGGTTTCCACTCCAAACCTTCTGCTTCATTCTGAAGAATTAAAAATTCAGGATCATGGGTTAGGTTCTGTAAATCAGTTTTGAAATGTGATTTTTGCAACTTCAAGAACAGATGAAAAGCATGATGAATTCTTGCGCTTGTGTCGCATTTGTAACGAGAAATTAATTTTCGAAAATTCTCAATTTTGTATTCCAGCCAGTCCTGATCATTCTGATCAAAAAGTATCATCAACTCAAGCATTTTTGATCCCAAATAATAGTCAGGAGTACATTTAATAGATTTTTGATTGGCGTGTATTTGTCTTTGTGCTGCTTTCATATTTCTCTGCTTGAAAAACAAAAAAGCTTCAAAATATGCCCACTTTGCTTGCTGGCTAGAATCCAATTTAATCAGCTCTTTTCTAAGAATTTGTTCTGCCTCATTTAGTTTATTCAGGTGAAATAGGGCATACCAACGATTCAGACTATAACCGATCCTTGTTTCTAGTGAATAGGAATCCGTTTCTTCATATTCCAAGCATTCCTCGATTAGTTCAGTGAACTTCCTCTGGGCAAGTAGAATGGACAACTTTGCTATCTGTAATTCTTCCTTTGTGCTTGGCTCGATCTCAGAATTCAAACTAGACTCGGCCTGGTTCACCTGGGTTAATGCATTTTTATAATCCTTATGCTGAATAGATTGATGGATGTCATCTAGGATAAACCAAGAATTGCGGCAGTAATTCAATTGACGAATCATGGTATTTAGATGCTCATTTCGATGGGAAGGCTCTCGTTCAGACTTTTTGTAGTTTCTCTTGATCAATAATTGCAGGTGACTTTTAATCGCTAGTTCAAGTTCTGGCAGGTCGCTGTTGTTCAGCACTTCGCATATCCCAAATCGTGCAGCTGTGCTGTAAATAGTCAAAACCAAGTCGTGAAAACCATACTTGATTGCCATTTTTAACCCTCTTTCCAATAATTTTGAACCTTCGCAGCGAATTCCTCTAGCAAGAATTAGCTCGCTTTTCAAGAGTAATTCGGAGCATTCTATGTGAAGTTGATTTTCTTTCTTTACACAGGTTGGTTTGAGGAGTAATAAAAGTTCTTCAAATTCATCTTTGACTCTTTTTTTCAATTGGAAATAGGCAGGAGAATCCGGCTTCTTATAGATTTTTTGAGCGTAATCTGCATCCGAAAGCTCAGGATGGCTCACAAAAAGTTTCATGAGCATTAGCTTTTTAGAATTTGGGGGGTTTTTTATTTTCGCAAACTCCACCAGTTGTACTTTTTCAGGCAAAGTGCAGGAATGCAGTAGGCGAGTCAGGGATTCCATTAAAAAGATTACTAAGGCGTGGAAAAAACAATGCGCCCCTTAAAATACTTTTTATTTATCTGATAATCAAATGATTAAAACATAAGTTGACCTATGGGTTTTTTAAAAAAGAAGTGCTTGTTACTTTTTCAGGGCAAAAACTCCTGTTGAAGTTTTAGTGTATTCCTCTTCAAGTGCCGGAAATAGCTTAAGAAGATTTTGGAAATCTCCATTCGGATCAAGAATCACTGATGGCTTTTGCTTTTGGAGCATTTGATATAGCCTTGCTTTCTCCCTCAAATCCCGATCTTGATCTAAGTAAAGTTTGCTCAGCTGATAGTTAAGAAATGGTCCGCCCAGTTTAGCGTTAAGATAAGGAGATAGATTGTCCCCCAGCACTAGTATATTTCCTGTATATGTTGTTTCGCTTTTGTCTACAAAATATTCTGAACCTGAGATTTTTTGCTGCCAGTACCAGAAACCAACTGCAGGTAAGGCGACTACCAAAAGATAAAATGCGATTTTAGCTACAATCTCTTTTTTGGTATTCAAGAAAAACTGTGTGATGAGGTAGGTCAATCCTGGGATTAGAATCACCAATTGGTATGCTGCTTGTTTTTTAAGAATAAAAAATTCTGCTACAGAAAACAGTAACCATATAATGACTAATTGTCGCTGCTTCTGCTGATTGATGGTAGATCCACGGAGAACGGTAGCCATGAAATATCCAGTCACAGCCAATAGGAGAGGGAATATGCCAATAATCAGCCAGTCAAGTAAAGACTGGTATTCATATTTTTGAGAAAGGAAGGTCAGAGGCCAGATCTGTATAGCTTCTTCAAGACCATCATTCCAGAAATAAAACACTGAAATCAACAGCAATGGAAGGAAATAGCCCACCAGCGAAAGCATCAATTGACGAAAGGAAAAGCTACTGATGGCGATTCCTGTGAAGATCATATAAGGTAGAAAGAGAATATAATTTGGGTGGAACCCTGTAGCAAGACCTGCATAAATTCCAATCAGCAACGTAGACTCACTCGAATCTTTTTGCAAAACAGTTTGAGAGAAAAGCTGCCCTAGTGCCAACATCAGGAAACAACTTCCCAATAAGGCCGGACTCAAGCTCAGTAAGTCAAAGGAAAAATGAAAGAGCGCAGCCATGATAATCGCTGGAAAATAGGTGTTAATATCAAAGGCCTTGAACTTGATCAGCATTGAGTTCCAATACAAAATCTGGAAGGAAATTAATAGTCTACCTACTATCTCATAGGCAAACAGGCTCCTTCCAAAGAGTAAATCCATAATAGTAAAGAACCCGGCTGAAAGCGGCCCATTGTCATCAATGATGTCTTGATATAAATAATATCCTTGTCCTAGACGCTCTCCAAGAAGCATCCACATTAATTGTGGATTGGTAATTGGGAAAGGATTAAGGGTTAAATAGACGATTGTCAGCAGGAGAATGTATATTCCTATGCCGATTAGCCTGAAGGGATCATTTAATTTGAAAAAGCTAAACAAGGTAAATTGGAGAAGAGTGTTTGGTTGGTTTTGCCCGAAATTAAAGCTTGCCCAACTATTTCGCTAAATTTGTACCACAAATACTTCATATGGAAAGTAAAAGACAACAAAAATACGCCAAACTGATCCAAAAAGAGTTGGGCGATATATTTCAAAAAGAATCAAAACATCTAGTCGGTCGGGCTATGGTGACTATTACTCGCGTGCTAATGAGTCCAGATCTGGGTTTGGCAAAAGTTTACCTAAGCTTTTTATTAGCTGATCCAGAAGCGACGTATAAGTTGATCAATGAGCACAAGAAGGAAATCAGACATCAATTGGCCAAGAGAATCGGGAAATCAGTTCGTGTAATTCCTGAAATCGCATTTTTCCCAGATGATTCAGCTGCCTATGCTCAGCATATGGATAAGGTGATTTCTAACCTAGCTATTCCGCCAGCACCGCCTGAAGAAGAGGATCAAGAAGAAGAGGATTAATCTAGCTAGCGTTGAATCTCAGTTTTTTCATAGCCTCCAGATATTTTCGCAGTAAGAAAAAGCGAAATTTCATCACCATTTTGTCCAGAATCTCTATGATAGGAGTTGCTGTGGGCACGATGGCCTTGGTGATTGTGATGTCTGTATTCAATGGCTTGGAGGATTTGATTCGCGGTATCTTTGCTAGTTTCGACGCTGAACTGAAAATTGAGGCTGCTCAAGGCAAAAGTTTTATGACGAGCGAAGAGTGGCTGGATAGCATTAGAAGCCTTGAAGGTGTAGCGGTCCTCACTGAAGTCATCGAAGACAATGCCCTGCTGGATTACAATGGCAACCAGATGATAGGAAGGCTCAAAGGAGTATCTGATAATTTTCTGGATCAAGGAAGGTTTGCTAGAGGCTATTTCTGGGGAGATACCACGCTAGGAACAGAGCTAAATCCCGCTGCGATTTTGGGTAGGGGAGTTGGTTTTTTTCTTTCGGTGAATCTGGACGATGTGAATGTCCCTCTGAAAGTTTTTTATCCCAAAGCTCCGAGAACAGCCGCTTCCATCGATCCATCCCAATTCTATGAAACAGCGGTTCTTGACCCAGTTGCTTATTTTAGCATTGGTGAGCGCCAGTTTGACGATGAATATGTGATTGCTCCTCTTGGTTTTGTCAGAGACTTACTTAGGTACGGAGAAAAAAGAACTGCGCTGGAAGTGAAGGTTCAGGATGGGTATTCAATCGCTGAAGTTCATGAAAGATTAAAAAACCATTTAGGGGAGGAGTTTCTGGTCAAAAATGAAGATGAACAGCATGCTGATCTGATCCGTACTGTGAAGATGGAGAAGTTTTTTGTCTTCCTTACCTTGACCTTTATCCTCGGGATTGCTTCGTTCAATATTTTCTTCTCGCTTAGTATGCTGTCAATCGAAAAGAAAAAAGATATAGCAGTTCTAAAGGCCATGGGAGCAACAGAGAAATTGATCAAACGAATTTTTCTTAAGCAAGGAGCAATGATTGCGTTTAGCGGGGCTTTGATTGGGATTGTTTTGGGTTATTTGGTATGCTGGCTACAGCAGACATTTGGTTTGGTTTCCCTTGGGATTTCCTCGGGAGTAGTGGACTCTTACCCAGTTAAAATGATTTGGACTGATTTTTTCTGGATTAGTATCGCCATGATTACGATCACTTTTTTTGCATCTTCCAGACCTGCCTATATCGCTTCTCAGGTGGATACAGTAAAGGAAATCTAATACTAAATAAATTCCTTATCCACTAGTAAGATGGGTATTAAGCTGCTGGTTCACTTTTGCCAAATTTGAAACCTGAAAAACCTCTGTTTAACAGCGCATATAGACTTCCCAATAGGCCTAACGTTCCTGTGAGGTAAGCATAGATTTCATTGAGAAAAGTTCTATCAAATATGCTGATCAACGCAAAGCAGATCAGTACAAAGCTTATAGCTGAGACTTGAATCATGCGTGAATTTCCGTTTTTACTCTCAAAATCCCGGAATCCTTTGATCTCTTCTTTACTCACATGTGTCAAAATATAAGTCTGGAAAAGCCTGCTGAAAAATTCATACTTCTGCCATTCTAAGGTGGAGTCCATTTCCTCTTCTTCCTTAGCATCTGTACAGCCTTTTTGATCCGCAGCTGATAAGGAATCTAGTGTTTTGGTTTTGACTAAAATTCCTTTTCGGATTAATTCATGTATTGCGTTTTTGCGTGATTTATTGAGAAATCTCTCCATAGAAAATGAGTAGCAAACGAGTTTTTCCTGAAAATTCAGCTCGGACCAGATGTCAGCAAACTGGGCAATTCCAAGTTGCATTTTCTCTTCATTTTCTGCCTGATGAAGCAATACATGTTTTTTGACATTCGGCTCAGCTTTAAAACTATGTAGATTGATGGGTAGCGTGTGGAATTCAAACTCAGTGAATGTCTCTGCAAAGATGACTTGATCGTCTATTTCCGTAAGTCTGGAGAAAAGCTCATCCCAGCTTTTGCCTGAACTGATAATGATGGATTTATTTTGAGCTAAAAGTTTGTTGAGAATGGGGATAATATCCAATTGATTTTTCAGACAATGAATATTTTGAATATGTATATGTGTTTTTTCGGGATTGAGAAGATCCGGGCTAATTAAGTCAGCATCCAATAAATTTATGGTCTGGAGTTGATTCTGGTTTATTTTTTTATTCACCAATTCTGCTGTTCTTCCTGATTGTGGACAGCAGAAAAAGAGCTTGGGATTGGAGAAATTTATTCCTTTCCTTTTTAAACCAAAAAATGGATAGAAGACGATATTTTGGATGATGTTTACAAAAAGTATGAATAAAATCAACATCAAAATTACCGTCAGTAAATTGGTGATGAGCACTGTAACTTTAGGGATTCCGAGGCTTCCTTGAGTCATTGCTGATTTGAAAACTTGCTGGTTTGGAGCTATGAAATTTTTGATTTTTTCGTCAAAAGGATCAGCAATCCAGGTGAGAAATTTTCTTCTGTCCAATTCGTATTGGCTATAAAATGAATCTAGATTTCTTGAATCATAGGTGGTGTCTTTCAGTAGGTTGATTTCTGAAGAGTTCCAGATGGTTTGCTCATAGATTTGGGTTTTAGATTGGAGAAAATATCCAGGCAAAAAGCCGATAATCAAAAACCAGAGACTAAGAAACGTGGGAATGGTAATATTTTTTGAACGATTGTTAAAGTTGAGTCTGGGTTTGATTAGAACAAACCAAACACAAACAATTCCACAAGCTATAAAAGTCAATACTAGGCTAGGTATTATTACCTGTGCATTCCAGAAGCAAATGAAAATGATCAATACAAGATTTATTCCGGCCAAGATTATCGATCTCATCGAGTATCTCTGAACTTTAAATTCCGTGAAATCGTCGAAGGTCATCGAATTGATCGACGTAGATAAGTTGACAAATGAGATCAGAAAGCTGGAGTAAATCAGCAAGAGTAGCATATCTGTATGCGAGACTGCAGCGGCATAGTATATACCGATCAGACAAATTGCATAGATTATATAGGCGAAGATTAGGTAGTTTAGTCTAGGGAGATTAGTGGCGTTTGGCTCCAGCCAGGAATATAGAAATGCCTTGGTACCCTGCTTATCCAACGACCTTCTCGAATATTTTTGGATCAATAAACTAAATACCAAAGCCAGGAAATAGATACTAAGCAAAGAGATGGACTCTGCAGAGCTCAGTGAGGAGAATGCATGACTGATGTTTTCATTCACCAGAAATAGTAGCCAGACATTTTCATCAAACCCATCAATAGCTACCCTTTTTAGGACTCCTGTGTAAAAATTACCATTCAAATAAAGTGAGGTTTCTATGTGGGAGGTAGAATTTGAATTATTTCTCATTAAAGAGCTGATCTCTCCCCATTTCTCCTGATTGATTCCTTCTTGGATAGTGGCGATTGGAGAAGAAATTTTATTGCTTTTTAGCAGGATTTTTCCATTTTCCTTGAGCGCGAGAAAGCGGTAATGATCACTTAAGCCTGGATCTACCTTAAACTTAAATGTAATGGCATTTATTCCGGATATTTCGCTCCCATCGCCGCCCGATTCAAAGTCTTTGGAGATCACAGATTCCAATTGTCCATCAGATCTGCTGTAGTGTGAGTCTAGAAAAGTATTGCTTGCTATTGACTTATTAGTGAAAAAGGTGAAATACTCCCGCTGACTCAAATCAATGGCTGAACTGTCCTTTGAAAAGTCGATTAAAGGAGTTGGTGCATTTTTGAAATAGATTTTATCGACATACCCAGTAGGTCTGAAAGCAATGACCTCATTGAAATTTACTTGCAACTTATCTAGTTGCTCATAGCTATTAATAGATTCCAGGGTTGCCTTATAGATAGCTAAAGAATCCCTCAAACTGCACTCAAGCTGGTTCACCAGCTCTGATTGCTCGGCCACAGGGTCTGGTTCATTCTTAAACTGAGAGATAGAATAGCCAATGATAATCGTCAGGCAAACCAGTGAAATACCCACCTGAGTTACCTTGTTTTGAGTGAGGTTATCGCCTGGTGAAAGATTCATCACCCCGAGGATTGGGACTAAAGCGATCAGGATCAATAAAAAGAGGATCAACATACTAAGTTTACCGAAGTCCAAGCGCATTCCTACTTTTTGGTAAGTGCCTTCTGAGATCAACCCTACGGCGTAGAGTTGTTGATTCTCTATAGGAATAGGTGATACATAGGCTCTGGTCTGATTTCCGGAATAGTTGAGCTGGATCATATCCGTGCCAGAGTTGGTCACGCCCAAGGTGTCAATCTCTATATCTGAGGGGATAAAAAGCTTGATTCCTGCCTCATCAGCTGGATAGAGGATGGTTCCGTCATCGAAGGTGATAAAGAAGTGTTCAAAGATTTTGTTGGTGCTCTGCTTTCGCAAAAGTTCTGTGATCGGAATTTCTAAATCAACCACCAAAGAGTTTACAGACTCTTTTGAAGTATTCTCAGGAATATTGAAAGCTTTTCTAAACTGATCTATGTCATAGTCATTCTGCAAATTTTCTATTCGAATGACTAATCCATTTTTTATGACCATCCCATTTTTGAAGTTTAGAGAATCATCAAAATCAGATGAAGAACTAAGTAATTTTGGGTTGGTATAATTAGGCTTCCAGGTAATGATTTGAGCAAGTTTATTGGCTTCTATCCTTGTTTTTTTATCAGAGCGAAGGATTGCTGATTTTGCTGATCCTTCTCGTACGAAATAGGCTTCTACCCTTGTGTAGTAATCTTCTAAGGCTCGTACTATATCATTTTTGGATGCTTCTACGCTTCTGGTCAGCTGATTTGCCAGTTCTTGCTGATTCTTATAGGATTGCATATATAGCACCACCCCGATAATAAGAATAAGAGGTAAAAGCACCAGCCAGATTTTTACGGTTTTAACCATAGGAAAAAAAATTAATAAAAAATATAAATCAATGTAGCTTATAATGTATTGAAAATCAATGTTTAGTGTAAAATTTGTAAAAGTGTAATGAGATAGCTTAATACAAATAACCTTGTATTTACCCTCCAAGGCATGTTTATTGGACACCGAAGCATTTCACCCTAGTTTGTAAATAGATTACCCAATGAAGAGCGTACTTTCCCTGTTCCTAGTTTTGATTTCTTTGATCACCTTTCCGTCTTACAGTTTTTCACAGGAAAATTCTGAGGACAAAGGATCACTTAACTCTGGAACTATAGATAGCCAGTTTGAATACATCTACAGTGTCTCAAATAACTTCCAGGAATATAAAGTAGTGAAGCGAACCAATTTGGATAAGCTAAAGTCCAATATTCTGGATTCAATGGTCACTATGAGAAAAGAAGTTGGAGATCTTAAGCTTTTGATAGTAAGCGAGAAGGATTCAATTAAAAACCTCAATGCGATTTTGGAAACAGCAGAAACCGAAAAGCAGGCTGCAATTGACGAAAAGGATAATTTTTCATTTTTGGGAATGGGAATTCACAAGACTGTTTATTCCTCTATGATGTGGGTTTTAGTAGCAGTTCTAGCGGGAGCATTGGCTATTTTCTCCTTCCAGTATTTTACCAGCTTCAGAAAAATCAAGAAAGCCCAAAAAGATTTGGCTGATGTGCAGGAGGAATTTGACAATCATCGTAAGAATATGCTAGATCGTGAGCGCAAGCTGAAGCGTGAATTGGTTGATGCACAATTGGGCAGATAGTTGCACTTTTCCTCATTTTTGAAAGTGCAGAAGTAAACCCACTCCGGATTGAAAAGCTATGATTGCTCAAATAGTAGGAGTGGATGGTCAAACCTTTCACTTTTACTAAGGAAATCCTTGCGAAAAAAGCCTTAAGTTTGTCCCCTCAATACCAAAAATAACGAATGGCTAAGAAAAGAGGAACTGCTTTGGACGAGAGTGAAAAGAGGAAGTTGAATAAGCAGAATTTAAGTAAGCTCGGAGGCATTTTTCAATTTCTGATGCCTTATAAAGGAGCATTCTTTTTAGGGTTGATTTTCCTAGTATTTTCTTCACTTACCCTGCTTACCTTCCCGTTTGTTGCAGGTAAGCTCATTGATACTGCTCAAGGAACGGATTGGATCGTAAGCGATATCAATTCGATCGCTTTGATATTGGTAGGGATTCTTGCCGTACAGAGTATTTTCTCCTTTTTCAGAGTTTGGCTTTTTGCCTTAGTCTCGGAGCGATCGATGCGTGATATTCGCTTGGCCTTGTATTCACGAATGGTGCGCTTACCGATGACATTCTTTGATAAGCGTCGTACTGGAGAGTTGATTAGCCGCATTACTTCTGATGTGAGCATGCTTCAGGATACGTTTTCGGTCACGCTGGCAGAGCTTTTCCGACAAGTTGTAACTCTTGTCGCTGGCGTTATTTTTCTGATGGTAAATACACCTAAATTGACCTTGTTCATGCTGGCCACTTTCCCTGTTTTGGTTGTAATTGCAATGGTTTTTGGGAGGTTTATCAGAAAACTTTCTAAAAGTACCCAAGACGAACTTGCTGCCGCAAATGTGATCGTGGAGGAGACATTACAATCTATCAGCACAGTCAAATCATTTGTAGGAGAAGCATTCGAATCAGCTCGGTATGGTGGTGGGCTAAACCGCGTGGTTGGTGTTGCATTACGCGCTGCCAAATACAGAGGAGCATTTATTTCCTTTATCATTTTTGCCCTGTTTGGCGGAATTGTAGCGGTGATGTGGTACGGAGCGAGTTTGGTGAGTTCTGGAGATATGAGCGTTGGAGAGTTAGTCTCCTTTGTGTTGTACACTACATTTATTGGTGGATCCATCGCTGGACTTGGAGATATCTATGGTCAGGTTCAAAAGGCGATCGGTTCTTCTGAGCGAGTGCTGGAAATATTGGACGAGGAGCCAGAATCAGTTTCAGGAGCTAATGCTACCAATTTCCAAGGCAAAATCGCCTTTAGTAATGTAGGCTTTCACTATCCGACCCGACCAGAAATGGAAGTGCTGAAAGACCTGACTTTTCATGTAAATCCTGGAGAAAAAGTGGCTTTGGCTGGGCATTCTGGGGCTGGAAAATCTACGATCATTCAGTTATTAATGAGGTTCTATGAGGTCCAGAAAGGATCTGTTCAAGTAGATGACAGGCTTTTGGATGAATGGAATCTGGAAAATCTCCGCTCACATATTGGTATGGTGCCACAGGAAGTATTGCTTTTTGGTGGGTCTATTCGTGAGAATATTTCCTATGCCAAACCAGGTGCAACCGAGGAAGAAATCATTTTGGCTTCCAAAAAGGCGAACGCGTGGCAGTTTATTTCCCAATTCCCAGAGGGGCTAGATACACTTGTAGGTGAGCGCGGAGTGAAGCTATCAGGTGGTCAAAGACAACGTGTGGCAATAGCTCGTGCGATTTTGAAAGACCCATCGATTTTGATTTTGGACGAAGCGACATCATCGCTAGATGCGGAGTCAGAGCACCTGGTTCAGGAGGCATTAGATGAGCTAATGAAAGGTAGAACTACCATCATCATCGCGCACAGATTGGCTACGATTCGCAAAGTAGATAGAATCTATGTGCTCAGCGACGGAGAAATCGTAGAGCAAGGCAATCACACTGATCTTCTCACTAGAGAGGATGGCTTCTATGCCAACTTGGTAAGGCTACAGTTTGCCGACTAAGAAAGGTTATGTGCAGAGATTGATTTGACCATTCCGAAGATTTTTTCCAGATACATACTTGAATCAGGGAAAAGCAGTTTCATTTCTTTTAGGTCAAGTAGTCTGATTTCATCAAGGTATTGCTGCGCATCTTTTGGATCCCATTTTCGAAGTCTGCTTACCTTAGTTTTTGTAAGGAAAAAATGCAACAGCCGTTTAGGAGCGTACTGTGCAAAGGGAATAGCATAATGTGCCTCTACAGGGAAAGTTCGATTTGGCGTTTGGATGAAGTGTTTTTTGCCCACACGAATGATCTCACTAGCCATCTTTTGCTGATTTTCCCAAGTATACAAGTGCTCGATTACCGAGTTTGAAAAAACAAGATCAAAACTGTTTTCTGCAAATTCAGCCATATTCGTAGCATCGCCGACGACAGACCTAATTTTTGGATGGGTTGTTTGTTCTTCTCGAAGATTGAGGAGCACAATCTCAACATTAGGAAGGGACGGCAGGCTACTCGTATCCCAGAAATAAGCAGCTCCTCCTACGTCGAGGATGCGAATTGGGTCATTTTTTGAAAAATTCTGGAAGAATAAATCCTCAAAATCCTTTTGTCTTTGGTTTCTAAATTTGGCTCCTAAAGAGTCGGGATTATCGGAAGGTGAAAATAAATTCGAAATAAAACTCATGCGTTGCCCAGCGGGCGTTTCGACTAACAAATAATCACAAAAGTAATCAGCCTTGGGGATTCTTTGCTTAATTTTAGCATTGAAATGAATCTCAATTCAGAGCTAATCAGAAGAATTCAGGTTTAAATTGGAAATAGGCCTGATAATGGCCTCTTTTTATTTTAATGGATCGGAATGTAATTGAATTGTGAAATCTATTGAAAACTAGTTACGAGCAGATTTTTACTCGTGGAAATGTCTTTTGATTTGGATAAAGCTTGTAAGTTTTGTGGGAGTAATAGCTTAGGCACTTTTGAGGCGACTGAGCGAATGTTTGGCATGGGAGGCTCTTTCCATTATTCAGAATGTTTGGATTGTAAATCAATTCAATTGGATGAAATCCCTCAAAATCTCGGGGATTATTATTCGAGCTCAGGATACTATTCGTTCTTGCCCTTGGTGCAATCAGGATTTGCTAGAAGACTGTTTAAGCAGATTCGGATGAATCTGTTGAAAACAACGAAGGCTAAAGTCTTTGAGCCTGGAATTTATGCGCACTGGCTAAAGAAAATTAATCCACCTTTCGATGCGAAAATCGCTGATGTAGGCTGTGGCAACGGTCAGTTGCTCTATGAAATGTATGCTTCAGGATATACTGATTTACATGGCTTCGATCCGTTTTTAGAGCATGACAAGAAAATCAATTCCCATTTACATCTCTGGAAGAAGCAATTAGAGGAGAGTAGCAATTCCTTTGATCTGATCATGATGCATCATGCATTTGAGCATATGGAAAGCCCAATGGAAGCTCTTCAGGCTTGTTTTGACAAATTGAATCCTGGCGGAAAGTTGCTGATTAGAACACCTGTGACTGATGCGGCAATTTGGAAAGAAAAGCGGCAATTTTGGGTGCAGCTAGATGCGCCTAGACATTTGATTATTCCATCCGTAGCAGGGTTTGACATACTTTCCAAAACGCTGGGTTTTAATCTTGAGGAAGTCCTTTTTGACGCTACGGGATTTCAATTCTGGGGGACAGGATTATATGAGCAAGGATTTACTCTGGATCACAAGCTAATGAACGAGCGGTATTCTCAGCAAGAATTGGCTGTATTCGAAAAAAAAGCCCTCCAATATAATAAGGAGGGCAAAGGAGATCAGGTTTGTTTTTTTCTTACTAAGCCAGATTAGACTTTAAATAAAGCTTCAAAGAATCCCATGGTTTCATTTTTCTTTTTGAAGATGAGCATAGGAAGTACATTATTTACTAGCACTAATTTCTCTGCAACACTCCCTAGAAGAATTGCTGCGGATTTGGTTTTGCCTCGGGAGCCAAGTAAGATCATATCCGCACCGAGTTTTTCTGCTTCTTCCAGCAAGGCTTTGCCCTGACCTTCACCATCATTCAGAACAAAATGACATTCTAATTCCTTGTGATTATGCTTCTGGATAAAACGTTTGAAATCTTCCTGCGCATTTTCCTTCATGATTTCAGCAAATTCCTCATAGGTTTTTCCAGTCTTTGAATATCCATGAGGGACTTCGTAGAGGTGGACCGGCATGAGTTCTGCGCCGAGTTCTTCAGAGATTCTTTCGCCAAAATCATAGATCAAATCTGTATGATCTGAGAAATCCGAAGGGATCATAATTTTTTTAGGTAATCCAGGAGGTCTCCTTTCCTGCAAAAGCAATACGGAGCACGGAGCTTTTTTTGCCACTCCTTTGGCCAGAGAACCACTGCCTTGGAGTTCTTCTTTTCTCCCCATTATGATGAGATCCACATCCTTGATTTTAGCCCAGCGGATAAGCGTATCTAAGGGATGGGCACCTTCTTCAGCGAAGACTTCTATTTCCATACTGTCTGGAAAATCAAATTCCTCGAGTTTGGATTGAATTAAAGCCTCGATAGATTCGTCTCCTGGCGCCAATAATTCAGGGTGGTTTTTCAAAATTTCATCCGGCACGGCCAAATTTTTGGCTACATGCACAAAGTAGCATTTATCTATCCCTAGGAAATTCAGGTATACAATCGTCTTTTTGATCAGGATATCGTCCATTTCTGTCAGATCAAGACCAATCATGGCCTTATAAAAATGCTTCATAGTTGTTTGGTGTTTATTCCCCTTAATTTAAAACTTTGATCCAGTTAATCGAATAGTTTTTCTGTTTTTACGTGATGAAATCCTTTTCAAGGTAATTTAGCGGGATGAAAAAGATGAGATATTTGACGTAAGGCTGCAGACTTAACTAGTTGAATGACTCTCCCGAACCAAGTGTAGATGCGGAAGGTAGGTTAGGAACTGAAAATATGTCCTACCAAAGATAATTATAAGTATATGAAAGTGATGCAGAAGTATTTTTTGGCGATTGTTCCTGAAGGTGAGTTTCAGGAAAAAGTGACTACCCTGAAATTGGAAATTAGGGATAGGTTTCAAGCTAAATTTGCCCTTAAGTCTCCTGCTCATGTCACATTGAAAATGCCATTTATCTATAATGAGGCAAAGGAGGATCAGCTCATTGGACAGTTGAGGAAGTTTGGGAGTAGTTATGGGCCTGCTAGTTTGTCAATAAAAGGAGTGAAAACTTTCGGGGAGCGAGTAATCTACCTCGGGGTTGATGCACCTAAGGAGTTTTATGATTTCCAAAGCGCTTTAAAAAGTTTTTGTAAAAGGAAGCTTAACCTCGTAGATGAGTTAAGTGACCGAAATTATCAGCCGCATATGACCATCGCTTTTAAAGATGTTAAGAAAACTGAATTTCAGAATATTCTTAAATACGCGAAGGAAGTTGATATTTATCAAGAATTAAAGGAAAATCAGATCTCAGTGCTAAAACGGGTAAAGGGTGAATGGAAAGTGTACAAAAAAATTGATTTAGGATTAATTTGATCTGAATTATAGGCTTTAATAAAGATTTTTACAGAAAATTACATTTTATTCAAAATTTGCTAAAAAAAATATTACATCGGTTTTTAATGATATAACGAAATATTATACTTTTTGTATATTTGCTTATACAATTTCCTAGCAATCGAATTTTACTGTTTTCATATGAAACTAATCGATTAAAGGAATATTATTTGGTAAAATATCATAAAATATAGTTAGGTTGATAATTGTACTTTTATAAAGTTAGGTTAAGCAGGTAGGTAAAAGATATTTTTTTAGATTAGCTCCTCTTTTTTTGGAAGGAATTATGATTTTTTTGAAATAATAATCTGATAAATTCAATAACTGACTGTTTTAAGAGGTGCTTTTTATTAAAATATAAAATTTACGATATAATCTATTTTAGAGGCTTGACTACGTGTTAGTTGTGCTCTTTTTCAATTCAAACTTTCGGTTAATATTCGCGTCAAAATATAACTAAACGTAAATGTTCAACCTATGAAGAAAGTTTTATTAACCTGTGCTTTCGCGTTGCTGTCCTTGGTGACAGTTTTGGCGCAAAGCAAGACCATCACCGGTAGGGTTACTTCGGCCGAAGAGCCAGAGGGCGTACCAGGTGCAAGTGTAGTCGTAAAAGGTACCGCGCAAGGGGTGATAACCGATTTGGATGGAAGTTATTCTTTGCAAGTTCCTGCAGATGCTTCTGTTCTTGTGTACAGTTTTGTTGGCTATTTGACCAAAGAAATGTCTATAGGTTCAAATTCCATTATCAATGTGGTACTTGACATTGATGTAAAAACACTTAATGAAGTAGTGGTAGTCGGATACGGCACTCAAGAAAGAAGAGAAATCACTGGTTCGGTAGCTTCAATTGACGCTTCAGCTATTGAGAATTTGGTGTCTCCTTCTTTTGAGACTCAGCTTGCAGGTAGAGCACCAGGTGTGCAAGTAACTACTCCAAGTGGTATCTTGGGTTCTGCTCCAATCATCCGAATCCGTGGCGTGAACTCACTTACTTCAAGTGCAAGCCCGCTTTTCGTTATTGATGGAGTTCCTATGGTGAATTCTGACAGATCTGCTGTTAACGCTTCAAACCCTATGGCAAATATCAACCCTTCTGACATTGCTTCATTTGAAGTATTGAAAGATGGTTCTGCATCTGCTATCTATGGTTCTAGAGCTGCAAATGGTGTCATCTTGATCACAACCAAAAGAGGAGCAACTGGGAAAGCTAAGGTGAATTACAGCACTACTATGGGCTTCAATGAGGCTGTAGATACGTTTGATCTCCTTACTGGTGATGAGTGGGTTACTATTGCAAATGAAAAAAGAACAAATGCAGGTCAATCTGAACTTGCTGCGCCAGGCGTGAATACAGATTGGCAAGATCTTGTTTTCAGAAAAGGATTTACTCAGCAGCAGAACCTATCGATTAGCGGTGGATCTGAAGCTACGAAATACTTCTTCTCTTTAGGATATACTGATCAGGAATCTCCGATAAGACCAAATGAATTAAGCAGGTATTCTTTCAGAGGCAATATTGATCACAATATCTCTAAAGCTGTACGAGTGGGAACTTCTATGTCCTATTCTTATACTGAGATTTTTGGCCTAAATAATGGTTCAAATTCACTTTCAGGAGCGATTTACAATGCTACCCGTGCTTTGCCAAACGTACCAATCTATGATGCAGAGAATACAACATTTGATGGATTTAACGTAACCGCGAACGGTGCAACGACGGGATTTGGAGCTAACGCTGCTGGACCAGATAACAACATTCCAAACATTGGTTTTGTGATCCAAAACAACATCTATAGAAGCCGTACGCACCGTATGATAGGAAACGCCTACGGTGAAGTAGATATTATCAATGGATTGACTGCAAGAACACAAATTGGTGTTGATTTGACAATGGCAGACGATTTCCAGTCTCTTGATGCTAGACATGGTGACGGTAGAAGCTCAAATGGTAGCGTCTATATGGCTACTAACCCAGCTTTCCAGTGGAACTGGCAAAATACGTTGAACTATCAGACCGTTTTTGCTGATGACCATAACTTAAACGTAACTGCTGGTTTGGAATATCAGTTTGCTAAATATTATGGCTTTAGTGGTCAGGGTACAGATATCTCAGATGACTATTTCAGAAGAAATAACTTGATTACGGGTTCTTACAATAATCAATTTTCAGGTGGTAGCTACACAGAAAGAGGATATGATTCTTACTTCGGTAGATTCAACTATTCTTACAAGGGTAAGTATTTGGCTTCCTTCACTGTTAGAAACGACGGAATCTCTGATTTGGCAGTAGAAAATCAAAGAGGAACATTCTTCGGTGGTTCTGTGGGATGGAGACTTTCTGATGAAGCCTTCTTTAATTCTGACCTGATCTCTGATTTGAAATTGAGAGCTTCTTATGCTGAAGTAGGAAATACAGGTATAGATTCATTTGCTGCTTATGGAGGATATAGCCCAGTTCTAGGTGGTGCAGGTGCAGGTATCGGCTACAATAGAATTGCTAACGCTGACCTTCAGTGGGAAACTTCCAAAAAACTAAACTTCGGTTTGGATATGACCATAGGGAGAGTAACATTCTCCGCAGATTACTTCAAAAACAACATTGACGGTATGATCCTAGCTGCACCGACAGCACCTTCTTTGGGTGTTCCTGGTAACAGCATCAATCAGAACGTAGGTCAGATGGAGAACTCTGGTTTTGAATTGAGAGTATTCTCTAATGTAATCAATAGAGGTAAATTCTCTTGGGATACTGATTTCAACATCACATTTATCAAAAATGAGGTTACTAACTTGATTAGCCCGTTAACAGGTACTTATAATAAGACTGAAGTTGGAAATCCAGTAGCCCAGCTATATGGAGTAATGTGGGCAGGTGTTAACCCTGCAAATGGTAACCCAATGTATTATTCTGGCGAAAACATCGTACAATACAACTTGGTACCAGGTGCACTTGGCTTTAAACAATACAATGCAGCTGATCCTTCAAATGTATCTACCGCAGCTTCTGGACCTACTCAAGAATACTTGGGAAATACACTTCCTAAGTGGCAAGGAGGCTGGTCTAACAATTTCAAATTCGGAAACTTCGATGCTGAGATTTTTACTAGATTCTCTGGTGGAAACTACATTATGAACGAATCTCTCAGAGGTTTGCTAGGTCAAGGTTTCTCTAATAACCAAGCAAGTATCCTAAACAGATGGACAGAAAGCGGTCAAGTAACAGACATTCCTAAGCTTTACTCAGGTCAGGATCAAAACATGTGGCAAAACTCTGTGTCTAACTCTAGATTCGTAGAGAAAGGTGATTATGTGAAAATCCAGAATATCGTTCTTGGATACACTGTGCCTACTTCTGCATTGGAGTCCGCATTTAATGGAGCGATTACAAATGTGAGAATATTTGGACAGGTTCAGAATCCATTCACATTTACTAGCTATTCAGGCTTGGATCCAGAAGCAAACTCTTACTCTGGTCAGCTAAGCTTCGGTGTAGATTGGAATGTCGCTCCGATCATTCGTACCTATACACTCGGCATAAACGTAGGTTTCTAATCACTCCAACCGAAAAATTATCATGAAAAAATTCGCAATAAAAAATATAAAATTAGCATTGGTTGGTGCGGCCCTTTTAGGCTTTACTAGTGCTTGTGATGTGACTGAATTGGTCCCAGCTAACCTAATTCCAGATTCTGAGGCATTTACTACAGGAGCTAGAATTGAGTCAGCA
Source organism: uncultured Algoriphagus sp. (assembly GCF_963974365.1). Lineage (GTDB taxonomy): Bacteria > Bacteroidota > Bacteroidia > Cytophagales > Cyclobacteriaceae > Algoriphagus. Next base: position 55,283 of record NZ_CAXBBX010000017.1, on the reverse strand, counting down.
ATCCTAGGGGTATATGAATCTGCACAAAGAGGGTTTTACGCTGGCGCTGTTCAACGTGGTTATCCTTTCGGAGCTGCTAATGTGGAGCAAGGTGATATGAGAGGCGAGGATATGTACAACGATCAGGCTTTCTACGAAATCACTTATAACAACTCATACAGCCCTAGTTCTGCAAACAATGTGGGTATGTGGATCTCTCTTTATAGAATGATCAACAGACTTAACATCATTTTGGAAAATTTAGATATTGCTGTTGAAAATGGTGTATTATCGTCTGAAGATGGTTCTGCCTACAAGGGTGAAATGTTGTTCTTGAGAGCTTTAGCTCACCATGAATTGCTTATACACTTTGCAAGGCCTTATTCTGACGATCCATCATCTCCAGGAATTCCTTACAGAATTTTTGGTATCGATGACGTTACTAAAGTTCCTGCTGGAGAAGCTGTACCTAGAGGAACAGTAGGAGAAGATTATACACAACTTCTTCAAGATCTTGATGCTGCGGAAGGTTTCTTACCAGAAGGTAATGCTTTCAGAGCCAACAAAGGTGCTGCGATTGCTCTGAAATCCAGAATCAAATTGCATATGAAAGATTGGGCAGGAGTATTGGCCGAGTACAACAAATTAACTTCTAAATATGCTGTTACAGCTAATCCAGCTACTCCTTTCAGAGGTGGTACTAGTTCTGATAACATCTTCTCTTTCGTAAACTCTGCAGAAGCTAATCCTGGAGTAAATGGTGCCCTTCCATCTATGTATGGAAACCCTGATCTAGGAGCTAGAGGCTTAGTGAAAATAAGCCCGATTATCTGGAGATCTGATTTCTGGAGTCCAGAAGATACTCGTCGTACGTTATTGACAACAAGCAGTGCAACAGGTATTTTCACAGATAAGTATCAAGATGCGACTACTTACACAGATCCTAACATAATTTTGAGATTTGCTGAGGTAGTACTTAATGCGGCTGAAGCTAATGCTAGAACTGGCAAAATGACAGAGGCGGTTACTTTATTGAACTCAGTGAGAAGTCGTGCTTTACCTGCATCTGTTCCCGCATATACAGTGGGAGGCTTGGGAGAAGGTTTACTTGATGCAATATTCAATGAGAGAAGAATTGAGTTTCTTGCCGAAGGTAGAAGATGGTCAGATATTCACAGATTGTCTGGAGAAGGTTTGATGTCTGGTATCCCACTTAAGGCTACTTCTAGATCAATTACAAAAATCAGCTTCTATGAGGGTGGTACTATTCCGATGGATCACTCTTTAGAGTATAGCAGCCACTTATTTGTTTGGCCAATTCCATTGGATGAATTAAATACAAATATTTCGGCCCCAATCGATCAGAATCCTGGTTATTAATTTTAGTTTTAAATATTATTAAAGTCCGGCCTTAGGGTCGGACTTTTTTTTGCTGTATGGATTATACGGTTCTTTGCAAGTAGCATGTGTTGAGATACATGGACTCGGCAAAGTCGGGTACCGCTTTTTCTCCCCTCCGTTAAAATTAATTTCTCCTGACACTTAGCTTGCCGAGGTGCTTAAAGAATATAAATTGGTTAGGCAGGATTCCGAGTAGTCTTAGTGCTTTAAAAACACGTGCTAATTGACCTAACTCCTAGAAATTAAGTTAGACAGCTTGATGTGCTAAATGCGCATGATTAGCGCATTACCAGTATTCCTCTATTTGTTTTTCAAATGGCTTTCACTCTGAATGCCAAGCAGACTAACTACTGCAACCCCTTAAAATTGGATATTGCCACACCTTAACAGCTAGCAGTTGCTACTATTAGTAAAAGCGCCGACGATATTTGGCTATTTATCAACAATCTGTGGGCATATTGGAGTAGTCTTGATATGCTTGCATGGGAGCGTACTTTAGATTCAATGTGTTTTGAATTACTGAGAACAGAAAAGCTCGCTCGAAGTGTTTTTCTAAGGTGGAAGTAAAAAAGTACAGTAATTAGATTTAAGCTGAAAAAAAAATAGCCGAGTCACCCCGGCTATTTATCTGTGTTTAATTAGAGGATTTAGTATCCTGGATTTTGGTCTGCGTTAGTCAAGGCGGAGTTATTATCCAATTCTGAAGTTGGTATTGGAAGGAGGTCATAGCGGGAAGACCAATTTGTGATAGGTTCATTCGCTAAGAATCCAAGTCTTCTCCATCTACGGATATCACGGTTTCTCACCTGCTCGCCAGGCATTTCTACCTGACGCTCATGTTGAATAGCAATTCTGGTTTGCTCCTTAGTTCCAGTAGGATAAGCAGCTGTAGGGTATTCAGGCATCATCACTGAAGCTCTGTTTCTCGTTCTGTTCAGGTAAGGCAAGGCTGCAGCTGGTCCAGAAGTTTCGTTTTCTACCTCAGCCATCATCAATAATACATCGGCATATCGGATTGATCGGAAATTGATCCCAGATTGCGAATTTTCATTGTCTCTTCTGTAGATCATCTGATATTTTCTCCAGCTTGGCTTAGAGTTATCTCCTTGAACTGTTGTAGCATCTATGACGCTATTCCCACTATTAAATGTGTCACCTAGGCGATAGAAGTTGTAACTCATTCTTGGATCTTCTTTAGGAGCAGTTTCGAATGCGACTACTAGATTTGCTCCTGGAATAATGTTTCTCCAGGCATTTGGACCATATTCCTGGCCACGGAAAGTAACCTCAGCGATGTCTCCTCCATCTCCATTCCAAGCACCTGCATTTCCGAAGTCTTCCGAGAATTGGATTTCCCAAATGGACTCGCTATTATTTTCATTTTCTACTTCGAAGTTATCCAAGTATCTATCTACCAACGAATATTTACCAGAATTGATTATCTCTGTCAAATAAGGCTTTGCACCTGCAAAATCACCTTTAAAAAGCAACAGCTTGGCCAGTAATGCTTGAGCAGCTCCTTTTGTTGCTCTCCCTACATCTGCACCTGAATATTCACCTTTCAATGGAAGTTTGGAAATAGCTTCCGTCAAGTCAGCTTGTGCTTGGTTAAACGCTTCATCCTGTGTCGACCTTGGTAGCCCATCAGGAGAAGTTGCACTTGAAGTCATCAATGGAACACCTCCCCATAAAGTCGATAATTCGTAAAATGCTAAACCTCTGAGGAAATAAGCTTCGCCGATTACGCGACTTCTGAGCTCTTCCGTGATGTTGTCTGTAGCCTTATCAGCATTCTCCAATACTAAGTTCGTTCTATGGATTATTCGATACCAGCCTCTCCAATTCGCTTCTACGAGAGGGTTTGATGCATCAAATACATGATTTAAAACTTGGGCACGTGCACCTTCTAGTTGTGCTCCTCCACTACCTGCATCATCAGATAGTAAGTCTTGAAGGAAGAAATACTCCCTGTTATATAAATTATTGGCTTGAAGACCTGCATAGGCTGAGTTTACAGCAGCCACTAATTGCGGGCCTGTTTTATAGAATGTCTCTGCCCCTAGTTGATTGGGATTTACAGGACTTAATATATCTTCATCACAGGCTACTAAGCCCACTGACATTATAATTGCCAATAGTGTGGATCTTGTTTTCATGATTTTTCTAGTTAATGATTAAAAGGATACTTGAATACCACCTAGGAATGTTCTTGCCGCAGGGAATTGACCATAGTCAATACCGGTACCCAACGAAGAATTTATTCCAGTTCTTGCCCCGATTTCAGGGTCATATCCAGAATAGTCTGTTATAGTTAATAAATTCTGAGCGGAGAAGTAAACACGCACCTTTGATACTGTTCCTTTACTCCAAGAATCTAAAACCGTTTTAGGAATACTATATCCTAAAGAGATGTTTTTCAATCTCAGATAGGATCCATCTTCTATGAACCTTGAGCTTGCCCTAGCATTTCTATTTGGATCACTATTGACAGCACGTGGTACGTCAGTGTTTGTATTAGAAGGAGTCCATCGATCCAATACTGCACTACTTGCGCCAAATAATCTGGTCATTCCCTCAGTATGATATCTCAGGTTGCTAAAGATCTCATTACCTGAAACACCCTGCCAAAACATCGTGAAATCAAAGTTTTTATAGGAAGCATTTGCATTCAAACCATAGGTAAAATCTGGGAGATAATGTCCTAGGTTTGTGCGATCACCTGCATCGATCACTCCGTCATTATTTATATCTCTGAATCGAATATCACCGGCACTCGTATGCACAGCGGGGTTGTAAGTACTTAGATCATCAGGTAAATTTTGTTTTGGAGCAGTCTGTGCTTCTTCATTAGTCTGGAATATGCCGTCTGCAATCCATCCATAGAAATAAGCTATTGGCTGGCCTTCTTCAGTAAGTGTCATTGCATCACCATTGAAACTCGGGCCAAATATAGTATTACCAGAACCTAAAGAGGTAAGCTCATTGTTGATGAATCCTATGTTACCGTTTATTCCCAATTGGAAATCGCCGGATCTAAGTTCATATCCTGCGGTAATTTCAATACCATTATTTTTCACAGAACCAACATTTGCTACCGGAGCTCCATCATAACCTAAAGATGGAGGAATTGGGACACCAAGAAGCATGTCTTCAGTGGTGTTTTCAAACCATTCAAAGGAGAAGGTGAACTGGTCGTTCCAAAGACCTAGATCAAAGCCTATATTTTTCATGATTGTGGTCTCCCACTGCACATTAGCATTGGCAAGTGCTGAAATAGTACTGCCAGATTCTAGAGAGCCGTTGAAGTTGTAAAACATGTTTGAGTTTATCGTTCCTTGATAAACATAATCTCCAATATTATTATTTCCAGTCTCACCATAGCTACCACGGATCTTCAGATCACTAATGGCGGATATTCCCTTCATAAAATTCTCTTGACTCACTCTCCATCCCGCAGAAACAGATGGGAAAACCCCCCACTTATTATTTGGGCCAAATCTAGAGCCTCCATCGCGTCTGATACTTGCGCTGATCAAATACTTTTGATTGTAATCATAGTTAGCTCTACCTATGTAAGAAATCAAAGCGTATTCTGTCCTGTTGGACGAGGTCGTTTGGTTTTCTATACCTTGCAATTCTCGTACGTCATTGGTCAAAGCATTCTGGCCGTTTCCTGACAGTCCAGAAGAAGTGGAAGTCTGCTTTTCAATTACACCTAACAGATCAAAATGATGTTTTCCAAGATCTTTAGAATAGGTTAATTGGTTGCTGAATAGCGGGGACACATACGTGGATCTATTTTGGGAAATAGAAGCAAATGTTGCGATTTGGAAATCTCCAGCATTAAAGGATGGTGAATATTGGTAATTGTTACCTATTCCCACATCCATCCCTAGTAGGAATTTGTAATCTAGGCCATCAATAATATTCACGTTGATGTAGGCAGATCCTAACATCTTAAAGTTCTGGTCGTTATTCCTACGTAGTGTAGCATTCAGTACTGGATTTTCAGGATCCGAACCATCTACTCTGTCAGTTGCTCTGAATCCTCCCAAACGGGATGCATCTCTGATAGGGATATATGGAACAGATTTTACGATGTGCTCCAGCTGGCTTCTTCCCCCGGAGAAAGGTTCGTTATTCCGATTGGAATATGCAACGGTAAAAGTTTCGCCTATTTTGATACGTTTATTTACCTTGAACTCCGTATTTGAACGTACAGAATAACGCTCGAAATCCGTTCCTCTCATGATTCCTTCTTGATTGAAATAACCTACAGAGAAGTTGTAAAGCACATTTTCTGTACCTCCAGCTACGCTAACATTATAATTCTGAATAGGGGCAGTGCGGAACATTTCATCCTGATAATCAATATCATTATTTGCAAACTCTCCTAAATTTCCAAATCTTTCTGGGAGAGGTGAATTGGCATTTTGCAAAAGATCTGTACCAAAAGCAATGTATTGATCTGTGTTCAGCAGGTCTAGGGTTTTCCAAGCACTCTGTGAGCCGTAATAGGCGTCAAAGCTTACTAGAGGCTTTCCTGCTTTTCCTTTTTTGGTAGTGACTAAGACAACTCCGTTCGCTCCTCTTGACCCATATATCGCAGCAGTAGATGCGTCTTTAAGTATTTCTATGGATTCTATATCAGCTGGGTTGATTTCATTTAGGCCTCCAGCTGGCATACCGTCAATCACGTATAATGGATCATTGTTTCCTACAGTACCGATTCCTCGGATCCTAACTTGAGGATTAGTACCAGGAGATCCGGTATTTGTCACCGCTACACCCGCGGCTCTACCTTGAAGCGCTGAAGAAAGACTGGCTACTGGTAGCGCAGTGATTTCTTCAGATCCAACTGACGAAATAGCTCCTGTCACCTTCGCTCGCTCTTGGGTACCATAGCCTACCACGACTACTTCTGTGAGCTGAGAGAGATCTTCTTCTAAGGTTACGCTTAATTGGTTTGAATTTCCTACTGTTACCTCTTTGGATACGAATCCAATGAATGAAAAGACCAGAACGGATTCATTGGAAGGAACAGAAAGACTAAATTCTCCGTCAATGTCTGAGGCAGTTCCTACTGTTGTGCCTTTGACTAGAACGTTGACACCCGGCATTGTTTGGCCATCCGGTGATTTGATTATGCCAGTAACGGTTCTCGACTGGGCATTTGCCTGTGCTGCGATTAACACTAGCATGAGCATGCTGAACACTATACATGGCAGGTTTAGCCATGGCGGAAGTGTTCGCGATTTTGGGTAAATCGTTTTTTTCATAACAATAAATTTGTGGTCAGATCCTTTTAATCTGCCAGGTTTGAGATGGGTATTGTAATTGTGTTTTTATGACACGAGTAACAATGTAATAATTTAATTATGATCTTCCCTAATATTTTGGTTAAATAATTTTTTGAGGTATAATTGATGGAGGAAGTGGTTTATTTTCATTAAGTGGAAGCTTTTTTAAGGTCTTTGCAGAATTTTAGTGATTTTTAAATTTAAAATTGCCTTCATGGTCCAAGCGATAACTTCTATTTCATCTATTTTTGATAGGGAATCAATTTTAGGTTAAAATCTCAACCCTTTTAATTGTCCGACCTAATCCAACCAAAATCTACCTATAGTGATAAAATCTAGTTTTCATAAGTACATACCCGTCTATTCAATAGTTGTATTTTTATTCGCTTGCAACAAGCCAGCTGATAACACGCTCTTTCAAAAGTTAGATTCCTCAGATACAGGAATTGATTTTGCTAATCAGCTTACAGAATCTGACACTTTTAATATTGTAGATTTCGACTACATATATAATGGTTCTGGGGTAGGAATAGCCGACTTAAATGGAGATGGTTTGCCTGAACTATTCTTTGGTGGAAATCAGATAAGTTCTAGACTTTATCTCAACTCAGGTGATTTTAAGTTTAAAGATGTCACGGAAAAATCTCAGATATCTACACAATCTTGGATAGAGGGAGTGACATTTACAGACATCAACGGAGATGGACGATTGGATATTTACCTTTCTGTTTCTAATCGAAATGAGTCAGTAAATCCAAACCTGCTATTTGTTAATCAGGGAAATGATGAAAATGGGATTCCCTTATTTGAAGAGAAAGCAGCCGAATATGGATTGAATGCAGTAGGGTATTTTACTCAAGCCGCTTTTTTTGATTTTGACAAGGATGGAGATTTGGATTGCTATCTACTGGCAAACGCTCTTGAAAGCTTCCAACGGAATATCAGCCGACCTAGAATTACTGATGGTTCAGGCAAAAGCAATGATTTCTTATTAAGAAATGATGGGGAAGGACAATTTGTAGCTGTGACTAATGAAGCAGGAATAACCTATGAAGGTTATGGACTAGGACTTACCATAACGGATGTCAATCAAGATGGCTGGCCCGACATTTATGTGGCAAATGATTTTCTTACCAACGATGTTCTCTACATCAATCAGCAAGACGGAACTTTTCAAAATGAAATCCAAGAGCGAATTGATCACCAAAGCTTCAATGCCATGGGCGTCGATGCGGGAGACATCAATGGAGATGGCTGGCCTGATTTGGTGGTAGTAGACATGTTTCCTCCGGACAATCTAAGGCAGAAAACCATGTTTTCGCCCACCGAAAATTACAACTTGTATCAGGCAAATCTATCTAAAGGATATGAGCCTCAATACGTTCGGAATACGCTTCAATTAAACAGAGGTGATGGAACCTTTGCGGAAATTGGTGAATTGGCTGGAATATCCCAGACGGACTGGAGTTGGTCGCCATTGTATGCGGATTTTGATATGGACGGGATGCAGGATTTGATCATTTCCAATGGCTATGGGAAAGATATTACCGATATGGATTATATCAATTACACCAATAATCTTGGTCCATTCATGACACCAGAGGATAAGAAAAAGTTGCGCATGGACGGCCTAAATTTACTTAAGGAAGTCAAGCTCAATAATTATGCTTTCAGAAATACCGGTAACCTGACTTTTGAAGATGTTTCTGGTAGTTGGGGGATCGATGGGTTGGGCATTTCTAATGGTATGGCATTTGGGGATTTGGATGGAGATGGAGATTTGGATTTGGTCACCAATAATCTAAATGATATAGCAGGAGTTTTCCGGAACAATAAACTTGAAAATGCATCTAAAGATACCACGGTAAACTGGTTGAAAATTAAACTTCAAGGTAGTCCTCCAAATCCGCTGGCGATCGGGGCTGAAGTAAGAGGTTACCTAAATGAGAATGGAAGTGTACGAATCCTAAGCAAAACAATGCATCCTTCGAAAGGCTATAAATCTGCCATGTTTGGAGACGTGATTTTTGGTCTAGGAAACCATAAATCTATTGATTCTCTCGTGGTCATCTGGCCAGATGGCACGCATTCAAAAATGGGAAATACCGTAAGTAATCAAAACTTAACACTGTCCCAAGAGTCTTCGGGAGCTGAATTTTTTGCGAGTGCAAATGTTGAAAACTCAACTTATGAAGAAGTATCAGCAGCCTTAGGGATTAATTATGTGGCTAGTGCCGTATCCTACAATGATTTCAACAGGCAAGGGTTGTTACCCATAAAGCATAGCAGTCTGGGGCCTGGGATTGCCGTGGGAGATGTAGATGGTGATGGACTGGATGATTTCTATTTGTCTGGATCTGTTGGACACCCTGGACGTATTTTTACTCAGAAAAGGAGCGGGGACTTTATTTCTGTGGAGTTAGAAGGTTCAGGGATCTCAGATGAAATGGGATCATTACTATTTGACGCAGATGGCGATGATGACTTGGATCTGTATGTGGTCTCAGGTGGCAGCAGGTATGATGCGGAAAATGAACTTTATCAGGATGTACTCTATATTAATACTGGGGGAGGGAATTTTCAGGGGGATTCTTTGCGTCTTCCAAAGCTTTTAAGCTCCGGATCCGTAGTAACTGCTGCAGATTTTGATCAGGACGGTGATTTGGATTTGTTTATAGGAGGGAGAGTCAAGCCTGGAAGATACCCAGAGTCGCCAAAGTCTTTTCTGCTTGAAAATAGAGCAGGTATTTTTGTGGATGTGACTGTGGAATTTGCCGCTGGATTAAGTGAGGTAGGGATGGTCAGTGCAGCGCTTTGGACAGATTATAACCAAGACGGTAGCTTGGATTTACTAGTCTCTGGCGAATGGATGCCGGTTACAGTCTTCTTGCAGACAAATGAAGGAGGTAAAAGGAACTTTACAGCTGAGGTGGTTGGATCGGAATCATGGAAATCAGATGGCTGGTGGAATAGCATTTACCCAATGACTTTTGAGGATGGTGAAATGCCGAATTATTCTTTGGGAAACGTGGGAGAAAATTCAAGATATCGAGCTTTGCAAAAAAAGCCATTGGAGATCCATTTTGCAGATTTTGACAAAAACGGAAGTGTGGATCCTGTCATTTTCCAATACTTCGGAGATACAATTTACCCTCTTGCCAGTAGAAATCAGCTGGTCGGACAAGTGCCAAAATGGAAGAATAAATTTTTAATATACCGTGAATTTGCATATGTCGGAAAAGACCAGTTTTTTTCTCCTGAAGAAAAAGATATGGCACTTACTCTTCAAGCGCATGAGTTCCGGTCTGGCGTGTTGAGAAATCTTGGGGACTCTGTTCATTTTAATGGATTCCCTCAGCAGGCGCAGTTTTCGCGCATTTTTGGAATGCTAGAGATTCCTGAAGGTATTTTTGCTGTTGGAAATTTTCATGGAAATGAAACGGTCACCGGAAGAAATGATGCCGGGCGCGGCGCTTTGATCAAAGCTAAAAATGAGCTGTACCAAAGCTTTGAATTTGGAAGAGAGCTAGGGCTGGAAGTCCCTGGAGAAAGCAGGGCAGTGGCTAAACTGATGGGTGCCGACGGTAGAGAAATTGTTTTGGTCAGTAGATACAATCAGTCTTTGTTGGCTTTCCGATCATCTATTCAGAGCTCAAAAGTTATTCAGCCAGCAAAGGATGATCAATTTCTTTTGATTTATAGAAATGGTAAGCCGACTATGAAAAGAGAGCTTTTCTATGGTTCAGGATATTTGAGTCAGTCTACTAGGAAGCTGACTTCAGAAGCTGGGGTGGATTCAGTCGTATCAGTAAATTATAAAGGAATGCGTAGAAGGATTGATTTTAATTAGTTGTCTAATTTGCCAGTTTCAGAACCTTTTCCTAGAATTATGCTTTTTGGACTTTTGGTTTTGAAGTAAACCTGTATGACATTCTTTTGATCTGAAAAATCTTCGGTTAGTAAACTGTTTTTTATTGTTATTGAAGTGGGTTCTTTCACCTTCTCGGATTCTAAATAGAACCATGCAGCATCATCTTCTATTTCATAGCCAAGGAAATTTATTTCAACTGATTTATCGTCTATCCAGATTTCATTTTGCGCCCGTAAGTATGATTCGATTTGTTTGTTTAGTTTTTCCTTATTGGCTGGATTTAAAAAATCAATGGATTCATCGTGGTATCCACTCAGGGCAATCTCCAAGTCATCCCAGAAGATCTTTTGCGAAATCTCTAATTGCTCTGTCTCAGTATTCCATTTTATTTCCGTCAAACTGATGTGGAAGGGATGTGCAAATACCAGCCATCCCAAGCTGATCATGTATAAGTAAAACTGTTGCATTTGGTGTTCTGTTGCCTGTCTTTTCTGGGAATAATCCAGTATTATTGCGCAATCTACTTCTTTAGAGGTATTTCACCCATTCTATGAATTCATTTGAGTTATATTTTCGTTTAGGTCTTCAGCATATCCTTGATATTAATGGGTATGACCATATCCTTTTCGTATTGGCACTGTGTGCAGTCTTTATCCCTAGAGATTGGCGCAAAGTCGTGATTTTAGTTACCGCTTTTACCATAGGGCATTCCATCACGTTGGCACTCGCCACATTTAGATTGATCAACGTAAATTCTGAACTCATTGAGTTTTTGATCCCGGTGACGATAGCTATTACAGCATTTATTACAATTCTCAATCCAAAACCTGCATCCGGCAAAGGACTATCTATTAATTATTTCTTTGCGCTGTTCTTCGGGCTCATTCATGGTCTTGGGTTTTCTATCTATCTCCGAAGTCTTTTGGGTAAGGAGGCAAGCATTTGGCAGCCCTTACTAGCATTTAACCTAGGCTTGGAATTGGGACAGCTGGTAATCGTTGGCATATTTCTATTGGCTACCTCCATACTCGTGGGGATAGCGGGAGTGAGCCGTAAAGAATGGACTTTAGTCGTGGCATCTATGGTATTTGGTGTGGCTTTAATGCTGATGCTGGAAACGAAGTTTTGGTAGAGGAAAGTTGAATGCTAGGTGTGGAGTGACAGATTAGTGAAAAGAGATTATGAGATTGAAGATTGATATAAAATGAATTGATATGAGAAAATTACTTGCACTTACAGCGCTTGCAATCACGGGGATTTTCCCTGCGTTTGCGCAGCAATCAGAATAGAATCATGCAGAGCGATTTGAGCAGCTCGGCACCATGCTTCGCTCACCAAATGTCTATCGCACTGCATCAGGCGCTCCAGGGCACATGTATTGGCAGCAGCAGGCAAATTATGTGATCAATGTGGAGCTCGATGATGAAAATCAATCCATTAAAGGATCAGAAAAGGTCACTTACATCAATAATTCTCCTGATCAATTGACCTACCTCTGGGTGCAGCTGGAAGAAAACCAGCGAGGTCCAGATTCTGATTCTCCAAAAGCAGCCGAAAGCTCAATCAATAATAGAATGACACTGCGTTCGCTCGAAAGTATAATTTGGGCAAATGATGATTTTGGTTACAAGGTGTTGGAAGTAAAAGATGCCAAAGGGAATCCTCTTCCAGTCACTGTCAATAAAACCATGATGCGGATTGATTTACCTACTCCATTGAAAGCTGGTGATAGCTTTACTTTCGGAGTAGAATGGACTTTCAACATTACCAATAGAGTGGGATACATTTCCGGTCGTCCAGGTTATGAGTATTTTGAAGGTGATGACAACTACTTGTACACCATGGCTGAGTGGTTCCCAAGAATGGCTGTTTACTCTGATTTCGAAGGATGGCAAAATAAGCAATTCATGGGTTCTGGTGAGTTTGCTTTGGTATTTGGAAATTATGAAGTAAACATCACCGTGCCTGCTGATCACATGGTTGGAGCAACTGGTGAGTTGCAAAATGCAAGTCAGGTACTTTCATCTACTGAGCTAAATAGATGGAATACTGCGAAGAAAACATACGATAATCCTGTCGTGATCCGTACCCAGGAGGAAGCGACAGAATTGGAGAAAAATAAGTCCACTGAGAAAAAGACCTGGAAGTTCAAGGCAGAGAACGTCCGTGACTTTGCCTGGACTTCTTCGCGGAAGTTCATCTGGGACGCGATGGCTGTAAAGCAGGGCGGAAAAGACGTAATGGCAATGTCTTATTATGCTAAGGAGGCCAATCCGCTCTATGGACAATTTTCTACCAGAGTAGTGGCTCATACAATCAAATCCTATTCTGCCCATACGTTTGACTATCCATACCCAACGGCTATCTCAGTAGAAGCTGCCAACGGGATGGAATATCCGATGATTTGCTTTAACTATGGACGACCTGATCCTGACGGAACTTACTCTGAAGCGGTTAAAAACGGAATGATCGGCGTGATCATTCATGAAGTAGGACACAACTTCTTTCCAATGATTGTGAACTCTGACGAGCGTCAGTGGACTTGGATGGATGAGGGATTGAACACCTTTATGCAGTTCATGGCGGAGCAGGAATGGGATAGAAACTTCCCTTCTCGTCGTGGTCCAGCGCACAAAATTGTGCCTTACATGAAAAGCAGTGTAAATACCCTTGAGCCGATCATGACGAACTCTGAGAATATCATTCAGTTTGGGCCAAATGCATATGCAAAACCGGCTACTGCGTTGAATATACTTCGTGAGACAGTAATGGGCCGCGAGTTATTTGATTATGCATTCAAAGAGTACGCCCGCAGATGGATGTTTAAGCATCCTACTCCGGAGGATTTGTTCCGTACGATGGAAGATGCTTCTGCAGTTGATCTGGATTGGTTCTGGAGAGGTTGGTTCTATGGGACTGAGCCTGTGGACATAGCTATCGAGAATGTAGCTTTATACAAAATGGAAAATCGGACTCCAGCAGAAAGAAAGGCAGCTATGAAAGCTGAAGCAGACCGTGAGGAGGATTACGTTTCCAAGGAGTTCAACAGAACTGATGTGAAAGAAACGGTGATCGAAGCAAATCCTGCAACTCGTGATTTCTACACTACATATGATCCTTTCACCGTAACTCCAGAAGATGAGGAAAGCTATACTAAGTTTATGGCTAGTCTTTCTCCAAAAGAAAAAGAGCTGATGGAAAGTGATTTGAATTTCTATGAAATAACCTTCAAAAACGTGGGTGGCTTGGTGATGCCTATCATTTTGGAATTCCAATATGCTGATGGAACATCTGAAATAGATCGAATTCCTGTGGAGATTTGGAGAAAGAATGAAACTGAAGTGACGAAAGTATTTGTGAAAGAGAAAGAGGTAACTCAGATCATCTTAGATCCAAAAAGAGAAACTGCCGATATCGATGAGTCCAGCAACTACTGGCCACCTCAGTATCAGCCAAGCAGATTTGAATTGTTCAAAGGTTCTGGAGCTGCTAGAGGAACATCTACTGGTAGCAATCCAATGAAAGAAGCTCAAAACAATAAGTAAGGAAGAAGCCGGCGAGAGTCGGCTTTTCTTTTTTAACCACAGGAGTACACGGTACTTTCTAAAACCCCGAGTCTCCTACTTCTCCAGAAGCCGGATTTGGTAGCTTGAATTGGTGTGTTTAATACTTATGAATTACCATTCGTGTGTTCTGAAGGGTGGTGCGAAAAATCAATCATCCTGTTCTAATTTACCAACGGTTTTCATGCATATCTTAGAAACTGTATTTTAGTCGCTGAGATAAGCTCTATATTGAACAATTAAACCTAAACAAACCTAAAATGAAAGTAAGAAACCTGATCCCTCTTGGCTTTATCGCCTTGTGTTTTCTCGTGAGTACAAACCTTTTTGCCCAAAAAAGAGATTTCTACGAACTGAGAACCTACCACATCGAGAATGCTGAGCAAGAGGCTATGCTAGATGAATATCTTGCAAAGGCATTTATTCCAGCTGCACACAAGCATGGCATTGCCAAAGTTGGCGTATTCAAACCTATAGCTTCTCAACCAAATGCTGGTAAAGCAGTCTATTTGTTTGTTCCATTTAAATCCATGGATGAGTACTTGGCGTTGGAAGGGAAATTGGAAAAAGATCAAACCTATCAGACAGCTGGTAGTGCATACATCAATGCTGCTTATGACAAGCCTCCATATAAGAGAATTGAAACATCCATACTTCAGGCGATGACTGGTCAGCCTAAATTCACCGAGTCTGAATTGACTAATGCTAAAAAGGATAGAGTTTACGAATTGAGAAGCTATGAAGGGCCAACTGAAAGACTTTACAAGCAAAAAGTGAAAATGTTTAACTCTGGTGAGATGGATATTTTCAGCAGAATAAATTGCAGTCCAATTTTCTACGCTGAAACCATAGCGGGTGCAAACATGCCTAACTTGGTGTACATGACAACCCATGAAAATATGGAAATTAGAAATGAACATTGGAAAGTATTTGGAGCAGATCCGGCTTGGGCTGCTATGAAAGATTTGCCAGAATATGCCAATACGGTATCTCGAAATGATACAAAGCTGCTTTATCCAACTGAATATTCAGATTTGTAAGAGATCTCCCGCCAAGGCGCTACGGTGCAAAGATATATTGATTGCTGTTGGCCTGCTTCTTCACAAGCTGGACTTCAGCTAGACCTTTCAGGTTTTGAAAACCTGGAAGGTTTTTTTTTCACCCATTCACGGTTCTTGCAATCCCCTCGAAAATCTTCACTCCAGTCTCTATCAACTCATCTGGGAAATCATAGGTAGGTTCATGGAGTTGAGGACAATTTTCTCCTGATCCCAATCCAAATAAATAGGAAGGACAGCTTTGGCTGAAAAGCCCAAAATCCTCCGACCAGCGGAAGGGATCTGGTTTTTTTATTATATTAAAATCTAACTGCCTCATCGCATTTTCAGCAATCTCAGCGGCTTGAGGGTTATTTTTAGAGACAGCGAAAGATTCTACCAAACTGAATTCTACACCGAGCTTTTCTAACTTCGCGATTCCCATAGCTTCGGCTTTTACTCTAGCGATCAAATCCTCCAAATCACCTTGATCGAAGGCTCGGATAGTGACGCTCAAACTTGCTTTTCCTGCGCTGGTGCCAAAAGCCAAGCTTCCAATCTCAGCATGGATAACGGTCACCAAAGCAAAATTTTTGAGTGTAGAGGGTAGTGCCGGAAGAGTTTTAATCAGATGTGCAATTGCCTGAGAAGGATTGATTCCCGCTTCTGGATGAGCGGCATGGGAGGTTTTGCCAGTTAAAGTAATAGTCAAACCTGTACTTCCAGCAGCAAAAGTACCTTTTCGGGTCACAATTTGATGAAGTGGGAATCCTGGTAAATTATGTAGTGCAAAAGCATAATCTGGTTTGATTTGCTTGTATTGCGGATCATCCAAAATCCTTCTGGCACCTTCGCCGGTTTCCTCCGCTGGCTGGAAAAGCAAAACCACTTCGCCATAATCAGGTCTTTTGTTCGCTAGTTTTTCACCAAGCCCGCAGATAATCGTCATGTGACCATCGTGACCGCAAAGATGTGCGTTCCCTGCAGTCAGGCTTTTATAGCTTGGATCTCCTGTTTCCTGAATTGGCAATGCATCCAGTTCAGCTCTGAATAAAATTCGCTTACCAGGATTTTTTCCTTTAAAAATAAAAGCTAGCCCAGTTCCCCCTAAATTTTGAATGGTTTGATCTGGTTGTAGGTTTGCAAAAAAAGCTAAAATCTTCTCCGCTGTGGCAGATTCTTCACCGGCAATTTCTGGCGTTTGATGTAAAAGCTGGCGAAGATTTAAAAGTTCTGTAAGGGGCATTTTTATTAATTATTTTCGGAAGGTAAGTTTCTACAGCTCAGTTGGAATCATTTTTGACGAAAAAAATGAGGCTTCGATCTGGAACTATTCAAGATCGCTGGCTATTTTAGGATATCATTTCAACCCTTAATCTAACTTTTATGAGCGAAGCACAAATTCAAAACTACAACGAGCAAATCCAAGCTTTGGAATCACAAATCACCGGTGACATGTTTGCAGACATGGAGATTCGTGACAAAATCCATAACCTGAAGATGGAACGTGACGGTGTGAAGCCGACCGATTCAAGCATCGATTGCGTAGGCTGCGGCAGTTAATTAACTGACTTTGGCTAGATACTTTATTATATATAAGCCTTTCGGGGTTTTATGTCAATTTTCTGGAGAGGGGCAGACACTTGCCTCTCTTTTTGATTTTCCGAAGGAGGTGTACCCTGTCGGCAGACTGGACAAAGACTCTGAGGGTCTTCTAATTATTACGGATGACAAATCCCTAAACCATCATTTGCTTAACCCTCGCTTTGGACACCAGCGAACTTACTACGCACAGGTGGAAGGATCTCCTGAGCCGGAAGCATTGAAAGGATTGATGCAGGGAGTAGTGATCAACGTGGATGGGAGAGATTACAAGACTAAACCTGCGATAGCCAAGGTTTTGGATCCAATTCCTTCACTTCCTGATCGTGATCCTCCTATTCGTTACCGAGCTTCCATTCCAGATACTTGGGTTTCCTTGACTTTGATCGAGGGCAAAAACCGTCAGGTGCGTAAAATGACTGCGGCGATTGGTCACCCCACGCTGAGATTAGTGCGCTGGTCAATGGAGAAACTCACCATCCAGGGGTTCAAAGTTGGTGAAGTGCAGGAGATCGACGAAACTACGATTTACCATAAGTTGGGGCTGACCGGGTTTAAGAAGACGGAGGGGAATAAATTAAGGAGGTAGGTCCTTTCCCGCTCAAAACCTTCGAGGTTTTGTAAACCTCAAAGGTTATCTATGGTTGCGTCGCCGCGAGAAATACCTTCTTAAAAAATCATAAAATCCCTTTAATCGTAAGGCATTACCGCTTCTAAGATTTAAGATTGTCCTTTGGGACAAAAACCTCTATTTTAGTCTCCGATTAAAAAGCACTCAAAGATTCAGATTCCATGCATCAGGAAAAAATAGCAGACGTAATACAGGAAGTAAAGAAAGTAGTAGTAGGCCAGGACAGAATGGTCAACAGACTTTTGATTGGACTTTTTACCAATGGACACATTCTCTTGGAAGGTGTGCCGGGCTTGGCGAAGACCTTGACAGTAAATACACTGGCCAAAGTGCTTCATCTTGATTTCAACAGAATTCAGTTTACGCCAGATTTGCTACCGGCGGATTTGATAGGTACGATGATCTACAATCCTCAAGCAGCAAGTTTCGAAGTGAAGAAAGGACCGATCTTTTCCAATGTGATTTTGGCGGATGAGGTTAACCGTTCTCCAGCTAAGGTTCAGTCGGCGCTATTGGAAGCCATGCAGGAAAAGCAGGTGACTATCGGTGATACTACATACTTGTTGGACAGACCTTTCTTAGTACTTGCTACGCAAAACCCGGTAGATCAGGAGGGAACTTACCCACTTCCGGAAGCACAAGTGGATAGATTCATGATGAAAGTTCATATAGACTACCCAAGCAAAGCTGATGAAATGGAAGTGATGCGTAGAATGGCAAATATGTCTTTCAGCTCAGAAGTGAATGCGATACTTTCAAAAGATGAGATTTTTGACATCCGAAATCAGATCAATGCGGTAAAAATGGCTGAGCCATTAGAGCACTATATCATAGAGTTGGTTTTTGCGACTAGATTTCCGGAGCAATATGGTCTGAAGGAAGAAGCCAAGTACATTCAATTTGGAGTTTCTCCTCGTGCAAGTATCAATTTGAACCTAGCATCCAAGGCGGTTGCCTTCATGGATGGTAGAGATTATGTGTTGCCCGAAGACATCAAGGAAATAGCAGAAGATGTGCTTAATCACAGAATAATTCTCAATTATGAGGCAGAAGCTGATGGGATAAATACAAGGGATCTTGTAAAAATTCTAATGGAAAAAGTTCCTATTAACAAATCGGTAACATTGAAATAACTGCTAATTCAGCAAAAAAAGGCTTTTCGAGAGAGAAGCCTTTTTTTATGCACTTTTTGTTATTCCAATATTAAATTCTGTAATCAATATTAAAAAAAGCATAATTCGGAAAATTCTCTTGAGGTGAATAATTGAGTCAGATTTGCAACATCAAATAAGGCAAACCATATCAATTATTCAATATCAATGAAAAAGTTCAATTCCCTATTTATCCTGTTTGCAGCTATCGTGATTGGATTCACAAGCTGTGTCGACGGAAATGACAAACCAGTAGATCCTGTTGATCCTGAAACTGATGACGTATTGGTAAATACGAACATTTCTTCTAACACTACTTGGGAAACTGGTAAGACGTATGTCCTAGGTGGTAGAATTGCAGTTACTGCTGGAAACACACTTACTATACAGCCAGGCGTTATCGTAAAAGGCGAAGTAGGATCTGGATCTAACGCTACGGCTTTGATTATTGCAAGAGGTGCTAAAATAGATGCGCAAGGAACTGCAACGTCTCCAATCATCTTTACTACAATCGCTGACGAAATCATGCCAGGTGAGATCGCTTCACCAAATCTTGAGGCTGACCTTTCTGGTCTTTGGGGTGGGTTGATCATCCTAGGTAAAGCCAAAGCATCTTTAGCCGGCGACGTAACTGAAACTCAAATCGAAGGTATTCCGCCGTCCGATACTAACGGACTATACGGTGGAACTGATGACGCAGATAACTCCGGAACTCTAAAGTATGTATCTATCCGTCATGGTGGTGCTAACATCGGTGAAGGTAACGAAATCAATGGCCTAACATTAGGTGCTGTGGGTTCAGGAACTGTAATTGAAAACATAGAAGTTATTGGCAACCAAGATGACGGAATCGAATGGTTTGGCGGTACTGTTAGTGTGAAAAATGCAATCATCTGGAATGCTGGTGATGACGGACTTGATACTGACCAAGCTTGGGCTGGTACTCTGGATAACTTCATCGTAGTTGCTGGTGGCGAAACTGATCACTGCCTAGAAATTGACGGTCCAGAAGGTTCTTATAATGCTGGTCATACGTTGAAAAACGGAACTGTAAAAGGTAATGCTGTAGCAGAACTTGGTGACTTCAGAGATGGAGCGAGAGGTACTTTCGAAAACATCTACTTCTTTAATTTCGCTAATCCTGCTGACACTGAAGGTCGTGGCGATCTTTCTTTAAGCGGAGACAAGACATTGGCAACTTTCGCTGACGGATCATTGAAATTCATGAATCTTGAAGCTACGCTTGCTGATGGTGTTGCTTTAACGACAGTATTCAAAAATGGCACTGCTGCCTCTGCTACAAGTGTAGCCGCTGGAGCAAACACAGTAGGTGCTGACAAAGCAGCTTTCGCTAGCACTTGGTCTTGGACTTCAGCTGCAGGCGCAATATCTGATCTTAAATAAACAAACACTTTTGAAAGAAGGAAGGAAGGACTTGCAAGGTTACTTTCTTCCTTCTTTTGAAATTTATTCTAATTGCTGTATGAAAAATCAATCTACTAATCCACTCATGAAGGGATTCCTGATTTTAATTCTGTTAGTACTTTCTCAAGTATTTGCAGGATTTGCTTTTGCCCAAAACGGTATCATTCGTGGTACTATCTTCGAAGAAGGTACAGGCGAACCTCTATTTGGTGTTTCAGTTTTAGTCAAAGAAACATCTACTGGCGCCGTCACTGACTTCGACGGTAAATTTGAAATTAAAGTAGCTCCAGGAACCTACACATTGCAGGTGTCTTACATTTCTTACTCTTCCATCAACCTTACTGAGGTAGTGGTGCAAGCTGGAGAAGTAAATGTGATCAGTGATCTAATGATGGCTGAGGAAGCTTCTGATCTGGAGACAGTGACTGTTTCAGCTGCAGCGATCAGAACTACTGAGTCAGCTCTACTTTCTGTCAAGAGAAATGCTGCTAACTTAATCGATGGTATATCAGCCAGCACATTCCGTCAGATTGGTGATGGTGATGCTGCTTCTGCTGTAAAGCGTGTGACGGGTGTGTCCATCGAAGGTGGTAAATACATCTATGTAAGAGGACTTGGTGATAGATACACCAAAACTGTTTTGAATGGCGTGGATATTCCAGGCCTTGATCCTGATAGAAATACGATCCAGATGGACATATTTCCTACCAATGTGATCGACAATATTATCGTTTCTAAATCTTTCACTGCTGAACTACCTGCTGATTTCACAGGTGGTGTAGTAGATATTGAAACTAAAGATTTTCCTGAGGAAAAATCCATGAGATTGAGCCTCAGCGGAGGTATCAACCCATCGATGCACTTCAACTCAAACTACCTGAAATATGACGGTGGTAGCACAGACTTTTTAGGTTTCGATGACGGAACTAGAGCTATTCCTACTGATGGAAGAACGGATATCCCTCAGTACGGGGATGCAGTAGGTAACCCAAATAGTCCACAAGGATTGGAGTATCAGCAGATTCTAGGTGATTTCAATAAAACACTAGGCGGATATAGAGCGAATAGCTTGATGGATGTTGGTCTTAGCTTTTCTTTAGGAAATCAGATAGCTAAGCAAAAAGCAACGTGGGGCTATAATTTTGCATTTACCTACAAGAATGAAACAGAGTTCTACCAGGATGCGGAGTATAACTTGTATGCTAAGCCTAGAGAGGCTGATCAGACGGAGCTTGAGCCTTTGGAAAGACAGCGTGGAGACTTTGGTGTAAACAATGTATTGCTTGGAGGACTTGCAGGAATCGCGTTGAAAACGGACAATTCCAAATTCAAATTGAATTTGATGCATTTGCAGAATGGCGAGTCTAAGGCAGCTGATTTCGCTTTTATCAATACCAACCTGGGAGCAAACTTCGAAGCTAGACAATATAACCTAGAGTATAGCCAAAGAGGATTGACGAGTATTTTACTTGCCGGCACACATTATCTCAATGGAAATGATTGGGAAATCAACTGGAAATTAGCTCCTACAAGGTCTACTATTTCTGATCCAGACATTAGGTTTACAAGATTTAGAGAGCCTACAAATACGGTGTCTACAGAAGTGGGTCTTCCTGCTAGAATCTGGAGAGACTTGGAAGAATACAGCATCGTGGCCAAAGGCGATATTGCCAAAAACCTGACTCTTTTCTCAAGACAAGGTAAAGTGAAGTTTGGTGGAAATTATGTGTTTAAGCAGCGTGATTTCAACATTCAAAGCTTCCAGTTTGCTACAGGAAATACTGAATTCACAGGTGATCCAAATGAGATTTTGCTTGACGAAAACCTTTTCTCTGCTGACAATAGAAATGGTGTAAGATATAATGCGGATTTTATTCCTATCAATGCGAATGCGTACAATTCGATTGCTACAAACTTTGCTGGCTACGCTTCATTGGAAGCAAATCCTGCTGAGAAATTGAAAGCAATCGTAGGATTGAGAGTTGAGAAATTCAACCAATACTATACTGGTACTAACCAGACAGGAACGATCGATTATGATTTGGTAGAAGTATTGGATGACATGGATTTCTTTCCTACTGTTAACTTGATTTTCAATCTGAAAGACAATCAAAACCTTCGTGCATCTGCTTCAAGAACTATCGCCAGACCTTCTTTCAAGGAACTTTCTTATGCTGAAATCCTTGACCCGATCACCGGTAGAACGTTTATTGGCGGGCTTTATCCAGAAACTACCAACGGCGGTACAGAAGTTCTTTGGGACGGTAACCTCGTTTCTACTCACGTGAACAACTTTGATTTGAGATGGGAAGCTTTTCAGGAAAGAGGTCAAATGCTTTCAGTAAGTGCATTCTACAAGACATTTGAAAAGCCTATCGAAATGGTACAATTCCTTTCAGATCCGGGCACTTTCCAGCCTAGAAACGTGGGTAATGGTACAGTAGCAGGTTTGGAATTTGAATTCAGAAAGTCATTAAAATTCATCGCTCCTAGCTTCGAGAATTTCACTTGGAACACGAACGTAACTATTACTAAGTCTCAGATCAAAATGTCTGAATCTGAATACAGATCTAGATCATTGACAGCAAGAGAAGGTCAAGTGATTGGCGATACTAGAGACATGGCAGGACAAGCTCCTTATTTAATCAATACAGGCTTGAGCTACAATTCCTTTACTACTGGTTGGGAAGCTGGGGTGTTTTATAACGTTCAAGGTTCATCCCTTCAATATGTTGGGTTTGGAAACAGAACAGATACTTATTCTGTGCCATTCAATAGCTTGAACTTGAATGTCAACAAGACCTTCGGAGCAGATGAGCGTATCCAAGCTGGTTTTGGTGTACAGAATATACTGAATTCTAAGAAAGAGTATGTTTACAAGTCCTATGAGGCACAAGATCAGATTTTCAGTAGCCTTTCTCCAGGAACAAAAATCAACATGAGAGTTTCTTTCTCATTCTAATCTAGTACTACCACAAGTGAAAAAGGCTCCTCAAAAGGGAGCCTTTTTTATGTCAGACGCTTAATAATAGGGGAAGCATCTGGGTATTTTTCTAGAAGATCTTCAGCTTCGTAAAGCTCGAAATCCATAAAATCAAATCCTGGAGAGACCACACAGGAAACTAGAGCGTAACTCTCAGGGCTATCTACAGAACTTCCAAAAATAGTGTTGGCGCGTACCAAATGCTGAGGAGCTATGCTATTCTTACTTGAGGGGATTCCTAGTGAAAATTGCTGATGGCCTTTTTCAGTCAACGCATGTATGGTTAAATTACTTCCTTCGTGGAAAAACCAAAGCTCATCACTTTTGATCCGATGAAATTTGGATACGTTTTCGGAAGTAAGCAGGAAGTAAATAGCTGTAGTCAAATTTCTTTGACCAGTTTCTGTTGGGATAGTTTCTCCTGATCTGTAGGTCTCAGCATAAAATCCGCCTTCAGGATGAGGAATCAATGACAGCGCATCTACCAAAAAAGCAATTCTTTCTTTCACATTCATATCAGCTGGCTGGGTATGAATCTATCAATATGTCCACAATACGTACAGCCGTATTTCCATCCCACAGAGGGATTCCCTGATATTGCTTCCATTCTCCTTGCATTATTTTTTCCAAATAAGGTTTTAGCTTGGCTGGATCGGTCCCTACGAGTTCATTGGTGCCAAGGTGGATGGTTTCAGCACGTTCAGTATTGTCGCGAAGCGTGATGCAAGGCACGTTCATGACCGATGCTTCTTCAGTTATTCCTCCTGAATCGGTTATGACACCTTTGGCATTTTTTACCAGGTAATTGAATTCCAGATATCCCAAAGGATCACTCATATGTAGGTTTGGAGCATTTATTCCAAGGGATTGTAAGTTTTTGGCAGTTCTTGGATGCACAGGAAAAATAATCGGTAATCCTTTTGTCCCTTCCAGAATTGCATCAATCATAGCTTTGAGTTTATGCTCTTGATCCACGTTTGCAGGACGGTGCATCGTCATGACAAAGTATTTTCCTTGTTCCAAATTTTCGAAAATCTCACCGTCTGGTTGTTGGAACCTAGGCATCTGAGCCATTAGCGTATCAATCATTGTATTGCCAACGTAATGAATTTTCTCTTCCGCAAATCCACTTTTTCTCAGGTTAGCATTTGCAATTTCAGAAGTCGTAAAAAAATGATCAGTGATGCTATCTGTCACCATACGATTGATTTCTTCTGGCATTGTCAGGTCCCCAGAGCGAATCCCTCCCTCCACATGAGCTACGTCGATTTGGAGTTTTTTGGCAGTAATTGAGCAAGCTAAAGTACTGGTGACATCTCCCACGACTAACACCAAATCTGGTCGATTTTCCATTAATTCCTTCTCAAAAGCGATCATAATAGCGGCCGTTTGTTCAGCCTGAGTTCCGCCACCTCCGCCTAAGTTTGCATTGGGCTCAGGGATATTCAGTTGTTCAAAAAAGTCACCCGACATCTTTTTATCATAATGTTGCCCTGTGTGAACTAGACGGAATTTCACTCCAATCCCTTCTTGTTGTTTTTTTATAATCGCATGAAGTATAGGTGCTATTTTCATGAAATTCGGTCGCGCACCTGCGACAATAGTAAAAGTAGCCATCGCTTGATTTTATATTCTGACCAAAAATAGCGAATCATTTTGGAGACCTAGGTTAAAATTACCCTTGTTTTGTTAAGTCTCGTTTGGCTCCTTTTTTGTTTCTTTGCAGGGTTATCTTTTCTTAACCAACTGAATTTGATGCATCATTATACTTGGTCAAAAGGAGTTCAAGCTCTTTTATTTCTAGTGGCCGTAATTTCATTTTTCTCTTGTGCAGAAACCCTTGAGTCAGAACAGGTGGTTTATTCCAATGATTTTTCAACGTTAGACCTCGCAGGATTTGAGAATGGCAGGATACTAATTTTTGAAAATGATACTATTGTAGGCTATTATCACAATGAGGAAATTGCTCTAAATCTAACGGGTCTTCCTACTCATAACCTGTTGAAGGTGACGCTTGAGATTCTAATCCATGATACGTGGGATGGTAATACTTCAGATGGCGTAAGTGGTCCAGACCAGTGGTTTTTTGGAGTTGATAGTGAGGAAATTTTCAGAACTACTTTTTCCAATACACCTTGTGAATCGACTTATTGCCTTTACCAGTCCTATCCAAACGATTTTTCACAGACTAATAGACCAAAGACTGGCGCAATTCAAACGAACATGCCTGGACTTTGCATATTTGGAAGCGTCCCTAATTACACTACGCGTTATAGCGTTTCTAAAATAATTGAGCATAAAAATTCCAATGCAAGAATCTTCATGAATTCGGATTTGGTGGCTGAGAATTCTCCAGATCCTAAATGCGACGAATCTTGGTCTTTAGCCGCAGTCACAGTTGAAGCCCTTACTTTGAAATGAGAATGATGAAGACAAGGAGATTTTTGAATAGTTGTTTAGGAGCTTCTCTACTATTCCTTTTGATAAGTCATTATACAATGGCTCAAACAGTTCCCGTGGGCACTCCTGTGCTGGATGATTACCTGAGACGTGCACAATTGCTTGGGGATGTGGATTCAGCCACGTCATTTATGATCAGGCCCCTCTATCCAACCTCTGCATTTGGGATAAAATATGGATTTGATCTCGACAGTTCTGTGGTGGACATGGATCTCACACATGTCCATAAGATTTTTGGTAAAGACAATAAGGGCAAGTTTTTATTTATGCCGGCTGTAGTCAAATTTCAATACAATTCTACTTATGCCTTTGGTGTCAATGATGGTGCTTTTATTCCAAACCGTGGGGCTCAAACTATTCTAAGCCCAGGTGCATATGTGGAATATGGAGGGCTGAGTTTACAGTTTCAGCCTGAGCTACTATTGGCTCAAAATCGAGATTACCTCGGATTTCCGATTGAGCATCAGTTAAGTATTCTGTATTATTATGACTATATGAATCGCATAGATATGCCTGAGCGATTTGGAGAGGGTTCATACACACAACTTTACCTAGGTCAATCTAGCATTAGATATAATCTGAAAGAATACTCGTTTGGTGTTTCTTCCGAAAACCTATGGTGGGGACCTGGAAGACGGAATTCCCTTCTACTTGGAAATAATGCTCCAGGATTTATTCATTTTACCGCAAACACTAGAAAGCCTGTAGAGACAAAAATTGGATCCTTTGAAGGACAATTGATCGGAGGGTTTCTTAAATCATCAGGATTTTTGCCTCCTTGGCCTGATTATAGAATCCAAGAAAACAATGTTCTAATTCCAAAACCGGAGGATAATAAGCGGTTTTTATCAGGATTGATATTGACTTATCAGCCTAAATGGGTTCCTGGGCTATTTCTTGGATATGGATCTACCAGTCAGATGTATCGACATGATATTTCTGATTTAGGTGATATTCTTCCCGTTTTCAATGGAAGGAAAAAAGCGCAGAATATTGTAGATCCTACTCAAGAAAAGAGACAGCAATTTAGCTCAGGCTTTTTCAGATGGTTGAGCCCAGAAGGGCACTTCGAATTCTATGGTGAGTATGGAACTCGGGACAACGACCGCAAGCTGAATGACTTTATGATCACCCCAGAGTCTGGTCGTGCATTTACCTTTGGATTTTCTCATTTGATGAGTTTGAAAAAGCCAGGGCATTATTTCCAAATCAGTTCTGAAATGACGCAGACCGGCCAGACTATCAGAGAGGATATTAGAGCACTTAATACCTGGTATATTCATGAGCATGTCGTCGAAGGGTATACACAAAACGGGCAAGTACTGGGAGCTGGAAATGGACCTGCAAGTAATGTGATTTTTCTGGAATTGGCTTGGGTGAATAAGATGAATAGAATAGGCTTCCAGATGGAGCGAATTGTTTATAATAATGATTACTACTATTATAGATATGAGGCATCTAAAGACTGGAGAAACAAATATGTAGATCTTGTTCCTTCGCTGATCGGGGATTGGAAATTTGGCAATGTCCTGCTGAATGCCCGACTTCAATACGTGAATACCTTAAACTATAAATGGTATTTGGAAAATAATCCTGATCAATATTTTGTACCGGGTTACGACCGAAAGAACTTCGTAGGCCAAATTGGATTTGCGTACATATTTCAATAAGCAGGAGTCTCAAGAATATATGAAATCCAGCTTGCTCAAACAGGGAAGACAATCGCCTCATCAGGTTGGAAGAATTACAACCTTGAGAGAATTTCTGTCTGGGGAAATGCAGGCATATGTCAGCTAAAAAATACTATTAAACATATGAAAGTAGAAAAGAACAAAGTAGTAGCCGTTTGCTATGAGCTCAAAGTAGATGATGGAGAGACTGGCATGGTTCAGTATGAATCTGTCCCGGAGGATAAGCCATTTTACTTTCTTTTTAATGCTGGTGAAGTATTTCCAAAATTCGAAGAAGCATTATTGGGCAAATCTGCTGGAGAGGAGTTTTCTGCATTATTAGGTTTTGATGAAGCCTATGGTGACTATATAGAGGAGAAAAAGACCATTATTCCAAAAGCTAATTTTAAGGAAAAAGGGAAAGTGAATAAGGATATGCTCCGAATAGGCAATGTCATCCCAATGCAGGATAGCAAGGGCGGTCAGATTCGCGGGGAGATCACTAAGATTGACTACAAAGGAGTTCACATGGACTTCAATCCTCCACTAGCTGGATATGATCTATTCTTCGAGGGGAAAATAATCGCTGTAAGAGACGCAATGCCTGAGGAACTCGAGCACGGCCATGCTCATGGTCCTGATGGACACCACCACCACTAAAAATTCAAATGCCCTGTTCTTCGAATAGGGCATTTGTCGTATAGGGTTATAGAGAGAGGTAGAATAATTTTAACGAATGATTTTATCCGTTATAGGACAAGAGAAGTTATAATTTATTTGATCAAAAAATCTTCCTTGATAGGATTCTTCACAGCTTTTGTGGTTTGAATTCAAGTTCTGTTAATTAAAAAGTTTGTTTACTAAAATTGGATAAAGGTAATTTTTCAATGGGCTGTTTGGACAACAGGGGTGATTGTTCCAACAGATTTAGGCCTCCTATATGGAGGCCATTTTTAGTTAGAGCTTGCAAGAAGAGTTGCCTGCTCTTCGGCTAATGCTTTAAGTCCTTCGATACGATCTGAACCGTATAGCTTTAAAGCCTTATTAAGCTGAACCGTCGCCTTATCGAAACTTTGCTCATTGAAATGTGAGATGGCGTCATTGTAATACTGTAAGCCTGCTAATTGAGTCAAGTTGACTTTTCTAAAAATTGCATTGTCAGATAAATCTACTTTTGGAGCTCCCAGACGTTGGTTGTAGGATTTTAGCTGCGCAGTAGCATCGGCTTTATACCCTTCTAAATATGATGCTACCTCAGAAGGTGCAGTGATCATGCCGCCAATTGGAAGTGTACTTTCCAAAATGATGTCATTGCCCTCATAGTTCACTACTATAAACACATGGTAATCAGTTTCTACTACTTTATAGCTGAAATCATAACGCTCTAGCAATAAAGCTAAAGCTGCAGAAGCACTCACACAGTCAAACTTACCTTCATCGAGCATGTCATTGAAAGTAGAATGCTGCTCATATACTTTAAATAAATTCTGGTGAGACTTTTCAAAAATTTGTCGAAGCACGTTTATATGAGTGCCTTTTTTCTCGAATCTCATATCCAATTTTGCGAGTAAGTCGTTCCATTTTTCATCAGAAAGTGATTTCTCTGCCTGAACTGCTCTAAAAAGCAAATAGGGATTTTCTTGGCCCGCTTCCCAAAGTTCTTTCTCTGAACTGTTGTCAAAGCTTAACTCATCTAAAATCCCAATAGCATCCTGAGCTTTGGCAAGAAAGCTAAAGGCTGAAATTAGAAGATATGTGAGCAATACTTTTTTCAAGATAGATGAAG
This sequence comes from uncultured Algoriphagus sp., assembly GCF_963974365.1. Classification (GTDB taxonomy): domain Bacteria; phylum Bacteroidota; class Bacteroidia; order Cytophagales; family Cyclobacteriaceae; genus Algoriphagus. Next base: position 26,424 of record NZ_CAXBBX010000017.1, on the reverse strand, counting down.
CTAATGTTATTATCTAACGCTGGATGTTACGTAAAGTTAACAATTTGGTAACATTAAATCATATGACAACTCAAAACTTAACATTGGAGTAATGCTAGTGGGTGATTTTTAGTCTGAATTGTATGAAATGAGCATTCATCGTCCGACCGAAACTAGCCTCTAAACTATAAAATGATTAGTTCTAGCGCGAATCCAACTGATCAATGAGACAGATTACTTTCTACTCGTGGTGATAGGGTTCATTTCTCAGGATAGTGAACCCTCGGTAGAGCTGTTCGATAAAGAATGGGCGTATCATCTGATGCGAAAAAGTCATTTTGGAAATGGAAAGCTTGCCATTTGCCCGGGAATACACTTCATCTGAAAAACCATAAGGACCTCCTATGACAAAAATTAGCTGCTTCAGTCCGCTATTCATTTTCTTTTGAAGAAATGCTGAGAAATCCATAGAGCTAAAGCTTTTGCCACGCTCGTCTAATAAAATCACGTCATCGGAAGGGATGATATTTTTCAGAATCAATTCACCTTCTTTCTCCTTTTGGAGGACTTCCGAAAGAGATTTGGTTTTTTTCAGGTCTGGAATCACTTCAAATTCAAACTTGATATAAAAATTCAGACGCTTGCTGTACTCCTCGATCAGAGAAATGATCGCTTTGCTATCAGTTTTGCCTATTGCGATAAGTTTGATTTGCATTCCCAAATATGTGAAATTTCTATTTATGGTCTATTAATGTACCTGAAAGGTCTAAAATTGGGGTGTTCTATGTTTTTTGAATTTTTCATTGACGAGTCAACTACAATTTTTAAAGAACTGAAAAACAATTGATTAGATGTGTGGTTATAGATGTATTCAACCAATTATAACTATAACACTTAACAACAATGAAAAAATTAGGCTTAGTAATGACGTTAGTGATGCTCGTGGTAGTATCATCTTTTACGCCCAAAATGAACACAGTTCATGAAACTAAAATTGACGCGGACATAGTGGATTTGGCAGTTTCTCAAGATTTCCTAACCACATTGGTAGCAGCAGTGAAAGCGGGGGATTTGGTAGCTACTTTGAAAGGAGATGGTCCTTTTACCGTTTTTGCTCCGACCAATGATGCTTTTGCGAAGCTTCCTGCAGGAACAGTGGAGAATTTGCTAAAGCCTGAAAACAAGGCTCAATTGGTAAAAATTCTTACTTACCATGTCGTACCAGGGAAAGTGATGTCTTCTGACTTGAAAAATGGCCAAATGGCTAAGACTGTTGAAGGAAGCTCAATCAAAGTTACTCTGGCAGATGGAAAAGCAATGATCAACAATGCTACAGTAACTGCAGCGGATATCGAAGCTGATAATGGTGTAGTTCACGTGATCGACACAGTGATTATGCCTCCAATGTAATTTGAGAGACCCATTTTAGCATCTAAAGCCTGTCTTATTTAGACGGGCTTTTTTTTTGGATGTGGTTTTTTAACTTTAGTAATCTTATCCTAACACAACCACGCAATGAGAATAGTATACTTTGCCCTCCTTCTATTTTTTGTATATGCTTTTTCGCAAGCGCAAACGTTAGATTCTCCTTATTTTACTTTTGGGCCTACACTTACTCCGGATGGAGAAACAATAATTTTCAGCTACGAAGGCGATCTTTGGAAAGTACCTACTGCTGGAGGCCAGTCGGTAAGATTGACAGCTATGGTTGGTGAGGAAACCAAACCAGCTGTATCTCCTGATGGAAAATGGTTGGCTTTCTCAGCCGAGCAATATGGAAATACGGATGTCTTCCTGATGCCAATTGACGGAGGAGAAATTCAGCAATTGACTTTTCATGAGGCTACAGATGAAGTGGATTCATGGGGCTGGGATAGTAAAACGATTTATTTTACCTCAGATCGCTACAATAGATACACCGCTTTCGAGATTACAATTGATGGGGCTACACCAAAACGTCTTTTTCCCAATTACTTCAATACTATTCACAACACTGCTGTCAATCCCAAAACAGGTGAGATATTTTTCAATGAAAGCTGGGAAAGTAAAAGCTTTGCCCACAGAAAACGCTACAAAGGAGAGTATAATCCAGACATTAAATCATATAATCCAACTTCTAGAGCTTTCAAGCAATACACGGATTACGAAGGGAAGGACTTTGGGGCAAGCATAGACCAAGAGGGAAACGTTTACTTCATGTCTGATGAGGCAAATGGAGAATATAATTTATACACATTCAAGGGCGACACAAAGACCCAACTGACAGACTTTCCTACCTCTGTGATGTGGCCAAAAGTGAGTGCCAATGGCAAAAAGGTTGTTTTTCAAAAGGACTATCAAATCCACGTGTATGATGTGGAGACAGGTGTGACGAGTAAACCTGCATTTACCTTGTTCCAAAATCAAACCTTAGGAAAAGAAATCTCAAGAGAAGTAGGTGGTAATATCAGTTATTTTGATGTGTCGTCAGATGGTGAGAAAATGGCTTTTGTATCTAGAGGAGTACTTTTTATCTCAGACATGAAAGGAAAGTTTGTCAAACAGATTCCGACCGATTCAAAAGAAGCTGTGGAGGAAGTGAAGTGGTTGGCGGATAACAAAACGCTGATTTATTCCCGCACTGTAAAAGGCTATCACAATTGGTTTACTCAATCAGCCCAGAATCCTGGCGAGGAAAAGCAATTGACAACTGACCTGGACAAAAATCGGGAGCTTACTCTGAATAAGGGTAGAAGCTTAGGTGTGTACATCAGTGGAAGAAATATGGTCCGTGAAATTGATTTAAAAACGTTTGAAAGTAAAACAGTTGTGGAAGATGAACTTTGGGGGCTCTATACTCCAAAAGCATTTTTCTCCCCGGATGACCAATACATAGTCTTTTCTCCAATTCGGAATTTTGAAAGAGAAGTGATGATTTATCATAGACCCTCTAAGAAAACTCTTAATCTGACAAAGACGCTTGTCACAGAAACAAATCCTGTGTGGTCCCCTGATGGTAAGTACATCTATTTCATCACGGACCGTACTCAGCCTAGTTATCCTTATGGAACTACTGAGGCGCACATGTATAGAATGAAGCTAGAGAAGTTTGCAGATCTCTTTGAATCAGATAAAGTAGATGAGCTTTTTGCGGAGAAAGAGAAAGAGGATAAAGATAAAAAGGAAGAAAAAGTTGAAGTGAAAGTTACCGAAGGGGACTTTATGGAAAGGCTAGAGCAGATTGGGCCTAGCTTTGGTCAGCAATCCTCTCCTTATGTTTATCAGAAGAATGGCAAGACGACTGTTTTCTATATTTCTAACCACGATGAGGGAACTTCAAAGATGTGGAAAACTACCTTGGAAGATTTTGAAAGACCAAAGACAGAGAAAGTCAGTGATGATCGAATGGGGGGATATGAGATCGTGGAAAGTAAGGATAAGTTATACTTATTGGCTGGTGGAAAAGTAAGTACGCTCGATCCATCTACTAACAAAACTGAGGAAATAAAAGTATCCCATTCCTTCTCCAAAAATCTGAAAGATGAGTTTGAGCAGATGTATTATGAGGCTTGGGCAGGAATGGAGCAGAACTTTTATGACGGTGATTTTCATGGACAGAACTGGCAGGAATTGAGAGACAGATATTCTAAGTTTCTACCTTATTTGCGAAGCAGAGGCAATTTAACCTTGATTTTTAATGAGATGCTTGGAGAGCTAAATACATCTCATTTTGGATTCAACTCCAGCGGAAAAGAAGAAGAGATCTATCTAGGAACACGCTCTATGGAAACGGGGATTATCTTTAAAAATGATTCACCATTCGTTGTGGACAAAGTGATATCAGATAGTCCACTTGATATTGACCCTATTCCAGTGAAACCAGGTGACGAGCTGATTGCAGTGAACGGAAAAGATGTGGATAAGTCAAAAAATAGAGAAGCTTATTTTGTAGCTCCGTCTATTAATGATGAATTAGAAATGACCTTCAAAAGAGCAGGTGAAGAAGTGAAAGTCAAAGTACACCCAACTTCCTACAATGCGATGAAAACTTGGCTGTATGATGAGTGGATGGATACGAATGAAGCCTATGTAAATACGAAAACGGATGAGAAGATATCCTATGTACATATGAAAAATATGAGTGGGGGAGAACTGCAGCATTTTCTGGAGTACATGGTTTCCACCAAAGGAAATCGAGAAGGATTGATTTTGGATCTACGGTACAATACTGGCGGAAATGTCCACGATCAAGTTTTACAATTCCTAAGTCAAAAAAGCTACTTGCAGTGGAAATACCGTGATGGAGCGCTGACCAATCAGCCGAATTTTTCTCCATCAGATAAGCCAATTGTTTTGCTTATCAATGAGCAATCACTGTCTGATGCAGAGATGACAGCAGCAGGATTTAAGGAATTGGGATTGGGTACTATTATAGGTACGGAGACTTATCGCTGGATTATCTTCACTTCAGGCCAAGGCTTGGTAGATGGTTCGTTCTACAGACTTCCTTCATGGGGATGTTATACCCTTGATGGGCGAAACTTGGAAAAAGAGGGAGTTGATCCTGATATCCGAGTTGAAGAAGGATTTGTGGATCGGCTGGAAGGAAATCAAAAGCAATTGGATAAAGCAATCCAGGTGATTATGGAGAAGCTGAAATAAAGAAACTGAGGAGGTAGCTACGGTTGGTTTCTTCAGTGAATGAAATAGGAGATGATGAAAAATGTGATTTTTTTTTTGACTTTTGGCAGCAAAAAGTATTTGCGTCTAATCAGGATATAAACCGTATTTGGAATGCCTTTGAAGACAAAAAGCCTCCCGATTTGGGAGGCTTTTGCATTATTTTGGGGAAGTGCTTATTTCACAAGCTCTTTACGTTTCAGGATAGTTTCCATAAATTTTCGCTCATTTTCTGAATTGAAAATACGGAAAGGGAGGTGGATGAATTGAGCTTTTGACATGTAGAGTACATAAGCGTCTTTTCTAACTTCAGCATTTTTGATCATGTTCCACTGAATCGGCATACCTTGCTTCGTGTTGATTTTCATCAGGATCTGACGGCTGTCTATCTCATAAGCCATCTTGTCGAATATCACCTTGTTTTGCTCCATCTGCGTAACGCCAGTGAATTGAATCGCCCAAAACAGTACATAAAGGCCATATGCGATCAATGCCCCGATGATCCACCAGATCGAAGGGATCCAAAAATAACCGCACATAATCACTAATGCTATTGGAATAACCCACCATTGTTCCTTCAAAACATTGACCAAAGCCATCTTGATATAGGTGCCAGTAGGGAGTTGATATTTTTTTGTTTTTACTATCATCACTTTTCTTTTTCAGAGCGCAAATATCCACCTATCCAAGGGAATTAACAAGCCCACTTAAATCATAAAAAAGATCTTTGTGTGAAAACAAATCGGCATTACCATTGATTTAAATCTTGTATTCAATTATCTTATCTCAAATTTTTAGCGATGAGTAGTCTAATAATCGATTTGATTCTGTGTGGTTTGGCTTATGTCATCCTTATATATGTCATGGCAACTATGACAAAAAATTCTTTGAAAAAAGGAGGAAGCAGTGAGGATGATGGAGACGGTGGGGTAGAGGATTTTACGCCACCAAAAATTGACCTACCGCCAGGAGTTCAATGGCCGACTGATTCACCGAAAACAAGGCTGCCAGAGCCAGTGGAGTATTAATGGCACTTATTGCAAATTCCTTGCACCAGTAAACTCATTTCTTTCTTTTTGAAACCGTTTGGCAATTTGATGCTCGGTAGCGTGATCGATTCCAAGCAGGTAGTTTCTCCGCAGATTTCACATTTGAAATGTACATGCTCATGGTTGTGATCTTCTTCTTCGTGCGAGCAAAGGGCGTATTTAGTCGCTCCACTGTCATCGAGGACTTTATGAACCACATCTTTGTCCACAAAAGTTTTTAACGTTCTGTAAATCGTCACCCGATCAAATTGGCTATCCAAAGATTCTTCTAAATCAGAATGAGCTAACGCCACCTGCTTGTCCAGAAACTCGCGGATAATTTCCTGCCGACAATCTGTGATGCGTAGTTTATGACTCTGAAGTATGGAAAGTGGTGAGGACATGTTCATGTGTTTGAAACAAAACTAATCAAAAATTGATTTCAAGTGGTGAAAATCCCGCAAAGGCGCTGCAGTGCAAAGATTTTTAAAAATTAGAATCAATTCGCCAATTATTGCGAGTCAAAGCAAACCTTTTTGAAAATAATCAAAGCTATGACCTTGGAGGTAATGAATTATTTGATTGGGCTAATCAAAGTTGCGCCTTAGCTCCCTTGCGGGCGAAATTTTGCAAAAAAAATGGGCACCAAAACTGGCGCCCATTTAACTTATCGTTTCTTCTTAAACCTTACTTCGGATCAAGAATGGCATTTACTCTTTCTAATGCATCTTCCAAGTGAAGTTTAGACATTCTGTCTGAAGTTCTGGAGATCGCTGATTTGATATCTCTTTGTAGAGTTTTCAATTCACCTCTTGCCATTGGTCTGATGTCAGATTGTGAAGCATTGATCTGCGTGCCTACATATCTTCTGAATGAAGCTGGGATAGTAGGGCCGTCAGTAGTCATGAGGTACTCCATGCGCTCGATGTAGGCTCTCTGAAGTGCTCTTCTATGCACATCAATTGTTTTGCCTGCAGGAAGTTCTGACCAAATACCTTTTCTTAGGTCATCGAATAGCTCAGTTATCTTGTAAGCGTCGTTACCGTTAAGTGCTTCATTTTCGATCACACGTCCAAGTCTGCCTAAGTCAAGTACTGAATTCAGCGTACCAGCCTGAACACCGCGGATTCTTTCTAAAGCTCCGAAATCTTCTGTTCTCGCGAAGATGTCATCCTGCATCATCCATTCTGGAGTTGTGAAAAGCTCATTATTTAGAAACGCTACAGCCGACTTTTGAATGTCCTTAGAAGTATGAGTATAGACAGGTAGATCCTGCCCAACCGCTCTGTAAACTTCAGCAACACCACCGACATTGGTTCTTACATGACCCATGTATCTGTTGAATTGAGTGATTACCTGGCCATACATTTCTTCCAGATCATCAAAATCTTTGTAAGGTTTACCTGACTCAGCGGTCCATTCCATTAGATTTGGCATGATTCTCTTCAGGTTAGCGATACCATATTCAGAAGCTTTCATTGAGTTGTCTCCCAAATCTTCGCTCTGTGCAGTAGGGTCATAGCTATTTCCCTGACGTCCATATCTGTAAATTGGATCGCCTTGTTTTTCCAAAATCCACTTATCTAAAGTCGCCAACTCATCTTCTGGAGTAGCAGCATCAGGAATAGGTCTGTAACCCCAAGCCACAGCATATTTATCATAAGGACCTACGTTTGGCATTAAACTTACACCTTCATCACCAGGCTGGGCGATGTAGTTGAATCGCGCGTAATCCATGATCGATGGCGCTGTTCCCATTTCTTTGGTAAATGCAGCATCTCTTAGTTTTTCTACCGGATAAGCATGAGAAGAGGCAAAGTTGTGAGGAAGTCCAAGGGTGTGTCCTACTTCGTGAGAAGAGACAAACTGTACCAATCTACCCATTACTTCATCTTTAAATTGTACGCTCTGTGCATCAGGATTGATCGCAGCAGTTTGGATGAAGAACCAATTTCTCAATAGGTTCATCACATTGTGGTACCATCCGATATCTGATTCTAAGATTTCACCTGAACGAGGATCAGACACGTGAGGTCCGTAAGCATTCTGGATGTCGGAAGCAAAATATCTGATTACGGAATATCTCGCATCTTCTGGGCTCCAATCAGGATCTTCTTCTTTAGTAGGAGCTAATTTTGCTACAATTGCATTTTTGAAACCAGCAGCTTCAAATGCAACCTGCCAGTCATTCACACCTGCGATCAAGTATGGAATCCACTGCTTAGGGGTAGCTGGGTCGATGTAATAAACAATTTGCTTCTTCGGCTCAACCAATTCGCCAGCCTTGAATTTAGCCATGTCCTCGTCTTTTACTTCCAATCTCCATCTGTCAAGGAAGGTACGATTCTGAGCTTTCTGAGCATCAGCTCCATAATCGACGATAGAACGGCTAAACCATCCTACACGCTGATCTCCTAGACGCTGCTTCATTGGCTCTTTTGGAAGAAGTAACATGGAAGAATTCATTTCCAATGTAATTGAACCAGTAGAACTGTTTGATGGCGGCTCGTTGGCACTATAGGTCATCACATACCTTGCTTCGATATTAATTGGATAGGTATGAATATGAGCAATGTAAGATCTGTCTGTATCCAGACGAGTTACTTTGTAAGCGGTACGCTGGCCTTTTGGTAAGCCTAAAGCCTGTACATCTTTTGCCCATAGATCAGTGGCTTCGATTACGATTCCAGTAGAATCCGTTGCAAGAGATTTGATTGCAAACTTTTGGAGCAAAGGCTCTAAGTTGGAATTCTTCACAGCCAACGCGATAGGAAGAGAATCTGCGGCGTAGTTATTTACAGAGATAACCTTTAGATGGATATCGTTGTTGTATTTTTCCCAACGAAGCATTAATGTGTTTGTACGCTCTCCACCATAGCCTAAACCATCAGCAGTTTTAGCGATAGTGGTGACCATGAGCATGTCTCTTCCGAGTAAAGAGTCGGGGATTTCGTAGTAGTATTTGTCTTCAATCTGATGAACCTTGAAAAGGCCATCCTTAGATTTTGCCTTAGCAGTGATTACATCTTTGTAAGGTTTTGGATCTGAATCATTACCTTTTGGTTTGGCTGGGGTTGCTGGTGCGGACGTTTCCTTCTTGGCATCCTTTTTCTTCTTTTTCTGAGCAAAAGTATCCGTAGAATAAAACATTACACCCATTACGCCAAGGACTAGTGTTAATCTCTTGAGTAATTTGGGTATCGTATTTCTCATAGTTATTATTTGGTTAGGTATTTTCTAAACCGTGAATTTCTGGAAAGCAACTGTAAGGAGCATTCATTTTTGATGAGCGGTTTATATATAAAATTAAAGGCAGAACTGTGAACGATAAGTATAATACGGTCGTAATTGGAGGTGGCCTGGCAGGTTTGATTTCAACTTATTTATTGGCCAAGAGCGGACATGAGGTACTTTTGGTCGAAAAAAAGCACTATCCCTTTCATCGGGTATGTGGAGAATACCTCTCTAATGAAGTACGTGATTTTTTAGAAAGGGAGAATCTTTTACCTGATCAGTTTAGACTTCCTGTGATTACCTCATTTCTTTTTTCTGACACTACCGGGAAGAGCGTCACCACTCCTCTGGACTTAGGGGGCTTTGGCGTGAGCCGCTATGTGCTAGATGATCATATCTATCATAAAGTTTTGGAAAAAGGTGGGGCAGTACAAACTGGAGTACAAGTAGATACCGTGGATTTTGATGAAAAGGAGAATTTTTTTAGGATCGAGTTGACAGATGGAACAGAGATAAAATCTGACAATGTAATAGGAGCTTTTGGCAAGCGATCTAAACTGGACAAAACACTCAAACGAGCATTCATCGAAAAGAGAAGTCCTTATATAGGGGTTAAATATCACATAAAGACTGATTTCGATAGAAGCACAGTTGCGCTTTATAATTTCAAAGGAGGGTATTGTGGGCTGAACACCATAGAGGAAGGCAAAGTCAACATGTGCTATTTGGGGGATCGTGAGCAGCTGAGGAAATATGGCTCAATTGAGGCAATGGAACGAGAAGTTTTGTGGAAAAACCCTAGCCTGAAACAATTTTTCACGGAAAGTGAAATCCTTTTTGACAAGCCAGAAGTGATCAATGAAATCAATTTTGAGCGGAAAAATCCCGTAGAAAATCACATTCTCATGGCAGGTGATTCGGCGGGATTAATCACTCCACTTTGTGGCAATGGTATGGCTATGGCTATTCATGCGGGAAAATTGGCGGCAGAAGCAATTTTGGAAGGGAAGTCCAGAGATGAAGTAGAAGCGCGATATGAGCATTCCTGGAAATCACTTTTTGAGCAGAGACTCTGGCTCGGCAGGAATGTTCAGCGCCTTTTCGGTTCATATCAAGCATCGATATTGACAAGAAAGTTAATTCAGCATGTGCCTTTTATTTCAGATCAAATCATAAAGAATACGCACGGAAAACCTTTTTAATAGCCCAGAGCTTGTATGATCTGCGTGTTTTCCAGAAAGTAATAAATGAAGAAAGCATTGAGCGCTAATGCCGAGAAATAATTCATCCCCATTGCCCAGTTATAATTAGCATACTTAGATGGATTCACTCGGATGAAATTAAACCAAGTCAAAAAGTAAAGCATAATTGGGGTCATCGCAGCTAGATAAATCCAAAGAATGTTGAGTTGATTACGGTCAAAGAAAAACCACGCGAACCCAGTGCCGGTCACCATAAATGCCATGGCTGAAAAAAGAAAAGTGCCTTTTATTCCCAACACCAAACTTAATGTTCGGTCGCCTCTCCGAGCATCTTCGCTATGTTGATAAACCTGTGTCAGCGGATAGTTCCCCCACAACATCAAGCTGGTAAACAGACCTGGGATCAGCACATGAGGCTTGTATAGGACTTCCCAACTTAAATTGCTAAGTCCGGCATAAGCGGTGGCAAACGTGAAATATCCTTGGAAAAATCCAGCAATGAACCAACTCAGCCAAGGATACTTTTTGATCCGGATGGAGGGGTGAGAATAAGCCATACTCACCAGCCCATAAATCAAAATCATAAGCGCCACACTGAAATTGATACTTGCTCCAATTCCAATCGCAATGAGGAAAAAGACCAATGAAAGCCAATAAAGGTCTTTTGTGACTTTAGGTGGATGCTTTAGTCCGCCGATACTTTCTTCGTCCTTATCAAAATAACTGTTGTAGCCGTTACTTGACGGATACAGAAAAAGATGAAGAGCAATAAACACCCAAAGAATTCTCGACTCATTATGGTTGGGAGTGAGTGCCAAAGCAAAAAAAAAGATGGGCATCAAAAAGAGTGAAAAGGGAATTCGAAGATGCTTAAGGCTAGAACTAGAGATCATATCGTAAATGAGGTTGAGCTGATAACTATTCCAGATGGAGATAGTTACAATGCATTCCGCCAATTTAGATATATTCAATTAACTTGATCAGAAGAACTGAAAATTGGATGAATCAAATCTGTTAAGGTTTATTTAATGAAAGAACGAAGACCAACTAAATTTTTGTACATGAAGGTAACTTTCCCAAACTCAAACTGCTGTTTATGAGAAGTGGAATCGTAAGCATAGGAGTGGCAAATCCAGGCAATCCAATCGATCAGTCAGTAATAGCCAGCTTCATGCAGAAGGCACATCAGTTGGATGAAGTCGAGTCAAGGAAATTGGGCTTTTTGTATAGAAAGTCTGGAATTTCCAGTCGCTATAGTGTGCTGAATGATTTTGAGAAGTCAGACCCAGCTGATTTTTCTTTTTTCCCGAATTCAAAAGACTTTGAACCCTTCCCTGGCACAAAGGCAAGGATGGAAGTATTTCGTCAGACGGCTCCAGGTCTTTGTGAAGAGGCGGTGATTAATTGCCTTGCAAAATCTGATATAAAAGCTCAAGATATTACTCATTTAATATTGGTATCATGCACCGGAATGATGGCACCGGGCGTAGAGTTGGCCTTGATGAAAAGTCTTGATCTCGATGATACAGTGGAGCGCTACTGCGTACATTTCATGGGTTGCTATGCAGCTTTTACGGGATTGAAATTGGCAGATAAAATAGTGAAAGCAGAGCCAAATGCGAAAGTAATGTTGGTTTGCGTAGAGCTTTGTACTCTGCATTTTCAGAAAGAATATGTGGAGGATAATATTCTTGCCAATTCACTCTTCGGAGATGGGGCAGCTGCGGCTTTGGTGATGCGATCTGAGAATGGATTAAAAATCAAATCTTATCTCAGTCAAGTTCTTCGTGAAGGCGAGGAAGATATGGCATGGGGGATCGGAGATTTTGGTTTTGAGATGCGTTTGAGCAAGTATATCCCTACACTTCTGGATCAAGGCATTAGCCAATTGAAAGAGAAGTTTGAGCAGAAATTCAAGTTATCCACAGTGGATAACTTTGCTATTCATCCGGGTGGGAAACAGATACTCCAGAAAGTTCAAGAAGCATTTGGTCTGGAAGAATCTGTAAATACTCATGCAATGGAAGTGCTCAAGCAATTTGGAAATATGTCGTCAGTGACCATACTTTTTGTTTTGCAGCGGATGATACATGATGATCTAATTCAAGGAGATATACTCTCTATGGGATTTGGGCCTGGGCTTACGTTAGAAACTTTACTGCTGGAAAAGTGATGAGCAAATTTGCGCAGCGAAGTAAAGAGAAAGAATTGATGGACGATCTCAATTGCTCTGGAGAAGAACTCAATCAGACTTTGCGCGAGCTTAAAACTATCAATCGATGGCTGGGAGGGAATTATGTAACTACTTCTGGTCTGGCGAAGATTTTTAAGAGTTATCCACAAGATTCTTATTCAGTAGTAGATATTGGCTGCGGAGGTGGAGATATGATCAGAGTAATGGATGATTGGGCTAAAAGTTTAAAAAAACCCATTAAATTTACAGGAATCGATGCCAATAGGAACATTATTGAACTTGCGGCGGTTAGATTAGCTGACTTACCCAAAGTTACCTGGAATGTTCAAAATGTTTTTGACAATGAATTTTCCGAAGAAAAAGTAGATATCTCTACGTGTACGCTCTTTACACATCATTTTACAGACAGCGAGTTAGTTACATTGCTGAACTCTCTTCGAGCAAAATCCCGATTAGGAATAGTCATTAATGATTTGCACAGGCATCCACTTGCTTATTATAGCATTAAGTGGTTGACTCGGGTATTTAGCAAATCAAAAATGGTTCAGCATGACGCCTGTTTATCTGTTTTAAGGAGCTTTTCGAGATCAGATTGGGAAAGAATTTTGCAATCTGCGGAAATAGAAAATTTTGAAATTAGCTGGCATTGGGCTTTTCGCTGGCGAGTGAATATTGTATTTTAATTATCCATCCAAATAAACACACAAAACATGGAAGATTGGGGAATTTCTCAAGAAACAACAGACGCATTGTATGCTGACGGCATAAGTCTAGCAGTAGAGATAGCACTTAGATTGATAGCTGCCATTTTTGTCTACTTCATCGGGCGTTTCATCGTTAAGAAATTATTGAATTTTATAAAACATACGCTTGAAAAAAGGGAAGATTCTCCTTCATTAAATGATTTCCTTTTTGGTTTTGCTAAAGTATTGCTGTTTTGCGCGCTATTTATCTCTGTAGCGGTTACTCTTGGAGTAGATGCAACGTCATTTTTGGCAGTATTTGGTGCTGCAGGTTTGGCTATTGGTTTGGCATTGCAGGGCTCCTTGTCGAATTTTGCAGGCGGAATATTGATTCTTGCCTTTAAACCTTTCAAAGTAGGACATGTAATAGTGGCGCAAGGCCATACAGGTACAGTGGCTAGAGTGCAGATTCTTTACACACATTTGATGACTTTCGACAATCAAGAGGTTATCATTCCCAACGGAACTCTGGCTAATAATGATATAGTCAATATGAGTACCCAAGAGACCAGAAGAGCCGAATTGAAGGTAGGCGTAGCCTATGGTACAAACATCAAGCAGGCAAAGGAAATCATATTGAATATTTTTGAAAATGACCCAAGAGCTTTGAAAGAACCGGCTCCTTTTGTTGCATTAAACAACTTTGGAGATAGCTCACTAGATATAGTGGTGAGAGTATGGGCAAAATCATCCGAAATGTGGCCTATGTACTTTGCCGGAATGGAAGCGATCAATTCAGAGTTTGAAAAGCACGGAATCGAAATTCCTTTCCCTCAGCGAGTTGTTCATCAAATCAAGGAAAAAGCTAAAGAAGAAGAGGCTTCTTAAGTTGAATGGCTAAAAACAGAAAGGCGATCACAACAATGATCGCCTTTCTGTTTTTAAAACTTTTTTATGATTTCATTAAGGGACTTTCTTTTGATAGCTGGCACGTATGTTTCTGACTTTGGATAGCCTACTGGAATCAATAGATAGGGTTTTTCATTAAAGGGTCTTTTAAGAATCTCACTCAGAAAATTCATTGGGCTTGGCGTATGAGTTACTGCAGCAAGCCCAGCTTGGTGAATTGCAGCAATCAGAAATCCACAAGCAATTCCTACGGATTCGTTTACATAGTAATGCTGGATTTTTTCACCATTTTCCATACCATACGACTGCTTGAACACTACAATTAAATAGGGCGCTTCCTCCAAAAACGGTTTCTCCCAGTTTGTTCCCAATGGTTTCAAATCAGATTTCCATTGATCCGGCATCCGGCTCGAATAACTGATCTTTTCTTCTTCTTCTGCTGCATCTCTGATTTTCTTTTTAATAGTAGGATCTGAAATCAGGCAAAATGTCCATGGCTGCTTGTGCGCACCAGAGGGAGCTGTGCTTGCTGTGAGGATGATTTTTTCCAAAATTTCGATTGGAACTGGACGTGAATCGAATTCTCTAACTGTCCGACGCTGATCCATATCCTGATAAAACTGCTCTGAGCGCAAAATCATTTCCTCTAGACTGAGCTGTGGGCGCTCATATCTGACATGCTCAAAAGCGTCGATTATTTTCTTTTCCATAAAAAAACGGCTACCCCGAAAGATAGCCGTTTTGATTTTATAATTGGAAGTGAATTAATCCAGCGTCACTGGCTTCGATCCATTTGGATAGAAGATAGTAGCCATTTTATCACAGGCTCCATCTCCGTAATCCACAGTCACTTCAATTCCACTGTATTGAAATGCCAAGATTCCAGAGTTTGGGATTTTCACGCCCGATTCAATACAGCTTTTAGTATAAACCAATGCATCTGTAACCGAAGTTGTGTAGTTGAGTCCCTCGCGACTGGTGCCCGAAGCTGTACCTGTAATAGAAGCCTCATATTCTCCCTGAGTACCAAGTTTGATGATACGTTCCTGATCGCTCACCAGCGTCACAAACGTATTATCAGGCCAAGTGACTTTTCCATTTTCGATTGTTACCTCCAAAGTGATCGTGCCATTCTCAAGGCTCGCACCTTTATTAGTAAGTGTTCTTGTGCCTTCGATCATATGACCATTGACTTCATAGTCTTCAAATGTAGTGGTGATTTTTGCACCCGTAATCAATAGGTTACCAGTGTAAGCCAAATTGACGATTCCTTTTCTCATGACGCCATTTGTGCTGGTACAGCCGTCACCAAAATCAACTTTAATTTTCTTTGCACTTTCATCTAAGGTGATTATTGCTCCTTCACAAATTTTAGAACCTGAGATATTTACGTTTGTTCTAGCACTTAGACCGCTGGTGCTCAGTACAGACAGCGTGAGGTTATCTAAATCTTCGAAGGCAACATTTACTTCAGCGTCTTCATTGACTACTGCAAGATTTGGAACAGGTGCCTCATCATTTGAATCACAGCTCGATACGAGTATGATTCCAAAGATCATCAGGAATAAAATAGTGGAGTTAAGTGTCTTTTTCATATTCTTTTAGGATAGATTTTGGTAATTATTTAGTTGGTTTCTTTGTTGAATTGTTTGGCTTTTTAGACTTTCCACCTACACAGCCGATGTTTTGAGTAAAAGAGACATCATCGGGTAGAATTCCCATTCTGTTGGAGATGTCCCAGTCCTCAGCTTCTATTTCTTTTTCTTTCGTTTGTTCAGGGTTGGTATTTTTCATTTTTCAGATGCAGTTAATGATTAACGTCCATGACTTGCTAAAAATTTGAATACGTGTCAAGGATTGCGCCAATTTGATTAGTTAGCGTGATTCAATTCCTATCTTTGGGCATGAAAGGATTTGATTTTGAAAATTCTAATCTGTCTGAGAAGCTAAAAACGGTTAAAAGTAAGGTCGGAACCTACTCTCTAATGCGTTTGGTCGTCTTTTTTGGCATGGGAGGATTATTTGTTTTGTCGGTAGCCGAGAGTCCGGTTTGGTTCTTGTTTTTTGGAGTCTCGGTAGCGATTTTCATCTCTTTGATCAGAAAATATAATGATCAGAAGGATCAGGAGGCTATTTATTTAGCACTTGAGAAAATGAATTTGGCTAGGGAAAAGCGAGTTGGTAGAAAATTAAAAGATCTAGATTCTGGTAATGAATTTCAAGAAAAAGCCCATCCTTTCTCGAATGACTTGGACCTATTCGGAGACCACTCTTTATTCCAACTCCTGAATCATACTGTTTCTAAAAAAGGGAAGGAAACCCTTGCTGCCAAAATAAAATCTGAATTTGATAGTGTGAAAGCTGGGGCTTTTAGGGAAGCTTCTAGTGAGTTATCCACAAAATTCAAATTTCTTCAAGCGATGGAAAGCATAGGAATTGCTTTTTATAATGAGGAGAAATCAAATTCTGACTGGACCAAATGGTTGGAAGAAAGTGACAAGAGTACACTATTAGTTACCATTGGAGCTTTCCTCGGTCCAATCGGAGGTATAACTCTTTCTACGTTGATCTATCTAGGAATAATTCCAGGAGCGTTTTTGGGTGTTTGGATTTTGCTTGGAATGGTGTTTTTGGGATTGGTATTTAAGCCATTGAAGAAGGCAGCTGAGTCGATTCCGAGTCGCCATCAATTGAAAACATATCGCTATTGGCTGGCAGTACTTGAAAAAGAGCCAATGCAATCAACTCTTCTCAGGGAGAAACAGGCACCATTCCTCACCAAAGAGGTCAAAGCTTCTACACTTTTTGATCAGTTGGACAGCTTAGGATTGTGGATCCAAAACCGGATAAATATTCTGTATATCCCGATTAACCTCATTTTTTGGACAGACTTGTTTTTATACGTTAGACTAGTTTCTTGGAAGAAAAAATATGGTCATCTAGTTGCTCACTTTCCAGCCCAACTAGTAGAATGGGAAGTTTTGATTTCCTTAGGAGCATTTGAAAATGAAGTTGGTGGAAATGGGAAACTTATTTCTATTGAGAAAGGAATCAAAGCCAAGTCAGTTTCTCATCCTCTACTTTTGCCGGGAACTGCAGTGCCCAATAATTTCGAAATCGACGGAAATCAACGAGTGGTTTTGCTCACGGGGGCAAATATGAGTGGAAAGACCACTTTTATGCGAACGCTCGGGATTAATTGTGTGTTGGTGAATCTAGGCTTGAGACCTTTCGCTGAGGAATTTGGATTTAGTACATTTCAACTTTATACCAGTATGAGGAATTCGGATAATTTGGGAGAAAGTGTCAGCTCATTTTATGCGGAACTCAGCAGGATTAAGAAATTGATCGACAGAATCGAAATGGGAGAGCAAATCTTCTTTCTTTTGGATGAAATCTTAAAAGGAACCAATACCGAAGATAGAATCGCTGGTTCTGAAGCATTGATCAGGCAAGTGGTTGATACTAATTCGTTTGGAATCATCAGTACGCACGATATTGAGTTAGCAGAATTGGAAGAAAGAATGAGTACTGTGAGGAATTACAGTTTTCATTCTGAGATTCATGATCAAAACATAGATTTTGACTACAAAATAAAACGGGGAGCATGCCCGAGTTTCAATGCACATAAACTCATGGAGTTAATGGGAATTCGCTTTCAGCAGGAAAAGTGAGTTCTGTTTCTTGAGATTATCTTATTTTTGATTACAAATAAATTATGGCAATACCATCGCAATCACCCATTTTGGGAGTCCTCGGAGGAGGTCAATTGGGCCGAATGCTTATACAGTCGGCAATCAACTATAATCAGGATATCCACATTTTGGATCCAGATCCAAATGCGCCATGCAAGGATCTTTCACAGCGATTTACAGTAGGTTCTTTAAAGGATTTTGATACTGTTTATGCATTTGGTCACGGCTGTGATGTTATTACGGTTGAGATTGAAAGTGTTAATACAGAGGCACTTGAGAAATTGCAGCGTGAAGGGAAGAAGGTTTATCCACAGCCTGATATACTGAGCTTGATAAAAGATAAGCGAAAGCAAAAGCAGTTTTATCAACTAAACGGGATTCCAACAGCGGATTTTATCCTGACGGCGGACAAAGCTGAAGTTATCCACAATGCTGATTTTCTTCCAGCTGTAAATAAACTGGGTAAAGAGGGCTATGATGGACGTGGTGTTCAGGTCTTGAGGTCTGAAGCCGATTTGGAAAATGCATTTGACGCTCCGGGTCTTTTAGAAAAATTGATTGATTTCGATAAGGAGATTGCAGTGACTGTGGCAAGGAATGAAGCTGGGGATTTGATCGCTTATCCTGCAGTAGAATGTGCGTTTCACCCAACAGCCAATTTGGTTGAGTTTCTTTTTGCGCCAGCTGAGATCAGCAGAGAAGTGGCAGAGAAAGCTGAACAGATCGCCAAAGATGTAATTCTGAAATTGGGAATGGTAGGGATTTTGGCTGTTGAAATGTTTGTGACCAAGGAAGGTGATGTATTGGTGAATGAAGTCGCGCCTCGACCTCATAACAGTGGTCACCATACCATAGAGGCTAATTACACCTCGCAATTTGAGCAGCATTTGCGCTCCGTGATGAATTGGCCGCTAGGAAATCCTGACTTGAGATGTCCGGCTGCCATGATTAATTTGCTCGGAGAAGATGGATTTACAGGGCCAGTTTTGGTAGAAGGGCAGGAGGAAGCACTTGCAGAGCAGGGAGTTTATATTCATTTGTATGGCAAGAAAATTACAAAGCCTTTTAGAAAAATGGGGCATGTGACCATAGTATCAGATACGGTTGCAGGCTTGAAAGAAAAAGCGCAGCGAATAAAAGAGTTAATTAAAATCAAATCTATATCATGAATCCACAGGTAGGAATTATCATGGGCAGCCAATCCGAT
Source organism: uncultured Algoriphagus sp. (assembly GCF_963974365.1). Lineage (GTDB taxonomy): Bacteria > Bacteroidota > Bacteroidia > Cytophagales > Cyclobacteriaceae > Algoriphagus. Next base: position 7,634 of record NZ_CAXBBX010000017.1, on the reverse strand, counting down.
CTTCCGATTATGGCAGAAGCTGCACAAATGCTAGAGGAATTGGGAGTAAACTATGAATTGACAGTTGTGTCTGCACATCGTACACCGCAGCGGATGATAGATTATGCACAATCAGCCCGTGAGCGCGGCATCAAAGTGATCGTAGCAGGTGCTGGTGGAGCGGCTCATTTGCCTGGAATGGTAGCTTCCATGACCAGTCTTCCTGTAATTGGGGTTCCCATCAAAAGCTCCAATTCCATCGACGGCTGGGATAGCATTCTGTCGATTTTGCAAATGCCAGGAGGCATTCCGGTAGCGACGGTTGCCTTAAATGGAGGGAAAAATGCTGGAATTCTTGCGGCTTCCATTGTAGGGTCTTTCGATTCTAAGGTTGGAGAAAGTTTGGATGCATATAAAAAATCATTGAAGGAAAAAGTAGAAGAATCTGCCGCTCAGATAGAAGCGAAGGGCTGGAAGGAGATTTTAAAGAAATAAAAAATGCGGCTGAAGAGCCGCATTTTTGCTTGTTGCTATGAATTGGAAAAAGATAATTCGATTTAAAATCGGAGATGTACCTTGGGAAGTTCCATTAGATGTTTTAGTCCTGATGGGAGTAATTACTTTGATTTTGATGGGTGTAGGCGCTTATTTCGGCTTCCAATTTGGAAGTAGTTAATCCGTAAAGATTCCCCAGCCATCATCATTTTTTTCATTTGAGTCAAAGCCATTTTTCCAGTCTATGAAAAGTATGCGGTATTCCTCAATAGCCTCTCGAAGTAAATCAAGATGCTCCTCAGCGTGGGTTTCTTCCATTCCTAATTGATAAGTCATGGTATTTAGGTTTTTAGCATGCACTTTCATGATCATAGCCTTTTCCATTTTGAGTACGTAGTCCGAGATTGCTTCTGCAGCAGCGAATTTGGCACTCAACACCATCGCATCTTCCATCATGATATTGCCGTAAAGCTCCCTTCGAGCCTCATCCAGACTTCCTACCAAAGCGCGGGTTAAGGCAAAGATGTCCTTTGCCTTTTTTATTAATGGGTGCTTATAGATGTTTTCGTGTTCCTTGCGTGCGTCGAATTCATCGTCTTCGTCCCATCCTGACTCATCATCATCGTCATCATCCCACATAGGACCGAAGTTATTAGAAAGGTAATTTATCTTCTTCTCCCTCTGAATGGAAAGTATCCATTTCAGGCATATGTGAAGGGGCTGATCCACCGCCATTTCTATCTACTTTGAAAGCCTTCACTTCAGTATACCACCGACCATTGTATTCTCTGCTTTCTACATCTATACTCATGGTGACATTATCGCCTTCTGAAATAGAGAACTGATCGATTTTATCTCCCCAAACTGACACGCAAACCTTTTTGGCGTATTGCCCTGGGGTTTCCAGTATATATTCTTGCTTTTTCCAAGAATTTCCACTTTTTGATGTTCCACCTACTTCGGGTAGTTTTTGGATAATTTTTCCGCTCAATTCCATTGTATTTTTTTTAAATTTCTAACTCCGCGAAGTTACACAAAGCACTTGAAATGTTCTGATTGGATAGGTTCAATTTACTTCGATCTAAATGTGGATTTTAACATTTTTTGGCATAAACATTGGTTAATGAGTACTCTGGATTTTGTATGTTTCAAATAATATATTGCCTTAGGCTTTAATTGAAAAATAAAATTTGGATTGTGTTCTTCTTATACTTTGTGAAATAAAATCCTTGAATTTTCTTTGCAGAGTTGTTTTCGAAAACCTACTTTTAAAGACCTTTCTTTTTCTTTCACCCTTACTGGATACTATGGCCTAGACCTTTACGTTTATAATAAACCAACTTAAAATGAGTAAACGAATTGGTCCTAAGGACAGCGAATTGATTGCACAGTATCGAAATGGCAGTGATGCTGCCTTTGATCTATTAGTAGATCGATACCAAAGTAAGATGTTCACCACAATATTTTTGATCGTTAAGGATCAAAAGGTCGCTGAAGATTTACTTCAAGATGTGTTTGTTAAAGTGGTCAAAACACTTAACTCAGATAAATACAACGAAGAAGGTAAGTTTCAGCCTTGGGTGATGCGGATATCTCACAATCTGGCCATTGATTATTTCAGAAAGGCCAAGAGATATCCAACCATACTAATGGAGGATGGTTCTAATATATTCAACTCGCTGAGATTTGCTGAGGAGAATGTAGAAGACCGGCAGGTAAGGGATGAGAATATTGAGCTCGTGAAGCGTCTGATAGATGAGCTTCCCGAAACTCAAAAGCAGGTCCTGATTATGCGTCATTATCTGGATATGAGTTTCCAGGAAATTGCAGATCAGACAGGTGTGAGTATTAATACTGCTCTTGGAAGAATGCGATACGCGCTAATCCATCTGCGGAAGAAGATGAAACAACTAAATTTTGCATATGATAAAACCATTTACCCCAAATGACTTGGTAAGATATATTTACCAGGAAATGTCGGAGGTAGAGCAAGAACTCTTAGTGCAAGCCTTACACAGTGATGAATCACTGATGCAAGATTATGTAGAAATGCTGAGCACAATAGAGCAGATGGATCAAATCCAGCTTCAACCTTCGGAAAAAGTAGTACAGGCAATCAAGTTGAGAGCTCAATCTACGGGACTTGAGAGAGTCTGAAACTATGATATTATGGTAATCCCGCTTCTGGCGGGATTTTTTTATTGCTGCTCGTTGATGAAGGTTGCAGCTTGCTGAAATAATGAAGGATAGGTTTCTAAGGTAAAGCCGTGACCTTGATTTGGCACAGAGATGAATTTATGCTCTACTCCAGCCTCTTTTAAAGCTGTTTCTAATAGTTCACTTTGGGAAATTGGCACCACATTATCCGCTGTTCCATGGAAAAAGATAGTGGGTACTGATTGGCTATCAATAAATGTGATAGGACTTGATGCGGCATAAGAATCAGCTTTGTCTATAGGGTTTCCCCCTAGTAGCCCTCCAAGTCCCGTTACTGTAAGAAAGCTAAAGTCATATAATTCAGCAAGATCGGTAGGAGGGAAAAATGCTACAACCGCCTTAAACTTTTCAGCGGAGCCATGCTTGTAGGCATGTAATAATGCTAAATGTCCACCTGCGCTGGCACCTGCGAGTATAATAGTGTCAGAGATATTCCATTCCGAGGATTTACTTTGGATATAGTTTAAAGCCTCTATTACCTCCTTTTCTTGTGTTGGAAATTTATTTGTTCCTGAAGCAAAGTTATATAAGCTGTAATTGATTGAGACAAAAGCGTATTCTGGCAAAGCAGCCGTGAGGGATGTTCTAAATTGTTTAAACTCTTCTTTGCTGCCTTCTACCCATGCGCCTCCATGAATGTATATAAGTAGTGGGGTGTCTGTGGTGGATCTGCCCGCCGGAAGATACACATCCATGAGTTGATTAGGCTCAGATCCATAAGACTGATCAGACAAGTCTAGTGCTTCGAGTCTCCCTGATGGGTTTTCATCTCCATCTGAAGAACAGCCCCAAATAGTAACTAGGATAAAAACTCCAAGGGTGATTTTTTTTGAAATGCAATAAAATCTATTCATCATTTTCAAAACCATTTTATTAATGAAGCTATTATTTGTTTTGCTTTGATTCCATAAGGTGGCCTTAGCAGAGTTACATTATTAAGTCCGACACGTTGTTTTAGCACTCCTTTTTCATTACTGAAGGCCAAAAAGCCATGAAAGCCATGTGCTTTTCCAATTCCACTATTATTAACCCCGCCAAAAGGTAATTCCATATGAAGAAAATGGATTACGCAGTCATTAACTACCACATTTCCAGAGCTAGTTTCCTGTAGGACTTTGGCTGATTTTTCGGAGTTTTTGCCAAAATAGTAGAGAGCTAGAGGTTTTGGCTTAGAGTTCACATACCTTATTGCTTCATCTAAGGTAGTATAGGGGATCATTGGAAATAGCGGGCCAAAGATCTCTTCTTGCATTACCAGCATGTCATCAGACACATTGGTGAGAATGGTAGGTTCTATATAATTTGTTTTTGAGTCACTCTTACCACCAAAAGCAATTTCCCCTCCTTTCGATACAGCTTCTTCCACATAGTTTATAAGTCGCTGGAAGTGTTTGTTATTTACTATTCTAGCCATATCGGGCGAGTGATCTATCCCTTTGAAGGCGGGATCGTACATTTTTTGCAATGCAACTTTCATTTCTGAAATGAGGGCTTCATAGACCGATTCGTGTGCCAAAATATAATCTGGTGCGATACAGGTTTGGCCACAATTCACATACTTCCCCCAAATCAATTTTTCAGCAGCGTCTTTTAAATCTGCATCTGCATCAATAATCACAGGTGATTTGCCACCCAATTCTAATGTGACAGATGTCAGATGCTCAGCTGCAGCTTTCATGACAATTTTCCCAACTGCCGGGCTTCCCGTGAAAAATATATGGTCGAACGGAAGCTTCAGTAAAGCTTGAGAAACTTCCACTTCGCCTAAACAAACGGCGACCTCATTCTCAGAGAAGAGCTCAGAAATCATCCTAGAAATTAACTCTGAGGTGTACGGAGTCATCTCAGAAGGTTTGATCATCGCTGTACATCCTGCAGCTATAGCAGAGATCAAAGGACCGATTGTAAGGTTGAAAGGGTAATTCCAAGGCGAAATTATTAGACTAGTCCCCTTGGGTTCTAAATGAATCTTAGCAGTAGTTCCCAGCATAGGAAGAGGAGTAGACACGGATTTTGGTCGCATCCACTTCTTTAGGTTTTTTATAGCGTGATTGATTTCGCTTGTTACCGGGAATATCTCTGTCAGATCAGTTTCTGGTTCGGGCTTGTTAAAATCCTTTCTCAATGCATCTCTGATGTCTTGTTGATGATCTTTTATCCAAGTCCTTATTTTTTTTAGTCGGACAATTCTTTCCTCTACAGAGGCAGTCCTCCAGTTTAAGGAGGTTGGGTGCTGACTTTTGAAAAGTTGGTAAATATTAATCGCTGACGGTTTTTCGCTTGTATTGAGTGGCATGGTGTGGCTGTGTGAATATTCTTGATCTAGCTGAGGTCAATGTACAAATGTTACTCAGAGAAGAGGATTAATCAAACATACAAAAGTTTTAATGTGATTGATTTAAAGAAAAAATCTAGTTGATTTTGGTTGTTGAATTAGTAGGAAAGTGATTTTCAACACTTTTAATATTCTTTTCACATAAAAAAAAACGTATTATGTATTAATAATTTTTATCAAATGTTTGGATATGAAAAACATAAAAGTGTATTTTTACAGCAAATAAGTTGAGTTGTTTGGGGAAATGGCTACACATTCAAGCACTTTGGAGAGTTAAAGCCACCAGCGAGTAAAGAAAAAAGCACTTAAAAAGGAAGATTTTTTATCTGCCAAGTATCTGACAAATAGAAGATTATAGAAAGACAATTACGAACAAGAAAAATTTTAAATACTAACGATATGGACAGTACATCCAATTGTCAATTCAGCTCCCGACCACAATCCAGTGGATTTTTCGAAAGGGCGAAAATTAATTTTGGCCTGACAAATTTTTTAACGGTAGGGCTTATGTTCCTGCTATTTTTTGTCTCGGGGCAATCAGTGTTTTCTCAGGGACTTGGAGACCCGATATTTTTAGAGACGTTTGGGACTATCAACGATGGCTCTACACGAGATAATTTTAATGATGGGAGATTAGGTGGGACTAATGTTTATTTTAAAAGAGATAGTCTTTCATATATCCAATCAATGGATTTTTTCTCCCCTTATTATTGGAAAAGTAGTTCTACTGCTGCAGGTCGACTTAATTATCAAAAAAGGAGGCAAGGCAGTAATCCTAATATAAGTGGTTCACCAACATCTGTCCAAAATGGCAACTGGGGGCCAGTTTTTTACAATGGGTCTGGAAATTCAGGTGTCGGTGGATACTCTATTACGAATGACTCGCGAGGATATTACCAGCAGTATTTTTACCGAGGTCAAGACCATACCATTTTAAAGCCAGACGGGACGCCTGAAGGTTCCTATGAAGGCTACATGTTGTTGATTGACGCTCACTCTAGTACCACTACATATTTTAGTAGGGTAGTTGAAGGACTCTGCGCAGGTACAAAATTTAGATTTTCTGTTTGGATTAACGATTTGAATACAAATAATAATCCACAAGGTGGGGGAGGAAATGATAATGCTCACCCACGGGTAAGGTTCGATATTTTTTCAGTCAATGGGAATGGAACAAAGGGGGCATTGTTGCCTGGACTTCCTAACGCCACAGCAAGAACCTCAACAGATAACCAAGTCAAACCACGAAATAATTGGTATGAGTTGACTTTTGATTTTACTATGCCTACTGGTCAAGACAAAGTTTATTTAGAAATAACCAATGTTGTCCCAAATCAATATGGAAATGATTTGGGTATTGATGATATTAGTTTTGCCCCTCTTGGACCAGCTGTTTTGTTGACTGGAAATGACAATGTGTGTCCTGGTGATGATCCAGGACTTAAGGCTACAATTACAGAGACAAATACTACCTTTCTTTACCCAGGCTCTACCTTTTATCAATTACAGTATAGAGCTTATGGAGCTCCCGCTAATACTCCATGGACCTCTATCGGTGATGTTTTGTCATCAAGTAGTAGTACCGGATCAAATGTTACATTTGATAACCCATATGCTGAAGAATCTTCTCCAGGTGTTTCTATTCTTGATCAAAATTTAAGCTATGACTTTAGGGTATTAGTTGCAGGTAGTATGTCTACATTGGGTAATGAGTTTTGTAGAGCCGTTTCTCAAAAGAGGGTAACTCCATATCAACATAAAGTTAATTTGACAGCGAATCCTGCTGAGCTTTGTGCGGGAGGTGATACCGAATTGAAAGCAGAGTTGACAAACGAAGAGCTTAATACCACCTATATTTTTACTTGGGAGAAACGTAATTCTGAAAATGATCCATGGGAAGTGATACAGGGGGAAGATGGATCAATTTTGTCATTGACAAATCTTCAATCCAGTGCAGAATACAAAGTGACTGTTTCAGTCAATACGGGTGGGAATTGTAATTTTGCGAATACCTCCACTACTATAAAAGTAAATGTGGCGCAGAAGCCTGACGCAGGTGAGGATCAGCAGAATTGTGGAAATGGTACATTTACATTGAATGGAAATATTCCGAGTAATGGAAATACTGGGGTTTGGACTTTTAAAAATACACCACCTCAAGGTGCCAGTATTACTAATCCAACACTATATAATACAACCGTAACTGGCGTTCCTGTTGGGGAAGAGGTTATATTGGTCTGGAGTTTAACTTTTAACTCCAGCACTCAGCAGAACCTTCAATGTGAATCTGGTCCTGATGAAGTGAAGTTGACTAATAATCCATTGCCGACGTTCACGGTAACGAATCCGGCAGCTGTTTGTGCACCGGGTACTGCAGACATCACAGGTTCAGTATCTGATGCTTCCCAGGGAGCGGTGTTCACGTACTGGACAGATGCTGCAGCGACTGCAAACGAAATTAGTGATGCTACCCAGTTGGGAGCGGGCACCTATTATATCAAAGCAACGAGCGGAGCAGGCTGTGTGACCATCAAGCCAGTGACGGTGACGGTGAATCCATTGCCGACGTTCACGGTAACGAATCCGGCAGCTGTTTGTGCACCGGGTA
>NZ_CAXBBX010000016.1:0-109691 GCF_963974365.1 uncultured Algoriphagus sp. | reverse complement strand
CCGAAAAATTATAGAATAACTTTTCTACACTTACACACTTAATGGGATACTACCAATTCCTCTTACTTTTTGAGTTTCAAAATCAGTTTAAACCCTTTAAAATATCGACTCAATTCTCAGAAGAACCTATCTAGTTTCCCTCGAAATATTCTGGGAAGGGTGTTTAACATTTGATTTATCATTCTTCACGAATCCTCACTTTCATATGTAATATTTGAATTGCCTCATTTCGGATTCCCAGTTCTTCGTAGCTGTTAAAATATTTCCAATTAAGTCTGAAAATCTTAATGTTACGGGCAAGCCATCTCCGTAAACGCAAGCATTGTAATTCAGTTTTGTCAGAGCTAAAACATCTTGCATTACAGTTTCAATATGAGCAGAACCTCTATTTACTTCTATATATAATGGGTTAGCTGTTTCAAGATGATTTGTCGAACCTAAACGGGGAATAAACCCTCTCGTGAACAAATAACCAGATTCATCATTGATAATCCAGCCTAAACCCCTCAACACCCCATAGTTATTTTTCTGCTTGAAGGTTTCTTTGAAAAGCTTCAATTTTCTTCGACTGTCTGATCGAGTGTCCTTGATGAGAATTCCATTTAATTGAGTATCAGCCTTCTTATTTGCTATAGCATTCATAAAGCCCTTCCATTCTTCGTCTTCAAACTGGACCCGTCCGTGAATAAAGAGCTCTTTCGGATAATTACCTTGTGATTCAAAAAAGTCCTCCAATGCCATATTGAGTAGTTTCTCTGCACTTTCTTCATCTAAATGATAGCCGATACTATCTTCACTCTTAAATAAGCCAATGTTGCCCCTAAAAATTGAGCCATCGCCATCTTCTAAGAACATTTGAGCTGCACTACAAACTGAACGTTTATTTGATTTATCTGCAACTCTCTTAAATATTAGACCCAAGTAGCAGACATCTTTCCTCACATCATTTAAAACCCAAGGTTTATTACCAAGTTTATAGTAAACGGCTACCGATTGAGTCCAAGCTAAGTGAGCTTTCATATCATCACCAAGTTCCTTTAAAAGCAATTTGTCCTTAAATTCTAAAGTGGGTTCTACAATCACTTGAACTGGGCTTTGGATCTTATTTTTTAATAACTCAGCCTTTATCAAGTTATGAAAATCTGTAGAGTCGTCCTTTAGTCTTTCTAGTTCAAGTAATTCTTCATCAAACTCTTTGAAAAGGCTTCCTTGACCTTGTTTTAAGATCTCAATTTGCTTCTTTTCCTTTGCTGTAATATCCTTCCCTTTTGAATTGTATCTACATTCCATGTAAACAGATCTCGGAACAATTATAAACCATAGGTCAATTTGTTTATCGTCTTTCCCTCTTGATTCAATAATTTTATTGGCGTAGTAATCAACAAGTTTCCTAGTCCTTTCTGGCTTTCTATCAATAGCAAGAATTTTCTCAATTTCTGAATTGTCAAGGTATTTCTTGAGAACTGGTTCTTCACTCCATTCAATTCCAAAAGTTGCTTCAAATCCAGTATAGCTAGGTCTTTGGGCTTCATTGTCATAAGTTTTCCCATACATTACTTTTTTTGAAAAAATGGGAGATTGAAGCCTTTTTACAAAGCTCTTATATTTAAATAAACCCTCTGTTGTAGCAACTACACCTGCCTTTATAGAGTTTCGTTCAAATTGCTCATTAGCTCCAAAAAGCATTAAACCGTCTCTTGGGTCTTCTGCAGTCTGCCCTTTTCCAAATGTTAGTTTGGGCTCTTTAAAGTGTTTCAGGTTCATCATATCCTTTATCTGACTTAAACAGGGAGGTTCTTATATCAATATCAAATTCTTCTCGACCTGAGTTAATTTTTAAAAACTGTTCATTTCTGCCTTCATTTACGTAATTCATAAATGCAAAAATCCTGTCATACCAATGTCTATTGAACCACTCTTTAGGAATTGACCTTCTATACTTTCTATCATCCTCCTTGAATCCATTTTCGTCTGAAATTAACAAGTGAGGATTAGCAACAAAATGAGGGAATGGATTTAGCTGAAATTTAAAAGACATACTATAATTCCAAAAAATATCACCTTTTTTCCCTTTTAAAGTTCTCCATCCTTTACGATTTCCAACTTCAAATGGATAACCACCCGAATCTCTGGGGGGCTTCTTTGTATAGTAAATTTTTTCTTTGCTTTTTTTTCTCCAACATTTAATGTTTTCATGCAAGTAGAAAAACTCATCTAAAGCACTATTCATTAGTTGCGTGAAGTGTAATTTTGTACCTATAATCGTTTCTCCCGAATTAAGAATGTAAGTATCATCAAACAGAAAGTCCTCTACTGCAACATCTTCTCTAAACTCGGTTCTCAAGTCGAGTCCAGAGTCATCAAAAAAACCTAAGATGTAATCTTTATCTCTTTTTTGAGCAAAAGGAATTTCTTTTTGAGCTTTTCTTGCATCTCCACTAAAACGATAAATAGAAATCGTTTTTGGAAGGGTAGTTGAAAGCCAATTGGAACCATAGAAGTCTGGACGGTTTAAAACTTGACCTTGGATGTTAAGGTACTTGTGCCATTGTTGCAAAACATTTGGTTCTACTTTGATCTTTTGGATGTTTTGCAGTTCAAATTCTTCGATTAGCTCTTTAAGTCCTCTACCCCAGTTACTACTAAAATCAATTATGTCAAGTGGGAGAATGCTTATTGGGAAATCATCACTGCTACATCCGTCAACTTTAATTGGTAATATATAGTTTTCAATTTTCCTTGAAATGGATTTTGCCAAACTAACTTCCATAAAAACACCTCTATTTTTATCTTGAGCTTTGTTTATATATGCTTCAGAAACTAATGGGATGAATTTTAAGGAATCATTCTTCATTTTCAATTCAATCTCATTCCAAAAAGCGTCTCCCTTCTTTAGATTATCTTTATCAACCCAAACATTATAGCCTAATTGGCGAATTTTAGATGCAAGCCAAACAGCTAAATAGTCATCTTCAGGTTGGGCATGACTAATGAAAATGAGATTTCTTTCTTTTTCCAATTTTCAGTTTTTTTGATAGAAGTACCTTAATAATTGTATGTAAATCGTGTATTAAATCTCAAATTAATCTGACCTCAACCTCTGGTTATTTATAATAACTAAATGACAACGGCAAGAAAAGGTATTTTAGACACAAAAATATACCTAGTACAGGGTATTTTTCACTATTTATCCCTTACTTCATTTCCCTGGCTTATGCTTATGTGGCTTCAGCGAAGGTGTGTTTCCTGGAGTTTCTTTATTATCCCGTTGACGCCTGTCCGGTTTCCCAGTTGAATCTGCAATTCTCTTTGGTCCTGGTTTGATTCCGTTTCTAATTTCCATTATTTGTGTGGTTTTGATTTAACATGTAGTGAAGCTAACCTAAAAAATGGCAGAATCTCTTGCTAAGCAACAACTTAGACACAAAATGTCGGGAAAGTTTTCAATGACCAAAAAAATCCAATCAACTAGTCAAAAGCCGTCCTATTACAAACACGGTTCTCAAGCGAGAAAACACATCGATAAATCATCCTAAGTCTTTGTCATCCCAGGGTTATCTATCATTCGCTTCATGGTATCAAAAAATGCCTGATAAAATGATTCGTCCTTGGCTGTCAGCTTTTATAGCTCTAGCTCCTGTCTTCGCTGCTTATTCAACACTTCTTTAAGCATATAATGAAGTACCAGTTCTCTCGTATGGCTATCGGGATTATTAAAATACTTTTCTTCAATATCCGGATGCTCGATCAGCTTTCTGGACACTTGGATAAACTTTACACGCTGGTCTTCCGGGGTAGCCTCCCACCCATGAAACCATCTTTCATTGAAGGTTTTGATGATTTCATCCAATTGATCCTTTTCTTCCTCCCCACCTGGGTGTAGTGAAATCGTCATTTTGACTGGGTGGGATTTGACTACCCTACAATCTGGCCTCCCGAATCTTTTCACTCTGGGGACTAAAATGATTTATGGATCATTTTTTAACGCTATGTCCTACCCTAATATCATTATCAATTTACAATTGGCTTCATAACCTCACCCCTTCCCTTCATCCTTATTTATTCGATTCCGTCTAGGACGCACCACGACTTTGTTGACAGGATATGGCTCAATTTGTTTATCATGGATCTTAGTGAATTCCTTCACACATTTAAGATTGTGGTAGATCACCAGACCACTCTCCAGCACTTCCTTTTTAAGATTGCCTTTTTCGAGATGGTAGGTCAGCACTGCATACCACGTCTGGGTGTAGTCAAATGGTTTGTAGTGACTGGGTGGGATTTGGCTGCCCTACCTTCAGGCTCAAGGCTAAAATGATTTGTGAATCATTTCTAGACACCTTGCCCTACCCTGATATGCTTACCTATCCCGTACAGTGGTCGGGAGCAATTGGCTTTCCATCCTCACCCATTCCCTTCACCCTTATTTATTCGATTCCGTCTAGGGCGCATCACGACCTTGTTATCAGGATCTGGCTCAATTTGTTTATCATGGATCTTAGTGAATTCCTGCACACAGGTAAGATTATGGTAGATCACCATCCCATTTTCCAGCACTTCTTTTTTAATATTGCCTTTTTCGAGATGGTAGGTCAGCACCGCATATGCCCTATCCCAGTCGTGACCGTTTAATTTGATGATTTCTTCAAACGTGATAATGGAGCATCCATAGGAAATAAGTCTGTGGGTTTACCGATCCAATATCGGAATTATCATCAAAAAACCAGTGGGTGACTAGTTGAATCAAAACTTTACAAACCAAAAAGTTATCATTCGCTCCTGTTCTCATATATCCTATCTTTTTAGTAAAGGTTGCTTAGTAAATGAGTAATAGGTAAGCAAGTTCCAAAGGGTAGCTCTATCAGTTGTTAGCTACTGATACTACAGTATCCACCCGTAAATTCTCTTATGCATTTCCGATCCATCTTCGATGGCTGATCGGACAAGCATCGTAGGAGCATCGTAGAAACATCGAAGGAGAGTCGAAGTAAAGCTTACTTTCAGCACGGTATGTTACCTATTTATACTATAGTATAATCCTGAGAGGATCTAGTGAGAAAGAAGAAAGCAACGGTTAAAGAATTAGCCATTTGCGGATGTTGATTGCAACTACTTTTCTACTAAATTGACACCTTATCATGAAAAACCATGTCTTGCCCCCACCGATTTATAAATGACCTAAGGCTTCAATATGTAGATTGGGAAGTTCGAACGCTGTTCATTGGCACTTTTAACCCAGCCTGGGATCTTCCAAACAATTCTGCAGAGTGGTTTTATGGTAGAACTGCCAGAAACGATTTCTGGGGCATTTTACCAACAATTCACATTGGCCATAGTATGATTCCAGGAACTCCAGAGGACTGGAAAAACTTCTGCCGAAATCACCACATAGCCGTTACGGACATTATCACTTGCCTCAATGACGCGGATATTAACAACCCAACTCATCTTGAAATGGTAAAAAGATTCAAGGATGATCAACTGGCTAAGTTCGATATCGAGTCGACAAACATTCCTGCCCTACTGGAACATCACAAGGAAATAAAACAGATTTGCTTAACACGAAAAACTCTTCCTTCTCCATGGAATCAACTGTTTCAGCCCACTTTCGACTGGGTAACTAATCACCCAGAACGAAACATCCAATTTAAACGACTTAGATCACCATCTCGCGGAGCACGACGGGGAGTTAAAGGTGGGTTCACAGAATTTACTTCTACTAACTGGAAGACAATCGGAGATTATCAAATCCTCTAACTTAGATCTATTCATCAACCTATATTGGAAATCTTTTGTTTATTTGGTGCTTTGCCTTTGCACCGAAAAACCTATTTTTAGCCAAGCAAACACTTTTTCGATGGTGAGCAGCTGTGCCTCGCGCTTCATCCTGTCGGAATCCGTTTTTCAATAGTATCAAACTCAACCACTTCAATGTCTGAAGATCAAAAACGCCAGTTGGAAACACAGCTCTGGGGGATTGCAAATCTACTCCGGGGCAAAATCTCCGCTGATGATTACCGGGATTATATCCTGGGATTTATATTCTACAAGTACCTCTCTGAGAAACAAAATATCTTTGCCAATAACCTGCTGGAAACTGAGAAAATCAAAGAGTACACCCAACTGACTGATCCAGAAATGCTGGAAGCAGTCAAAGAAGAATCTTTGGAAAAGCTGGGCTATTTCCTGCAGCCTGGCGAACTTTTCTCTGCACTTGCTGCCCGGGGAAATGCGGACACAGAAACAGAAAGCAACTACATTCTTGAAGACCTGAAAGCTGTGCTAAACCACATCGAGCAAAGCACCATGGGCACTGACTCCGAGGAGGATTTCAATGCGCTCTTCGAAGATTTGGATCTGAACTCTACAAAGATCGGAAGAACTGTAGCTGCCAGAAATGCCGTGATCGTACAGATCCTAAATCACCTGAATAAGATCGATTTCAAACTCGGAGACCTAGAATCCGATGTACTCGGAGATGCTTACGAATACCTGATCGGTAAATTCGCAGCTGGTGCAGGGAAATCTGCAGGGGAATTCTATACCCCTCAACAGGTATCGAAGATCTTAGCTAAGCTAGTCACTACGGGCAAAACTAAAATCAAGTCCGTCTATGATCCTACCTGTGGTTCGGGTTCTCTCCTCCTCCGGGTAGCAAAGGAAGCCGAAATCACAGAATTCTACGGACAGGAACTCAATCGTACCACCTACAACTTGGCGCGGATGAACATGATTCTCCATGATGTGCATTACCGTGACTTCAGCATTCAGCAGGAAGATACGCTGGAGAATCCACAGCATGAAAACCTAAGATTCGAAGCAATCGTCGCCAATCCACCCTTCTCTGCACACTGGAAAGGAGACGACAACCCACTCAATAGCAACGATGCCAGATTTAGTCAGTTTGGAAGACTTGCCCCTAAGACAAAGGCAGATTTTGCCTTTATGCAGCACATGCTTTTCCAGCTGGCAGATAACGGAATCATGGCCAGTGTATTTCCACATGGTGTACTTTTCCGTGGAGGAGCTGAGGGTGTGATCCGGGAGTACATGATCAAAGACATGAATGTACTGGATGCCGTGATTGGACTTCCGGCAAATATCTTCTACGGCACCTCCATCCCTACCTGCATCGTAGTACTGAAAAAATGTCGTGAGCAGAATGACAACGTCGTCTTTATCGATGCCAGCGGAGCTGATCACTTTATCAAGCTGGGAAATCAAAACGAACTTCGAGAGGAAGATGTGGAAGCGATCATCGAAACCTACCGCACGCGAGAAACCAAAGACAAATACAGCTATGTAGCGACTCTGGCAGAAATCACCGAAAACGACTACAATCTGAATATCCCGCGCTATGTGGACACCTTCGAGGAAGAAGAATCCATCAATCTGGATGAAGTAGCCGAGGAACTGGTGCAACTGGACTCTGAGTTGAAATCCAACGAGGTTTCGTTGATTAGCTTCTGTAAGGAACTGGGAATCAAAACTCCTTTTTGATGAAAAAAAAGAGCAAAAGCATCCCTGATTTAAGGTTCAGTAATTTTTCAGGTTCGTGGGAAAAGCACAAGTTATGTAAGGTAGCCGAAATCTTTGACGGAACTCATCAAACTCCGAAATATGTATCTGAAGGAATACCGTTTGTAAGTGTAGAAAGCATACATAACATTTCTGGAACGAAGAAATTCATTACCCCTGCAGCTTTTAAAAAGGATTTCAAAAATCCACCTAGGAGGGGCGATATCCTGATGACAAGGATAACTGCAGGTATAATTGGAGCAACTGCGATAGTTGAGAGCAATTCACCACTTGCTTATTATGTCAGTCTTGCACTCATACGGATCAAAGGCGATGTAAGTCTTGAGTATTTGAATCATTTTATCTCTACAGATCAATTCAAACGAGAGCTACATAAAAGAATTATCCATGTTGCTTTCCCAAAAAAGATAAACCTCGGAGAAATTGGTGATTGCGTTACCTCTCAACCTTACGAAAAGCTTGAGCAGCAGAAGATTGCCGAGTTTCTGACAGCTGTGGACAAGCGGATTGAGTTGCTAGAGCAGAAAAAAGAGAAGCTTGAAGCCTACAAAAAAGGTGTGATGCAGCAGCTCTTTCCTTCGACAGGCTCAGGACAAGTACCGAAAATCCGCTTCAAGGAAGACGACGGTTCGGATTTTCCTGATTGGGAAAAGAAGAAGTTGGGGGAGATATATGAATTCCGAACCACGAACTCGTTTTCAAGAGATAAATTAAACTACGAATCAGGGGAGTACAGGAATATCCACTACGGTGATATTCACACTAAACTTCCTACACTTGTGGACTTAAGAGAAATCAACCTTCCTTTTCTAAATAAAGACATTGAGATCCGAAAGACATATATAGAAAATCAAGTGGAAGCAGGTGATTTAATCATCGCAGATGCATCAGAAGATTATGCAGATATCGGTAAAACAATTGAAGTGATTAACACATCCGTTCAAAAGGTATTTTCTGGACTCCATACACTTCACGCTAAACGGAAAAATCATTCAGTCGAAATTGGTTTTGGTGGCTATTTAATGAAAACTTCAGTTGTCAGAAACCAAGTGAAAAAAATCGCTCAAGGCACAAAAGTTCTGAGCATCTCTGTCACTAGAATGTCAGAGTTAGAACTGGTAATTCCTTGCCTGGAAGAACAACAAAAAATTGTCAAATTTCTGAGAAGTCTTGATAAGACTACAGAAAAATTAATTCGCCAAATCAACCAGACTCAGACCTGGAAGAGGGGGCTGCTTCAAAAGATGTTTGTATGAAAATCACCCCGATCCATCCTACATAACCACCTACATCGCACGTAGGCCTTCAGATGGATCAAAGCGATCAATATCAATACAGAAAACGCCACCAATTAAGACCTGACAATTTCCGATTTCCTTCCTCCAAACGGCAGGATGAACTTATCTCATAGCTAGTGAGCTTTTTCCTAAAATCCCTATATTTGCACAGACAGTACACGCCACGCTACCCATTTGAACAGCGTCCCGGGGCGTGTCTTTTGCTTTTTAGGGGACTGAGAAAACAAACGCCGCTCGCAAACACTGCCGATTTACATGGAGTTGGTTTAATCTTCACTAGTTTCAAAGCATCCTCCTTCAGCCACAGGAACATATTTTCACAGAAACTTTGTTGCGTTTGTTGCGTTTGCTATATTGACAAAAAACACTAACACTCATGCTGGAAACTCTCAAAAAACCTACCGACAAAGAGAAAGCTGCTGCAAGAACTTCCGCTGCTACGTTGAAGGAAATAACGAATGCTTCGAGAGCTAAAGCAATCGTACAATTTGAGGTAGAAGGAAAAATCGTTTCTCTTCCGAAAAGGATTCTAAAACTGGTTGAAAAAGCTCTTGGCGCAGTGGCTTCGGGTAAGTCTGTTGTACTATCTTCCCTTTCCAACGAGCTAACTACTCAAGAAGCTGCGGATCTATTAAGGGTATCCAGACCACATCTTATAAAGCTTCTTGATACAGGGAAAATCCCGCATAAAATGGCAGGATCCCATCGTCGTATATTACTTGATGATGTCAGAAAATACGATAAGCAACTTAGAGAAACACGTAGAAAAGGATTGGATTTCCTAGCCAAAGAGGCTCAAGAAATGGGCTTGGGTTATTGAGATTATGGAGATCCGAGCACTTTTAGATGCTTGCGTATTATACCCTATGACCATACGCGATCTTCTTTTAACTTTCGCTGAAACGGATTTTTTCAAGCCTTTTTGGAGCAAAGACATTCAGGAGGAATGGAGACGAAACTTGATACAAAACCGGCCCGATCTAGATCCGGATAGGATTTTCCGGATCACTTTAGCAATGGACGAATATTTTCCTGATGCATTGGTTGAGGATTGGGATCTGATGTTGAGTCCAATCCAATTGCCTGACAGAGATGATCACCACGTGATGGCTGCGGCAATTACATGTAAGGCAAATTTCTTGGTGACGTCCAACCTAAAAGACTTTCCATCCGCAACACTCGATAAATATGGTATCAAGCCGATCCATCCAGATGATTTCTGCCTTTTGCTAATTCACCAAAACCAGAAACTTGCAAATAAGTCATTTAGAAATATGGTTGCCAGACTTAAGAATCCGCCAAGATCCGTCAGTGAAGTTTTAGCAACTCTAGTAAAAACGGATCTACCAAAAACAGCTTCCATTCTAGCGAAACTTACAGACAATTCTGAAGGGAATGAATCTGTAACTTCATCGATTTAAATTTTTCTCATTTGGCTTTACTGATAATCAATTAAATCCTTCACAGAACTTTGACTCGTTAAGTCGGTTTGCTAGATTAACATTTCAGGCTCAAGCATTTGTAAAAAATCATGTCACTCGTCGAATTAAAATCGCACATCGTCAAACTCTTAAAGGAGAGCCAGAATAAGGAACTTCTGGAAATGCTATTTGAGATCCTTAAGAAAAAAGGCACACCTTCAGGTGATATGTGGGAAGATCTCACCCCGAATCAGAAGCAAGAGTTGCTTGACAGCTATGGCGAATCTGAAAACGAAGAAAATCTAGTGGAGAAGAATCAGCTGTTCCGAATGCTGGATTTCTAAAAATCATCATAGCCAAGTTTCTCAGAACTTGCTTCACACCAACTAAATCCACATCTTAGCTGTAACAGTACCTGAGTTGCATACCGTAAGATCTGCACTCGGGTCATTTTTTTTTCAGTTCATGACAATACAACCCGAGCAGGCATTAGAAAATAACTTGATCCTACAGCTTCAGGCTTTGGGCTACAAGTCAGTTATCATCAAAGACGAAGAAGCTTTACTACAGAACCTCAAGTCCCAACTGGAGATCCATAACAAAGTAAAACTAAGTGTGGATGACTTCAGACAGGTCCTGAATTTCATCAACAAGGGAAACGTCTTCGAACGAGCCAAAATCCTTCGAGATCGAGTGCCATATGTGGATGAGACTGGAGAGCACCGAACCATAGAACTGGTCAATCAGATCCACTGGTGTCAAAATCAGTTTCAGGTAACCCAGCAGATCTCCGTCGAAGGGAAATATAAGAACCGATATGATGTCACCATCCTGATCAATGGCCTTCCACTGGTACAGATAGAATTGAAGCGAAGAGGGCTAGAACTCAAAGAAGCTTTCAAGCAGACAGATCGCTATACGATCCATTCCTATGGAGCTGGGCAAGGGTTATTCCAGTTCATCCAGATCTTCGTAATCAGCAACGGAGTCAATACAAAGTACTATGCGAATGCACCGCTGAAAGACCGATCTTTCAAACAGACATTCTATTGGTCAGACACCAAAAACAAGCTGATCACACAGCTATCAGAGTTCTCCGACATTTTCCTGGAACCTTGCCACATTTCAAAAATGATCACCAAATATGTCGTGCTGAATGAAACTCAGAAGACATTAATGGTGCTTCGCCCCTATCAGTTTTATGCAGTGGAGGCAATCATCGAGCGTGTAAAAACTACTCCGAAGTATGGCTACATCTGGCATACTACGGGCTCGGGCAAGACATTGACTTCCTTCAAAACAGCCCAGATTCTTACCAACCTGCCACAGGTTCACAAAGTCGTCTTTGTGGTAGATAGAAAAGACCTGGATTACCAAACCACCAAGGAATTCAACTCCTTCTGTAAAGGAAGCATCGACGGCACCAATAACACCAACACCTTAGTAAAGCAGCTGGCTGGCGACAACAAACTTATCGTCACCACCATACAGAAGTTGAATACTGCCATCACCAAGACAAGGCACCTAAAGCAGCTGGAGAAGCTCCGAGATAAGCGAATCGTTTTCATCTTTGACGAATGCCATAGAAGCCAGTTTGGAAAGACCCACTCCGACATCAAAGAATTCTTCGAGTGTTCTCAGCTATTTGGTTTCACAGGGACACCGATCTTTGAAGAGAATGCCGGGACTAATGCCTTTGGCAAGCGGACGACTACGATGCTTTTTGGAGACTGCCTTCAAAAGTACGTGATCACAGATGCTATTCGTGATGAAAACGTGTTGAAGTTCTCAGTAGAATACATCAGCACCTTCAAGAAAAAGGAAAACATACTAGACATCAATGTGGAGGCAATTGATGAAGAAGAAGTGATGAATGCCCCTCAACGTTTGAATAACGTCACTGATTATATCATCGCTAATCATGGCCGTAAAACTCACAGCCGATCTTTCACCTCGATTTTCTGTGTATCCAGCGTAGCCTCACTAATCGAATATTATAAGCTATTTCACCAGAAAAAAGAAGCCGGAGAGCATCAGCTCAAGATCGCAACCATCTTCTCTTATGGTGCAAATGTAGATCTGATTGACAGCGGAGAAGAGTTTGAGCAGGATTGGGAAAAAGAGGAGTTGGAAATGGCTGCAGATACGGGGCGCGGGATTTATCAAACTCCTGACAAGAAGCACCCACGTGATTACCTGGATGAATTTATGGGGCATTACAACCTGACCCATTCCACAAACTATAACACCAAAGACAGTCGACTCTTCTATCAGTACTATAATGATGTGGCAGATAGAGTAAAGAAAAAGCAGATTGATATACTCTTGGTGGTAAACATGTTCCTTACAGGCTTTGATAGCAAATCCTTGAATACGCTATACGTGGATAAGAACCTGAAATTCCATGGACTGATCCAGGCTTATTCCCGCACCAACCGAATTTTGGACGAGTTGAAATCCCAGGGCAACATCGTCTGCTTCCGAAACCTGAAACAGGCTACCGACGACGCGATCACCCTTTTCTCCAACATAGCGGCAAAGGATGAAATCATCATGCAACCTTATGAGGACTACGTAGAGAAATTCCAGGAAGCCGTTACCAAGTTACTTGCTGTCGTACCGACCGTGGACAGTGTGTATGAGCTACCAAGCGAGGTAGAGAAACTGGAATTCATCAAAGCTTTCAGGGAATTGATGCGCCTGAAGAATGTGCTGGGTACTTTCACTGAGTTTGAATTTGATGACTTGGTCATGTCCGAGCAGGATTTTGAGGACTACAAGAGTAAGTACCTCGACATCTACGACTCCAGCAAAAAGCCAAGCAAGGAAAAGGTCTCTATCCTGAACGATGTCGATTTTGAACTGGAGCTGATCCACCGGGATGAAATCAATGTCAGTTACATTTTGAAACTACTGGCAAACCTCAAGGATGCTGCACCGGAAGATCAGGAGAAGCAGAAAAAAGCAATTGTGGAGCTGATTGTAGGAGAATCCCAGCTTAGAAGCAAACGGGAACTCATCGAGAAATTCATCAATCAGACACTCCCAATCATCAAAGACTCAGAAGACATCCCTGAGGAGTTCCTCAACTTCTGGACTAGGGAGCGAATTGATGCACTTAACACTCTTAGCCATGAAGAAGGGCTGGATACAGAGAAACTGGAACAGGTCATCGGCGACTTCATCTACACAGAGAAAGAGCCACTTCGGGATGATATTATCGGCATGCTCAATGCTCGTCCTGGACTGAAGGATCGAAAGACAATTGCCGAACGTGTAAAAGGAAAAATCATGGACTTCGTGGAGACTTTTATCAACGGGATTTCAGCAGCGGCTTAAGTAGCATTCTTTGAAGTAAACACAAGCTATTGTGACTGGTTGGAAGTATTGAGAAGGTAGGATAATCAATTCTATATGTGTTTCGAATTAAAGCCAAATACTCGTCAATTCCACACCCCCATTTCCCTTGTCATACCCTATCAGGAATTCTTGCTATAAATCGAATAGATAGAAATATAACTTTCCCTCTGGGTTCTATTGATAAACCTGAAATAGACCACATCAGCACCTGCGGTATACTCTTTGTAAAAATGCAATCTTTTCAATAGCTCCGGCTTGATATCCTGATACTTTGGAAGAATGTGGTGCTGCTCAAGTACCAAAACTTTGTCAGCCTGAAAGCAATTCTGATGAATTTCATTCATTGGATCCAGCATGGGGTACAGGTAATCATACAGTGTCTGCTCCCAACGATCCGGCAGCGGTCGCTTCCCAACCATCCACTTATAAAGTGACTTTCCGCTTATTCCTAGCTCATCCTCGATAGCCGATATCCGTAAAAAATGCCTGTGCATTACCAAAAACTGTCTGGCCAGTGAATCTGCAATCATATTGGTTCAGAAATGGATTTTATATTAACCTCAAAGTTATCACTTCATTTCTGAATATATAGGAGCACCAACTAACCTTTCGGAAACAAGGAAGCTAATCGAATCAATGCTTTTAAAACTTGAAGCATCACAGGAAAAACATAAAAACGATATGACTTCACCTGATTCCATTAAGGCACTCACATTATACGCATCTTCTCTATAATGGGTAAATGAAGACATCATACTAGGATGATCAGAAAACATTGACGGCGGTCCCACCCATTCACCCTCAGAAAAAGAATATCCAACTACAGTTCCTTTTGCAGTGTAAGAATTGCCCAGTAATTCATTTGTAATAATTAAAACGAGAACAATAATAGGGAATAGGATGAAAACCCTAAAAAACCAAACATTTAATGACCCTGCTTCTGACTCTATCAATGCAATTTCTCTATCTCTTCTATCGTCCCAATCAGAATAACCATTTAAATACCTCATAACTAACCATCTATGACCATATAAATATAAGATAGTTTTTGAAAAGTGACAGGTAACACTTTAATAATTCAACAAACTCAGCAAAGCGTCAATCTTATACTTTAAAAAGTAAGCCAGTTCTGACTGGGATTATTTCTGATCCGGACTACCTATTGGTTTGATTGTCTTTTAGTTTTTCATTCAAATCTCTGATGAAGTCTTTTTGTTTAATCAATTTATCAATGGTAGTTTCGAACGTCTTTGTGTCACTCAATTTTGGAAAAGACAAGCTGCCTTTGGCGATAGAATAGGTAAGCAGGACATTGAAATAATTGACCATCAAAATTGCCGTCTGAAGAAAGTCGGTCTTTACTACTTTAAATCCTACCCGCTGGGCAGTCCGCTCATTTATGATATAACTGGTGCCGCTGATTTTGAAGTTTTCAGTCTTCTTGTTTTGATTGACTTCAATCAGGTTTAAAAGCCCTTCCAAATATTGCTGAAGTATAAAGTTCGTCCTTTGTTTTCCGTTTGTCCTCCGGTCAATCACAAATACATAATCAAATAAAGTCCCTCCATGTAGTATAATTTTTCCGTCTTGAGGTTTTTCAGCCAGGAACAGAGGAGAATAATAAATTAAATCCCCGCTTTTCTTTAAAGAAGGAGTATCGAAAAAAGGCGCAATCACAGACAGTATTATTCCGAAGACTACACCCCCAACCCAATAAACACCCGACTTCCAAGAAATATAGAAAGTCACCAAGATTACCAGTAGGACAAAAAATCCAATCATCAACTGAATCTGAAGTTGTTCTCTTCTCGGCTTTAGGTAAAATCTATGTCTCAAATCAATTCCTTTCTTATTGCACTGGCCTGCGACTATTAATTAAGCAGTGGTAAATCTAACCATGGGATCTCAGATATACTTACTCATCACGAACCAATCTCAAGCCGAACTGCCAAAAAACCAAGTAATCAAGCGAATGACCACATAAACAAACCCAACCAGGGCAAAAAAGAATGTCCACCAATAGGTCTTGTAAATTCTCTTGGAGTTTTTGACATCAAACTTGAGCTTCTCCAGCTCTAGTCTTTTCTTTTCCTCTGTTTCCTGTTTGGCTTTTTCCTGTTCTTTAAAAATAGCTGTAAAGCCTCCCTCGAAATAAAAAGCAGGTAAGTATTCATTTGCCCAAAACATCTCAGGATTTGGATTAGTTTTTGGAAATAATAGTTTTGGCCTATGATCATTCAGGTGATGAAACATAGCAATCAAATAAGCCTCAGGTTTATCCGGAAAAAGGGTTGCCTTCATATCCTGCACTGATGCTACTTTGGGTTTATCCGAAACCAAATCCATTATGAGTAGGTCAAGGTCTTCTGCTGTTTCTTTGGTGAGCTTCATAGTAAGAATTGGGTTTACAGAATCAAACAACTGACTGGCCTTTCAATCTTCAAAAAAACTTGTGCTAATAGCTCTCCAATCAGCCAATATATTGGTAACAAATCCTCTCAAATTTTCCTCTCGGGTAAAATAAATAGAATCATTCTCTTCAATACCAATTCCAGATCCCATGACAGTTACTCTTTTGTTATCATCGGTAAGCACGGTAAATCTTGTAGGATTGGGTAAATGCTCAACTTTTAAGCGAAACGCTACTATAGCTGCTCCCTGATAAGCTTCCTTACCGGTGACAATTCCTTTATGAAATGTGACCCGCTTCCCAAGCTTGTCAGTGAGAATTACTATACCTATGCTACATGAAAGCAATGCAGCAACGCCCCAAGAAGTAAAAAGTTGCTGTTTCATAAAAAGTACAGTTAGCCAAACCTTCAACAAATTATCAAAATGAACTTAAAAATGAAAGAGAATAGCCTACATTCAACTTCTTATGCAATGCTAAAATAGCTAGTTAGAAAAACTATTTTTCAATACACCATATTTACAGCGGGGCCTATAACAAGAATGACAAGATTAAGAATACATTTCGTTAAGAAAGAAGTAGCCGGGTCAGGATCAATGACAATCAGCCAAATCGGTGGAATTAATAACACCGGTGAACGGTGGGTGATTACTGCGGAAAAAGCCATTGAGGGAATCACCCATGGAAACTGGGAATTTTTTATCCTGGAAAACCACCATGAAATCAGCGTAACGGTGATCCATTCAACAAAGGGAATTCCAAATTTAAC
The DNA here is from genome assembly GCF_963974365.1 of uncultured Algoriphagus sp. GTDB lineage: Bacteria > Bacteroidota > Bacteroidia > Cytophagales > Cyclobacteriaceae > Algoriphagus. Next base: position 92,894 of record NZ_CAXBBX010000016.1, on the reverse strand, counting down.
GGCAATTGGTGAGGGGTATCTACATAACCTCTTGGAAGACTTACCTGAAATAAAAAACGAAATAGTTTACTAATCTACCATCTCAGGAAGTTCAGCATATTCCGCCTTCCCTGTTACCTCTTTTACATTGGAATCTTCAGTCCTGGAAGTAACCAATCGACTGATGGTATGAGAGGCCATTTGATCCATTGAAATCGGATTCATCAATTCTTGAATTTCATCCTTCTTTAAATCTGATTCAATCCATTTCTTTGCGTTGTCAACATCTAAAATCAAAGGCATGCGCTTTTTGGTATTGTGAATCTGGGCCATCAATAGATTTGCTTCTGTGGTAATTATAGAGCAGGTACGTTTGATTTCCCCTGTTTCTTTATCTGTCAATTCTTCCCATATCCCTGCCAACTGAAAAACACCTAGACCTTTCGGATGAATGAAGTACGGATACGTTTTACTTTTATAATGCCTCCATTCATAGAAACCTGTTACGGGAATAATACAACGTCGCTTAAGTATTGCTGCACGAAATGAGGGCAGTTCAAAAATTGTCTCAGCTTTAGCATTCAGGGTTTTATTTGCAATATCAGTAGCTTGCTCAGCTGATTTCACCCAAAAGGGCACCAACCCCCACTCCATTTCCTGAAGGTCATTGGGCTTGTCACTGGCTACTACTCCTAATTTAGGATGAGCAAATCCATTAAGATGAAAGCGCTCACCTGTTGACTTCGCCCAGTTCTCAGGAATAGTCACTTTAAAATCTTCATCAAAGTCCAGGGAAGACTGGTTAACGTGGTAGCACATAGTAAATGGAGTTTTGTTGTGATGAATTGAATTTAATCATCAACAGTAAGTTAAACACAAAAAAAGATGCTATTAAAGTAAACCATGACCAAAAAAAGGGGATTGCTCCCCTCTTCCTAAAATGGAGGTTCCATTAGGATGTAATCCACTGCCTTCTGTGCTTTGCTTGCTGCTTCTATCAGAAGGTGTTTGTCATTTCTGAGCTCATTCAGCCAGTGTTGGATGTAAGCTGCAGAGTTCTCCAGTAGGCTCTGATCCAATATCCCTGTAAGGTTGTTCAGGTACCCTGCTCCCATCTCAGCGATCAATTCTTCCGTTCCGTAAATCGCAGATGCAAATTGCTGAGGTTCTGAAACTCCTATTCTATTTAATCTGGAAGAGTGGCCTGTTGAATGGGATATTTCATGGTACAATACCCCAAAATATTGCTCAGCGGAGTCAAACAGTTTTTTCTCCGGCATCGTGATCTGATCAAGGTCTGCCCGGTAGTAAGCTGAGGAACCAGTATGAACCAACCCAGGAGCCTGGAGCATATTATCATAGATTTTCTGGCATTTCTCATTTATCGGCAGTGGATCTTTTTCCTGCAATTCTGGAAACTCCCAATCTATCCCCTCAATCTGTTCTATGGGAAACACTTTGAACTCTTTGAGAAAAACGGATTTACTCACCAGTTTGAGATCATACTCGCCAATCCTATCTTCTGGAATCACCTTGCCTGTCTTCTTATCCCGAAAGGCAAAGTTCCAATAGCAGACCGGAAGAGCCTTTGCTCCTTTCTTTACTTTACCGCCCAATCCATTGGCCTGTTTAAACGTCAGGTAGTAAGGGTATTGATGTCCACAGGATAACAACAGCCAGAGATTAATCCCTTTGTAGGGTTTCTTGGTGAGGTAATTTGCCGGCAGTCCCATCTCATGCCAAGGTTGCTTCCAGGGAATAATTCCCTGTTCCAATTTCTCAATAATCAGATCGGTAAACTTCTGATAGATATCAGATTGGGATCCTGTTAGCTGAAAGTCAGATCCCCTTCTTCTCTTTGCTGATTTTTTTGTTTCAGTCTTCATAGCTTTTTGTTTTGGTTTTACAAATACTTATGAAGCTGCACCAGCCTGAGTCGGGCACTAAGTGCAAGAGGAAACGGAATAAACCAGCAAAGGCAAGAGCGAGGGCTTTATGCCGTAGTCTCTTGTCTCGTGTGCTGGAATCAGGTTAAATTGGCGTAAGAAGGAATAGAAAAAATAAATTTCAATTCTTTCAGCCCTAACTAAATCAAAATTAGTACATCTTGATAGGATTCAAATATGATAACCAGTCAAAAAAACTCTTGCGTCAATACAGGACTAGTCAACCAGACCAGTAAGTGTTTTGTGAGAAGAGAAGTGTGAGCAATAGTCCACTGCCTTTATCCATTTACTCACTGACATTTTTATTACAGTGTGAGTCAAGCAAGCCAAAAGCCATACTCTTTTGCAATTATTGGTAGCTTGTTAGCTTAGTAAATTACAAATAAGTATGGCTTTAAGTGAAAACTCTTCTTTCATCAATAGTTTAGCATTGCACCAATACCAAATCCCATATCACTGTCGTAATGAGTGGTTACTCCCAAATTTCGTGTCGCTATATATCGTAATCCTGCCATATATTCTTTGTCAGTATTCCACATAAGGTTCATACGCAACCTTTGGGTTAGTGGAATGTCATTACGCTCAAATTGCAACCTAACATTACCATCGGTGAATATTTCGGCCTGAGCTACTACTAGCATTGGCAATGTGTAAGCGACACCTAGACTAACTAAAGAACGATTATCCTTGGTGTTTTTTTGACCAAAAAGGTTTTCTTCGAACTCATTATGACCCAATTTTCGATAGCGCCAATCAAAGCCTACAAACGGCATCAACCATTGCATTTTTCCAATATATCGGCCTATATGGGTTTCTGTTTCATACCCGTGCATGTCATTATATCCCAAACGCCACTCGGTACCAATACTCCATCTTGTACTTTGAATCATCAGTTGCCCATCATTTCCATTGGTAGCAAAATCGTTTTCTGCCATCAAGTGAAAGGCTCTATCATCACCTTTTAGTTTTCTCAAGGCGAGTGCTGGATTTGGAATCAATGGATTAGGTTCCTGATTTTCGTAGCTAAACACCCTACCCATACCACTCATCATATGGTACAGAATATGGCAGTGAAAAAACCAATCGCCTTCAACATTCGCCTCAAACTCGATCACATCAGTTTCCATAGGCATGATATCCACCACATTTTTAAGTGGCGCGTATTCACCTTCGCCGTTGAGCAACCTGAAATCGTGGCCGTGCAAGTGCATAGGGTGTCGCATCATAGAATTATTGTACATGGTTATTCTCACTTTTTCACCTTTTTTTATCAGGATTTTATCGGTTTCGGAAATAACCTTGTTGTCCAGACTCCAAACATAACGGCTCATATTTCCCGTAAGCGTAAAATGAAGCTCTTTAATAGGTGCATCCTCGGGAAGCGTCGTTACGGTTGGCGACTTCAACATGGCATAGTTGAGCGTAGTAATATCGGATAGCTCATTGCTTTTGTACATATCCTCGCTCATTTTCATTCCATTCATTTGCTCCATTTTATGGCCTGAATGTTCTTCGTCATCCTTATCCATTTTCATACCCTTTCCATTAGCTGCAGGCCCAGTTATTTCAGGATACATCACCACATTCATATCCATTTGCTGCATGCTCATATTCATTCCCATCTGGTCCAGATCGCCGTTCATTTTCATCATTCCGTTCATCATTTCCATCCCTTCAAAGTATTTCAGTTTTGGCAGTGGCGAAGTGAGCTGTTTTATGCCAGTACCCAAATAAATGGAAGCTGATTTTATGCGGTCTTCTGACGTGGCCAAAAATTCAAATGCCGTATCGTCCGCAGGTATGGTAACCACCACATCATAGGTTTCTGATACTGCAATGAGCATTCTATCCACATCCACGGGTTCTAAATCATTACCATCATTCGCGACCACGGTTATTTTTCCGCCGGCATATGTGAGCCAGAAATAGCTCGATGCACCACCGTTTGAAATTCTGAGCCGTACCTTATCCCCTGCTTTCAAGCCTTTCAGAGATGTATCCTCATTTTCGCTTTTACCATTGATGAGGAATTTCTCATAATAAACATCACTTACGTCCATTGCGAGCATTCGTTTCCACTCATTATGGAGCTTTATTTTAAAGTATCCGGTTTTTATGGCCTCCCCATAGCTTTGTGTGGTTCCTTTTTTTATGGCAAACCAGTCTGAAGCATTGTGAAGCATTCTATGAACATTCTCAGGCTTAATGTCTGTCCATTCGCTCAAAATGATAGGGATTGTGGGCAAATCGTCTATCCCTTTTCGAAATGTTTTATCATCAGTCCTTTTATTCAAAATCATAGAACCGTACATCCCTATCTGTTCCTGTAGTCCAAAATGGCTATGATACCAATGCGTCCCATGTTGTATAATGGGAAAAGTGTATTTATGAACCGTGTGCGGCGGTATGGGCATTTGGGTGAGGTAGGGAACGCCATCCTCCTTATTGGGCAAAAACAAACCGTGCCAGTGCAAGGAAGTTTCTTCATCCAATTCATTGTGCACATAAATTTCGGCGATGTCTCCCTCCGTAAACGTGAGCGTTGGCATTGGTATTTGTCCGTTCACTGCAATGGCGTGCCTTTCTTTTCCGGAAAAATTGACAAGCGTATCCCGCACATAAAGGTCGTAGCGCACTATATTTTGTGCCTGTAGGGAAAATGTCCCAAGAAACAGAAGCACCAAGATTAATTTTTTCATTTCGTAATCGAAAAATTAGATTTCTATTGTGCTTCAGTTATTGTGTTCAATAGTTTCCACAGTAGAGCCGCAGCTTAGCATCTGTGAACCGTAATAAGGATTTTTAATGGCCTTTTCCTTGCTCAACCAATTGGCATCCTGCATTGGGCAATATTGAAAGTAAAGGGGCTCATGGGAGCTGTAATACGCCAAGATTTCGTGCATGTTCTTTGACCGTTGCTTAACGATATCCTTGGATTCTGAAATGCCTTTAGCATCCGCCACTAAGGAAGGCAACACCTTGGTTAGTGCGGCTTGATCTGCCGTTTTAAATGTTTCTATTTTTAGGACCTTAATTGCATTCAACAGTTCTGATGCCTTGGCACTTGCCGTTACCGCATTAGTTTTCACCAAGGCATCGCTTATGGCAAAATAAGTATCGAAAACTATCTCCAGAGAATTTGATTCCTTCATTTCAGGCATAAGCATATTAGCATGGTTTTCAGAAGATGTCATATTCATTTCCATCTTTGATTCGTGCATTTCCATCTCCATTTTGGATAGTGACATAGCCATTGCAGGCTCTTTTTTCTGTCTTTCATATTTGCAGCATTCCGAAAGCTGTGCATACGCATTGTCCGGAGCCAAATAGTGGTCATTGTCATAACCTGCCAAGGCAATTCGTTTTAATATTTCGTCCCGATTTGACTTTTTGGAATCGAAGGTAATTTCGGCCATCTGGCTGTCTTTGTTCCAATCGACGCTGGCCGTATTTTTAATGTTTCCTGCTGTTTCGATGGCAGTTTTGCACATGTCGCAGTTACCGAAAATTTTTACGGTTTCCGTTTGGGCGTTTTTAATTTGAGCGATAAGCGCTGTTGATGATAACACCATAAGTGCAACCATTATGATCTTGAATGATTTCATTTTTATGAATTTTAAACTATGGTAGAAAGAAGCGAATACACCCCTTTGGTTTGTATTCAATAAAGGACAGGTTAGCTCCTGTCAAAAAATGAATCAGCTTATTTCTGGTGGTTGCCAGATGGAAAGATAGACTGATTTAGGAATGTGTTGAACGAAAGTCCGATGGTTAACTAAAAGTATAAAGTTATTAGTGTTTGACAATTTATAATCATTAATGAAAACAGTGACATTAACTGTGCTTGAACAATGACAAGCTGTATTGTCACAAGGTACACCCCCAGGTTCATCTTGATTTTCTCCGCTATCACAACACGATTTTTTCTCGGAGTGATTAGCATGTTTGGAGCAAGAAGTTTTTCTTTTTTCAGAAGAATTTCCGGAAGCCGAAATAGTACTAGTCAAAATAACCAGTAGCATCAAAAACATGATTAATCTTTGTGTGTTGTTTTTCATAAAATCCAATTACAAAAATAACTAAAATTCAGATTTCGGTTCCGCTTTTCTGAGCTTTGTCAGAAACAGCTCTTTTGGTTTTTCAACGTTGGTTTTCTTGTGCGAAAAAACGCATGGGTAATATGATAGCTAATCCGTACTATATACTCAACCAATCAAAGCCAATGGCATGGATACATCCTTTCGTTTTCATTACTTCTTGGCTCTGGAAGAGCTATGCGTTTTGATAATTTTCCAATCTCCTTCGATCTTCTTCAAAATCGAAGTGGCTGTCGCTTTTCGCTCTACTTTCTTGTCCTCATCTTTAAGTACAATGTTGTACACATATGATTCCGTAGTGAAAGCATAGGGCAGATCGACCACAACTTCTATTACGTATTCACTAAACGTGAAAGAGGAAAAATGACCAAGCTCCGGGCCGATGTGATTGGCTATGTAGTCACGATACGTCCCTTCGATTTTCCCTTGTTCCAAAACCTGAGAATCTTCTGTAAACAGTGCATAAGACTCAGAAACATCCAGACTCTCCAGTGTCTCCTTGTACTTTTTCATTACCTGCTTAACTTGGTCTGTCTCAGTTTGAGCTAAAATTGTATGGCTACAAAAGATGGCAGCCATTAGTAATATATTTGTTGCGATGGTTTTCATGGTTATTAAATTTTGAAGTGAATTAGTTACCTGCTTCTGGTTCTGATTTTTTGGATCTTGCAGAGGTATGAGTCTTTAGGATTTTCCATTCTCCATCTACCTTCTTAAGGATGGAAGTAGCAACACCCTTTTGTACAATGGTTCTTTCATCAGAGACCAAGGCAATCGTGTAATCGTAGGTTTCGGTTGTGAATGCATATGGCAGATCTATCTTTACAGTGACTTTATAATCACTAAAAGAAAATGACTTGAATGCCTTCAGTTCGGGTGAGAGATGATGATCTAGATAATGGGAAAAAGAACCTTCCACACCTCCAGACTCAAATACTTCTGAATCTTTGATAAAAAGGTCATTTAGACCGGTTGTACTTAAGGCTTCAACACCTGCCTTATACGCCATTAGGACTTCCTTTACTTTGGCTTCATCATCAGTCGTGTCAATAGCCGATTGGTCTGCGACTTTCTCCTTTTGTTCAGAGCATCCACTCCACAGGAAAATGGATAAGATCAGAAGCGTTAAATAGTTAAAATTAGATTTCATAATTTCATTATCAAGGTTGGAAAAAGCAACCCTGCAAGACAGTAAGTGCCTTACAAGGTTGTTAAGAATTTAAATATCATACAGGTTATTCATCTTCCATGGGAGTAAGTTCGACAGATTTGATCTGGAGCATTCCTTTGCCTTCAAGTAATATACCGACATATCCATCCTTCATCATATCACCATGTCCGTGAGTGATTGTCTTATTTCCAATATAGCCTTTAAAGTGTGTGCCAGCAGCAGAAACTCTAAGGTTAGTCCAGTCGTCTGCAGACTCATACGTTTTCTCATCAAAGATTTCTTCTTTCCCATCCACTACACGTCCAAGCTTCATCTTGTCACTATTAATAGCCACGAATTCATAGTTGCTAGTGTTCTGTGCATGATGAATCAACTTTACTGTCCCATTAAAACCTTTCAGGTTCAGCATTGCGGCCATTCCCAAATTTCCGTAAGAGGTGTGAAAAACGAACGCAGTTGGAGTGCCATCTGCAGTAAGTTTCATCACATTCAGTCCGGCCTCAGACATTACTTCAGGATTGATGTTTCCCATTGCTCCAGCTAGAAAATGGAAGTCCGATTGGATAGATTTCACACCATCGTCTCCAGGTGTCCATTTCTTCATCTCACCTCCATTTGCAGTTGACTCATGATTTTCACCCATTTCAGCCCCGTGATCGTGTCCACTTTCTTCACCTTCTTCATGATGGTCATCGGCTTCCATCATACTGTGATCATGCCCATCCGCTTCGGTCATATCATGCTCTTCACTAGTCTTTTTCTCTTGTGAACATGACACCACAAGAGTTGCCGATAAAATGACAATCATTATTTTTATGTATTTCATTTCGATTATTGTTTTAAGTTGATTACTTATTATTTGTTGATTCCTACACCGTACTTATACACCAGCTTTCCTCCCAGATCTGCGGTCTTTGCGACCATCCCCACCCCGATAATTCCAAGAATGAAAAGCGCAATGCCCACTATCTTTTTCTTGTCCCACTGTTTCCAGAAGATAACTCCTCGAAGAATTGTATAGGCTATAAAGAAATAAAGAGTGTAGCTGCCCCAATCGGAGTGATTACTTGCTGTCATTTCACCCTGAAATGGAATAGTTACCATATCAATTGCCTGATCCCCACTTAGGAAAGCTGCATAGGCACTTACGGCACCAAGTCCATACAATGCCATTGCCGTATTTCGAATCCACGCGTCCTTTCTTATAAGGGAAATCAAATCAAAAAAAACCGCTGCCAACCAAAGAGCAATTGGAAAGTGAATGATCAATGGGTGGATATTTGGTGCCCATTCTGGGAGTAAAGCTTCCATGATTATTCAATGGTTTCTTTCACACTCCCACAGGTAAGCATCTTACTGCCAAAGTATGGGTTTGCTATAGCCATCTCGTTAGAAAGCCAATATGCTCCAGTACTATTATTGGCCATTGGGCAATAATCCACATAGATCGACCCCATGGATAATTTTGCGTTTTTAATCAGCGCAACCATTTCATTGCTTAGCGAAGCAAACATCTTCCGCTGTTCCTCCAAATTCTTTGCTTTAGATACCATTCGTCCTTGCTCCAAGACTTTACCTCCATCATTCACATCCTGCAATGCAAGCACCAAAAGTGCTGCGGCATCATTAATTTTTAATGCATCGGAGGTAACTAGTCCATTTTTAAGCTCAATGTATTTACTGTAGGCATTGCCAATTGCTTGATCCTTAAACATTGGAGCCATCGGGCTCATCTCTTCTGTGTTTTTGTGGTCACCACTATCGTGAACATGCTGTGCGTAGGCTCCCCAGCTCCCCAGAGCCAGTGAAACCAATAGAATGAATTTTTTCATTATTGTTCGTTTTTGAAATTGTTCGTTTTTGAAATTCCGCAGGAAAGTCCTGAGAATCATTAGGAAACCTATGCTAAATGGATTAAAATCGACACTATTTTCCTATTGAGAACTAGGTTCTCGTTAGTCATTTAGTCAATAGGCTTTAGAAATAGGGATTTTGAAAATCAATGAAATTGATCTTCTTATTGAAGAGGAATCAGATAATAAAGGACTGATACAAAATCCTCCGATGAACCGCTTTTGGAGGCGGATCAATAACGTGTGATGGACTACCAAAATTTTCAAATCCAACCAGTTTGAAAGTGACTGGCTGAACGATAATTATCTCACCAATCGAAGGGAATTCAACGTGAAGTTGATTTGCCAACACCTTGGCTCCATTTAAAAATGAATAGGTTAAATCGTCGCAACAATCATCTGTTGAGGAGTCGGAATTATGAGAATGAGTTCCTTCAGCAACCTCTACATGATGATTGACATCGTGAGAATGACTTGCTTCTTCGTTTGATAATACAGTATTGCAGATAAAAAATGTACCATAGACTCCTGTAATGGAGGCCAGAAAAAATACGGCAATCGCCATAACGTTCATTTTTCTTAATCGGAACACCTACTACTAAACTCAAATACAAAATTAAGGTTGCGATAATTTGTACTTTATTATCAAATGAATAATGGTAGGAGGAATATGATAAATCTAAGTCTAAATATCATACAAGAACTGCTCATATCCGCTCCCAAGTGGGTCTTTATAGTGGGCATGAATTCATGAGTTGCGCCTCGCTATACTTTTCATCCCAACGGAACCGAAGAAATCCAGACTCCGGTTTCCACCCATGGGTAACTGAATCATGACCATTCAACGCCCACTGCCAACCCACTCTGGCATAAAGTTCATCAGCAATAGTCCGTATTTCGTTTTCAGATTAATTTTCACCTGAAAAATAATTTTGTGCAGTCAACCCTCCGGCCAACAATATAGCAGTATCAATCGTGGACAATTCACTATTCAAGGCCCCTTTTCCAGTTTGCATATTCAGGAAGTGATATTAGAATCCCTTGTATCCTGTTGCATCCACTTCGATATCCTGATTACTGGTATGCAAAAACTTTAAAACCACAAGGGTCCTCCTGATTGCATCGTCCCTAAATAAATATCCACGCACAGAGCCTACGACATAGCAGCTAAGCCACATGCCTACCATTGCTATACTTGATGGAGATCCTGGCTTTTATCCGCTATTAACCCGGCATGCCTGTTCACCTATTTCAGAAAGTACCCAAAGGTTTCCCGCTGCAGCTGATCTATCATTCCTGTATCGGTACTCTGGGAATTTATCTTTTGCAAGTGTTTAGATCTTAATTGTTGCATCATTCTACTGCTTTTACCTGAATTTCACTTTCCTATTTTAGATGCTTATTTATATTTTGCTGTCTTTATCGATTAACTAACAGACCCTGTACTTTCAAGAATTACCTTGCTGACCTACGCCATATGATTTTTCTATTCCACTTTAAAGGTGAGATGAAGCTTATATTTTAAACTATTGCTTTTTGATAGTAATTAAAAAATATTTTACTAATCTCATTAAACGACAGTTTTATAAATATTGGAAGCTCTATAATACTTTGTTTTAAATCTTTGTGGCTCTAGGAATAACTCCCTCAATTCATTCATAACATTCTATGATAAACTAATTTGTCATTTTAAATCACCCATAGGTATTTCTACATAGGACAGTAAAAATATTTTGAAAGGATTTCTATCTCGATAACAGCACACATATCTCCCAATAATATAATTACTAAGCAGGCAATGATAAAAATATAAGAGCTAATAAACTTATTCATCACAATTATTTTTTTCCTCTCTTTTCAAGCATCTTATTTTCTATTATTTCCTTTTTAATATCCTGCCGGACCAGTCCGAATAAACTCATATAGATGTTGGCAATCCACACCAATGAAAATCCTGCAATTATATAACCTCGCCAATCACTCATCAGTAATGTGTAATTAGTCATAAAAAGAAAAAGAATCGTTACGTAATGGCTGAAGCAATACTCACAGGTAAAGATGTAAAAGAATTTTCTTTCCAGTAAAGTTTTACCACGCACACTTCGGTTAATACAATAGTCTCTGGGTTCGCGAAAAACTTCTTCGTGGGTTACTGTCCATGCAATGCAGGCAATGGGTATGGCCAAAATAAAAAGCCAAAGTATTTGTATGGAGACTGTCACGGAGCTTATTGCCTCAAACATCTTTGATCCATTTCTAGCTTCTCGCTGATTACAAATAAACTTTTAGCTTTGGCTAGAAAACTGGTTCTATCCTCACCAATGCCTGAAAAACCTCCCGCAGTAGCCATTATTTTTCTTACTAGTTTCTTCATTATCTTTCTAGGGTTTAGTGACTAAAATTCCAAGTATAAAAAGCGAAGTTACTCGTTTATAGAATAAGTCCATATTGGGCAATCCATACGATTGACAACCTCTTCAGCCACACTTCCTGAGAATAAATGAGCCAGACCTTTACGACTATGCGTACCCATAGCAATCATATCCGCCTTATTCTCAATAGTGAAATTGATGATGGCATCCGATTCGTAAAAATCATTTCGCGTGTTAATTGTATAGTTTTGAAGATCAAAATCCCTCGCATACGCTTCCATCATATCTTTTTCATCTACTGTTCTCTTCATATTGTGAGGTGTATTCACCAACAACAGATGAAGTTTCGCAGAAAAGAAATTTTGCAACTCCTTAATATGAATCAGTAATTTATTTTGATTCGGATCAAGTGTTGTGGGAAATACAATGTTTTTGATGTGCGAAAATTCATGCGATTTCCTAACGGCCAATACTGGTAATGGCGAGAAGCGGACAACTTTCTCAGTATTTGATCCCACAAGAAATTCTTTAAACCCGGTTGCCCCTTGTGTACCCATAACAATCAAATCCAATTTGTATACCTCGGCTATACGGGTAATAGTCTTTGTAATGGGGCCGTGCTCTATCAATGAGCGGACTCTTACCCCTTCCTTTGCCCACTCACCTTTTAGTTCCTCAAAATTCTTTTGGGCTTTCACTTCCATATCCTTTAAATAATTCTCCTCAAAATAAAGTGCTGGCACCTGTATTGTACCGCGCAAAACAGGAAGCTCAATTACATGGAGTAAAATAATTTCTCCTTTGCTTTGTTGCGCAATCTTAAGTGCAAATACGAAGGCTTGGACTGCCGAATCAGAGAAATCGCAAGGGACGAGTATCTTTTTCATTGGTTTTATTTTATGGTAATAATCATTAGTAATATTTATTTCTTAAAATGGATCTGAGAGTTTGTTTGATTCGCTATATGCTGTGATTGTCATTTTAACGTTTGATGCTTGAAAACGCCCTACCCTATTATCAAAAAACCTTATTTACACTACATATTTATCCCAAAGTCCGTAGGTTTCTTTGATTTTCCCTTTGGAAAAGGAAAGTGCCATTATGATAAGTCCAGCAAGGCTACTGCTTAGGGTGTGCACCATATTGCTATCCTCTATCAACCAAGGCATAACTACCAGTGCTAGACCTAACAATACGTTGAAATAGCGAAAACTTCTGAGTACTTCGGCCATGGCCACTACCGCAAAAACGATCACCAGTGCTCCTCCTAAGTGGTTCAAGTTTGCAGCAGATGTTTCTATTCCCATCTGGAAAACGGTTGGGGAAATCATCAACCAAAGTCCAATGATTACAGAAATAGTTAATTGCCAAGGAGCAGTCATTCCCCATAGTGATGATTTAAAAACCTTCCAAGGGTTGTCGACAAAGTTTGCCAAGTCAGGGGAACGTTGATCGTTTTCAGTGGAAAGCGCTTCTCCGCCTTTCCAAAACACAGTCCATAACGAATCTCCTTTCTGTTTTCTCTGCACCATGTGCTGCCACATAGCAATGACTTCATCGATTTGTAAAGGAATCATGGGAAGCATAATAATGGCAGAAAATAGGCAAAGTGCACACCATGCACCTACGGTAAGTGGCTGGGAAACCACTAGGAATATACTCACAAACCCAAGTGGAATGACCAAAATTCCAAAAAAAGTAACCATCCAGGGCATAGTCCGCCATCGGGAAGTGCCGCCCATAAATCCCATTAGAAATTCCAGCGTATAGGCAAGCGTGCCCAGTGCCGCATCTGAAATGGGGAAACTATGCGACATATCGGAGTTCAAAACATTTAAGGTGCCTTCCCCAAAAAAAGGATCCCAAACGGTATCTATATAACCTAATTGAAATGCTCCCAAATAACGGGAGGCAATCCACCCGATAAATGCCAAGCCAATCATAATAGATCGCTGTGGCCAGCTGGATGGATTGTAACTCCAACCGCTAGGCACATTGCCACCCATTTTCATATACCGGATCATATTGGGCATGCCGGGTATGAGAATGGATAAGGCAATAATTAAAACCCCGACCATAGTACCGTTATAATAGGCGATAGCAGTTGGTGCCCAAAAAATAAATGGGGCCATGCTGATCCATATCCCAATAAAACAACTAATCCAAACGCTATAAGGACGGTTTGGCTTAAGGGATCTCCAACCAAAAATTACCAGAAGCACCCCACTAATGATATCGCTCCAATACATGGCAGCAATACGATCACTAAGGGACAACCAAACTGGTCTTCCTCCAGCAGGTGCTACCACATTCTTGCCATAATCAAAAGTAAGTGGTGAAGTGATCATCCAAAATCCCAGCAATACAATAACCCAGTAAACCCAGAGCGTTTGTTTGTGGTGATCTTTCAACATTTTCATACGATCATCTGCACTCATTTTCATCGCGCCCATATCCATATCCATGTGCTTATGGCCCTTTTTGTGTTCGTGGCCTTCCATGTCCATCATTGGTCGGGTGACGCCTCGTGAGCCCATCCCTTCCATTTTGTGAGCTTGTTCTTCCCCTTTGGGTACAAGCTTCATCCCGCATTTAGGGCATTTTCCCGGTTTATCACTGATAATTTCAGGATGCATGGTGCAAGTGTATTGTGCCTTTTGTGAGGATTTACTCGCATCGCCCTGATTGGAAGAAGAAGAAGGGTCATTTTTTTTCATAATACACTTGGATTAGGTTAATGTATATTCATTCCTCAATGTCTATTCAAGTTTATTTACCTGATAAAATTTCTTTGGATTGGCCTTTAAGTTTTCAACCATTTTGGGCAGGGTATCTCGCAAACCGTGTTTTGGTTTCCACCCCAACAACTTTTTAGCTTTGGAACTGTCCATTTCAAAATGGTCATCAGCTAAGTCAATCATCCAGGGTTTTATAAAGGCTTTACCAAAAAGGTTTTGCATAAATGCCCCGACTTTGGCAAACCACTTTGGAATAGGGATAATCGATGATTTTTTACCGGAAAGTGCTTTACTGATAATATCCTGCAATTCCTGATAGGACAATGTCTCATCATCCCCAATATTTAAGACGACTTCCTTTGGAAGGTCATTCCTTTTTTCAACAGCAAGGGCCAACGCATTGATGACGTCATCTCTATGCACATAAGTGCTGCCATGGGCGGTATTAGCGGGATAGAGCCGTGCTGAAATTTGTTTTTCATAAATACGCTGTACCTGATTGGTGATGGGTATTGAACTACCTTCTTCACTATACACACCCGCAATTCGCATCATTACTACAGGAATTTCACCCCGTTTGTCATGCATCACTTTTTCAGTCGTGACTTTAGATTTAGGATAATCCCATTTAGGTTCCAACGGCGATTCTTCAGTAATTAAAACTCCTGGAGAGGAAGGTTTATAAACTAGCATACTGCTTGAAAAAATGAATTGCTCCACTTCAAAATCCTGCAAGTATTTCAGCATCCGCTCAGTGCCTTTCACAGTCACTTTATCATACAGCTCAGAGGGTTCGCCTAAGAAATCGTAATATGCCGCGAGATGCACAACCGATGCTATTTTGTTACCATAGGCGTAGCGAATTCTTTTGAATGCAAAGGCCATTCGGTCATCGTCGGTGAGATCCACACATACACATTCTGCCTCAACGGGCGGAAACGGAGAGCCATCTTGGTCAAATCCAACAACATGGTATTTTTCAGCAAGTTTATGAATTAAGGCTGAGCCTATCATTCCACTGCTTCCTGTCACAATTATTACTTCGGTTTTGTCTTTCATTATAATATTCTATTTCCTAAAAAATTATAATTCATTTTTTAGGGTCTAATTGGTATGAAATATTTTATTGAGTTGTATAGCCTCCATCAATTGTGTAATAAGAGCCAGTTACAAAAGAAGATTTTGAAGAACTTAGCCAGAGCACTAATTCGGCAACTTCTTCTGAAGTACCTAACCTGCCAATGGGGTGAAGTCCGGCTAGTGATTTTATAGTGTCTTCATCGAGTGAATCGGACAGTAAAGGCGTATCGATATATCCCGGCCCCACTGCATTGATGCGTATTTGTTTATCAGCATAATCCAATGCAGCAGTCTTGGTAAGTCCCACAACACCATGCTTTGCAGCCACATATCCAGGTACGTTTTTAGAACCTACCATTCCAAGTATGGACGCCATATTTACTATACTGCCACCTTCGCCAGTGGTTAACATGGCAGGAATCTGATAACGCAAGCCATAAAACACACCCGACAAATTGACACTTATAATTTTGTCCCAAGCGTCAATGGAATACTCTCCCGTTGGAGCTAATTCTCCACCGATGCCAGCATTGTTGCAGGCAATGTGCAAACCACCGTATTTCTTTACGGCCATTTCCACCATTGATTTTTGGTCATCAGGTTTGGAAGTATCTGCTTTTATGAAAAAAGCTTCTCCCCCTTTTGATTTAATGAGGTTCACCGTCTCATTTCCACCTTTTTCATCTATGTCGGTCACGACAACTTTTGCGCCTTCAGATGCATATAGTAATGAAACTGCTTTGCCAATACCAGAACCTGCTCCTGTAACAATGGCCACTTTGTTTTCTAAATTTTTCATCATTTTAATTTTTAAAAATTTAATTAAACTGATTTAAGTTCTGCAATGGTGTAGTGCGTATTCTTTAATGCATCCTGAAGTGTATCCGCTTTAATTATAGCTGAAGAAGTTATCTCAGCCTCTTTCTTTGCAAGGTCAACTGATACGGATGTTACACCCGGTGCAGCAGACAATCTATTTTTAACTGTTGCAACGCATCCTCCACAACTCATACCACCTATGTGATAAGTATGCTTAATTGAATTTTCCATGATTTCTAATTTATTTATGTTTTATCGACGCTCACCGTTACTCTATTATTAGTGCTTTTTGTTAAAAGATATATTATAGACTGCTGCTATCAGCGCTCCAAACAGCCAACCCAGGATAAATATTTCTACTAATCCTATTAATGCTTCAGTCCAGGGAACCTCCATTCTGATAATAGCGCTGGTATCAAAACCATGGAGTAAGCTGTTAAAAAACAGGACAGTACCTTCATGGCCTACCGTAGCCATCAGAATAATACAGCCCAAGTACAAAACAACTCCTGCCACTCCCCAAGCCAAAGCAAACTTTTTAATGTTGATGTGTTGCCTGATCATTTTTGTTTTTAGATTGATTTTCTTGATCATTCTCATGCCCGGAATGGCTTCCGTGTCCGCCATGGCTTCTCATCATAAAGAGGTGAGCAACGAAAAAGATGATGACGAAAATGAAAAGCGAGTTAGTTCCATTAAAGCCGAAAGCCGGCAATAAAAAGAGCAGTAGGAATATGCCTAGGCATCCTACCAGCATCCATGTCATAGAATTATTTCTCATAATTATAGTTTTTTAGTGATGATCTCCATGGTTTTCTATCCCCATCTTTTCTCTGTTTCTCATCATCGTTTCCTTGTCCATCATACCTTCATTATGCATCATATCCATCATCTGCCCCATCACATTGGGCCTATCTTTCATGAGGCTTATCATGTGCTTACACACAGAGGAATCTGACTCAGCCATACTCATCATATTGCTCATCATGCCTTGCGTCATCTCAGGATTATCCTTCATCATGCCCATCATATTTTCATTGTTAGACATCATCATACTCATCAATTCACCATTGTCTTTCATCATCATTAGGGTATGATCATCTTCCATCATAGCCTGCATCAGTTGTTTTGAATGTTCATTATCGGAAATGATAGTCTCATATAGCTGATTTCGGGATTCTTCATTTTCCAACATTTTGCTGACATCCCCCTGTTGCTGACAAGCCGATATGGCTACTATTAATACGGATAATACCGCTGCTGTTTTTAATATCTTCTTCATAATTCTATTTGTTAAGGTTGATACTTAAAATGGGTATTTCAGAATGATTTGCCAGACTTTCGGTGATACTTTTACTTACAAAACTTAAGAAACCTGTTTTTCCATGCGTAGTCAGCGCAATAAGATCAGCCTCTACAGTTTCAGCAAATTTTAAAATCCCGCGCTCTTCATTCAGCGAATTGTATATGTTGGAAGTACAGGTTCCTCCTCGGAGACAGCTTTCGTGAAAAGCATTCATTTTTTCCATGCTCCTGTCGGTCTCCTCAAATGAAAATGGCACATTGACATATAGCAGGTGAATATTGGATTCGTTGAGATCGGCAAACTTCACCACCGTGTTGAAGGGTGTTTTAACATCTTCTTCAAAATTGGACGCAAAAACTATATTCTTAATCGGCCAGATAGATTTTTCTTTGATAATTAATACGGGTACGGTAGAGTCTCTCAATACCTTTTGAGCATTTGACCCAACAAATAGTTCTTTTGCCCCGGATGCACCGTGCGAACCCATTACCACAAAATCATGATGATGAAATGGAATGTGTTTAAGTATTTCTTCTCTACCCACATCAAACACGACAAACCGCTCAGCTTTTACACCCTTATCTTTAGCTTTCTTTACCAGTTTATTAAGTGCGTCTTTAGCATGGCCTATTTCCTTTAAAATTTCAGGAAATCGTTTCTCCTTTTCTTTATCCAACTTTACCCAAGGGATAGGGGTGATTTTAAGATGTAAAAAATGAACTTGAGCGCCAGATTCTTCAGCTATTGAAATGGCAATATCTGCTGCACGGTTTGCAGCATCAGAGAAATCGGTAGGTACTAATATATTTTTCATATTTGCAAATCTTCTCTAATGTGGTCGTATTCCTTCTTATTAATATCTCCTTTTGCATACCTCTTTTTCAAAAGATCTAATGGCGTTTCCTTTTTGGTTTTTTGCCCAGGTATGTCCCAGGGAGTAAAAAAAAGCCAAATCATAAATATTACCCAGACCATCCACCAAATGGTGTGCATACCCCAATAGTGTCCTTCTAACCCATTCATAAAACTTATATTTAAAATTATTTAAATAACTTAAAACGATCATATCAATCTGTGATGACTTAACCCTAATCAAAATTAACAGATTGTTAAGCTTTAGATTTGTTAAATCTTGTCTTTGATGTATGATATTCCGCTATTCAATCATCATAATAGGTTAGCTAAATCTAGCTATATTCATACTTGCCCGAGACTCCTGGAGATGTCTGCCAACCAAAGGTGGTCCACCAAAAATTTGACATGCCTTAATGTCGGTCAAGCGTCGTTATTCATTATAAGAAAAGGCTTTTTTAATAATAACTAAAAGAATATTAGGTGAATTAAACTAAATCAGTTAGCTGACTTCAAAATTTCAAAAAGTTTCCAGCCCTTTTTTATAGACACACGTGCCCAGAATCCTTAGTGTTTAAAATTTACCACTCATATATCCCTTTAGGAAGGATCTGACGCTTTTAATAGCGCTAGGCAGTATTCAGCACTTAGGTCAGCTACATCTTTTAAGAACCTGCTTTATAGTTAGAGGTAAAATGAAAAAATCCTGAAAAAATAAAAACTTAAATAGAGTAATGCCATTCCGCTCAATATTTGAATACTTTTTCTTAACCAAGATAATTTGGCGAGTTTGGAAACAGAACTTGAAAATAGACCAACAAGCAAAAAAGGAAGTCCTCTCCCAATACCAAAACAGAAAGCGAGAAGTAACCCATAGATTAAACTCGCTTTTGCAACTGCAAAGGATAATAAAAGCAATAAAGGAGCGGCTGCTGTACCTAAACTAAATATAAACCCATAAATGAATGAACCACCAATCCCCGGTGTTCGTAAAGATTCAAGTTGTCTAACACGCAAATATGGGCCATAAAAGGCAATTCCTGCTGCGATTAACGCTATGACTCCCATTCCCAAAGCCCAATACTTCCCAAATACTTCGGTCAGAAAAATTCCTGAATAGCCTGCAATAGCTCCTAATAATGTTAAACAAAATACTATTCCAATAAAAAACGAAAAAGTGACTGCAAATCCTGTTTTTGATTTCCGAACAGAAGTACTTCCAACATAACCTGCAAAGCCAAGTCCAACAGGCAATGTACAAGGGCAAACACCACTTGAAATCAATCCTGCAACAAAGGCAATACCCAAACTCAATATTGAACCATCTTGAAAAATACCGGAAAATTCATTTAAAAATTGTTCCAGATTCATTGAGATAAAGTTTTTACAGCTCCAGCATTATAGCCAATTTCATCAATCGCTTGTTTGATTTTATCTAATGCAATGTTATTAGGATTGTATTGTATAGTTGCATTCTTATTTTCAAGACTAACTTTCACTTCATATATGCCATTTAAATCGGAAAGGGTCTTTTTTACTTTTGCTACACAAGCCATACAGCTCATTCCTTCAATCGAAACTTCCACGAACACGTTATCAGCCTGGTTCACATCAGCATGACTGCTTTTTTTCGGATTTTCTGCACATCCTAATAAAATCACAATCATTAGTAATAATGAAAAATTGACAGCGATTTTCATATACAAGTTTTTTTTGGTTCATACCCTGATTTGGTCAAAGCAGTTTCTATTTGTGATTCATTTATCTGATTAGGATCAAACTCCACTTGTACAGTTTTCTGTATCGTTTTAGTTTTTACTTTTTTAATTCCATCTAATTCTTTTAAAATGTCTGATATTTTTTCAGCGCATCCTTGACATACCATATTGCCAATCGTTAAAGTTATAGTTTTCATATTTTTATCTTTGCTTGTTTGTAGAAACTCATAAATGGTCTCCATCTCATTCATTTTGTCAGTTAGCTCGTAAAGATTTAAATTAGGGAACTGATTTCTAATGGTAGCAATTTTCTCCTCTTGGCCGCAATTGCCAGGACAAGCTTCTAATGCCTCTGCAATTTTAATAGCCAATGTTTTTCTGTACACTTCGTCTAAAAGAAGATGCTGAGCTTTTTCAAAGCCGTTGTTAACTG
Source organism: uncultured Algoriphagus sp. (assembly GCF_963974365.1). Taxonomy (GTDB): domain Bacteria; phylum Bacteroidota; class Bacteroidia; order Cytophagales; family Cyclobacteriaceae; genus Algoriphagus. Next base: position 72,530 of record NZ_CAXBBX010000016.1, on the reverse strand, counting down.
CTTTAAAAAGATTGAGAATTTGTGCCGGATTATCACTTTTATCAAGCATCCTTATGATTCCTTCAACTTGTCCATTGATGCTTTTTAGGCGGATTTTTAGGTCTTTTGTTAAATCTTTTGGCAACATAATGATTGCAGTTAAATGCATTCCAAACACTGAAAATCAGTATTTGGAATGTATGGATACTTAATTTATCAACTTCCTTTTAAATCGCCTTTCCTACTCCGGCAGCGACTAATTCCTCTTTACTTACTCCTCTATCTTTGCAACAGTCAAGCAATTTTCCACTTACAGCTACGGCAGGCAAAGAAGTGATGTTATATTCCTTCATTTTGTCAACACATACTTTAGAGTCACCTTGCTCAATGGTATTATAAACTGTTACTTCGCAAGAGTCACAAGCCATTTCTTTTACCATTTTTACCACTGGTTCACAGACTGAGCATCCAGCTGTAAATACTTCAATTTGTCGTTTCATCTTTTTAAGATTTTAATGATTAAAATTAATTACACTCCAAAGATGGGGGCGGTATAGGGGTGGTCTCCAAATTTTTTTCAATTTAGCCTAACTGGCACAGCAGCTTAATTCCGACACGTCTTTTCCAAAAGTTATCGCTGCTAATTTTATCCCTTCTCCCAAGGTCAAATAGGGATAAAAACTGTCCGCCAATTCTTTTACTGTTATTCCGTATTTGATTGCCATACTTAATTGTTGAATAAGTTCTCCTCCTTCGGGTGCAACTACTCTAGCACCTACCAATTTGTCGGTTTCAGTGTTGCGAATAAGTTTGATGAATCCTCTTGTATCATTTGCTGCAATGGCTCTTGGAACATCTTTGAGTTCCAATTTGGAAACTTCAAATGGAATTCCTTTAGCTTCTGCCTCTGCTTCGTCCAAACCTGCTCCTGCTATTTGCGGATCAGTAAAGACCACCCAAGGCAGCGAAGAATAATCAGCTTTGTTATTTGCTCCTGAAAAGGCATTTTCTACTGCAATTTTCCCTTCAAATGCCGCCGTATAAACGTATGCCGGAGTATTGGCTACATCACCAACAGCATAAATGTTCACTAAATTGGTTTCCATCTTTTCGTTTACCAAAATGTGTCCAGTTTCGGTTAATTCTAAACCTACATTTTGTAAGCCCAATGTTTGGGTATTAGGTGTTGTACCTGTGGCAATCACTACTTTTCCATTTTCTACAATTTCCGTAAATGAACCATCAGGGCGTTTACAATGAATAATTGTTTCACTTTCCTTTTGCTCAAATTTCAGGGCTCTAAAGTTGGGAAGGATTTCAATTCCCTCCTTTCGCATTTGAGTTTCCAATGCTTCACTAATGTCAGGCATTTGTGACCTCAAAACCCGATCGGTAAATTCTATGATCCGAACTTTTACCCCTAGGCGATTGTAAGCCATAGCTATTTCCAATCCTATATAACCTGCTCCCATAATGGTGATACTTTCAGGCTTTTCTTCCAGATCGAAAAGGGAAACATTAGTCAAATAATCGATTTTGTCCAAGCCTTCAATATTCGGAATGTTGGTAGTAGCTCCTGTAGCAATTAAAAATTTAAGGGCTTTATATTCTTTCCCATCTACTTCAATTGTTTTGCTGTCTTTGAACTTTGCCCAACCTTTAAGCATAGTCAAGTTTTCAAAATCGCTTACTACATTCATGTACTTTTTCTCCTGGAGAGTGGCGACCAGCTTCTTTTTGTCTTTGATGATTTGGGCAAAATCAATGTCAACGCCTTTAGGCTTGATCCCTGCAAAGTTGGAATGGGTAGCGTGATAAGCCGTTTCGCCTGCACGGATTAAGTTTTTGGAAGGAACACAACCTACATTCACACAGGTCCCACCAAAGTCTAATCCACCGTTGATCATTAATGTAGTCAAACCTAAACTTTCGGCTTTGATAGCTGCCGAAAATGCAGCCGAACCACCACCGATAATGATGAGGTCAAATTGGTTGTTGCCGCCACTACCATTTTCGGGGATTTCACCTTTTACACGATAGTTTTTCGTGCCATTAATGGTGTTAATAATTTCTTCCTTGCTGGTTTTGGAAGGGTCATAAGCACACTCGCAAGTAGCTTTTGTATAGCTCACATTGGTTTCCTTTATGCCTTCATTTTTGGAAAGTAGTTTTTCAATACCTGTCGCACAGTGGTCACAGGTCATTCCAGTAATGTCTAGATTTATGATTTCTTTATACATTATTTTTTTCTAAATGTTTGAAATTTTAAGTGTTTAAACCATGTAAACAATATCAGCACTAGCTGACGGATAGGTCAATATCATCGTTTTAATATCCTTCGAAGTCCATCCAGCCTTTATGGCCATGGCAAAAAGGTTGATCACTTCTTCTGCATGTGGGCCAATGATATGTGCCCCTAAAATTTTTCCGGTTTCCTTTTCGATCAGGGTTTTATAGGCGTAGGTCTTCTCATTTATCCTTTTGGCCGTAAACCAGTCTGGAACAGCTTTTTTATTCACAATAAATTCAATTCCTTTTTCAGTCGCTTTTTCTTCGGAAAGGCCTACCGATGCCATGGTGGGTAAGGTAAATACTACGGTAGGAATAGCCGTATAGTCGGGTTTTTTAATGTTACCATTAATAATATTGGAAGCTACAATATGCCCTTCCATGACTGCTACAGGTGTTAGTGGTATTCCATCCGTATCAGCAGCGTCACCCGCAGCATATATGTTAGAATTGGTGGTGCTTTGCAAATATTCATTTACCTCGACCCCTCTTTTACTGAATGCGATAGTTGCTTTTTCCAGATCTAGGTCAAAAATTGCTGGTGGTCTTCCGGCTGAATTGATCACAGCTTCCGCTTCCCATTTTTGTTCTCCGTTTTTATCCTTGCCTTTCACAGTAAAAGAATTTCCCAATTTTTCAACGGCTGTAACATTGGTGTTCAACACTACCTTGATATTTAATTTCTGGGTGGCTCCAGTCAACTGCTCCACGATAAACGGATCGAAACTTTCTAATGGCTGTTTGCCTCGATGCAGGATAGTGACTTCGCTGCCAAAGCGGGCTGCCATATGCGCAAATTCAAAGGCGATATAACCACCCCCTATGAAAACAAGCGATTTTGGAAGTGTATCAAAATTCAGGAAGTCGGTACTGGTCAGCATGTGCTCCTCGCCCGTGATTCCTAATACCTTGGGCTTTGCACCTGTAGCTATCACTATTTTTTTAGCCTCTATCGTTTCATCGCCTACCTTCAGTTGATTTTCTGAAATAAATTTAGCCGATTGGTGAAAGGTTTCAATTCCATTGTGCTTATAGCCTTTTTCAATTTTGGGGGGCATTGCATCTACAAACTCTTGCTTTAATTCCATAGCAGCTTTCCAATGGATGGCCGGAACTTCAGCTATTTGTTTTTCATGAAGTCGGGCTGCAAAATCTTTCGCCTCCGTAGCACCCAGCATTATTTTTTTTGGATCGCAACCTCGTAGTGCACAGGTCCCCCCATAGGGCAGCTCATCCGTAATTCCCACTTTTAGTCCTTTGCTAGCACATATGTTGGCAATATTCATTCCTGCCATTCCGGAGCCTAAGACAAAAACATCATATTTATACATAATCAATTATTTAATTAAATTCTTAAATACAGGGCACAAAAAAATACTATTTCTTACCTACCACTTTATAGCCAGTACCGTTAATGGCTTCTTCAATTTGAACCAAGCTTATTTTTGATTGGTCAAATTCTACTTGGGCTGTCGCCTCTTCATAAATTGCGACCACCTTAACAATACCTGGCAGCTTATTCACATCATTTTCTACATGTGAGGCACAGCCAGCACAAGTCATTCCTTTTATATCAAAGGTTACCGATTGAATGTCTGAGGCATTGACAATTATAATTTCTTTGTGATCATTTGAAGGGTAGAAAATGTGCGCGTAGTTTGGAAAAGCAAGCATTAAAGCTGAAAACACGGTTACAATGCCTAAAAATGTTTTAGTCTGCATAAAAGGCTTTTTCTCATCTTCTTCGCAATCGCATTGAATTTCTTCCGCTGTCCTAGGCTTGATTTTCTGGTACCAAGCAAAACCCAATACTAAAACGGTGATTCCGATAAGATATGGCCTTGCGGGTTCCATCCACGAAAAGCTTGCTGCTACACCTGATGCTCCTGAAATGAGTGCCAATACAGGGGTAATGCAGCAAAGTGATGCTGCTACTGCCGATAGCACTCCCGCTCCGACAAGTTTGCTGGTTTTCTCGCTCATACTGTAACTATGTTTGATTTATTAATGATGTGTTTGAAAAAGGGGTGAAATAAGGCCAGTTGTTCTTGTTTTAATGAGTAGAAAATAGTTTGACCCTCTCTTCGACCTTCAATGACATTTTTGTCTTTGAGTTTTCTGAGATGTTGAGAAACTGCAGGGATGCTCATTCCTAAAATGTCTGATAAGTCGCATGGGCAGAGTTCGTTTTCTTCCTCTAAAAGAAATAAAATCTTCAGCCTCACTTCATTCCCTGCAAGCGCCAGCAAACCACTCAATTGACCAAATGCCGAGCCATTGGCTTGGAGTAATTCTCGGCAATGGTTTATTTGATCTTTATCGGCAAATACTCTGATACAGGATTGATTGTTTTCCATGATTTCCTCTTTAGAATTTAATAACGTCATAAATATAACATATTATTGCTTATTTAAGCAATTTCTTAAATATAAAACAGCAATTCTAATTTTAATGGTGACTGAAGACTTACTTTTTTTCGTAACCAAGCAATCTTAAAGCATTGACCACAACAACTATGGTAGAACCTTCATGTATCAGCACAGCCAAACCGATTGAAGCAAACCCAAACAGCGTGGCAGGAATTAATAAGGCCACTATTCCCAAGCTTATCCATAAGTTTTGCTTGATGATTCCTTTGGCTTTTCTACTTAGCCCAATTGCAAAAGGCAAGACCTCCAGCTTATCTGCCATCAGTGCAATATCTACTCAGCATGCAATACCCTGATCGAATAGTTAGTAGTCTATTCCGACAAGAGTACCTGCGGGCTTCTGTTGGTATTGAGAAAACTTGATCCATGTAATTAGGCATGGGTATGGTGAGCCTTATTTTATCAATGGAATCACAAGTATGTAACAGTAGGTATTCCGCTTGGTCTCCTAAGCATTTAGCTATTTTTTTTCATATCAATTATGGATAATAGCAAGCTAAGATTTATTGAATTTTAGTCCCGGCATAGTAAGTAGAGTTACTAGCAGCAGGAATATCCCGATAATCAGAAATGGCAATGAACTACCAAAAGAATAAATCCACATACCTAACAATGGCCCCAATACCTGGCCGATGCTATTTGTAGAAGTTTGAGTGGACAAATAAGTCCCTGTATTACTTTCATCAATGAATGAGATCGAGGCAATCAGGTTTGGTGTCACCATCGCCCCGCCTGTGGCAAAAATTATGATCATCGTGAATACATAGAAGTCAGTTGTTATTAGTGTGAAAATACCCATTGATAAGGCCGCCAGTAAAAACCCTGTAATCAGCTGCAGTCTCATGGGCAGGATATTTTCATCAAAACTGGCAAAGACTGGTTGTAAAACAGCCATGATCAAACCACAGAGCATAAACCCAAGACCAACCTGTGCAGTGTCAAAGACAAGGATATCTTTGGCGTACATGGAAAAAACAGTTTCAAATAGGGTGACGGCCAACTGTATCACTAACGAAAGTAGTAAGAGCCTTAAAAAGACTGGATTGGCCAGCATCGCCGCCATTTTGAGTTTACCTTGCGGGCTATTTGTGTACTGCTCCTTTGGTTTTTTGAGCCATAATACAACAACTACTAAAGCGACTATTCCCAACAATGCAACTACAAGGAAAGGAACACTGAACTTATCCAATAGCAAGTGCCCAAATCTGGTATTAAAATGCAGATTGGTTTGAGCCAGATAACCACCAATCATAGGACCGGCAATGACACCTGCACTAACAGCCACACCTGACCAGGCCAGTATTTTTCTTCGTTGTTTAGTACTAGTAAGGTCACTCAGGTAAGCATTGCTCACAGGTATGACAGAAGAGGAAAATATCCCTCCTAAAATACGGGCTACATAAAGCATGGCTAAAGAAGTTGACAGGCCCGTTAAAACCTGCATTATGACAAAGCCTGACAAGGCCATAATGATCAGTACTTTGCGACCAAATCGGTCAGATAGCTTACCCCAAACAACCGCAAATAACAGTTGAAAAAACGGGTAGATACTGGTAAGGATACCTATGTGATAGTTGATATTCTCATCAGCCACTACACCGGACTTTAGGGCAAGTCGTTCCGTATAGTAGGGTAAAACGGGTAGCAACACACCATACCCACTCATTACTACAAAAATACTAAGCAAGATAATCGCTATCCTGCCAAGCATTTCCCGATTACCCATTACTTGTTACCAATCTTTTTCTTCAATAATTGAGCATTGATCGCTACAATGATGGTACTCAAACTCATAAATACAGCTCCCACTGCTGGCCCCAATACAAACCCCGAAGAATAAAGCACCCCTGCCGCGAGAGGAATAGCAATGACATTGTACCCGGTAGCCCATATCAAGTTTTGGATCATTTTATTGTAAGTGGCTTTACCAAATAAAATCAGGTTGGCAATATCATGTGGATTGCTGTTGACCAGAATAATATCAGCCGTTTCAGCTGCCACATCAGTACCTGAACCCACCGCGATACCCACGTTAGCTTGTGCAAGTGCCGGTGCATCATTTACTCCGTCACCTGTCATAGCGACAAACTCACCCTTGGCTTGTAACTCCTTCACAATCTCTACTTTCTGATGGGGTAGCACTTCTGAATAGTACCCATCTAATCCCAGTTTATCACTTACAGCTTTGGCAGTCTTCTCATTGTCCCCGGTCGCCATCAACACTTTTATGTTGTTCTTTTTAAATACTTTGATAGCTTCTGCTGACTCAGGTCTAATTTCATCCGCAAGGGCAATGTACCCTGCCAATTTGCCGTCAATTAAAACAAATACTACTGTTTCAGCGGCATCGCTATAAGCATCTTCAGGTATAGCTATTTTTTCATCTCTTAAATACCCAGGACTTACTACCTTGACTTTTTTACCTTCTACATTTGCTTCAACTCCTTTGCCCGTAATCGCATTGAAATTGTCAAGCTTAGGTATTGCCACATTATCTTCCTTTACCTTTTTAATAATCCCGACCGCAATGGGATGCGCGGAACTTAGCTCTAGGGCGCTGGCCAGTCGTAATACTTCCTCTGAAGTGTACTGTTTATCAACTGATTCAATACGTGTTACACCAAAATCCCCTTTGGTCAATGTTCCTGTTTTATCAAAGAGTAAAACTGAGATCTTACGTGATTCTTCAAAAGCCGTTCGGTTCCGAATTAATAAACCGTTCTGCGCAGATACAGCAGTAGATATAGCTACTACTAATGGAATAGCCAATCCTAAAGCATGTGGACAGGCAATAACCATTACCGTTACCATTCTCTCCAAGGCATACACAAATGGGAATCCTAAAAATAACCAGACGGATAGTGTGCCAAAGCCTATCGCCAATGCTATATAGGTAAGCCATTTAGCCGCACGGTCTGAGAGATTCTGCATTTTGGACTTAGACTTTTGGGCTTCCTGCACCAGAGTGATCACCTTATTGAGGTAGCTGTCTTTGCCCGTATGCTCTACCTTTACTTTGAGTGAGCCGTTCCCATTGAGTGAGCCGCCAATCACTTTATTTTCCAATCCTTTTTTCACAGGTTTTGATTCGCCCGTTAACATGGATTCGTTCAGATAGCTTTCCCCTTCTACAATAATTCCATCAGCAGGGACTTTTTCACCTGGTTTGATGAGGATAATATCGTCTTTCTTTAAGTCTTCTAATTTCACATCTTCTACACTATCCCCTTTCACTCGATGTGCTTCTGAAGGCATCATACTTACCAGAAGTTGCAAAGCTTTTGAAGCGCCAAGCACGGACTTCATTTCTAACCAATGGCCTAATAACATAATAGCAATTAGGGTGGCAAGTTCCCAGAAGAAGTCCTGTCCAGCAAGTCCAAATACGGTTGCCGAACTGTAAAAATAGGCTACACTGATGGCCATAGAGATAAGGGTCATCATTCCGGGAGCGCCTTGTTGCAGTTCTTCTTTCAACCCTTTTAAAAAAGGCCAGCCACCATAAAAATAAACTATGGTAGAAAGGCCGAAAAGGATGTAAGGATTGCCGGGCAATAACCATTCATAACCCAACAGACCTTGGATCATAGGAGAAAAAACCAAGATGGGGATGGTGAGGATAACCGTGATCCAAAAGCGTTTTTTAAAATCTTCAATCATCATTTTATGGTGATCGTGCCCCGCCATCCCCATCGACACATTACCATGGTCATGTTTCATTATACTATGATCCTTTTTGGAATCATCGTTTTGACCATTGCTCATTTTAGAATGACTCATCTTGGAGTGGTCCATTTCATTGTGCTTATTATGCTCATGATTTTCCATATCTCTTCATCATATTGTTAGGGTATTCCAAATTAATTTTTTCCCGCTGTTCGGCTAATTTTGGTCGCCTTATAATTTCGACACCAGCGGTCGTGTAGTTTTGTTTTCGCTCTACATTAGCTCTATCTCCTCATCAGGGTATAAAGGCCTTCCACAGCGCTGAGCAAACAGTAATTACCATCGGGATAGAACTTATGTTGTAACAGAAGAAGCTCCTTTCGGAGTTTTTTCAGTGTTTTTTTCTCTCAACGTAACCAGCTTGTATTTGAGGATGCATATATATGTAATCTAGCTGACTCATTTATCGGTCATTTTGAGTTTCTGAATCATTGCTTGATTTAGACTTATACTGTAAACCCCATAAGCATCAACCAATATGCCTTTAATACCATTGTTGCCACTGATAGCATACACAATGCTATTATCGTCAGGATTACTCATGCCTTCAAAACGATAGAAAGGATCGATTTCAAAATCCTCCGGATGCAATCGTAGTTTGGAAGTCAGGCATTCCAAGCATTCAGGTTTTAGATTGAGGTCTTCTACATATCCATCTCTTCTCAAAGCGTTAGTAGCTTCGCTCAAAGTGTCGTAAGAGGCATTTCTATTTGCTTTAGTCATGTACTTTAAATTTTAGCCATTCTCAATTTTCTCCCATTCTAAAAACCATCGTTCACCAATAAATACTAAAATCATCAGTACTACAGAAACCACTATTACCAAAAGATCATCGGAGGCTTTTATCCATAGAAATGCCCCCAATACAATTAGGTCTAGTAGAATGGCAGTAACAACAATCGCAGCATTGACATTTACTTCTTTTCTAAGATTTTTTAAAACACCCCACTGAAGTATTATATCCATGGTTAAGTAAAAAATGGCTCCTAGAGAAGCAATTCGGGTTAGATCGAAAAATGCTGTGAGGATAATGGCAATAATTACAGTATAAACCAGCATATGCTTTTGTAACCCACCTGGCATCCCAAAATGTTTATGAGGGATTAGGTTAATTTCCGTAAGCATAGCGGTCATCCTCGAAACAGCAAATATGCTGGCAATGACCCCAGAAATAGTTGCTACAATGGCTATACCCACTGTAAACCACAAACCATACTTTCCAAATGCAGGTTTAGAAGCTTCAGCCAATGAAAAATCTTTGGAAGCTATAATCTCTGGGATTGACAAATTGGCTGAAACTGCCAAAGCCACCAATACATACACCAGGGTGCATAAAAAGAGTGATATTATAATGGCACGTCCCACGTTTTTATTGGGATTCACAATCTCCCCTCCACTATTTGTGATGGTGGTAAAACCTTTATAAGCAAGGATGGTAAAAGCCAATGCCGCTATATAACCGGATACTGAATTATCGCCGGAGATAGAGGAAGGCACGACCTCACCAAATGAAAAACCTGCTGCCCATAAACCGCCAATGGCAAAGATGACTAGGCCCCCGATTTTTATAATTGCCATCGCCAAGGAAGAACTTCCAATTACTTTGTTGCCGGCAATATTAATTAAAAAGGCAACCACCAGTAATACAACACCCAACACAGGCACCCAGATGCTGTTTTGCTCTACATCAAAAAGCTGAAGGGTATAGGACCCAAATGTGCGTGCCACCAGGCTCTCCCCAATAACCATAGAAAAAGCCATTAAAAGAGATCCTGCTGCTGTGATGGTGCCGGGCCCATAGGCCTTTTTGAGGTACATTGCAATGCCACCCGCTGAGGGGTAAGCATTCGATAACTTTATGTATGCATAAGCGCTAAAACCAGAGATAACTGCACCTACTAAAAAAGCTAAAGGAAACAAAGCCCCTGAAAGCTCCGCTACCTGGCCAAGCAAGGCAAAAATACCGGCACCTATCATCACTCCGGTGCCAAGCGCCACTGCCCCGGTTAAACTTAGGCTATTCTTTTTGTAGTTATTCATTATTTGGATTTAGCGAAGTTGAGTCATTAGTTCGCATCATTATAACTCATAGTAAAATAAGCTCCGTCATCCTCCGTGAATTTCTGGCTTAATAGTACATAACCTTCGGTCAGATATTCTTCTACAGTATAATTGATCGTTTTGATTTTAATTCCCATTATGTAAGCTTCGATCACAGCAGTGCTAGTAATATTAACCTTTCCATTTTCTGTTTTCCTGTTTCTGTTTTTAATCGTAACAAGGCTTTTCGATCCGAAAAAACTCAGTACACCTGACTCTATGCTCATCTTTAATTCGATATCTTTTAACGATTTGGATTTGCTACTTTGTAAATCATATAATTGCTTAAAATCTCTCGAGATCACCTCCACCTTTATCTTTTCATCATCAGGATCACTAAAAGGAAATACGTTCAGCAATACATCAAACTCTTTAGGATTGCATTGGAAAGTGGTCGAGTATTTTTCATTTAGTTGGCCCTTTTCATTGTACAACTCTGTAACCACATCTACTTTATACGTTTCTCCCGCTTGACTCAATTCTCCTATTATGAATAGTTGTTTCCCTAAAAGCTGTCCATTTTTATCAAAGTTTTCACGTTCTATTTTTTTTCCTGCTATTTGCTCTATTAACATTTCCTTCCCCTGACCATGCGAAATGAAGGGAACTAATTGCAGAAATGAAATAAGGAGGAAGAGAATGTTGCGCATGTTTTTTTATTTATTTTTTATCCGGCTATGTTGTCTATTTCAGCGCAAATCTCCTTTGCTTCCTTAGTGACCCGTTTGATTCGGGATTCAGAAATCCCAATTTCAGTTAGTAGTTCTGGGTTTTCACAAAGTTCCTTGCATAGTACCACCATGTTATCAATCAGCATTTTCTTTTCAGGTTTCGTGAGTGTGGTGAGGCAAGTAATAGGATGTAAACCAGACACATTAATCCGATCACTTAAACTTCCCTGTTGTGGATAATCCCAACCTATGAGTATCAACCCCGAGCATTTGCCATATTGAATGGCGTCTTCGGTAAATCGAGTGTTGGTTACCAACCAACCTTCATGAAATTTGTTGATGTGGTCTTTACGCTTTTCCCATTGCTTTTTCACGTCCTCAAACCTTGATTTTATATAGAGCGGAATTTTTACATCGCACTTGTAATCCTGACGATTATGAAATTTGCACTCCACCATAAAGTGTTTATTATCCTTTTCGGCTTCTACATCTATTTCGTGACTAACACAATAGCCCTGAATAATTACTCCGACTTTAGTGAGGTATCCCTGATGTTTGAGAAGTTCACCCACAAACTTTTCAAAGGGATAACCTGAAGGCCCCAATTCTAAAATAGCTTGCTTGATTTTATACCTTCCTGCAACAGGTCTTGAGTGCTTACGGAGTATTGAAAATGCCTTTCCATAGATTTTTTTTGTCGACATGCCATCAAAAAGTAGCTTCTCAATTTCGCTCACTATCCGATCTATTACAGCTAAGTCAGCCCCTGCTCTTTCTAGAGATTGCCGCAGCTTAGCCTCTGAAAAAGGCGCTTTTTCCCCTGATGCTTTTGTTATAAAAATAGTCTTTCTCGGCATTTAAGCTACATTAACGATTCAATGTTAAAGTTAGAATATTAGCCCTTGAGGCATTTATGATATCTCACTTACGATGTATGAAATTATGACCTTATTAGATCCAAAAAGCATAGATCAGGTAAAAGCACTTTTTCGACCATTAAAAGGTATAGATCTCAACTATACTTAGCTCTATCTGCTTACGCTCCATACTGAATATGCGTAACCATCTTCCTTTCTACCTTTCTTAACTGTAGAGCCAGTTTAAAAATACTTAAAATCGCCAATAGACGTGTTCCTAAAATACACTTGCAAAAACAACAAAAAACACAATCATCATAGCCAATGTAATAGTAATCCCCAAATCCTATTCCCAACAAACGGATTGTGTCGTTAAGGCAAAGTCTTATGCCTGATTATTTCGGTGCTACTCAAACCTCGAGAAACATCCAGTGACAAGGCCACATAAATTAGCGTGAAAATAAGAATGGAAAAAGACCAGACCTACAAACCCTCCAACAATGATAACCACATGAAATAATTTTGAAATCCTTAAGATCGCTTTCATCAGTGAACTTGTAAGCCGATTCCTTTATGCTAGTTTGATCCTGTCCATTTTTAAACAAATTAGCAGCAATTATTTATTGCCAAAATCACCTTCACTTCTCATCTTTATTTCTTGCAATCATTACCGAACACTTGGCGTGCGTTGCTATATATTGTGAAACAGAACCCAATAAAAAACGAGAAAGTGCGCCATGGCCCTGGGAACCGAGTACAATTAAATCTGCACCAAAGGCTTCAGCTTGTTCTAAAATCTCTTTTTTTGGAAGACCACTTACAACACTGGTGGTTATTTTAAGTGTACCATTTTTGTTTTTCAATGCATTTGCAGCTTCGGCAACAATTTTCTCTGCCGATTTCTCTGCCGATTTTTCTGCTCTGGAAATAACCTCTTTATAGTAGGGGCGAACGGTTTCCATCGTGAGTAGATCTGGAGCCCAGACGGTGGGATGCTCATATACGTTCATGACACTAATTTCACTGCCATTTGACAATGTCATTTTTGCAAGTTCCTTAACGGCCGATTTACTAAAATCTGAACCATCAATTGCTAATAGTATTTTCATAATCTGAATGTTTTGTCAATTTCGTTGTTCTATTAAATGTTTTTAATTAAAAATAGCTGGGCATCTTCTTTTGAAGCAAAGTGTAAAACACTTGTACTGCTTTTATCTTAAACTACGAGCTACAAGGTTCAACTGAGGTTACTCAGAATTTGATACGTTTCAATTAGTTTAAAATTAACTACGTGCATTATCTAAGTAAAACTGTGCATTGTACTCCTCACCTGAGCTATTGAGGGATTCAAGGGACTAGATTTCTGAATCAAAAAGACTCATCTTACAATCCCCAGGCTTATGTTGGTTTTAAGGATTGACTTTTCTGCATTTTCTTCTATTCCAGTGAGGGCTCTAATCGCATCTATCGTTTCGGGAATGACGATCGCCTGATTGTCCACCACATATGCATAATACAGTTCATTGCCTGCTACTTTCAGCATGTCCTGCCAGAGTGCCACTTCATACATATCACCCCAAGGCCTTCCCATATCCAGATACATTTCTTTGATCGTATTGTTAGAAACCAAACCATCACTATAATTTATAAATGTGATCCGAGTTGACGTTTGAAGTACATCAATAATTTCTTTCTTGTCAGCTTTTCTGGTAAGCCTTACATTCCAGTAATGAAGGTGGCTGAGTGTTTCTGGGACTTTTACAGCCATGGTAACTACGTCCAATTCAGGATCAACACTTTGGGCATCCGGCCCCTGATGACTGGGGATATCTTTTTCTGGCACCATCGTATTCAGGATACCACCAAGGTGGCTTTCCCAAGGATCGGTCGCTCTTCGTAGCAAAGTTCCACGAGCATTTTCTAAAAGATCTGCTTTTTTAAGAGTGGTGAGCGTGCGTAGAATGGATGTAGTATTGCAGGAAACAACTCGTGTACTCTCTCGGTCTAGAGCAGAAGTATAATTATTTTCTGCGCTAAAGGAATGGCCCGTTGTCTCGTGCTTCTCACCTCCTTGCAGAATAAATTTGATTTTATGCTCTCTATATGTTTCTACATTCTGAGTTGCAATCTTTTTTGGGGTACAATCAACGACAAGATCAGCTATATCTAAAAGGTCAGCCATGATGCCTGCCAAGGGAACCCCTGCCTGCGCCATGCTAACTTTTGCCTCATCAGTAGCAGCATAAACGGGATACCCTTTACTTACCGCAGTTTGTATCCGCCAGTCGCTGATCACATCACAAACTCCGGCTAATTCCATATCATCTTGCAGAGCGATTGCATCAGTCACTCTTTTGCCGATTACGCCATATCCGATAAGTGCTATTTTCTTTTTCATGATATTATTGGTTTTTAATTGAGGTATGAATATTATTTATATTCGATAATCCGAATACGACCAGCACAAAACTCTGCCCGATTTCCATAATCACCAAGAGTTTGGCAGGAGTAGTTAATGGAACTATGTCACCATAGCCAATTGCGGCAAAGGTGACTACACTGAAGTAAAAGAACTCGAACAAAACACTTAGATAACCGAGGCTACCAGATGTTTTCAAGCCGTTAAAAGACGCGGTGTTGGCAGCAGCAATGCAGTTAAAATCTGCGGCATAAGAGAATATGATAAGGAATACCAGTAAACCAAAAACCCAGAGCAGTTGCCTAAAGGAATGACATTGTTTGATGGATTTATTTACCTGCCTGAAGGTGAAAAATGTAAAGTATATGGTTTTAATTAGTGCAAATAAAACCACCAAGTAGGGTACCCAGACAAGATCATGTTCAACGAACTGCATAAGATATATATAAATGAATGTCACTACAGCCACCAATACCACTGAAGAACTTATCTGTTTAAGTAATTGCTTTAAAAAGAATCCGGTTTGAGTTTTGAATGTCATGGCTATACTTATTGACTATTGTCTGTATGAGTACTACTTGAATGTATTTTGTTACTGGAAGACCAAAGTATTAGCCCCCCAACTACTCCTGCTAATAAAGAAGTAAATAGGATACTGAGCTTTGCAATGAATACATACTCTTCACTTGCAAATGCGAGTTCCGTGATAAATAATGACATAGTAAAACCTATGCCGGCAATAGTAGCTACTCCACATAGGTGCATCCATGACACTCCTTCTTGTAACTCTGCTATTTTCAGCTTGACGAGAAGCCAGCTAGCGCCCATGATACCCGTAAATTTCCCAACTAACAACCCAAAACCGATACCGAGGCTCACTGGGTGACTTATAATTTCAATAAAATCGCCATGAATGTGAATTCCTGTATTGACAAGGGCAAATAATGGTAGGATAAAAAATCCTACTATGGGTGCCAGCTGATGCTCTATTTTTTGCAGTGGTGTTTCTGCGTCATTCGTTTTTTGTTTGATCTCTTCCAGAATGTTCAGTTGTTTTTCAGAGATGAAACTTCCTTGGATGGACTCTGTCTCTAAAAACTGCAAGTGAAGTTTTTGCAGGTTCATAAGATAATCTTCTTCCTTGATTTTGACCTTGCCGGGTATGGCAAATGCGGTAAGTATGCCTGCAATAGTAGGATGTACACCTGAAAAGAAAAATGCCAGCCATACACCGCCTATACCGACAAGTGCGTAGAACCAGGCTTTGCGAATTCCAATATAACTACCCCCCACCAATACAAAAAAGAACAGCACACCATGGAGCAAGTCCATATAAGAAATGCCTGTAGTGTAGAAGATAGCTATAACCAGTACTGCACCCAAATCATCGACTATCGCCAGTGCTATCAAAAATACTTTGAGTCCCACCGGTATCCGATTTCCAAACAAAGCAAGTACTCCTATGGCAAAGGCGATATCAGTAGCCATTGGAATACCCCAACCTTGCTCGGTAGCAGAGTTGAAGTTAAAAATAAGATAAATGACGGCCGGCACTACCATACCCCCGATTGCCGCTCCAATGGGTAAAATGGCTTTCTTGAATGAAGAGAGTTTCCCCCCTATAATCTCCCTTTTTAATTCCAGACCCACTTGCAAAAAGAAGATTGCCATTAGTCCATCATTAATCCAAAGTAATACAGATTCTGACATGGAAAATTCACCAATCCCGAGCGAGATTTCAGAGTGTATAAAGCTTTGATACAATCCTTTCCAGGGCGAGTTGGCCCATAGCATGGCTACTACCACTGCAAGAAAAATAGCTATTCCTGATGCAGATTGATTTCTAAAAAGATTATTCAGTGTCTTACTAATTCTTGTTGTCATAGCTATCTATTTAAACTATGTATATGTAAATCGGACAGATAATTTTATCGCAGATTTTCCCCTTTCTTGGTGTTGAAATAGACTACTCTGGACATGTCAAAAAGTAACAGAAGATGCGAAAATTCAGGAACAAATAATGGTTCGGTAAGGTCGAAAACCATGGCGAAAAGGTTTATCCCAAGAACCTATTTTCTATATTATTTTCTAAAGACAAAGATCAATTGGGGAAAAAATGCAGGAATCCTGAGCTAGGCATTATAGAATAATTACTATTATACTAGTTTCTTAAATTTTCTCATCTGTTACGTTTCTATATTTTTTTATAGCAATTACAAATTTATAAACAGCTGGGATAAGCAAGATGAAAGCAAGAATATGATAATAGCTTTCTTTTACACCATCAAAATAAATGAGCATCTCTATTAACAAAGAGAGAAAAAGCCACATAATTCCATAGCCAAATTCACCCTTTACTATATTCTTCTTGGCTTTTAGTTCATAATTTACTTTCATAGTATTATTTTCTAATTCAAAACTATTCATGTTCCAAAGCTGCTACTTATAATTTTAAGATTTTTTTACTTAGCACAAAAACGACCCAGGGTAAAATAGTAAACTGCAGAACCGGAGAAAGACCCACTTCAACAATTGGAATCAGCGGCATGGCATCCGCATACGACCAATCACCTCTTGATGTATGCCACATCTCTGCCAAAATAGCCCCTACTCCACCAATTAACATCAGTACTAAACTTCTATTGAATCTTACAGGTGCAATCCAAAACACAGTTTTATATATAAGTCCAAATGCAAAGAGCAGAATCAAAACCATAAACATATCTGCTACAGAGGCCAGCGCACAAAAAGCAATATGTCCAAAATCATACTGGAATCCTTCGTATAACACACCGTGCGCTTCTTCCCATATTAGGTTCAGAACAAATCCTAAAATAGCTATAGTAACTACAAATTGCTTATACTTCCACTTGTCTATTTCCTTTTTAAGAAAATAAAGGTAAAGCGTAATTATCAAGGTTAAAGCAATAATAGGCAAAACAAAAATACCAAGACTTAGTTTCTCCATTAGGGTAGATTTTCAATTGATGTTTACATAGTATTACGCATTTACATCTTCTTTTCTTGTTTTCAAAAACCACTTTTCTTTTAATTAAATCAAAAGAAGAGCAATAGTCGCTACTGCATTTAGTAACAAATCAGTCCATCCATTTATCCATAAAAAAGCCTACAGAGCAACAACATTCAGTACCTCTGCAGTCAAGAGTATAAAACCTTTTACTTCGAGTCATTTACGTAATTTTCTGTAAACTCCTCATTAAATGGTATTGTCCATAATGAGCTATTGAAATGGCAATATCTGAGGCCCGATCAGCAGTCTCAGAAAAATCAGGTGGTTACTGATATGTTTTTCATCTTTTTAGATCTTCTCTAATGCTGTTGTATTCCTCCTTACTTATTTCCCCCGTTGCATATCTTTTTTTCAAAATATCAAATGGCGTTTCATTTTTTGTTTTCTGACCCGGAATATCCCACGGTGTAGCAAAAATCCAAATCAAAATTATAACCCATATCGCCCACCAAATAATGTGCATACCCCAATAGTTTCCTTCTAACCAATGCATAGTATCTTCGTTTATATATAATTAATTTCATTCACTCTCAAAAGCTAATTACTGCCTCGATGTTAATGCCATTGAATTCTGCTCCAGCGAATCTTCCTGTCCAGGCTGTACCCATATATTCTTGATTTACATATTCTAGTTTGGCTAAGATATTTTTTGAAATAAACCATCCGCCTCCAACATTCATTCTTTTGATTTCAAGATCACTTGTTGCGCTCTCGCGCGCCTTGCCTTTTACCGAATTATATCTTCCCGCTAAGTAAAATTTTTCATCGGTACCAAATCGGTAAACAAACTCCGCTGCCACCTGTGTAAAGGCCCCCTCTTTATCCACTATAGGCTGAGTAAAGGTATTACTTCCACTTGCTCGCTCATAAATACCAAAGAATTCAAGTCCCTTATATTTTATAAAGGGGTTTATTTGTAGCGCTGTAAGTTTTGTAAAGCGTGCATTGAAACGACCATCAAAACTACCACCCTGCGAATTTCCCTGTGAATCTGGCTGGGTATGTAACACACTATAATAGCGGCTGCCTGCTCGATCTCCACCATATAGCCAAGTTCCGGTAGTAGTGCCTTTATTTAAATAGAAAGATCCAGTTAAACGAAATCTTAGATCATTCTTAAGTTGTTTGTCAAATCCCAACTTTCCGTAAAGAGACGGTTTATTATCAGATGAATTTGTGACCACTACATTCTGATTAAGTTTACCATTTGAAGCGCCAATTACGAATAGTAGTCCACTCTTTTGAATAGTGACCTCCCCAAATGCTTCCGTTGAAAAGGAATCCATAATATAGTTTCCTATAAAGGGATTAAAAATTGCCCTGGCATTATCAGATCTTCTGAAGTGAGCATCGCCATAATTAAATTCATCCAACCCAATTGTTAAGGTAGTATACCTCATGATTCCCTCAAGAAATCCCTTTCGAACAAAATCGAGTTTATCAATTTGAATATGCCCTCCCTTTATCCAAGTTTCGTTATGGTTTCTGGAAGATAGATACGTACGCAAATGCATACGTAAACCATCTAAGAGTTGAACGTCAAGATTGAGATTTGCAGACGGAAGATTAAAATTAGTGCCCAACTCGACCAGATTATCAGCAGTATTGCTTTGGTTAAGGCCTTGAAACTGCATAGCAAAATCCCCCCCGATACGTACTTTGATACCATCAAAAATTACCGTGTCTGTTTTACTCGTTTCAAATACATTCAAGCCAAGTTTACTATTTGGTCTGAAGAATTGTAGCTCAGGTTGTTGCGCATTTGCCAGAAAAGAAGCAAAGAAGCAAAGAAAGAGTAGTTTTATTTTCATGATCTTATATTTAATACTATATGTTAATTTTTATACACCATGATAAAATCCAGTGTGACGGCATCGCCTGTTTTCATCGCGCCAAACAAAAAGGATGGTGGCTCTACCTCATAATCAGACATCTTCAACGATTCAGTTCCTGTGCAAGTAATCGTAGCATCATTATTCACCACGCAATAAACATTCATGGCAACCTCTCTGGTAGTTTCGGAAATAGTAAGATTACCGGTAGTTTTGATTAGAAATTTATGATCTTTCTCTGCTGACACTTTAGCTGATGAAAGCGTATACATAATGCTTTTATGTTTGTCCGTTTTTAAAGCTTCATACGCATTTTTATCCAATCCCTTTTTGTCACTTTTCAGATTGGTAACCGGCAAGGAAAAGGTTAAGGAACTAAGTCCTACTAAGGTTTGATTATCGTCTTTCTTAAAATCAAACTGAGCTTTTCCGGAGAAAGTCTGGGCATTCATTTCCCAATCGTGTAAACTCGATGTTCCTGACAATTTCATGTCATTGGATTTTGAGTCGCTAATTACATAGGTTGATTGTGCCACTGCAACCTGGCCAAGGCCAAAAAGACAATACACAATCAGTATAATGCCATGCTTATAGTTATTTTTCATAGTTGATTTTAGGGTTTGACTAAATGCTTACTTTCCTCTAAGTAATCATCTTCTTCCGCGAGACCTGAAGAACAATCCTACTAAAATAATTACTACAACTAGGATCAATACCCACCAGCCAAAGTGCATTCCCATATATCCATAATCTCCATTGTACATCATAGCTATTGATATTTTATTTAATGAAATTATTATTGATGGTATCAGTTTAATTGTGATCCATTTCCTTCACCTTCATACCCTTATCTTTCTCTTTCATCTTCTGCATCATCTTTGCTTTCATTTCAGGATTCTCCATCATTTTTTCCATCATCTCTTCCATCATCGCAGGGTTTTCTTTCATTTTTTCCATCATTTCCCTTTGCATCTCTTTGTTTTCATGCATTTTGTGCATCAGCATCTTTCTTCCTTCGGAACTTCCAGACATTTTATCGAGCATCATCGTCTGCATTTTTTCTTTCATTTCAGGATTCTCCATCATTTTCTGCATATGCGATTCCATCTTCTGTTTCATTTCAGGATTCTCCATCATTGTTTTCATCTTTCCAGATTCCATCATTTGCATATGGTTCTGCATCATTATCTTTTGTGCACCTTCATTCTGTTGTGCCAAATCGATAAATTCGCTGAATTGGCTCTGGTTAGAAATGATCTCTTGATAAAGCGCATTTCTGTTTTCCAGATTTTCCATCGTTTCGTAAGCATTAAAGGTGGATTTACAGCTCATTAATGAGCCAATCACACTAAAAACAAGTAATGTTTTTACTATAGTTTTCATGTTACTTTGATTTAGATTTAATAATTTTTGTTGCCAGTTTTAATTCATCAATGATTGCTATTTTATAGTATGATTATCCGCATCCGATAGCTATCGGATGATGACAGTACTATTATTATACAATTAAAACGGATCATTGAGCCCACTTACACGAATCAATTTCTTATTAACAAACTCCTGAATCCCCAACTCAGATAATTCACGACCAAAGCCTGAACGTTTTGTTCCACCAAAAGGAAGATCGGCTTGTGTCCAGGTGGGATGGTTAATAAATACCATTCCGGTATCAATCTGATCGGCTATCCTTTTACCGCGTTCGATGTCTTGAGTAAATACAGATGCGCCCAAACCAAAATCAGAATCATTCGCCAGATCTATGGCGGCCTGTTCGTCTTTCACCACATAGAAGGATGCAACCGGGCCAAACAATTCTTCATGATAAGCAGCAATGCCAGGTTTTAAATCGGTAAGTATGGTAGGTTCCATAAAGGCCCCCTTCCGGTCGGCTCGTTTACCACCCAAAAGAATTTTCGCACCTTCATCTACAGATCGTTTGACCTGATCGGCTAAATGAACGGCAGCTTCTTCGCTACTTAAAGGGCCTAATTCTGTTTCGGGATCCATCGGATCACCTACTTTCATTTTTGATAACTTGTCCTTAAACTTTTGAATAAATTCATCAGCTATTGCTTCCACTGCAATAAAGCGCTTGGAGGCGACACAACATTGACCGTTGTTATTCATCCTGCCTACCACTGCCCACTCTACCGTTTTTTCCATGTCGGCATCTTCCAGAATAATGAACACATCATTACCGCCAAGCTCCAGAACAACTTTTTTCAAATGTTTTCCGGCTTCCATGGCAATACTTGCACCTGCTTCTTCACTTCCTGTCAGGGAGACACCTTTTATTCTTTTATCAGAAACCAATGCTGATGCACGTTTTCCGGAGATGAATAGATTAGTATATAATCCTTCAGGAGCGCTTGCCTCTTCGAAGAGTTCTTCGATAGCAGCTGCACATTGTGGGACGATAGAGGCATGCTTAAGCAATATCATATTGCCCACCATAATATTTGGAGCTGCAAAGCGAGCTACTTGGTAGTAAGGAAAATTCCAGGGCATTACACCCAGCAATACACCAATGGGACTATTTCGAATTATTGCTTCACCATACTCAGGATCGAGCACTTTATCTGCTAAGAATTCTTCACCATGATCTGCGTAGTAATCTAGTATATCTGCGCTCAAGTCTATTTCTCCCTCAGCCTGAGCAAGGAGTTTACCCATCTCTAAGGTGATGGTTTTGGCAAGTGCTGATTTTTTGACGCGCATTAGCGTAGCTACTTTATGCAGCAGATCGGCTCGCTGTTGGTAGCTGGTTTCTTTCCAATCGGTAAAAGCTACATGCGCTTTAGCTATCTTGGCTTCCACTTCCTTCTCTGTCATTTCTTCGAATGACTTCAGCACCTTATTTGTATTAGGATTGATTGTTTGGATGGACATTTTGTTGAAATTTTAAATGTATAGTAGTAAAGGATATTCCTTTATTACTTTGCAAGCTTTGCTAAAAACATGCTTCAGTTTCATAGTATTAACTAAGTAATCTTTTAGGGAAATACTACCAATATATAGACATTGCCAATTTTCCTTGTTACATAAATATTTGTAATAGTTACATAAGTCACACACCTCTCCTTTCTAAAAATAAAACTATTTAATTAATACTGTTTATAGATACTCTAAGATGTAGTAAAAACTGAAACATTGAATAGCAGTTAAACTATCCTCTAAATGATGTATAGCCCTGTATAAAACCTCTTTTGAATTTTTATAAATGATTTTATTAAATCTTTTCTCATTTAATACTATTCAAAAGTAACTGTTTATTTAGCTCTTTATTTTTTAAATTTTATCTTTATTGTATGATATTCCGCTATTCAAACTTATCGTTTAGTAAACGCCGGATTTCTACATATTTCTATTAGAATTCCTTTGAGATCGGTATCTACCAACGGTCCACCTTTAATACAAATCGGGTTATAAAATCTCATATAACCAGCAGTTAACAATATTGATATAAGATGTCCGTTTCCCCTGAGAAAAATACTTAGAGATTTAGCTATCAATGAAGCATCAGAAGATTTCGCAAAAGTCTAATCAGTTGGCTGACTTCAAAAATTCAACAATCTTTTCAGCCTCTTCACGGGTGAGTTGTGCCCGAAACTCCATGTGTTTGACGGCCACATCCCACTGTACATCACTAAATGTTGACGGTGAAGCTGTGTTATGACATCTTACACAGGATTCACCCCATAGTTGAGCCCCGCTTTTTTCGATAACGTATTGAGGAGTAGCGCATCGCACCTGAAGTATGACCAATGCGATAAACAATCCCGTTGTGATATAAAGCATTCTATTTTTCATAATATTATATTTTAAAAGCCTAGGGTCCATTGTAAAAAGAATACGCCTGCATCGATTTTACCTGCTTCCTGATTATCTATTTTGTCTTTTTGGTAAGCAAATTTTATAGCCGTTCTCCAGTCAATCCAGTAGTTTAGTCCAAGTGTCAATTGTCTATTTTCAGTCGCCCATGGAGCCTCATTAGGAGTACTAAGTGTAGAATAACGACCTACTAGCTCCAGACTACTAATCAACGCATTTGCCGACATGGCAGGTCTATACGCTAACTGAAAAAATGTTGATTTTGAGGAGTTGTCAAAATTGAATTCCTCTATAACGCCACCTTCATCTATCACATAGGTTTGATCCTCTATATTGATGAAATTAAGCTGACCCTTAACATCAATTATACCTTTGAGAAAACTGATACTTTTAACATAAGTCCAATCAAATGCATAAAGAAATGCCGATACATCTTCAAATTCTGAATCACGGTTGCCAAGTTTACCGCTTTGGGCCGAAAACCCCAATTCAAGCGACTGGTCCTTGAATGGAAACAAGCCAAACCTACCTCCAACCGCTTTGTTGTTATTATTGTCTACTCCACC
This sequence comes from uncultured Algoriphagus sp., assembly GCF_963974365.1. GTDB lineage: Bacteria > Bacteroidota > Bacteroidia > Cytophagales > Cyclobacteriaceae > Algoriphagus. The sequence goes on along the minus strand of NZ_CAXBBX010000016.1, from coordinate 48,800 downwards.
TTTATTAACGAGCATGCCCACTTCCTCAGCCTCGTGTTCACCAGTATTAATGGTCGGCCCGTTTAGCACGTAAATAGAATAATTAGCTTTCATGTTCCCTAGATATATTCCACTTCTCAACTCTATGCCAAGGTCACTGGTAGGAATAATACCATCATGACCATAGCCCATTGGAAGTGTAGGTAGTCTGTTGATCCAGGAAGGGTGAAGACGGTCGAAAAAGATACCGAATGGAACCAAAATTTTGCCCATTCTCAAAGTGGCCTTGCTACCCAGCTGATAATACATATTTGCATATTCAAGGGCAACTTTTACCTCTCCATCTTCTACCTCAAATTCCAGCTCCCCTTCAAAAAGCAACTTATCGGATTGCTTATAAATAAACACTGGCACCAAACGTGCATTTCCAAATGAAGTTTCTTCTTTATTGGAGAAAAACGTAGCATCGGCATATCCTCGTAAAAGAAAGCGACTTTGACCAGGTCGGTAGCTGTCTAGTTTTTGATTTATTGATTCAATCTGATCTGAAACATTTTCTTGGGCATGAGCAGTACTAATGCCCCACCATGATAGCTGTATTATAACAAAGGGGAGGAGTAGATGTGATCTCATAGCTTAAAAATTTTTATTAATTTATTTTTTTAGTTTCCTGATGTAATTGACTAATTGCCAACGTTGCTCTTCGCTCAGGGCAGTTTTATATGAAGCCATTGGTGCCCTTCCCTCAGTTAGTTTCCAATAAATCGCCCCATCTGTCTGTTCTTGTACTTGAGTAGAAATAAGGTTTGTAGGACGGGGATTCAGGTTCACTCCTGCTGCACCGTCTCCTTTTCCTTTATTTCCATGACATATTACACACATACTAGTGTACAATTTTTGACCTGCTAAGGCAGTTTCCGAGTTTTCTTTGATAGGATTCTTTAATGCATCTGCTTCTTTTGGGGCCTTCCAATCTCCTTTCTGTTGAATAGGTATAGTGGCAATTAAAAGAAAAGAAAACCCTATTAAGATCGATATTTTCAAATAGTTAGATTTAGTGCGGTTCATAGTATCTATTATTAAACTTTATTAAAAATAAGTGTATTTAGCACTGTTATTTTTTGATATTATGTCTTTTATGTATGAAATTTCACCCATCACCTTAAACTGAATATTTAACTATACTTCTTATCCAGTTTGATCGAAAGCTTCTCAAATAATTCGTTATTTTTCATGTTGCTGATATCAATAAGGAGACCTCTTAACCCATCTTTTGTCTCTATACTATATAGGGTTGATTCACCAGCTGCATCTTTGCTCTCATGAAACCTGTATACCTCTGACATATTCAGGTCGTCAATTGGGTAGCTTACGCAGAGATCTTTACATTCCAGACAATCATTTTTCTTGTTAAAATTATAGGAGTAGCCTTTTTCTCTGAAATTGTCAATTGCTTCAGATAAATTTTTGTAATAAACGTTCTCATTTCGCATCTCTTCTTTATAATCAGATACTGAAATGCCGGTAACTCGTTTAAACTGACTTGATAGGTAATGTACCGAACTGTACCTTAGTGTGATAGCAATCTCACTTAGATTGAGCTCGTCATACTTCAGGAGTTCTTTTACCCGATCTACTCTTTTGTTTATGTAGTAGGTCTCTACGGTAATTCCTTGGCTTTTGGAAAAGTGTTTGCTGATAAAGTTGTAGTTTTTACCTATTTCGTGGGCTAGAAAATCGGAAAACTTAATCTCTTGGGAGGAACTTTCCAACTTTTCTAAGTACTGTTGGACACAAAGTTTTATTTCTTCCATAAATATCTGCTCTTTGTCTTCGAGCATCTCAAGCCCATAAGAACTTAACCTTTGAGCAATTATATTCTTGGTTAAGGATTCAGGGGCATGCATAGTCACATGGCCAAGCCGAATGGTAGACACGAATGCTCCCAATGACTGTAATTCATTCCGAACTACCAGAATACAACTCTGGCAAACCATATTTTTGATATTTAAATTAATAGTTTTCATCTGCTGAAAAGTTTAATTTTTCTGATACTGAATCATTTCAGTCTTGCGAAGGAGATACTTGCCGATCAAAACTTACTGACCAAGAGTAACTCCCCTCAGAAAAATGAGATTAATAAAATCGAGAAAAAGGGGGAATAAGGCTGAATAGCTTGCAGTCTTAAAAAAAGCAAATAGAAATATCAGCCTAACAGATGAAATCTAAATCAGGAAAGATTGTATGAAAATGCGAATATGGAAGCCACTTACGGGTGGTGGCAGATTTGCATATAAAAATGGGAGTACTTTTTGATGGAAGATTTCTGCTTGAAAGTCTAGAGCAAATACTTGATACAATAATTGAAATACGGGTGTTTCTAGAGGAATTTGTTTTAGTTCATATTTAACCAATGATGCATAGAGATTAGATACAATTTCGTCACAGCATTCTTCTTCATCATTTTCTTGATGGTTGTTTGTGTCATCGTGGTGGTGATCCGAGATTGCATCCTCATCATGACCCTGTCCTTCATTTTGATGATGGTCAGCATTTTCTATAATTGCTGTGGAATTCCCCCAGGAAACTACACCCAAATCACAAAGAGCATCGCACACGAATACACTTATAAACCCTGTCAGGAACAGGATTACAATGCATTGTTTCATGTTATACAATTTTGTATTCATGGCCAAGAGGCGTGATATTTATTTTACAAAGGTCTAGGAAATTAGCTGTAAAGTAAATGTCTGAAATTAGTAGGAAACATGACATAAGTCATTGTTTTGATTTAATCTATAACCGCATCATTGGGTGTCTTTCTTCGGGTTCAAGATATTTTTCTTGTAACCCTACCACTCCAATCTCTCCATGACCTAAGGTGGTACCTAGTTTCATGAAAGGGGATTTCCCATGAAGTATACCTATATCTGTTCCACAGATTGTGGCCTTTATGATTTTAACGGGCGCGTCGGATGGTTATTCACTGTTTTGCTTTGAAATGTCTTTAATGCTATCTTATTTAGCCAGCCCTAAGATAGCCTTTCATGGTAACTTTATTTTTAGAAGAAGAGCGCTTAATAGATTTTTATTGATTGGGACAGCTGTAGATGACATATATATTTACGTTTATAGAAAGCTGAACAATGATATATATAAATATGATTTTTTTAATTGTTGTAAACATTACACATTTTTAAAGGAGAGTTACATATTTCACACATTTTTCTCACCTCTGTTAGTGTTTCTCCACGGAAGAAATGCAAGCAGCTAGCCTTCACAATAACAAAAGGAGTTTAATACCTTTCAATTTTTCAGCTTGCAGGCGGCGTACTGGTTTCCCATTATACTTTATTTGGCAAAAGCAAGTTGTTGGACGGTAGGGTAAAATGTGTGCAATGTTTCTATGAATGTAGAAGGCCAAAACCACATCTTTCCCAAGTAAGCACGTTGGGGTGAGGAGCTTTATTCTACTCCTGTGAAAATACTTTTTCTGCCACAGACCATTTTTCTAACCGAATTATCTCTCACTCCCTTTACCTTAGCAACTAACAGTAACAGTTCGATTTCCACGTCACACTTGGATTTTTCACTGCAAGTATTCATACGTGTCCAATTCCTGCCGGTGACCAAACAGATAGTCTTTACTACCGTTGGTTTGAAGCGCCAGAGCCATCTCCTCTTCACTTTAATGGTATTTGTCATGTTTGAAAGAGACCAGATTGTCGGGATAGGTCTCACCCACACACAGGCCTGACAATCAAGTTAGATTCCTTTTCCATAAAACATTGTCGATAAGACATCTTAGGAGATGTGCTTTGGGTAAAAAAATATTCTGAACGGGGTAACCATAGCATCGGTACCACCACTGATGTCATCGCAAGCATCCCATCCTGAATTGTGCGCGTGCTTGCTGGTGATTCCTAGAGCGACAATTTATACAACGGCCTTGCATAAATTCTTGAAATTAGCAAAAGGATATCAGCTAGGCTAGTCCCATTAGCTTACTAAGTCAACTTATCAAAGTATAAGGAATTGCGGATAATCAGTATAATCTTTTCTGATTCGCCTAATACAAAGGTAATTGTGGGCATTGAAAAATATTCTTTTCTTAAATGTTCAAACAAAAAGAGCCCTAAAGCTCCCCTTCATCCGCAAAGGAATAATATCCTTCTGTAGTCATGATCACATGATCCAGCACTGGAATATCCAAAATATTACCTGCTTGCTTGATCCGTTGAGTTAATCTTTTATCCTGTTCTGAAGGCATTAGATTCCCACTCGGATGGTTATGAGCTAGGATTACGGAGCTAGAATTAGATTTAATTGCAGCTGCATAGACCAGTTTCACATCCACTACCGTTCCTGCTGTACCTCCTGAACTGATGGTTACAATTCCAAGAACTCTATTGGCTCGGGACAAGAGCATTACCTTAAAATCTTCCACAAACTCAATTCGTTCCTTATCCCAAGCTTGAGCAAACACTTCATACACTTGTCTGGAGGTTTCAACTTTAGGACGCAAGGAGTTTTTCACGTTAGCACTGTAGCTTAGCTTGATTTCAGCTACTTTAAATAGATCATTTTTTCTTTCGAGCGTATCCATAATTTCTTTTCGTTTTGGTGAACAATGAATTAGGACAGCCACACAGGTCTTGGGGGAGATAAGGCCATGAGGAAAAGGAATAAAAAATGAGCCGCAGGCGAATGGCTTTATGCCGGAAGCTCATGGACGCATCGCACCCAGGGACTAACTTTGGAAGAATTCAGGGACAAAAAAACTACAGCTCATAACCAATTATCTATAAAATATTTTTCAAAACTTTTTTTGGTAGCTACCACAACAGTGTAAAAAACAGGGATTTACCATCCCCACATTTGCTTCTGTCAGCGGGAAACAAACCCGCTTCAACAAAACAGAAATCCCATGTTGGAAGCAATTACCTGGAACACATACTTCAGCACCTTGGCAGTAAGCATGGCAGCTTACTACATCATTATCATAGTATCATACTATCCAAAAGAATTTCGCAGCCTACTTTCCGGAAGGATAAATAAGATCAGTCAGCCCCATCAGCAGGAAGAGGAGCAGGACCGCAGGAGGACTGATGAAAAGCCTACTGATCATTTTGAAGAGTTGGAAGCAACCGTTGCGGAATTAAACGGCATCCTCGGCAAGGCGGGGCAAAACAGGACAAGCAAGGAAACATTGCTCTTACAGCTGATCCAGACGCTGTCAAACCACACCGGGCTTCGGGAGCCCGCCTACCGGGTTGCCGTTATCAATTTCATTTTGGAAAACACTGAGAAGTATTGCAGGATCAACTTCAACGAAACAGAAATCGAAGAAGCCTGGGCAGCTCAATCTCCCTAATCCAAATCGCTACTAACTCTCCCAAAATCTCAAAAATACCCAACGATCACTAAATGCTAATCCAATGAAAAAGAACCACCAACCCCTTACTCCAGCCCAATCGAAAGGTATTTTATCCATCCTTTTCCTTGGCTTATCAACCCTTTCAGCAAAAGCCCAAGACGGACTTGCAGGAATCGAAGAAGCCAACCGTCAGGTGCGCAGCTACTTTGATGCAGGCACCAGTTTGATGTATGCTATCGGTGCCATTCTCGGATTGATCGGCGCGGTAAAAGTCTATCAAAAATGGAATGCAGGTGACCCAGATACCGGAAAAGTTGCCGCTGCCTGGTTTGGAAGCTGTGTCTTTCTAGTCGTAGTCGCCACAGTTATCAAATCCTTCTTTGGAGTTTAACTAAAACACATCACAACATGTCCAACAGCATCTATCGAATCAATAAAGGCATTAACAAGTCCATGGAATTCAAGGGATTAAAAGCCCAGTATATCTGGTACCTCGGTGCCGGTGTGCTGGCACTACTTGTCGCTTTCGCTATCCTCTTTATTCTGGGAGTAAACCCCTTTATCTGTCTGATCCTCATTGCTATATCTGGGTCAGTATTGGTTATCAAGGTTTATCAAATCAGCCACAGATACGGGGAACATGGCATGATGAAAAAACTTGCCCATCGTCAGATTCCCCATGCTATCCGAATCAAATCCAGAGGAGTGTATCAAAAACTCAAAACCAAAAAATAGACCACCCAATTGATTTTAACCCTTTCAAAATCCTCATTCCCAAATAGAAAACAAGCCAATCCCATGGAAAGACCACTTGAAACCCATTTCCCTATCTTGAGTATAGAACAGGATTGCATCCTTTCCAAACAAGGGGATATCACGGTGGCTTTTCAGGCAGAACTTCCTGAGATCTTTACCCTGAGTGACCGGGAATACGAAGCCTTCCACCAAGTATGGATCAAGGCAATCAAATCACTTCCCCAGCACAGCATCCTGCACAAACAGGATTGGTTTATTGATAGTCAGCATCAAGCTACCTTTGCAAATTCAGATCAAAGCTTTTTGAACCGCAGCAGTGAGCGCTTCTTCCATGAGCGTCCCTTTTTAGATCATAGCTGTTACCTATTTTTGACACTAAGCCCTAAAAATAGGAAAGCTTCCAGCAGCCTGTTTTCCAGTCTGCTCCGTTCCCACATTATCCCAGAAGAATTGATTCTGGCTGACACGCTACCTAACTTTCTGGATGCCTGCGGACAGTTCGAACGCATCCTGACCGACAGTGGATTTGTGCAGATAAATCGACTAAAAGAACTCGACATCTACAGCACTCGCACCCAAAACGGAATACTGGAAAAATACTGCAGCCTGTCTGAAACCAAGAAACCAACCTGGCTTTCTGATATCAGGTTCAAACCCAATCTTATTGTAGGCAATAAGCACTGCCGTTTATTCACCCTTTCCAATGCCAGTGATCTGCCAGCACTTTGCGGAAGCAGAATCAACTACGACAAATACAGCACTGACACCACGAAATTCAGCGTGGGCTTTGCTTCAGCACTAGGACAGCTCCTACCCTGCAACCATATCTATAACCAGTATATCTTTATTGAAGATGCACAGCGAACGCTTAAGAAACTGGAATCAAAGCGGCTACGTCTCCAGTCTCTTGCCAACTACAGCAGGGAAAATGCCATAGCGCGGGATGCCACCAATGATTTCTTAAATGAGGCCATCAGCGAACAGCGCCTGCCTGTAAAAGCCCACTTCAATATCCTGACCTGGACAGAAGACCTAGCGCAGATTCCTGAAATCAAAAAGCAGGTCGGGGCAGCCCTCTCCCAGATGGATGCCACTGCAAAAGAAGAAACCGTTGGAGTTGCGCAAATCTTCTGGGCAGGAATCCCCGGCAACAGCGCTGACTTTCCGATGAATGACAGCTTTGACACCTTTGTAGAGCAGGCTACCTGTTTCCTAAATCTGGAAACAGGCTATCGCAGCTCAGTTAGCCCATTTGGAATACGGTTGGGAGACCGACTCACCGGAAAACCAGTACATGTGGATTTGTCCGATGAACCGGTAAAACGTGGCATCTGTACCAACAGAAACAAGTTTATCCTCGGCCCCAGTGGCAGTGGGAAATCCTTTTTCACCAATCACCTGATCCGAAGTTATTACGAGCAGGGAACCCACGTGGTACTCGTGGATGTGGGTCATTCCTACAAAGGACTTTGTGATCTGGTCGGAGGTTATTATTTCACCTACGATGAAAAAAACCCTATCCGATTCAATCCCTTTTTCATCGCTGAAGGTGATCAGCTGGATACCGAAAAGAAAGAAAGCATTAAGACTCTGCTACTTGCGCTCTGGAAAAAAGACAACGAAACCTTCACCCGAAGTGAGTATGTCGCGCTATCCAATGCACTAAAAGGCTACTACGAAAAACTGGCTTCCGATTCATCCCTATTTGCCAGTTTCAACAGCTTTTATGACTACGTGAAAATAGACTTTCTACCCCTATTGGAAACAGATAAAGTCAAAGAGAAGGATTTTGACATCAGCAATTTCCTTTACGTGCTTCGCCCCTATTACCGAGGCGGTGAATTCGATTACCTCTTAAACGCCACCGAAAACCTAGACTTGCTTCAGGAGCGATTCATCGTCTTTGAGCTGGATAACATCAAAGACCATCCGATTCTCTTCCCTGTGGTGACTATCATCATCATGGAAGTCTTCATCAATAAAATGCGCAAACTTAAAGGCATTCGCAAACTGATTCTGATCGAAGAAGCCTGGAAAGCCATCGCCAAGGAAGGTATGGCAGAATACATCAAGTATTTATTCAAAACCGTTCGCAAATTCTTCGGAGAAGCCATAGTAGTCACCCAGGAAGTCGAAGATATCATCAGCTCGCCCGTGGTCAAGCAAGCCATCATCAACAACAGTGATTGCAAGATCCTACTGGATCAATCCAAGTACCAGAACAAGTTTGATCAGATTCAGGAACTCCTGGGCCTCACTGACAAGGAACGGGCTATGGTGCTTTCGGTCAACAAGGCCAACGATCCCAAACGACTCTACAAGGAAGTATTCATCAGTCTGGGAGGCATGCTATCCAAAGTGTATCGCACCGAGGTATCCAAAGAAGAATACTTGGCCTATACCACCGAAGAAACCGAGAAAATTAAGGTGATGGACTATGCCCAACGATACGGTTCCATACAGAAAGGAATAGCAGCACTTACCGCAGAACAAACCCAACTCTAAAAACCACGGCCATGATAAACTCCTTTAAAAACATCCGACGAATTGCCCTGCTCACTCTACTCTGTGTTGCATTCACTCTTCCTTCTCAGCGTACGCAGGCGGCAGCAATTATTCCAATTGTGGAGATCATCAAGGCAGCGGTTAAGAAAGTAATCGTTGCGGTAGATCTTCAAATCCAAAGGCAGCAAAATAAAGTCATCTGGCTGCAGAACGCCCAAAAGGTATTGGAAAATACCATGTCCAAACTCAAGTTGGATGAGATCTCCAGCTGGACAGAAAAGCAACGCGAACTATACGCAAAATATTTCAATGAACTCCAACAGGTCAAGTCTGCGATTTCCAGCTACCAGCGGGTACGCGACATCACCCAAAAGCAAACACTGATTGTCACTGAATACAAAAAAGTCTGGGCAGTCATCCAACAGGATACACATTTCACCTCCCTAGAAAAAGAGTACATGGCTCAGGTGTATTCTGGAATTCTGGGAGCTACGGTAGAAAACCTGGATCAGCTGGCACTTCTGATCAAATCCTTTACGCTAAAAATGAGTGACGGGGAAAGACTGACTCTACTGAATGAAACTGCACTACGGGTAGATCAAAACTACCAGGACTTGCTTGCATTTAACCGCAGCAACGGACAGCTGAGTCTGCAACGGGCGAGAAGCAACAAGGAGCTAATACAAATCCAGCGACTCTACGGAATCCATCCCTAACCCACTAGAACAATGAAAAAGTTACTTATTCTTCTATACCTCATCTCTGCGGCATTGCCTGTAACAGCACAGAACTATCAGGAATGGTTTCAACAAAAGCAAACCAAAAAAAAGTATCTGGCGGAGCAGATCATCGCATTGCAAGCCTATGGCACTGTACTTAAAAAAGGCTATGAAGTTAGCCAGCAAGGACTCGGCCTGATCCATACCATTAAAAGCGGTGATTACTCCCAACACAAGGATCATTTCCAATCTTTTTCAAATCTAAACCCGGAATTAAAAAACCATTCGGTTACCCAGCAACTCATTGCACTCGCTGAAAACATCCAACAGGTTTCAACACAATCCCAAAAGCAACTTAGATCCCAAAATCAGCTCAATGTTTCTGAAGAAAGTGTGGTCAGTCATGTCTTTTTAAACATTCAAAAAGAAACTGCCCAACTGCTAAATGAGCTACAAACCCTTTTGCAAAACGACTCACTCGGTTTGTCTGATTCAGAGCGCATCAATAGACTGAAACAACTCCACCTGCACATGCAAAGCATCTATTCCTATACAATCCGATTTGGGCAGGAAGCCATTCAATTATCCATCCATAGAGAACAGGAATCAAACGCAATTAGCCAAGTACGAATCTATCATACCCTTGATCGGCTCTAACCCCACTCAACCATGAAAAAATTACTGATTCTACTATTCCCCCTCATTTTCACGCTAAACCTTCAGCCAGCGGCCGCTCAGGCAGACGAAATAGCTCAGTTACTGCTGAATGTCACCAAGCTAAGTCAGCTCAAGCAAATCCTCACCGATCTGGAAAAAGGTTACACCACCCTGAGCTCTGGTTATTCACAGATTTCAACTATCGCATCGGGAAATTTTACAATCCATGAAGCATTCCTGGATGGCTTGCTGCAAGTAAACCCAACGGTAAAAAACTATTACAAAGTCGCTGAAATCATCCGCTTTCAAATCAAGCTAGTGAACGATTATAAGTCGGCCTTTTCAAGACTCAAAAGCTCCCGTCAGTTCACGAGCAACGAAATCTCATACCTCTCATCAGTCTATAGCAATCTCTTCAAGCAAAGCCTGCAACAGCTCGATGAATTGACCTTGGTCTTAACAACAAACAGCCTGAGAATGTCAGATGAGGAACGGTTGGAGGCCATCGATCAGATCCATACCGACATGCAGGACAAACTACATTTCCTAACTGCATTCAATCAGGAGACCAAGGTTCTGGCAATTAGCCGATTCAAAGCAAATCAGGAATTGAATGGGATCAGAAACCTCTATTAATAAATAGACCACTAAGCTCAACCATCACCATGAAAGCATTTCTTAATTCAGTAGCTATTATTTTACTCTTAACCCTTCTACCACTGACTACTCAGGCCCAGGTGGGCTATGATAGAGGACTTCATGGTGTTTTGGAAGAGCTTTATTCTGAGTTGATGCCACTATGCAGTCAATTGATCAGCGTGGCACAGGGAATTGCTGCCTTTGGAGCTTTATGGTATATCGCCTCCAGAGTTTGGCGATCCATCGCCAATGCAGAACCGATTGATTTCTATCCCTTGTTCCGGCCATTTGTCATAGGCTTTTGTATCCTGTTATTCCCATCCGTCCTTTCCCTGATCAATGGAGTCATGAACCCAACCATTAATGCCACTGCCTCCATGATGGACAACTCGAATTTGGCAATCGAGAATCTGATCAGGCACAAGGAAGAATTGGTCAAAGGAACAATTCAGGGTGTGATGTTCCGCAATAACCACCATGAGGGAGATTATGGAAAATGGCTAAAATACACAGAAGGAATACCTGAAGAGAGTGAAGATTCAGGAAAGTCCTGGTGGGAATCCTTCAGCAGTAGTTTAGAATTTGAAGGGGCAAAATGGAGCTTCAATTTCAAACACTGGATCAAACAGGCACTCGCTGAAATATTACAGTTACTCTTTGAAGCAGCATCGCTCTGCATCAATACACTACGAACTTTTCAGCTGGTTGTGCTTTCCATTCTTGGCCCACTGGTGTTTGGATTATCCGTCTTTGACGGATTCCAACATACCCTCACTGTCTGGTTGGCCCGTTACATCAACATTTACCTCTGGCTTCCTGTGGCCAATATCTTCGGGACCATCATCAGTACCATTCAGGAGAAAATGTTGGTACTTGACATAGGACAAATCGAAAGCACCGGGGATACCTTTTTTTCTGCCACCGATACAGGATACCTGATCTTTTTGGTCATCGGTATCATCGGGTATTTCTCGGTCCCTTCCGTGGCAAACTACATTGTCCATGCTGCTTCGGGTGGAGCACTTCCGCATAAAGTGACCGGATTTTTCACACAAAGTGCCACTACCTCGGTATCCGCGGCAGGAACTGGTGCTGTAATGGCTGGAAAAGGAGCCGGCATGGCAGCAGATTATTTAGGCGATAAAGTTTCAAGCATTAGGCGATCTATGGCTGACCATGGCACCTCTTCTGGGTATTTCAAGGAGGGCAGTGACTATCAATCCGGTAAACTCAAAGGCAACTCATAATCCTATAGCACATGTTCAGCAAACCAAAAAACATAGACACCGCCTTTCGACAAATACGAATATTCACACTGACGATAATCATCGGCTGCCTGCTCTTTTCAGGATTCACCCTCTACAAGAGTCAGCAATTGACCGCATCGCTTCAGCAAAAAATCTACATTCTGGCAAATGGAAAGGCATTGGAAGCTTTTGCCACAGACCGCAGGGATAATATCCTAGTCGAGGCAAAGGATCATATTTCCACTTTTCATAGGTATTTTTTTACCCTCGATCCTGATGAAAAAGTCATCATCGCCAATACCGCCAAAGCGCTCTATCTGGCAGATGCCACTGCCAAACGTCAATACGATAACCTGACTGAAAGCAATTACTACTCAAACATCATCGCAGGAAATATCAGTCAAGAAATCAACATGGACAGTGTGGCAATTGATCTTCAGCAAACCCCGTCCTATTTCCGCTATTACGGCACCCAACAGTTGACCCGAACAGGCTCCATTGTTACCAGAAAACTAGTGACAGAAGGTTATCTGCGTAAGGTCTCCCGAAGTGACAATAATCCTCACGGCTTTCTAATCGAAGGCTGGAAGACATTGGAAAATACTGATATACATATCCAAAATCGTTAGCCATGAAAACAAACTCACTACACTACCCCAACCCTATTGAAGCAGTCCAAGAATTTGGGCAACTCAAAGCCCGAAAATTCGCGGATCTGCTCGGCCACAAAACTGAACAGCTCAGTAATAAGACCAAATACCTAGGCTTGATACTATTTCTGATCAGTTCAGTAAGTGCAAGTGCTTTCATGTTGGTCGTTAAGAGCTCCTCCATTTCTACGCTACCTGATCAATTACCAACATCCAATCTCCCTTACTTTCCTGATTTAGGAACTTCTAACTCCGTTACTGACAGTCTCTTTTATCTAACGCTAAAATTTCAATCCAACAAAAATCATGACTGACCAAACATCCCAAAAACAACAGCAGAAGCGAAAATTTCTTCTAATGCTCCCACTTCTTGCAATCGCGTTTTTGACTCTCACCTTCTGGGCTATGGGCGGTGGAACTGGGCCATCAACTGATCAAGCGCAAACTCAGCAAATCGGAATCAACTTAGAGCTGCCAGGTATTGCAAACAATAAAACACAAAAGCTCGACAAGCTTGGCCATTATAAAAAGTCCCGAACAGACTCCGCTAGATTTCTACAAGCAGTAAAGAATGACCCCTACTATCGCATGGCTTTTAATCCGGAAAAAAGCACAGGTGATGAAAGTCAACTAACCGATTCCCCAACCTCAGAGTATGGCAGTTTCGGCAATAGTCCTATGCCTGAATTTCAGGATCCCAATGAACGGCTAATTAGGGAAAAACTGGAAGCACTCAACCAAACGCTTTCTGAAGATCCATCTGCTGAAGTCAAAGACAAGAACAATGAAGCTAACCAAATCAATCAAACTGCTGGTGACCCAACGCTAAGCGCAGACTTGGATCGCTTAGATCAGATGATGCAGCAAATGCAGGCAGGCAATGCAACTGAAGATCCAGAAATGAAGCAAATGAGCCAGCTACTCGAACAGATTCTGGACATCCAGCATCCAGAACGGGTACAGGCAAGAATTCGCTCTGAACAGATCAAGCAGCAAAGCGAGGCATTTATAGTAAGTCCAATTTCAGAATCAGAGTCAGTTTCGAGTTTAAAATCCAGCAAAGAAGCTTCTGTAATAAACACAGCTACTATTTCAAGGAATGGCTTCTATGGTTTAGAAAGTCAGGCCGATATAAACGAGCAGGCGAACTCCATCAAGGCGGTAATCCATGAAACACAAACGCTTACATCCGGAGCTACAGTAAAACTACGATTGACTGAGGCTGCAAGCATCAATGGGCTAACCATTCCCAAAGATCAGCTGGTATATGGCACCTCTTCACTCAATGGAGAACGTCTAAACATTACCATCCAGCATATCCGGGTACAAGACCAGATCCTACCCGTGGCTTTGAAAGTTCACGACGCGGATGGCATGGAAGGCATTTACATCCCAGGATCTCTATCAAGGGAAGTGACTGCACAATCGAGTGATCGAACAATTCAGGGATTTGGGATCAGCACATTCGATACCTCATTGGAAGCCCAAGCTGCAAGTGCGGGAATCGAAACTGCAAAAAGCTTCTTGAGCAAAAAGACCAAACTGATTCAGTTCACGCTTAAAGCAGGTTATCAGATCTGGCTCAGCGATAAAAAAAGCAATTCTACCTTTTAAAATCTACTCCGATGAATAGCAATAAACTAATTAAATGTACGCTCACGATAGCACTAGGGGGACTACTTTCTATTGTCAACTGGAATCTTTTGGCACAATCAAACTCACCATTTACCACAAAAACTATTACTGCAGTTCCGATACAGATCAGTGAGCAACTAACCACGAATTTGATTTTCCCGCAGGCCATCAAAAGTGTAGATCGAGGGAACCGAGAAATCATGGTTCAACGTGCCAATGCCGTTGAAAACATCTTGCAGGTTAAGGCAGAAAATAGCGAATTGACAAATAGCAACCTAACTGTAATTACTTCAGATGGACAGTTTTACTCCTTTGAAGTAAGTTATGCAGCAGACCCCCAACAGCTCAATTTGACCGTCCTACCGGGGTCAATAAATCCGCCAGTTGAATTCCCAAAAGGAACATCCAATGAGGTGGCCGTTTTAGAAACCGCTCAAAAAGTAGCTGTAAAAAACCAGCGAATCAAACCTATCAGACAACGGAAATACATGACTGGCTTAAGTCTGACCGGTATCTACATCGCAGAAGACCTCCTTTATTTTCAGATCAAATTGGAGAACCAAACCAATATCAAGTACGATGTGGAACAGTTCCGCTTTTTTATCCGTGACAACCGAAAAGGCAAACGGACAGCAGTACAGGAGCTGGAGCAAATTCCCATTCAGAGACTTGGCAATACAACCCAAATCCCTGCGCAGTCAACCCAGACTATAGTAGTCGCACTACCCAAGTTTACCATTCCGGACCAGAAGCATTTAGGCATTGAATTAATGGAACAGCAAGGCGGAAGGCATTTGAAAATAAAAGTCAAAAACCACCACATAATCCAGGCAGCTGTGGTAGAGTAAGATTCTTTACCTACAGACCATCAAACAGCAAATCTTTATCAGTTAACCACAAACAACATAAATCATGAATGAGCAAAATTTCGATTACCTCAAAAACCAGGTTAAGTACACTGGATTCGGCGAAGCATTAGAGCCACAATTAAAAGAAAAGATCAGCAAGGGAGAATCCAATTTCACGCTAAATCATCAGGCAAATTTTGGAGGGGATATCGTCAATGCGGATCTGCATTTTCGAAAGTCAGAAATGACTGACATGTATTTCTTTAACAAGTACGATCTGAGCCTGACCAAATCTGGGCAAGATGAACCCGCCATCAATCAGACCTTTTACATCGGTAAGGACAATAATATCACCTTAAAAGAAGGCTACAATTTATTGGACGGACGTGCAGTAAACAAAGACCTCGTCAATAAGGAGCAGGAAAAGTACAATGCTTGGGTTCAGTTAGACTTTAAGGAAACCGATAATCAGGGAAACTTTAAGCTAAAGCAGTTTCATGAGAATTACGGCTTTGATCTACAAAAGGCTTTGGAAAAACATCCCATCAAAGAACTGGGAAATCCAGAAGACCAAAGCAAACTGATGGATTCTCTAAAAAAGGGAAACCGTCAATCTGTCACTTTTACAGGCAGTGAGGGAGAACAAAAGCGCTTTGTAGAAGCCAGCCCACAGTTCAAAAATGTAAACACCTACGATGCAAATCAGGTACGCACTGCAGAAACTCAGCGGGAAGGTAAAAGTGAATCACAAGCCAAAACAAAAAAGCAGGAAGTCAAAGAAGAATCGGATGAGAGTCCCACGAAGAAGACACGAAAAAGGAAGAGTGCAGGAATAGCCGGATAGATCACCTAAGTATGGAGCAGATGAAATCGAGCATGACAGAGATCGTTGCACACTAGAATGATTACTTAGCATGCGAGATTCCATCTGACCATTTAAAAAAAAGCATGTACAGATGAAAGAAGCACTGGAGGAATTTATGGCAGGAATAGAGAAAGATCCCAGAATATGCCTATCCCATATCGGGGTTTTCTCCGTGCTGCTTCATGCACGTGAAGAATATGGAGGTACTGACCCCTTCCCTATCAAAAGGAAAAAGCTTATGAAAGTTGCCAAGATATCCAGCACTGCCACCTACTTCAAGATCATCCGGCAACTCCATGAGTATGGCTACATATGCTACCTACCAACGTTCAATCGAATGAGTCAAAGTCGGGTCGCATTAGCTAAAGAACCTTAAAGAAACCAAGCCTAAGTCAATTCAATTTCAATTCTAAAACCATGGAAACCATCACTAAAGAAGATCTGGAAAACTTACGTTTTCAGCTGTTTTCAGATCTCAAAAAATTACTGGAAAAACCAACTGAGAATAAACCAAACGAAAAGGAATGGATGAGAAGCCGGGATGTAAAAAAGATGCTCAGTATTTCAGATGCCTCTTTACAGAATTTAAGGATTCGGGGACTAGTGCATCCTGTTAAAATCTCAGGCCTTTATTACTACAAATCAGAAGAGTTGAAATCACTTTTCAAAGAATAGAATCATCACTTATGACAGCTTTAGGAATGGAATATTATGTGGAAAGAATAGTAAAAGAAAAGGATATCCAACCAACGCGGGTATCCGTATTTTTAGCCATGCTACAACTATGGAAAGAGCAGAAACACTGCAACCCATTTCAGATATCCAGAAGTAAAATCATGAAACTTTCTGGAGTAAAAAGTATTGTCACCTATCATAAATGTATATCTGAGTTGGCTGATCGTGGACTTTTTTTATATAGACCTTCATATCATCCTAAGGTGGGGAGTGAAGTGAAGTTGAAGTAATTTAAGGCAAACTGGATCGCTATAGCCAAAATTATACTTTCTGAACGGTCACTAACAAAATTATTTAGATGATAATTAGGGGTTAAGTTTACCTATCTAAATATAATTTACTAACTACCATCCGTATATTTAATCCTGAAATATTCTTGCTCAAAATAAATATTATTTCATATATTAGTCGTCTTAAAACAAGCTCTTTGACTAAGTAAAATTCATTACAACAGGTAGAAATTAGATTATACTAGTTGCGTCAATCGTGTAGTTATAAACACAAATACCCATGTAAGTCATTGATTATTAGTGATTTATAAATTGGGTTCGAATCCTTCCGAGTGCACAAAAGCCCTAGATTTCGGTCTAGGGTTTAATATCAACAATCAGTTAGTTTAATTAAAACTAGATTGATTTATTAAAAATCAACTTGAAACCTGTAAGGAATTTCTTTACAGGTTTTTTTATGGTATAAACCCTCAAAATTTTCACTATTACCTGAAATCTTCTTGCGTCAACCGTGTAGTTCACCTATACTAAAATAGGCGTGATAAGATTGTTGTATATCACTGATTACAAACCTGTTGAATACGTAAAAATCTTGGGATATCGAGCTTGTATTCCGGATTTTAATCAACCTAATTAAACACATCATGTCAGAAATATACCGACCAAAAATCAGTGTCTGATTAGATGCAATAGCCCAACTGATACCTTTTCAAAAATTGAAATATGCCATTTTTTATGGTTGTCAAGGAAATATTAGCCTTTTCACTCAGAGCGTTTGGCTAGGATCTCATGTAAAACCATCGAAAATTTGATTGTGCCAACCCAAGTTAGAGCACCTTGCTTAAACAATTCAGGATGTTGTTTGAAAACCGTCTCAAAATTTAACCACCTCAAATTCATTTACACTTTTAACAGGATACTAAAGGAATTTTTAACCTACAGCTTAGAAAACTCAATCATGTGTATGGTGAATGCCTAAAACCTTACAAGCCTTTGCTTTTTGTAAACCATCGCAGATAAACTCTACCCTTTACAAATAAGGCCAAAAACACAAAACAGCCCCTAGAAATATCTACGGGCTGTCCATTAATTTGATTAATTCTCCAGTGAGAAGTTAAGCTAATTCTATTTTTGGTTGATCTCCACCTTCTAGATCCTTTTTATCAGATTCACTCCCCCTTGCTAATTCAATCACTTCTCCTGCTAGGGAGGTAATCAATCCACCTGCTCGCACCAAAATTACAATTGCATAATATGGTTGCTTATTAATAGGTGGAACTCCCAAACCAGCTGGGATATAGTAAATCACCTTTCCGATGTATTTGACGTTGAATAGCTTTTCAGGAAAAATAGCCATCAAAGGAATCAAAGCAACCCCAACAAGACTATAGGATATTGGTTTGACGTATTTCAGACCAAATTCAAGGCCCTTTTTTAATCCCCCTTGACCAAATCCAGCCAGACCAAGCAAACTCAATATGACCGCTACATGAAGTATGATTAACGGCACCAAAAACCATTTGATGATAGGGGAAATTTTCACATGTCGGTGATACAGCATACCTACAGAGGCCGCAATCGATATGACTCCAACCCCAGCCAATACTTTGGACGCAGTGCCTATGAATCCCAAATCAGTCTCTGTGGAATTTGCCACTTCCTCTATCGGAAATAACAATACTTCCAAACTAGTCAATCCAACACTGGTAAAATCCAGGATTCTTTCTATTTCATCTTCTACACTCATAATTTCATTAGTTAAGGTTCAATTGAAAAACACGCTCACCAGATTTCACAAAAGCATCCCGTGTTTCATTGGACTCAAAAGGTGCTTTGTTTTCGGCGATTTTATATAGAATTGTAGTTGGAATAGCTACAAAGAGACACATCACATCCAAAAATGTCAATGCATCTCCACCAGAAATCTGCTTATACAATTCGGAAATAATCGGAATTTGCCACTCCTTATTTAAGCCCACATAAGCCACTTCTACTAGTGCCTCTAAGGTTCGCATGATTATATCCATTAATTGTTTGAGGAGAAACAGGCCAGTTCCAGCCAGTTTCTGCATGGCGAATTCGAGAAAGTCCAAAAAGGTTATTTTCCCATTTATAACCTTAGTAAACTCATCACCCACTAGCTGGATTTGGCCTAAAAGCCCGACTCCCGTTTCCTGAAGAATAGGTTTCAAATCATTAATCAGGTCTTCGAAAACATTGGAAAATTCTGTTGGCATTTTCTTACGCAATTCTCCTCCTTTACTCTTGTCGAGGTAATCCTTTTTAGAATTAAGCCAATTTGACCTTGGGTCTGCTGCGGACTCTTTGGGAGAATCCGTTACATCCACCTTATCCATTTGATTAGGGATATTGACTAACTCTGGAGAAAACTTGGAGATTTGATCTTCAAGTGTCTTATCGATGAATTTCTTGATATTACCAATCTCACTTCTCAACCCTTCCAACGAATTGTTAACAAAACCTTTGTAGGCATTCTTGGTAGCGATGATGGCATCCCAATCGAAAAGAAAGGCTAAAAATTCAAATAGATCTTTGAAAAACACTTTGATTGATTCGAAGACTTTTTGAATAAATCCTCCGATTTCATGAATTGTTTTGACTATCCAATTAAAAACTTGTTCTCCGATTTTAATGACAAACTTCACTCCCTCAGCCACTTTTTCCATTACAAAATGAAACCCTTCTTTCGCCTTTTCCCAAATGGAATGGAAGAAATCACCCAAGGTATGTCCAGCATCTTCACAAATGGACATTCCACTCACAAGCTTTAAATCTGGAGAGGGGACTATAGCTGCGGCACCCACTGAAAAAGAAGTGGTCTGGAAAGCTGGTTTTTGATCTTTTCCCATATCATTCGCAACCTGGAGCATTTGACTGATCCCATGCTCCGCACCTTTTATGGCATCTGCATCAACACCTTTTGGCACCAAGCTTTGTCCATTTGCTTTTTTAATACCTCCAAGACCGTTTGCCTTCGACACCCTAGACTGAAGCCTGTCCAATACCTTTCCTGTGAGGTTAATTTGCTCTTCCCTTTCCAGAAATTCTGCACTCAAACGAATAACAGTTGATCCCAGCTCTTTTACAGGGCAGATAATGGTAAACTCTGGTACTAGGCCAAGCGGAAAGGCTACTTGATGATTTGGTCCCAAATGGTAGCTTTGGCTATTGATGTAAACAAAAAGGTTGCTATCCGCACTGATCATTACATTCTGTCCAGCAAATGATTTAATGCTAGAATCAGTGTTAAATCGTATCTGAGCGGAGTAAGATTCCACTTCCTTCAAACTATCCATATCAGAAATAGTGACTTTGTGGCTATTCCAAAAAGTAGTCACATCATCTTGCCAAAGTCTTGTCAACACGCTTCCATGAGCTGTACTGATGGCAAAAAGCTGGTTTCTGGCTCCCTTGCCTTTAGCGCAACTGAATTGTTCTGCCTGATCTACCATCAACAAAGGATTAGTCCATCTTTCTAGATCGAAGCTTTGGGAATTCTGGTCAAAAAACCGATTTGTTTGATAGTGGAGCCCTTTACTATCAAGTGCCCAAATAGTCTTTTCTGTATCATAGGAAGCAGCTCTGATTTTCTGAACTTTATCCAATTTTCCCGGGAGCGTTTGAATTGTAAATGTACTCCCGTCCTCTGCTGCTGCAATTTCATGTACCTGGTTCCCGGCAGCATATACCAGATCATTGTTGTTTTCAGATTCCAGCAAAGCAAAACTGTTAATCGATTCCCCTACCTCAAATCGGTATTGATCCACCTTATTGTACGTAGGATCAGGAAATGATTGGTAGAGCATTCCCTTTTCCTTTCCAATCTGATACAGGAAAAACACGCCATTGGTATAGAGAAAATTACCCAACTCAAAGTGATAAATCACCTTGGCATGCTCTGGGAGAGTATAAACCTTTGGCGTCAACTCCTTCAAGTCAGCCAAATAATACAATGCATCCTTTCCTTCACAGGAAGTGGCAAAAAGTAAGTGGTTTGTCCCGATGGATACTCGATCCACTTGCTCCGTGTAGGAACCTGGCGTCATCCCAGACCAAGTGATCACTTGATCCAATTTGGTAAAATCAGTTCCAGCTATAGGCAAAGCTTGTGATACCCAAACTTGATTATCTTCAACTTTGGCAAGTTGAAAGCTTTCCTCTTCCTTGTTGTATTCGAATTCGTAGGACTTCACACTGTTTTTAGAAAGGGGAATCTTCACCCAGCCTGACTCAGAGCCCTCTTTTCTGAGAATAGCATTAAGCTTACTTCCCTTATCCTGATAGAATACCAGAGGTTGATCTGGCCCTACCATCAGTGTTCTTATTTCCTTTCCTCCTTCTATGCTTGACTCGGGAAAGTAATTATTCATCAATTCACTGTAGGAGCTAATCCGAACATTATCCTCCTTTGTAACTGTATTATTTTGTTCCTTCTGCATGATTATGAAGTTTATTTTTCGACTACAATGGCGTAAGAGATATCATATGCTACTAAGGATTTATCTTCCAAGTAGCGTAGATTTTTATAGGCATAGGTCTTACCGAGCGGTAGAATCACTTTGTTGGTTTGATTGAGCACATCAATATTCCGTAACTCTTCAATCCTATTGTCTTGAAACTTCACAGAGTTAGACCCTAAATCGACAGCGATTTGATTGATAATACCTTCTACAATTTTGATAGGCCATAAAAATATAAATGACAAAATGCCTAATATAATATCACCAACACTCCCTCCTATCATACTTGGATTACTATTGAAAGCAATCTTTGGAGTCACCAATTTATGTTCTAAATCAAACCTTCCTTCTTTACCATTTTTGATAAGAAAATTAAAGCTACCTACCTTCCCTTTTTCTTTTACTTCTTTATAAGTGTAGGTACCAGAAGTGGATAGATCTATTCTTTTTACTTCCCACTCTGTGATTATTTTAGCAATAATATGTACTTCAATTTTCACATGAAACTCATACTCGACAGTTATACCCAAGTCACCATTTGAAATTGGTTTTCTGATCAATGTATATATTGTTTCAATTTTATCATCTATATGTTTGCCATGATGGCGAGCAATCATTGTCCATTTCCCATCCACATTCTGAAAGGAATTATTATCTACTTCCACATCTGCCTGTTTACTAAATATACTGACAATGTATTCATCCATTGATTTCAGATAATCATCAAATTGATTACTTGCTATCGCAAAAACCCCATCTGTCGTGGAGCTGGTATCTTTGCCGAATTCTATAAGACTAGCAGGCAATACCCCAGTATTTTGATCCTTCTCTGGAGAACGACCATGAAGCATCATCATAAAATTAAATGCGCTGAACTGAGATTTGACTGGATGATTTGAGACAGTTTTGGAGCTGAAAGAGGTCGAATACGCTAATGAAGTAGGCTGAAACATAGCCTGATCACTTTTGACTGCAGGTCGTGTCACGCCATATCCCAATATGTATGGATTTTCACTTCCAGATAGAATCAAGTTGAAATAACTCTCTATTGCAATCTGTAAAGGAAGTGTGGCTTCTTCCGGAAACTTACTCCGACCTTTGTCAAAAGTAGAAATGTTGGCATTTTCGAAGTTCAGAAAGAGACTCTCTATCCTAAAGTCTTCTTCACTCAACCCACTAGCACGAAGAACCAACTCCATTTCATCATCTGCCTCCATCACCATTTGATTCTTGTTGATTTTCAGCCTTCCGATAGGCGTGGTAAATGAGTAAACACTTCCTTTCAAATCAAATGATTTCACATCGGAGGTGTCGTCAGGACGGTAATAGAGCATTCCTCCGGAAAAAACTAATTGTAAAAAAACATGCTGGGTATCCTTCTCAATAATTTCAATAGTCGGAGATGCCAATTGTGCATCCCAAGCATAGTCAAAATTTAAATTTTCGGATTTAAGGGACTCGATGAGTTTCCCAATCTCCCCCCAATTTCCTGACTTCTTAGCATTTGCGATTTCCTTTTGCTTTGAAATCCACTGGTTCAGCTTAGCTTGTAGATCTTTGTCAGATCCCTCGAAATGAAAGGGTTTTTGTCCTTCTGGTGGATTTAGAACATTTCCCACTAGCGCAGTCCATTTGTTCTTAATTACTTTTCTTCGGTGAAGTTGCTGAAACTGATAATTGATTGTGTTTTGGGATAGTCCCAGAACCATATCAAAACCAGCTAGATTTTGATTTTCTTTCATGAGAAATTTTGTTATTTTCCTAACACCCTTAGGATAAACACATAATTGCCCTACAATTGTCAAATAAATTAACTAAAAAGCAGAAATATAAAAACACAAACCGTCTACTTATAAGACATATTGAAAAGCTTATAATACAATATAATAGGACGTTAGAAAATATTATTAAATAATTACACTGTAAATATACATAAAATAAAAACCATCGATATACGTATTAATACCTATTTCGATGGTTTTTTAATAAATAAAACAATAATACATAACGAAAAACACACTCATTAAAATACAATTAATTAGGCATTAAATACATCTATCACCACATCACCACCTGGCGGGAGTACGTTCTCACATTATCCCGAAACAGGTTGAAAACTGCAGTAAACTCATGGGTATTGCTTGGCAGGTTGTAGCTGGATGCATTCGGGAATTCATAAACATAGCCTATTCGAAGGCTGTTGGTGATCACGCCCAGCTGAGCGTTGGTAGCATAGTCGATCCGATGACCTAGCCCTCTTGCTGGCAATGCAAATTTGTCCGAGGAAAAATGGTTTGAACTGTAAACTCCACCATGAAATGATTTCTATTTTAGGAATATGGAACAGTTTTCTTCAACTCTCTAATGAAGTTCTCTTAGGCGCTGAAGAAGTGGGATTTACCTATACTCTTATTTCTCCACTTGAACTGGGGTCCGTGTAACTATTACCTTCCAAACTTTATTGGAAGCTCCAGATTTACCACTGCCATAGGTGGATGGAGACACCTCGTAAGATTCGATCCCGCCATAGATATATCCAATATGAACTGACTCTGAGCTCGTGAAAGTATTTTCTCCATCGATTACATCTGTTTGGAGACCATTAATAAACAAATACTTGGCATTGCTATTGGGAACGAACTCAGCCTCGGCTCCATAAAAATAGTTGGATGGAAAAACGTTGGAAAGGGTGTCAAATGAACTTGCTTTGGAATTTAGATTGAACTTAGCGTAGCCCAATGTATTTGTGAAACCGGATAAATCATTATCTGCCTTGCCATCCCCTATGCCGCCCGGTAAGAATGTATGAAGCTCTGAAGATTGAGAATCAAAGATCACGAAATCAGGACAGGAATAAATATTACAATTCATTTGATCGTGCTGGGTATCAATATAATACTGGTCTTCCCCGTTTGGTGTAATATAAATGGCATCATTCCATGCTGCCAATGTTTCACCGTATTTGAATACCCCACCCATTAGCGCAAAGTTAGGTGCAATGTTGTTGTCCTCATCAATATAAAGAGAAGGCACAATAGGTAAATCCCTTCTTCTGAAAGCGGAAGTGCTATCTGCCATTTTCGGATTATGCAGCAATTCAACTGGAGAAATGTCACTAATAGTATCTGTCACTGTAGCTTTTAAGGCGAGTGTGTTACTATCTTCAGAAAATTCAAATTGATAAACAGCGTTTAAATAGACCTGAGCGGTATCAAAATTATGTCCGGCCGCTAGATAAAATTGCTCATTTATCGTTTTCAATTCTCCTCCTGTAGCTCTTAGCGTTGAATTGTTTCCAAATCGAAATAGATCCTCCCATTCAGCAACTGTAAGATTCCAGTCCTGGTTGGTAATTCTCATTAAAAGCGGGACGTTTATTCTTGCTATCTCATCAGATGTCGTATAGTTATTCTTCGTTGGGATTTCGTTTAAAGGTGGCCCATATCCTCCTACTACATATAAGTAATCCCCAGATTGGACAACTTGAGGATTAGTACACATAAAGATCCTGCCGTGCTCAGCCAATATATCCGCAACTTTGCCACAGATCGACTTAATTTCTTCCGTCTCGCCGTTAGTTCCTGCAGCCTTGGAGCGAATCGTACTCAACATGTCCGAATAGTTAAGGAAAGACTGGTTTCCTGTCTTGGGGTTGAACGTATAAATAAAGGGGTTAAATGATTTGGGGGGGAAAGATTTTAGTGAATAATCTGCATTTAAATTATGTAATCCTCCTACGGTGTCGGTACCGTTTGTTCTTCCTGCAAAAAGCAGCCAATCATCCTCGACAGCAGCATGTGCAAAAGACTGCAATGCAGGAGCAAGATAATTTTCATTTACAGGCTCAATCGATAGAGTATAGGTAAATAAAACTGCATTCTCAGTTGAATCATTTGTATTTCCTTCGCAGGAAATAAGAAGCAAAGCCAATGGCAAATTAGAAAGTAGACAAAAAATCTTGAGTTTCATTTCGGTAAATTTTAATGTTGTAAGGAGTATAGTATGAATGCTTCAAAAATTACAGGCTAGCAATTTATTCTATAGAAAAAGACCGGTAACACCTAGTATCCCAAATTACTGTCTAGCTTTCATACTTCTTCACACAAGCTAAGTAGCCATGCGAAAAAAAAACGCTAAGATCAGGTAACTACTAGTTCCCAAATTGCTTTCAATCAAGATCTTCTTTTTAAAAAGAACAAGACATGTGCAAGGACAGAAATAATTTGATACGAAAACATACCATGTACAGGGTATTTTTCCAGGAATCAATCCCAGGCAAAGTATGAATACCTTGTTAGCAGAGCTGGATGGGATCGGCAATTTTACCCTTTTATTATTACCAATTTGCAGTTTTACTCTTCAATCCATCCCTTTGATTTAAAAGAGTACTGTTTGTTCTATACTTTTTGTTTCAAAAGTTATAGATGATTGGAGGTTTATGGATTTTAGCCCGTGTAAGTGTGATAAAAATCGGGAAATTACCAAAGCTATAAAGAAGCAATCTGTACAAAATACTTTTAGAATTAGCCTTGCTCCACTAAACAGGCGATTTGGATAAGCAATCTCTATCCGCTTGGTTCACAGATGCTACTTCATTTTACTGAATTTGATTGCTCCAACATTGAGCTGAGCTCAATCTATTTTAACTATTTTTGATTCAGATGATAGTTTGTATTGCAGAAAAACCAAGCGTGGCCCGCGAAATCGCTTCTGTTCTTGGAGCTAATAAAAGACATGATGGGTACTATGAAGGAAATGGATATAGTGTCACCTATACTTTCGGACACTTTTGTACCCTATTTGAGCCTAATGATTATGAAGCCCATTGGAAGAGTTGGAGCCTCAGCCACCTTCCGATGCTTCCCGAAAAGTTCAGAACCAAAGTCGTTGATAACTCAGGGGTTAAGAAGCAGTTTGCGATAGTAAAAAAGCTATTTGACTCAGCCACACTCGTTATCAACTGTGGTGATGCTGGCCAAGAGGGAGAATTGATCCAACGTTGGGTGATGGAGCAGGCGGAGTATAAAGGGGAAGTCAAACGCCTGTGGATATCATCTTTGACCACCGAGGCCATTAAGGAAGGCCTCGAAAAATTGCAACCATCTGCCAAATACGATAATCTCTACTATGCCGGATATTCCCGGGCAATCGGGGATTGGTTGTTAGGAATGAACGCCACCCGACTATATACTGTGAAACATGGTGGGTACAAGCAAGTATTGTCCATCGGAAGAGTCCAAACGCCTACCCTGGCGATGATCGTAAATCGGTTTAAGGAAATCCAAAACTTCCAGCCACAACCTTACTGGGAATTACAGACTCTGTATAGAGAGACAACCTTTAACTGTGAAGAAGGGAAGTTTCTAAAGAAAGAAGACGGGGAAGCTTTTGCCAACGTAGTGAAAGAACATGACTTTGAAGTCGTATCCATTGAAAAGAAAAAAGGGAAGGAATTCGCACCTAAGCTTTTTGACTTAACTGGATTACAGGTGTTTTGCAATACGAAGTTTGGGCTTTCTGCTGACGAAACTCTCAAGATAGCGCAGCAACTTTACGAACAAAAAGTCATCACCTACCCAAGAGTAGACACCACTTTTCTTCCGAACGACATTTACCCCAAAGCTCCGGGAATCCTGGAGAAGCTAACGAATTATACCTCGTTAACTCAACCGATTTTGGGAAAAAAATTAAAAAAATCAACCAAGGTTTTCAATGATAAAAAAGTAACCGATCACCATGCCATCATACCTACAGGTATGCAGAGTAGTTTGCACGGGAATCACCTCAAAGTATATGACATTATCACCAGGCGCTTCATCGCAGTATTCTATGATGAGTGCTCGGTGGCAAACACTACGGTATTAGGAAAAGTGGATACCGTTTCCTTTAAAGCCACAGGAAAGGTAATTTTAGAAAAAGGATGGCGAGTGGTTTTTGAAACTACTGACGGCAAGGATAAAAAGGAAAAAGACGAGCTACCCATTTTTAAAAAAGGAGAAAAAGGGCCACATGAACCTTCTTTTCTGGAGAAAGAAACCAAAGCCCCTAAACACTTCACAGAAGCAACTTTGCTAAGAGCCATGGAAACGGCCGGCAAACAAGTGGACGATGAAGAGTTACGGGACTTAATGAAAGAGAATGGCATCGGCCGTCCTTCTACCCGGGCAAGTATTATTGAAACCCTGTTCCGCCGACACTACATTGAGCGAAATAAAAAGCAAATTCTGCCTACTGAGACTGGAGTACAATTGATTGATATCATTAAGAATGACCTTCTGACCTCTGCAGAACTTACGGGCCAATGGGAGAAGCAATTGAAAGAGATTGAGAAAGGGAAGTTTCATGCGGGTTCTTTTGTGAAAAACATGAAAAAAATGGTGGCCCACCTGGTGTACGATGTGATACGAGAACAGAGTCACACCAAATTATCTCAGGCGACTGAAACGAAGGTACCTGAAAAAGTAAAATCACCAACTGAGCTTGTGGGACAGACTTGTCCAAAATGCATGGAAGGTTCCCTGCTAAAAGGAAAGTCGAGCTACGGATGCAGCGCCTATAAAACCGGATGCGACTTTTTACTCCCTTTTTCTTTTGAAGGCAAGAATATCTCAGAGAATCAGTATTTACGTTTGCTCCAAAAAGGATCTACTGTAAACTTGAAAGGATTTAAAACGGAGACGGGAGTTAAAGAAGGACTTGTGCGCTTCAATGATAAATTTCACCTCGTATTGGAAGAAAAGAAAACAGCCAAAACTTCAGATACTAAAAAAGCTCCGCCGATAATTGCCTGCCCACAGTGCAAGAAGGGCACGATATTAAGAGGGAAAACAGCTTATGGCTGCAGTGCTTACAAAGAAGGATGTGACTTTAGGTACTCTTTTGATGCCCTTCGGGAAAAAGCAAATAAGAAACCATTAACCGTGGAGCTGGTGACGGCTTTATTGAAGGAGAGTGTAGGTGGGTAAAGTTAAGTTTAGAATCATCAATAGTAAGATGGTAAGTTCTCGGATTTAAGTTTGGGGAAAATCTGTAAAAATTAAGGTAGTTACCCGTCAGCATTTGAAACTTGAAACAAGTCAAATTATGGGCAAGTATCCTGAACAGGTTATTGGGATATACTTAATGGGAAAGTTTAAAAGTGATATTGAAATAAAGGACAAGGTATTTCTTACAGTTGAGAAGATTTGGAAAAAGTAAGGATTTCGATGAAGAATTTACGCCATTTTCATTCAAAGCTTCTCCGGCGCTAGGGAGCTCTCTGTAATTTTCCATCGCTCTCCATAGACTGAAGTATAAACAATTTCAAAACTTAACCCTTCCTCATAAAATGAATTTATGATTTCATGAAGTTTTTCTGCGTCAGCTTTTGAGTTGATCACTTCGAAAATTGCAATATCAAATCCGGCAGGAATGAGCATTCCGGGAAAAACATTGGAATGAAATACATTGTTAAGAGCTTGTAACTCTTGAGAGTTCTGAATGAAAAAAGACGCAAGATCCTGGGCAGCCACATCTTCGCCCTTATATCTAATTCTTACATCTTCAATGGTTGCAGGCCCAATCCCGTGGTTGCTAAGTACAAATCTAAAGTTCGGAGTGTAGGACGCTTCATTTCCGATAGAAAGGTGAGGCAGAACTGAGAGTAATTGCTGCTCACGCATCAAAAAAGTTTGATAAGCTATCAAAAGACATGCTGCAAGGCTAACTACAACAGCACTTAACCCTATGATTTTATCTGCATTCCAAATAGATTTTTGTTTAGGAGGCAGTTCTAAATTAGGTTCTTGTTCATCCATTATTAGTGGCAATTTATTCTACCAAAATAACAAGCAGTAAAATTACTTCCTATACATTTTTACGATATACTAGTTTAAAGAGTGAATTCATTACTATCACTAAGCCTCCTTAAGAACCCCGTATATTTAATTCCAAATACTTAAATATCTACAGTGGCTGTAGAAATAACCGACAGAGTTCTCACCAGCGGTTAGCAGATAAATGACTTTAGGTGTTTCGAATAGAGTTTAATTCTTTTAAAGAAAAATGCTATGGACCTATCAAAAAATAAATTCCAAATTCTTTCTGCAATTCTCTTCTTGGGAGTAGCCGCACTTGCAAAAGCACCGGTGGATAAGCGTTATCAACCTATAACAAGAGCCCTTGCTCCAAAAAAAACCTAATCAGACAACGCCTCATTGGAGCATGGTTCTATTTTATTCTACGCTAAAAGTCGCAATTGGAGTTACAGCCGAAATATTTGAGCGGCAATTATTTTCCAAGCAGTGGAGAAAATGGATGGTAAGGTCCCAAGACACTTTAGATAAACACTTATGAAAAATTTTTACTACTAATTTCTGAAAAGGATGACTTGCTATTTTTCACCAACAACCTTATTAATCTCAACTATTTTTTATCCAAGCTTTAACATGGAAAGAAAATTGAGAAACTCACTCATAGGTTAGTGACTTGACAGGATTGATCGTTGCCACTTTAATGGTATGAACACTGACAGTAATTAGTGTGATAATTACCACAGCCAAACTTGGAATAGCAAAAATCCACCAGGACAAAGGAATTCGAGTAGCAAAATCCTGTAACCAGGAATTCATAATCCAAATCGAAAGTGGAACTGAGAAAAGTATTGCAATCAAGATCAAAATAATAAAATCCTTATTAATCAACTGAAGCAAACCCAACATGGAGGCACCCATTACCTTTCGGATTCCGATCTCCTTTGTGCGCTGAATAGTTGTAAGCGAAGACAGACCAAACATACCCAAACTCGCAATAAAAATAGCTAGGGCCGAGAAAATACTGAAGATGGTTCCGAATTGCTGGTCAGACTTGTATTGCTGATCAAAGTGTTCATCCAAAAAGAAGTACTGAAAAGGACTTCCAGGAAAGACTTCCTTCCAATCAGATTCAAGGGTAGCCATTAATTCATTGACTTCACCGGTAGCTACTTTGACTGAGTAATACCCATTCGGAGCATCACTGTATCGAAAGATCAAAGCATCAAATGATTTCTTAAGCGATTCCTGATGATAATCTTTCATTACTCCCACTATGTTAAAGGTATCCCCCCAGAAGAAAATCTCATCATTGATCGCCTCTTCAGGGGAGGCAAATCCCATCAGCTTGGTGGCAGTTTCATTCAGAAGAACATTCTTGTCCTCATTGGCCATATCGTCAGAAAACTCACGTCCGTAAAGCATCTCCAGACCAAAGCTCTGGTTAAAAGACCCATCAGTCATGATGATCCTATATTGGTTTTGCTCATCCTCAGCTTGGCTCAATCTACGGATACCTCCTGCATTCCAGCCAGGTTGACTTCCAGGTACTGAAGTAGAGGCAGTCACAGAAATCACCCCAGTGTGGCTTGAAATATTCTGCTTGAAAACCTGATACTTCTGTTTATAGGTCGAGTCGGTCACACTGGGTGAATTTAAAACCACTGTTTGATCAATAGAAATTCCTAAGTCTTGATTCTGCATAAAAATCAGCTGCTGATAAACTGTAAAAGTTCCTACCATAAGCGTAATGGAAGCGATGAATTGTGTGACCACCATCCCTTTTCTCAACCAAACACCAGCATCAGAATTTTTGAATTTTCCTTTCAAAACTTCCACGGGCTGGAAAGAGGAAAGGACAAATGCCGGATACAGTCCTGAAATAAGTGCTCCGAAGACAATCAAACCAAGTAAAATCAACCAAAAGTCAGGTTGTAAAAACAACTGATAACCGAGTTCCCTTTCGGTAAGACTACTAAACCAAGGTGTAAGTAGAATGGCTAAAGCAGCAGCAAGAATCACTGCCACAAAATTCAAAAACAATGATTCAGTCAAGAATTGCTGGATAAGCTGGGCTCGATACCCTCCCATTACCTTGCGAATACCTACTTCGCGGGCGCGTTCAATAGATTTTGCGGTAGCCAAATTAATGTAATTGATCCAAGCAATGATCATAATCAAGAGAGCTACCACCGACAAAAAATTTACCGACTGCCTATTTCCATTAGCTTTGAACTCCATAATGTAATCTGAATCCAAATGAATATCAGCGACAGGTTGGAGATGGAATTCAATTCCAGCATTGAATTTTTTCAATTCCTCCCCGTGCTTCGACTGAACAAAATCTGGGAATTTCGCTTCCAGAGATTTTGCGTCAGTATTTTCCTCCAAAAGAATATAGGTAAGAAAGCCATCCCAATCCCAAGTCAAAAAAGGATTATCCGATAGTTTCTCCAACGTGACAAATGAAGCCAAAACATCAATTTGCATATGGGTATTTACCGGGAGATCTTCAAAAACTCCAGATACCTCAAATTCTAAGTTTCCGTTTGCCTTCAGAGTTTTACCTACAGGATCCTCCATTCCAAAATACTTTTTGGCCGTAGATTGGGAAACCACCATCTTATTAGGTTCCCTCAATACAAGGGAATCTACTCCTTCGAGAAGTTTTATAGAAAAAATAGTAAAGAAGTCCTCCGATGCGAAATACAAATTATCTTCCTTGAAGAAGGTGTCTCCCGTAGAAAGCGTCGCTCCCCTGTTTGTTAACCGCGTATAGGCTTTCACTTCAGGAAAACTTGACTTTAGGTCAGGTCCTATTCCTGCTGCTCCTGCCGCCCATTGGGTAGAAAGTTCTCCTTTGTCATACCGGTCTTGCTGTATTCTGAAGATCCTATCCTTTTTATCTAAAAAATTATCGTAGCTCAATTCATGCAAGACAAATTGCGTAATCAGAATGCAAGCCAACATTCCTATGGCGAGTCCAGCGATATTGATAAAAGTAAAAACTTTGTTTTTGGAAACATGTCTCCAGAGGGAAGTGAGATAGTTTTGAAACATAGCGTTTTAAAAAGGTGTTTTGAACTTAAGAACCAGAGGCTTATCTCACCAGATCCATACCGAAAATAAAAACTAGTATAGCTAGCTGCAAAGGGATCTTTTCAAAAATAATCCTTCAAATTTTCGGACAGAATTGACCGAATTCGATCAAAAAAAAAAGCCTGTCAGAATAAGGTGTAAAAAAATATATGTTGTGATTAAACGCTTCTTTGCCAGTAAGTTGGCAAAAGCAATATAAAATATGTAGAACTTATAATTTGAGGCAATTTTAACCTTCTGAACTGTTCGATACTTATACAGTTCATAGTTAGATTATACTAAGGATTCTAGTGACTTCGCATATAATCCTCCTTGGCTGAAATTTTTCTCCAAATACAGTTTATCTTAATTCTTGAATATGGAAACATTAGCAGCATTAAAGCAAATCGAAGAGCTGGGAGGCGTACCTGAGGAACAATTAAATTGGTTGATAAGCAAAAGTGATTGCTACGAAATAAAGGAAGGCGAAACACTATTTACTCCTGGAGACCCTATAAACCGTCTATTTATCATTTTAAAAGGGGAGTTTACGCTAAGATTAAAACGAAACAATCAATTTGTAAATGTAGGTCACTTCACCAAAAACAGTATTACAGGAATGCTCCCCTATTCTCGCGCCCAGTCTGCTCAAGCCTACGCAGAAGCTCTTTCAGATGCGACGGTGATCAGTTTAGAAGAAAAATATTTCAAAGAAATGATCCGGGAAAATCATGAACTGACTACTGTGTTTGTCCATACTATGAGCACGCGAATCCGTCAGTTTACCAAACAAGAGCAGCAGGATGATAAAATGATGGCGCTTGGTAAATTATCTGCAGGGCTAGCACATGAACTTAACAACCCTTCTGCTGCAGTAGTAAGAAGCTCACAGGAACTGGCAAAGCATCTAAAGATCACTCCCGAAAAATTCAAGAATGTTATTAAAATAAAGCTTTCTGACCAGGAAATTGATCGTATCAACGAAGTGGTTTTTAGTAAAATGTATGACGTTCAGCTGAAAATGTCATTGATCGAAAAATCAAACTTGGAAGATGAATTAATGGATTGGTTCGATGATCATAAAATAGAAGATTCGGATGATTTAGCGGCAAATTTTGTGGATTTTGGACTGACTGTAGATGACATGGAGTCCATCGCTAAGGATATTCCAGAAGTGCATAGAAACCCAATTTTTAGCTGGCTGAACCAGGTATTAACTACAGAAAAGCTTGTAGATGAAATTCAAGACGCTTCCCAACGTATCAACGATCTGGTCTCCTCAGTGAAAAGCTATACGCATATGGATCAAGCCGTGGAGAAAACTCCGACAGATATCCATGTAGGATTGAACACTACCCTTACTATGCTCAACCATAAACTAAAGTACATAGAAGTAATTAAGAATTACGAGGAAGATTTACCCTTGACGGCGATCCTTCCAAGCCCAATCAATCAAGTATGGACCAATTTGATAGACAATGCGATTGATGCTATGGAGGATCAGGAAACAAAGCAATTAACAATAACAACTACCAAGAAAGGCGAATTTGTGAACATAGAAATAGCTGACACCGGCACTGGAATACCCAAGGATATACAGGATAAAATATTCGATCCTTTCTTCACTACCAAAGCGGTTGGTAAAGGAACCGGTCTGGGACTTGAATTCGTCCAGCAGATTATCAAAGTACAGCATCGCGGGTCTATTTATTTGGAGTCCAAGCCTGGCAAAACCATTTTCACCATATGCCTACCAATCCTCGCATCATAACTAATGAAAAAACCTATCCTATTTCTTATAGACGATGATCCAGCAGTATTGAAATCTATACAGCGGGATGTGAGGAGCGAATTCCGGGACAACTACAGAATCGTGGCCACCCAATCTGCCAAGGAAGCATTGGAGGCATTGATTGATTTCAAAAAGAAAGGAGAAACCGTTGCCCTATTTCTTTCAGATCAGCGAATGCCTGAGATGCTTGGCGTGGAATTTCTAGAAAAAGCCAAAGCCATCTTTCCAGATGCAAAACGAATCCTGCTGACGGCCTATTCCGATACTGAAGCTGCTATTCGAGCCATCAATGAGGTTCAACTCGACTACTACCTGCTAAAGCCTTGGGACCCTCCTGAGGAAAAACTTTACCCAGTCTTGAATGACCAGTTGGATGAGTGGCAAAGTAGCTATATTCCAGATGGTCCAGGTCTAAAAATTGTAGGGCATCAATGGTCTCCAAAGTCCCATCTAATCAAAGATTTCCTTTCGGGAAACCTAGTTCCTTATCAATGGCTCAATATTGAAAACAGTCCCCAAGGAAAAGAGATGATTGAACTCAATGGGATTGAGATCAAAAACCTACCCGCTGTGTTTTTCGAAGATGGAAGTTTCCTGACTAATCCTACCACAGCAGAAGTGGGTGAAAAAGCGGGAATGTCCATCAAAGCAAAGCAAGCAATGTATGATGTAGCGGTGATAGGTGCTGGACCTGCCGGTTTGGCCGCCAGTGTCTACGGAGGTTCTGAAGGATTAAATACACTGCTGATAGAAAAAAGAGCCCCTGGAGGACAGGCAGGGACAAGTTCAAGAATTGAAAATTACCTAGGATTCCCCAAAGGCCTCAGCGGAGCAGAACTTTCAAGAAGAGCAATAACTCAAGCCACGCGATTTGGAATCGAGTTTCTTTCTCCGCAGGAGGTAGTAGACATCAAGGTAAAAGACAACTACAAGATCATTACGCTCAAGAATGGTGAGGTCGTGAATGCCAAAACCATCATCATCTCCACAGGAGTTGATTACAGAAAGCATCCTGCGAAAGGCATTGATGAATTTACCGGAGCAGGCATTTATTATGGCGCTGCGACCACGGAAGCTGTTTCCTGCCAGAATGAAGATATTTATATAGTTGGCGGTGGAAACTCGGCAGGGCAAGCTGCAATGTATCTTTCCAAGTTTGCGAAAATGGTTTACATCGTAGTAAGGAAACCAGACCTGAGCAGTAGTATGTCGCACTATCTAATCGATCAAATCTCTTCCACTTCGAATATTGAGGTTGTGGGAGAGTCAGAAATAACTGAAGTAACAGGCAAAGACAGACTCTCTGAAGTTGTGCTTCTCAACACAAATACCAAGAAGGAAGAAAAGAAGAAAGCTGCTGCACTCTTTATTTTTATCGGAGCCAGACCTATTACTGACTGGTTGCAAATTGATATTCTTAAAGATAAACGAGGCTTCCTTGAAACCGGCCCGGCCCTAACTAGGTATGAAAACTTCCATAAGAATTGGAAGCTGAAGCGCGATCCCCTACTTCTTGAAACCTGCATTCCTGGAATTTTTGCTGCTGGAGATGTGCGCTCTGGGGCCATGAACCGCGTCGCTTCCGCTGTAGGTGAAGGCTCAATGGCCATAAAGTTTGTACATGAATACCTAGCGTCTAACTAAAATTGTCAACTTATGAAAGTTGGAACTTGCGAGCATCTGAAAAATTATGAACAGAAAAAGGCTAAAGCCTACGAATGTGAAGAATGCGTAAAATCTGGAAGTAAATGGGTTCACCTTCGCACCTGCCAGAGCTGTGGTGTAACCCTTTGCTGTGACTCTTCCCCAAACCAACATGCCAGCGCTCATGCCAGACAGCATCTTCACCCAGTGGTAGAATCTGCTGAGCCAGGGGATAATTGGGCATGGTGCTATGTAGATGATACCTTAAAGCCGCTTTGAAATTTGTTTTACATAAGTGAAAATCCCATTATTTCCTTTGTAGCAAAAAACTTGAAAACAGCTCCTGAATCAGCTTTGTAAAGCCGAAGTAAAATTGTTTCTTTTTCCCTACTCAAGGAAATACAATCCACGAAAAGGGTAATGAGTTCTCAACCAGAAATTTGGAATATCACGCTATTGTGCTCAAACGGCCGATTAAGGCTTTGGCATAGATCTGGGATTGTATAGGTCAAATGAATAACTCACTTAACCAACTATCATTATGAACATTACAAATGAATATCAAATCAGTAGCACAGATGTAATCTCCCGTAAAGTTAAAACTGCAAGAGATGAATCAGTAGGATCTATCAAAGACATCGTCTATAACACTACTTCACTTGAGGTAGATTATATCGTATTAAAAGTGGACGAAGGTTTTCTTAATCTAGGTTCCAAATTACTGGCTTTGCCTGCAGAATCCTTCAACTTTCACCCACATCAGGATGATGTGATAATTGTGAAAGAGACTAAAGAAACACTGGAAAATGCACCTGGCTTCGACAGTGATCACTGGCCAGCAGGACCACAGGGCGAATTTCTTCATGCCGTACGAAGCTATTACAGTGCTGAGGATCGCAGTCTTTATGGCCGATATGATCTTGAAAACAGAGTTTATTATACAAGAGATCAATCTGATATGGATTCAAGCCGTATCAGAGATGAGAAATACGGAGATGGATTTTTGGAGACCTCACATCGTGGAGACAGACAGTCTGACGTAAGAAGAGGTGGAAACCCAATTCTCTAATCCCGAATAATTCATAAAGTTAAAAGGCTAATCCAAACTTGGGTTAGCCTTTTATTGCTTTAGAGTAATATACTCATGAATAGCCCCTTAGGTACTACTGTCCCACAAGGCAATCAATTATATTCTATAGGCATCAAATTAAATCACCTACTCTTCCATCAAGAACTGTCTGAAGTAATTGGAATCCGAATGGATGTATGATGGCACCTATGAAAAGGAAAATTTGAGCCCTAGAAAAACATGAAAGACTTATAGCTATGTAATGAGGATTTTACCTGAAGCTAACCTATACTAGTTGAGATTTTTTTTAACCTATCCGACATTTCTCGCAGTGTAGAAAGCTATGATACAACAGGCTTGAATCATTCCACGCTTGCTTTCCCAAATCAATCACAGGGTGTTTTTTGCAAAAAATGGGAAATCATATACCTCCCAAAATGGGGTCATCCAAAGGGTTATAAAAAATTCCAATCAATTATTAGTAGAAGCTTAAAGCTCTCAGATCAACTTTACCTATGCTTTTTGCATCAAGGTCTAGCTAATGAAAGTAGTCCTGCGACTTTTGCGTTCGGCTGGTATATTATTAGATGTAGATGTAAGACCACAAACTAACTAACCTATACAGCTATGAGCAAAAAAAACAACTCCAAAAAAGACAGTCAAAAAATAGAAGATCTTCAGAAAAATTATGAGGAAAGTGAAGGTCAAAAAATGACTACTAATCAAGGGCTAAAGATTAACGACGACACAAATTCGTTGAAGGCCGGAGAAAGAGGTGCAACGCTGCTGGAAGACTTTATCCTTCGAGAAAAAATCACTCATTTTGATCATGAGCGAATTCCTGAGCGAATTGTCCATGCTAGAGGGTCTGGTGCCCACGGTATTTTTAAAGTGTATGACGATTCTCTAAAAAAATACACGAAAGCAAAATTCTTAACTGATCCTAGCCGGGAAACTCCGGTATTCACTCGATTTTCAACAGTAGCTGGCTTTCGTGGATCAGCTGACGTGCCTAGGGATGTTCGAGGTTTTGCTGTGAAATTCTATACTGAGGAAGGAAATTATGATTTGGTGGGAAACAATATGCCTGTTTTTTTTATTCAGGATGCTATTAAGTTTCCAGACTTAATCCACGCGGTAAAGCCTGAACCTGACAACGAAATACCACAAGCGGCCTCAGCACATAATACCTTTTGGGATTTTGTTTCACTCTCTCCAGAGACCATGCACAATGTAATGTGGCTGATGAGTGACAGAGCCATACCAAGAAGCCTAAGGATGATGGAAGGCTTTGGGATTCATACCTTCCGGTTGATCAATGAGAAAGGAGAATCGCATTTTGTGAAATTTCATTGGAAACCACTCCTAGGTACGCATAGCGTAGTATGGGACGAAGCTTTGAAAATAAATGGTCAGGATCCGGATTTCCATCGCCGTGATTTGTATGAAGCCATTGCAGCAGGTTCCTTCCCAGAATGGGAACTGGGTGTGCAGATTGTACCCGAAGCCGATGAACATAAATTTGATTTCGATTTACTCGATCCGACCAAATTAATTCCAGAGGAGATCGTCCCTGTCCAGAGAATCGGAAAAATGACCCTCAATCGTAATCCTGAAAACTTCTTTGCAGAAACAGAGCAAATCGCCTTTCACCCAGGTCACTTGGTACCTGGAATTGACTTCACTAACGACCCACTACTACAAGGAAGATTGTTCTCCTATACAGATACTCAGCTCAGTCGACTTGGAGGCCCTAATTTTCATGAAATCCCAATCAACAGGCCTATAAACACCATTCACAATAACCAAAGAGATGGAATAGCAAGAATGGAGATAAACAGAGGTAAAACGAGCTATCATCCAAATTCTATCAGAGCTGGTTATCCTGAGCAGGCGAAAGAGAGCGAAGGAGGTTTCTCTTCTTACCAGGAACGTGTTGATGCCAATAAGGTAAGAGCAAGAAGCAGAAGCTTTATGGATTTCTTCAGTCAGCCTGCTTTATTCTATAATAGTCTTTCTGAGCCAGAGCAAAATCATGTAGCAGATGCGTTCGCTTTTGAATTAGGAAAAGTAGACATGCCTGAAATTCGTCAACGTGTGGTAGGATTGATCTCTCAGGTAAATTATGAATTAGCAGAAAAGGTGGCTGAAGCATTGTCCCTAGAAGTTAAGGATCCGGAACAGCCTATCAATCACCAATTCGGAGCAGATGCCAATCCTAAGGATTATCAGCCAATTGAGGTAAAACCTAAGCTTGAAAAATCCCCAGCACTAAGCATGGCAAACACAGTCCTGGGCAATATCAAAACTAGGCAAATCGCTTTCTTAACAGCTGACGGCGTGAACGGAGACTCCGTGAATACCATGAAAAAGGCACTGGAAGCAGAAGGTGCTATAGTAAAGATCATAGCTCCAAAATCAGGGATGATAAAAGACAGTTCCGGAAATGAAATTAAGGTAGATCACAGTTTCTTGACTTTCTCATCCGTTCTAGTTGACGCTATCTTTATTCCATCTGGTGACAAAAGTATTGATGCACTAAAGAAAACTCCTAAAGCGATTCACTTTATTGATGAAGCGTTTTTACACTGCAAAGCCATCGCAACTGAAGGCCAAGGGGTTGATTTGGTAAATATGAGTTATGTGAAAAACTACTTGAATGCGAAACCAAAGGACTTAGAGAAAGTAGGACTTCTAACAGGTGAGCATGAAGGGAAAGATCTTTCTGATCGATTCATCAAAGCTATAGGAAAGCATCGCTTCTTCGAAAGGGAAAAAGGTAAAATCCCTGCATAAAACTGAACTTGGGGGATCCTTGCGTTCCCCCTTTAACTTTACAAGCACACAATGAACGAACTAATTGACGCCGCTAGACAAGGGAATACAGAACGTATTAAACAGCTTATTCATGAAGGAGCTGACGTAAACTTCCAAGGAGACAAGGGATTCACTCCGTTGATAATAGCTGCATACAATCATCAAACTGAGGCCACCGAAATACTTTTGCAACATGGAGCAGAAGTCAATCAAAAAGATGATGGTAGCAATACCGCCTTGATGGGCGTATGTTTTAAAGGATATTTGGATATAGCTAAGATTCTAATTGATCATGGTGCGGATTTAGATGCAAAGCATGGCAATGGCGGTACGGCTTTGATGTTTGCCAGCATGTTTGGCAAGGAGGAGCTGGTCAAGCTGTTACTAGCCTCAGGAGCGGATAAAATGATTGTAGACAATAAAGGATTCATGGCAGTGGACCACGCAGGAATGCAGAAAAATCTGGAAATAATTGAGCTACTATCTTAGCAAATACTTCCGCTCCAAACCAATTAAAAATACTAATTGAAGATATATTTGAATTCAAATCTATGAATGTAACGAATCATTTCATTAGCTCCAATCTCATAATTCTCCAGCCATCTATGACTTGAAGTTCCTTCCATGACCCTCTTTCTTTTAGATCTGGGAATTCCTTTTTCTCCTTTGAAATCCAAATTGAATGATCTGCAGCTTTATCCATAATCCAAGTAGAATCCGATTGTAGATTGATCAGGCCGGATTTCCATTGATCATCATGCTGAAACTGGGTCTCCCGATTCAGACTTTCATCTCCGTCATAAATCGAAATCACTTCCAAATCAGAATTAAATAGCACCGAAGGCAATCGCTTATTATAGACTATGATCTCTTTTGTATCAGGTTCATTCTGCATGATCCATTCCGTGACCCGATGTGTATCATTAGTCAATCCAGGATTTTGGCTCATGAAAAAGGTGGACATCCCAGTCAAACCCATCGTGAAAATAAAAGAAGAAATCACATTTCTGTCCATTCTTCGAATATCAACTTTCTGCAAAGTCAAAAGCAGGGAAGCAGTCATAAACCAGAAAAAGTAAAACTTGTAGTTCAACGTAATCTTAGGCTCAATCAAAGTCAATGAAGCCAAGGCAATCATCAGAATCACATGAAAACCCAGCTGCCAACGTTCCCAGATTTTTTGTTGAGAATCGCTCAGTTGCTCCCAATAATAAATCGCGCCAATTGCCAGACCAGAGTAAAGTGGCAAAATATACAGCACCAGTTTGGACTGACTCAGAGAGAAAAAAACCAGCGGTAAAAGCACCCACATCACCAATATTGCTCCTTTTTGGGTAAAATCAGTTCGTTTGACAGGAATTTTCTTCAATAAAATAATTACCCAAGGGAAAGCTGTTCCCAGTAATACCGCTCCGTAAAACCAAAAGGGTTGACCCCTGTGGAAAGTATCTGTAGCGAATCGATCGATAGTATGTTTGAACAGGAAGTAATTCAGAAAGCGATCATCTTCGGACTGCAAGAACACAAACCAACTCAACCCAATTCCGAGCATCAATGCTATTCCAGCGAGGTGAATTTTGAAAGAACCCATCCTCTGTTTCATCACTAACCCTTGATAAATCCAGATCAAAACAGGCACAATCAGAACCACTGGGCCTTTGGTCAGAAATCCAATCCCCAGAAAAACATAGCAAGCAATCAGCAAAATTGCCTTACGTTTTTCCAAATAGGAAAACCAGCAAAACAAAGCCGCTATTACAAACGTGGTCAAAAATGTATCCGTGGTCAGTGCTCTACTTCCTATAATCAAAGCAGGAAATGATGCATATAGCATTGCCGCCAAGAATGCTGAATATGATCGCTTGAAGAAATTTAAAGCAATCTTATACACCAGCCAGATTTGAAGAAGAACTGAAACCTGAAGTAGAAATCTTGTCGAGAATGGAGATATTCCTAATACTTTATAGCTAACTGCTGTCAACCAATAGGTCACTGGCGGCTTATGGTAATGATAAATCCCCATCAGTTGAGGATGAAGCCAATCTCCTGTCAGCACCATTTCCTTTGCAATCTGAGCATAGCGAGCTTCGCTGGATTCTGTGACTGACCAGGCCCCAAGATTGAAAAACAAGACTAAGCTGGTGAAGAGAATTAGTAGTGGCAGCCGTAAGTCTTTCAATCGATCCAAATAGGTCATGTTGGTGGTATTGGCCTTACCGTAATGAATCATCAGATTACGAGCATATACCACAATCCCAAATGCCTGACCAATGAAAAGTACTGAGTCTTTTCTGAATATCGCATAGGACGCAATTAGCACTGCTCCGACTAAACTGATGTACCAGAAACTCAGTGGAAACTGAGACTCTTTGGTCTTTTCGGCATTTACCCACTGCACTAAAAATCTGGCGGTAAAAATCGCCTGTCCTATGGTACCCCAAGTCAGAAGCACGCTTCCTATATCAGGATTGTGTAGCAGTAGCTCAAAATCATACTGTGAATGGAGGATGAGGTAGGCTAGAAAGACTACTGGTAATAAAAGAAAACTCCAGCGAATCCAAGCAGCGAACTGCTTCCACGCAGCTTGAATCTGAAGATTTCTGATGTAAATAAAATAACCTACGAGTTGGCCTCCAACTATCGCAATATCCTGTCTGAATGTCCCATACACCAGCAAAAGAAATGACGCCATCAAGCTCAATTGCCAGAAAATCACTGGGGAAAGGACTTTCCCCGCTTTCTCAGACTTGACCAACTGAATTAGAAAACGAGCAGAAAATAATCCCTGAGCCAGAAACCCAACTCCCAGAAGTGTCCAATTATTCATTCAGCTCAGGATGTTTTTTAAGGATAGAATTCTCGGCAATAGTGTAACCCGATTGGCGCTTTCCGAGCCATCGTACTGCAATAGTATCTTGTAGCGGGG
The DNA here is from genome assembly GCF_963974365.1 of uncultured Algoriphagus sp. Classification (GTDB taxonomy): domain Bacteria; phylum Bacteroidota; class Bacteroidia; order Cytophagales; family Cyclobacteriaceae; genus Algoriphagus. The sequence goes on along the minus strand of NZ_CAXBBX010000016.1, from coordinate 6,361 downwards.
AGAGCAGCCTGTTCCACACATTAAATTTTGATTTGCCTGTAATTCGAGGAAAGTGACTCACTGGTATTTCCATGATTTTTTTTCCCTGAACCAAAGTCAAAGCAGGAAAGAACCGATGTACTCCTTTGAAAAAAGGCATGTTCAACGCCATTTCTCTATTCAGTATTTTCAAGGGACAGCCCGAATCATGTACTCCATCATGAAGCATGGAATCTCTAAACCAATTTGCAATAGTCGAAGATATCTTCTTCACCATACTATCCTTGCGCCCTTCTCTCCTACCTGTGACCAAATCATATTCAGGAACAAATTCCTCCAGTTTCAGGAAATCATTTGGGTCAGTCTGTAAGTCAGCATCTATGTAGCCAACCCATTCAGTACTTGCGGCTTCAAAACCTGCTCTAATAGCAGCACTTAACCCTGCATTTTTCGCAAAAGATATAAAAGCCACATGCTCATAAAAAGCCTTGACCTTTTTGATTTCAGTTAAGCTGTTATCCGTAGATCCGTCATTGACCAATAAAATATTTACTTCGAATTTGGATAGTGCGACGTACGATTCGAAGGCGGGTATAATTCTGGAAATCCCTTCCTCTTCATTGAAAACGGGGATGATAATAGTTAGTTCTTTTGCCTTTCCCTTCATGTGAAACCTCAGTTAAAACTTGTAACTATACCCTACTCGGAACACCTGTGTCTCGTAATAATCCGCGCTGGTATAGCTAAAATCATTTGCATCTATGGTTTTCTTGATCACCATCGTATTCAGCAAGTCAGTCGCATTGAAAAACAGCTCACCATCACCATCTTGAATCACTTTTTTCAATCCCAAATCCAGCGTAAATCTTCCTTCAATTCTTCCCTGAGGAATGACATCAGGTGCCTGATATATCGCTGTCAATTGACCTGTGAAATTTTCAGAAAACTTGAATTTGGAATTCCACTTCACATTACCAGAGAAAATCTCCTGCTTGTCCGCACTGAATGTATGAGGCTTTGGATAGAGATTCTCAACTGAAAATGCATCAATTCGATTGTGGTACCCAACCAAGTTCAAATCAAAGGAATACCAACTCGTCACATCCTGATCCCAGATCATCTCAAAACCAGTATTATAGCTTTTTCCTGCATTTTGGAAAATCGCATAAATCAACTTGCTGTCTCCGAAGGTGGTGGAAATCCTCGTAATCGTCCCATCTACCATGCGGTGATAAAGCGCAGAATAGAGCGATCCGCTTGCCCAGGTAGTTTTCCAACCTAGTTCATAAGAATTGGTGAACTGAGGTTTCAAAGCTGGATTACCAACCTTGATGATTTCTGCATCGTCATACTTCGGGAAGATTCGGATATCCACTTCATTTGGTCTATCTACACGTCTATTGTAAGATACGCTAAGTTTATTCAACGCATTGATTTTATAGAAAAGGCGTGTATTTGGAAAAGGCTGAAAGTAACTATACCCGTCGCTTTTGTAAGTCGGATGATTTGGGTTTACTTCATAATTCAGCTTGATGTATTCAAGTCTCAGCCCGATCTCAGCTTCCAGTTTTTTGGATTCAAAAACATAATTGCCATAAACTGCAGGAATCTTCTCTTTATATGTTGCAGCACCTCCTGCGAGTGAATCTAGGGGAGAATTCCCACTTGGGAAAAACTGCATGTTAGTTGGAATCCATCGTCTTCTGAATTTCATTCCAGTTTCAAATCGACCATTCTTTAGCGGCTTGACATAATCTAGTGTCACATCGATTACATTCTCATCAGAAAGCAATTTGAAGGCTTCATCTCCTGTATAATCTGGAAGAATATTGGTAAAGAAATACTTCTCATCTTCTCTATGGAACGTATAATTGAGGCCCGCAGAAAAGCTGTGCCCTGGGTCAGTGAATTTGTGCTGGAAAGCTGCCGTCCCCATCACGGTAGTTTTGAGCTCATCTTCCAAAAACTGCCAGAGTCTGAATCGCTCGGAATAATCCTCGTTGAAAAATGGTTGATCTCCACGATCTATAATTTTCTCACTTCCAAAGAGTCCGGAAATTGAAAGCGTATTCGACTGATCTATTGACCAATCCATTCCTGCTCGTGTGGTCAAGAAATTAGTATTTCTATTTCTTTTCAATTGCTGATTGATGACTGAGCCATCATCGTAAGTTCGGGTTACGAACTCGTTTTTATTCAGCGTCTGGGTATATAGGTTGTCTGCAGAAAGGAAAAAATTCACATCCTTCTTCCGGTAGTTCAAGGAAAGTGAAGGATTGATTTTCGGAGTGTTTTTGTATTGAGGACGAATGCCTGGAAGGTTTGCTTTCTTCTCCCAATTAGCACCAAGACCTAGAGCCATTCCTACTTTTCCATTGAAACCTTCCTGACTCTCTTTTTTTAGGATGATATTAATAATGCCTGCATTACCATTTGCATCAAATTTCGCCGAGGGATTATTGATGATTTCTATTCGCTCTACAGATGAGGAAGGTAAATTATCCAGTCCTGATTGATTGCCAAATCCTGTTAATGCGGTTTGCTTCCCATCAATCAACACGGCCACGCGGTCATTCCCTCTAATCTGAACCTTCCCATCCTGAATAGAAACTCCAGGCAGATTGGACATGGCCTGAAGGACCGACCCACCACTTTGGCTGATATTCTGACTTAGATCATAGGTTTTCTTATCAAGTTTATTGCTCACCGCTTCTGCCTGCCCTACTACTTCTATAGCTCCTAATTCTTGGATGGAGCTGGACATATCGATCTCCCCAATATTCAAAAATGCTGAGCTAGTACCCACAAAAATATTCTTGCGGACCGTCTCCAGCCCCATAAAACTAGCCTCTAGTTCATAGTCGCCAGGCTTTACATCCACCAGCGTAAAAAGCCCTGATTCATCTGTAATAGCACCAGTAACAAAGCTGGCATCCTTGGCAGTTTTCAATACTACATTTACATAAGACAAGGCCTCCTGAGAAGCCTTGTCCAGTATTTTCCCAGATATGTTTACTTTGGTCTCCTGCGCTAAGAGCGACTGGCAAGTCAGTAGTAACCCAATCAGGAAATAGTTTTTAATCTTCATCGTTTTCTTCTATCGCTTTCTTTTCTATTAATAATCCATGGGCATCAAAGACCAACTCCCATTCTTCCTCCCCTTTTTCCACGGCCAATTCATATACACTGCCAACAGCTGTTTCTGAGATTTCTACTTTTTCAAGTTCATACCCTGAAAAATCCTTCGCAAAGGCTTGCTTGATGGCTTCCGGGACATCAGATTTTTTGATCTCGTGCTCGGTTTCCTGCCATGTTCCATCTGTTAAAAAGTTTGCGGAGTATTCGGTACCTGCCTGCTTAAATTCAGCTTCCCATTCTGTGGCTGACTCCAGGTCCCAGTTTACTTTTTTGGCAGTAGGGAATTTCTGGGAAAAGGCGGTTTTCACAGCTGCTGGCACATCTTTTTCCGAATACTCCTGAGCGCAAGCACTTGCAGAAAATAGACTACCTATAGTTAAAATCGTTAAGTACTTGTTCATGCGAAAGTTGGGTTAGGTAAATTTGATTACCCTAAACTCGCATGAGATTTAGAAGACATTTAGAATTTTCAGAAGCGAATGGAAAAAACATGGAAGGAATCCATAAAACTGTAGCTGATTTGCCAGTTATTTTGCTTGCAAATTTCCTTAACTATTGCCAATCCCAATCCGCTATTGGTAGTCTCCGTGGTGGAAATAGAAAATCGTTTGAAAAGTAAATCCGGATTAAGAGAATCTTTTCCGGTATTCTTAAATGAAAAGCCGCTGGCATCCCAGGATGCAATGATTTCACCATTTTTTGGAGTATGCCTGATCGCATTGGAAAGCAGATTATTCACCAACGTCTCAGCCAAAAACTTACTACATTCAATCCTGCAAACTCCAAGCTGAACTTTTTGGAATTGAAGGGATTTCTCCTCCAAGTAGTCCTGAAGCAACTCCTCGCTCTTTGCTATTTTTATAGAAAAATCCAGCGCCTCCACATCTACAAATTTGCTGTTTTCAATCTTAGCAAGTAATAGCAAGTTCTTATTCACCCGAGTAAGCCGAGCTAAGGGAATCTGTATAGCACTTACTAGTTCGGACTGGGAGGCATCTAGCTTTTCATCCTGAAAAAGCAAATCCAATTTGGACTTTAGCAAAGCAATCGGCGTCTGCAACTCGTGGGAAGCATTGGCTATAAAGGCCTTCTGCTGGTTGTATGTACTGACATTCTCATCGATCAGCTTCACTATGGTCTGATTCAATTCGGTAAATTCCTCGATGTCTGTAGGTTCAAAACTCACCTTACTCCCTTTGCTTATCTCAAAAGACTTCAAGGTATTAAGCGTCTTATCAAATGGCTTCCAGACCTTTTTGGAGATCTTTCTATTGAGTTGAATAAAGCCAAAAACCAGCAGGCCATATAGGACTATCGTCACCAAACCGATAGCAAATATGGTCTCGTAAGATTCCTCCACATTGGTCTCAATATTCAGCAAATAAGGTTTATTGTTGATCTCAATCACTGTCTGAAGTCCTCGAAAACGATCCCACTCCTGCTCGTACTCATTGTACTTGGTTACTTCATAGATACTGTCTGCTTTAGGAAAATCATCCTCGATCGGCACTATTGAGGAGCTTGGTTGTAGGGTATTCCAAGTATTCAGAATCGTCTCCAGATCATGCCCGGACACGTGTGCCTGTTCGAATCTATTTTCGATCCGTTCCATGATAATCTCATGGTTATCATCGATCTCCGTCACCCAGATCCAGTCTACTACCAAAAAATAAAGAGGAATACTAACCAGGAGAATAATCAGGGCGTATATCGTAAAAGCTTTGAGGGGTTTATCGAGCAGTTTGATCATATTTCCCATTTATATCCGGTGCCATACAAGGTTTTCAAATAATTTCCGTACCCCACTTCATTTAGCTTTTTCTTCAGGTTTTTGACATGGGCATAGATGAAATCATGACTATCAAACATATCTGCCAGATCTCCCGACAAGTGTTCCGCCAGTGCACTTTTGGAGAGTACCCTATTTTTATTTCCTATAAAAAATAAGAGCAACTCATATTCTTTTTTGGTTAGGACTACTGCTTTTCCATACACAGTGACAGTTTTGGATAGCAAGTCAATTTGTAATTCCTTCTGCACGATCAGATTTGAATTATCAAATTGCTTTCTGCGAATGATGGAATGAATCCTGGCGGCAAGCTCAGCCTGATGAAATGGCTTGGCTATGTAATCGTCAGCCCCGATATTCAATCCCTTGATCTTATCTTCTAAGGAGTTTTTAGCAGAAATAATAATGACACCATCCTGCTTATTGTGCCTACGCAAATGGGCCAATATCTGTAAGCCATCCCCTCCGGGCAGCATCAGGTCCAGTAAGATGCAATCGTAGTGGTACAGATTGACCTTTTCCATAGCTGTAGCAAAGTCAAAAGCCATCTCACAGCGATAGTTCTCCCCGGAGAGATAGTTTACCATATCGCCCGCCAGTTCCTTTTCATCTTCGATCACCAGTATTTTCATCGTGTGAATAAAGTAGGCAATTTGGAAGGAAATTAGAATTCCCAAGAAAAAATGTTCGATCAGCGATTCTAAAATTCAAAGATGCTAGTCAATCTCCGTCTCGCTGTACCGATGGAAAGGATTAAAACCTCACTCAATCCCCATAACAACTACACGGGGTTCCCCCGAAAGAATTGGAGGAAATCTAATAACGGCGATTTCATTGTGCGCGCTAAGCACGTGACAAAAACCTAGTTGTTGCGAAGTGTTTTCTCCACTAGCAATATAATTCAGAGTTTTTTTCGTGTTTAATCTCATCTCCGTAATATAAATACCAATCTACAATTCGATCGCCAATTCTGTCATAAATATCATCATCGGTATAGGGTTGATATTCTAGATTCAATCTGTCCAAATCGTTGTTTATTTGTGCTATTGTTTTCTTATCAAAAACTTCTGTGTCGTTTAGTTTCTTGCGTAAAAATTCAATTAGGATTCCGTGACACTTTTCATTAAAGTTACCGTTTCCATTTCGGTGAGCTTCGTCTCGTAATTTTTCTATTGCTCTTACTAATTCTCCTTGCACAAATTCCGATTGTCCAGATTTAGGAACAAAATTTTGCCAGATATATTTTCCTTTTTCTAAATATTCCTCTTGAGTCATTTTATTCTGATTTACACAGTTAGTAATTATAATATGTATATCCGCTTTTCTACCAGTACGGTGGCAAAAGCAATGTAAGATCTGTTAGACTTAAGATTTGAGGCCACTTCTGCCTGTCCCGCCACTGCGGGTGACAGTGCCTAGATAAAGTTGACACATTTTAATTGGACAAAAAACCAA
>NZ_CAXBBX010000015.1:0-134803 GCF_963974365.1 uncultured Algoriphagus sp. | reverse complement strand
TCCTCCTCTCTTCGTTTTTGCCAAATATGTCTGGCAAATTCTCTATTGAGACCATCCAACCGAATGATTTGATTATAGGTTATTACACTGGACAAGTCTTTCACAAATTTCTCTTCATCTACAATCATTTTTCGTTCAATTTCGAATTTTCTTGCGAGTCTTGATTTAGCATCTGCTTCAGATAGTTTTAAATCCCTAGTTCTTCCTAAATCGGACATTTCTCTGAGACTTTTTTCTCTCGCATCATTAAATACATTGTAAATCGGCCAAAACTGTTGGGCTTGTTCCGGCTTGAGATCCAATCGTGTAGTAATGAAAGCTACTCTTGCAGCTTCTAGTTTTTCACGATCATAGTTTCCATCTGGTCGTTGAGCCAGTGAAGTCCCAACTACCACGAAAAATATGATGATTAGTAACGTATATTTTTTCATAAGATTAATACCAATTTTGATCATTTTCATCGACTATATCTACTTCGTATACCATTTCCTCTGCTATGATCTGATCCAGAATTTCCTCAGGATTGTCTACCATACTTAGGACATCTTCAGCTGTCCAATATTGACTCTCAATGAATAGATTTACTTCTTCATCCATGGATATTGCTTCGTATTGAGAACTGGAAGAATTGAACTGCCAAACGCCTAAACTCACCACAAGAATGGCAGCGGCTGCGGCATATTTCATCCAATAGAAAGATCTCTGTGGACTGACCTTATCCATTATATTATCAGGGAGACTATCGAAATAATTCTCTGGCACCTTGAAATCCTGAATTTTTGGAAGTTTTTGCATGGTATAAGTTTAGACTGGGTTGGAAGTCAATAGTTTATTCTTTGGCTAAGGATTGTTCAATTTTTTTCACTGCATGATGATAGCTGGCTTTTAAGGCTCCTACACTGGTACCGGTAATTTCAGACATTTCCTCGTAGGTGAGTTCCTCCTGATATTTCAAGTGGAACACGAGCCTTTGTTTATCCGGCAGAGTAAGCAGCGTTTTTTGAAGTAATCGCTGGATCTCATCTCCGTCAATATTTCCTGGCTGGTCAATGTATGATTCCATTTTCTCCTGGTGATCATCAATAGAAAAGAAGAATCGTTTCTTTTTCTTTTCTAAAAAGCTCAGGGATTCATTGGTCGCAATTCTATAAAGCCAAGTGAAAATACTTGATTGCCCTTGAAATTTGTCAATATAATGATGAGCCTTGATGAAGGTGTTTTGGGTGATATCATCTGCATCCTCATGAATCAAAACCATTCTTCTGATTACATGGTAAACTCTTTTTTGGTATGCCAAGATAAGTTGCCTGAACCCCATTTCCCTAGTTTTGGGATCTTTTATGAGCTCGAGGATTTCTTGATCACCATTTTTATTCATTAGTGTTTTAGACTACTGCTAGCCGAAAGGGTTTATAAGGATAGTGAAAAAAGTATCTTAAGGCTTGATATTCAGAAGAAAAAATAATTCTTACTGCATGCTAAATCTCAAGAATGTAGTCCAAAATGCCTGCGTTTTTCCCTTTTGGTCGAGTTACCAACAATGGAATGCTATCGTTGTACTGAATCAACCGCTCTGCCATGCTTCCTATAAATAGGGCAGTGGCGGCAGTACGACCTTTGGCTCCAATAATAATTCCATCTGCTTCGATTTCTTTTGCCTTGGCGACAATTTCCTCTACTGGGTCATCATTTACATCTTGGGTGTATACAGGCGTGATCTTATTTCCTTTAGTATCGATTTTACGGATGAATTTCTTGTAGTTAATCTCAGCATGCATTCGCATGATCTGAGTAAATTCCTCATAGCTCTTACCGGTATAATGATAGCCTGATGGAACTGTGAATACATTTTGACATACGATCTCGAGGCCACCGTGCTTCTCAGCAATCATTATAGCCTCTTCAAGCGCATCCTTGGAATAATCCGAAAAATCACTCGGGACTAATAAACGTTGCATTTTAGTCGCAGATCCTTCTGGAACAATTAGTAAGGAGCAGCTCGCCCGCCTGGCGAGTCTTGTGGAGGCAACACCAGTACCTGGAAGATGTACTTTTCTGCCGATAAGGATCATATCTGCCGACTTTTCCTCAGCTAGCTTTAATATTTTCTTTGAAAGAGAACCTTCTTTTACGATGTAGTTCAAAGAAATTCCTTTCGGATTTTTGAAATGTTCTTTCACTGTCAACTCCATGGCCTCCTGGCGTTCATTGACCATGTTTTCCACCAAATTTGGGAATTCCTCGAGTACTTCTTTAGGGATACTCAGGTTCTTAATCACATTTACGAAGTAGATTTTTTTGGTTTGATTCACCTGAGCAATGAATGCTGCATGCTGAACCAAAGTTTGATCTAGCGAAGTCTGATCTAGGCATACGACCATTTTTTTAATCAAATACATAAAGCGCCAAAGGTTTTAGGAATTGCAAATTTAAGGGTAAATCGAGTAAAACTTTAGGTGTTTTGTGAAATAAAATTTCGAATAAATCTATTTTTCATCAGTTTGTTTTTAAGCATTTCAAAAGTTGATCATTTCTGTGAAATAATATTCTGATATAAGGCCTTGAAAGACATGGTTTTTCAAATGGATTATTTCACATTATCGGAATCATCTCTGAATTTCGCCAACCTGCCGTGTAATAAATCGTATATTTGCATTGTCCGGGTCGTCGACATGTTCAAACTTCACAAATTACAAATTTACCGAGTGAAGCTCTTCCCAAAAACAGGCCTCATTCTGATTCTGATAGCTATCGGGTCGGAACCTCGCCCTTTAAACCGGCAGGATAACAGTGGAAGTTTGCGGTTAACAGGCAGCTCAAATCTTGTCAAGTAGGAGGTTTGCAACACTCTAAGACCCGGATTTTTTTATTCTATTTTTTACCCATTCCCATTCCTCATTTCCTACATTCAGCAATCTTGAGAAAAAAAGATAGGTTGCAAATACAAGTATGCTTGTTATCAGGATATTTACAACGGGCGAATTAGTAAAGCTACTGAAGACACTAGGAGCATAGGCAATACTTCCTACGAAGAGTATTTTGAGGGTTTCTGTAGAAAAAGGATCGAAGCCTAGTTTGATTTTTAAGAAAAGGTATTTCACCAAATTAAAAAGAAACATGACTGCCACCGAAGCCATGGCAGCCCCATTGATTCCATAAATAGGGATTAGGAGATAATTCAGGCCGATTATTAATATGCTCATTCCGATGGTAGCAATCAGATTGAACCGATAGTGCTTAGAGAAAACTAAGATCTCACCGTTGACGGAGAATACTACATCAAAGAGTTTTCCCAGTCCAATCAAGAGAACTACGTGTTTTCCGGCTTCATAAATTTCACGATTCGGGATGAAATAATATAAAGCATCCAGATTTGATGCAATTCCTATGAATAGAAGTAAGCAGATGTATAGTTGCCGATTTGAAATCTGCTTATAAAGCTTGTTGATGTCCTTCAGATTTCCAGTAGAGAAATGATCGGCAATAACGGGCATTACCACCTGAGAGATAGCTCTACGAGGTAATTCTATCACCAGCGCCATGCTAAAGGCAATGGTGTAAATAGCATTTGCTTCAAGACTGATCATAGAGCTAACCATGATGCTATCGATTTTCATGATCAAAGTAGAAGCTGCTGTCGCTAAAAATGTTATTAGGCTGAATTGAATAAAAGATGATCGGAATCCTTGTGGAAAAGTGTTCCAACGAAAATCTAATTTCAAAACACCCAACCAAAGCAGGTAAACCAAAACGCCTAGCAATGCCAAGCCATAAACAGCCACTAGACCTTGCATTACCTGATTAAAGGTGATCCATTGGAGTAAATAGGAGCCAACAAGAATTCCTGTAAGCAATCGAAGAAAAACTTCCCGGATGAGTGTAGGAACGGCAACTTTCAAATACGAGCGACTATAGGAGTCCAAAATACTGCTCAGTAAAGAGAATAGTGTGATCAGTAAGACTACTCCAAAAAAGTCAATTACCTCGGGTGAATTCGCAGAAAACAAACCTATTATTTCAGTTTTGAATCCTAGAAAGATGCCACTGACTAGTGCAAAGCCGACAAGTGAAAAGACGAGTCCGTAGCTTAAAAAAGCAGATTTGTTTGATTGGAGTTGTGGGAAAAAGCGGGTAATACCATGACCAACTCCCAGTTGGGCAAAAGGAACAAATAGCAGTCCCAAATCCTGAATTGTACGAAACGTTCCTAATTGGGAAGCGTCTAATGCATAGGGGTAGAGCCAAAGTACGTTGACATATCCTATGATTACTCCCAGGTACGAAAAAATGGCGGTTTGAATGCTCTGCTTGGCTACGTTGCCCATGAGCCTAAAAGTATCAAAAAACTAGTAATAAGATGTTGTTTAAGTTAAAAATCAAGGTTTGGCGCACTTGTCACATCCAGGTTCGGTCTTTGATTTGAAGAAATATTTTTTCCCCAAATAAGCCAAAGCTGCTAAAACGATTACTCCAACGATGATTTCCTGCCACATATTAAGATAGAATTTGATAGACCAAAAGCGCCGAAATATACGCTAGTGCGGTCATGTATACTGTCTGTATCAACGGCCATTTCCAGCCTTTAGTTTCCCTGTACACCACGGCGAGCGTACTCATACACTGCATCGCAAAAGCATAGAAGACCATAAGAGAAAACGCTGTCGCAGTATTATATACTTTATCGCCGGTTACTGGGTTGATCTGTTGATTCAGTTTTTGTCGGATAGTCAATTCATCTTCCGTATCTGCTCCTATGCTATAGATGGTAGCTATAGTCGATACAAATACTTCACGTGCTGCGAAGGAAGCAATCAAAGCAATTCCAATTTTCCAATCGTAACCTAATGGCCGAATCGCCGGCTCAATGGCTCTACCCATGATACCAATGAAAGAATTTTCAAGTAGAAGAGAAGAAGTCTCATTTTCTATCTCGGTAACCTCTTCTGGTGATGCTTGAGCTAATTTAACTTCACTTTCAGCTCTAATGTTGTCCATTCGCTCTGGTGGGCCGTAAGAGGCCAAGACCCAAAGTATTACGGATATCGCCAAGATTACTTTACCAGCTTCAAATACAAAAGTCTTCGACTTATTGTACATGGTCATCAAAACGTCTAGCCATCTAGGTGCACGATAAGTTGGAAGCTCCACCATAAGGAAGCTTTTCTCTTCCGTTTTCAGAATGTTTTTCAGAAGTAAGGCAGTGAATAAAACTCCAATAACTCCTAATAGATAAAGAGAAAGTAAAGCGAGAGCCTGGAGGTTTACAAAGCCCAAGATTCGTTCATTTGGCACCACTAGTCCAATTAGAATCACGTAAACAGGAAGTCGAGCTGAGCAACTCATTAGAGGCGTTACCATAATCGTGATGATTTTTTCCTTCCAGTTTCCAATATTTCTAGCCGCCATCACTCCTGGAATAGCACATGCGACACCCGATACCAGCGGAACAATGCTTTTGCCATGCAGACCAAATGGACGCATCCATCGATCCATTAGAAATACAACTCTGGACATATATCCTGTATCTTCCAAAATCGCTAAAAATCCAAAAAGCATCGCAATCTGCGGGATGAAAATCACCACTCCTCCAATTCCTGGGATGATACCCTCTGTAATCAAGCTAGAAAGAGGCCCTTCTGGGAGTAGATTTGCGACAGATCCTGCGAGCTCCGCAAAGAAGCCATCAATCAAATCCATCGGTACTGAAGCCCAAGCGAAAATTGCCTGGAAGATAATCAATAGGATTCCTCCAAAAATCAAATATCCGAAAACAGGGTGAAGGAGAATTCTGTCAATTCCAGAGCCTTGCTTTATATCGGGAGTTTTTAATACAGCTTTTTCAACAATGGAAGTAATAATCCTATAACGGATTTTTGTCTCTTCTAACTGCGCTCTATCCAGATCGAATTTGTTTTCGGCAAGTTTTTCTTTGATCCAGTTTCTATGCTCAAGTGATATAGTCTTGTCTTTCTCCCCAAATCTCAGCATTTGGTATGCCTGATAAGAATTAGAAAATTTAAATTTGTCTTTTACTTCAGAAAGAATAGTTTTTGGTACGACTTCTTCAATGTCAATGAAGGATGATTTTTTACTGAAATTCTGTTGGTGAATCAGTTCACGAATTTGATCCAATCCTTTTTCTCCTCGAGCATCTGTGCTCAAAATAGGAACTCCAAGCGCTTTAAAAATTTCAAATGATTTGATCGCAATGTTTTTTCTTGTTGCGATGTCCGCCATATTCAGCACCAACGCCAGGTTGAGCCCAAGGTCAATCAGTTGAGTTGCTAAGAATAATCCTCTTGAAAGCTGGCAAGAATCTATGACCATCAAAACAAAATCCGGTCTTTCCTCCTCACTCAGTTGATTTAAAACTCTGTGCGAAATGATTTCATCTTCAGAATTTGGATAAAGGCTATAGGTGCCAGGAAGGTCAATGATTTCATATGTACTTCCTTGATAATTCATCACCCCAGTTTTTTTATCAACTGTTACTCCTGGATAATTACCGATTTTTTGGCTTAGTCCGGTTAGCTGGTTGAAAATGGTGGATTTTCCAACATTGGGATTGCCGATAATGGCAATCTTTGGTGATTTGACTTGGGAAGGAGTGGTGGACTCAAGCATGAAATTCAGAGCAATTGTACTTCAATAAGCGAAGCTTCGGTTTTTCTAAGGGCAAGAATGGTTTCATCGAGCTTAAAGGCCATGGGGCCTCCCATAGGAGCAGAATGATGAAGGATAATAGTTTTACCTGGCAAAAACCCAAGTTCCATCAAGTTGATTTTCAACGGAGAATCTAAGATTTCTTGAATAATTGCTGCCCGGGTGACAGGTATAGAATCAGCTGTAATGATCATATAATTGTATTGGTCTTTTGACCGAATGCAAAAATAGAATTATTTGGAATGAATCTAAAGAAAAATAAAGAAGATTTTTGTCATGTTTTGAATTAGCTGACTTTTTTTAACACAAACTTCTGATTTAGTAGACGAGATTTGGTGGCATTTATAAAGTTTTTTGACTTTCAAGAAGAAGTAAAATCATTCATCTAAAATTGATGGAAAGTTTTTCACAAACTAATCTCTAAAACTATAGCGCTAAGTTGCTGTAAAGGTAATTTATGGGTATAGACTCGCCTATTAACCGATACGTCAATGCAGATCTCTCAAGCATATTTTCACCAACTCATTAAAAAGAGAATAATTGAAGTAATCTTCCTTTACTTAATTCTAGATTTTGCAACTATTACTAAAATTTCTATAGTAATTATTAGATTTTCAATGTTTTATGTAAAAACACTTAGTGATTGATTCTATTATTTTTTACCTTAACAGAGCTTTTTTTTATCAGAAATTTGCAGGAGGAAATTTTTATTTGAAGCTGGGAATTGCAGTTTTTGCCAGAAAAGAGCATTGCATCTTAAACACTTTTTACCATGGAAAAAGATCAACTAGAATCCTTGTTGTCCAGTATCTTCGGGCACCTAAACACTGACAGTACTAAGGACAAAAAACAATGGGAGGAAGGAATTCCACTTTTGGCCAAATCACTTCTGATTCAAGATAGCTCAGAGATTAAGGCAGAATCCTTCAGTTTTGAACGCTCGGAACTTTTCTTTCAGGATAGGATTCCCAAAGAGAGAATTGAATTGATCCGAAAGGAGGCAGCAAAGGCAGAAGTGAAGGGGGCACCGCCTTCTATCTCCAAAGAATCTTCAGAAACAGCGGTCAAACGTACCTCGACTACATTAGGAAATAAGACTGTCTCTGAAAAAGTCAGCACAGTCGACGATGTGAACTTAAAGGCCTTTGTTCGTGAAGTTCCTGTTCGAAGCACTCAAATTAGAGCCAGTGTACCTGCTTGGGCTGCTGGCGCAAAAGTAGAGAAAACTATAGGCCCTTTGGAAAAAGCAGATGGAAGGCTGATCCTAGTGGATTTTTTCAGGGTAGTAAAGTTGATAGGAATCTATCAGCAAAACAGTAACCTACCTGTCCTATTGTTTAAGGCCTCCTTTGTAGAAACCAAAGTCAAGCTTGCTCAGGCTCCGCCACTTGAGGTATCTAAAAACTATGATGTTGCAGCTGGTAGTTTTTATATCAGAGCGGATATGCTTGCATCGAATGCGCCAAATAATAGATATGCGGCTATAAAAGTCAAAGACGGGAAAATCCAATTGAGTGCCGACCCTGTCCTTCAAGGAGAAAAGCTCGTATTAGCGGCTAACACAGGAGTGCAAGTAAGTTTGGATTTGGATCAAAGTCCAGATGCAGTTAATAATAAGGTGAAACATGGAGTTGATGCATTTGAGGCTAAAGTCCAGACACCTGAAAGTTTAAGTTTTTCATTCTCTGGTGCTTCTAAAGCTCAAATCGCTGAAAGTGGTTCTGCTCAATGGTCAGTTTATGGACAAAAAGCATCATTTTCAAAGGCTAATAAAGCACCTACCTACAATACTCAATTATCTAGGTTGCTAATACCCTATGCATGTTCGGTTGCTGAATTTTCCCCTAAGAAGCTGAAGAGTCCGATGGTTGATCTTCAGGAATCAGCGATAGTGAGCAATTCGTGGTGGGCGATTCCAGCTGCAGAACTAGACGTAGCAGCTCCATTGGAAGTGGCAGGTTCAGGAGGAATTCTTCAGGAATTAAAGTCAGGGTTGAAGTTTAGTTGGAAGGGGCTTCAAGGGAAAAAATTAAAATTGGAGAAGCCGCAGATTCTGGCCGAAAATGGGAGGATTTCCATAACAGATTTGATTTCAAATGGGGAAGGAGCTTTTCAGGAAATAGGACACTGGAAGGATGATCTGAATTCGTATGGCACTTCTATTTCATTTGCTTTAAATAAGTCAGCGCTATTTATGTACAACTCGCTTGCTGAAGGTACAGAAATGCTGGTTGCGCTTGCTAATACCCAGGTTAAAGTAGATAGACCTTTGCAGGTAAACGGACTTCCTGTTTCGGTGAAAACCAAGAATTCGGCGGTGCTAATGGCAGGTTCTGATAAAAAGAATTTGATTTATATAGTTGATGATAATATCCTGTGGGACAATAAATTACCATTTGATAAGGTTCCTAGTTTTAAGAGTATTGCGATAGCACTGGAAAATGCACTTTTCACTCTTTCCCCAGTAAATGGCGCACTAGTTTTTGGCGAGAGTAACGAGGATTGGACGAGGATAATTAAAAGCCAGACTTTTCTAGTATTCGGCATGCTGAGTTATATGCCAACACTTCCAGATCCTTATGTCGCAAATCTTGGGATTCTTAGCCGACAGTTTGGTAATAAATCAAGAGGATTAGATGGAATCAGGAGTTGGTTGATCTGTCAAATAACCCAAGATCCAGTACAGGATAAAGATGACGTTGTAAAGGTCAGTTTTCACTTTGGACCAAATAATAGTGCAAGTACCAGTGCCGACTCTACTAGAGAAATGGCTTCATCAAGTCTGATGAGTATGAACCAATTTGCTGCACCAGAAGCGAAGATGGAAACCTTGAAATCTACTTCAGCTTCCCGTGATAATCCCCTGCCTCCTTACGAAGATCAACTTCAGCCATTCACCAGACCTTATGAAATGGATTATTTTGCTTTGATGGACGTGAGTTCCAATGCAAATCAATTGGGAGTAAGTCTGGGGCTCGCTAGATCTCAGCGTGTAACTACTGGGATGGCAAGGTCTGTAGGGGAGTCGGAAGCGACGATTTCACAGACTAATGGTCAGATGATTTCTGTAGAGGGCATGGAGGTAATCGCGCAAGGCGCTATGACTAGGTTATTTATGATGCCTCAGGTTGCTTGGGAACCGGTCCTTAATTTGACTCCTCCAGGTACGAACAAACCAGGTGACCCACCCGCATTTTTTAATTATTACCCAAATGATGGAGGCCCTACCAGATTTGTAAACAATCATCAAGAGCGAATTGCGATTTCTCCTAAACCTCTTGTGAACTTTATTCTGGAGAAATATGAAAAGAAGGAAACACCGGTAAATGCCTTATTTACACTTCCATTTGGTTTAAGAGCTTTGGCAGAACTTTCTCACACAAATAGCAGAGAAACCATCAAACCGAAGCTGGGTCAAGTAAGACCAAACTTCCCGAATGATATGCAGGGTGGTATTCAAATTAGGGCTACTGCTGGCGATTATGGAAAAAAATTCAATGCTGAGCCTAAGAAAAATGACTTACCAATGTTCGCTGGATTTACTGTTCAGTTGGCGAATGTGTTAGGATTCAATGGAGTAGCTACGGGTGCAAGCACACTTGGAGATAGTGTGACACAAATTTTCAATGGTGAGTTTTTTGTAAATCAAGGAAACCCAACTCAACTGAACGAAAGAGGAGTGCCGGTATCCAAGATTGATTTCACAGGATATGGGGCGAGTACTTTTAGCAATTGGCTAAGTCCTTCAGCTGCAATTGCCCAAACGAGCCAAGCCAGATTTGATATCATGCTCGGAAGGACCGCCCATGAAGTGATTCAGGTGAAGAGCATAGTTTATCCTTGGGGTATCCGAGTAGTCAGAACGATTACGATTTTCAGAACAAGTTCAGGCTTTATCTATAGAACTGACAGTGGGTGGCAACCAGAGTCAGAAGGTATTTTTGACTTCAGGTATAAATACATTGACAAAACAGTTGCTGGGAGTCCAGAAGTTGAAGAAACTCCATTTGAGCTGCATCCTGGTACTTTACGAGGTCTATTTAATATTACAAATATTAAGGAAGATGGAAATGTTGCTGATTTTGTTACTAAAAACGTCATTTCTCAAAATGCGAATTACATCAACGAAAATGGGGAAAAAGTAAAGAATACGGGGGGGCAGTTTGATCAGGAAGTTAAATGTGTTGCCGTTTACTTCGATGCCGATATTTCAGTAGAAAATCTCGTGAAAGGTCATAAAGGAGGAAAAACACCTGCCAAGAAAATTCTTGGCTATGTTCAATTGTCTCCACCGGGTGTACCGCTGACTCCAGCCCAGCTTAAAGCGTTATTGAATCTTCAAGGAGGATTAATGGGGGGCGATATTAATTGTGAAATGGATGTGAGCGGCTCAGGTCAACTGATGCAGATTAATCGATTTGACATATCACATTCCGAAAAACCTGGGAACCCTACTGACAAACCAATATTTGTAGCGGCTACCCGTGGCTCTGTTTTGCTTCCAAAAGATGGAAGTTGGAGCATGGTTCAGCACGAGACAGGAAGTGGGGAAGTAACGCCATTACCTCCTCATATTCCGATTCCTCTGATTCGAATTGGAGAATGGCAAAAGGAGATTGTAGTGAAAGCTGCTGACGTGACCAATAATTTGGTTCGATTAGCACATCCCTTGGAAATTCTAAGAAATCCAGTTTCGGCAACGATCAATTATGGGTTCCTTCAAAGCACTGCAACTCAAAAAGCACTTTTCCTTACCCCTAGCTTTAAGAAAGGAATAGGAAAGCTTTTAAGTAAAACTCCACCGATTTTTTCTGATGCTTATAAACTGATGAATGGAAGTAGCATTTTTCCAAATGTAGGAGATGCATATTCCAACTTTGGAAAGGCAATAGCATTGTTAGATGGAGTTGATGAAGACGGCGCAAGTGTCAAAGCATTTATAGAAAATGCGGCTACAGATGGAGGAAGGAAAGTACTTGAACTAATGGAAATTACTGCCAAAGAAGAAGCAGGGAAAATCGTTGATAAAGGCTTTAAATTACTTTCTGGTGAAGCAAACAGTGCGTTGAATAAAGCGTTGGCTTTTGATATTCCAAATTTTGATCCGCTGTATCTAGTTGATATGGATGCATTGAAAATCTATATTGAGTATAAAGCAGAGCAAAAGAAAGGCAATACAAAGGAGTACGTGGATTCTAAGCTGAATTTTGATGTAAATTCCTTTGCTACGGACTTAGCTGATACATGGAAGAGTAAAGTCAACAATGTCGCAATGGTTGTTGATTTGGGTTCATTTGAACGTCTTATGACGATCAAAGGCAATTTTGATGCAGCAAAAGGAAAGGAATCTGGCTATGCCGGAGACAAGGATAATCCTGGGCCACTCGATGGGATACCACTTCCTGAAATTGAGTTTAGTGATGCTTTACAACCTGTAATTGAATTGCTTCAAATGCTGGCCGCTCTAAGTACAGGTGATTATGGTGCGGTGATGCGAAAAGGACTGCAAATAGCAATGAGTAATGCTGGGGAGATTTGGGAGTATAAGTTTGAAGCCTCAAAAGAAATTCCTCTCATACGCTTCCCACCTGAAGATTCAGTTTACAACTCACCTCAATGTCCTTTAAGACTAGAAGCGGGACTTGCTTTAGGAGTATATTTTAATGCAGCGCTTAAAGTAACCAATGATCCTGCGCAACTGCTGCCTACGGCTGGTGGATTTGTTCAGTTCAACGGAGGATTGGAAGTGATGTGTGTGACGGTAGGAGCAGCAACTATTTACGCTGTCGGTTCAGTAGAAGTCAAGATCGCTTGTGATACGAAGATTGGACCTAGTCTAATGATGAAGTTTGGCTTTGGAGCCAATATCTCAGTTGGCTTACCGGTGGTTGGAAATGTAAGTGTGACATACATGGTTGGTTGTGAAATGTATGCCGATGCCAACATAATCGAGGTCACCGCATTTATGCTTTTCAAAGGACATGCAAACCTTCTTGGTGGTATTGTTAGTGTGACAATTTATATCGAAGCAAGTGGTACGGTGAGGAGAATAGCGAATGAAGATAGGACGGATTGCACTGCTTCGGTGACCTTCGGTCTTGATATCAGTATCTGCTTTATCATCAATATTAGCTTTGAAGAGACTTGGCAAGAAAGCCGTCAGATAGCTTAATTTTTTACCTCAAAAATCAAATTATGGAACCTAGAAGATTAATTTCCTTAATGACTTTTCCTCAGCGATTTGACGGAAATATATTAACTGTAAACATCGTGGTAATTCCACGAAATACAAATCCTTTTTCTAATTGGGCTACAGGATTACCAAACCCAGCAAACGTTCCTGGTTTTGCAGATTTTCAGCCAGAATTCAGTTTCTCGATTGTAAAAGGAACTGATGATTTTCCGCTGAGCAATGCCACGGCCCCAAGTAGAATTCCGATTGTGAAGTCTGTAACGGTGAAGCCAGCTACGAATAAAGCTGAGATTATTAAAAAAGTAGCAGAAGCAATGCCACTGCCGATTACTGACAATTCTGATAAGCTTCCGGATCCGGTTCCAGTAGAGAAAAGTATCAAAAAATACCTGCCAAATTCTTATAGAGAACGATTCAATTTCACACAACCTAGGCATCCAAATGCCTTGACGGATGATGGGTATCACTGTGCAGTTAGGGACAAAATCCCTCCGGTCAATTATCAGCCACGTACCAAGTTGAGTTGGGGAAAAGTATTTGCAAATATTTTGCGTCAGCCGCTTCTGGCAAAAGCTTGCGGGATGATCTATGAAGTTCAGTTGAAAGTGGAAGCAGGTTGGTTTGATGAAGGAGGTTATTTGTATGCAGATATTACGAATGATCCCTATGCAATCGCTCAATCAGGATTGCTGGAAAGTTCAGATGGACCACTCATCAAGAGATATGCAGCAAAGATTCCTGCACTTGAAAAAGGAAAAGGTAGACCTGTTTTTGCTCCTGTTTTGTTTCCTGTGCTGTATAAAAAAGTATCTGATCCAACTGAGCCAGTTCCCTTGGGACCATGGGATGAATTATTCATGGAAGCTCAAACTTACAATGATGGCTTCGCCAAAATTGTGCACGCCAACCAACCTGTAAGTGGCAATCTTTTGGAAGAAAGTCAAGATGAGCTTCCGCCGCAGTCAGACTCAGGAATTCGATTAGGCTGGGATGATGAGCAAATTCTCATTTGGTATCTCAGACAGATGATTGAAAATCCGTCAGACCCCGGGTCAAACACTAGAATCGATGCGCCATTGGGTGTAATGGGGTATCATATTGATGTGAGACAAATTGCCGAAGGAAATCAATGGGAAAGTCTAAATAGTATTGAGATCAATGAATCTCAAAATATGTTTTCAGGCCAATTGGAGTCAAGCAGCACTGAACTTCCATATCAAGTATATCCCAATAAGATTAGTGGGCCGAATAGTGATCACTTTTGGCTACCCATGTATTATGCGAACTATATAGGCAAAAGTTTGGTGACCGAGGATCAAGATGGTCTAGAGATCTACAAGAATCATGAGGACAACGGAGGCCAACAAAATCAACTGCAGGATAAGCGTGTAGCTCAGAATACGGCATTGATTCCTTCTCCATTGAAAACCGAACTTCGGTATGGAAACTCCTATGAATTTAGAATTCGAATGACTGATATTTCTGGAGGTGGGCCTAATCTCAAGGATGTTCCTCTTAATTCAGCTCCAAGTCCTGAAACTAGTGTCTCATTTAAAAGATACGTGAATCCTGGAATGCTTCGGATAGAAAAGCCGATCGAAATTAGGAGTAATCTGAGAACGTATTTTAATGCAACGAATGACGAAGAAACCCAATTTGATGCTAATCCAAGTTTTGTGATCCAACGACCTTTGCTGGAATATCCGGCAGTAGTGTTTACAAACAAATACCAAAGTATAGGTCAAGATCCAGTTAAGTTGCTGAAGGAATTAACTTTTCAAGCGGATGGACTGAAGCCTGCTTTGGCGGATCCCGATGTCATGCAAGTGAAGATTCGCGTAGAGGTGAAATCGCTTAGAATGGATACGCAGTTAAGTCAAAATGGGAGAGATTCTTTCATTACGCTTTACCAGACTACAAGAGCTTTTCCTGCTGATTTTGATGGTACATTGAATGTTCCTATTGATTTTATAGATGTGCCAGTATTGAACATTGGGGAACAAGCCAATCCATTTTTGAATGAAGAGTTACTCATTGATGCTATCAATAACATGGAAGGCCTTGTGCTGCCAACAGGAAGACATGTCAGAATTTCTTTACGAGCTGAAGCGAGTGCTGATGTAGCTCCTGAAAGTTATTTTGGATTTATAAACGAAGATGAAGACAAGGATTCCAGATTTGGTAAAGTTCAGCAGTTTATGTTTTACAAAGAACCAGCTGTTGAATTGGATTTACTGCAACCATTTGAGTCAATCCAACCAGTTCAGGCTTTATTTTTAAAACCTGATAGTGTGCCGACCATAAAGGGAAATATTTTTTCATCCTTATTAAGGAGAGAGTCAGAAGAGCAGCAATCTGGCGTTGTAGAGCGCTTGGCTAATGCGTTAGGGTTGGAGGCAAAGGGTTTGACTATGGTAGCCCCAAAAGGTGAGCGAGTAGCAATTGGATGTAATTCCAGAATCAGACACACGTTAGCGCCAGATGGAAGTTCTATCACTTTTGCTACAAAAGCAGACCTTTATAATCACTGGCTAACTACGCTCAGCTATAAAGTGAATAGGGATTGGTCATGGGATACTTTGGATGATGTAGCTTTTGTCATCGAGCGAGAATTTAAGTTTAGGAAGGATAAAAACACTGAAATCCGGAAAAACACCTACTTGGGTGATATAGAATTGAAGCACACTGTTTCTTATGAAGCATTACAGTCTGACCGCTTCGATCGGGTCAATAGAAATTATACAAGAATCGTTTACATAGATGCTTTAGATCCGAAAAATGAATTAAAGCAGAATAATGGAGAGTTAAGATTTCCTGATGAAATCTGGGCAGAATATAAAATAAGGCCTAACATGAGAGCTGGACATACACAGGCTGAAATTATCGAGACAGATCGATTGACCCTTCCTACAGTGCTTCCTCCTGTACAGATTCCTAAATTAGTCAGTGTAGGAATTGCATTTTCCCCTTATGAAAGAACCGAGAATTATAGCTCTTCAGAGGCTAGAAAGCGATACCTATGGGTAGAGTTTGATCAGCCAGTTGAAAATCCGGATGACACGTATTATTGCAGAATGCTGGGAAATGCACCAGATCAGTTGATTGCAAGTAATGATGGGGAGCAATTTTCTCCACCGGAAGAGGCTCCAATAAGTCTTGATCCAGAGACAACTCGCCAGATTATCCCTGGTCAAAGTGATGATAAAGCTGGAATAGGTGCCATGCAACCCATGATTCAGGCTACTGACAGTGACCGACATTTCATGATGCCGATTCCTGCTGGTCTGCATGCAGAAAGTGCTGAAATGTTCGGTTTTTTTACCTATGAATTCAGGGTAGGACATGGCCAATGGCCAGATCGGGAGGATAACTTGTGGTCTACTGCCCAAGGTAGATTTGGAAGGCCGCTGCGAGTGACCGGAATTCAACATCCAGCTCCTACATTGCTGTGCTCGCTTAATAGAAATGAGAATCATTTGTATGTGAGTGCACCTTATGCGAAGGCGGTACACAATGGTAAAAATGTCACATCCAAACCACCTAGGACTAGTCTTTGGACAATGGTTTATGCTCAAGTATCCCAAGCAGATGGTCGGGATTTCCGAAATATATTACTAGGTGAGATTGAGATGAAAATTGGAGTAAGAGTGAATACTGATCCAAAACGATTAAAGAAAATCAATGATTTGACCCATCAAGTTTATTTTAAATCAACGATAGGAGACTATACTACAGGAAGTATCAAACTCAATCCAGCTGTAGTTCAGCTCGGTAATTTGGTTGCGAGTATAAAAGATGAACAGCCAGTTGCGACAGCAGTGGTCACATCTGAGGATATTGCTGAGAAACTGATTTCCTTAGGATTGCCTGAGGATAGCCCTTTAAGTGTGTTGGTTGTGGAGGTTTTTGGGAATATTACTAACCTCCATGATCACTTATCAGACTATAAAAATTTAGGAGTAAATGCCATGTCAGAAAGAATGGAGGAAGGGTTAAAAGCTAAAAGAGCTGAAGTAAATCTAATGTCAGATATCCGGCCTTTGAGTAAAGGTTTGGGACATTTCCGTATACTTAGAACTTCTCCCTTGACCAAAGTTCCTTTTGTTTGCTGCCCCACTTGTGAATAATCTCATGTCTATTTGAGTTAATTTATGCCTCCCAAACTAGTTTGGGAGGTATTTTTTTCAAACTTTTTAATGGGAAGTTCTGTGATATTGCTCACTAAGGGGCTAAAAGTAGTATGTTAGCTTTGCATTCTTGTATGAACGATATGATACCAGCAGAATTTAAAGAAAGTTTACCTGTTTTTACTGATCCGGACTTAGTTGATCAGATTTTGAATAAAGGGCAACTGATGAAATTGGACGCCGGAAAGGTGCTTATGGAGCCTGGGCAATTCATGAAAATGGTACCTATTGTTCTGGAAGGATCGATCAAAATCTCGCGAATGGATGACGAAGGGCGGGAATTATTCCTATATTATTTGGATGCGGGAGAGACTTGTGCGCTGTCATTGACTTGCTGCTCAGCGTCAAAACCCAGTGAGATAAAAGCAGTGGTAGAGGAAGATGCAACTATCATTTCTATTCCAATTGCTGCTATTGATCAGTTTTCAAATGATTACAAGCAATGGAAGGATTTCGTCACGAATACTTATCAGAATCGGTTTCAGGAAATGCTTTTTGCTTTGGATGCAGTAGCTTTCAAGAGAATGGACGAGCGATTGATGGGTTATATTGTGAAAAAAATGAAGCAGCTTAAGACTAATGAGTTGCATACTACTCATCAGGAAATTGCGAATGAACTCACCACTTCAAGGGAAGTGGTCTCCCGTCTTCTTAAGCAGCTAGAAAAAAAGAAATGGATAGAGTTAGGCAGAAATGTGATTTATATTCGGGATGATTTTGAGGAATTAATCAGTAAATAATCAAGTTAATACCAATAGAGGAACCTTCGAGTGAAATACCATTTCTATGGTTTGACTACGGCTGAGAACTTGCTCCCAGAGGTTTTTGTGTTCATGACACATGACTAAGATTACATTTTCGTTTTCTTCCAGAAACTGATCTAATCCTTCCACTGGTACTTTTGCATAAAACGTATGGATTTTTAAAGGCAAACCTTGATGATTCAGCGCAATAAAATCTTCTAGTTTTTGAACTCCTGGTTCTTCTTCAAAATCATCTGCAGTTTGCACATGAACGAATTCTATCCCTAGGTCCCAGCGAATACTCATAGCAATGACCCAATCTATGAATTTCTCTTCATGGCTTGCAAATTCTAGCGCTAGAGCCACTTTTCTTATTTCCGAAGCGTTTGAGTCAGCAGGAACTACCAAAACAGGAATTGTAGATTCTTTGATCAAATTGATGGTTGTGCTTCCAATTAACGCAAGGCGAATTCCACTTGTGCCTTGAGTGCCCATGACGATTAAGGTTGCGTTCATTTCTCTTGCTAATCGTGCTACGGCTATTGAAGCCGTACCTTCTTTGATCATTGTGGTGAATTTGAGATTTGCATCCTGGTACTTACTCAATGTCTTTTTCATCAAATCCTCGGCTTCCAGATGCATGTTTTCTATGGCAATAGATGCTTGGGAGGCGAAATCAAAAACAGCCTCTATCACATGGATTAAGATAATTTCTCCGCCCTTTTTGTTTGAAAGAGAGATAGCAAAATCTAATGCGTTTAAGGAATTGACAGAAAAATCTACTGGAACAATAATCTTCATGACCTTGGGAATTCTATTCTTAAATTAAGCAATTGTATCACATAAATGGAGTCATTGTGTAGATCTCGTAAGAATTAATTTTAAACTAGGACCTTCTAAAATTCTAAGTTTACGATCACAGGATTTACACCTAAACTTTTCAATTGTAACATTTGTCACTTCTTTGAATCGAGATCATAGGTACTTTTGTACCATCAACTCGGAAGTTTAATATGGAATTTATAGTATTAGTAGGATATGCAGCGGCGGTAATCATTGGTGTAAGCTTAGGTCTTATCGGCGGTGGAGGATCGATTTTGACTGTCCCTGTACTAGTTTATATTTTGGGAATCGATCCTGTTTTGGCTACCGCCTATTCCTTATTTGTAGTAGGAAGTACTTCTTTGGTAGGCTCTTTCACTTACATGAAAAAACAATTGGTGGATTACAAAACAGCACTGGTTTTTGCTATTCCATCATTTATAGCTGTTTTCTTAACCAGAAAATTTATTGTCCCAGCACTTCCTGACCCTTTGCTTGTACTAGGAGGATTTGAGATTACCAAAAGCATAGGCATCATGGTATTCTTTGCTTTGATTATGCTGGCAGCATCCTATTCTATGATTAAAGAAAAGGGAAAACTAGAAGATGAAAAAGACAGTGAAGTGAATTTTAATATACCCTTGATTGCTGTGGAGGGATTAATTGTAGGCTTGATTACGGGATTGGTAGGTGCAGGCGGAGGCTTTTTGATCATCCCAGCACTAGTACTTCTAGCAAAACTTCCTATGAAAATGGCTGTGGGCACTTCACTTTTAATTATTGCTGCCAAATCATTAATCGGCTTCTTGGGCGATGTTTCTAATCAAGTGATTGATTGGAAAATGTTATTAATTTTTACGGGATTATCTATCCTAGGTATTTTTGTCGGGAGTTCCTTATCCAAAAAGATCAACGAAAAAATGCTCAAAAAGGGTTTTGGATGGTTTGTGCTTATAATGGGGATTTACATTATTGCGAAGGAACTCATGTCTATGGGATAATTTAATTCAGTATATAATTTTGAATTTTAAGTGATTTTAATGTAATGTTCTGATCAAGAGTTCTTTTCAAGAATTATTTCCTAAGCTTGAAATCCAGTTGAACAGATGATGTCGTAAATGAGACATATCAACTATTCAACCAATGAAAAAAGCAAACATTTTACCCTCACTAGTTGCCAGCATGATCTTTTCTCTGGCATTTATCTCTTGCGATGACAAGGATGATGACATGGTTCCAGCAGTAGAAATGCCAGGAACTGCCCCTGAAGTTAGCTTTACTGCATTAACCTCGGATAACAAAATTTTAATGTTCGAAGCTCGCAGTCTTTCGACGCCAACGAGTTCGATCGATATCTCCGGTTTAGCCTCGGGAGAAATGATCGTTTCAATTGATTACAGACCCGCAACAGGACAGCTTTATGCACTAAGTTCTATGAGTCGTTTGTATCATATCAATGAAAATTCCGGTGCAGCTACTGCCTTAGGTACTGGTTCATTTACTCCTGCATTTCAAGGTGCTAATCCATCATTAGATTTTAACCCGACCGTAGATAGAGTGCGTTTGGTTACAGAATCTGGTCAGAACCTTAGATTACACCCTGAATTGGGGACTGTAGTAGCAACTGATGGATCAATTAATGGTGGTATGAACCCAAGAATCGGTGCTGTAGCGTATTCCAATAGTTTTTCTGGAACTACCATGACTACTCTTTTCGATATTGACTTTGAGCAGGATAAACTCTACAAGCAGGTTCCTCCGAATGATGGCGGTTTAGAAGAAGTAGGCTCTTTAGGAGTGGACTTTGAAGGGATTGGCGATATGGATTTGAATCCTGATAATTCTGTGGCTTTGGCAGTAAATAGAAAAGATGATGAATCAAGATTATATACTATTGACCTTTCCACAGGAAAAGCGATGTGGGTAGGTACTTTTACGCAGCCCGTGGTAAGTATTGCTTTCAAAACCAATCCAATTGCTTATGCTACGGATGCAGCAAACAAACTTTATAGGTTTGATCCTACTAATCCAAGTCCAATCGCAGTCGATATGATGGGATTGAAAACTGGAGAAATGATCGTAGGCCTTGATTTCCGTCCAGTTAATGGGCAATTGCTTGCTGTCTCAAACATGAGCCAATTGTATAGTGTTAACCCTTCAAGTGGAGCAGTTACTGCAATTGGAAGTCCTTTGATGCCAGCCGCAATGGGTTCATTCATAGGTTTTGATTTTAACCCAACTGTAGATAGAATCCGACTGATCACAGAGACAGGCCAAAATCTTAGGTTACACCCTGATTTGGGAACAGTAGTAGCAGTGGATGGAAGTCTTAACCCCGGCACTCCTATGGCTAGTGGGGCTGCATATACTAAAAGCTTTGCAGGAACTACTACTACAGCGCTATTCGTTGTTGATGCACAAAATGATATGCTTTATCAGGTATCTCCTCCAAATGATGGGGTGCTAGTAGCAATTGGGCCACTTGGTATTGATTTGGTCGATGATAATGGATTCGATATTGGAGGGACTTCTGATATGGCTTATGGAGTCTTTACCGTAGGATCTGCTTCTGGAGTGTATTCAGTAAACCTGATGTCAGGTGCGGCTTCAAAAGTATCTGATCTTAATTTTACGCCTACTTCAATGGCATTAGGGTTAGGTTTCTAATCTTAAAAAATCAAAAAATTATAGGGCCAGAGGTATTCTGGCCCTTTTTTGGTTTAATAGGTTAACTCCTATACACCATAATATACCACACTAACCAAATAGCTAAGGGAAGGTAATAGCTAATTAAAACTACAATACTGCACTCTCCAAAAGGCCGTCTACTAATCATGTGAAAACCGTAAAGCCAAACGATTCCGTATATGATTTCGAAGATATTGAGCGTAGCTAAAGCATAGTGGTATTGCCCGGCTACATTCTCTGGGCCAATCAATGAAAGCATAGAAAGCGCACGGAATTCATCAATTTCCATGTAGGTGACACCCGTTTGCGGAGAAATATAAACCAGGAGCCTGATCAATTCTGGGAAGATAAATACCAGCTCAGCAATCAGGGCAAACTGCCACAACTCCTTGTAAGGCACTTTGTATCCAATAAGAAAGGCTCCCAACCAAAATAGAAAGGAGATAACGGTGAATTTCCAAAGTAACGCAAATGGAGTCCAGAGGTAATTTAACGCATTGAAAATATGAAAAATCATGAAATCACCTCTAGCTTCGAGATTATCATAATCCGGGATGGCTTCAAGGATCAATGTGTTCGTAAGATACCTGATAAGCAAAAACAAGAATACCAGTACTAAAAAATAAATTCGTTTATCGAAATCAATTAGTTCCTTCAGACGTTGTGCTTCTGGAGTTAGTGTTTTAGCCATTATTGAGAGGAATATTGATCAAATCTAAAATTTTGTTTGGGAATACCTCTAATTTTGAAATCTAAAAAGTGAGAAATATATGTTAGCACGAATCGCAATGATTCTATGTGTTTGGTCCGCTGGACTTGGAATAGCTCAAGCTCAAGAGTCAGAATCTGACTCGATGATCTTTGCTCCATCAAGATACTTACTACTGGATAGAGGACTTCAATTCAGAATTACGAAGTCTATTAACAGCATGTACAATTTTGATTTCCCTACTGCTGAGCGGGACTTTGCTGTGCTAGCCTTGCAATATCCGAATCACCCTTTGCCAGAATTTCTAGTGGCGCTAGGCTATTGGTGGAGGATAGAAGTAGATGTTTCGAATAAAAAATACGATGAGACTTTCGTTAAATACTTGGATAGAGCCATCGCCAAAGCTGAGGTGATGTATGAAGCTGACGAAACAAATAAGGAAGCTGCTTTCTTTTTGGCGGCAGGATATGGATTTCAGTCACGCTTATATTCTGAGCGAAAAAGCTGGACGAAAGCAGCATGGGCTGGCCGAAATGCCTTGAAATACATGGATTTGAGTAGGGGGGAAGAGGAGTTTAACCCGGAATTACTCTTGGGTGATGCGTTATTCAATTATTTCTCTGAATGGATTCCTGAAAATTATCCTCTTTTGAAGCCAGTTATGGCACTTTTCCCGAAAGGTAACAAAGAGCTAGGCTTGCAGCAGTTGGAACAAGTAGCCAACAATGCATTTTATACTCGGGTGGAAGCGCAGTACTTTCTATTCAGGCTTTATGCATCCGAGGAGAAGGAGCCATTTAAGGCATTGCAGATTTCAGAATACTTGCACGGGAAGTTTCCAAATAATCCATATTTCCATAGGTCCTATGCGCGACATTTGTATACGGTAGGCCGATGGACAGAGTCTGTGGTGCAATCGAAGGAAATTCTAGATCGTATTGATTCCAAAATGCCCGGCTATGAATCAAACAGTGGACGCTATGCAGCATTCTACCTGGCGCAATTCAATGATCGTGTAGGAAATCGCGCTGAAGCCAAGAAATATTACTTAAAAACACTCTCCTTTGGCGAAGAATCGGAATCCCAGGAAAGCGGCTATTATTTACATGCACTCTTACAACTAGGTAAGATAGCCACCGAGGAAAAAAATAAGCCTCTCGCTAAGGAGTATTTCAAGAAAGTAAAGAAGTACGCAAAGCGAAAACACCCTGCTCACCAAGAAGCCCGAGAATTTATAAAAAAGAATAAACTTTAACTGGTTAAGCGACGTTTTAACAGGAAGTTAACAGGAGATAATTTGAATTTTTTAGAGGAGGCAAAGGATTTTGAAAGGATTGTTTGCGTTTTGACTTCTAAATATTAATAAAATTTCGATTTTACTCTCTAAAATTCTGATGAATGGTTTAAAACAATCATCAATTATATTAACTTTGCACCATATAAAATTTTGTAAATGCAAGAGATCATGGATCATAGCTTAAGAATAAAATTCGACAAAATCGATAGAAAGATTCTGGAAATCCTTCAGGCAAATGCCAAAATCACAAACGCTCAGTTGTCCAAAGATATAGGTCTTTCTCCTGCTCCTACCTTGGAGCGAGTGAAGAAACTAGAGCAGTCAGGTATAATTAAGAGTTATCATGCCAAACTGGATCCAGAGAAGATCGGCTTGGGTGTGAGTACTTTTGTTTTGGTGAGCTTGATTGGTCACAATAAGGGTAATATTGAAGCATTTATGCGTGAAATCAATATAATTCAGGAAGTGATTGAATGTCATCACATCACTGGTACTGGTGATTTTATCTTGAAGATTATCGCAAAAGATATCACGTCATACCAGAACTTGATGCTTGAAAAAGTGTCTGAAATCAAAGAAGTAGATTCCATGCAATCCATGGTTATTCTATCTACTTTTAAGGATTCTAAAGTAATGCCTATCCCGGCCTAATCAGCCTTAATAAATTTTAAAGGGTGGCATATGTCACCCTTTTTTTTTTTGAACACATGGAACAGAATCCCTGGAAAACCAAGAAGATTAATCCGATTTATGAAAATCCCTGGATTAAAGTAGAGCATCACGATATCATAAATCCTGCTGGCAACGAAGGAGTTTATGGTAAAGTGCACTTCAAAAACCGAGCGATGGGTATCATTCCTATTGATGAGGATCTGAATACTTGGTTGATTGGTCAATATCGCTATCCCCTCGATGAATATGCTTGGGAGATTCCTATGGGTGGTGGGCCATTGGATGAGGATAAATTAGAAAGCGCCAAACGTGAACTCAAAGAAGAGACAGGATTGACCGCCGCAAAATGGACGGAAATAATGAAAATTCACACGTCAAATTCAGTTACAGACGAAGTGGGTTTTGTGTATTTAGCCGAAGGACTTACGCAAGGGGAAACTGAATTTGAAGAGACGGAAGTGCTTAAAATCAGGAAATTACCATTCACAGAAGTGCTGGAAATGGTGATGAATGGAGCGATCACTGATGGGATCAGTATTGCCGGAGTTCTAAAGGCTGCAAGAATTCTAAACTTATAACATGACGATTAAAGATCATTTTAGCACCACATTTACATTAGCATTCCCTGTAGTCCTGAGCCAACTCGGCCAGGTATTGGTCGGGGTGGCCGATAGTATGATGGTGGGAAGAATGGGAGCAGTGCCATTGGCCGCCGCTTCATTGGGGAATAGTATTTTCTTCGTAATCCTCATGTTTGGCATGGGGATTTCTATGGGAATCACCCCGTTGGTGTCTGTGGCTGAAGGCAAAGGGAAGTTCAAAAGAATTGGCCATTTGTTCCAGCATGGATTGTGGATCAATATCTCTACGGCAGTGCTTCTTACAATAGTGGTGATTGGCTTGTCTCAGGGCTTACATTTTTTGGACCAGCCAGAAGAGGTGGTGAGGCTTACGATTCCTTACCTCTATATTATTACTGCCTCGCTGTTACCTTTCATGATTTTTCAGTCATTCAAGCAGCTAGCAGAGGGGATTTCGCAGACTAAGCAGGCGATGTACGTGACGATATTTTGTAACCTAGTCAACGTTTTTCTAAACTGGGTATTGATCTATGGTAACCTTGGCGCTCCAGAAATGGGATTGAATGGTGCAGGGTTAGCTACGCTGATTTCCCGAATCTTAATGCCGATTATGATGGGACTCTATGTGATGCGTTCCAAAAGATATAGCATTTTTAATCTACAACTGGGAATAGGGAAGTTGAGATTCTTACTATTGAATAGGATTTTAAAAATAGGAGTGCCCACTGGCTTTCAATACATATTCGAAGTAAGTGCATTCAGTGCAGCTGCCATCATGATGGGATGGATAGGTGTCAATGCACTTGCAGCACATCAGATTGCTATAAATCTCGCATCAGTGAGTTACATGATGGTGTCTGGGCTGAGTACAGCAGGTATGATCCGTGTGAGTAATCAGATTGGTCGTAATAATTTTAGAGGAATGCGGGAAGCAGGTATGGTGGTTTTTGGGATGGTCTTGGTATTCATGACGATTACCGGATTGATCTTTATCCTGATGAGATTCTATCTTCCGACCCTTTACATCGATAGTGAGGAGGTTGTCGCTTTATCGGCATCATTACTGATCATTGCGGGATTATTCCAACTTTCTGACGGAGTGCAAGTAGCAGGTTTAGGCGTACTCAGAGGGCTTGAAGATGTGAGATTCCCAACATTGATCACCTTAGTGGCTTATTGGGTTATTGGACTTCCATTAGGTTATTTTTTGGCGTTTGAACTAGGCTTCGCCGAAAAAGGGATCTGGTATGGCTTGTTGATAGGTCTTTCTGTGACTGCTGTGGTACTATTTTACCGTTTTCATAAACTAAGTAATCGCATGATTGCCGTAAATAAACCGGCTGTCATAGCCTAAGAGTTTTAGAACAGTGTGGATCTTCCTAATTATACATTTTGTTTTATCTTCAGGATTAATCCAATCTGATATGACCAAAAAGCTCCTCTTTGTCTTTTCTCTACTATTTATTTCTAATTGTGCTTTCTCTCAAAACCTTGCCGTCCTGACCCAGCGCGATCAAGCTGAGGTAATAGATAGCTGGTTAGAATACCGAATTGAGAATCTTCTCCCGGAATTAATGACTGAGACTGGAATAGATATGTGGGTGGTGATTTCTAGAGAATATAATGAAGATCCAGTGATCCGAACTATGCTGCCTGCTACTTGGCATGCGGCGAGGAGAAGAACTATTTTAGTGATGTATCAGCCTTCGGCCAATGCTCCAGTGGAAACTTATGCTGTAGCTAGATACGATGTAGGGAAATCATTTAAAAGAGCTTGGGATCCCGAGACACAGCCTGACCAGTGGAAAGCGTTGATGGATTTGATTTCCTCAAAGAGCCCAAAGAAAATTGGCTTGAATTACGCCAAAGATTATGGGCATGCAGACGGGTTGACTACAAATGAGCATCAGGTGTTTTTGGAATATTTGCCTCAAAACCTCCAGGCAAATGTTGTTTCTGCCCAGACGCTGGCAGTTCGCTGGTTGGAAACTAGAACTGAGCCTGAAATGGCCACTTACAAACATATTCAGGAAATCGCTCATTCCATTGTGAGTGAAGGATTGTCCGAGGCTGTAATCACTCCGGGTGTGACGACCACCGAAGATGTGGTGTGGTGGTATAGGGAAAAAATTAAAGAGATGAAGCTGGATACTTGGTTTCATCCATCTGTGGATATTCAGCGTGCGGATCCAGCAAACAATGAGCAAAATAGAAATTTTGCGACCAAGTCTCCTGAGTCAGTGATTTTACCAGGGGATTTACTGCATGTGGATTTTGGAATTACTTATCTCAGATTAAATACTGATACTCAGGAAATGGCTTATGTGCTGAAAGCTGGCGAGACTGAGGTTCCGGCATATCTTAGCAAAGCTTTTGCCCAGGGAAATAGAGTTCAGGATATTTTGACATCCAATTATGTGGCTGGTAAAACTGGGAATGAAATTCTTCGTGCTTCCCGAAAAGTATTGGATGCAGAAGGGATTCGAGGAAGCATCTATACCCACCCATTAGGTTTTTATGGGCACTCTGCTGGCCCAACTATAGGCATGTGGGATAATCAAGGTGACACTCCTGGTGCAGGTGACTTTCCGCTTCATGCAAATACCGGCTATGCTATTGAATTGAATGCCGTGGTCTTTGTGTCGGAATGGAATAAAGACGTGCGGATTATGCTGGAGGAAGGTGCTTTATTTGATGGGGAAAAAGTGACGTATTACAACGGAAGGCAGAAGGAGATTTTTGCGATTCCAAGAGCAAATAAGCATTTGGGGAATTAAGGATGCTATAATTAATCACCTCAGAAGAATCTTGTGATACATGTTGTCTTTCCCTCGACTATACTCGGGGAGCGGATTATTTAAAGCTGTATTGAAAAGGGAAAATGCGGCACAGCTGCATTCCTTCCCTTTTTCGATTTTATATCCTAATTCTTGGAAACCGAGGGTAGTTGAGGCTTAATGTATTTAACACTTTTTCAGAAATCACCTTAAGCAGGTTTAACTAGTCTTTTTTCTCTTTTAATAAAAAGAAGAAAAAGGAAAGCTAGCCCTGCAATTCCTGCACTGCTAAGAAAAACCAATTGGAAGTTGTCTGCGCTATTTGCAAAGAGAAAGCCTGATACCAAAGCGCCAATGCCAATCCCTGCCTCAAGAGCAATATACATAGTCGCTAAGGCTCTTCCCCGGAATTGATCCAATGATAAATCTACCACCCATGCAGCTGTTGTTGGGCTATACATGCCCACAGCACATCCAAAAAGCACCCCTGAACCCAATAAGGCAAACTTACTTTGTGCAAGAGCTATCATAATCATAGCACATACCAATGTCGCACTCGCCGCTCGCATGACTGGTACTCTTCCGTATCGGTCTGAGGTTTTTCCTGCCAATAACCTGATTCCCAATGAAGATAGGGTGAATACCCCAAAGAAAAGACCTTTGTTCTCTATACCTAGGTGAGTTGAGAAATCTGGGATAATTGTAAGTACTACACCAAATGAAAAGGCGCAGAGAAATAGAATTCCTGAAGGTACAAGCACTCTTTTTTCTATGATTTCATCTTTTTTCAACTGAAACAATTTCCAAGAAATCCGCTCCTTATTTGGCAGTGTTTCTTTGAGTTTGAGTAGAATCAAAATGGAAAATATAGCTGTAAATGCAGAAACATAGAAGACTGTTTCTAAAGGGAATATGGTAGCCAGCCATCCGCCGATTGCTGGTCCAGCTGCCATTCCCATAGATCCGAAAAGGGAAAACAGACCCATTGCTTCACCACGTTTTTGGTAAGGGACGATGTCTGCCACATAAGCAGAAGCACCAGTGGGAGTAAAGCCGGTAGAGAATCCATGTGCAAATCGCAGAAATAAAAATCCTCCTACAAAGCTGAGTAGGGGATAAAGCATTCCAACCACAAAGCAAACACTTGCACCGATCATCATTACTGGGATTCTTCCGATTTTATCCGCAAGCTTTCCACTGAAAGGTCTGGAAAGACCAGCTGAAAGCGTAAATAATGCAATGATAAATCCTTTGTAGTCTTCACCTCCAAGCGATGTCAAATACGCTGGCAGCTCAGGGATTATCATATTGAAGGATGAGAAAAACAAGAACGAGCTCAGGCAGAGTAGGGAGAAGTCTAGGGTAAAAAATGAAGAGCTTGTTTTCATAAAATCTATAATAGAAAAAAGGCCAGGATTAACGCCTGGCCTAAATATTACTCCTTACTCGCCTGCTCCTCGCTTTGCGCCAGCAGAAAGGCTTTCATAAACTCATTCAATCCACCATCCAGTACGTGTTGGGTGTCGGAGGTTTCGTGTCCAGTTCGGTTGTCCTTCACCAACTTGTATGGATGAAGCACGTAGTTTCGGATCTGCGAACCAAAATCCACCCGCATTTTGGAAGATTCGATCTTTGCGATTTCCGCATTTCTCTTTTCCAATTCCAATTGATACAGTCGGGATTTCAGCATTTGCATCGCTTTCTCCCGGTTGGCAAGTTGGGAACGCTCGATCTGACACACCACCACTATTCCAGTAGGCTTATGGGTCAGCTGCACTTTGGTCTCCACCTTGTTTACATTTTGACCACCAGCACCACCAGAGCGGGAGGTGTGAAGCTCAATGTCTGCCGGATTGATATCGATCTCTATGGTGTCATCCACTTCTGGATAGGCATAGACTGAGGCAAAAGAAGTGTGTCTTCGTCCTCCTGAGTCAAATGGGGAGATTCGAACGAGTCGGTGTACGCCCGTCTCAGACTTTAGAAATCCAAATGCCAGCGGGCCTTCGAACTCAAGCGTACAGGATTTGATTCCAGCTACTTCACCTTGTTGTACATCTACCTCACGGACTTTGTAGCCGTTTTTCTCACCCCACATGATATACATCCGCATGAGGATAGAGGCCCAGTCATTGCTTTCTGTTCCTCCGGCTCCCGGATTGATCTCGAGAACAGCGTTCAGCTGATCTTCCTGAGAAGAGAGCATTTTCTTGAGTTCCAGCTCTTGTACTTCAGCCTCAGCTTTGACGTACTCAGCCTTGATTTCCTCTTCAGAAACCTCCTCTGCGCTGTAGAACTCGTACAATACGTCGAGATCTTCGATGGTTTTATTAAGATGTTCGAATGAGCCTGTCCAAGCTTTTCGAGCTTGGATCTGTTTCATTGATTTTTCTGCCTCTTCTGGATTGTTCCAAAAATCAGGCTGGGCCGATACGGCCTCCAGGTCTTCTATTTCTGCTTTCTTACGATCGTAGTCAAAGATACCTCCTCAAAGCCGATGTGCGGGCTTTCAAGTCTTTCAGTTGTTCTGAAGTCATCTGTCTAGGTTAAAATTTAGGTGGCAAAAGTCCGAAAAAATATCTGTTTATGCCAGTAATCCGCAATTATTCCATGCGCATTAGGATGAGTTGGATCTTATTTCTTCCGGTATTCTTAAAAGTTTTGTAGCGCAAGGGGAGCATAGCAAGTCCCGTTCCAATCAAAATCCCTGAAGCAAGTCCAACACCACTACTGATGGAGAATTCGTTCTCGTGATAAATACTGTTGATGGATTCTGCGCCAAGTAAGATCACACCAGCACTCATAGT
Organism: uncultured Algoriphagus sp.; assembly: GCF_963974365.1. Lineage (GTDB taxonomy): Bacteria > Bacteroidota > Bacteroidia > Cytophagales > Cyclobacteriaceae > Algoriphagus. The sequence goes on along the minus strand of NZ_CAXBBX010000015.1, from coordinate 104,664 downwards.
TAATACTGTAAGAGCTCTTAAAGTCCCATTTCTTCTGTCTTTGTCCCGAATGTCTATTTCGGTGATAGATTCTGGGGAAAGGATATTCTCACTCAAATAGATGAAATTCTGATCAATATTTTGGATAACATCGGTGACGAAGTAATCAATCTTGGTGCTCTTATAGGTAATGGTCTCACCTGGGTAGAAACGAATTTGCGATTTCTGTTTTGCTCCTCTTTTGAGAAGGATAAAATCTGTTCCTTGGGCAAAAGTGGAAAGGGATGCTGTGAAAATCAGTAAAAGGGTGAGCAGGTATTTCATCTGTTGATAAGTTGATTTATTAAGGTCAGATAGCCTGACCCTATTTTTCTTCGGGAGAATCTCGTAAGAGTATAATCATCCCAATGTGTGACTTTCTTCGTCATGCTCGATTTCATATGTTTAAAATTGACTTTTAGCAGCCCTATGGAATCTTGTTTACTTGACTCTTGGACATTCATATGACTTATTACTCTGCTGGAGTTCATTAGGCTAAATAAAAACAAATTTGAAAGTTTTCTTTCGTTCATATGTTAAATATTCGCGGGAAGTCAAAATTTCTTTGAATTTGAGGCAGGGAGAGGCTCAGTAAACGTGGTCCGCCTAAGTTCACCAACCGCGATTAGGTAAGTAACGTGAGTGGGGGATTTAAGCTTTTTGTAGCATCTACTTTCTAAAAATCACTACGGATCGTGCCTTGGCACTCTAGGCAGTTCCTGAGAATTCCCGGCATTGCACTCTGGGCTATTACAGGTCTTGCATTTGGCAAGATTCCTTTGGTTTGAGGTTTGTCAAGATTCATTTGATAAATCTTTGCTACCTGTACCCAAAAGTACGATCTGTTCTTTTTGTTAAATCGAACCAAATTCATCTGAAAAAATCTAAACCTATGTGGTATAGGAACGTTAGATTTACCCTATGTAGGTTAACTCCTCCATAGCAAACTTCCCTCTACATTGCTTATATCTCAACAACATATCCTCGAACCCACTTTTTTGGCAGCCTCAGCTGCTAAACCGGATAGTTGTGTATTCTGCCAAAACAACAAAGCCTTTATTTCTTAGCCCTCAGTATTTTCAAGTATTACGTAAGTAGGGCAATTTTTTCAGAGCTAATTACCTATTCTTACCCGGCATTTTTTTGTTCGGGATCACCATTTTACTTCAATAAATCATGAAGCCTATACTCACCAAATCAGATTATAATACCATAAAGGAGTTAATACTAAATACTCCTTCTCACCTGATCACCAAGGAAATATCCTTGCTTGCCAAAGAAATAGAACTAGCCAAGAAAGTACCCGATGCTAAAATTGATCCTCAGGTAATTCGGATTAATTCTCACTTTGAAGTGCAAGACACCGCTTCGGGGAAACTTTTGAATTTCCAGTTGACTTTGCCCAAGTTTGGCAACCTTGCGGAAAAGAAACTTTCCGTGCTTTCACCGTTGGGTGTTGCACTTATTGGTTTTCAGGAAGGGATGGAGATCGAATGGAATTTGCCTGGAGGATTGAAAAAGTTTAAGATTCTGAGCGTAAATTCACAAGTTCTTTCAGAATAAGAGAAGGCTGCCTAGATCAATTAGGCAGCCTTTTTTATTGGTTTTTTAGATCGAAATGATCCAATCATGGGTATCTGCAACGCTACCGTATTTGATGCCATCAAGTTCTGCTAAGACTCTATGTGAAAATGCATCTGCGGGTTTTGCTGGAAGCATGTAATCTACACCATTTACATTGATTCTTTCCACATGAGCGATGGTAGCTGCGGTTCCAGTTCCGAAAGCTTCATCAAGCGTACCATTCTTTAATGCAGTCTCTAATTCGCCAACCGTCAGGAACCTTTCTTCCAAAGGTTCATTCCAGTCTTTGGCCAGTTGGATCACTGAGTCTCTAGTGATTCCTTTCAAGATTGTTCCCGTATTGGTCGGAGCAGTGATCAGTTTACCATTGATCTTGAACATGATGTTCATCGTACCGCTTTCTTCGATTTTGCTGTGAGATTTTCCATCAGTCCAAAGCAGTTGGTCGTAACCTGCTTTCTGTGCCTGACGCGCTGGATAAAGAGAAGCAGCATAGTTTCCTGCAGTTTTGGCAGCACCCGTTCCACCTTCTGTAGCTCTGGTGAAGGTAGTTTCTACTTTCACACTTACTGGCTTGTTATAGTAATTTCCTACAGGACAAGTTAGGATAATGAATTTGTAAGTGTCCGAAGGTCTTACACCGATGTAATCATCCATCGCAAACATGTAAGGTCTCACGTATAGTGATGCTCCTTTTGCCGTAGGCACCCATTCTCTGTCTAAATCAATCAGCTGGCTAAGGCCTTCCATGAAAATCTCCTCAGGTAGCTCTGGCATGCACATACGCTCTGCAGACTCATTCAGTCTTCTCCAGTTTGCGTCAGCCCGAAAGACTAGGATTTTACCATCTGCATTTCGGTAAGCTTTCATTCCTTCAAAAATCGACTGTCCATAATGCAAGGTTGCATTGGCAGGATTGATGGATAGAGGACCATAAGGCTCAATTCTAAGATCAGTCCACTCACCATCTTTGTAATCTGCTACAAACATGTGATCGCTGAGAGTGCGTCCAAAAACTAAATTGGAGAAATCTGTTTCCGCTAACTTAGATTTTTGAATTTTAGTTATCGGTAGGGCAAGTTGTGTCTTCATTGGTTTTGCCTTTAGTCTGGCTATGCCAGGCGTTAATTATTTATTTCTGGGATTCCAGATTACTTCATTTACATTCAGCTCCTGAGCCATTTTTCTGCATAATACAAAAAGATAGTCTGAAAGTCTGTTAAGGTATTGGATGACTAATTCGGAAACTTCTTCCATTGCTGCAAGCTCAGTGACAATTCTTTCACATCTTCTGCATACTGTCCGAGCTACATGCCCAAAAGAAATAGAAGGATGACCGCCAGGGAGGATAAATGCGGTAAGAGGAGCAAGGGGCTTTTCCATTTCATCGATTTGCTTTTCCAGCATCTCAATATCAACAGCTAGTAAATCCGGCTTTTTCACATTTTGCTTGGCTGGATCTGTGGCCAAATCTGCTCCAATGGTGAAAAGCCTATCCTGAATTTCTTTGAGAACATCAGCTCTCATCCAATTGACTTCCTGATCACGGAGCATCCCAATGTAGGAATTAAGCTCGTCAATGGTCCCATATGCATCAATTCTAATGTCAAATTTAGGGACGCGAGTTCCTCCTAACAATGAAGTGGTTCCTTGATCTCCTGTTTTGGTGTAAATTTTCATCTCCTTGCCCCTGATTCTCTAAGGACAAAAATAAGAATCTATTTGAAATTATAAGGTGTGATTAGGCGTGCATTGCAATTCCACGGGTAGGATTCGGATTTATTGTGTCCGTTTCTACTAATCCATCCCGCAATCTAATGATTCGGTGTGCGTAGTGAGCGATGTCATCTTCGTGTGTTACCATGATAATCGTGTTGCCTTTGGAGTGCAACTCGTGAAAAAGTTCCATGATATCGTAAGATGTTTTTGAATCCAAGTTACCTGTAGGCTCATCGGCAAGGATAATACTAGGTGAGTTTACCAATGCACGGGCGATGGCAACCCGTTGTCTTTGACCACCAGAAAGCTCATTTGGGCGGTGCTTAGTTCTCTCCCCAAGTCCAACATTTGTCAATGCTTGGAAGGCAATTTCTTCGCGGTCAGATTTGCTCATGCCTGCATATACGAGCGGAAGTGCTACGTTTTCTAGGCAGCTCGCTCTAGGCAACAGGTTAAAAGTCTGGAACACGAACCCGATTTCCTTATTTCTTATTTCCGCCAATTCATTTTCCGTCATGTCAGATACGTCCTTACCGTTCAGTATGTAAGTTCCTGAAGTAGGAGTGTCTAGACAGCCGATGATATTCATCAAGGTAGATTTACCAGAACCAGAAGGTCCCATGAAGGCAACATATTCCCCTTTGTCTACTGAAATAGAAACAGACTTAAGCGCCTGAATAATTTCAGAGCCCATTCTGTATGTTTTATTGATTACGTCAGTTTCTATTATTTTCGTCATGGCTGGAGGTTTTGCTAAAGTTACTGTTTTGGGAATTGAAATATATTTCCACTTACACAAAAAACGTTAATAGGAATCAATAGTTCAAGTTTTGGAGGCGTTGAAGTTCCTCTTCACCAACCCATTGTTTTAAGAACTCCAATGATTCATCTGCGTAATTGTCAAGACCGCTTTCCCTTGCAGCCTTGATTTTTTTAATCCATAGCATTGGGTCGCGGTTGAATTCTGTGGCTCCGTTAAGAATTTCATATTGGCTAAGTTCGTCATGATTTGCTTCTACTGCGCTAATTATCAGTGGACTAAGGTAAGGGTTTGCTGTGAGCTCATTGCTTGCGTTGATCCAAGAGATATAGGAATTTACTGATTCGCTATTCTTCAAATCGGGATTGCTTACAAAGGCTTTTAAATCTTCCTTCGGGCCTATTTTATCGGAAATAAATTTTTCCAATTCTTTCAAATTCTCAACGGTAAGCCCATGTGCCTTGTAGGCTATCAAGCGAATTGCTATGTCCGTTTTCAACTCACTTTCAGGAAGTGCCCGCCATTGAGACAGTAGCATTATGGATGTTGATTGGTGAAATTGCCCGATAATCGTCAAGTATTCTTGAATCCCTGAATCTGAAGTCTCTAAGTAGGAAGGAAGGTTTACCTGATACAATTCTCGTATTTCTACTGCTTTTTCAGGCATACCTGCCAAGCCAAATATGCTCCAATGATGCGTATCAAATCCCTGAAACCCTTTTTCTTCAGCAGCGATAAATTCGTTTGCTGCTTTTTGAAAATCTAAGTTTTGAGCTAAAATATTTCCAGAAAGTTGCAGGTAATATCCCGCGTCATTTGGGTTGCGGAATGCCAAACCATTCAGGTTTTTCACAGCTTCAGTGACTCTTCCTGCCGCTAAACTCCGAATCACGCCGGTTTCTTGAAGTGACATTAAATTCTCTAACATTTCAGGCTTTTGCCCCAAGCTATCCAGCAATTCCAAATCTTCACCTGGATTAGACCTATTTAGTTGGGAGAAGAGATTTCTCCAGCCCGCATTTATCAGCATCGGAGAATCTTCCTGCTCTAGGCTTTTCTCCAAAGATTGTAACAGATCTTCAGTGGGCACATTGGCCAGCGCATTTGAGGCGGCGAGTTCATTGATCTGTGAAATTAAATCCAGCTGTGAATTTGGATTGGCTTCTGGCTGTCCAAGTTTAGTCTTTAAAGCGCTTAGGTTGGAATTCAAAACGGGATCAGATTCTCCCGCACTGTGCATCAATTCCAGTGCTTGTAAAGATTTGTTGACTTTAGTGTAGAGTAGACTTAAGTTATTGAGTAAATGTGGGTTATTTGGAAATAAAGTAAGCCCACGTTCCAAGTAATAGATGGCTTCAAAAACCTTGTTTTCCTGGTGCAATCGATCACTCAAAAGCAAAATATTGTCCACCTGAGGAGCTTCGGCAAAACTTTCTTCCAAATGCTGCTTGGCTAGCGAAGGTTGTTTTAAGTCTATCAGCAGTTGTGCTGTCGCAAACTTAGCCTTAGGATTTTTGCGATAGCGCATCCAAGCATTTTCATACAAGATGCTCGCCTCCAGTTTCTTGTCGATTTGGTAATAATAGTCTGCAAGAATATTACTGGTCATCGCACTGGCCTGCACCCCGACTATCCCACCAGTATAAGTGGTCAGTACTAGAATTACAATTAATCCACCTATTCTAATATGGTAGTAAACAAGTGAGTATGGTTTGTAAAGGATTTTTTCAATTGCCTTACCAGAGTTCATGACAGACATAAAGTTTGCCATGAGGTAAATGAAAAAGAAGAACGAAAATCCAAGCTGGGAGTAAATAAGAAGGTGTTTGAAAAGCTCTTCGGCAGGTTGATTTCCTGATAGTTTGAGCTTCCAAACTAACCAAAGTGATAGACCCAAGCCAATTAAATGTAGTGCTTTAATGACTTTGGGATAGGATACTAATTGATCACTTTGATCTACTTTTTCCCCGATAGATATCCAGCCAAAGAGGCCGAGAGGCAGGAGTAAGAATAGAGGAGAGAAGGTGGGGAATGGTAAGGTCAACTCTCCTTGAAGTTCTAGTAGCAAACAGAAAAGTGTGCCTATATAAAGTAAGGCAATGATACTGATCTGGACTGTGATGTTCAGATTGAGGTTTTTATTTACTCTAGCCAGCAAAATGTAAATACCAGAAAGGATCCCGTGTCCATTCCAGATCACCCATGCCAATGCAAGGCAAAAACCTATAGTCAGAGAGTGCTCAGCAATATGAATCTCAGGGCTCGTGATTGGACTCAAATAGCTAAGCAGTGCCAAAGCGATTGAAGTTGCACTAAAGAAAACCAGCCATTTGATCGAAAAATGTACTTTTTGACCCCAAAGATGAAAGTATATAAAAGGTGCCAAGGTCGCACTCAGCAAGATGATCAAAGGATAATTGGAGCTTTGGCCGCCAATGTTCAGACTGTTGAAATCGCTGAATGTGAGCAAAACTATCCAAAGTATGCCTCCAACGATAAAATAAGCCTTTTTGAACTCTGTGAGTAAGGTCAAAACAGTGGCCGCTCCAAGCCAAACAATCCCTGCATAAATTAAGGATTCTGTCACATGGAACGCTGGTGCCAAGGTCTTGAATTCTTGGAAAACCAAGTAATTATCAACCTGAATTGGAAAGGAAATCGGTCCAATTTGAACCCAATCAAAGGGGATAGGAATGGAGTCCAAAAATGAAGCAGCCTGAATATTGAGATAAGGCTGCGGATCGAATATGAGGTAATACAGTGCAAAAAGCCCTCCTGAAATTATAAATAGGAGGGCTAAGATTTTATAAATTGTTGAGGTGTTCAATGTGGTTGTCAAGTATGTTACTCCATTACTTTCGGTACTCGGAAGTAGTCAGCATCTCTTTTTGGTGCGTTTTTCAGGCCAGCTTCATGATCCAGCTGATGACCAATTTTATCTTCACGCATATCATTCACTTCAGAAGACATCGTGGTCAGCGGCTCTACATTTTCCGTATCAATTTCATTCAATTGTTCTACCCAATCGAGGATTTGACTCATGTCCTGAGACATTTTTTCAGCACTTCCTTCATCAAATTCCAATCGAGCAAGGTGAGCGATTTTCTTAATTGAGTTGGTATCGATCTTCATGATTTTGAGTTATCAAAGTTGAGTTGACTTTGAATCACATAAAAGCATTTTTCTTTCAACGCTTTTTCAGATTCAAAAGTATCAGGAAATAATGGCTCGTGAAGGACCATTTTTGCAGGGCTCCAGTGCACCAACAATTTCCCATTATCGGGTAAAATTAGATGATTATAGGATAAAGTGACAGGGATGATCGGGATTTGTTTCTCCATGGCCATCCGGAAAGCTCCATTTTTGAATGTAATCATCTGTGGGGGATTCTTGGTGTAAATTCCACCTTCGGGAAAAATGATCACGGAGCTGCCTGATTCAAGGGCTTGATCAGTACGTTTCATTGTTTCCGCACGGCTTTTTAGTCTTTCTCTATCCACTGCGATATGGAGGTTTTTGAAATAATATCCGAAAAGAGGTGCCTTGCGAATGGAGGCTTTTCCTACGAAAAGAACATCACCGGGAATAAAGCCCATCATGGCTATATCTAAGTAGCTGAAATGATTTGCGAGATATATGTAGGCTTTGTCCTTTTGGATTTTCTCACTTTTCTCAATCTTGACTGGAAGGAAAATGCAAATGAAATAAGCCCTTGCCCAGTAGCGATTGATTTTTCGACCATATTTTTTCCAGCCTGGAACCCAGATGCAAATCAGAATGAATGGAAAGATCAGTAGAAAACTTAGCGCAAAGATTATCCCAGCGTATATAGAATACAGCCTTGCGAAAAGATCACGCATGATTGATCATGTGGTTTGCTGCATTTACAAAATAACTCAACATGGCTTCTTTGATATTCTGTTCCAAGCTGAGCTTATCCAAGGCACTTAGCATAGCAGTCATCCAATGGTCTCTCATGGTTGCATCGATTTTCCATTTGGCATGACGCATTCTCAACCGGGGATGACCTCTCTGCTCAGAATAGGTTTCAGGTCCGCCAAAGACTTGAAGTAAAAACAGAAATAAGCGATTCTCTGCAGGTAGTAAATCCTCAGGATAAAGTCTCTTCAAATCCTTGTTTTTGGCAACTTCCTGATAAAAATAGTGTGTAAGCAAGCGGATTTGCTCTTCACCGATCAGGTCATATATCGTCTGAGAAGTATTCATGGCGCAAACTTACCAATTTCTCTTAAGCCTCCCATTTTTTCACCTTCAGCGAAGTGCCTTCAGTGGAAATCACGATTATTTTTTCTCCTTGATCAATAAACTCTCCACGGGAATAGGCGTCATAAACATCACCGTCTATTTCTATTCTCCCACTTGGTCGCAGTCTGGAGTGCACTGTGCCAGTCTTGCCATTTAAAGTTTCAGCATAAGAAGAAGAGGTATAGCCCTCACTTCTTTGCTGAGTTGATGCTAGCGTGATGGTTTTGAATGCTCCCCATTCATTGACTTTGGGAGTAAGCCAAAATACCAGTCCCACGGAAACTATGGCCGCTAAAATTACGGTGAGTAAGGCTCCAAAAAGGTCCGCAGCTGGGACAAAATCAAAATTGAAGTTCTGGTTTGGAATCATGCCTAGAACAAGTCCAGTCAAAATACCAATAATCCCAAGTACGCCAAAAATCCCAAATCCAGGAATCACAAATAGTTCCACTGCCAATAAAATAACCCCGATAAAAAAGACTAAGATTTCCCAGTTTTCAGCAAGTCCATTGAGATAATAAGGGATAAAATATAGAAATACTGCCACCACAGAAGCCAAGATCGGGAATCCAACTCCAGGAGTCTGCAATTCAAAGTAGAGCCCACCAATTATTATTAAGATTAGAAATCCGCTGACAGCAGGATTCAGAAAAAAAGCTATTATCTGCTCAGAAAGCCCTATTTCATAGGCTATAATTTCAGCATCACCGAGATTTTGGGAAGCCAGTATATCTTCTATAGAATCATATTGTCCTTCACAAAAACCATATTTTTCAGCCTCGGAAACAGAAAAGGTAATCACCGAACCTTCTTCTGAGACCCCTTCGATTTCAATCTTCTCATCGACCATTGCTTCAGCGATTTTTGGATCGCGACCTTTCGCTTCAGCGGTACTTCTCATCATTGAGCGCATGTAGGATTGATATTTGTCGGGCGCAGCTGCTCCGTCTGCTCCGTTCACTACAGTGGCAGCACCTATACTCGCACCTGGAGCCATATAAATGCTATCTGTGGCGATGGAAATTAAAGCCCCTGCGGAAGCTGCATCTTTATTAATGAAGACATAAATAGGTGTCGTGGAATTTAGAATCAACGTTCTGATCTCATCAGCGTCATTCACAGCTCCTCCGTAAGTGTCCATGTCAATTACAATCAGGTCAGCATTCACTTCTTTAGCCTTTTCCAAAGCCAACTTTACTCTTCGCGTCATCGCTGGATCGATATCAGTGTCGATCTTGAAAGTGAAAACTTTCTTATCAGCACCACTATCAGTTTGGGCCAGAACGAGTTGGGATGCTAGAATAAGAAATAGGAATAGTGCGCTGAAATAGATTTTCATTATTGGAATTCTTGTTCGAATGAGAAAAGATACGAAATACGTGTAAAAACTGATTCTTTTCTTTTTATGGCCGGGATTTGTTGCTGTATTTTATGGTTGTAAATTCTGATTATAAAGCTATTCTCCGATCTTTGTGACGAATACAAGGTCAGGCCCGCCACATTTCTTTTCTAGCATAATTCTTGCGCCAACTGACTTTGGAAATTAATCTTGTATTTCTAATTCGTTTACCCCCAATTCAGTATATCCCTATGAATAATAGATCACAGTTTTTCTGGTCCTTTCTTCTTCTATTCTCACTTTCTGCTTCATTATCAAAGGCTTCCGAACTTATTGCCGTTGATTCGGTTGGAGTTCAGCGTATAGGAGATCAGTCATTTATTTTACATGAAGTAGATCCAAAAGAGACTTTGTTCGGGATTTCACGCAGGTATAACTCACCTGTGAGTGATATAGTAAACGCTAATCCAGTGTTGAAGCAAGGGTTGAAAATCGGTCAGACGATCAAAGTTCCTTTTGTATCGATGGCCGAAATTCCCGCAGGTTCTGTTTTGCATAATGTAGTGCCAGGTGAGACGCTTTTCTCTATTTCTAAAAAATATGGCGTATCAGTAGAAAGCGTAATGAAAGATAATGGGCTGAAAGGTAATGACCTTAGTGTCGGCCAGTCGTTAATCATAGAACCTGCTGTACCAGTCGCAGTGGAGAAGGAGCCAGCTCCCGTAGTGGCGGTTGCCACTTCAACTGAAGTAGTGAAAACTGAGCCAAAGCCAAAAGAAAAGTCAGTTAAAAAGGAGGAGGAAACTCCTAAAGTAAAAGAAAAATCAGAACCGGCTCCAAAACCTGAGGCAGCAGTGGAAACCAGCAAGCCAATGGTTCCGGGAGAATGGAGATCACATACTGTTCAAAGTGGAGAGACACTTTTTTCAATTGCAAGTCAATATTCAGCTAGAGTAGAAGATCTAATCACTTGGAACGCCTTGACTTCGAATAATTTACAACAAGGTCAAGTTCTCAAAGTAGGTCGTGGTGCAATGCAGGAATCCACTGTTCCGGTAATTGGTACACCAAGAGTTGTTTCCAGTGCAGAGGAAATGATGGTAGAGCCAGCAGATGCAACTACTTCCGGTGGATTTAAAAACATCAAGGAAACCGGTCAGGCTGAGCTAATTGAAGGAACTGGAGGGCATAAAAAATACTTGGTTCTACATAGAACTGCGCCAGTGGGTACGATCATGCGGGTGAAAAATGAAGAGAATGACGTAACCATTTTTGCTAGGGTAGTGGGAACGCTTCCGGAAACAGGCGATAATGCCAAATTGGTAATCAAACTTTCCCAGGCTGCTTTTGACCAATTGAAAGCTGTAAATGGAAGATTCCCTGTGGAGGTGATGTATTGAGGAGTCGGGTGTTTGATGTTGGATGACCGATGTTGAATTCCCTGAGAACGAAGATTGAGAGATTTGAGAATAGCGACTTAGTAAGTTTTATAAGTAGTAATAAATAAAAGATGTCAAATAAAATTATGATTTAGCATCACAAATCTCTTGATTTTGATTTTATGAACACTGATTAACTACAGCACAAATAATAAAGAAAGTCCGTTAGAATTGGCGGTCTTTTTTCGTTTTGAACCTATCTTTTCGGGCGGAGGTTTTAAGTGTGAATTTTGGTTTCCGCAATGCCACTGTTAATTTTGTGTTTGAGCTATGAATAAAGTCCAACTCGTATTCCACCACATTTTCAGATTCATCTGGAATCTTATTTTTATTATTTCCTATCCAATCTTGGCGAGTTTTGGCTTGTTGTTTATCGGTGTTACTTACGTTTTTTCTTTACTCTCAAGATTTCTGAACAGACTACGGCCTGAAGGTAAGAAGGTGGTTTTGAAAGAATCGGAGTGGGAAGATTTGCCGTATTCTGGAGAATTGTTGGAAGCTAAATTGATCAAGCAAATCGTTTTTGGACCTTCTGGGTTTAAGTTTAGAAGGAAAGATGGGGTTCCGTCTGTTCTTTCAGATTATGTTTTTGGGAAAAAGGTCAGGGTACTTGAAGAAGGATTTATTCTAGAAAAATGGAATAGTACCGAGTCTAAAGATTTACCAGATTTCGACATCTGCCTGTACGATCCTGATGAGGATTCCTTGCGTTCGCTTACGAATATCAAATGCTTTGACTGGCATGTATCCGAGAAAGTGGAGAATGAGCTTTCCTTCAAATGGTTTGATGGGACACAAGGTGGTGAAGTGAAAGTTGCTCTTTGATGCAGGATTTACAGGGATTTTTAGACGGCAAAGTTGAGCAATACAATAGTCCGGGGTTTATTACGCTGGACCCAATTTCTATTCCTCATCGTTTTTCGAAGAAACAAGACATAGAAATCTCAGGATTCTTCGCTTCGATTTTGGCTTGGGGACAGCGAAAAACCATTATTAACAAGTGCATAGAATTGTTTGAAATGATGGATAATTCACCTCATGACTTTTTGCTGAATCATCAGGAAGATGATTTGAAACCCTTTCTGAATTTCAAGCACAGAACCTTCAATGACGTGGATACGCTTTATTTCATCCATTTTTTGAGTTGGTTTTATAAAAAACATACTTCCCTGGAAGAAGCTTTTCTTCTTGGACAAACTGGCGGAGTGGATGCTATGCAATCTATGTTGACCAAGTTTCAGGAGTTCTTCTTTTCTCTACCAGATTCTCCACAACGCACGCGAAAGCATATCGCGACTCCAAGCCGCAGAGCAGCCTGCAAGCGAATTAATATGTATCTACGCTGGATGGTGCGTGATGATGATAAGGGAGTAGATTTTGGACTTTGGAAAAGAATCTCACCAGCTCAATTGATCTGTCCATGCGACCTGCATGTGGATCGGGTAGGTCGAAAGCTTGGGTTGATTACCCGAAAGCAAACCGATTGGTTGACAGCTTTGGAGTTAACAGCGAAACTTCGGGAGTTTGACGCGGCTGATCCTGTTAAATATGACTTTGCGCTTTTTGGGCTAGGGGTGGAAGAGAAGTTTTAACCTAATGAAACTTCTTTATCTCAGGTGCATCTGCAATAGTAGAAAACTCTCGCGCAATTCGCTCAGCATAATCATCTAAAAGCTGCATCACCCGATCCTGATTTTTTGACTTTACGATCAAACCTGCATGGTATTCCAGTGGGACTCTAAAGTACACCTCCGGATCGTCAAAACTGCTCAAATCTGGATGCTGGAATTTGGATAGGGTAAGCAAAATCCCAGCGTAGTTTTTAGACACTTTTGGAAGCTGGTATTTATATCCTTTAGCCAAGGCATCTTCAATTTTCGCCCATTCAGCCCAAAGATTGATATCAGTCGCAGCTTCCACCATTTCAGCCAAATGTGCTCCGCCGACACGGGATGAAGTTTCCAAAAAGTAAATTTCCCCATCTTCATGAGAGTTGATGAATTCTGTATGAGTCGCTCCAGATTTCATTCCAAATGCCTTCATAACGGCAGCATTTGCTTTTTTGATAGCCTTTTCGTCAGTCGATCCAAAAGTTAAATTAGCAGATCGAAAGATCCCACCGCCTTGGGAGATTTCCATTGGAGTGGACAGATACTTGGAAACTGAGCAAAACAAGTTTTTACCATCCAGCATCAATCCATCCGCATGATAGACATCGCCTGGTTTGAATTGCTCCACTAAGTAGTATAGTCTATTGTCTCCTAATTGATGAATGTTTTCCCAAAGAGATTCCTTGTCGTGAACTTTAATTATTCCATTTGCAGAGGCTTCAGATCTTGGCTTTAGTACCCAAGGAGCAGGAATATGATCCGCAAACTGGTTGATATCATCGTCATTGAAAAGCGGTGCAAAGGCAGGGACTTTTATATCAGAATCATGTGCTTTGATCCTCATCGCAAGTTTGTCCCGGAAAAAGCGACCGGTAGTCTGACCCATTCCAGGGATTCTCAGGCTTTCACGTAGAAAAGTTGCCTTCTCTACATCGTAATCATCCAATGCAACTATGCTCTCGATTTTATGAGTTTTCATCAAACCTCCCACACCTTTCATCAGCAGTTCTAGGTCCCAATCCAAATCCTGACCAGGCATGTAGAAAATCTCATCTATGTATTCAAATGCCCAAGGCTTGTCTTTCAGCTTTTCTGAAGTGATCAGAAACACTCGGTTTCCCTGTTTTTTCAGCTGAGTCAAAAAAGCATTTCCCTTGAAAAAATTAGAAATGCATAGAAAAGTCTTGCCTTGATCATCCATAATTACAATTGATTTTCGATGAATTTAAGTAATAATTGAACTCCAAAAGCAGTCCCTGACTTGGTTTTTGCAAATTCACTATCTCCAAATGCCACACCGGCAATATCTAAATGCGCCCAGTTCGGATGCTCGTGAATAAATGCTTCCAAGAATTTGGCTGCAGTAATTGCTCCTGCAATAGGTTTACCGTGATAGTTTTTGATGTCTGCTATCTCCGAATCCATTTCGGATCTATAGCTTTCCCACATAGGTAGAGGCCATACTTTCTCCCCTGATTGCATTCCAGCTTCACGAAGTAAATCTGAGATTGTGTCTGAATTGGAAAAAAGAGCTCCACACTCATATCCGAAAGTCCCCACACTACTTCCTGTCAATGTTGCTAAATCGATAAGCTGATCTACTTGATAATTCTTCACTAAATAAGACAAGCCATCAGCCAAAATCAATCGTCCCTCAGCGTCCGTATCGATCACTTCTATACTCAGTCCAGCATGCGAACCAATAACTTCCGAAGGTAAATAGGCATCCTTGTCCACCGAATTTTCTACAGCGGGAACAATTGCTGTTAGGTTTATTGGAAGTTTTAGTGAGGAAATAAGCTGAGTTGCAGCCAAAACTGCAGCTGCTCCACCCATGTCGGATTTCATATAAACCATCCCTTGAGTTTTGATATTCAAGCCGCCAGTGTCGAAAGTGACTCCTTTTCCAACTAATCCTAAATGGAATTTGGCCGCTGGGTTTCTATACTCCATGATGATGAATTTGGGGGTTTTTGCGCTGCCACGAGCAACAGCCAAAAATGCATCCAACCCTTCTAATTTGGCTTTTTCTTCATCAAAGATTTTTACAGCAAAACCATTTTCAGCACCGGACTTTTCTGCCCAATCTGCCAAATATTCCGGTGTGATTACATTTGGAGGAAGGTCAACTAGTTTGAATCCTTCGATTTTTGCTGCGGCAATCTTTGCTGCTCGATCAAGAGTTTTCTCTAATCCCGACTCTTGCGATATAACTGAGACTTCCAGCTCTGCAAAGTCTTTTTGGTCTTCTTTTTTCTGCTTAAAAAAACCAATGTTATAAGCACCAAGTTGAAAACCAACCAAGGCACTTTCAATTAATTCGGATGAGAATTCGGCTGGAAAATCTATGGTGACGGATTTTTCTACCAAATCCTTATTCTTACTTAGAATTCTTCGAAATGACTTTTCTATGCTTGAAACATCTGTTTTTTCTCCCAATCCTATCAATAAAAATAATTCCCCATTGATTTCTAATTGATAAGAAGAGTCTTTTTTGCCGGAGAAAAGTGAGTTGCTGACAGCGTAACCTCCCAGTTTTTCTTTGAGTAATTCCGACCAGTTTAAACCGACTATCGGGATGACCAGAAGTCCTGAATTAGTGCTGGAATTTGAATGTATGTTGAATTTCATAAGGTGGCGCTTTCGCATTTAATCTTCTTTATCACTGAAAAATAGCCATTCTATGGCTTTGGGGAACTCATCGCTCCAATAAGTCTCGTTGTGTTTTCCATCTTCATTGATGCTAAGATGGACTTTCATTTTGCCTTTTAAGCTTTCGCGTTTGAGTAAGCGTTTTCGGAATTTGAGCACGTGTTTTACCATCGTCTCGCTTTCATCCCCACCGGCATAGAGGTAAAGTCTGGTTTCCTGAGGTTCAAAAATATCCAGAAAGCCAAGTTTGATTTTGGGGATCACCCAAAGCGAGGGTGAAAACACCATTAATTTACCAAAGACTTCTGGGTATATCAGGCCAGAGAAAATACTCACCAAGCCTCCCATGGAGCTTCCTCCAATTCCTGTGAATTCCCGCTCAGTTTTAGTTCTATACGTTTTATCCACAAATGGCTTTAAGGTGTCAGTGATGAAACGGATGTATTTCTTGCCACTACCGATTCCTAGCACAGTTTTACCTACGTTGTATTCCTGTAAACGCTCAGATTCTCCGTGCTCTACTGCGATGACTATAATTTTGCCAATGTTATAATCGGACATAACAGCGAGCTTTTTATCTATCTGCCAGTTTCCAAATTCAGCATTTTCATTGAAAAGGTTTTGGGCATCATGAAGGTAAAGCACTGGATACTTTTCTTCGCTGCTATTGTAATCATGCGGCAAAAGTGCCCAAACTTTACGGGTTTTGTTAAGCTGAGGGATTTCGAATTCCTCTGAGATTAAACGTATTATTGGAAGTTGGCTAGGGCGATAGGGGAGCCAATTTTTACGCCATTTTGCTACTTTTTCGGTCTTGGTTACTTTATCGTTTTTCCAGTGCCGATTTGGCGTACGATTTCCATAGCGATCAATCTCTACCTCAGACCAGTCGCCTTTGGTGAATTTGTAGATAAGCTCAGATTCAAATTCCTCACCTTCAGGAAAAGTAAATTCATACTTTCCATGGGAGATTTTCTTCATCAAAAAACGACGATCCTGTGTAGTCCAATTATTGAAGTTTCCCGAGATGTAGACTGGTCTGTCGTCATCATCTGAAGTGTTCAGAAATATAGTTTTTCGCTTTTTGACGGGTTGGTTGGAATCTAATTGTGGGGAGTCAGAATTCATTCAGTGGGTGATTATGGGCATAACCCAGCCTGCAAAAATAACTGTTGCAGGCATACCAATGAAATAAACTTCTGATCTTAAATCATTTCATTGGGTCGAAAGCGGATTTCATCAGGGTAGGGGAAGGCATGGATTAATTCTCCTGCATTGATTCTTTGCTGGACTTCCTGCCAATATAACGGGTCAAAAAGGTCTTTATGATATGTCAGAAAGTGTTCTTTGAGATCCTTTCTTCCTATCATCCATCTTTTGAAATCTTCTGGGAAAACGTCGTTTTTGGCAATGGAGTACCAAGGTTCCGGAGCATAAATTTGCTCGTAAGTTTCAGCCTTTGGCTTTATGCGGAAATTCATATCGGTCAAAAATTCGATCTCATCGTAATCGTAAAATATCACACGCTTTTGACGGGTAAGCCCAAAGTTTTTGGTCATCATATCTCCTGGAAAAATATTCGCCTGTGCCAATTGCAGGATAGATCTACCATAATCTTCTACCGCTCTTATACCTTCTTCGGTACTGCAATGTTCCAAGAAGAGATTTAAAGGCTCCATTCTTCTCTCTGTATATAAATGTTTGATTATTAAATGAGTATCTGTAATTTTCAAAAGGGAGTTAACTGTTTTTCGAAGCTCAATCATCAGGTCTTGGCTGATTCGCTCTATAGGGATTTTGAAGTATTCAAATTCATGGGTGTCAGCCATTCTTCCCACGCGGTCATGCAAAGAAACAAGTTTGTACTTCTCTCTCACTTCTTGGCGAGTCATAGTTTTTGGAGGTTCAAAATGGTCCTTGATCATCTTGAATACGATATTCAAAGAGGGAAGTGTGAACACTGTCATTACCATTCCTTTGATACCTGCCGCCACTTCGAATTTATCTTCGCTTTGCCGCATATGATGAAGAAAATCCCTATAGAAAAGTGTTTTTCCATGCTTATTGAACCCGATGGCATTATAGAGCTCATGAACTTTTTTATGCGGAATCACTGAGCTTAAAAAGCTTACGATTTGAGACGGAACTTCAGCTTCTACCATAAAATAGGATCGTGTAAAGCTGAACATGCTACTCATCAGATTAGGATCAAAAATGAGTGTGTCCACGAAAACTCCATTTTTGCCATGAACCACAGGGATAATAAATGGCATCCACTTATGTCCCAAAAATGTCCTTCCTATCAAATAAGCTGCCTTGTTTCTGTAGAATACAGACTTCAAAATTTGGGTTTGAGTGTCTGGCCCCACGCGGTACCGGGTCAAGATCACTTTACGGACTCCAGCAATTAGGAATTTGATGTCTTGCTCCTTGTCCATGAATGGGGCTCCGAAGTCATAATCATCCAGGATTTGGCGTATGTTTTTTTCCAAGCCAAAAAAGGAAGGATAGATTCTCAGAAGTTTTTCTGATTCTCGAACTACACAAGAATCAAATCCTTCCATCACAAACATCAACTTGTCATCGATAGTCAATTTTGGAAAGCTTTTTCTGATTACCGAATTGAAGAATGTCTCTGCAAGCTCAATATCCGGCCTGTCAGCAATCAGCAATTGGTATTCAGCTTTTACCTCCATCCAAATAGAGGAATCGGTCGCTTTTTCTCCAAGCATTTCTGTGCATTCTGCCGCCAGCGGAAAAAGTAAATCTTTGTATAGTCGAAGGCGTTGTTTATTGTTCAGGTGGGTCGCATGCCAAGCTTTTTCACTAAAATATTTTGGAGCCAAACGAGTGTAAGTATTGAAAAGCTCCATGTAGGTCATGAAGCCAATCTGAATTTTCTTAGCGACTTGTTGAAATGGTGTAATGAGCATAGAAGGTTACTGGTTCAAACTTTCTGCAAAAGCACAAAAAAAATGAAAATATTTTATTGTTCAGCTAAGATATAATTTCATTGATTTTTAAGGGTTTATAAAAGAAAATGTTTGGGAAAATAAAATTTTGAAAATCTTTCGCAATCGATTGTTTGGAGTATATGAAAACATTTTCTAATTTTCGCAGGTATTCATAAAACGAATATCTACAATAGGTTTAATAGGTTTGAGAGCAGGAAAAGGTTGGGACAATGTTCCAACCTTTTTTGATTTTTAGTCGTCCTGACTTAGCTTAACCTTCTCAAATAAAACTTCCATGAGGAGCCCGAAAATTACTTCTACATATTTTACTGCCATTTGTGTTGGACTCCTCTTGCTTTTTGCTTGTGAAAGCAAGGATAAAGAAGCCGGTGAAAAGGTAGAAGATATCTCTGTTGACGAGGAAGAACTAGCCAGAAATAGGGCACAGATCGATTTGGCTTTGTCCCAAAAATCAAGCTGGCATTCGCACTGGAGTAATGAGCTTGGAATGTTTGATTCCTCTCAGTTTGAATTGGTAATGACAGATTCCATAGATCCTATGGAAATGCCCGAGAGAAATCCTATTTTGAAAGATGATCCACTTTATCCATATCAAATGCCTCATCCTTCTGGCAATGGTACCATGGATATTTATAGTTACAAAATAGAAGCTCAAGATGCTATCGATGAACCTTTTCTCAATCCTGATTCAGAGGTTGTATGGTATAGAGAAGATGGAATGAAGGAGCGTTTACTTTTTATGGGACCTTCCGGGATGTTTGAAGAAGGACAATGGCTAAATGATCAGGAGTTTTTAGTGTTTGGCTTTTTTCAGGAAGAGGCGGGATATCGACCAATGGCCTGGTTGATCAATATTGAAACACATTTGCTGAAGCAATTTAGACTACCTAATGTTTCACAGACGTATGAACCTCAATCTTACATCAATTCTAAAATCAAGCAGGTAGATCTAAGTTAATATGGATTTCAAAAGCGTTTTGAATTTGCTAGAAAATGGAATGAAACATCCACTTCCAGGCAAAGAAGCGCAACTATCCATGTCACCTAATCCGGTTGACTTAAGAAGATTTGACCCGAAGCTCCCAGACAATCATCGAAAGGGGGCCGTTTTAATTCTGCTTTATCCTTATGAAGGCAAGGCATTTTTTCCTCTCATTAAAAGGCCAGAATACCCCGGAGTACATAGTGGTCAGATTGCTTTTCCAGGAGGAAAAATGGAGAAAGAAGATGCCGATGAAATAGAAACAGCACTGAGGGAAGCATGGGAAGAAGTAGGAATACTGCCAGAGCGAGTAGAATTAATTGGTAGGATGAGTGACTTGTTTATTCCAACCAGTAATTTTTTGGTAACGCCGGTATTGGGGTTTTCGGAGCTGGTTCCAGATTTCGTTCCTGAAGAAAGAGAAGTGGCTAGGATCATTCAAACATCTGTCAGAACGCTCTTCGAGCCAAGTTTTCGAAAGCAAAAGATTTTAGAATTCAGTAATAATTTCCGTCTTGACACGCCATATTTTGAAATTGATAAAGAAATGGTTTGGGGGGCAACAGCAATGATTCTAAGTGAATTGCTTCAAATTCTTGAAAACGGTAGAAGGTAGGTTTTGGGCTTTTTGGCTAATAGTTGGTATTGTTGCATTGAATTAGCCCAGAAATAATGGAAGAGAACACCCCTTTACTTACAAATGACGCTGTAGTTTTCGGCTTGCTCATGGCGATTCTTGCTGCGATTTTTGCCACCTCAGCAAGTGATAAGCCATTTTGGAAGAAGTTCTATGGGATAGTTCCTACAGTTTTACTTTGCTATTTCATTCCTGCCCTTGCCAACTCATTTGGCTTGATATCGGGAGAAAACTCCGGACTGTATAAAGTCGCCAGTAGATATTTACTTCCTGCATCTCTTGTTCTATTCACCATCAGTATAGATATCAAAGGAATTTTGAAATTAGGCCCAAAGGCATTAACCATGTTTTTAGCCGGAACTTTAGGGATTATGCTGGGTGGTCCTCTCGCATTGATGACTGTAGGTTTTCTATTCCCGGAATTATTGGGAGGAAGCGGACCTGATGAGGTATGGAGAGGTCTTTCGACTATTGCCGGTTCCTGGATAGGAGGGGGTGCAAATCAAACTGCTATGTTGGAAGTGTTTGGTCCTAGTCCAGCGCTTTTCAGTCAAATGATTGCAGTGGATGTTTTAGTTGCAAATCTTTGGATGGCAGTTCTACTTTATTGGGCAGCAAAGCCAGACAAGATTGATAAAATTTTCAATGCTGACAGTACCAAAATCTACCAGTTACGTGATAAAATAGAAGAATTCAGGAAGGGGATAATGAAGATTCCCACGCTTTCTGACACGATGATCATCTTGGGAGTTGGTTTTGGAGTGACAGGAATAGCGCACATAGTTGCGGATTTTGTAGCTCCATATATAGGAGAAAATTATCCCAATTTGAAGCAATACTCTTTGGACTCCGCATTTTTCTGGATAGTAGTAATCGCCACAACAGCGGGTTTATTACTTTCGTTTACTAAAGCTCGGAAGCTAGAAGGAGCAGGAGCGTCTAGAATGGGAAGCGTGTTGCTTTATGTTTTGGTAGCTACTATTGGAATGCAGATGGATTTGGGTGCCGTATTGGATAATCCACTTTTATTCGTAGTCGGGATAGTATGGATGCTCTTCCATATTATAATTATGCTTATCGTAGCGTATATTATCAAAGCACCATTCTTCTATGTCGCTGTAGGTTCGCAGGCAAATGTAGGAGGAGCTGCATCTGCACCCATTGTAGCAGCAGCATTTGATGCTTCCTTGGCTCCAGTAGGCGTGCTTTTGGCGGTTCTTGGCTATGCTGCGGGTACCTATGGAGCGTATTTATGCGGATTGATGATGCAGGCTATATCAGGAGGGTAATCATGAAACATTCCAGGCAATTATTATTCGTATGTCATGGTTCCGATTGTAAAAAAGCTGGAGCTAAAAAACTACATAAAGAGCTAAAGTTCAATACTGATGAAGCACCTCTCAAAGGGAGCTGTAAATTCATCAAAACCAAATGCATGGATATGTGCAAAACCGCTCCAAATGTAATTGTAGGAGATCATTTTTGTAAAAAGACAACCCCTCAAAAAGTATTGGAGCAACTAAAAAAGTCCTGATTTCTCAGGACTTTTTTTAATGTTTTAGCACTTTTACTGCTGTGCCACTTGCTGTGACCATTAGCATACCGTCACGGATAGTTTCGTAGTCCAGGTCAATTCCAATTATTGCATTTGCACCGAATGTTCTTGCTTGCATTTCCATTTCGGCCATTGCGGTTGCTTTTGCTTCTCTCAAAACCCGCTCATAAGCCGAAGATCGCCCGCCCACTATATCTGTTATACTTGCGAAAAAATCCTTAAATACGTTGGCTCCAATTATGGTTTCGCCGGAAACAATTCCTAGGTATTGCTCCACGCTATAGCCATCGAGCGTGTTGGTGGTTGTTACAATCATTGTGTTTAGTTAAATAGTTTAAAATGTATATTACAAGGAAATTTCACGGAGTTGGCAGCCAAAAGGTTTGAAGTAGTAGCCTGAAATGACTGCTTTTTTCTGTAAATCCTTACAGGACTGGACTGAATGACATGATTTGCACACTTAGTTTTTGTGTTTAGCAGCGTTGTTACCCGTAAGGGGCACAAATAATAGTAGGATAGGTAAATCTTAGAATTGAGGCCACTTCGATATTCCGAGGAGATAAACAAAGAGTTTTAGGGGACAGGCAGCATTGCGAATATTCTTAGCATTTTATATTTCAATCAGTTATTTTAATGATATTGGTTTTCATATTCCATTTAAACACAATTCAGAGACCTCCATTTTTTATAAATTAATCTATGGATCAATTTAAGCAATTTGACATTTCTGATGTTTTCAATGAGATTAATGATCCATTATTTATCATTGAATCTGATGAAATTATCTTTTTCAACAATTATTTCATAGAAAATTTCATGAAGACATCCCATCTATGGAGGGAGGTCATTCTTGAAGAGAAGGTCGTTCAGGAATTGGATGCTTTTTTCAAAACCGGTAAAATTCCCTCCAATGCATTCTTAACATCCATTGAGCAAAAAGCGAAAGGTGATAAGAGATATGGCTGGTCATTTACAAACCTTCCTTCAAGTTATTCTGACCGTTTTCTGATCGTAAGGGGGCATGACATGAGGTCTCTACTTGATCAACAAAGGTTAGAAGAGATAAATGAAGAGTTATTGAAATCAGAGGAGAAGTATAGAACTCTTGTAGAAGAGTCAACTGAAATCATTTTCTCACTTTCCGAAACCTTCGAGCTTGCCTATATTTCGCCCAATGTCAGGCAGTTTTTGGGGTATGAAGCGCAAGAGGTGATTGGGAAAAGTATTTTTGACTATCTGAACCCCGGCGATATTGATGTTTTCCAATCTTTACTAGAAGAGACCCATGATTTCCTTGCAGAAAACCAACACCTCGAATTCCGAATAAAGCATAAAAATGGGGATTTTAGAGTGGTTAGTTCCAATGGCCGAATGATCCAAGATCGTGAAGGCAAGGACCGGCTCTATACAGGTGTGGCTAGAGATATTACCGAGCTGAAGCAAACACAGCGGGAATTATTTCATGCTAAGGAAAAAGCAGAGCAAGCATCTCGTGCTAAGTCACAATTTCTTTCGGTAGTCAGTCATGAGATTAGAACTCCTATGAACGCAGTGATAGGATTAGCTCATTTTCTAATGGAAGAAAACCCTAGGCCTGATCAATTGGAAAATTTAAAGACGCTAAAGTTTTCAGCAGAGAGTCTTATGGAGTTGATAAATGATATTTTAGACTTCAATAAAATTGATTCAGGGAAAGTAGAATTAGAACATGTCTCCTTTGATCTGAGAGTATTGATTAATAGGATTGTGCATTCCTGCAGTTTCCAGGCGAAAGAAAAAGGGCTAAAAATAAGTGCTGAAATTGATGGGGAGATCCCTCAAAGTCTGGTTGGGGATTCTGTTCGGATTAGTCAAATCCTAATTAATTTGATATCCAATGCAGTTAAATTTACAGAAAAGGGCGAGGTGAAAATTGTGGTAAGACATGTTCAGACCATAGAGAATAAGTGTCAAATTAAATTCAAAATCAAGGATACGGGAATTGGAATTCCTGAAGATAAAATGGCGTCTATTTTTGAAGCATTTACTCAAGCTTCTTCTGCCACCACTCGGAAATTTGGAGGTTCTGGGCTTGGATTAGCTATTGTAAAACGGCTACTGGAACTACATGAGTCTGAAATAAAAGTGTCCTCAAAAGTTGATGTCGGGACTGTTTTTGAGTTTGAATTAAGCTTTCCTAGTGTGGAAGAGAATTCTATAGAAAATTCAGGGCATCTAGTATACAGCAATAAATCCTTAGCCGGCGTATCAGTGTTAGTTGCAGAGGATAATTTGATCAATCAGATATTGATTAAAAAATTCCTCAAGAAATGGAATGTAGGAAACCTAGTCATTGCCTCTGATGGGCAAGAGGCAATAGATGAATTTGATCAAGGTGAATTTGATATCGTACTTTTAGATATTCAGATGCCCGTACTAGATGGGTTTTCGGTTGCTAAAATGATTCGAGAGAATGGTAACAAGAGCAAGTGCAACACACCAATTTTAATTCTTTCAGCAACTTCCTTCCATGAGAATAGGGATGAAATTGTAAAGTTGGGAATTAATGATTTTGTCGAAAAACCATTTACACCCGAAGGTTTATATGAGAAATTAACGGAGCATCTCAAATCAAAAGATCGGGGTTGATTAAGGTTTAGCATCAATTTTGCCTATGAGCAAGAGGTCCGCCCAGCTAAATACAAATCGATATTTCAATGCCCCTTTTTTATAGAGTTATAGTCCTTTTAGTGCTTTTTTTTAGTGTTGTTGAGTCTCATTCTCAGCAGTTAGTAAGTAAGCGATCATCGCTTTATGCCATAGTGGGGACATCTGGAGGCAAACTCAACCAATTTGATAAAATGCTGGCGGATCGAGGTTTGTCAGGACTTCGAAACAGGTATCAGACTATAGGATTGGGGTATCAGACTAGAATTAATGACTTTGTTCTAGGTATGGATATTCTTCATAATAGAGGAGGAGTGAGCCATTTTGATGATTTCTCGATGAATTATAGAACTTCCAGAGCACTTTTGAATATTGGCTATGCTTTTACCGAAGAGTCGAGATTTCAGCTCATCCATTACATGTCTTTAGGTGTTGGATTTCTTAATTTCCAGATGTTGCCAACCGATCGCCCGGACAAATTGAATGATTTTTTGACTAACCCGGAACGGGGATTTGTCCTGAGAGAAAAGGATATTCAAAAAGGGACCTTTCATTATGGTAATTTCCTGACGGAAATTGGATTCCAATTAAGTTATGATTTTGATCTTCCTGGCAGACCTGAAGCCGTACAGCTTATTACTAAGCTGGGGTATTCATTTAGTCCGCTTGAGGGGAAATGGGATATGAATGGAATTAACTTTGATAATACACAAAGCGGAGCATTTGTTAGAATTGGAGCTGGAATTTCCCTACCTGATCGGAATTTCTTCTACAAAGATGCTAGCATTGGGATTTCACTGATTCGAGGAATTCACTTTACCAATGCTAAAGAATTCAATGCGGAATTAGAAGATGCTGGTCTGAATCCATTGAATGGAATGCCTTCCAATTGGGGATTGAGAATTTTGGGAAATACCGAAAGGGTGCTCTATGGTGCAGAGCTGTATAATCTAGCCATGAAGGGTGATGCTTCAGAAGATAAGTCTCATTCTTTGAATAGCCTTAGGATCTACGGCAATTTTGGTTACAATCTTATTGAATTTAGGAATTTTGGAATCGGCTCATTAGTTGGTTTAGGCTACGGGAATATTCGCTATACGCTTGTGACTAATGAAAAACCTGATTTTCCTGAGCTTTTCGAGCAGCGAGAATTTGATGGTTATATAAAAAATAGTGGATTGATGCTAAAACCAGAAGTTTTCGCGGAATACGGAATCCCAATGACCAAGCGTAAACTTTTTGACTTAGTATTCACTGCGGCGGCTGGCTATGAGGTGCCTCTGGCAAATTACAAGCTTGGAGATTTCAATATGTCAAGTTTTATGGCAGGGCCATATTTGAGTTTTGGAATTGGCGTACGACCTTAATTTACACATTTGATAATTTGATTCGGTTTTTAGTAAGTCCTTTTAAGTGATTCTACTGTTTTATTATCAAAATGCTATTACCTTTGGGTTGCTTATCGAGAAAGACCGAGGGAAGGGCCCTACGACGTCTTAGCAACCTGAAAATAAGGTGCTAACTCCCATCCCGATTGATCGGGAACAGATGAGCGGACTAGTACTTTGTACTTCTCTCCGTGTTTTGCTCGATTCGCTTTTTGATTAACGAAACAACAGTATGCAAAACAGAACGGAATCCCTACTTCAGCAACTTTCTCAGCGAATTTTGATACTCGATGGAGCCATGGGAACCATGATTCAACGATATACGCTGACCGAAGAAGATTTTAGAACTCCTGAATTGGCTGATCATCCCAAATCGTTGAAGGGAAATAATGATTTGCTGTCTCTGAGCAAACCTCAGATCATCAAGGATATTCATGCAGAATATTTCAAGGCTGGAGCCGATATTATTGAAACAAATACCTTTTCCGCCACCACGATTGCTCAGGCTGATTATGACCTTTCTCATTTGGCTTATCAGATCAATTTTGAGTCGGCAAAACTGGCTCGGGAAGTTGCAGATGAATTCACCACAAAGAATCCAGCTAAACCTCGCTTCGTAGCCGGTGCAATCGGACCGACAAATAGAACGGCTTCGCTTTCTCCGGACGTAAATGATCCTGGTTACCGAGCGATCACTTTTGATCAACTTGCGGAGGCATATTCTGAGCAAGTAAGAGGATTATTAGATGGGGGAGCAGATATCATATTGGTGGAGACAATTTTTGACACCTTGAATGCTAAAGCAGCGTTGTATGCGATTCAGGATGTCTACGAGGAAAGAAATATTCCTTTGGATCCAAAGGACGGAGGTATTCCAATTATGATTTCGGGAACAATCACCGATGCTTCCGGACGAACACTTTCAGGTCAAACGACTGAAGCATTTTTGATTTCTATTTCCCATGTGCCTTTACTTTCGGTAGGATTGAATTGCGCTTTGGGTGCAAAAGAATTGAGACCTTATTTG
Source organism: uncultured Algoriphagus sp. (assembly GCF_963974365.1). Classification (GTDB taxonomy): domain Bacteria; phylum Bacteroidota; class Bacteroidia; order Cytophagales; family Cyclobacteriaceae; genus Algoriphagus. Next base: position 78,067 of record NZ_CAXBBX010000015.1, on the reverse strand, counting down.
AAAGTGTTGGCAAATAAGGCACCGTTCTTTGTGAGTGCCTATCCAAATGCCGGTTTACCAAATGAATTTGGGCAGTACGATCAAGGAGCCAATGAAATGGCTGATCAGGTGAGAGACTTTTTGAAAGAAGGAATGCTAAATATCCTTGGTGGATGCTGCGGTACTACGCCTGAGCATATTTCCGCATTAGCACATATGGCTGCAAATTTTCAGCCTAGAAAATTACAAGAAGAAGAATTAGAAGAAACGTTGGACTGAGAAGATGGCAAGAACTAACTACATGAAACTATCGGGCTTAGAGCCCTTGGTTTTTACACCCGAAATTAATTTTGTCAACGTAGGCGAACGAACCAATATCACCGGTTCCAAGAAGTTTGCCCGCTTGATATTGAATGGGAATTATGATGAAGCGCTGGAAGTAGCACTGGACCAAGTTCGGGGAGGTGCGCAAGTACTAGATGTCTGCATGGATGAAGGAATGCTTGACGGCGAATTTGCTATGGTCAAATTCCTTAACCTGATTGCTTCAGAGCCTGAGATTTCCCGAATTCCGATCATGATCGATAGTTCGAAATGGAAGATTATCGTCGCGGGATTGAAATGTGTGCAGGGAAAAGGAATTGTAAATTCTATTTCCCTAAAAAATGGTGAAGCTGAATTCATCGAACAGGCCAAAACAGTGAAGAAATTCGGTGCGGCGGTGGTCGTAATGGCCTTTGATGAAGCGGGGCAAGCTGATACTTACGAAAGGCGAATCGAGATTTGTGAGAGGAGTTATAGAGTACTTGTGGACCAAGTGAAATTCAATCCTCAGGATATCATTTTCGATCCGAATATTTTCCCGGTGGCTACTGGGATGGATGAGCATCGCAAAAATGCCCTAGACTTTTTCAATGCTACCAAATGGATAAAAGCTAATCTTCCAGGAGCCAAAATAAGTGGTGGAGTCAGTAATGTGAGTTTCTCTTTCCGTGGAAATAACCCAGTGAGAGAAGCGATGCATGCTGCATTTCTATACCATGCAATTAAAAGTGGGATGGACATGGGGATCGTGAATCCAACCATGTTGGAGATTTACGATGATATCCCTAAAGACTTGCTTGAGCGTGTCGAAGATGTGCTTTTCGATCGAAGAGAGGATGCCACAGAGCGATTACTTGATTTTGCTGAAACTGTAAAGTCTGCGGATAAAAAAGAAGTTGTCAATGAGGCTTGGCGCTCAGATCCTGTGGCCAAGCGAATGGAGCACGCCTTGGTGAAAGGGATTTTGGATTTTATTGTAGAGGATACAGAGGAAGCGAGACTTGAGCTGAAAAATCCACTGAAAGTCATCGAAGGGCCATTGATGGATGGAATGAATGTGGTGGGTGACCTATTCGGCGAAGGGAAAATGTTCCTTCCGCAAGTGGTGAAATCTGCTCGTGTGATGAAAAAGGCGGTTGCTTATCTAGAGCCATTTATGCCTTTACCAGAGGAAGGAGCTGAGGAATCATCCTTGAAAAAAATCCTTTTGGCAACTGTCAAAGGCGATGTTCACGATATTGGTAAGAATATCGTGGGAGTAGTCTTAGCTTGTAACAGTTACCAAATCATTGATTTGGGAGTGATGGTTGACGCACAGAAAATAATAGATGAAGCGGTAAAGAATAAGGTAGATATTATCGGGCTCAGTGGTTTGATTACCCCATCTTTGGATGAAATGGTGAATGTGGCTTCAGAAATGGAGCGCCAGGGGATCAAGATTCCTTTGCTTATCGGTGGTGCGACGACTTCGAGAATTCATACTGCTGTGAAAATAGATCCAGTTTACAGCGGAACGGTAATCCATGTGATGGATGCTAGTAAGTCTGTTCCTATCGCCGGAGAAGCTATTTCTGAGGAGACTAAAGAAGCTTATCGATTGAAGTATAAAGAGATCTATGCTCAACTTCGCGTGGAGCATGAAGCTAAGCAATCTGTGAAGCAGCTTGTTTCTTATGAAGAAGCCAAAGCTAATCCAGTAGAAATTGACTGGGATTCATATTCTCCTGTTGTGCCGAAGAAATTGGGGCGCACAGTATTGAAGAATCTGGATTTGAATCAAATACGAAAGTACATTGACTGGACTCCGTTCTTCAGTACCTGGATGCTGAGTGGCAAATTCCCAAAGATTTTCTCTGATCCAGTAGTGGGTGCAGAAGCCAAGAAAGTCTATGATGAAGCCAACGAAATGCTCGACAAAGTAATTTCGGAAAAGTGGCTTTCTGCGAATGCTGTTTTTGGACTTTATCCAGTTCAAAGAGCTGCGGATGATGCGGTCGTTTTTGATGAAAATGGAATTCAAGCAGCATCCTTTCACTTTTTGCGCCAGCAAGGTAAAAAGGGGAAAGGCGTTCCAAATCGTTCGCTAGCGGATTATTTGCATCCTTCCAAACAGGACTATTTGGGTTGCTTTGCTGTGACTTCAGGGATTGGTATGGAGTCAAAATTAGCTGAGTTTCAAAAAGCTGGGGACGACTACAACGATATCTTGTTCAAATCTGTGGCAGATCGACTAGCAGAGGCAGCAGCTGAATATATTCACGAGTTGGTCAGAAAGGAATATTGGGGCTATTCTCCGGATGAAAATTTGGAAAATGATTCCCTTGTCCGGGAAGAATACCTTGGTATCAGACCAGCACCAGGCTATCCGGCTTGTCCTGAACACTCCGAAAAGGAGACGATTTCACAGCTTTTGGATATGAAAAATGAGATAGGAATCGAGCTTACTTCCAGCTATGCGATGTATCCTACCTCTTCCGTTTCCGGTTATTTCTTTGGAAATCCTGAAAGTAAATACTTTGGCCTCGGCAAAATAGGAGAAGATCAAGTGGCCAGCTACGCAGACCGTAAAGGTATTTCCCTTCGTGATGCAGAGCGATTGCTGTCTCCAAACCTTGCTTATCAACCTAATTTAACCCTAGTAGAACCAACCTGATGAAAATTACCGAACACCTAGGTAACGCGAAGAAAACGCTGTTTTCCTTTGAAATTTTACCTCCTTTAAAAGGCCAAAGTCTGAATGAATTACTTGAGGGAATCGCACCTTTGATGGATTTCAAACCTCCTTTTGTGGATGTGACTTATCATCGAGAGGAGTACATTTATAAAAAGCATCCAAATGGTTTGCTGGAAAAAATCAGTACCAAAAAACGTCCTGGGACGGTAGGGATTTGCGCAGCAATCATGAATCGCTTTCACGTCGATGCTGTTCCACATATTCTTTGTGGAGGTTTTTCTAAGGAAGAAACCGAAAATGCACTGATCGATTTAAACTTTATTGGAGTTGAAAATGTGCTTGCACTTCGTGGGGATGCGCCTAAAACTGAAGGGAAATTTATTCGTGAACCTGAAGGGCATGGGTATGCTAGTGAGTTAGTGGAGCAAATCAAGCGAATGAATGAAGGAAGATATCTTCATGAAGAGACTGAAATTGGGTTCCAAACTGATTTCTGCGTGGGGGTAGCAGGATATCCAGAAAAACACTTTGAAGCGCCTTCGATGAAGTTTGACTTGAAGTACCTCAAGGAAAAAGTCGAGAAAGGAGCAGAATATATCGTAACTCAGATGTTTTTTGACAATGAGAAATACTTTGAATTTGTAGACCAAGTCAGAGCTGCTGGGATTACTGTACCAATCATTCCTGGAATTAAGCCAATCACTACGTTAGGACAGATCACTATGCTTCCCCGTACGTTCTTTTTGGACTTGCCTGATCCGCTGATGGATGAATTGGAAAAGTGTAAAACCAATGCTGAGGTGAAGGAAGTTGGAATAGAATGGTCTATTCAGCAATGCAAGGAATTGGTGAAAAAGAAGGTGCCATCTTTACATTTCTATACCATGAGTAAGGCCGATACTACCTATAAAATTGCGAAGGAAATATTTTAGTTTCTGTGTCCTATACATAAGAAAAGCCTTCTGAAATTAAATTCAGAAGGCTTTTTTATTGAACTGTAAGTATTAGTCTTTGTGAAGCTTCATGGTGATTTCTTCATATTTTTTCTTACTCTCGTCACCGAGTTTATCGAAGTTTTTCTCAAGCCAATCCATACTTTCTTGGGTAGCTTCTTCGATATCATCAGCCGTGTTTTTTGTTCCTTTTTCTATATCTGCCGCAGTCTTGTCCCACCAAGTTTCTACATTTTTCATATGCATGTCGGCAGTTCTCTCAAAGTTCTCTTCCTCAGCTTTACCATTTTTCACTGCGGTCTCGTAGCGTTCTTCGAGTATTTCGATGTTGTCATCTTCAACTTTCAAATCGTTGTAAATTTTTTCGGCCCTAGCGTCTAGGCTGTCGTATCTCTCATCGATCACAGACCAATTGTGAACTGGAATCATTTGCACTGCATTTTCTACACTATCCACATAATTCTCAAGGTTAGAAGTTACTTCTATGCGATCCTGTTCTGTGTAATTTTTCGTGTCACAAGAATACAAAGCTACTGTAGCTACTGCTGCTCCGATAATTAAATTTGCTTTCGTTTTCATTTTCTAGATTGGTTTGGTTGTAAAAAGGTTGTTAGTGGTTAAATTCTATTGCACTTAATACAATATTGAATCCAATCCCACAGTTGGCATGTAAGAATTAGAAAAAGTGCAATTGCGATTAATTAGCGTGCTTTTTTAACCTTGAATGAGTTATTTGTTGATTAGCTGTTTTCCCCATTTTATGAGAATTATTACCCAAGTTTTCCAAAATCTGTCCAGTTCTTAGTGGATTCTAGAGGGTTTATGTTTTACTTATAAAGCAAAATTTACTTTAGAACTTGGTATAATCTTGAGGATCTCAGCCCTACAGTAATCGATCTTTGGTAACTTTAGCTATGATTAAATTGATAGAATGTCCTCGGGACGCCATGCAGGGAATACCTGAATTTATTGACACAGCGATTAAGGCGGCCTATATTAATCAATTATTGGAGGTCGGGTTTGACACGGTGGATTTCGGGAGTTTTGTAAGTCCTAAAGCAATTCCTCAAATGCGTGATACGGCCGAGGTTTTAGAACTTCTTGATCTACATAATTCAAAAAGCAAACTCTTGGCGATTGTTGCGAATGTCAGAGGAGCAACCGATGCATTACAATTTCAAGAAATCGATTACTTAGGTTTTCCGCTGTCTGTATCAGAGACTTTCCAACAGAGAAACACGAATGCGAGTATTCAGCAAGCATTGGAGAAAGTTGAAGAAATTCAGAATCTCTGCGAAGTGAAGGGGAAAACCTTGGTGACTTACTTAAGCATGGGCTTTGGGAATCCTTATGGAGATCCCTATTCTCCAGAGTTGGTTGCAGAGTTTGTGGAGAAATTGGATCAGCTGGGTGTTAAAATTATTTCTTTATCTGATACGATTGGAGTAGCTGATCCAGCATTGATTACCAGTTTATTGAGTTTTCAGATTACTACTTTTCCTCACATTGAATTTGGTGCGCATCTGCATAGTAAGCATGAGCATATTGCAGCGAAGGTTAGGGCAGGAGTAAAGGCTGGTTGCAAAAGATTTGATGGTGCGCTGAAAGGATTTGGTGGTTGCCCTATGGCCGATGATGAGCTGGTGGGCAATATGGCTACTGAAGTGATGGTTGAGACATTGGAGTTTGAAGGTCTTGATTTAGGGCTTAATAAATTGGAATTTGGAGAGGCAATGAAATTGGCGAATTTTGTATTCAATCCATAAAATTGCTAAACCAACAACCTATATTTTTTCCCAGGCAAGGACTTTACAATCCCTTCAAACTCTAAAGCCAGAAGTTTAGAAGATAGCAATCCCAAAGGGATTTCGGTGGTTATGCTCAAAGAATCAATTTCTACTTCTCCTTTTTCCTGTAAAAGCTTCAAAATAGCCTGATCATCCACATCTCTGTTGGTCAAGTCAAGTTGAGGCTTTTGAGTTTTTATTTCACCAGGTTTGCTCCAAAACAGTGCTTCTACGACGTCACTTGGACTGGTATAAATATTTGCCTTCATTTTCTTAATTAGCAAATTGCAACCCTCGCTGTATTGGGATTGCAGGTTTCCCGGCACAGCAAAGACATCTTTGTCATAGCTGTAAGCAATTTCTGCTGTGATTAGGGCACCCCCTTTTTCTGCTGCTTCTACTACAATTAGCGCATCGGAAAGGCTAGCTATAATTCGGTTGCGTGCTGGGAAGTTTCCCGGAACCATGGTGCTGCTTGGCGAATATTCACTAATAACGGCTCCCGTCTCTAAAATCGATTCGGCCGTTTTCCGATGAACTGCAGGATAAATCCTTCCGATTGGAGAACCCATCACAGCAATAGTAGGAAGACCGGCGGCAAGTGCAGCCCGGTGAGCCTCTATATCAATACCATAAGCTAATCCTGAAATGATAGTAGGTTGGTAAATTGCCAAATCTTCAATGATCTTTCTTGTGGCTGATTTACCATAATTTGTCGCACTTCTTGTCCCGACGATTCCTATGCTTCGTTCAAAATTAAGGTCTGTTTTTCCCTGAGCGAAAATCACCACAGGTGAATCCTCTTGCATTTTAAAGCGCTGAGGAAAATCAGGATGAAGTGGAGTGAGGATATGGAAGTGCTTTTTTGCACATTCATTAATCAGGTCATCCGCTTTTCGAAGTAACTCGGATTCTTGATTTCTTAAGGTTAAAAGTTTTTCCCCGACTTTAGGAGTCTTGGCTACTTTGCCTTTTGGGAGTTTGAAAAAATTAGTGGCTGACCCTGAATAGGCTATAATAGCTTTAAATACACCAGGTCCAATTTTAGGAGCTAAGGATAATGCTAGAAAGTATCGTAAATCCTCATGAGCCTGATTTTGCATTGAATTCGTCCCGGATATTTATTAAAAAATCTTTGATCTCCTGAAGCTTCTGTACTGCTTGAACCTTATCAAATCCTTGCTCTTTTCCAGCTTTGATCACTTCTTGAGCTCCCTGAAGCGTGTATCCTTTTTCTTTAACCAGATGATAGATGTATTTGATCTTCTGGATATCGATCTTAGTGTAGCGGCGATTGCCTTTTCTGTCTTTCTTAGGACGGATAATATCAAACTCACCTTCCCAATAGCGAATTAATGAAGGCGCAACTTTGAACATTTGCGCTACTTCCCCAATGGAATGATATTTCTTTTCTATTTCTCGCTCTTTGTACGGCACGGTAAAAATTGTCTTTGACTCTAAATTAATGAAAATGCTATAAGTTCTTCAACAAGAACTTTAACTGAACAAGAAAAAAACGATTATTTTATCGATTTAGTGTTTGAAGCATCTGAACTGCTGCAAGTCCAGCAGTCTCAGTTCGTAATCTTGCTCGTCCCAAAGATACTGGCTTAAACCCTGCTCTAAAAGCTTTTTCAATTTCGATTGGGTCAAAATCACCTTCTGGGCCTATTAAAACTAAATATTTCCCATTGGCTTCTGCGCTGTCGAACAAATGGTGATCGTGATTCTCATCTACGTATGCAATGAATTTCTGATAATCTTCAAATTCTTTAGAATTCAAGATCTCATCTAGTTTGGAAATGGGATTAAGAGTAGGGATTCTATATTTTAAGCTTTGCTTGCATGCAGAAATAATCTTTTTTTCCAGTCGGTCAGTTTTAAGGTAGGTTCTTTCCGAATTCATGGTCTCCAAAAGGGTCAATTCATGGAAACCTATTTCAGTGATTTTTTCCACCATCCACTCCATACGATCTGGACTTTTGGTTGGCGCAATTGCCAAGTGAATATGAAAAGATTCTACTTCTACTTCAATGGTTTGCAGAACTTTCAAACTGGTCTTCTTAGGGTTTGCTTCTAGGATTACACATTCGAAAAGTTTGCCAGCACCATCGGTCACATTCACATGGTCTCCTTGTTTTTTACGAAGTACACGACAAAGATGCTTGGACTCGTCCGGATCTAAATGGATAAGTGGGGGACTGATGTTTTCTTGGAAAAAGAGTTGCATACGGAATTTTCTTAGACACAAAAAAAGCACATTTCCTTAGAAATGCGCCTTAGTACCATATAAACCTTATAACCTATTAACCTTTTGAAATTTCCATGTTGACAGACTTACCTTTGATGGTGTTGTTTCTCATTCCGTCGATCACCTGATTGGCATCTTTAGAAGGAACATCCACAAAAGAGAAGTTGTCATAAATATCAATTCCTCCAATGCTACGTCCTGGTACGCCAGTTTCACCCGCGATCGCACCTACGATATCATTTGGACGGATTCTGTCTTTTTTTCCAAGGTTTAAGAATAGGCGAGTCATGTTTGCTTCGCGAACTCTTTCTGGTCTTTTACCACCATCTCTAGAGCCACCGTCACGAGATCCGAATTCTCTTCTTCTCTCACCACCTCTTTCGCTTCTCTCTCCTCTTTCAAATCTTCCGCCTCTTTCTCCACCTCTTTCGAATCTTCCGCCACGTTCGCCTCTTCCGCCGTCACGTCCACCTTCTCTTCTTCTATCATTACCGTAAGTATCGATGCTGAAGTTCTGCTCGCTCATTTCTTTCACTGAGTCACCCATCGCTAACTTCATCAAACCAACAGCTACTTGATCGATGGTAAGACCTTCAGCAAGCATTTGTCCGATAGTTGCTTCGAAGATTTGATTGTCTTCTTCTTTCTGAACTTGTTCTGTTACGCTTTTCACGAACTGAGCTTTTTTCAATTCGATCAAATCAGCAGCAGAAGGAGGGGACATCTTTGTGATGGTAGCTTTGGTATATCTTTCCAAATCTCTCATCTTAAAGTTATCTCTTCTACCTGTTACGAAGTTGATTGCTTTACCATTTCTACCTGCACGGCCTGTACGACCGATACGGTGTACATAATATTCTTCGTCTAATGGAAGGTCGTAATTGAATACCGCCTCTACATTGTCAACGTCAATTCCTCTGGCAGCTACGTCAGTTGCAACAAGTACTTTGCAATGTCCTTTACGGAACTTGCCCATTACCTTATCACGCTGAGCTTGAGAAAGGTCACCGTGAAGTGCATCAGCAGCAATTCCTCTAGCGATCAAGCCTTCAGTAACTTCATCTACCATACGCTTAGTATTACAGAATACTACGCTTAGGTTGATGTTGTGAACATTCATCAAACGAGCCATCAATTCCAATTTCAATGGATTCTTAACCTCGTAATACGTTTGTTCTATGTTAGAAACAGTCAATTCCTTCTTGTCGATTTTTACAATCTCAGGATTAGTCTGATATTTTCTAGTCAAGTCCATGATAGGTCTTGCCATAGTAGCAGAGAAGAAAACAGTCTGTCTTTCTTCCGGCATCTCCTGAAGGATAGCTTCGATATCATCTCTGAAGCCCATATCTAGCATCTCATCAGCCTCATCCAATACTAGGATGCCAACTGAGTCAAGCTTCAATGTGCCACGGTTGATGTGATCTTGTACACGGCCTGGAGTACCTACTACGATCTGAACTCCTTTGCGAAGAACTCTGATCTGACGGTCGATAGATTCGCCACCGTAAATAGCTACTGAATTAATTGCTCTGTGATAACGAGCCAATTTTTGAATTTCACCTTCTACCTGAACAGCAAGTTCACGGGTAGGGCAAAGAATGATTGCTTGAGGCTTGTTTACATCCGCATCGACTAAGTCGATAATTGGAATAGCAAAAGCTGCTGTTTTACCTGTACCGGTTTGAGCCTGTCCGATGACATCTCTTCCCTGAAGTACGAAAGGTATAGCTTGTGATTGAATTGGGGAAGGTTGGGTATAGCCCATCTCTTCCACTGACTTAAGAATTTCCGCAGAAATTCCCAAGTCTGAGAACTTGAGTGTTTGATCCATGATGTTTCCTTAATTTCCCTGCCATTCGGTCCTAATAAATATCCCGACAAGCGACAGTAAGGAATTCACGGCACGAAAAATTGTTCTTTGTCTTATTGACGGTGCAAAAGTATGATTAATAATTTGGAATACCAAACTGTATTCGAAAGTATTTAGAATATTCCTTAAATATTGGCGCTTTTGGGAGAGAAATATTTGGTTGGAGTGAGATAGAATTGTTTTATTGCGAATAATAATTTGTTGAAAATTGATTTTGTAAGACTGATGGAGCCCTTGTCACTCGGAATAACATTAGCAATCAATTTAAACCAGAATTGAATTCTGGGCTTTTATTGATCTTGTCTTTGGCAAGTTTTGTTAAAATTAAATTTCGAATTATGTATATACGCTTTACTTCTAGTAAGTTGACAAAAGCAATGTAAGATTTATTAAACTTAAGAATTGAGGGTACTTCGGTTTTCGGTCATCGGTCTTCCAACCTTATAAACAAGGAATCTAGGGTGACTGGTGCCATTTCGGATAATCATATTTCGAATCTTTCAATTTTCCAATCTCGAATCCTATCACAAAAATGCTTTATTCTCACTCGCTTCCTCAATCATTTCCTCTGCGAGATCTTTACCTAGGTATTTATCAATAATACCATGAGCAACGTAAAGTAGGGGAGTGAGTACTATCGCAACGGTCATTTTGTAGAGGTAATTCATGATTCCCACCGCGATAATTTGGCTGAGATTCCAGTTTCCAAAAACGTAAAATGCTATTCCCAATACGACGAAAGAATCAATAAACTGGCTAACAAGCGTTGATCCTGTTGCTCTAAGCCAGATCTTATTTTCCCCAGTGACCGCTCTTAGTTTTTGGAAAACATACACATCGATTAACTGGCCAAGTAGGAACGCAGTCAACGAACCGATGATAATTCCCAGGCCTTGGCGAAAAATGGTGTTGAAGGCATAGCTGATATTAAAGCTATCTCCATCCGGTGTGGTTGAATTCACATCTAACCAGAAGTCTGCCGGAACCAAATGGGTAACTATCATTATCACGATAAATGCGTATGCAATCAGTCCAGCCGTAAGAAATGAGATCTTTTTTACACCTTTCTTTCCAAAATACTCATTGATTATATCAGTGGTGATAAAAACCACTGGCCAAATAATCGCTCCAGCTGTCAAATTGAAATCCAATAAATACGCTCCAAAGAAAGTCCAGTTCACCGGATCAAAACCAAGCGTTTTCTCAGCGGAGAAAATCTTCACTCCGATGATCTCAGCTAAAATCGCATTGGTCAGGAAGATGCTTCCCAGAATGATAAAAAGATTGGTTTTTTTGGACTCCTGAATGCTGTTCATATGGAATAGGATTGACCTTCCTCGCTCAAAATACTAGTTGGAAAAACACTCTTGGCTTCCTCCAATAAAGGTTCGAGATGTACATATCTGGAAGAGAAATGTCCCAAAAGCAACTTCTTCACTTTGCTCATTTTGGCAATTTCTGCAGCTTGAATTGCTGTACTATGAAAGGTCGTAGCCGCTCTTTCGATATTGTCTTCCATAAAAGTAGATTCGTGATATAGTAAATCTACATTTTTCAGATATTGTTTCAATTCAGGGTTGAAAATCGTGTCTGAGCAATAAGCATAAGATCTTAAAGGCGGAAGCGGGTGTGTATACTCCTTTACTTTATAAATCTTTCCATTTTCGTCTTTGTAATTTTCTCCTGATCGAAGTGCCTGAATTGCCGCTAATGGAACGTCAGTTTGCTGCAGTTTCTCTTTAATCATACTCCTTAATCCATGTTTTTCTCTGATCAAAAAACCAGTAGTAGGAAGTCGATGTTTTAGTGGAAAACTGTAGACTTCATAGCGCTTGTCTTCCAAAAGCAAATTCAATCCATCATCATGCGTTTCTACGAAATTCAGCGGATAGGGGAGCTTGGTGTTGCTATATCTGAAATTGGTAGTAATGATTTCATCCAAACCTCGTGGGCCGAAAATAGTAAGGGGCGTTGTGCGTTTTCCTAAACTATAACTTGAGAGCAAGCCTATCAATCCATAGTAATGATCTCCATGAAGATGTGAGATAAAGATATGGTTGATCTTGGAGACTTTGACCTTGAAAGCGCGAGCCTGCAGCTGCATGGCTTCGCCACAATCGAGCAGTAAAAAATCCTGCCCAAATCTAACGATTTGGGCAGTATGATGTCTTCCATGTACAGGTATGGAAGAGGTGTTTCCTAATATGGTGACTTCAAAGTCCGGGATCAACCTTCCTCCTCTTCTTCTTCTTCACCGCTTTCAATTGCATGCATAAAGATGGCTTCGCTTGCCTCTTCAAGAGAGCTAACCAAGTTTAGCTTTTTATCGAGCATTGAGATTTTCAACAATTTCATCACGTGATCCTGCACGCCAGAAATGATGAAAACACCACCGTTTTTACCAAACTCACGGTCTCCAACCAGCAATGCGCTAAGTCCTGAAGAATCAACATATTTCACTTCGCTCATGTCCAAAACAAGATTTTCGAAGCCTTCAGCATGAATCGTCAACAATTCAGACTTTAAAACTGGAGCAAGTAAAGAATCCAATTTTTCTTCCTGTGGAGTGAAGATGACGTACTGTTCTTTTTTATCAATTGAATATTTCATAGTATAAATTATTGGGCTTTTAGCCTAGGTGTTTAAGGATTGCTTTTTCAATTCTAGACTCAATTTCTGTTGTGTTTGCTTTTTGGAATTTCTCTCCCGTTATTTTTTCGAACAGCTCAATATAGCGATCAGAGATGCTTTCTACAATTTCGTCCGTCATTTCAGGCACAGATTGTCCTTCCTTGCCCTGAAAACCATTGGAAATCAGCCATTGCCTTACAAATTCCTTCGAAAGTTGTTTTTGGGCGATTCCCTTTGCCTGATTTTCTTCATAGCCATCTGCATAGAAATAGCGGGAAGAATCCGGCGTATGAATTTCGTCGATCAGAAAAATTTTATCCCCAACTTTTCCGAATTCATACTTCGTATCTACCAAGATCAATCCCATCTCATTGGCCATTTCCTGACCTCTTTGAAACAGTGCTCTGGTGTATTTTTCTAACTGTACGTAATCTGCTTCACTCACGATTCCCTGCTTGAGAATTTCTTCTCTGGAAATGTCCTCGTCGTGTCCTTCGTCAGCTTTAGTGGTAGGTGTGATGATAGGTTCTGGAAATGGATCATTTTCACGCAAATGCTCAGGCATGGCTACGCCACAAATTACACGCTTTCCAGCCTTATGCTCTCTTGCTGCATGACCTGACATATAGCCACGAATCACCATCTCCACTTTGAAAGGCTCGCATCTCACTCCTATAGTCACATTTGGATCTGGAATAGAAGTCACCCAGTTTGGGACAATATCTGAAGTAGCCTGAAGGAACTTTGCAGCAATCTGATTCAAGACCTGTCCTTTGTAAGGAATAGGCTTAGGAAGTACCACGTCAAAAGCAGAGATTCTATCGGATGCAACCACAACCAATTCTTTGTCAAACATATAGACATCACGAACTTTACCTTTGTAAAATCCCTGCTGTCCAGGGAATTGAAAATTGGTTTCTTTGATTGCGTTACTCATCCTTTTATCGTTTGGGCAAAAATAGAAAAAGCTTTGCCTTTCTGCTCTTTCGAGATCTATTATTTATCTGTTTTGTTACCTTTTTCGTAGAATTCGGTTTTGGTCAGATTCTCATTTTCATCAAAGAATTCTCGCTTTCCGTGCATTTTTCCTTCTTGGAAGCGTCTGATTTCTTCCAAAGAACCATCTGCTCGGAATATTCTAACCTCGCCCTGTGCTTTATTATTCAGGTAATTTATCGCAAAATAAACTTGGCCGTTTTCATAGTAATTGATTTCTAAAATTCGATTTCCATCTTTATCAAAGGTCTTCTTCTGTTCAACTTTCCCAGACGGATAATATTTTTCGGTAGGCTGAATTGGGATTCCTTTCTTGAAAACACCCCTTTCTAGCACTTTTCCATTTGGATGATAGGAGATTAATTCCCCTTCTTCATAGCCCTTTTTGTAATTTCCCCGTCTTTCGGGAGATCCATCTGGATAATTCAGTTCATAAACTCCATCCAATACGCCCTTTGAATAATCTATGACAGAAAGAATCTGTCCGTCTTCAAAGTATTGTGTCTCTCTACCATTCAGTTCGCCATCTTCATAGTTTGCCGAGACAAGAATTTGTCCATTGTCTGCAAATTCCTCAAAACTTCCATTGTACCTGCCTTCTGAGAAATTGACTTTGGAAGCTTGATTTCCAGATTCGTAGAAAGTTTCGCTAAGTCCATTTGGTTTGTTTTTCAGGAATAATGTTTTGTCTTGTATTTGACCAGACTCATAATATGTAATCACCTCACCATTTATCTGATTGTCCGAGTAGGTAGAAGTTTGCTTGATCTTTCCTCTGGGGAAAAAACTTTTGGATTCTCCAGACCTGATATTGTCAACAAATGGAATTGTCCTGACTGTATCTCCTGTCTCTGGATCTAAATCTGCAAAAATGCCATTTCTTAGATCGTTTTGTAAATATCCGATTTGGACAAGGTTCCCTTCTTCATCATAGCGCTTAATTACCCCGTTTGCTTTGCCGTTAATTCTGACGTACTCTTCCTTGACCAGTGTTTCTTCCATGTCGTAATAAGTACGAATAGTATCCTGCCCAAAGGAAATATTTGTAAGTAGGAGGAAAGCGACTAGTAGGAATAATTTGTTCATAGGTAAAAAGAAACCGCAGGAGAATTTTTCCTGCGGTAAGTGAACGTGTACTAAGATTACATTTTTTCAATGACGAGAGCAGATGCTCCACCGCCACCGTTGCAAATGCCTGCAACTCCAATTTTTCCGTTTTTCTGATGTAATACCGAGTTTAATGTGCTGATGATTCTAGCACCAGAGGCTCCTAGTGGATGTCCTAAAGATACAGCACCACCAAATACGTTTACTTTATCATTGTCAAGGTTTAATTCTTTCTGATTTGCTAAAGCTACTGCAGAGAAGGCTTCATTGATTTCATAGAAATCTATGTCCTCAGCAGTTAACCCAGCGTGCTTGATAGCTTTTGGAATAGCTAGGGCAGGAGCAGTGGTAAACCACAGTGGATCAGTAGCAGCATCTGCAAATCCTCTGATTTTCGCCAGTGGTTTCAACACTAGCTCCTCTGCTTTTTCCTTACTCACCAATACTAATGCTGAAGCACCATCATTCATCGTGGAAGCGTTGGCAGCGGTAACTGTTCCCTCTTTGTCGAATACAGGTCTAAGGGAAGGGATTTTATCAAAAATCACATTCTTATATTCCTCATCTTCGTCGATTACGATTGTCTCGCCTTTTCTGCCTTTGATCTCCACAGGAACGACTTCATCTTTGAAGTAACCTTTTGCCCAGGAATCAGCTGATCTTTGATAGGATTGAATAGCATATGCATCCTGAGCTTCACGGGAAATGTTCATTTCCTTGGCCGTATTGTCTGCGCAATTTCCCATCGGGAATTTATAATAGACTTCGAAGAGGCCGTCTTTCACGAGGCCATCCACAAATTCTGCATTACCATATTTGTAGCCAAATCGTGCTTTTGGAACATAGAATGGCACATTGGACATACTTTCCATTCCACCTGCGACAACTACGTCATTGATACCAAGCATAATGGACTGAGCGCCAAACATCACTGCTTTCATGCCAGAAGCACAAACTTTATTGACGGTGGTACAAGGGACATTATAAGGAATACCAGCTGCTATAGAGGCTTGACGTGCAGGAGCTTGTCCAAGATTAGCGGAAATTACATTTCCCATAAAAACTTCCTGAACTGATTCTGCTTTAACACCGGCTTTTTCCAAAGCTCCTTTAATGGCTGTGCTGCCAAGTTCTATTGCTGTTAGTCCGGCTAGTTTTCCTCCAAAACTTCCCAAAGGTGTTCTCACAGCCGAAACGATATATACTTCTTTGATCATAGTTATTTGGGTTTTATAAGGTTAGATGCCCGATGTCGGGTGTCAGGTGTAGGAAACATCGGACATCCGACATCCAACACCCGGCTTTCTTACCAATCAGGAATCCCTCTCTTAGGTCTCTCTGTGGCTTTTTTCTTGTTTTGCTGAATGTATCGTAATTCTGCAGCATTCATGCTTTCCAATATTTGTGCAGCTTGCTCAGGAGTCAGATTCATAGCTTTTAGCTTCTCCTTAAACTCTTCCATTGCTTTCTGTTTGTCCGCTAGATTGGCATCCTTCTGGTCATTGGCATTTTCCCCAGGCTTATCCTCACTTTGCTCAGAAGGGTCACCCGCTTGGGATTCTTTGGCTTTATCCTCGTCGGTTTTTTCGCCATCCTCTTTTTGCTCTTGCTGCTCCCCATCCTCACCTTGTTGAGAATTGTCTTTTTGCTCCTGCTTTTCTTCTTGGTTCTGTTGGTCTTGATTCTCTTGGTTTTGCTGATCTTGCTTTTCTTGTTCTTCCTTATCTTTTTCCAGCTTTTCTTTCAAAGCCTGAAGTTTAGCATCTCCTGGATATTTTGTCAAACCATCGTTAACTGTAGCTAATGCCTGATCTTTTTCAGTCTTAACATAAGATCTGGCTGCACGGTTAAAGTATTCGCCGGAAGTTTGGGCGATACTTGTGGCGATGCTTAGGGTGAAAGCTAAACCTAGAAGTATTCCAATTTTATTTTTCATCGATCTCTGTGATTTCTTGTAGACTCGTCATGAAATCTTGATATGCATCAACTGTTTCATCTTGGAGTCTGGCTTCATTCATTAGGTTCAACGCATCTTTGAAGCGGAATTGTTCCACCAATCGATCTGCCTCAGCTTTTTTCCGCTTAGCAAATTCAGATGGTTCCGGCTTGTCTTGGTCTTCATTTTTGCGTTCCTCATCACGTTGCAACCATCTTGCCAGTAACTCATAATTGTACCTGGCTACTTCGTTATTCGGGTCTTGAATCAGTGCAGATTTAAACTTGCTCAGTGCAGGTTCATATTCTTTTTTATCTCCTAAAAGCACTCCCCCTTGGTTGAAAGCGAATGAGGCTAACATTTTATTGGGGGCGATGGAGGCTTTGTCATAATATCCTGTCGCTTCTTCCAATTTCTCCGCATACTGACTACTCAGTCCGAGGTTATAGTCCAACTCTGGCGACGCATAGCCAAATTCATCAATCAAGACCAAGTGATTGGTGATTGATTGCTCGTATTCAGCTTTGGCATAGGTGTCTGATGCCAAATCAATGGCGGAATTCAACCTGGAAACGCGTGTCCAGGAAGCAGGAATCAGAAGAAAAACAGCTAACGTTAGCTTACTCCAGCTCATTTATAGTTTGATAGTTTTGATTGGTAACATCATGTCCAGCAAAGAAAGTACTAAGCCAGCCAATAGAAAATAAAAGTACTTATTTGCCGAAGCTTCAACAACTCTCGATCCAGTCACTCCACCTTCTACTCGCTCAAGCGCAGCAGTAAGCTCCCCGATTTCCTGAACTTCATCCGAAATTTCAAAATACTGTCCATTAGTTTCTGCAGCGATTTGCTGCAGCGGTGCACGGTCAAGTACAGTTTGAGCAGGTTTCCCAGTTTGGGGATCAATTACCAATCCATTTCCTCTAGGAATGCTGCTTCCGCCCGTGGTGCCTATTCCAAGTGAGAATACTTTAATTCCCTCACTATTCAATCGTGAACCTATATCCTCCAGATCATCACCGAAGTTTTCTCCATCCGAAATCAAAATGATTGACTTGGACTTAATCTCTTGACTTTCGTCGTTCAAAAACCTCTCTTCTGCCATGCGCAATGGTCCATTAAGATCAGTACCAAAGTTCGGCACCAAACCCGTATTCAATCCATCGATATATAATTGAAGTACGCTTTGATCGAAGGTAAGGGGGCATTGCATAAATGCTTCCGAACTGAAAATAATCAGCCCTATTCTATCCGAAGGGAAGCTTTTGGTTAAGTTTTTCAATTCAAATTTTATTCTCTGAAGACGGCTAGGTCCTATGTCACCCGCATTCATGGACTGCGAAAGATCCACAGCAATGAAGATGTCTTTGCCTTCTTCCTGGATTTCCTTGAGGGATGTACCGATTGATGGTCCAGCAAATGCAATTAGGAATAGCACAAAGTAGGTAGTTCTAATCACCACTTTGGTAAAAAGCCTACGCTTCTCTACCACCAACTTACGGTTGATTTTCCAAAAGCGAAACAGATAAATAAAGTATAGCAAGCCGAAAATGCCGGCTAGCAAGAGGGTGAGTTTTACGTCCGGATATGCCCAAATCATGACCTGAAATTATAAAATAAAGCTTACTTTAAAAGGATGAATGCTATAAGTGGTTACGCTAAATTCAAATGTTCTTAATAATTAACAAACATTAATTTTTTTGAATCGTCTAGCTTTGAGAATTCAATTCTAATAAATCAAGCATGAGAGTAACTGCTTCGCTGAGCATTTTCCTATTTCTTTTCCTTTTGATTTCTCCTTTTTCTAGGCTTATCGCTCAGGAAAGCAATGTTTTTACAGCTCAGGTACTCGATGTGAACAACTCTTCCCCGCTCCCTGGAGCAAGTGTTTACTGGGAAGGAGATATTTCTAGCGGGGTAGTTTCTGACCTCAAGGGAAATTTTCAAATAAAAATAAAATCCTTGCCAGCTAGACTGGTAGTTTCTTTTGTTGGTTTTGAAACTTCATCTCGTGTGATCACTGTAAAAGACCTTGAGAAATCCCAGCGATTTTTCCTCAAGCCTGATGAAATGTCCTTAGATGAGATCATCATCCAAGAGAGAAGACCAGATGAGCAAGTCAGAAATATGGAAACTGGGAAGGCAACTATTCCTATAGCTACCATCAAAAATATACCTGCGCTTTTCGGAGAAGTGGACTTGCTCAGAAGTTTGCAATTACTTCCTGGGGTTCAAACAGCAGGAGAGGGAACCACTGGCTTGTTTGTGCGAGGTGGATCTGCCGATCAGAATTTGGTGCAGTTAGATGGTGCTCCTATCTATAATGCATCTCACTTTTTTGGCTTTTTTTCGGTGTTTAATCCAGATGCGCTGGATCAGGTAGAACTCTACAAAGGAAATATGCCGGCTTCTTTCGGAGGACGATTATCATCTCTAATCGATGTGACGCTGCGAGAGGGTAATAATGAGCAGATTCACGGAGAAGGAGGGATTGGAAGTATTTCTTCAAGATTGACACTGGATGGACCGCTTTTTTCAGACAAATCTACCTTTGTAATCTCAGGAAGGAGAACTTACGCAGATCTGTTTTTGAAACTTTCAAGTGATGAAGATCTCAAAAATAACAAACTGAATTTCCACGATTTGAGCGGCAAACTCACATTTAATCTCAGTGAAAAAGATAAGCTGACAGTCTCTAGCTATGAAGGGAGTGATTTTTTGGGCTTGGATGAGCAGTTTGGCTTAGGGTGGAGAAATTGGGTTTCATCCGCCCAGTGGAGCAGAAACGTTTCAGAGAAGCTGTTTTTTGATTTGCAAGGTTATCACTCCAGATATAATTACCGTGTGGAGTTTGATGATCCGGATACAGGTTTTGAATGGAAAAATAAACTCTCCGAAACTGGGGTAAAAGGTCAATGGACTTTGCTCCAAAATGACAGGCTTCAGAGCTTTTGGGGTTTCCAAAGTCAGCTCTACCATTTTGCTCCCATAGCATTAAATCCAGCGGTGAATAGCAGTATAGATCCTATTGTTACCAATCCAAAAAATGGTTTGTTGAATAGTGCTTTTGCTGGAATTACCTATGAAATCACTCCTAGATTAAGCACTGAAGCGGGTCTGCGCTGGGGCTTTTTCAACCAGATTGGACGGGGAGTAGATTACATTTATGAAAACAATGTAGTTGGGCCGGATAGTCCTGTTGTTGATACCGTAAATTATAAGGCACTCGAAAACATCAAGTTTTACCAAGGATTGGAGCCGAGAATAGCATTTAGGTATTTGATCAATGAGGAGTTTTCTGTTAAAGCAGCTTACAACCGCAATTTCCAATACGTGCAAATCGCATCAAATAGCTCCGCAGGTTTGCCTATTGATCGCTGGATCTTAGCGGGTACTTACATTCCTCCGATTCGGTCGGATCAGGTGTCGCTTGGGTTATTTCGCAATTTTGATGAAAACCGTTGGGAATTTTCTGTAGAGGGATACTATAAGGATTTCAGAAACGTGATTGATCTCCGAAATGGAGCTCAGGTGCTTTTTACAGATAATGTGGAGACTGAACTGCTTACCGGTAATGGCTATGCGTATGGTGCTGAATTTTTGCTACGAAAAAATGTCGGTAAAACCACTGGCTGGCTCGCTTACACTTACTCGAGGACCTATCGAAAGATTCCAGGAATCTCCTTGGGTGAAAAGTACAATCCTCGATACGATAGACCACATGATATTACGCTGGTGTTGAATCATGAATTCTCGCCTTCATGGTCTGCAGGGTTGACATTTATTTATACCACTGGGCAGGCAGTTTCCTTCCCAATCGGCGTATATGATGTGGATAATCAATCCGTTCCTCTGTATTCGGATTACAGAAATGCAGATCGTTTTCCAGATTATCATAGAATGGATGCGTCTATTACCTGGAAGAATGCTGACAAAGGAAGGAAATGGAAGGGAAGTTGGAACTTCTCAGTTTACAATCTTTATGGTCGCAAAAATCCCTTTGCTTATGAATTCAGAGAGATTTACAACGATGATTTCCGATACGACAGCGGTGAAGATGGTCCAATAGAATCCACCCGTCAAGGCATAGTGATGACTTACCTCTTCACATTTTTGCCATCAATCACTTATAATTTTCAGTTTTGACATGAATAGATTTTGGATTGTGATACTAGCCTTAGCTGCTTTTTCCTGCCAGGAAGAAGTGTACTTGCCTTTGGCGACTATTGATGGGGATGTGCCGGTGATTGAAGCAGTATGGACAGATAATACGTATTATAATGAGGTGAAGATTTCACTGGCTGAGGATTATTTTGACACCTTGGAGACTCAATTAATATCTGATGCTGAGGTGTTTATCTCTGAAGAAGGAAGCGCTCGTAAAATCCCTTTCGCTTATAATGTGTATTCAAATAGCTATTTGCCACTAAATACCGGAGAGAAAGCAGAGGTGGGGGAGAAGTATCAACTGACTGTGCGTTGGAATAATAATGTGTTTACGTCTTCGGGGACACTTTTGGCGCCACCTACAGTCGATAGTGTGACCTATGAATATCAGGAAGATAGGCTTTTTAGAGACGAAGGATATTACATTAAAGTCTATGGAGAGATTCCATTTGAAGAAGACAACTATTACCGAATTCGGGTGATAGAAAATGACACCTTAAAAAATGACCGGGATGACTATTTACTATTCGATGATACATTTGGATTGAGGTTTTTTGAGGAGGGATTGGAGCTGAATTATTCCTTTGACGAAGGCGATAAGGTCAGGCTTGAACTTTTTCGGCTGAACCAGAAAGCTTACAATTATCTCTCGCAACTGGTCAATTTACTCTATAATGACGGTGGCCTATTCTCTCCGCCTCCCCAAAATCCTGTTTCTAATATCACGGTGATTCAAGGTGAATCTGATGTGTTGGGATATTTCAATGTAACTTCAGTGCTGAGCAGAACTGTGTCGATAGAACCGGAGGAAGATTGAAGATTTTTTGGATAGAATTAATTTAATCGTAATATTGCAATGTAATTATGGGAATAACTAAATCAGATCTATTTACAGCTCAGCAAAACGAACTTTCGCAGCTGGCAAAAGCTATGGGCCATCCAGCTCGGATAGCCATTTTGCAGTATTTGCTTGCTTCAAAGGTGTGTGTGAACGGCACCTTGGTTCAGGAACTGGGGTTGGCTCAGGCTACCATCTCACAGCATCTTCGAGAACTGAAGGAAATAGGACTGATCAAAGGAACTGTGGAAGGAGTGTCTGTGAGCTATTGCATCAATTCAGAAAAATGGGAATCAGTCAAATCTTTGTTCAATGGACTATTCGATCAGCATACAACAGTATGTGTTGATAGGGATTGCTGTTAAAAAAATTTGACTTTATATATCGTAATATTACAATTAAACAAAAACCATGAAATTATCAGAGATTAAATCGACGCTTCCTGATCTGGGAGAACTTCAGTTTGTTTTGCCATCGGGGGCTAAAGTTCCTGCTCATTTTCACATCACCGAAGTAGGGCAGATCAATAAGAAATTTATTGATTGTGGCGGTACTGTTAGAGATGAGAAAGTTATCAATTTTCAATTGTGGGAAGATGGTGATTTTGATCATAGACTTGGTGCAAAAAAGCTGTTGGACATTATTGCCCTGTCCGAAAAGGTACTTGGACTAGAGGATCTGGAAATTGAAGTGGAGTATCAAAGTGATACGATTGGTAAGTACGGACTTGATTTCGACGGCGAATCTTTTGCTCTGACCACAAAAATGACAGCTTGCCTAGCTAAGGAATCGTGTGGTATTCCACAATCTAAACCTAAAGTAAGGTTAGGTGCTTTATCTCCAAAAGAAGCTTCCTGCGCTCCTGGTTCAGGTTGTTGTTAAGTTAATTCTATGGTTGTATATCCAAAACTTGAAGCTGTCATTGAGGGCTTTTCAGCGTATACTCCTTCCAAAGATCGGGAGGAGATACTTTTTTCGTTAGTCAATTACCTTGTCTCAAAAGTAAAATCCAACGGTAAAGCGTCTCTTAATTTTATATGCACTCATAATAGCAGGCGAAGTCAACTTTCGCAGGTTTGGGGACAGACCCTATCGGATTATTTCAAAATTCCTGTCAAGTGCTTCTCAGGAGGAGTGGAGGTGACAGCATTCAATGAGCGCGCAGTGAAGGCTTTGGAGACTTCGGGGTTTCATATTGAAATGGAGGGATGTGAGAATCCCATGTATTCTATTAAATCTGGCGCTGGAGAAGAAGTTATCAAGGCTTTTTCCAAAGTCTATTTCGATCAGAGAAATCCAGATCATGACTTCGCTGCGATCATGACTTGTGATCATGCAGATGAAAATTGTCCATTTATTCCAGGAGCAGATCTGCGAATTCCTTTGAGGTATGAGGATCCTAAAGCCTATGATGATACGGATTTAGAAACTGAAAAATATCTAGAAAGATCTTTGGAAATAGGTTCTGAGTTATTTTTTGCTTTTAGTAGAGCTAGTCAACTGCTTGTAAAATAATAGTTTAACTAATAATTCTTTCTAAGAGATAGGGTTGTTTTCCTGTCTTTCATATTCTTTTATCGTTACAATACGAAAAAATCGTAGGATTATTAAAAATTCGTTTATACATTAGACATATGAACGAATTAAATAGCAACGAAGAAAGGATTATGCGGATTTTTTGGAGACTCGAAAAAGCGCTTGTCCGCGATGTACTTGAAGAGCTTCCTGAGCCAAAGCCACCCTATACAACCTTGGCTTCTTCTATCAAACTATTGGAGAAGAAGGGGTATTTGGATCACAAAGCTTACGGCACCACACACCAGTATTTTCCAATAATTACACAGGCTGACTACAGCAAGCGAAGTGTAAATCAATTGGTAAAGCATTATTTCGAAGGTTCGGTGGGGAATTTCCTGTCATTCATGGTGAGGGAAAATAAGATTTCTGACAAGGAAATTGAGGATTTGCAGAAGATGATCGATGACATGGACAAGCCTACAGAATAATGGATGCTATACTACTATACCTCCTCGAAGCCAGTATTTGCGTTGCAATCACCGTTATCTTCTATAGAGTGGTCTTGAGTGAATTGACTTTTTTCACGCTGAATCGGGTGATTTTAATAGGAATGCTTATAGGTTCATTTATCATTCCTACGCTTTCTTTCAAACTGGGACTTTCCACACTAGCTACTCCTGAGATTCTCCTTCCGGAATTTTTTGTTGGAAAAAATGTGCCACAAAAGGCTGCCGGAATCACTTGGCAAGAGATCCTGTTTTACACTTATTTGGCTGGAGTTGTTGTGATGACGGTACATTTGATTCTTGGATTTTTCACCTCTCAAAGATTGCTTGGTAAATCACGATTGATGCGCTACCAAAACTATTGGATTGCAGTTCATCCTAAGTTTATTCCAGCTTCTTTTTTCAGTTACATCTTGCTTCCTGATTTTGATCCGAATAGATCCGAGCAAAAGCAAATTGTGCTCCATGAATCAGTTCACGTGCGCTTGAAACATAGCTGGGATTTATTGCTAATCCAGTTTGCCAAAATCGTCTTTTGGTTCAATCCACTGATCTACAAATTTGAAAATTCACTTAGAGAAGTACACGAATATCAAGCGGACCAAGGGGTGACTTCTTCCTATTCCAAGAAGGAATATTCCGGGCTTTTGCTCCAGATGATCACTGGCGGCCAAGGCTGGCATTTCATGAATAACTTTAACCAATTTCAAACCAAAAAACGAATTATTATGATGAGCAAACCACAATCTCAGAAACGGGAAATGCGCAGATTTTTGCTGGCAATTCCTGTACTGGCAGCCTTATTCTTTGTGTTTTCCTGTGAGATCACACCAGAAGAAGACATAGACTCACCTACTATGATGGGAGAATCGAAAGCGACCAAGATCGGACCGGCTGACATTTCAGCTAGAAAAATGGCTAAAGATGGAGAACCAATTTTTGATGTAGTAGAAGAACAGCCTAGCCCTCCTGGTGACATGGAAGGATGGAATCAGTACCTAAGTGAAAATTTGACTTATCCGGCTCAAGCTAAAAGTCTAGGGATAGAAGGAACTGTTATCGTAGTATTCGTAGTGAATGCAGATGGTAGCCTTTCAGACGTAGAAGTCCTTAGAGGGATCGGCGGGGGAGCTGATGAGGCGGCTGTGAGAGTTGTTCAAAATTCTCCTGATTGGACTCCGGGTAAGCAGAGAGGAAATGCGATAAACACACGCATGAGATTGCCAATCAGATTTAAGCTAGATGGTGGAGAATCTAAAAGCACAGTCACTCAGACAAAGCCCGCCAATGACTTTCCGGAAACTATCCAGGTTCCGGTCTCCATCTAATTCGCTAAAGAATATTTAATTCAAAATATCTACATGTCGAATTGGATTTTAGATTCTTACAGATTATTCCTAAACCAAAGACTATGAAACTATCAACCCAATTTCCTACTTGGAAAGCAGTGCCTTTCCTTTTGTTGGCCCTAATTTTCACCACTTGCTTTTCTATTTCCGATGCATCTGCTCAGACGGAATCAGAAGAAGTCTTTTTGGAAGTGGATAAAATGCCTACTCCTCCGGGTGGAATCGATGGCTGGACGAGCTACCTCGCAGAGAATATGAAGTATCCAAAAGCTGCGAAAGATGCTAATGTACAAGGGACTGTAATGGCCACTTTTGTAGTGCTGGAAAACGGAGAACTATCCAATCCTGAAATTTTGAGAGGTATTGGGAAGGGGTGTGATGAAGAAGTACTTCGTCTTGTCAAAGCATCAGCAAAATGGACTCCTGGTGAAAAAGACGGAAAAATTGTTAAAACTCAAATGAGACTTCCTGTAAAGTTTCAATTGTAAGCGTTAAGTTTTAATTAGTTGAAAAACATCCGGAGGGTCTTCGGATGTTTTTTTGTTTCTAGGCAAATATCTAGTTTAGCCGATCCAAAATTTATCTCAAGCAATGAAGAAATCTCGAGCAGGAAAATATACTTCTATGAATCAGATTCTACTGGTCTCGCTTCTTTGCCTTTTTTCCTGCAGCGGTGGTTTGGAAGGGGAATTAGTCGGGAATTGGAAGGGGACGGATCATTTATTTCGCAGAACTGAAGGGCCTGAAGTAGTAGTGACAGTCAATGGAGGTTTAGAACAGCATCTGAGAAGTAAGCTAATTCTAAACGATGACGGGACTTTTCAAAAGTTGGTTGGTGAATACGATAACGGAAAAGGAACCTGGACAGTAGAGAAGGACAAGTTGATTACCATGCATGAAAATGGAGATGAACTGATCTATACACTGCTTAAGGTCACGGATAAGGAATTGATCACGCAGCATGAGGTAGAATTAAATTCTCCTGAAGGAACCTTGATAGGAGAAATTATACTTTCCTATAGTCGATAAAACTTTTGCTAAAAAGAGGGTGAATTTGATTTGGCTGCCACTATTTTAAATTCATGGAATTGCGTAAACTTTTGGTCTGAGCATCATAAAATCCATCAACGGTTTTTTGATTGAGGGCAAATTGGAGTAATTTATCGCTTTAAGTTCTTTTCCCTAAATAATCTATCCCTAGAAATCGTGTATCTATCCAGACCTCATACTGAGGATTCTCAAAGTGCAGGATTCCTTACGGACATCAAAATTAAATTATACCCCTATGAAAAAGAGAATTTTCTCGCTAGCTATTACTGCTAGTGCATTGACTTTGAGTTCAATAGCAGTTGCCCAAGATAAAACACCACCAGCTATGAAGCCCGAGGCAACGGAATTTTACACTCCCGTTCCTCCAAAAGTTACTCCAGGTGCCAACAATACAGCACCACCTTCAGATGCCATCGTACTTTTTGACGGTACTAGTCTTAATGGATTTGTAAGCGCAAAAGATGGATCTCCTGCTGGATGGACCATTGAAAATGGCGAATTGGTAGTTACCAAAGGTAAAGGTGATATTCAATCTAAGTTGCCTTTTGGCGATGCACAATATCACGTAGAATGGTCAGCCCCAACTGAAATTGTGGGTGAAGGTCAAGGCAGAGGGAACTCTGGTTTTTTCTTGATGGGAATGTATGAAGTGCAAGTTTTGGATAGCTACGAAAGTAAGACTTATACAAATGGGCAAGCTGGAAGTATCTACAAGCAGCACCCGCCACTTGCGATGGCTTTGAGACCGGCAGGTGAGTGGAATTACTACGATATCATTTTCAAAGCGCCTCGCTTCAATAAGGACGGAATTTTAACTTCTCCAGCTACGGTAACAGTCTTGATGAACGGTGTGTTGGTGCAAAATCATGTGATACTAAAAGGTCCAACCGAATACATCGGTATTCCGAATTATAAAGCACATCCTGAGAAGTTGCCTATCAAGCTTCAGGATCATGGCAATCCAGTTAGATTTAGAAATATCTGGGTTAGGGAGCTTTAATCCATTTCATTTTGAAGAGCAGGTAAGTTGATTATCTGCTCTTTTTTTGTCTATACTCAATAACCCAAAATACTATGTCATCAAGAAGAAAATTTATCCAGAACACCATGTTGCTGGGAGCAGGTTTGGGCATGCCTCAGATTCTAACTGCCTCAGATTTTGGTCTGTTTACCAGAAAAATCAAGCCATCTGATCAACTTAACTATGGCCTAATTGGCTGCAAAGGCATGGGATGGTCTAATATGAATGCTCATCTCAAAATGCCTCAAGTGAATTGCGTTGCCTTGGCAGATGTGGATCAATCGATTCTAGATCAAAGAACAGAGGATGTATTCAAGCTTAGAGGCACCCGCCCAAAGCAATACAAAGATTATAGGAAGCTGCTAGAGGATCCGGATATTGATATCGTGATCATTGGCACACCAGATCATTGGCATTGTCTGATCATGTGTGATGCTGTGTCAGCAGGAAAAAATGTTTACGTAGAAAAGCCAATTGCAAATACCATTGAAGAATGTCAGTTGATGGTAAAAGCTCAGGAGCGTTATGGCAAAGTAGTTCAGGTAGGGCAATGGCAGCGATCAGGATCTCAGTACGCAGAAGCAATTGATTATGTCAAATCCGGTAAACTAGGTCAGATTCGATTGGTGAAATGCTGGGCATACCAAGGCTGGATGAAACCGGTTCCCGTATTGCCAAACGGTCCGGCACCAGATGGAGTAGACTATAAAATGTGGCTAGGACCCGCGCCTGATCGACCATTCAATCCAAATCGCTTTCACTTCAATTTCCGATGGTTTTGGGACTATGCTGGAGGGTTGATGACCGACTGGGGAGTACATGAGATAGATATTGCGTTATATGCGATGGGAGTTTCTGCGCCGAAATCTGTAATGGCCTCAGGAGGTAAATTTGCTTATCCAAATGATGCATCTGAGACGCCTGATACCTTGCAAACAGTTTATGAATACGACGGCTTTAATATGCTCTGGGAACATGCTACAGGTATAGATGGAGGGAATTATGGAACGACAGAAGGCATTGCATTTATAGGGAATAATGCCACACTGGTGGTGAATAGAGGAGGGTGGAAGGTGATTCCTGAAACGGAAACCAAGGATGGAAATAGAGTCCCAAAAGTAGAAGAAGTACCGCATACCAAAGGTGTGGGGAATGCTTTGGATTTACATGCTGTCAACTTCGTGGAAGCTGTTAAGGCCAATGATCCAAGCCTTCTCAATTGCGCGATTCAGACTGGAAGTGTAGCGGCTATCAATGCCCAAATGGGAAACATTGCCTACAAAACCGGAGAGAAAGTATATTGGAATGCTGAGAAAAATCAATTTACCTCATCCGCTGCGAATGACTTGATGAAAGCCCATTATCATAATGGCTGGGAACTTCCGAAAGTTTAGTTGAAAATCTGATAGTCCTCAATTTCTTCTACTTTGAACAAAAAAGCCATGAAATCACATTCCATGGCTTTTACTTTTTTCAGTAGCAAACCCTTTAAAAGGCTAGGGCAGCAAGCCCAAGTTTACTTTTAAGTGGATTAATAGATTTTAGAATCTGTCCAGAATACTTCTTGAATAAATCATTTCCTAAAATGTCTGTGAGGATTTTAGCATGCTTGCTTTTCAAGCCTAGAAATGCATCTTTCTTATCATCATCAGATTTTCCGCTTTTGTCGATATCCATCAGTTCATCTACAAAACTGGAGTTTTCCTTAGTCAGCTTTGATTTCTGATCTGATGATAGATCGAGCCCATCCGTATTATTCAATATTCCCAATAACTGAGAAGTTAGATCCATTTTTGGCACTTTCAATCCTTGGGCATTAACATTTCCAGCTAGGATAAAGAGCAATGAAAAACCTAGGATAAATTTCAATTTGTGCATAATAGTATGTTTAGTTAAAATGTTTTTACAGGACAAACTTAGCCAATTTGTATTTTGTCGTAAACGGACGTATTTGTTTTTTTATTTTTTTGCGGTATTCCTTAACGGTTTTTTCTCCAAGGATACTTTCAAACATAGAATTTTGCTCTTTTGCCAGTCCAGTGATCTTGGCTATCTTTTTATCATCGGATTCATCACTTCCTGCTATGCCCGTTACCTTGTCGAAAAAGGAAGAGTTGCTTTTGCTCAACTTATCTTTTTGATCTTTACTTATTCCTAGATCGTCGCCTGGAGCGAAAGCCCCCAGCATATCTTTTTTGAAATCAGGGGAAGGTAACTTGATAGTTTGCGACGAGGCTTGAAAGCTGATAGCCGCTAAAAGAAAGATAAAGGCTGTAATTAAGTTAGTTTTCATAAGAATTAATTTTATGTATATCCGCTTTTATGCCCTTATAAAGTCAAAAGCGAAAAGGATAGGTTAAACTTAAGAATTGAGGCCGCTTCAGCCTGTCCCGCCAGTGCAAGAGTTTTCGGTCATATTTCTTCAGACCGTGACTGGCATCATCGCGGATAATCTTTTTTATTTTACTTAAACAATCCCTTCCCCATGTCCATCAGTCCGCCTAGATCCATTCCTCCTTTGCTTCCGCCACCAAGAAGTGAGCCTAGCAAATCCGATGTCCCAACTTTACCTTGACCTCCCTGAAGTGAGGAAACAATAGACGACATGATGTCATTGTTGTCCTGAGGTGCATCATTTACACGCTTGTTGAAGAAATTCATAATCATAGGAAGCGCAGCTGCTGCTATTCCCATAGCTTGCTCCTTAGAGATGCCCAGTTTGTCCATCAGGTTTTGAGAAACATCGCCTTGAAGACTATTGATGACCGGGGCACCTGGAGAGGTTTCTTTTCCAGAAAACATTTCCATGATGGCATCTGTATCTCCTGATGATACTCGTTTCTGAAGGCTACTCGTGAGAGAATCTTTGATGGCTGAGGCGCTGGCCTTATCTTGATTCATTCCTTCAAGCATTTCTTGAAGCGGACCTTCCGCTAGTTTTAACAATTGATCTAACATGATTTCAAAAATTTGTTTGATGTAATTTCTTTAAAATGGACTTAGATTCCAATTTAATTCCTTTTTAAAACATCTAAATTCTAGGAATGCTTACATGAAAAAGAAATGACCAAGCGTAATGGATGGCTAAATACTGTGGAATTAGTAGTGTTTATTTTCCTCCAAAATTCTGAACTCCGATAAGGTAAGGTACATTGAAAAATTCCTTGTTTCCGTAAACACTTGCTCCACATCCTAACTTGGTGAAAAGGGGGTTTAAAATGCTCTTCCGGTGGCTGGGAGAATTCATCCACATCCTTACTGCTTCTTTTGCATAACTTAGATAAGTATGTGGCAAAATCACCTCCCGCTTTGAGCTGGCATAAGTATACATTCCCCCGGACCTGGGGATATTGATTTTTCTTCCGTCCTGATACTGCAAGCCAATACTTGAGCTAATATTTTCACCTACTAAGACTGAGGGTAATCCTTCTAGTGCAAATCGATCATTGACAGTTTTTTTGCCTTTTACCTGACTTACATGGGAATAGAATTGGAAAGTAACCATATCGGCAGCGTGACCTGAAGCAACTCTTTCAATAGCATCCGAATGCTCAAAGGGAGGTAAACCATGTTTGATTCGTTCCAAATTGGTTACATGAAACATCGCCGCTTGCAGTAGTCCTCTGTCCATCTTCTTATAATTGATGGTTTGATGAACCGCAGCAAGCTGTAGAAACTCTGTTTGGGTAAAGCGATTATAATCGGATGGGATCCAGTTCTGAGCTGCTAAGGAACGGGCAAATAGAACAAATACTAGGAACAGGAATCGGGTACGCAAGGAATACTAGTTTGGCAATTGTTACGGGAATATTCTGTAGAATAGACGATCACTAAACCAAAATATTTTATAGGAATAGGTGGATTTGTTTGATATCGAACAAAATCTCTGTTCAGAATCGTAACACGATGTTTTACTGGGTTGTGCTTAGTGTGCTATTGTTCAATTACTTATATTGTATAATTCCAGTTGGTATTATTTTTTCTAATTTGAGCCCGGCATTTATTATGTAAATGCCTGAATCTACTTCATAGAATAGTTTTCAACCTTGATAATTGTCACAATCTCTTTCAAATAGCTATGAAAAAACTACTCCTCGGACTGTCGTTATTGGCAGTTCCTTTTTTGACCGATGCTCAAACCGATGCGCGGCTTATGCAGCTGCCGGATGTCTCAGATACTCAGATTACCTTCACTTTTGGAGATGATATCTGGGTGGTGCCCAAAGAAGGCGGAGTTGCGATTCGACTTACCTCGCCTGTTGGCCCAGAGATGTATCCTCGTTTTTCTCCAGATGGAAAGCAGATCGCATTTTCTGCTAATTACAATGGGAACTATGATGTCTATGTCATGCCGACTTCAGGCGGAGTTCCGGTACGATTAACGTACCACGGCATGCCTGATATGGTTCAAGGTTGGACTCCCGATGGTAAATCAGTGCTTTTCACCTCAGGTAGAGAAAGTGGGAAAGAGCGCTTTTCCCAGTTTTAT
The DNA here is from genome assembly GCF_963974365.1 of uncultured Algoriphagus sp. GTDB lineage: Bacteria > Bacteroidota > Bacteroidia > Cytophagales > Cyclobacteriaceae > Algoriphagus. The sequence continues at coordinate 46,618 of NZ_CAXBBX010000015.1, read as the reverse complement.
ACAGTTCCTGTTACGGGAGGTCTTCCAAGCAAATTACCAGTACCTTATGGAGAGTTTGCATCCTATTCTCCCGACGGAAAAAGATTTGCATACACAGATCGGAGTCGCGTAAATAGAAATTGGAAAAGGTATCGTGGAGGTACGGCTCCGGATATTTTGCTTTTTGACCTTGCAGGATATAAAACGGAAAATATCACCAATAATGCAGCAAATGACGAGCTGCCGATGTGGATAGGAGATGCTGTATATTACATGTCAGACAATGGGCCCGAGAAGAGAAATAACCTCTGGAAATATGATCTGAAAAGTAAGCAAAACACGCAGCTAACTGAATTCAAAGATTTTGACATCACCTTTCCTTCGAATAGTGCAATGGAAATCGTCTTTGAAGCAGGCGGAAGTCTGTATCTGTTTGACATAGCTACTGAGCAGTCCAAGCGTGTGGAAATCCAGATTATTTCTGACCAAAAAGGAATGATTCCAAAGATCGTGAACGTAGGCTCTGAACTTCAAGCTGCCAGTATTTCTCCTGATGGAAATCGAGTGATAGCTAATGCTCGGGGTGAGATATTCAATTTGCCTGCAAAAAAAGGCTTTGTAACCAACCTGACAAATACTTCGGGAGTAGCTGAGCGCTATCCTGAAATTGCGCCGGACGGAAAGAAAATAGCCTACTGGTCAGATGCTACCGGCGAGTACCAACTTACTGTAAAAACTTTGGGAGCAGATTCTCAAACTAAAACCCTGACTAAATTCAAAGATGGCTTTGGATATAACCTCTTTTGGTCACCGGACAGTAAGAAAATAGTAACTGTGAATCAGGCGATGGAAGTGATGCTAATCGACGCAACTACTGGGTCATTTTCTATTATTGATCAAGGTAAATACATGTTTGAGGGCAACCTCCAATCTTTTGGTGTTACCTGGTCTCCAGACAGCCAATACATTGCTTATAGTCTTTCCAAAAAAAATAGAGCCACTTCGGCACTTTACCTTTACGACACGAAGGCTGGAAGCCTATCGCAATTCACTTCAGGATTCTATGCAGATCAAAATCCGGCTTTCAGTGAAGATGGGAAATACTTGTTTTTCACTACCAATAGAACCTTTAGTCCTTCCTATTCTGATCTAGATAATACCTTCATTTATGCTAATTCATCAGGAGTGGCTGTGGGTACTTTGAACCCGACGATTTCCTCATTGATCTCTTTGAAAAATGATGAGATCAAAGTGGAAGAAGAAAAATCAGAAAAAGAGGACGATAAAAAGGAGGATAAGACAGAGGAGCCAAAGAGTATTGATTTTGAAACGGCCAACTTCGAAAACAGGATAGAAATGCTGGAAATCGAAACCGGTAATATCGGTGGACTTGCAGCATTGAAAGGAAAGTTACTTTACGTTCGCCATCCAAATACAGGTGCCGGGAATGACTCCAAAAGCAGTCTGCAGTTGTATGATTTTGAAGAAAAGGAGTCTAAAACAGTAATCGATGGAGTCAATGGTTTTTCTCTTTCAGCTGATAAGAAAAAAGTAATGATTTTTTCCATGGGCAAACTAGCAGTGATCGATCCAGCCCCTGGGCAGAAAATCGAGGATGCGGTCCCAACCAATGACATGCAAATGACTGTGGTGCCAGCTGAAGAATGGAAGCAGATTTTCAACGATGTTTGGCGATTTGAGCGGGATTACTTCTATGATCCTACCATGCACGGCGTGGATTGGAATCAGATGCGCACCAGATATGGTGGGTTAATAGATCAGGCTAATTCCCGGAGAGATGTGAATATTATCATCGGTGACCTCATCGCTGAGTTGAATGCTTCCCATACATATAACAACGGAGGTGATTTGGAATCAGGTCCGTCTATGTCTGTAGGGCTTTTGGGCGCGAACTTCAAACTTGAGAATGGCACTTACAAAATTGAAAAGATCATCCAAGGAGCGCCTTGGGATGTGGAGGTTCGTTCTCCGCTTCTCAAACCAGGGGTGGATGTGAAAGAAGGCGATTACATATTGGCAATCAACGGTGAACCTATTGATACTAGTAAATCCATTTATGCAGCTTTGCAAGGCTTAGCTGGGAAGACAATTCAGTTGACTGTGAATAGTTCTGCTTCTATGTCAGGTGCCAAAAATGTGTTGGTTGAGCCATTAGGATCTGAGGCCAGGCTACGGAATCTGGCGTGGATCAATGAATTCCGCAAGCGAGTGGAAGAAGCAACTGATGGAAGAATTGGATACATCTTCGTCCCAAGTACTGGAGTCGACGGCCAGAATGAGCTTTTCCGACAGTTCTACGGTCAGATGGAAAAAGAAGGAATGATTGTAGATGAGCGATTCAATAACGGTGGACAGATTCCTGATCGATTCGTTGAACTTTTGGATCGTAAGCCTCTGGCATTCTGGGCAGTGAGAGATGGGCAGGACTGGGCATGGCCTCCGTCAGGTAATTTCGGTCCAAAAGTAATGTTGATCAACGGGTTCTCAGGTTCTGGAGGAGACGCCTTCCCTGATTACTTCCGCAAAAGAGAGATCGGTCCATTGATTGGTACACGAACTTGGGGAGGATTGATTGGGATTTCCGGCGCACCAAGTTTGATTGATGGTGGCTCGGTGACTGTGCCTACGTTTAGAATGTATGATCCAGATGGCACTTGGTTCAAAGAAGGTCACGGTGTAGATCCTGACATCGAAGTGGTAGAAGACTTTGAAAGCCTTGCCAAAGGAACTGATGCACAGCTGGATGCAGCAATTAAAGAAGTTATGAGGCTGCTGAATAGCAGTGATCGCTTCAAAGTTCCGGCAAGACCAGCTTACGAGAATAGAGATTAAATATACTAGTTTTTAGACTAAGATCTCCCCGAAGTAAAAGTCTTTGGGGAGATTTTTTTATTTTCAAAGAAATGCAAGTGGACTTTTATGTTGGGTCCACTAGTGAGTAACCCTGTTTTTCCATACAATAAGGGATTTGTTATTAACTGGTTTTCTTGTTTTTTGCTTTTGTTTTGTTACAAGTTATTTGCTATAACTGCCAGATTATTTGGCATTAATGACATATTTTAAGCAATAAATTTTAATTTGTAGAGAGTTTTCTGATTGGACTGTCTGACGAAAATGTCCCGATTTTTCAATAGGTTTTCGAAAACTCTCAGATGATTTTTTTTCATCTCCAGCATATTACAAGGGCTATGCATCATGAATGCCTGCCTTCCTAATTGAAATGTTTTAGTACCCTTAACCAAACAATTTTTACCGATGGCTAATTTGAAAATCAAGCTTAAAGGACAGGATCATACTTCATTCCATACTGGATCTGATAGTGGGTTTGAGTTGTATCAATTTGATCAGGCTTACACGGTGGAAAGTCCCACGCGCGGCGACGTCCCTGAGCAAATTCTGGAATTAAATGATGACCATATTTTAGAGTTTGATTTTGAAGATCAGACGGTTTGGATGGGTGATAATGAATCGCTGAAAACGCTTTTCCCCCAGAAAATAAAGCGTTCAGCTGATGGTGATGAATTGTTTCTCCCAGACGAACTGGAGTCTGATGAGCAGGATAGAGGAATTGTCAAAAAGATAGCGATTAAGCTGGTAAAGGTCTTTGTCAAAAAGAATATCATCCAGCCAAAGATCAGAGAAATGGCCAGAAACTTGGAAGACAAGCAACTTGCTTTTATTGGAGAGGATTTTAAAAAAGTTGATTTTGGAGTCTTGGCTGCATGTTCTGCTACTATGGAGCTGAAAACTTTGAAATTTAATTCTGCAAATGAAGCTGAACTGGATGTGAAAAGTCGTCATCTGCTTCTTTTACATGGAACTGGATCTTCCACTGTAAGTTCATTTGGAGAACTTAAAGATTCAGAAGAATGGAAAAAGCTATTAGCTAAATACGGCGACGATCACCTCATTGCTTTTCAGCACAGGACATTGACCACTAGTCCTCTTGAGAATATTTATAGGTTGATTTCTAGCCTTCCTTCTGGAATAGAATTGGACTTGTTGAGTCATTCGCGTGGTGGATTATTAGCAGATCTAATGGCTAGATTCTCTACCAATGCGAAGGGATTTGATGATTTCGAAAAGGCTCTTTTAGATAAACATGACAGGGATTCAGACCTGAGAATGATAGAGGCAATTGGAGCCATTTTGAAAGAAAAGGATATCTCGGTGAGATCCATGGTGCGAGTAGCTAGCCCAGCCAATGGAACGACACTGGCATCGGGTCGCTTGAATATTTTCTTGAATGTGACCTTCAATTTGATTGGTTTGGCTGTAGGACATGTGGGAAATCCGATCTATGTCGCATTCAAAGAATTTATCATGGAAGCGATTTCTTCCAAAGATGAGGTGGATATCTTGCCAGGATTGGAAGCGATGAATCCAAAGTCTCCATTCATCAAGGCCTTGAATTATCAAGCTTCAGAGATAGAAATCAAGTTTCCACTTTTTGTGGTGGGAGGAAGCAGCGAATTGAGTTTGAGTTTCAAGACACTCGTGGTTATTCTCGGCAAGTTTTTCTTCATGAGAAATAATGACCTAGTAGTAGATACGGAAAGTATGAAATGGGGTGCTAGACGTACCGCTGGAAACGTGGCTGTATTCATAGAGAAAAGTGGTCAGATCAACCATTTCAAGTATTTTTCAAATCCTGACACAGTAAAAGCGCTGGTGTCCGGACTTGCAGCTGAAGTTGGAGACATTCCGGATAGTTTTGAACTCAAACTTGTTGACAAAGAAAGAGGAGGAATTGAAACTGGAATTTACAAAAAAGAGAAGGTCTCTGGAGATCGCCCAATTGCCATCATAATTCCGGGAATAATGGGCTCAAACATCGGAGAGAAAGATGAATTGCTTTGGATAAATTACTGGCGTTTCCTCAAAGGCGAATTGAAAGGTCTAATCTACGATGAGGGTACAAAAGCCAAACTCTCTGCACATTCCTTGATTAGAACATCCTATGGGAATCTGGGAGAAAGGCTTGAAGAAACCTACGATATAGTCACCTTTCAGTTTGATTGGAGGAGGCCACTAAAGCAATGCGCTAAGGATTTCAAAGATAAAATCACCGAACTTCTGTCATTCAATCAACCCATCAAAATAGTGGCTCATAGTATGGGAGGAGTTTTGGTTCGGGACTTTATAGTTTATCATCCAGAAACCTGGCAGCAGCTCAACAACTCCTTAGGATTCCGGGCAGTCTTTTTAGGTTCTCCACTCGGTGGATCCTATAGAATCCCTTATGTCCTATTTGGTAAGGACAGTTTGATCAAACTTTTAGGTAAAATAGATATCAGGCATTCGACTAAGGAGCTTTTGGAGGTTTTCTGCAATTTCCCGGGCATACTGAACCTGTTGCCTATAAGCAATAACAATAGGCATGATTTCTCAGACAGGAAACTGTGGGAACGAATGCGTGCCGCCTCTGGCGATGATTCCTGGCCAATACCGTCAGCCAAAGTGTTGGATGAATTCGGTAAGCATCAGAAATTGGTCTTGGATACCATTGACGGGATTGATTACTCAAATATCACCTATATCGCAGGGCAGAGCGGGAAAAAGAGCTTTACCATATCAAATCTCGAAATAGAAGATGGGGAATTGGTATTTTATGCTACCAATGCCGGTGACGAAAGCGTGACTTGGATGTCGGGAATACCGAAGGGTTTCCATGATAAGAACCAAGTTTACTATGCCAATGTAACGCATGGAGGACTTCCAAAAGAGAAGAACCTTTATCCTGCTATCGAGGATTTACTTGTTTTTGGAACTACGAAAAAGCTACAAAATAGCCTTCCAAAAACGCGAGGAGATGAGAAGGATTTTGCGCCGTCAGAAACTGAGATTTTTGATATCAGTGAAGAAAAGGTGATTGATACAATTTTGGGTGTAGAAGAGCAGGAAGAAAAGTGGCAGCAGGAGAAGCCAGTGCTTATTACTGTCAGTCATGGAGATTTGAAATATGCTAAATACCCGGTGCTTGCAGGTCACTTCGAATTTGATGCCATTCTCACTACCGAGCTGGCCATTGACCGGCAGTTGGATGGGGAGTTGGCAAGGCTACATGGACTAGGTTTGTACCCAGGGCCAATTGGAACCAATCAGATTGTATTAAATGAAAACTTCACGAAATCTCCCTTCAAAGGCGGGCTGATCATTGGTCTTGGGGTTCCTGGTGAATTGTCTGGATTTGCTTTGATGAATTCTGTGGAGAAGGGAGTAGCGAGGTACTTGACTATTAAAAAAGGAAATACTAGCGCTCAGACTGGTGGAAATAGTGGTGGCACTGTTGGAATTTCAGTGATTGCGATAGCGAACTCCTATGGCGGATTATCTACAGAAAGCTCTATTCGTGCTATTATTTTGGGAATACAGCGAGCAAATAGAAATATTTATTCAGTTTACAATGGCAAAATAAAAGGAATAGAGGAGATAGAAATAATCGAAATATTCAATGATAAAGCACTTTCCATCCTGAAAACTATTCAGAGGCTGGAAGTAGATGATAGCAAGGAATTTAATGTTGCTTTCAATGAAAAGGGCCTCAATTATAAGTTGGGAAGACGCTGGAGGATCCCTTATGATAATACAAATGATTGGTGGACCAGAATAAATGTCACTCACGAATTGAAAGTAAAAGATACAGATGAGGTGGAAGAGGCAATCCGAATGTCTATTGCTTCCAACGGAGCTAGTGAAAAAGTGGAGCATATGCCAGCAAATGATAAGACCCTTGAAGTTTTGCTGAAAAGAATGACCCTTGAAAATCAGTATTCTCCTGAAATAGCCAAGACTATGTTTGAGCTTTTGATTCCTTATGAGTTCAAGGAAGAAGTGAAGCGCTTGAATAATGTGTCTTGGATCTTGGACCCTGCATCTGCGGAGTATCCTTGGGAGATGATCCAAGAAGACATAGATGCAGTGCCACTATGCGTGCACACAGGGATGATACGTCAGCTCTCGACTATGCAGTACAGAAAAAAAATAGCGCGTATTACCGATAATACGGCACTTGTAGTAGGAGACCCGGTGCTTGACAAATTTATGCCACAGCTAGCTGGAGCCAAACGTGAAGCTGAAACTGTTGCGAATATTCTTCGAAAAAATGACTTTCAGGTTCAGAGTTTAATCAATAACACGGCTTCAGAAATTATTCTTAAGCTTTTTTCCAGAGATCATAAAGTAATCCATCTAGCAGGCCACGGTGTATTCAAGCATGGACCAAATCGGTCTACAGGGATGGTGATCGGGAATGATACTTTTCTTACTCCAGCTCAGATTGCAGGTATGAGTTCCTCCGCCGAATTGGTGTTTGTGAACTGTTGTTATCTTGGATTGATGGATAGGGAGTCTGAGGAAAGAAGCCAGTACAGAAACAAATTCGCCGCAAATATTGGTACACAGTTGATTAACAATGGTGCGCGGGCGGTTATTGTCGCTGGATGGGCAGTGGATGATGCTGCGGCATTGGAGTTTTCCAGACACTTCTATCAGAATATGTTTGAGGGACTAGGATTTGGCGAATCTGTGAAGAGGGCAAGGAAGTGCATCTATCAGGATTTTGGCAGGCGTACGAATACCTGGGGTGCATTCCAATGCTATGGTGATCCATTTTACAAACTCTCAGAAAGCGGATCATGGAGTGCAGGTGATGATGATCTCTTGGTGTGCGAGGAAGTAGAGATTGAACTGCATAACACACTGGAATCTATGGATGCCAATGAGTATAACCAGGATTGGGTACTCAGTAGGGTGGATACGATTTATGAGAAAATGCTTAGTAAAAGCATGCTCACAGATAGAATCCAAGAACTTTCAGCTAGTATCTATTCGGGATTACAGGAATATGAGAAATCCTGCGCTTGCTATGAGCAACTGCTCAAATCTAAGAAATCAGCTTTCAGTATTAATAGTTTTGAAAGGCACTGTAATACCCTCGCTAAACTGGCCTTGCAGCAATATAGCTTGAAGAAAACCGACCTAAAAGATTCCGTGAAAATGATTGATAAGGTCATCAAAGACCTTGAAGGATTGACATCACATTTTGGAGAAAGCGTTGAGAGATGGAGTTTGATAGGAAGCGCTTATAAGCGAAAAATGCATTTACTTCGCGACGCTTCCAAAGAGGAATTGTTGGATGCTCTTTCTCATTCAGTTCAGGCGTATAAGGAAGCAAGTAAATTATCAGCCTATCAGGATGCTTATCCGCTCACCAATTGGCTAACGCTCGCTCAGATTGAATTGCTGATTCAAGGTAAGAAAGGTCTCAAGTTTATTGATTTGGAAGCTAGAAAAGCAATTCAAAAGATTTATGATGATTTGAAAGAAAGAGAGTCGAAGGCGGATGATTTCTGGGAGATGGCACATTTCGCAAATATTATGTTGACCCAATACTTGCTGGGGATTTCTACTGCCAAGAAAGAAGATATCACTGCAGAATACCTGAAACTGTGGAGTCTAGCGGGCAACAAAGGTCAGAAAATAGGAGAGTTGGAGCATTTTGAGATAATTTGCACCGCACTCACACAAGCCAAGAATCAGGAGAAAATGATTGATGATTTTAAGGAAATCATGAAAAAACTGGAAGATGCTTTCTAAAACCAGCTAGTCTCCAAAAACATTCTTAATTGCTTCCAGGTAATCGAAGCCATGCCCCTCGGTAGGTTCGATATAATTGCCTTCCAGATATTCGTTCCAGCAACAAACCATTACCGTGTTTCCGTTGCTGGAACGATATTTTTTTGAAGTTTGCTGCGCTTCTGTGAGCATGGCCGTAAACGAGCTTTTATCGCTGTGAACCCGATCTTTTTGCGGTTCACTTGGGAAGCCTGAAGGCTGAGGCCAGGTGCCACCAGCAGGTCGCATATCCCAGCCCATTGCCGTTGGGACCTGGTATTCGAAGTTTGGGTCGTTTTTGAATTTATCGCTCCACATATTCCAATGCCCCTTATACGTCTCCCGCATATCTGCAAAAGACTTATTGTCCTTGTTCATAAAGTTGTGGTAGACATAAGCCGTCATGCCTTCAAAGCCCATGCTTTTCAATCTAGGAACATATTCCTGGAGCAACTGCTTTTTCTGATACGTCCCGCCTTCCCATGGTCTTTGAGGGTTATTTGCTTTCCAGAGGGTAGGTAGACCATAAACTCGCTCGTTTTCTAGCATAGGCCCAGCGGTAACTGCGATGAACTTTATTCCAGGTAAACCAGATTTTTTAGCGATGCTTTGAGAAAGGTCCAAAAGGTCTTTGAGCTTCAATCCATAATATGCGGCTCGTGATTCTGCATCCTGTGGGAAATAGAAATAGACGATTGGTCGCCCATCTTTTTCTTTTAAATAATCCCCTCGACCAAAGTATTCGTCGATCCAAAGTTGGGTGATTTTCTCATGAACTTTCAAATACAATTCCTTATCAGGCTTTTCGCCTGGGTAGTTTGCTTTCCTCGCCATTTCATCTGGAGATCCTACTTTGAGCCAAGCCATCCAGCGTTCGTTGCTGTCATCGCACCAATTAAGTGCCCATTTCATTTGCTTTTCGGCAGGCAAGCTTTCATTCACTTCCAGCATTACTTTGAGCTGATCTCCCCATTCCACTAAGCCAGGAACGGCTACACGTCCGGCATTTGCGGGGTCCTTTTTCCAGCCTTTTGGATAGTAGATTTTTGATTGAGGCGCAAAGTCCAAATGGTAATAGTAATTCCTACCGTAAAACCAGTCGTACGCAAAGAAGTCAATTCCGTAGCTTTTCATGTACTCCAGCTGCTTTTTGATAACTTCTGGATCATCTCTTTTATAAAAACCCTTAAGTTCCTTGATTGGCTTTCTGTCCAAGTATGGGCCCTCGTATGGATATTTAGCATTGTATATTCTTCCTTTTGGACCCCAGATACCTGGGTTTTGTAGGCTAGAGCAGTCTCCTCTGCCGGTAAGGCAAGACCAGAAACTATCCCGATCCTTAGCTGGGTCTGCTGAGGTATTCCAAGATGGCATAAAGAAGACGCCTACTTGTTCATCACCTTCAGCAAGAATAGAGTTATTTGTGTTGGTGAAACTGGCAAAACTTGCTTGTTGACCAGAGGGGACTTCAGTGTTTTCTTTCGTTAAAAAAAGAATTAAGGAAACAAGTATGATCGCAAAAAGAGAATAGAGGGCAGATTTTAGCATTGTGGCTTTTTCTTAAAAATAGCTCATTCTCCTTAGATTTTAAAACCGGAAGTGGGGCTCCAATTTCAAATTTATGTCAAGGTTTTTCTTAAAATCTGAATTCCACGATATTTTGGAAGGAGGTTTTCGTACTCAAGGTGATAGGTGAAAAGCCACTCAAACCCCATTTTTCTATAGAATTTCTGAGCTTGCAACTGGGTGTCCATCACTTCCAGCCACATGTATTTTAGTCCACGCTCTCTAGCTGTAGATTCTACCATTTTCATTAAGGTAGCTGCGATACCTTTTCCTTGAAATTCCTTGCTGATATAGATTCTGTGGAGGTGCAGGGAGTTAGGGAATTCAAACAATGCCGGAGATTCTGGGTAGTTATATTTCAAAATTCCGATTTTCCACCCTTCAAAGAGTACAAAATAGTAGTGGCTAGCTGGGTTTGCCAGATCTTTTTGATAGACTTCCGGATTATACATTTGCTCCAGATACCAGTCACCCGAGTCCGACCAAATATGTTTGTATGAAGGAATATAAATATCCCGCATCAACTCAATTAGCTCAGGCTGGTCATCAGCGGTGAGTTTTTGGATACTGATATCTTGAGTAAGCTTAATCATTCGGAAAGACGAAAGTAGGTTGGGTTGGAATGAACGACAAAATTGGGTGGTGAAAAGCTGTTAATTCTTATTCAAAGAAATGTATTTAGGCGGTCTTGCCAAAATAATTGGGGAGAGAATTTTTTGGGATTTTGAAACAAACAAAATAAAACAAAAACCACAGCCTCTTTCGATGCCGTGGTTTTATGCATTGTTATGCTGCTCCTCCAGAAGCAGCTACTTTGAGAATCTTACTTTCTAGCCAATACTTTCTTAGCTGCAGCTACAATATTCGCAGCATCAAGTCCGTATTTGTCCAACAACTGAGTAGGAGTGCCAGACTCACCAAAGCTGTCATTTACACCTACATACTCTACAGGAGCTGGGTTATTTCTAGCTAGAGTTTGGGCTACGCTATCTCCTAATCCGCCATTGTATTGGTGCTCTTCAGCAGTTACAGCACATCCAGTTTTAGCTACTGAATCGAGAATCGCTTCCTCGTCAAGTGGCTTGATCGTATGGATATTGATCACTTCTGCGGAGATTCCTTCAGATCTTAAGATCGCTTCAGCTACTACCGCTTCCCAAACCAAGTGGCCGGTAGCAAAAATAGTCACATCAGTTCCCTCGATCATTTTCCAGGCTTTTCCTACCTCAAACTTCTGAGCTGGATCAGTGAAAATAGGCCAGGATGGACGACCGAATCTTAGGTAAACAGGACCTTCGTAATCAGCAATTGCAATCGTAGCAGCTTTGGTCTGATTGTAATCACAAGGGTTGATCACCGTCATGTGAGGAAGCATTTTCATCATGCCCACATCTTCCAAGATCTGGTGAGTTGCCCCATCTTCTCCAAGTGTCAAACCTGCGTGAGAAGCACAGATCTTTACGTTTTTGCCAGAATAGGCAATAGACTGACGAATCTGATCGTATACACGACCTGTAGAGAAGTTGGCAAAAGTACCTGTGAAAGGAATTTTGCCATTGATAGTCATACCTGCGGCGATGCCCATCATATTTGCTTCTGCGATTCCTGTCTGGAAGAATCTTTCCGGGAATTCCTTCTGGAATGCGCCCATTTTTAATGAACCGATCAAATCGGCACAAAGTCCTACCACATTGGGGTTTCTTCGGCCAGCTTCTAAGAAGCCATCACCGAAACCTGAACGTGTATCTTTTTTTTCTGTATAGTTGAATTTTAAATCCAATGTCTTTTCCATGATTTCTTTTGAGTAAATGGTCTAAAAATGTGGATTAAAAATCCCCGATTGTTTCTGGAAGTTGTCCCAAAGCGTTTGCAAGTTGCTCATCACTAGGAGCAATGCCATGCCACTTGTGAGTGCCTACCATAAAGTCAACGCCAAAGCCCATTTCCGTGTGAAGCAAATTCATTACTGGCTTTCCTTTTCCACTTAGGCTTTTTGCTTTTTCCAGTCCTTCTACTACAGACTTCATATCATTTCCCTGAAGTGTGTCGATAACTTCCCATCCGAAAGATTCATATTTAGCTCTTAGATCGATCAAGTCCATGATCTCAGCCGTAGGGCCATCGATCTGCTGTCTGTTCAAGTCAATGGTCGCAATCAAGTTGTCCACTTTCCAGTGAGCAGCATACATTGCCGCTTCCCATACCTGACCTTCTTCCTGCTCTCCATCGCCCATCAATACAAAGACAGTGCTGTCATCGCCATCAATTTTCTTCGCCTGAGCTGCACCAATTGCTACTGACATTCCTTGTCCCAAAGATCCAGATGCAATTCTGATTCCCGGAAGACCTTCTTCAGTTGCTGGGTGACCTTGAAGTCTTGAATTCAGCTTTCTGAACGTATCCATTTCCTCAGGAGAGAAATATCCTGATCTGGATAATACACTGTACCAAACTGGTGAGATATGACCATTGGAAAGGAAAAATAAGTCTTCACCTTTTCCTTCCATTTTAAAATTAGGATCGTGATTCAACTGGTTGAAGTAAAGAGCTACGAAGAACTCAGTACAACCTAGTGAAGCGCCAGGGTGTCCTGACTGTACCGCATGAACCATGCGGAGAATGTCTCTACGTACCTGAGAAGCGGTACTTTCGAGCTGTTCGATTGATTGTTTTTCCATTAGGGATATAGGTTTAATTTAGGATTTGTGCTGTATGATCTTTTGTATTTACTTTTTCGATGATTTCAGAGATTTCACCTTTTTCATCGATGACAAAAGTGGTTCGGACAGTACCCATATAGGTTTTTCCGAAGGTATTTTTTTCTTGCCATGTACCATAAGCCTCGTGTACTTTCAGGTCTGTATCAGCAATCAAAGAAAATGGAAGTGCTTGCTTTTCCTTGAACTTCACATGGGATTTTTCCGCATCTGAACTGATTCCAAAGACCACATAACCTGCTTTTTGTAAAGCATCGTAGTTATCTCTCAGATTACATGCTTGAGCAGTACAACCTGGCGTAGCGTCTTTTGGATAAAAATAGAGAACTACCTTTTTTCCTCTGTAGTCAGAAAGCTTGATCGTTTCTCCTGTTTCAATTTTTGCCTCAAAATCTGGGGCCATTTGGCCTTTTTCTAATTGCATATGCTTTTGTTTAGGGCGCCTAATTTAACCAATCGTTCCTTTCCATTCAGCAGTATTGCTAGCTTTATCGGTAACTTTTAGCAAAACTTCTCCTTTGAACGGTAAATTTTCGAGTTTTTCGGACCAAATCACGGCTTGCTTGTACTCATATCTCATCAAAATCCATTTGCCATTTACAAAGGCTTCATAGCTATCGATGCCTGATAAATTATCCCGGATCACAAAGCGCAAATCCGATGAGTTGGCTTTAATTACCTGGATCGTAGGCTTAGTATTATCTTCCAAAATAGAGATTTCACCCAAATAGCGAGACCCAAAATTCAGGGTATCCCCATTCCAGGTTCCACCCAAAAAGGATTTGCCTCCACCTGAAGTGTAATAAGCATGAGAGCGATCTTTATTTCCTGAGTAGCCAGGCACATTCCAAAGAATATTCACGGCATTCCAAAGGTATTCCCGGCTGCTATTCACTAGCAATTTTGGAGCGGAGGCTGATCCAGACTTTGAAACTCTCAGGAATAAATCATCCAAAACAGTTTCATGATTGAAATTCATTTGCACGTTTTGGTCTGAATAAGTGGTCTCTTTGCCAGCTGGAATCAAGGCATTGATGCCAGGGATTAACACCTCTGTGCACACATCGATTTCTTCAGGTATTCCAAATTCCATGTCCCAGAGATAGGTTCTGCTGTTTGCATCCTGATAGGCTGGAAGCATCTCAAAAGCATGTGCACCCACATAGAATTTAGCTAATCCACCTTTCGGAGATACAGGAGCCTTGATTTTAAGAATATTATTGATGTAATCTAGGGATACCTTTGAAGGTGCAGCGCCATCATTCACATTGGTTTCCAAATCCTGACCTTGCAGCGTAAAGCTGATCTGGCGCTCATTTCCGTAAGCATCTCGAAGTTTGAGCTTGTAGTCTTTTTTTACTCCTGGCTCCAATGCCAAATGTCCGGCGTCTTCGGACTTTGGACTGATAAACTCAAACTTGAGGTTCTTCTGAAAGTAAAGTTTGGAATAACGATTTTGGTACGTGTGCTGAAGAAATTGCCGGGTGAAATTGAAATCAACCTTGTCCACAGTCAAATTGAACACGGTGCCTTTTTCATCCGTCAATTCAAATGTAGGAAAACCATTCTTGTTGCTTGCTCCATCCAATTGATCATAACTGCGGATTTCTATACCTACTTTCCCCGTGATTTTGATGTCACTAGGTAATTTATAATTAGATCCGCTTGCTACCGGAGTAACTTCAAGTCTTGCGAATTTCCCATTCACTCGGGAATCAATAGCCAATGGAACAATAGCGATGCTTTGCGGAACAGGCGCAGTTTTATCAACGATATCGGTAAATCCAAATAGGAGAGGGTCCATTGCACGGTCCAGACTGTCGCGAATCTCAAAGTGCAAATGTGGACCACCGGAACCACCTGTGTTTCCGCTATCCGCGATTTTTTGACCCTGCCTCACCGGCAATTCTCCCGGCTCTGGGTAGATCTCCAAATCAATTGCCTTCGCATCATACATCTTCTTGCGCATGTAGTCGCTTAGCTCCTTGTTGAAATTCCGCAAGTGACCGTAGAGCGTAATCATCCCATTTGGATGTTTTAGGTAAATAACGTTGCCGTAGCCAAATGAGGAAATTTTGATCCTGTGAACCCAGCCATCAGCAGCTGCTAAAATCGGAAGGCCTTCCTGACCACCAGTTTTGAAATCCAATCCTGTATGAAAGTGATTGGGCCTCAATTCTGCAAAATTCCCTGCTAGGTAATTTCTCGTGCCAGGATTAATTGGATTTTTGAAGTAGTTCTTATCAACAGACTGAGCTCTAAGCTCCAGTACGCTGATCAATCCAAGGAAAAGAAATGCGAATCGTAGCTTACTTAACTTCAAAATCCATCAACTTTTCCGTCCCAATAAATCCTTCTAATCTGTCCCCAATCTGCACCGGGCCCACTCCCGCTGGAGTACCTGTGTAGAGAAGGTCTCCTGTTTTTAGCATAAAAAACTGGGATACATATTCTATGATAGTCCCAAAGTCAAATAACATCAGCGAAGTATTTCCTTTTTGACGTGTTTCCCCGTTGATGTTCAGCTGAAAATCTATGTTTTTCAAATCTTCAAAATCACCCACAGACTTAAATCCTCCTATAGGGGCTGCGCCATTGAATCCTTTGGCAATCTCCCAAGGCAAACCTTTGGCTTTACACTGATCTTGCAAATCTCTTGCAGTGAAATCAATTCCAAAACCAATCTCATTGAAATAGCGATGGGCAAATTTCTTCTGTATGTATTTTCCCTGCTTAGAGATTTTCAGAACCAGTTCAGCTTCGTGATGGATGTTTTTGGAGAAATCAGGATAGAAAAAAGGTGCCCCATCTTTTAATTGGGCAGTGTCTGGTTTTAGGAAAACAACCGGATTTCCTGGTGTTTCATTTTTTAATTCCTCTATATGAGCCGCATAATTTCGGCCTATGCAAATGATCTTCATGGTTTTTAATTAGTTGAGTATCCGTTAAACTGCACAAATAGGCACGGAATCAATGCTTAAAATTCAAATTTGGCAATTCCCTCCGCCGCGGCAGAGGGAAAGGGGGATTTTTCAAGGCTGAAACCAAAATTAATTCAAATAGCTAAACTCTTGCGGATATAAATTTAATATCTCCCTGCTTTTCAGGCCCTGATTAAGTCAAAAGAAATATATATTCAGAATAACACTAAAATTTGGGTCACTTCCGTCTCCCGTCTTCTGTCTTCCAGCCAGCCTGCAAAATAAGTTTCCGATGGCAGCTAAAATAGAAGACAATCATGATTTTTTTAATCTACAGCTTGGAAACTCATAAGCCTTTCCCCATCCTCATTCAGCAGGTAAAGTTGGTTGTTTTCTATGGTATATCCACGTGTATTGATAAGCGCTTCAGAGATTGCTTTTTCAGCGCTCATATCAGGACAAGCCATCATCGTGGCTGCTCCAGGGCCGAGAAGTAAGGTTTTCCCATCGTTTTCCTTGATCTCTCCACGCACTGAATTGCATCCCATGTTACCTACATAGGTTTTTTTGGATGCGTTAAACTCGAACGTCAGGGCTTCTTTGGATTTGAAACCTGTTGGGTTTTCGATTTCACCTACTTTGATGACCTTCCAAATGTTTGTTAGTTGCAGTGCCGGATCGGGTTCTTTGCTCATGATTTCCACTAGTTCATAGGTTTTAGATGAAGCATCCGCGGGAATGGGTTGCTGCTTGTCTGTTACCTTTACCTTGATTTGGTAAATATTACCAGGCTCAAATTCGAAGCCCTTAATGGAGCTGTAAAAAAACTCCCATGCTCCGGGATCAATCTCTGTTCCCTTTTGTATTTGCAAGCAGGACATGGGACCAACTCCCACACAGTCCATTTTGGCAGAATTGATCCACCAGATTTCTGTGTTCTCTTCATTGTCACGCTCGCAAGAGACTGCAGCAAGTATAGTGCTGATGAGTAGAAATAGTATAGTTTTCATTTGATTACAATTTATCTTTTAATTCTCACATTGTCTGTCCCGATTTTAATTCGGGCGAATCTCACAATGTGATCCCAATATTTATCTTAAGGACATCCTTTTTGGTGTAGTCTCGGACATATTCGGTTTCTTAAGTTTTTCTTCTTGACTCTTGGTTCTAGCTTCTGATATCTTGATACTTAAGTCTTGCTACTTACGTCTTACTACTTACGTCTTACTACTAAATAATCCTCTAGTAAACCGTCCTCACTTCTTCAAACAGCTTTTCAGTCCACAATCCATACATTTTTGCACTTGGATGCAAACCATCTGCAGCAAGCATATCCGGCTGAGCACCCAAGCTTCTGTATTGCGCAGTGATGTCAATGTAGGTGACAGCGTGCTTTTCGCAGATTTTAGCTTTTATACGATTATAGGCGTCGATTTCTTCCGCAATTTTGCTTTTGTCTCTGCCACTTTGAGCAGCAAAAGGAGTTACTCCCCAGTCTGGAATGGATAGAACAACCACGTGTTTCGTGTTCACACCTGCAAAGCTAATAGCACGCAAAAGCATCTGTTCAAACTCGGTTTCGAATTTAGCGATAGGGTAGCCGCGATACTGGTTGTTCACGCCAATAGAAAGCGTTACCAAATCGTACGTTTTCCCTGCTATGTCCGCAGCATTTATCCCCTTATCCAGCTCATCCACGGTCCAGCCTGTCCGGGCAATCACTGTGGGTGTAGCCCAAGATTTCTCGGTTTCAGCATTTAGCTTCGTGATCAGTTGGCTAGGATACCTGAATGCATCGCTGACACCTTCGCCGATTGTGTAGCTATCGCCAAGTGCCAAATAAGTGAGTTGATCTGGATTATCAGTTGAATTTTCGTTCATTGGTTTGTCAGGATCATCTGGAAGCATGCTATTGGAACTTTTGCAGGAAAATATCCCCAGAATCGCGAATGTGATTAGTGAAAGTTTCATACTAATTTTTTCACTGAAATACGGAGTCAAGTAGGCTAATGGTTCCTTTGTCTGCATCTATTTGTACATTAGCACCTACCGGAATAATAAATTGCTTGGAAATATGTCCAATCATCGCGCCAGAGTATGCAGGAATATTCAATGGTAAAATATAATCATCGAGCACCTGATCCAAAGTCAGCGAACCATAACCACCGCCAGGTTCACAGTCGGAGCATTGGCCAAATACAAAACCCTTAATTTGATCCAGCGTACCGTTGAGTTTCAACGTGCTCATCATCCGGTCCATTTTGTAAGGATCTTCTCCCACATCTTCGATGAAAAGAATGGCATCTTTGAAATCTGGATAGTAGGGTGATCCCGAAATAGCTGTCAAAACAGACAAGTTTCCACCCAGTATTTTCCCTTCAGCAATTCCTCCTTTGAGCGTTTGGATGCGGTTTGATTTGACTACCAAATCATCGCTTTCAGCATGAACATTCTCAAAAGTGACTTTTTCCTGCTCTATAAAAATCTTCTCAAATTGGTCCACGTTGAAGCTGTTCCAACTTCCTGAACCCATAGGTCCGTGGAAGGTGATTAAACCTGTTTGGGCATGAATGGCACAATGAAGTGCCGTGATATCAGAATAGCCAAGAAGGGGTTTGGGATTTTTTGAGATAGACTTATAATCGATCAGCGGCAAAATCCGAGCTGCACCAGATCCACCCCGAATGCAGATAATTGCTTTGACCTCATTATCCGCAAACATTTCATTTAGATCACTTGCTCTTTCTTCATCAGTTCCAGCGAGATGACCGTATCGCTTTTTGAGGTTTGTGCCCAACTTCACTTGAAACCCAAGTGCCTCCAAGGCTTCCTGCGCAAAAGTAAATTGCATTCTATCTGCCATAGCAGCCGACGGAGCTACCAATCCAACCGTGTCGCCTTTCTTGATGGCCTTCGGCAAAAGTGTAGAAGGATCAAAAGCTGGATGAGCTGAATCCCAGGAAACTAAGGGGAAAGAAGCAGTTAGAAGTCCGAGGGATTTTAGGAACGCGCGTTTTTGCATCGGGAAGGTTGGTTTATTCTATGACGTGAAAATAAGGCTTTTTTATTTTGAAGTAAATGTCTCCCGCTAAGGCCCTAAGGCGCAAAGAAAAATATTAAGAAAGGAAGTGTGTGTGATTAACCTTTGAGGTTTCCAAAACCTCGAAGGTTTTATTTTTTGCTACACATCCTGTTTTTTACCGAAGAACGCGGTAGGGGCGAAAAAACTTTCGCCCCATTTTTATTCAAAGAAGAATTCAAAATCTACCTACCAGCTTTAAACCATAAAGCATCTGTTTATTCGAACCTAGGTGCTTTAATTAAAGTTGGAGGTTCCTAAAATCTCAAATCTCAAATCTCAAATCCGAAATCCGAAATCCCAAGTCAAATCATATCCCTAACCATCACCATCACCTTTTCCATTTCTCTTCTCACTTCAGAAGCTTTCCATGGATAATTGGAGTTCATAAAGGCAAAGCAATAATACCGTCCGCTTTTTCCCTTGATCAGTCCTACAAGGCTGTGGTTATTACTCATCGTTCCGGTTTTCGCAAAAATGTACGGTTGCTCTGATTTGTAGCTGTTTTCTAATGTTCCGGATTGCCCTCCAGCAGGTAGAAGTTCAAATAGCTGCTGGTCCGGCATCATTCTATAGATTTTCTCGAACAGCCCCACCATTGCTCTAGGTGTGATCAAGTCGTGTCGGCTAAGTCCAGAGCCATCCACCCATTGAGGTTCGTCAGGAAGATCAAAAAGATAAGTTTTAAGCATGTATTCAATTGCGCGCTCTGTATCCAATCGCTGAAAAAGCCGATCCGAAACCATCAACATGAGTTGTTCTGCTAGAAAATTGTCACTTTCCAACATCATTTCTTTCAGGATAGGGAAGAGAGGGGAAGCTCGAAGAATTTCGTGATTTCCCGGTAAACTATCTGCTTGATAGATCCATTGCTTGCCAGTGGCGTCTGAAGCAAGTTTGACAAATAATTCTGGGCTAGAAATAAAAGGGATGAATTCTTCCCGAGCTCTGAAGTTGCTTGGATTGTAATAAAATTTGTTGGAATGGAAATCTCGTTCCAATTCCCGAATCGTACGGTTGGTAGGAAATACATCGGGCTGGAAACTAAGAGGGAAGACGGTAGGGCCATTTCCTACTTTTTTCACCTGAACAAGATTACCATAAATAGGGAGTGAAGTGCGCTCAGCGGAGTAATTATAATAATAGTCATCCCATTGCCAGCCGTAGCCAAAAGCAGGGGACATCATATTTGCATCAGAAAAGATGACTTGATCGTATGGGGCAATTAGTTTTGATATTCCAGGGTCATCAAATTTCTTGTATTTCCAGCTGGGATCTCCCGAGCCCCAAATTCTGATTGTGTTGCCATCTCGTACATAGCGTAGAGTTTGAGTACTGTCTCCCAGTACGACTAAGGATGAAAATAAGGTAAATAGCTTGGTGGTAGATGCAGGAATAAATCGCTGATGACTGTTTTTTTCATACAAAACGCTCTGTGAATCCAGATCGTACAACATAAAACCTGTCAAATGCCCACTGAAAAAACTACCATCGCCCAGGGCCGCTTCAAGTTTTAGGTATTGATTTCTATGGAGTTGAGCAAACAGGCTAGAATTAAAGCTTACTATAAGGAGTACTCCGGTGATCAGTTTACGCATACTTAGTTTTTTGAAGCTGCTACAACTACCAAAACCCACCCAGCTATAAAGGCTAGTCCACCGATCGGAGTGATAGCTCCCAGCCAGGTGATGCCCGTCAGAGAGAGTACATACAATGATCCTGAGAATATTAGAATTCCCACTGCCATTAAGATTGCTGCTAAGTCTAACTTTTTCCATTCTGGCTTTACCAAGGCCAAAATTCCAAATAGTAAAATGGCGAGAGCATGATAGAAGTGGTACTTTACCCCAGTTTCAAAAGTTTCAGATCTGCCCGTCTCTGTCAGTATTTCCTTTAATCCATGGGCTCCAAAAGCTCCTATTCCTACGGCACATGCACCAAGGATAGCCGCTAATTGTATGATTTTTTTACCAGTCATGCTATGGTCTTCAAAATTCCACATTCAATGTTCAATATTCGAAATTATGAATATCAACTTAACTTCACCTATGTAATTTTAATTAATACTTAAGGTTAAGGACTCATAATTCCCTTCAACGCGGCGAAGGGAATTGTGGATTTTGTCACACCGAGTCTTAAATATTCTGCGAACATACAAAAAGGGGGATGACAGATGTTTATTCTGGAACCATAAACGTAGTCACCTTGAGCGAAGTCGAAAGGTCCTCGACTCCGCTCGGACTGACCCGTTTTCCGTGTCCTCAAATAAATCTATCACACCTAGCGAAGTGGAGATGTCGCATAATGGAATTTGGCTACTGGCAGAATTGCTTATATGCATTATAGAATCTTCACCTAGTCCAAACATGGCGTTTACCTCGTTTATCTAATATAACCTTTATGGAGCAGTAAAATCACTGGCCGTTGAAATTTTTATGAATAATAAAGAAATTAAACTAAGTCTTTATATTGTCAAAAGAACCTTTAAAAACCAGAAAATTGTAGCTGAATATGGAAATTGCGATCTTAAACAGGAGTAATGTTCTTATGAAAACACATAGGTTTTTTACCATTGTGTTAAAAATACTCTGGATTTAAGGTTAAATGCTTAAGTTTGCCCAGTTTTTGAGAGAAAAAATTAAAAATTACTATATGTGGAACTTCTTGAAGGGGCTATCTTTTGCCCTAGTATTTTTCTTGGCCTTCGGCTGCATCTCGAATGAGAAAATCATTTATCTGCAGAATTTGGAGGGAAATTCCCTAATAGAAGATGATGAGCTGATCACCTATAAGATTCCAGAATACAAGTTGCAATACAATGATATTATTGACGTAAACATTCAGACTGTTGATGATATGACGCAATTTGGCTTTAATAATAAACCTCCTCAGATGAATCAGCAAATGGGCAATGTTTCTGCCCAAAGTGGTGGTGATATCTATTATATGACGGGATATTCAGTTGATGAAAACGGAAATATTCGGCTTCCTATAGTGGGAGAGGTGTATGTTAGGGATAAAACTTTGGATGAAGCAAGGATTGATGTAGAACAAAAACTTCGTGAGTATGTGAAGTCCGAATTATACGTAAAAGTTAAACTGGGAGGAGTACGGTATTCTGCTTTGGGCGAATTCAGAAGACCTGGTAAATATGTGGTTTTGCAGGATAGAATGACGATTTTCGAAGCAATTGCAAATGCTGGGGATCTGACTACTGTAGCTAAAAGAGATGAGGTATTAATGATCAGACAGTATCCTGAAGGGACAAGATTACATAGAATAAATTTATTGGATAGGCAGATTGTAGCCTCTCCTTATTATTTCATACAGCCTAATGACCAACTTTACATTGAACCTATGAAAGTCAGGGAAACAGGTACTGGTGAAAATACAGCCCAAACCTTGGCTTTAGTTTTTGCAGGAATTTCTTCTGTTGCCTTAATCTTAAACTTACTCAAATAAGCATTTATGTACCCGAATACCCCAAATTCATCAAATTCAGGGCAAAATCCTTTTATGGTGCAAAAGGAAGATGAAATTGATCTTAAAGTGCTTTTATTTAATTACCTGCAGTACTGGGTGGTAATTTTAGCCTGTATGTTTATTGGAGTTGTAGCCGCTTTTTTGTTCAACCGCTACGCAACTAATATTTTTAAAGTGGAATCAAGCATCCTTGTTGAAGATGAAGAACCCTCATTGGGTATGGATTTGTTTGAGTCTTCCGGTTTAGGTATGCTTGGTGGGAAGAGTAATATTGAAAATGAGATAGGTATATTAAAGTCTTTTTCTCTAGCAGAAGAGGCAGTTACTGAACTGAATTTAAATGTGCAGTATTACGAAGAAGGTTTAATTTCCACTACCCAGATCTATGACAAACTTCCAGTGCTCGTATCTGTTGATTGGAAGCAGATCCAGTTGGTAGGAGGTAGATTTAGATTGGAAGTATTGAATGAGGATTCTTTCGAACTAAGTATAATAAATGATGAATTCAGGATTTTTAATCCTAAAGATCCTTACTACAAAATTGAACCTGAGGAGGATGTAGTTTTAGACAAGGCAGTTTATAGCTTTGGTGAGTTAATTCAAGGTGAGAATTTTTCTTTTACAATCAACCTAATTGGGGCATTGCCTGAAGATATTGTACTTTTTAATTTGGTGGACACTCCTTCCCTTGCACTGATATACAGAGAGGAATTGGCAGTTGCCCCTATCAATAAGCAGGCTTCCATTCTTTCCTTGAGTTTGGAAACCCCAGTGAGAAAATTGGGAGAAGATTACATCAATAAGCTGATGGAGATGTATTTAGACCGGGAGTTGGAGGAGAAAAACAGAGCCTCGGAAAATACAGTGAAATTTATCAATGAGCAGCTCTCTGGAATTTCGGACTCCCTGAGATTCTCTGAAAATAAGTTGCAAAAATATAGAACCGAGAATAAGGTTTTTAACCTTTCGGAAGAGGGTTCGGTTATCTTTGAAAGACTTCAGGATCTGGAGACAGAAAAGGGACAGACAGAAATTAGTTTAAAGTATTACAAGACCTTACGTAATTATTTGGCTAATGATCAGACAGGGGACATGGTCGCTCCATCCGTAGTGGGGGTGACTGATCCATTATTGAATTCTTTGGTTCAGGCTTACAGTGAATTACAAGCTGAGCAAGTAAGATTATCTGCGAATTTCACAGAGCAAACTCCCGCAGTTCGTGAAAATGCCACTAGGATTCAAAACATTAAAAAACAACTTCAGGAGAATGTGAACTCAGCTTTGGCAAATACCGAGAATTTAATTGCTGATTTGAATTCTCAGATTCGTATACTTGATATAGATGTGAACTCTCTACCGGAAACTGAGCGTAATCTCATAGGTATTCAAAGACAGTTCACAATCAACGAAAACATTTACATTTACTTGCTTGAGAAAAAAGCAGAAGCTGAAATTACCAAGGCAGCTAATATGCCAAAAAACAGTATTCTGGATTTTGCTAAATCTGGGCAGTTACCAGTTGCTCCAAAGAGAAATCTAAACCTGCTTATTGGATTAATATTAGGTATGATACTGCCTATTGGCTTTATTACGATTAAAGATTTTTTAAATACCAAAATTGAGGATCCGAAGGAGCTTGAAAACCAAATTAAAGTGCCTTTGATAGGTATGATAGGAAGAAATATTTCAGAGGATGCTATTCCTGTAATGAATAACCCTAGATCCACAGTGACTGAGTCATTTAGATCCCTAAGAGCGGATATGTCTTACTTGAGCCCTCATAGAGATAACTTAACCATACTTTTTACTTCATCCATTTCCGGAGAAGGAAAGACTTTTGTTTCCATCAATGTGGCATCGGTGTATGCGCTAATGGGTAAGAAAACATTATTGATTGGATTAGACCTTAGAAAACCAAAGATCGCTGAGGATTTTGATTTGACAAATGATAAGGGTATGAGTACCTGTCTAAGCTCGGATATTTCATGGAGAGATGTAGTAAAAGCCACAGGTCATAAAGATATGGATGTAATCTTATCCGGACCTATACCACCAAACCCAGCTGAATTACTACTTCAGGATAAGTTTGGGGAAATCATCAAGGAAATCAAAGCAGAGTATGATGTGGTGATTTTTGACTGTCCTCCGGTAGGATTGGTTTCTGAAACCAAGGAGCTATTTGGCTTTGCTGATATTAGTTTCTATGTATTCCGTCAAGGCTATTCTATGAAAGGAAATACACAAATTTTGAATAACCTGGTAGAAAAAGGTGGGGTTTCTAAGATATATGGTATCCTGAATGATGTGCATATAGACAAGGGCTATGGCTATGGCTACGGTTATGGTTACGGTTATGGCTACGGCAATAATTCCTATGGATACCACGAGGAAGTGCAGCTTCCTTGGTGGAAGCGGGCACTGAGAAGGAAATAAATCTGTATCAAAAATTATATTAAAAAAATCGCAGTCTAAAACCTGCGATTTTTTTTGCTCATATAAAACTAGCGTTGTCCTGCTTTTCCAGAAGCAGGACTTATCTATTACAATGAGAAAGGCTAGACCATTATTATTTACCAACCTTAGATCTAGATTCCTTGCTAAATTCAAACAACGAACAACCACCAACCAACAACCACCAACCAACACCGGACATCCGACATCCTACATCGGTCACCTAACATCCAACACCAGTAATTCCTCATCTTGCTGGTACTGTGCCTTCGTCTCCGAATTATGATCTAGGTCCAGCGCTGGTGAATAATTATATTCCTAAACCCCGGGTTAAAACCCGGCGCTACAAAGCTGTCACCCCTCTGGGGTTTTCCCGCTGTTCGATAGTTGCAATGTCGGACTCCAACCCGTAGGATTTTTAATCCGTATCACGCCAGCTGATAACCGCCAACCGCGAAATGGAATTTCAATGATAAAACCGGCGCTATTCGTAAGGGCGCGTGGGAAAGCTGAAATAGCGGGGCAGGCGGCTGGAATGCGGGTGGACGCATTATTTCAGCACGCCTTTTGGTTACTTTTGGGCTCAAAAGTGACAAAGAAGATCCACCTTAATGTAGTTCCACTAAGCCCATTCTCCCCTTTAGGAGTCGGGGGTGACACCGGACATCTTCTCACCCAATTTTAAATTTTAAATTCCTCCATTTTAAATTCTCCCCAACTTTCCGTTTCCATCTTGCTGGCAACTGGTCTTCGTCTCCGAATTATGATCTAGGTCCAGCGCTGGTGAACAATTAAATCCTAAAACACCGGGTTAAAACCCGGCGCTACAAAAATTCCGCGGCTACAGCGCTTTGGCTATTTTTCACAAAGAAAGTTGGCTATTATTACTAGTGGAACTAGAGCGTTCATATTCAGCACCCTTGATTTATCGTTAGGAAACGCCATTGGGGCTATTAGGTTTTTGAAAAGCGGTCTAGGCCGTTAAGAAAATTGGCTAGCTCCTGAGTGGGCGAAATAACAAGCCGTCGAGAAATCTTTCTAAGAAAGATTTTAGGCTTGGGTAAGCTTGAAGGGTGGGGCCAATTTTTAGGCTTAGACAAATTTCAAAAATCAAATCGGTGCAATACCATTTTCTTTTCCTGTTCATTTCACCGATTTGATGAATAGACTCTGGCAAGGGCTTTTGGATACTTTTGGCCTTCAAAAGTATCGAAGAAATGACATTACCATTATCAGTATAGGAAAGACAACCAATCTTAGGCTTTTTAATGCAGATTTACATAAAGGACAATCCAAATACCAATTGATTCTCTTTTTCACCTCCTGCACTAACCATCATTTCCAAGCGATACTCCAAGGCAGGAGCAATTGCTTTTTGGTCTCTTTTGACCTAGGGTTCCTCCCTTCGTTCCTCAGGTCTCCACCCTAGGCTACAGACCAGGCCTGCCTACAGCATGCTCCTTTTCTCAACTGCCCAGCTGTTTCACATTTGCACTGTCGGACCACAAACCCTTGAGTTTTAACTCGTGTTACCGCCAACAGTAAACTATCACCAGCCAACTGATAACGGCTAACTGCTAACCGATACCCGCCAACCGCCAACCGATTTCAATTTGACCACAGCCAAACAGCATCCACTTACCAAACTCCCCCTTCACTCTTAGTTTAATTTTGGAAAATAAGAAATAATCAAAGGGGGCAAGGGGGATTTGTCACGATCACCAGCTATTCGGAATTTGTAATTCCGAATTCTTTCGTAGGATTTTTAATTTGACAATTAACAAACGCTGTGCACCTCCTCGGGACAAGCCATTTTCTTATCAACATGCTTAAAAATCCGAGGCAAAGGCAATTTTGTCTCTTTTTACCCCGGGTTAAAAGCCACCGCTACAAAAATTCCGCGCCTATAACGCTTTGGCTAATGTTATCTACTAACTGTCAAATGCCCCCTAACTATGGAGACTAACTGTAGTGCACTAAATATAGTTGACCGTTTTTGGACGTTGTTTATTTTGAGTTTGAATTAGTTCGAATTGGTTTCGATAAACTTTTACCAATAAATATAAAAATAGTATTCTGTGTAGTGTGGATTTCTATATTTCTTCGAAATATTTGGTGAATGAATACTAACTTTCGAAAATGACAATTCTCTAGCCTTACAAATTTCTTGAGAGTAGACTGGATTATTTTTAATTTCTTGCTTCTATTTTGAACTTTGTTTAAATGGATTCTGGAATTATACATATTCGGATTTGAAAAATGAACCTTTAAATTAAATGGAGTTGACTTTTCTCCTTCTTATTCTCTTAATTTTCTATACCTATATTGGATATGGAGGGTTGGTTTTTCTGTTAGTAAAACTAAGATCTAAAGGGAATTTTTCTTATCACAATCAACATTTACCTTCAGTTTCACTGATTATCCCGTACTATAATGAAAAGGCAGGCCTAAAATCAAAAATTGAAAATACACTTCAGCTTGATTATCCAGACGATAAACTTGAAGTTATTTTTATCAGTGATGGGTCAGATGACGGTTCAGAAAATTTTTTAAAAGGTAATCGTAGCATAAAATCAATACTTATTCCTAAAAGGGGAGGGAAATTTGTTGCTATGAAAAAAGCAGTAATGTTATCTAGCGGTTCTATTCTTGTATTTTCGGATGCTAATACCTTGCTTAATCAGTTAGCAATCAAGGAGCTTGTACTCCCATTTCAAGATAGAAAAGTAGGGGCAGTGACAGGAGAAAAACGTATAATCACTTTGAAGTCAGATGGAGCCACTAGCAAAGGGGAGGGGGTATATTGGAAATATGAATCTTTTCTCAAAAGGTTTGATAGTTATTTCAATACCCTTGTTGGGGGAGATGGCGGGCTGATGAGCTATAGAAGAGAGCTTTTTGAACATCTTCCAGACGATACTATACTGGATGACTTTATGCTTTCTATGCGCGTCGCAGAAAATGGTTATTTGGTAAAATACGCTCCTAAAGCTGAAGCTCAGGAGTACAGTAGCTCATCTATAAATGAAGAGATTAAACGGAAAATCAGAATAGCAGCCGGCGGATGGCAGAGTATCTTTCGCCTTTCCAAAGCAATTAATCCATTTCATGACTTTAGACTTTTTTTTCAATATATAAGCCATAGAGTATTAAGATGGGCAGTTTGTCCCTTACTTCTTCCGATCATCTTTTTACTAAATCATCTTTTAGTTGTAAATACAGAAAATATACTTTGGACTGTGTTTTTAGTAGTTCAGTATCTTTTTTATACATTGGCTTTATTGGGTTTTTGGGCCAAGAATAAAGCTATTCCTATAGTTGGCTTTTTTATTCCTTATTATTTCTCAGTTATGAACTATTGCGCTATCCATGGATTTTTTAGATGGATTGTTGGTGGCCAAGCCGTTACTTGGCAAAGAGCTGAGAGGGCAAATGAAAAGGGGTGATTTGAAATTGTTTTAAACTTTAATTCGACAATGTTTGTCTCTCCTTAGATATATTAAAAAGTCTAATAATTTGATAATTCTAATTTTTATTGCCTATCCAGACTCTCTGAATTACCTAATGATTCATCAGGAAGATTGTATGAGGAAGTTAGGTGTATAGTATACACTTGTAAAAAAAAGTTAAGCTTTAGTGGCTATCCTTTATAGGGATGGTCGGGATAGAAATGAATTTTTCTTAGAAGGGAGAATGCTTTTATTTTTATGCCTTTTTGCGGATTCTATCAACTCTCTAAGGAGCCACTTATTTTGAAAGAATTTCTTATTATTTCTAAAAATGTAAATACTACACGCACATCAATTGCTTTATAGCTATTGTGCATGTAATTTTCTCCATACCACTTTCAATATCAGAGGGTAGTTATACAATGCCTGTTTTAAAACGTTTAAATAGTTGATTTGTAGGAATCTATTCAATAGTAATACTTTGATTAATGCGGTAATAACCAGTGTAAACACTATTCCATAGGCTCCCCCTATCAGTCCATAGTTTTTAATTAAATACCAAGAGAGCAAAGCTGATGATATCATATTGGTAAAAACCAAAACCATGTTGTAAGCAGGCTTACCAATGGCATCTAAAAAAACTCCTGACTGCCTATCAAAAGGCCGTATCAGGGCAAGAAAGGATATTATTTGCAAGTAGGGGACAGCAGCCAGATACTCTTTACCTACAATCAGAAGAATTATAGTTTTGCTAAATATCAGTACTATGGTCAAGTAAATTAAGCTAAAGCTTAGCATAGCCCCTAAGGTCAGTTGATAGATTTTTGCCACTTCATCAGGATGTTTTCTTTCATGTGCTTCAGACGCTTTAGGAAAGGAAATTGAAGCAATTGAGTTTATCGGAATATCCAGCATATTAATGACTCTTCCGGCACTATTTGCCATCGCTACCTGGACCGGAGATAGTAACCCTCCTAAGAGAAATTTGTCCATACTGGTAGAAATCACAGAAAGTAAATTTGTACCAAATACATATATTCCAAAACTATACAGTTTTACAAACCATTCTCTATGCCAACCCCAGGTTAATTTGAAAAATTTCCTGACTTGTACCTGTGAGGAAAGTAAAGCTAGAATTATACATAGGTGATAGAGCCAGCCCAGTTGGACTAGATCGATTGAAAAATTATTTATGTATATGATTGATATGAACAAAAAGAAAGGCACAGTTTTGCTTATGCCTGCATAGAAGTAGGCTCGGAAATTAAACTTTGCCTGCATAAGGATTAAATTATGTGTATGTAAGATCAAGAAAGGTGAGAAAAGGACATGTAACCGCATGAGTGCCTCAAGACCTGGTGCATTTAATTTTGATTCTGCATAAGGAGCCAAAAAATAAGTAAGGCACATTAGCACGATTGATAGGGCTATATTTTGCTGTAGTGAACTTAGTTGTATTTTCCCTTCTTGCTCTGAATCTGATCCTAGGTATTTAATCAATCCGTTTTGTAAAAAACCATTTCGTGAGATTTCAATAATTGTGGTTATAGTTATAAATAGTACCCAAACCCCAAATAAATCAGGTGAATAAATCCTAACCAACATCATGAAGCCTAAAAATCCCACAAGAAAATCAATACCGCGGTGCATCATCGTAAAAAAACCACTGTTCAGCCAATAGTTTTTAGATTTCATCTTTTTTTCCGTTTGACAGAGTTATAGGTCTCCAATACAGCTTGTGCACCTGTAAAATAACTAAATTGTTTGGACCGCTCAATTCCCTTAGCTATAAGTTCTTCCCGAAGGTTTTGGTCTTTCTTCAGTCGTAAAATAGCTTCACTGATTGTAGCAGGTTTTTTCGGATTAATCAGGATAGCCGCCTTTTTTGCTATCCCAGGCATAGATGAAGTATTTGAGGTGATTACAGGGCATTTACAAGCCATGGCTTCTAAAATAGGAAGGCCAAAACTTTCTCTTAATGAGGGATATAAAAAAGCTAATGCGCCACTGTAAAAACAGGGGAGTTCCTCATTGACAATGTATCCTGGCAAATGTATCTTTCCCAATAGTTGTATTGCATCTATGCTGCTTAGCATAGTTTCCAATTCCTCAATGCCAAAATCCAGAATTACAATCCCCATAGTAAGTTGCTCCTTATTGTCTATTTGCAATAGCGCCTTAAGTAATCCCAGCATGTTTTTTTTAGGATCAGCATTTCCTAAAAAAAGCAAATAGGAATCAGGGAGTCCGTATTTCTGTTTTATCTTATCGACTAGGTTGTCATTCTGAGGCTTAAAGTAGGAGGCCACTCCATTGTTGATCACCTTGACTTTTCCTGACTGAAAGTTAAAGTGTTTCTCAATTACCTGCTTTTCAAATTCAGACACGGTGTATATGGTGTGACAACTTTTTACTATCCTTGGCACCACCCATCTTCTATACAGATTTCCTATCCGCTGATACCATGTTCCGGATTTTAGGTGAATCTGTTCTAGGTAAATAATGTCGTGGAGAGTAAGTATCAATGGTGTCTTTATACTTATTGGTGCGGTGTTACTTGTACAATGCAATAAATCAAGTTTGTAGTCATACGAAGCTTTTCGCAAGTAGTATTGCTCCCATATTGGATATGGGCTTTTTTGCAAAAGGATTATTTTGAAATTAGCTGTAGGATAAATCGTATTTATATCGACATCTGGATTAACAAAGATGAAATACTGATTGTGATGGTCTAAACGCTGTAAATTCTTGATCAGTTGAACGGCTACCAAATCCATTCCATGCTTGTTTTTTCTGAATATCCGCTGTGCTTCTATACCAATTCTCATAATTCTAAAGTTACTGACTTATGGGGTATATGATTTTATACGTTAATTTAGGTCTCTGATTACTTTTGCGGGCACCCCGCCTACAAGTGTATTTGGAGGCACATCCTTTGTTACCACAGCCCCAGCTGCTACTACTGAGCCTTTTCCTATGCGCACACCTTTCATTATCATACAGTTCATCGTTATCCAGACATCATCCTCAATCACTATAGGTTTTTTATAACTTTCCCCGCTTCCTGATCCTACTGGATGAAAATCATCATCAATGATTACAGAATATGGGCCAATATTGACATTTGATCCTATGGTAACTGATTCACTTACAGATATATGTGCGCCATTGATAAAGGAATTGGCTCCTATCTTCAGGCAAGCATTTCTTTTTACGAATAGTTTGCTCTGCTGGATTATTGACCAGATTTTAACATGATCGCCGAGTTTAATGTCTCCATAATTTTGCACCAATGGCCTTCCTTTTACCATCATTAGCCTCCCGGAGGTGGTTCTCTTGGTAAAGTACCATCGGCCTAACAGTACTTGGACTACACCGGAAAAAGCCAGCTTCACAATAGAGAACATGCCAGCAGGTTCACCATCTCTTATTAGTTTTGCTTGCTTTTCTTTTAATTTTAAATACAATGACTTTAACATATTCAAGAGTTAGAAAAATCTAGAATAGTAGGTTTCCTATAATCATCAATTATCTGATAAGATCCATCTTCTACTTCCCTTAATTTAGGGTGACCATATATAGCACGGTTCTGTAAGTTCCACTTACAGGCAGAAATAAATGCCCTTGCCAATTCCCACCTGCCTTTTAATAAATAAAGAAGAAGATTTTTAGGGAAAGCAACAATACCAAAAAAAAGTAAGCTTACTAATTTATTGAGACCATGCCTGTTTCTTCTGGTAAAGATCAGCCGACCTCTAGTTTGATAGTAGATTTTAACTGGACTGAATTCACCTACTGTCATTGATTCCTTATGATAGACGGTGGCATTGCCTACATAATAAATGGAATATCCCTCCCTTTTGATCATTTCAACCCAGTCATGCTCTTCATAATACAGAAAATAGATGTCTGGAATTAATCCAACTTTTTTGATTACCTCAATAGGCACCATCATAGCAGCTCCATGTACCAGCTGAGTCTCCATTATCTGATTACATTGCCCAATATCCACTTCTTCTCCACCATTTACTTTGCCTCGTACAGTTATTTTACTGACGCCTTCTGATCCACCCCATTGTATTGTATTCTGGTTAGGACTATGGTAATATTTTATTTTAGGCGAAGCTGCACCTATTGATGGATTTGTTTCAAAGACTTCAATTAATGGTTCTAAAAATCCGGGTGTGACTTCAGTGTCATTGTTGAGAAACATTAGGTATTTTCCATGTGCCTCTGCAATTCCCAAATTGTTCCCTCCTGCAAACCCTAGATTTTCCATACTTTTGACCAACTTCACATAAGGGTATTTTTTCTGAAACCCAGCAATATCCCACTTACTAGAGCCATTGTCTACTACTATTATTTCCAAATTAGAATACTTTGCCTGAGCTAGAGAATTTAGTAGCTCTTCGGTAAGTTTCGACTGATTAAAATTGACGGTAATGACGGAGACAAGAGGTTGAGGTAAGTTTGTTGACACGGTCTAGAATAATATTCCAATCTGAAAGTATTAAAAAAATGAGTAGTTCGCCCTATTATCTCTGTTAATAGATAAATTTGTGCATGAAATGTATCTATTCTATAAAATTGAAGTATTTGCCCCTGTGAACTTTCGGACTATGAATTTAACCCGAATTATGCATTAGAATCTGTTTTGAGAATCAAAAATATAAGAAAATCAAACACTTTAACGAATGAGGCATAGCACAGCTCGGGTGAATGAGTTAAGTGGTTCGAAGCGTTTGATTTGGATTTTGAAATCTAATGCAGATTTCCGGTTTAATGGACCCAGGTTACTAATGAGTATTCTGAAAAGCTAATATAGTATTTACCGGCAGGAAAATATCCCCTTATTTGGTAGTCTGGAATGAAATTGCTTTCCTCTCATTTTACTTAGTAAGAAAGTGGGGATTATCCTTAAACCATGGTTTCAGCTCCTCATTAAAAGTAAATTTAGCTACTTTGTTTGCACTATCTGGATTAGAAGATTCAGGAGATTTTAATTTAGCAGTCAATTTCTCGTTTTGTTTACAAATTATAGCTTTTGGTGAATTTTAATTCAAATGTATTTTGCAACCTTTGAAATAACACCCAATTCGGTGCGATTGCTTTTGCCAGAAGCAGTTCTAGGTTTGAAGTTTAGGAGGTGTTTTAATATTCTCAGTTACTTAAAAGTATGGCTACAGCAGCATACATTCGGATGAGTAGAAATGAATCGTGCCCAAAATTATTTGTCTCTATTTATTTGGAAAATTAATACCTATGATTCTATTGACATCATTGTTTTTTGTACTAGCTATTTTACTCCTATTTTATGCTTCTTTTGTTACGTTTTCTATTTTGGCTATGATGATACTCCCATCCTCAAAGTCAAAAAAAAATCTCAAGGCATCCAAGATAGATATAGCATGTGTCATTACTGCATACCAGGACCTTACTATTTCCATCCCTCTTTTAGATTCTGTTCTCAATCAAAATTATCCTGATTTTCATATTTACTTAGTTGCTGATCGCTGTGTTCCTCATCCGCATTTACCAGCAGACAAGCGGCTCACTGTTATCTATCCTGATAAGCCTTTAGATTCCAAAGTGTCATCCTTAAAGGCTGGACTAACCCACAGGAAGAGACATCATGATGCTGTTCTGGTTTTGGATCCTGATAATCTCCTTCATCCGGATAGCTTGGCTTATCTCTCTCATTCTTTCCGTAAAGGAAATAATGCTGTGCAGGGTAGACGTACAGCAAAAAACCTGGATACCCGTGTTGCCTGCTTAGATGCATTAGGAGAAATTTACTATAATTTTATACACAAGGAACTTCCAGATCGCTTAGGCTCATCGGCTACGATTTCAGGCTCAGGAATGCTTATCGAGGCAGGTTTATTTGAGCAATATCTTGCAGATTTTGACATAGGGAAGTCCCGACTGATTTTGGCAGAAGATAAAATATTACAAAACACCTTAGTGGCCAAGGGCGTTAGAATTGCATATCAAAAGAATGCCTTGATTTTTGATGAGAAATCAAGTGATGTTGAACAGGTACAAAAGCAACGTACCCGATGGCTTAAATCGTATTTTGACCATCTCAACGACATTTTTCATTTGTTTTTAAAAAAAATTGCAATTTTGGAGTGGAATGGAATTTATTTTTCTATCATGACTTCCACACCCCCTCTCATATTCTTGACTTTAGGGGTATTGCTTTCATTTTGCTATGGATTTTTTCTCAATTATTATATTTTCTTAATTTCCGCCACAGTGATTATACTTACGGGCATAAATTGGTTCTTGGCTTTGATTTTTTCTAATACTCCAGCCTCAATTTGGAAATCGATTCCTTTTATTCCCTTATTCGCAGGAATACAAATCCTTTCTCTATTAGGCTTCAAGCAAGCTAAGACTGATTTTTTGGTTACTAAACATGATAAATATCTTAATTATAAGCAGGTGTGGGAGGCAAGAAAGAATGATTTTCCTGATTTAAAGGAGAACAAGCCATGAAAACAGCTTTGGCATCAAATAAACTTAGGGATCTTCCTCTAGTCATTATATCCATGTCCAGATGGGATTCCCCAATTTCCTCCGCATCTTGGTCTTTAGCCAAAGAGTTTGGTAAGAACAATAGGGTGTATTATGTGGATTACCCATACACATTTTCAGAATGGTTTAGAGGAAGAAATACCCCACCTATCCAATCCCGTACTAATGCATTGATTAAAGGGGATTTGCAAATGAGAACTATCCTAACAACTAAAAAAGGGATAGTCAAATGCATAACACCGAGGATAGTTTTTCCGGTAAATTGGCTTAGAAAAGGTTGGTTGTACGATATCTTTTCCGCTATTAATAGCAAGATTATGTCAAACGCTATTCTCAAGTCTTTGGCTGAGGATAAGATTGATGAGTTTATCCTGAT
Organism: uncultured Algoriphagus sp.; assembly: GCF_963974365.1. Taxonomy (GTDB): domain Bacteria; phylum Bacteroidota; class Bacteroidia; order Cytophagales; family Cyclobacteriaceae; genus Algoriphagus. The sequence goes on along the minus strand of NZ_CAXBBX010000015.1, from coordinate 11,420 downwards.
AAATTCCTTCAATCCAACTTTCTTGTATAACTACCAAAAATATTTGTCACCTTCCTTCGCTGTCTATCAATCCAGAGACGCTATAGGAGCTATTAATGCTTATACCCGAAAGCACGGTTCCTACAGAGAAATTGAAGCAATTCGAAACTATGACTTGGCTATAGCAACATCCCAAAATTTATCGAAAGATCTGTCTAAATCAAGTGGGATACCAGTACTGATTTTCCCAAATGGGGGAGATACCGATCTCTTTAAAACTGCTTGGGAGATGGATGGCCCCATCCCATCAGAGATGGAGAATATCAAGACTCCTATTATTGGGTATATTGGGAATATATGCCAACGAATAGATTATGTTCTAATTAAGAAGGTAGCTGAAGCCCATGCCGACAAGACACTGGTGCTGCTAGGTCCTAGGGAGGATAAGATTCATTCCGAAATTAATTTGGATGCTATTACGAATATCGTATTTGTAGGGCCCAAAAAATTAGAAGAGCTGCCGAGGTTTCTACGATATTTTGATTGTGCAATTATTCCCTTTTTGATTAATGATTTTACAAGAAGTATCTATCCTTTAAAAATAAATGAATACTTAGCTTCTGGGAGAGCTGTCGTGACCACAGATTTTTCCCCTGATATCTCTGATTTCAGTGAGCATATTTATCTTGCTTGTGACCACGGACAATTTGTAAGTATGATTGATCTAGCAATCAAAACCAATTCTAAACCTGACTACCAGAAAAGGTATTTAGCAGCCAAATCCAATTCTTGGGAGCTTAGGGTTGAAGATTTTTGGAAGCTCGCCACTAATACCTACGAAAAATCAATTCAAAAATAACTCATGGTAGAAAACTGGTTTATAGCTATGTTATTAATCACATTTTATGCCTACCTGGGCTACGGTATGCTGATATACCTGTTGGTGAAAATCCTTGGAAAAGATAAAATGGTAAAATCTTTTGAATACTTTCCTTCTGTATCTGTTATTATTCCTTGCTACAACGAAGGACCGGCTTTACGAAATAAAATTAGAAACACCTTAGATCTTTCCTATCCCGAAGGCTTGCTTGAGATCATATTTATCTGTGATGGATCAGAAGATGGATCGCATACCATTCCTATGGAATTCCCTACAGTCAAAACCATGTACTCCGAAGAAAGAAAAGGAAAACTTTCAGCTATGAAGAGGGCTGTTAGACAAGCTTCAGGAGAAATTCTTGTGTTTTGCGATGCAAATACAAGGTTAAATCTAAAGGCAATTGAACATATTGTTCAGCCATATCGAGATAGAAGGGTTGGAGCAGTTTCAGGCGAGAAGGCCATCTTATCCAGTCAAAGACAAGGAGCTAGTGAAAGTGGGGAAGGGATGTATTGGCAATATGAGTCTTTTCTTAAGAAATATGATAGTCTCCTATATACCTTAGTAGGTGCGGCAGGCGAATTGTTCAGTTGTAGAAGGGAGCTTTTCCAGGAGCTTCCTGACAATACTATTTTGGATGATTTTCTTTTGTCAATGAAAATTGCAGAAGAGGGCTATCGTGTCATATATGTTCCTGAGGCGGTTGCCTCTGAATATGCAAGCGCGAATATAGGGGAAGAGGTAAAACGAAAAATCCGGATCGCAGCTGGAGGTTGGCAGAGCATGTTCCGACTGCGTAAAGCTATCAACCCTTTTCAAAACCCTATGCTAACTTTCCAATACGTTAGCCATAGGGTGCTTAGATGGGCACTTATTCCATTTCTATTAACAGCAATCTTTTTTCTCAACCATTATCTTGCAATCCAGACTCAGGAGTTGCACTGGTTTGTAATCTTGGGAATGCAGTATATGTTCTACCTGTGGGCATGGCTGGGGCACCAATTGCAACACAAAGATGTATCAATTAAGGGGTTTTTTTTACCCTATTATTTTACAGTAATGAATCTCTGTGCAATTTTAGGTTTTTTTAGATGGCTAAGAGATGCACAGCCATCCACATGGGAAAAGGCAATTCGTGCAGATGATTTGGCTGATTGATTGTTGTATAAATTTACATTTCATTCTTTAAATTATTCCTCAAGTATCTTGTCTTTCGTATCCCAACCCGAAACTAAGAAGATTGCGGCCCAGGTAAAGTATAGGATTATGTTGATTGGAAACTGGCCTATAATAGGGTTCCCATATGCGGCAACAGAAATTCCAGCAAATCCTGAGTGTAAGGCCATCATGTATTGCTTTAATATAGGGTCATGAAGGCTGAATATAACTGCGAATCCTTTATATAGTATAAACAATATCATAAGTAGATGGATGGATAGACCAATTATTCCTGTTTCAGCCCATATTCTCACATACCAGCTATCATTGGGGGTATCAGCTAATACCGTATTAGGTGAAAAGCGCTGTCCCCAGGATCCTGAAGTTCCTATTCCTCCTCCTAAGGGTCTGTTTGATAAGTATTTTTTGAGTTTTAGTTGGTTTTCAAAACGTACCTGCAATGAAGCGTCCTGAGGATCCAGTGCCGTTCTCATCCTTCTAAGCTGATAATTACTGTTGCCGATAGTCGTAAATTTTAGAAAGAAAAATATCCCAAAAAGGAAAACTGCCCCCACAATCATACTCTTAAAATTTCTTGTGGCAACCAAATAAGAGATTGAGCCCCCAATCACTACAAAAAAAGCCCCCCTGGTACCACTTAAGGCCATTGCATATAGACTAATTAATCCGATTATAAGGAGTATTAACTTCCTTTTTAGAGTAAAAGGACCCAATGCAAGCAAGAAAGCCACTATAGCTCCGTATCCCATTGTTGCGCCAAACTGACCTGAATCGGAAAGGAAAGAAAATGCCCTTAAGACACCAAATAATATGTGTGTCCTAACAGGTCCGGATGCTAGCCACCTGATTTCCCATTCATCTAATCCTAGAAATATTTGCTTAAAACCCCAGAAAGCCGCTACTATGCAGCAAATAAGAGTAAGATTTGTAAACAAATAGACTTGTTTTTTTTTCTTTAGAAAAAGTAGCAAAAAGAAAATGCAGAATAATTGATACAGAGAGACTGCTCTTACGGCATAAAACCAAGCAATTTTACTTACAGCCTCAGGGTTAAATATCTCTAGGATGGTGAAAGCCAACCAAAATAAGGTGATGTAGAGTATTGCTGAATTCAGATTTTTGAAAGCAGGCTTTTCTCTGGAGAATAGAGCGATAAGAGGACTTGCAAATAGCAGAAAATCTACACCTAGACCTAATGGGAGTTCTAAGTACCGAATGAGCCCATTTGCAATAAACGAATAGGCTAGTGTAAGATATATTCCCATGATAGGCCTGAGATATATAAGACGCCATATGAATATTAGAACTACTAGCCCAAGAAGGAATGCCAATACTAAGATTTCAAATCTGAAAATAGCATAACCTATTCCTCCAGCTACAAGTGCCGAAATAATAGAAAATTTTAAAGTAGGATAGAGCTTTATATACTCCACATGTTGGCCTATTAAGGTAATAAGTCTAGTTATGCCCCTGTATATTCTTTTACAAAGATAGAATCGACGTTGCTCAACAACATATCTGGTTTAAGTCCTGTGGATGATTGAATCATATCCACAAATTTTGAATAATTGGGTTTCCAGACCACTTCTGCATCTATCATTAGGAGATTCCAATCACATGCTTGTAATAAGCCAAAGGAAATATGTTGCTCTTTCCAATAGGGATGGATAAGCATAATAATATCAAATTCCTGGGTAATACCTAATTCCTTTGGTTCATTTATTTGATGATAGGTTGCTTCATCATAGCTTATGCCTCCTGAAATATACCCTGGATGAAGGATTTGTATTCTTAACTGTTCTTTTTCAAGATAAGCCATAAGGGACTGTATAATGCTTAAGTTAGCTCCATTTGCTTCATTGAGCAATATACCAATCAAATATGGGCTCTTCTTTTTGCCTTGGCTTCTCCTCAAATTAAGTTCATTAAGAAAGTACTCAAATACAACCTTTTCCAACTTTTGAACTTTGTTTTTACCCGTTTTGGGGAAAATTCCAGCCACCTTTAGTCCCGTGATTTCTTCTGCCCTTATCGGGTGTTGTACGCTTGAGTCGGTTATTAGAAGGATAGTTATAAATGTTAATACTAAGATATTGCCGAATAAAAAGCTTGCAATAACCAGTATTTTTCTTTTAGATTTCCGTGCATTTGAGGGTAAGTAGGGTGGATCTACAACCACTTGCGATTGGGAAAGCTTAAAATTTTCCTTTTGAATTTTAGCTTGGTTCAATCCTGTTATAATTGCTAGATATTCTTTTTCATGTATAGAGACTTCCCTCTCCAATCTGTTTAACTCAGCTCCTAATGGCGCAAAGCTGTCTATTCTTTCATCTATCTTTTTCAAATCATTCAGCATCACATCTGATGCTGTGAATTGCTTTTCTTTTTCTATATATAATTTAAGCCATTCTTGAAGAATATCATTCATTGGTACTCCATCTACACTAAAATCCTGTTGATATAGATGGGATACTTTTTGGTTTATGGCTTCATTCGTCTTAAAAATTTCATCCTTTATCTGTGCCGCGTTCCCTGTTTCGCTGCCCGCTCTAGTATTTAATTTTATACGTAATTCCGAAACATGATTTCTTAAAATGGAAATACTGTCCAGAATATACGATCTACCTATATTTTCCTTTAGCTGTGCTTCCAATTTGATCAGGCCAGCTTCCGCTCCTGTAGCAAGTTGGTATGCATCACTCTGATCCGCTTCTACCTCTTTCCTATATATATCAAGACTTTTCCCCTGTTCATAATAATTCATTATCCGGTTTTTGGATATAAATTCTTTCAATCTTTGCTCTGATTCATTGAGTTCTGTCAATACTACCTCCAATTGTGACTGGAAATACTCCACACTGCTGGCAGTTTCATTGTATCTAAGTTCGCTATACTGCTTAAGATAAACCTCTCCCAAAAATTTAACTGTGTGATAGACAATGCCCGCATCATCTTGATAGTAAGATATTTCTATCATATCACTATTTTTTTTACGGCTTACCTGAACCCTCTGAAGGATTTCATCTACCCCATAGTGAGGATGGTGCTCTAATAGGTAATGAAAGGGGCTATCATAATTATCCTTCATATAGCTGCGGATATTACTAAGAGTCTGCTCAGGGTTTCCGGCTACAGCCACTTGGGATTTAAGTTTGTCCGAAATATGGAGCTTTAGTTCCTCCATACTCTTTTGGGATAGTATGGAAGGATATTGACCCTCTAGAGAAAGATGCTGAGACAGCAATTTAAGACTTACTTCTTCAATCGATTTTCTGGAACTGATCAATGAAATGATATTGTCCATTAAATTATTGGAGGTGAAAAAATCAATTTTTAAAGATTCGGTTAAATCAGCGCTTTTCCTGGTTGATATACCGGTGTAGATCACCATATGGGAATCATAGATCTTCGCAGAACCTGCAGTTAGCAAGATCACTACTCCGGCTGTAACTATTGGGAAAATAAGAAAAAGATAATAGTATTTTTTCAGATACCAAATCAGATGCTTTATTTGGATCATAGCTTTAAATCATAAAGTTTAGTACCTAGTAAACTCTCGAGATTATGAAAAGCTACCATAAATTCCCCATAAGACTCATAATATTTTTGGCTCGCAATAGATTGGATTTCTGAAATCCTAGTATACTCAGTAAAACTCACCTGATTATCCCGGAGTTTGCGCTCAGCAAGCTGTACACTATTTTTTGCCTGCTCTAAATAGTTATGTTGATCGATCATCACTTTTTGAGCCACTATAAGATCAAAGTAGTTCCTAATTACTAGTTGCTCCACTGAAAGTTTGATTTCTTCAGCCTTACTCTCAAACGTTCTGATTTCCGATTGGGCCAGTTTCACACGGTTAGATCTTGAAATAAATTCATATAACGGCAAATTTACACTTAATCCATATCTATAACCGTTAGAGAGGGTATTTACCGTCGATTCATTTACCCCGGCAATATAAACTCCCTGACTCCCCGTAGCGATATTTCCAAATAAAGATATGTGATTGGTCCAAAACTTCTTTTGTAGCTCAAGTCGTTCCTCTTCAGTTTCGCTCTGGTAAACCGCTGTCTTTACACTAGGACTATAGGAAATAGCAATGAGTATTAAACTGTCTAATGTTGGTAGCTGCTCAGATATATCCTGAAATAAATTAAATCCCTCAATCCCTTCTTCTATTCCTACACTTTTCGATTGCTGAGCCTTAAGTTGTGTCGGCAATAGTATTGCCAGTACACAAAAATAAGCCTGTACTATACTGATGAATCTCGTCATACGTTTTCTTTCTGAAATAATGCTGGTATCGTCATTAACAGAATTTTAAGGTCTAATTTCAAACTATAATTATCTGCGTAATGATTGTCTAACTCAATGCGCTCTGCTTCTGACATACCTCCTGCTTTTCCTCTTTTAGTAACTTGCCATAACCCAGTAATTCCGGCAGGAGCAAAAAACCTTTTAGAAAATTCGTCTGTAGTTAGTTTTTCAGCTTCATATATAGGAAGTGGTCGATTACCTACAATGGACATATCTCCTCTAAATACATTTAATAGTTGGGGTAACTCATCCAGACTACTATTTCTTAGGAATTTCCCCAAGCTAGTGATCCTAGGGTCCTGTGATAGCTTAAAAAATGCTGACCCTCCATCTTTATAGTAAGACCTATAGGAAGTTTCACATATCTGCTGCCCTATATCATTATAAAGCGGACTTTCGCAAGGTTGATTAAAATGCATGCAAGTGTCACATTTTTCAAAAAGAAATATAGGTACTTTTGCTTCACTTTTCTCATTGGTTTTGGCATATTGGTTCAGATGTCCCAAGTCTTTTAATTTTTTATCTGCATCAGGAACCATAGTCCGGAACTTGTAAAATGATATGAGGTCCCAGCCTCTACCTACCCTATTAGACTTATAAAAAATAGGCCCCTTTGATTCTAAGCGGATAAGAACAGCTATAGTAAAGAATACAGGTGATAATATGGCGAGTGCCACCCCGGATACAATGATGTCAAAGATCCTCTTTCCGGTTGGGGTTCTATATTCCTGATCGATTGGTGGAGCTAGGTTTTCCTGTAAAAAAGACCGTCTCATGGGAGGGGAGGAAATTAATTTCTGTATTGTCGAAACCACCTCTGCAGAGAGAAACTGATCATTTGTAAATAAGCTGCTAATCCCATTCTTGACGGCGTTTTTTTTATCATCAAAATCAAAATCCTTGCTTACAACTACTACTTGAAAACCATCTCGAAATGAATAATTGCCAATCTTTTTAAGTACGTTGATGAATTCTGTCTGCTTTAAATTGCCATAAATGAACAGAATGGATACGTTTGAATTGGTTCTGATAGTTTGCACAAAAGATAATACATCATTATAGCTTTCAATGTCAAACTCGCATTCCATAGACTCCATGAGTCCCTTAGATAAATATAGGAATGGATTTATGAAGACTAATTTGTCTTTCATAACTTGTCAAATTTGTATCTTGTGAAAAATCTTTCAGTTCTAATCGACAGCTCAGCAATGTTGAATGGTTTGATAAGGAAATCATCAGCACCAGCATTAAATGCATCGATTCTACTTGCTGCAGATTCCTCCCCGGAGAGAACTATAATTACTATTTGATGTAGGTAGGTAAACTTTCTGATTTCCTGAATAAATTCAATACCTCCCATTACAGGCATATTGAGATCCAATATCACCACATCAGGTACATTACCATCAAGAATATAGCTCAGTCCTTCCAAACCATTGAGCTTTACAGCTACCTCATATCCTAATTTAAATTTATTTTTTAGAAGCACTCCCATCAATGGCTCATCATCAATAAGGAGCAATTTTCTTTTTTTAGCTTGAACTTCCATAGTTGATAGCAGGGATTAAATAGATGATTAGCTGAGCGTTAAAAGATGAAAACCCAGTCAGCTTGAATCTGTTTTCATATCAAAGCTGAAATAATTTATCCAAGCGGTAAATATATGTTTTATTAATATAAAAGCCTCAGCTGTCTTGGCCAGTGCCCTGATTTGCGACTCAAATTTATGAGGAGGATAAAGGTTTATGAAGGCATTAAAAAATTAATTAAACCATTTTTATTTGTAACTATATGGCTATAATTGGATTTATTTTGTAATAAAAGAGATTTTACTTATCCTAATTTACAAGCTTGGATTCTATATTCTTACATTTCTCTTCTCCCATTTCCTCTCTTAAATCTGAATTTCCTTTCAATTTTTTTTGTAGTTCATAATATGCCGTTCGTGTTTTGTAATATGATTTTTGCAGCCAAATAATCTGAAACATTTAATTATTTAAGAAGCTTTTTTTCAATTTCTTTTATAATTATATGCATTTCATTTACATGATTACGCTTTATATTAATATGCAACCTTTTAAATATATTTTTAAAATTTAAATATCTAGTTTTATTCTTCATCATTGTTTTTGTGGAACATGGTGGTATGGCCCCGTTCCGGTTTTTTTTATAGTAAAATCCAAGTCGAAAGTTTTATGAAGCTAACTTTTATCCTCAGTTTTCTCTTTTGGTTTATCGGTTTTCCAAGTTTTAACGTGCAAGTTGAAGCCGAGGAGGTAAACACTACTTTTGTAGAAAATAATGATTGCGTCCCTGCACAGTCATCAGATATTCAGGGTTTTGACGATTATACATTCTGCCCAGGAGAAGAAGCTCTATTGAAAGTTTTTAGTAATTCTGTTGATTCCCCTGTTTTTACGTGGTATGCCGATCAAGAACTTACTGTAATTATTTCCCAAGGTTCAGAATTGATTTTGGATAGTTCCATTTCTCTGGAGAAGGTATTTGTATCAGTTGAGGGACCAAACACCTGTAGATCAGAAGTGGGGGAGGCTAAGCAAATTGATGTAGGATATTATTCAATTTCAGAGCCTTTACTTCCCAAGGGAATGTCATACTTTTCACCACAAGGCTTTGGAGTGGATATATTAGCCGAATATCCCGATCTGGCTCAAGCAGACAATTTTGAGTTTCACTGGTTCGATGAAGATGGTTCATTGATGGGGATTTCACCAGTTTTTATGGTGGATAAGGAGCTTCCCCGAGGATTTTACCAATACAGTGTAGCCTCCAAAAATACTCTTACTGGCTGTTTAAGTAATAGGCTTGAATTTACTGTGGTGGTGGACGATACAGAAATTCCATTGGATAATTGTACAGTTGCAGGATCATATACTATTTCTAGTAACATATGCCCCTCCTGTACTGTTGACTTACCTGACAATGCTGTCGATTATAATACGGAAAGCTATTCCGAGTTACGGGCTGTAAAAAATGTCTTCAATGGGGGATTTATAGGTCAAAATCTAATATTCCCCATTGTAGGGAATAAGGGAGACAGTGTAAGTGTAAGCATTTCTTTACCTACTTGGAACGGACAGCTTGACAAACTTTCATCTATTAGCCTTTCTTTATATAATGGAACTAGGAAAGTAAGTTCTGAATATTTTTTGAATACTGATGCTGTGCATATCAAGAAAGCAGGAGACATATACAAATTTACTGTAGCTGCTGATTTGCAGGATAATTCAGAGTCATATGTCAGTGTCTTGGTGAAAAGTTATACAGCTCTTCCTGATTTTTTTGCCAATGTTAGAGTACACGCGGCAGAAATGATTTTTGCCATTCCTACCTATCCATCAGATCCCTTTACCACTTGTGAGGGGACGAATACTCGTATCTCAGCAATTCCTGGAGAAAATACTTTTTTAAGATGGTACTCCACTGAAACTGGGGGACAAGAATTAAGTTCAGGAAATGGCTACACTACCCCAAAGCTATCCGAACCTGGTGAATACATTTACTGGGTGTCGGTCTTTAGGTCAAATTGCGAATCATATGCCAGATACCCCGTAAGAGTAAGTGTTACTGCCAGGCCTAAAGAATCAGATCTTGAAGTGGACGGTGGGGGAGAATATTGCCATGGTGATATTGTTATATTGAAACCTGGTATTCAAAAGGAGAGTCAGTTTAGTCAGGATGAGATCAAATTCCTTTGGTACTATGATGCTTTAGGGGTAAATAAAGTGACTCAAACTGATAATATTAAGCTATCTACGGAAGGAGATCTAACCTTGCAGGACTATGAACCAGGAGAGTATGCTTTTTTTCTCAGCGCAGAGTCCAAGACCTCCTGTATGCTTTTGCCTCCTGACTTCAAAAAAGTGCAATTCAAAATTAGGGAAGAAATACAGCCACCAGTTTTTAGTAATGTAGAAATTGAATTATGTAGCGAACTGAATCCTACTTTGGAGACACTAAAAGCTACTGGTAATGTTCAAGTTAAATGGTATCAAGATCAGGGCTTGCAAAGCCCCCTTTCCCATACGACTCATTTAGAGGATGGAGTCACCTACTATGCGGTTACTTTAAATCAATATAATTGCGAAAGTATCCAATCAGCTCCTGTGACTGTTAGATTAAAAAGTTGCGCACCTGTACTTTCTATTACAAAATCACCTTTAGGCACAGCCCCCCATTCAGTTACTTCAGGAGAGGAAATGCAGTATTCAATTCTAATTAGAAATGAAGGTATATTTACCGCCTACAATCTTCTTCTGGAAGATCCACTTCCTGCAGGGACCAGCTATGTGTCTTCCACACCGGAAGGGCAGTTTGATTCTGAAAAGGTAAGTTGGACTCTGGATAGCCTACCGGGAGGAGAAAGCCGTGTTTTTGAACTTCGCCTGTTGGTCTCTCCTTCACTGGAAGAGGGCACCATTCTGCGCAACACGGCCTACCTGACTGGTCCAGACGGGGAATTGGAGGATGAGTCTGAACCTGTAACTGTCCGTAGTGAATCTTCACTTAGCATAGAGAAAGAGCTACTCAGCGCTGCCTCGGTTTATCCGGGAGATACGGTTCGCTACAGCATCAGTGTTCAGAATTCCGGTCCCAGCGAAGCTTTCCAGCTTCGTGTGGTAGATGACCTTCCTGATGAGTTGGAATATGTGGGAAGTGAAGGAGGTGTGTACCAGTCTTCCACGCATGAAGTGGTGTGGGAACTTGACAGACTCGGAGTTGGAGAGCGGGTCTCCTTTGAGCTTATCACCCGGGTGTCCCTTTCCAAAGAGCCGGGTTTGGTACGCAACGCTGTGACTGTTCTGAACAGAAGAGATGAAGAGGAGGATACAGATACCAATGAAGAGGTAGAGGTAGTCCCACTTGTACCGGGGCTTTTCTTGAAAAAGACACTTCAGGGTGATACAGAGGTACTGGCAGGGAGCGAACTTATTTATCAGCTTTTAATAGAGAATCGAGGAAGAGGTACCGCCTACAATCTTCTTTTGGAAGATCCACTTCCTGCAGGGACCAGCTATGTGTCTTCCACACCGGAAGGGCA
>NZ_CAXBBX010000014.1:0-151741 GCF_963974365.1 uncultured Algoriphagus sp. | reverse complement strand
TAGCCGAGTAATCGACTAGCCTTTTAAACTATCTATTTTTGAGACAGCCTCTTTTTTGTTTTGGTGGGTTTTGGTGTAAAAATCCAATTAACTATTCATTAACTCCTCAATTTCCTCTGCCTCAATTGGAATATTCCCCATCAGGTCAAAATAGCCTTTACCTTCTTGGATCACAATATTGTTTTCCAATCGAATTCCAAGTCCCTCCTCTTGAATATAAATCCCTGGTTCTACTGTGAACACCATTCCTGGCTTGATCGGCCCATGCATCGTTCCTACATCATGCACATCCAGTCCCAAGTGATGCGAAGTCCCATGCATGAAATACTTTTTGTAAGCCGGCCAAGCTGGATCCTGATTTTTGATATCTGTCTGATCGATCAGGCCTAAGCCTACCAATTCACTTTGCATGATCAGACCTACTTCTTTATGGTAATCCTGAATGTTCGTGCCGATTATTAAAATACGAGATGCTTCCTTTTGCACACGCAACACTGCATCATAAACTGCACGCTGTCTCTCTGTAAATCTCCCACTTACTGGAATTGTACGCGTCATATCGGCATTGTAGTTTCCGTACTCCGCTCCCACATCCATCAGCAGCATTTCTCCTGCCAAGCATTCCTTATGATTCTCGATGTAATGCAATACACAGGCTGATGCTCCGGAAGCGATGATAGGTTGATAAGCAAAACCATTACTACGATTTCTCACAAATTCATGCAAGTATTCTGCTTCGATTTCATACTCTGTCACTCCAGGTTTCACAAAAGATAAAATTCTTCGAAAGCCTTTCTCGGTAATATCACAAGCGATTTGAAGTTGGTCGATTTCCTCTTTCTCTTTCACACCTCGCAATTCATGCATAATAGGAGCTGATCTATGATAGGTATGAAGCGGGAATTTCTCTTTGCATTCCTTGATAAATCTCGCGTCTTGCGTCTCCACCACCACACCTGCTCGCAGATGTTCATTCGTATTCAGATAGACATTGCAGCAAAGCGCCATCACTGTATTGAAAACCTGATCAAAATTGGCCAACCACTGAATATTTTTAATTCCAGAAGTAGCCTCTGCTTCTTCTTTGGTGTATTTATGCCCTTCCCAGATGGCGATGTGCTCATTTGTTTCACGCAGAAAAAGCACTTCACGCATGTTTGGATTTGGACAATCCGGAGCAACCAGCAAAATCGTCTCTTCCTGATCTATTCCGGTCAGGTAAAACAAATCATTATTCTGACGAAAGCGCATGGTTCCGTCTGCGTTGGTAGGCATGATGTCATTCGAATTAAAAATTGCGACGCTACTTTCAGCAAGTTTGTAGCAAAATTTCTCACGATTCTTAATGTATAGAGAACTGGAAAGAGGTTGGTATTTCATATTATTCTTATTCTTCTGAGTTGGAAAGTTACAAATTCTCAGGTGAAAATTAGGTTTGAAATTCCTCTGGAACCATTTTCCTGCTTTACTTTGTATATTACCGACAGGGTAAATTAAAGCATGGAATTAAACATCAAAGAACTTAGTAACGGCATTCGGATTGTCCATCAGGAAGTTACCCATACCAGACTAGTTCACTGCGGATTTATATTAGATATAGGAAGTAGAGATGAGACCAAAGAGCAAGAAGGTCTGGCTCATTTCTGGGAGCACATGGCTTTCAAGGGCACACAGAAGCGTAAAACCTTCCATATTCTTAATCGTCTGGAATCGCTCGGCGGAGAACTTAACGCCTATACTACCAAAGAAAAAGTATGCTTCTATGCATCAACATTAAAGGAGCATTATGGCAAAGCGTCCGAATTACTTTTTGACATCACTTTCAACAGCACTTTCCCGGAAAAGCAGATAGAAAAAGAGCGGCAAGTTATCTTAGAAGAAATGGCAATGTACCGGGATTCTCCAGATGATGCGATTCAGGATGAGCTCGACGAATTGGTTTTTGAAAATCATGCACTGGGAAGAAACATCTTGGGTACAGAGCAAACTGTGGGAAGCTTTACCCAGCAGGATTTTTTTGATTTTATATCCACTCGTTTGGACACTTCCAGACTTATCTTCTCAGTCGTTGGGAATATCTCCTTCCAAAAAGTTCTAAAGGGAATTGAGACTCCTTTGTCTCAAATCCAGACGAAGAGAAGTCTCTATGTCAGAAATGGATTCAACCACTATTTACCCAAAGTGAAAACGCAGGAACGAGATATTAGCCAGTCCCTTTGTGCAATTGGACGACCGGCATTTTCCCTTTACGATCCAAATCGATTCAAACTTTACCTGCTCAATAATATCCTGGGTGGGCCAAGTATGAATAGCCGTCTGAACCTGATGCTTCGGGAAAAACATGGTTATGTATATAGTATAGAGTCCAGTTATCAGCCTTTTTCAGACATAGGCTTTTTTGGAATATACTTTGGTACCGAGGGAAAAACGCTGAAAAAAGCACAAGCACTGGTTTTAAAAGAAATGAGCAAATTAGCTAATACCAGACTAGGGACGCTTCAGCTTCACATGGCAAAAGAACAGGCAATTGGCCAAATGGCGATGGCTGAGGAAAATTACTCCGCCTTGATGCTAGTGTATGGAAAAAGTCTCCTGGATCATGGAAAAGTAGATCCTTTGGACAAAATATTCACCCAGATCAAAAATACCACAGCAGCAGAAATCCAGGGAATCGCCCAAGAAATCTTCAATCCTGAGCAGCTTACTTTCCTAACTTATACTCCCCAATAATTATGGAATTTATCGATCCAGCTCTTTTAACCTATTGTGAAAATCACAGCAGCGAAGAAGATCTTTTGCTTCAAAAAATCACGCGTGAAACGCAGGCAAAAGTGTTGATGCCCCGGATGATCTCCGGACATTTGCAAGGGAAAATGCTGGAGCTTTTTGCCAAAATGCAAAATCCAAAAACTATTCTTGAAATTGGAACTTACACTGGCTATTCAGGGATTTGCCTAGCTAGAGGATTGAAAAAAGATGGAAAGCTAATTACGCTGGATATCAATGATGAGCTAGAGACGATGGTCCGTGGATTTTTTGATGAAAGTGGACTTGCCGGCCAAATCGATTACCGGTTGGGAAATGCGCTCGAAATTATACCTGAGCTTGCAGGTCCTTTCGACATGGTTTTTATAGATGCGGATAAAATCAATTATGGTAAGTATTACGACTTGATCATCGATAAGATGAATTCTGGAGGAATTATCCTTGCAGACAATGTGCTTTGGTCAGGTAAAATCCTAATCGAGAAAGGCAAGAAAATAGACAAGGACACCCAAGCTTTATTGGACTTCAATGCGATGGTTCAAAACGACCCAAGAGTCGAAAACGCACTTCTCCCAATTCGAGATGGAGTAATGATGGCAAGAAAAATCTAGCCGAAACGAAAAGGGGAATCATTTTTGCTAAAATGAGGCAGAATCGATGATGAAAGCCTTTTTCGAATGAAAACCTACAGTACCCCCTACCTTCTTTTCATCCTGCTAGTGTTTTTTGGCCAAGAGTCCATGGCCCAAATACCGCAAGTACCAGCGGAGTTGGAATTTGCAGATCTAATCGTAAGAATAAATCCCCAAGCTCGACGTGAAATCCAGCTTGACGTAGACGCACAATACCGAAATCCTTCTTATTTCAAAGTAAAGCAGGAAAGAGTCAATTTATACATGCCTATTATCGAGCGGGAACTTCGGAATTCAGGCGTACCTGTAGATCTTAAATACCTTGCTATTCAAGAAAGCGGTCTGATCGGAGATGCAGTTTCTACCTCCAATGCTGTAGGGTTTTGGCAATTTAAGCAAGGCACAGCAGACGAAGTTTTTCTAAGAGTAGATGGCCAAATAGATGAGCGCAAGAATATTGTCTCATCGACCAAAGGAGCTGCGCTCTATTTACAAAAGCATAATAATACTTTCGACAACTGGATGTGCGCTTTGGTTTCTTACCAAATGGGGTTGGGAGGTGCTAAAGCCTATTTTGGAACTCAATACAACGGCAAGCAAATCGTCGATGTAGACCGAAATACACATTGGTATTTCAAAAAATTCTTGGCTCACAAAATCGCTTTTGGAAGCCAAACTACCTCGTTCACTAGCAGTGGGCAATACATGGTGGAAGAGCGAGTTCAAGGGCCTACCACACTAGCTGCACTTGCAAAAAAGTACGGAGTGACAGAAAAGCATCTGGAAGAATATAATCTCTGGACTAAGAATGGGAAAATACCAGGCGACAGAGTCTATACCGTAGTATATGTACGTGATGGGTCAGCACCGATTCAGCAGGCAGTCATCAAAGAATCAACCCAACAACGGTCTACCCAAGCTTCCACCACTACTTCACCAGCTTACAAGCAGGCAGATTCCTTCCCAAGAATTGCTGGAAATACAACAAAAGCCTCTCAAGCTGATCAGATCACTGTAAATAACCTAGATGGTGTCCAAGCTGCTCAGTCTACTACTCAAAGTACTTTTTCTGATCGGGTAGGCATCAAGGAAAATAAGCTAAGAAGACTCAATGATCTGGATAAAGGCGAGCGCATCGAAGCAGGTGCATATTACTACACTGAGAAAAAGAATGCCAGTGCAGATGTAGCTACTCACATCGTAAGACCTGGAGAGACACTTTGGAGTATTTCTCAGAAATACGGCATTAAACTTTCTGCTTTAAAATCTAAAAATAGAATTAGAAAAGACAGGGACTTGAAGGCAGGAATGGTTCTAAATCTTCAAGAGCATAGAAAGCGCAGTGAGGATATTCCAGTAGTGAATGTAGCAAATCCAGCTCCTGTCAGACAGGCTTCAATAAGCCCTGCACCTAGGAATCCAACAGTTGTAAGTACTCCAGCACCTCAAACCACCGCATCAAATTCATCCAGGCAAACGCACACCGTAGTAAGTGGTGATACCCTATTTAATATAAGCAAAAGATACGGTGTGACAGTCAACCAATTAAAAGACTGGAACAATATCGGAGCTCAAAATATCATATCCATCGGGCAGAAATTGGTTATCTTACGCCCTTAATCTATAATCCCTAAGCTTTTTCAATGTCAAAGTTTTTCCTGCTTTTAGGATTATTTCTAGTATGTCTCAGCCAAACAATTCTGGCTCAGGATAGGCAGTATATCCCTGATACGGTATTAATAAATGGAGATACTTTGCTGATGCTGGGTGATTCTCTGCTGATCGAAGAACCTGTGAAAGAGATCTTCTGGAAAACGGGAGGAAACTATAACCTAAACGTACAGCAAGTCACCTTATCAAACTGGGCAGCGGGCGGATCAAGTACTTTTGCGCTAAATACAGGAATGACCCTCTATGCTAATTACAAGAAGGATAATAAGGTTTGGGACACCCAACTTACGGTTAGCATGGGATTCAACAGACAAGAGGATAGGTCTTATAAAACCCGAAAAACCAACGATAACTTCACTTTTGTGAGTAATTATGGTAGGGAACTATCAGAGTTTTTCTACCTCTCTACGCAGTTAGATGCACGAACTCAATTGCTCGCGGGTTACAAATATACCACGGCCAATGATGTCGTTTCCCGCACAAAGATATCTGATCTACTCTCTCCAGGCTATATACAGTCTTCTACAGGTCTTAACTATAGAAAAACCTATAAAGACAAGAGTAAGATTTCAGTTATCTTATCCCCTTTCACCGGCAGATTTACAATAGTGCTGGATGACTCACTCAGCAGAGCAGGAGCATTCGGTGTGGTACCTGGAGAAAATGTGCGGGCCGAGGCCGGGGTTTCTCTTGCTGCATCAGTGACAGATATTCAATTGATGAAAAATATCACCTGGAAATCTGACATCAACCTTTTCTCAAATTATGAGGTCTTTGGAAATATGGTCGTCAATTTCAAATCTGTCATCAGAATGCAGGTCAATAAGTTTATTTCAACTCGGATAGAAACAGTATTGATTTACGATGAGGATGTATTTATCAAGCAGGATGATGGCACTTCCAAACAAGCTGTACAGCTCCAGAATCTCGTGAATTTTGGAATATCATTGGATTTTTAGAAATCAGTCTCCAAGCCAAATCGTTGCTGGAATTCCCGCAGAGCACCATGCTTTTTTAATAAATAATTAAGCTTGTCCGTGCTTGTATAGAGCTTATTTCGCTCAGATTCCAATTCTTCCTTCACTTCCACTTCCAACTTAAATTGATTTACAGAAGCCAACTCTTTGATTATACGAATCACTTCGGGCTTCATCTTGAGAGCAAGTTCCTCTTGCACATGGCCCATTACTTCTAAGTAAACAGTACCTTCTTTTATTTGGATCCCATCTCCCAAAATCGCAACCTCCATACTCTTACCTAGTTTCTGGAAATGAGCTTTTACATCCAAAAACACCTCATCCAAAATAGCCTGAGTTAGGTCTCTGCCAGTCACCTTCACTTCTACTACTTCTTCTTTTACTTCCTTTTTGGCACTTGCTAGATCTTGTCTGGATTTTTGATCTGCTAATTGCTTGGTATGCCCGAGATTTTTTGGAATAGAGATAGTCTTCTGCAAAGAGCTAGGCTTGGCAGAACTGGAAGGTATT
The DNA here is from genome assembly GCF_963974365.1 of uncultured Algoriphagus sp. Classification (GTDB taxonomy): domain Bacteria; phylum Bacteroidota; class Bacteroidia; order Cytophagales; family Cyclobacteriaceae; genus Algoriphagus. Next base: position 145,185 of record NZ_CAXBBX010000014.1, on the reverse strand, counting down.
GGAAGGGCAATTGATTCTTTTACTGGTTCAGGAGCTTCCTCTGTCAGGCTTTTTTTTTTGCATCCTCAGCAGCTACCATTGATAAGCGGAATGCCTGTGGAAGTTTAGCCATTTTCATCAATGCCAATTCCACGTGTAAGCGCTGATTCTTGGAAGTTTTGTAATTGATATCGCAGTAATTAGCAATGTTTAAGGCCGAAAGTAAAAAAGAAGCAGAAGTAGCTTCAGTTTGCTGCAAATAGCGTTCTTTAGCAGACTCAGAAACTTCAATTAATTCCACAGTAGCAGCATCTTTGGCAACAAGCAAATCTCTGAAATGCTCACACAGACCTACTATGAAATTGTGTCCGTCAAAACCCTTTTTCAGAATTTCGTCGAAAATCAATAGCACCTGAGATAGATTTTCGGAAACTAGTGCATCTACAACCTTGAAATAATAATCGTAATCAAGAATGTGAAGATTTCCGATGGTCTCGTGATAGGTGACCTTTTTCCCTGCAGAATACGTGACAATCAAATCAAACATGGAAAGTGCATCACGAAGTGCGCCATCAGCTTTTGTAGCAATCAGTCGAAGTGCTTCTTCCTCATAATCCACTGTTTCCTTCTCAGCTATGTATTGCAGGTGACTGGAAATGTCTTTGATCTGAATCCTGTTGAAATCAAAAATCTGACAACGTGAAAGTATAGTAGGAATGATTTTATGCTTTTCCGTAGTCGCTAAGATAAAAATGGCATACTTAGGGGGCTCTTCTAAAGTCTTCAAAAAGGCATTAAAAGCCTGGTTCGAAAGCATGTGAACCTCATCAATGATGTATACTTTGTACTGCCCTTTTTGCGGAGCATAGCGTACTTGATCAACTAGATTACGGATATCATCTACCGAGTTATTCGAAGCAGCATCGAGCTCATAGATATTGAAGGAACTATTGTTTTGGAAAGAAACGCAGGATTCACATTTTCCGCATGCCTCAAAGTCAGCTTGAAGATCTTCGCAGTTGATTGTCTTCGCAAGGATACGCGCACAGGTAGTCTTACCCACCCCACGTGGTCCACAAAACAAAAAAGCCTGAGCTAAATGATTGTTTTTAATAGCATTCTGAAGCGTTGTGGTGATATGCTGCTGCCCCACTACACTCTTAAAATCTGCCGGTCTGTATTTTCTTGCCGAAACGACGAAATTTTCCATCACCGCAAGATATAAAAAACTCTATACTCGGGAAGCCCTCCAAGTGGCATTTTCAGACAATTTTCTTTAATACTTTGAGCATAAGGAAGATGAAATAACAAGAGAATTAAAAGTTTGAAAAATTGGAAGACATGTTTTAGTGGTTATTGGTTGGAAGGCAGCAAAGTTGTAAAGTAAAAAGAGCCCAAAGTATTGGCTTGTCGTTTGAATAAACCCAATTCAATTTATTTCTACCTAAACTTTGGAACGAAAATTATATTACTTTTGTCATCCTAATTCAAATGGGGCTGACCGGTTTTGACAGTAAGTGTAAAGATCGGGCTCGCATGCAGGCTGGAGTATGTACGGCCTTGAAAAATTCATACGCACTATAAATGGCGAAGATTCTTACGCTATGGCTGCCTAATCTAACCTTTATCGGATAGATCGCTTGAAGGGTTGAGTTACGAGAGTAATTCCCCGGCCACATCTCACCACCCGTTGTCTGGTCCGGGTGGATCTGAGGTGTCGACTTGATCAGAATGCTGCTTGTGATGCTATTATGCAGGCTTAAGATTCAGTAGCTAAGTCGGAACTAGGTGTGTTACCCAGCATATTTCGATCGAAAACCCAACCGGTAACTAAGCATGTAGAAGGTACGTTGTTTCCTTATCTGGACGCGAGTTCGAATCTCGCCAGCTCCACCTGACGGCACAAATCCGATTTTAAAGGATTTGTGCCTTTCTTTTTTGAAGATAATCCACTATTTATCAGATAGATAAGCTTAACAAATTTGTTGACTTCGGGAGTTCGAACTTTTTCGCCAGAAAAAGTGATTTTTTTTGAAAAAGTCGAACTCAGTATAATTTTCTTCTCCTCGACACTCGCATTTTCATATAATTCACCGAGCCTACCCATCACCATCAAACCCCTGTCTATCATTACTTTAAAGTCTTTTTTAGGGGTAAGTTTCAATGCTGAAATCTGGTTTTCACTGCTATCAATTTCGCTTTGGCACTCTCTTTTTATTGAATTGAAATCTTCTGCATCAATCTTATCCTCCACAAGAAGATTCCTGGCTTTTTTTAATTTGCTGTTAGCCCTCTCAATTTTCGCCAGCAAGCCATCACGATTCTGATTGTTCTGGCTAAGCTTTATATTAAGTAACCCTGTGATTTCGTCCTTAATAAAAGAAACCATCCCTGGTCTTAAGGTGAAATCATTTAATAATTGTGAAATACCATTGTTTGCAATTTCAGCGCGGATCCTGAATTTACAGGGAGACTTGCAATGATAATAGTAATGGTACTTTCCTGTTTTACTCCTGCTTCCACTTCCAGAAATATTCTTTTCACAAATGGGGCAAGAAAGAAAACCTCTTAGCGGCAAACGGTCATTAAGCAAAGGTTTGGACTTCCTAATCTTTGAACTTTTTTTACCATCTAAAACATCCTGCACTTTTAAAAAAGTTGGTATAGCTATAATTCCGTCATGTTGGCCTTCTACATAATGTGCATCCTCATCTTTAAATGCTGCAACAAAAATCTTTCCTATGTAATGTTTGCTCCTTAGCATTCGCCAGAAGTTTGCCTTGCTCATTCTTAATCCTTTCTCCCTCATACTTCTAAAAACATGTTCGACAGAGAAGTCACCAGTAGCTACTAAATTAAATGCTTCACGAATTATCTCAGCTTCCTTATCAACAACATCAATGAATTTAGTGCCATCTTCTTTTGCTTTATTTTTGTATCCATAGGGAGCTTTCTTTAGATATCTTCCTTCTTTAGTGGCTCTCCTGATCCCATAAAAAATATTTAGGGCTCTTCTATCATTCTCTACTTCAGGCGTGGCCAAGTATATAGCCAACATTATTTTGGATTCGGGAATCGCCATATCCAATGGCTGCTCTATGGCCTGGGGCTCAATATTACTCACCTTCAGCAGATTGATCATCGAATAAGCATCTCCAGCATTTCTACTGAATCTATCCCATTTTGTAAAAAGTACCAGGCCCTTATTTCTACCTCTGCTATTCTTTATTCGAGTTAGGTACTTTTGCCATTCTGGACGATCAAATGTTTTCGCACTGTGATCCTCGTAAATCACATGCCTTACCTTATAAAAATTTTGCTCACAATGCCTTGTAAGGACTTCAAATTGAGACCTTTGGGAATAGCCTTTGTCCGCCTGCTCGTCAGTACTAACCCGGATATATAAATCAACCTCCAATTTATTTAACTATTTGATTTACAGCTAATTTACAAAATTTATTAATAATTTCGTAGACTTCCTCCAAGTCATTTTGTGTTAATTCTATGTCTCCGGATTCAAGACATTTTCTTAACTGATCTAACCTCTTAAATCTTGAGAATTCCTTTGTCTTCATAAGTATGAAGAAACTAGCAACATAAGGAATTATCTCACACTGAAATCAGAAGTTGGAATGCTTACAATCAGTTCAAAGAATAAAAAAGGAAGCCTAAAGCTCCCCTTCATCAGCAAAGGAATAATACCCATCTGCAGTAACAATAATATGATCTAGAACAGGTAAATCCAAAGCCTTACCTATTTTCACCAGATTAGCTGTCAATCGTTTATCCTGTTCTGATGGAAGTAGGTTCCCACTCGGATGGTTATGTGAAATTATTATCGACTGTGCGGCTCCCTTTAGCGCTGCTCCAAAAACCAGTTTGGCATCAACCACTGTTCCTGCAGTCCCTCCTTTGGAAATCGTACAAATTCCCAGCACCCGGTTTGCCCTATTCAGTAACATCACCTGAAAGTGTTCTGACAGTTCCAGTGAATCCTTATCCCAAAAACTATACAACACTTCATATACCTGTCTGGAACATCCTACTTTTGGCCGTTGGGATGATTTTACTTTTGGGGCATATCCCAGTGTAATTTCTGCTACTTGATTGAGATTGATTACTTGATTTAAAGCTTCCATGATAACTACGTTTAAGTTAGAAATTATTTAGGATGCCGAAATCAGGTGCTACGGGAGTAAGGAAGCAGGAAACGGAATAAATAGCGCAGCGGCTTTATGCCGTAGTCTGCTGATCGCCCCGACCGTAGCACCTATCTTTGTACCGAAATAATAAGAACTACAAAAAATAACCATTAAAGTAGATGACTACCCACTTTTAAGCCAATCAATTCCAACCTTGATTTTGTAAAGGAGAAATGATTTCAGCGGAATACCAAAAGTGTAGAAAAAACCATTTCCGATCCGAAAAGTTCAGCATCAGTTTCAATTGCCAAAAGCATCTAAGTCAAAGATTTCAATCCTTAGAGAAGGGACAAGAAGTTGATTGGGTTTTCCGAACATTTACCAAAACTAAACCCGGCTGTTACACCGGGTTTTAATTAAAAAATTTCACCAACACACTCTCCAAAAACTTACACCTTCACTCCTTTTGATTTACGCTGGGCCTCGGGAATCTTTTTTGCTTCAGCTTTAACCTGGTCTTGAGCTGCATTCAAATCACTGATTTTCAAGCGTTTTCCCTCTACATTATAGACATTCATTGTTTTATATTTAGGATTGGCCTCCAGCAAAAACCTCGAATCATTCCCTATAATGTCAACCTCGTGACGGTTTCCTTTCTTCAAGCTGTAAAGTAGCAGGTCAAGCTGGTCCGGTGACCCCATGTTATTTAAAGGAAGCTTTTGTACCGCATCCTCCAGTTTAAACCCATAATTCTGGTGGTATTGGGTGACCGGGTGCTGTCCCTTCTCGTCCTTACTCCCCAGGTCCAACTGAAGCCATGCGTTGTACCGCTCTCCCTCTTTGTTGAACAGACTCTTAAACACTGCTCTTCCTTCCAATAGATTCAAGGCTTCTTTTGCTGAAACCCCTTGGTTATTGTAAAATCGCTGGGACTGCTCCTTCCCTTCAGGTGTACTTAATTTAGCATCAAAGCCATTGTAATAATACCTGCCCTCATCCGACTTTCTAAAATGTAAGCCGTACTCGAGTTTTTTATCCCCTACCTCCTTGCTCATATTCAGTTCAAAATCACTTTTCTTAGCCTTCACCTGTTTTTCAAGCTCTTTGTTCAGCGTCTCTCCGAATCCTGAGTATTTCAGCCGGTCCTGTAGTTCCTGTATGTTTTCCTTGATCGTCATGATTATGTTATTTATGGTTTGAAATTAAAATAGGTTGAACCTGAAGCAGTTTCTTTCCTGAAAGCTTCATGACCGGATTGCGGTCACCATTGCTTTCAAAAACCTGAATGGAAAGTTCCTTTGCATCAGAGATGGTAAACCGGGGAAATGCAAAGACAGCCAAGCCTGCGGACTTCCCTTCAACGCCTTGAAAAGGACTGAATGAAACGGGTTCCAGGATTACTTCTCTCATTGCCGTGCGTTTCGTCTGCTTTTTGTCCTGAACAGTAAACCTCCATTTTTTTGCCAGATAGTCCACCCAGCTTTCATTTTCAAGAACCAGTTGAAGGAAGAGCAGTCCGTCCTTCTCAACCACTTCTCCCAGTCCCAACCGGACCATCCCCCTCTTTTTTGCCCATGAAATTCTATCGGGAGTCCGCTGGGACATGGCATTAATCACAGCAGAAATATCAGCTGCATTCATGGCCGATCCTTCCAACAATGCATTGGCATATTCGACCTCCTGCTGTTTTCCGATATCAATGGGTTTGGCATCCGGATATTCTGTGAAGTCCACCGTAAAAGGATAAAGCTTTCCTTCGCTGGTTATCACATACATGCTGGTGGAAGTAAAATGCCTAACTCCAGCTTTCAACTTCAGCACGTTGGGAGCAGCCTGATCCTTTTCAGACAACACAGCAGGACTTCCAAAATCCGCACTGACCACCTCATAAGGAAAAACCAATACGGTGGTCTTGTCCCATCCGATCTGGAGGGGATAGGTTTCCGTCTGTGCCTCCTGAACGAATTGGGCACAGCAAATCGGGGATAGCGCAAACGCTATCAATACCATAATAATTCTCATAGCAAAGGGTTTTTAAGTGAATAGATTAGTTAACAGACTGATCAGACAACAGCAGTGGGTGGCCTGCCTTGACCATGACCTTGACCAGCTTTGCTTTTTTGGACAGGATACCTTTTACTGTTTCCATTCCGGCCATGGAGGCCTGCGCCTCCCAGGAGGATGACATCCCCATCCTATTTATAGACTGTATTCCATCACCTGCTCCCTGCTTGACTGCATCGCGTGTGATGGCATTGGGAATCTTTATTCCGGGGAGTGCATCCAGATCCACCACTTCCAAATCCACAGGAACAATCAAATTCCCGGAACGGATGCTCTGTACTGCTATAGTCAGCCGTTCACCATCCAAGGTACAGACTCCTGTTATAGGCGTTCCCGCCGAAAACTCAACCCCATCAATGAACATGGACTGGGTCAGTTCCATTTCGATGGAAGCCCCCGTTACCACTTCCTGATCCTTGGTCACCTGTGCAGCAATAGCAGGCCGTACACGTGCAAAGGATAAGGGCGTTTCGCTTTCCAGAGAATAAAACCCATTTCGTTCCCTCCCAGCGTAAGCAGATTCCTTAGGAGTATCCACTTGCGGGCCATCCTGACCCAGGCTGACAGCAAAAACAGGTTTCCCTTCCTGATCATTTATCTCCAACAGGCGTTCATGCACCCGTTGCGGATGCTGCACATCCAGTAATTTATCCAGCATAGCATCAATCCGCTCCATCTCTGGATCTGCCATTTCAGGGGCTTTAACAGATGCCATGAGAGCTTCCAGCCGCTGCAAATCAGGATCGACAGAAGCACTCCTCGGCACCGGAACTTCGGCTTCAACCGAGGCAATCTCCTGCACAGCAGGTTCCTGCGGTACATCCGTCTGCCTAAATAGTTCTTCCAAGACAAGCAATTTTTCCTGAACCTCGTTTTCCGTGTCCTGCAATGTGGTTTCCTGCCCAATAGGTACAAGAAAACGAGGGGAAGCATCGTCCTCCTCTATTGCACTTTCAGCAAAGGGATCCATTCTCCTTTGCTCCCGCACTTTGGAAGCCTTTACTTCCGCCTGTTCATAGGATTCCAGTTTAGTCAACGCAGGCGATTCTACCTGTGCTTCCGGCAGCGTCATGTTCAATCCTTGCTGCTGTTCGCCAATACTTGGTTTCCCCGAACCCCCTCCCATGGCCCAGAAGGCAAGGCAAAGGAATGGTAGGGTAAGAAGGGGAAGTGCAAGTAAAAATTTGCGCTCTTTATTCTGCTTATCAGTTAGCTGTTGCATGGTATGGTTTAGTTATTGGTTTATAGTTTTTGGCTCATAGGCAAGGGAGTCGAAGTAAATCAGCGGAGGTTCCCACGCGGGGATACGCAGGGAAGTGGTATTCCCCATATATATCTCCAGCATCAAATTCCCGCCTAGCACCGCTACACAAAGGAGAATAAACACCAGTATCAATCGCTTTTTAGCGTGCTCCGGGAGCCGGTTGACCTTTTTAGAAAACAGAGCAGCATGGTGTTCAAGAAAGGCACATTCCCGAATTGCAACAGAAACAGGTATTCCCAGTATTCTCATCGCTTCTTTACCGTTATCGTTTCGTTAGCAAGGGTTTCCCAGTTTTCAATCAGGAATCCATGGGGATTCTGATCCGTGCGGTCAATGTGCCGCAGCCTGCCTTGGGTGATCAGACTTCTGGTCACCAGCGAAGTAGGCCTGATAATCTTTTGCTTTCCGTAAAACCTGAAATCAAAAGGATAGGAATCCATCGAGATGCTCACACTGTCTGTCTCCACAGTCTGATTCATATTGGCTGATACGATTTGGGTGTAATAGCCACTTTCCCGTAGGTTGTCATAGACGCTTTTTGCAGAGCCATCCGCCAGGTACAGACTCTTGGACACCTGCTCCATGATGAAATTTTCATCCGGACTCAGCGTAAAGAAATAATGATGGAACATCCTCACGTGATCCTTTGCCTCTACCGGTATGTTCTCCTTTTTAGTAGCCGAAAAAGCCTCCAGTGCTTTACCTTCCGCCAGAATGTAGATCCGCTCCTGTGCAGCTTGCGTTGCCTTTATTGCCTTCATTCCCAAGTAGCCTGACAGGCAGAATGAACCCAGGGTGACTGCATAGGATAGGTATTTGATATGATGGAAGGCTGTATCCAGATTTTTGAGATTTTGAAACATAGCAACTTATTTGATGACTTGTTGAATAACCTGGGTTCCACCCAAGGCACTGGACTTGGCTGCCCCCGTGGCAGAATTAAGCAAACTGTCCCTACCACCCGGCTGCACAATAAATCCCGCCACATTGGGAACCGTCATATAACCGATAATGGCAATGACCATAAAGACCAGGTAGCCTAAAGAAGAAGTAAAATCCCCATCCAGTACCATCATATTGAGTTGGATCTTTGCGATGATGGCACCGAAAATATTGGCGACAGGCAGCCATAGAGACACATTGATGTAGCGCGCAAACCAAGCTGCCAGGGTATGCTGAAACCCATCAAAAACAGAGAGCCCAAAGACGAGCGGACCAAGAATGGACAGCACAATCAGCTGAAAGGTGCGGATGGTGTTAATGCATAAGGCAGCGGCGAAAAACAGCATCTGCAAGAATTCAGAAATCAGCTTGCTGATAATAGCTTTCAGATTGAAGACAAAAACCTCGTTTGCCAGGCGCTCAAAAAAGCCCATGTCTTTCAGGTTTTCAGGGTATTTTTGCTCACCACTATCGAGCAAGTGGTTGATATAAGGCTCAAGCTGTTCAGCCTCCATTTCATAGATATGATTGGCAATCGCTTCGTTCATTCCTTCCACCATTTCAGCCGTAGCGCTGATTATTGGGTTCATGGTTCCGTTGATCACCGCCAATACCTGAGGAAAGAGCATGATTGCCAACCCTATTGCAAAAGGTCGAAGCAAGGGATACATATCAATAGGTTCCGAGCGGGCAATATGCCCCCACACCCTCATGCTGATATACCAGATGGCTGCAAATCCTGCCACCGCTCTTGCAACGGTGATCAGCTCATTTGCCAGCGGAATCATTTCACCGTAAAGCTGATCCAATACCTCATGCAGTCCTTCAACACTTCCTGAAATAGCCTGAGCCTGGGCAGATCCGGTGAGTAGGAATACTATTCCCAACAGTAAGATGGCTTGTTTCCTCATGGTTTTATTCCGTTTAATTTCAGCATTGACTTACGATCTTTTCTAACCCTGTTCCGTTGCATCCCAAGTGAATTAATCTCTGTGTTTATTTCCCGTAAAGAGACCAGCAGCCCTGACATTTCTACATGCAGGCGATCAATGGCCTCCAACCGTTCGAAATCAGACATGCGCAGCTCCCCAGCGGTGAGAATCAGTACCAGCTCATCGAGGTTACGCAGGGAAGCCTTAAACACTCCATCATACATTTCTGCCAGAAATGCGAGCTCCGCGGCAGAAAAAGAATCCCCATCTGCAACCCTAGTATAGGCGGATTTATACTCGCCTAAAATCCGCTGCTGGTACTGGATAATTTCTGCTACACGGTAATACGTTCTTACCTCGGGGCTCACCTTTAGGAGCTCATTCAAAAATGCCTCGTGGAGCTTGAAATTACCTTCAGCAATCCCCTTTACCCTAGTATATCCCTGCTCCAGAACGACATACCCCTTATGCATCTGATCCAGGATTTCTTTCAACTGCATCAGCTTTTCGTAATTCAGCATAAGCTGTGTCACCTCATGGCTCTGGCTTTTCCCGAGAAAGGGTTGCAACAATACCAGCAGCAGCATCCCGAGCCCAATGACCTGTTTGACTTTACCTGACATCATAGAACCTGTTTAGCTGTTGGTATTGAGTCTCTTTTCGCTTCCTATGCAAATCCAATGAGCGGATACGCCCATTGTAGGCTTTCAAGCGTTGAAAAAGCTGTTGAATTCCCGCGTACAATCCATCTATCGCAGCCAGCCTTTCCCCATCATCCATAGCATAGGAATCCGTAGTCAGTAACTCATGGAGCTCATCCATGAGGACATCCGACTGCGCTTTACTTTCCCTATTAAATCTCTTGACCGCCAACATCTCCCCTTCTTCCAGCATGGTTTGATCAGCCAGAAACCTATCGATCCAATCCACCTCCCTGTTAAGCTGTCTATACACATTCCCAATTTCAAGCGCAATCGGGTAATCCCGGACTAGCGGATGAACTGCAACTAAAGCCCCGAAGTAGTCGGTGTGAAGTGAGAATTCACCGGCCTGAATGTCCCCGGCCAGACTCCATCCTAGCCTGGCAATATCATATCCCTTTTTTGCCACCTCCAGATAGGAAGCCAATGCCGCTATCTGATTGAGCTTGTAGCTGGTCTGCAGCTTTTTTTGCATGGTCCACTCCTCCAGAGTCTGGGACTTAACACACAGTCCAACACACATCATACCCAGCAGGAGAATTACCCTGCTTACTCTCCAAGAATAATTACTGTTCATCCAAGTCATAGTTCTGTTTTAGGTTGTTGAGCGGCAGTAATTCACGGGAACGAATCAGGCGCATATTCCGGGAATTATGCGACCTTAAATCCACTAGATTTTTGCGGATTCTGTCCTCTGCCAGATGAAGGGAAGCCAGCCGGTCCGCATCATTCATCTGGGTGGTAAATGAAGTCATTACCCCGGTCAGATGGCTGAGGTTCTGTATAGACTCCTCCAGGATTTGTTGATATATCCCTGAGATCACCCTTTTTTCCTCCCATGCCAAAGCAGGAGAACTGTTGATCAGACCCCAGGTAGTTTGATACTCCCTGACCAGCTGTTTTTGCATATCGGCAATGTCCCGCACCCGCTGAAACTGCGTAATGATCCGCTTGACCTTCCAGAGTTCCTGAAAGAGCTCGTCATACTGTTTCCGTTGGCTTTCATTCCACTCTGAAATCTCCGAAAGCCTCAGCTCACTCAGTTTATTCTCCAATACCTTCTGTGCATTCTGAAGCCAGATGGTCTGGTTCTGCAAGCGTTGAACCTTCAAGTCAATTGCCTGGATGACCTTTTTCACCCCAGCCTTTATTACTTCCAAAATCACCGCGATGGGAACCGCAGCAGCTTGCTGTACAGGCAATGCTGTCAAACCGATAAGCAGCGGCAGTACCATCATCACAATTCGTTTTCTGATCTTCATAGCTAGTTGGTTTCAAGTTCTTTCGACAGTACCTCAATCGCCTTTTTCCGGCTACCGTATTTGGCGGTCAATTCCTCAACTCTCATTTTCTCACGCTCCTCGGTCGTATATGTGAGGTATTCTTCCCGGCTCACTTCCACCCGGTAGACCTTTTTATAAATGCTGATGTACACCTCCTTGTAAATCTTGCCCGGCTCCTTGGCTTTATTCATCGATAGAATAATTGCCTTCTCCTGATCGGTCAAACCCAACAATTCCTGTATGTCTTTAAACTTGTTTTGGTACTTGCTCTGATCCAGTAGGATCTTGACATCGGCATTGTTGATGATCGCATTTTTGATGATCGGGCTGGAGATGATGTCTTCCACTTCCTGGGTCACCACAATGGCCTCCCCGAAGAATTTCCGTACCGTCTTAAAGAGGTACTTGATGTACTCTGCCATCCCTTCCTTTGCGATCGCCTTCCATGCCTCCTCAATCAGAATTATCTTTCTGACCCCTTTGAGCTTGCGCATTTTGGAAATAAAGATTTCCATGATCATCAAAGTCACCACCGGAAAGAGGATGGGATGATCCTTGATGTTATCCAGCTCAAAGACGATAAAGCGCTGCTGCAGCAAATCAAGATTTTCCCGTGCATTCAGCAGGTAATCAAACTCCCCACCCCGGTAGTAAGGACGCAACACATACATAAAATTATCCACATCAAAGTCATGCTCCCTAACTCCGTCCTGCTTTAAAACCTCCCTAAATTCATTATTGAGAAAATCATAAAAGGTATCGAAGCAGGGAAAAACCTCCAAATCATTTTCCAACAGCTCAAAATACCCCGACACCGCATTGGAAATTGCCACATACTCTGAGCGCCTAAATACCTCATCCTCTTTTTTCCACAGCGCAATGAGCAGGGTTTTCAGACTTTCCTTCTTTTCAGTTTCCGGCCGCTTTCTTCCTTCCACATAAAAGGGGTTAAAACGGATCGGATTGTCCTGCTCATAGGTAAAGTAATATCCCCCGACCAGCTCACAGAGTCCATGGTAGGAATGCCCTACATCCACCAATACCACATGTGTACCCTGTTCATAGTAAGAGCGCATCAGGTGATTGGTGAGAAAGGATTTTCCAGATCCGGAAGGTCCCAACACAAACTTGTTCCGGTTGGTGATCAGCCCCTGCTTCATCGGCTCATCCGATAGATCCACATGGACAGGATATCCGGTAACCCGGTCTCCCAGCCGAATTCCTATCGTACTTCTGGAGGTCCGGTAATGGGTTTCCAAATTGAAAAAGCAGGTCGCTTGACCGACAAACGTGTCGAAGGTTTCATTCACCGGAAAAGCAGCCCCATTGCCAGGAAGACCAGACCAGAAAATCTGCGGTGCACCGACGGTTTCCTGTTTGGGTACCACATTCATTTTAGCCAGTGCACCCGCTGCCAGGTTTCGCAGCATCCCCGTCTCTTGTATGCTATCCGTCCAGCACATCACATTAAAATGTGCCTTAACCGCCTTTCTTCCAGTCGCAATAGCCTCATTCAGAAACTCCCCTGTAGCATCCCGCGCAATGGCATTCTCCCTGGAATAGTTGGCCAAAGACTCCAGCCGTTGCCGTTTGGATTCCAGGTCTTTCAACTTCTTTTGGGAATCTTCCACAAACAGGAACTGGTTATAGATATGGTTGCAGGGTAGCAAAGCACAGACAGGTGTGGAAAAACCGATTGGAAAATCCGTCTGATCAGTCCCATAAGCTTCATAACTTCTATGGGGACTTACTGTGGAAGGCAGGTTCTCCACCTCCCCCAGACTGTAGAGCTGCACATACTTGCTTCCTATTTTCCACTCCGGCTTGAACTGAATATCCTGAAGTAGATTCACCTCCCCCAAATTCAGGTATTCCTCCAAAACACCCGGCTTCCACGGGGTTCCCGCCAGTTGTTCCCCATTTAATCGCTTCAATCCAATTCCTGCATCCCCAAGAATCTGTACAAGCTGTCCGAGTACATTCTGAAAATCTTCTATTGCATTTCCTTCCAGCAGCTCTATCGGAACAAGGTTTTTCCTCAGCAAATTGGATACAGCTGAATTCCCCAGCTTATTTCGCCTGGGCCGTTTGGTGATATACAGTAAACAGCGGTGGTTAAGATGCGGCCGTTCCGCAAAGAAGCGCTCACTGGAAAGGGAGTGGAAGGAATGATCCTGTCCTTCAAACTTCCCCTGATATGCGGCATCTGTAAACCAATCCTGCTTGTGCAGCACGGTATTTCCGGGCAGTACCCCAACTGCCTTATTCCAGGCATGATGCACCCCTTCGAACCCCGCAGCACTCAGGGAAAACACCTCAGGCAATTCCACCTCAAAGGCCGCTGTCATGTCCCCCACCCGGGAAAGGATCAGCTCATGCTCCACTTTATAGATTGGAAATAAATCAGCTAACTCCATGCTTAGCGCTTGATCAGGTTATAAAAGATTTTTCTGCTTCTGATGACCACACTGGCAGGCACCTGAGTCTGGGCCATTTTCTTCATCAGCCCATGCTCCCCATAGGTAGCACTCAAATGAAACACGATCAATAAATCGGCGCTGCACAACACCACCGCCAGCCCAAGGCACAGGTACATGGACAAGCCCATTACATACCCGAGTGCAAAAGCAAGCAGTGTAAGTCCCAGTCCTGCTGCCAGGTATCCGATGTACTGTGCTTTCAGCCCCTTAAACTCCATGGGCTTGTTGATCCCTTTATTTACACTATACTTGATCATTTAAAAGCTTAATTACGATTCAGAATAATATTGAATTGGTAATACCTAAGGCTCCATGCCATACACCAGCGCTCTCCAGGCAGCTAACCTAATTTCCGCAGCTGTTTTTTCTGCAGTCCTTGTTGTTCTTGTTGATTTCGTGCCACATACTCCGGCAATCCTGATTTGTCAAGAGGGACAACCTTTCCCTTCAGCGTTCCATCATAAGGATGCATCTTGAGAAAATACTCGTCCCCCAGTCCGTACCTTCTGGCCATCCCTACCGGATCCAATCCCAGTTCATCAGGAATCTTCATCAAGACCGTATTTTCAGGAATCTTGAGCAGATCAGGAGAAGCATGTAGAATGGATTGGTTTTCACGGTCAAAGAAAAAAAGGTAATGCTGCCCGTCCTTTGCAGTCACCATCTCATCCAGACCCAGCCTTTTATCTGGGGATTGAGTATTTCTCAGCTCATTGAGTCGCAGATCAATTGTAAATACTTGTCCTGCAATGTCAATTTCCGGAAGCACCCCTATTTTTCGCTGCCTGAGCAGATCTGTATCCAGCATAGGATCAGACACCAAAGAAACTCTGAAGAACCGTGGCCACCACGACCAGGAACACACATGAACCAAACCATGCGGCAGCGACTTTTCCGGTATCCGGTTCCCCGTTATTCCATTTGTTGAAAACCTTGACTGCGCCAATCAATCCAACAATGGCACCTATGGCATACATCAACCCAGTACCCGACTGGAAGTATCCCCGTACCTGCTGGGTAGCCTCATTGATGCCCGCATTTCCATCCTGGGCATCCACCACTCCTGCGAGTAGCAAGAAGTGCATTGCACTAATCCATTTCCTAGTCTTTTTCATAGCATGTGAGTTTAGTTGGTTTGAATGATCAGTTTGGCAAGGCATTAAACAGGCCCAGGAGATCCCCTTCTTCAAGATCCACCTGTCCGGCCTTAGCCGCAAGCAGCAGGTGGTTCACCAGGATTTTGCGTGCCCCATTGGACTCAGGTAATCCATACTGCCCTACTTTCTGGCGAAGGAGTTGGATCAACTCCGCTTTTGTTCCGGCACTGCCCATGAGTTCAGCGTCCAGTTCTTCCAGCAAGGCATAGAAACTATCCATGGAAGAGCGCTTAGGTTCCTCCCTGTTCTTATCATAATAACCCTGCAGACCTGTTCTTTTCCCCTTTAGCAGGAAAGCGAAAACATCAGCCCGGAAGTAGCGGATCACCACCACCCCATAGTAGCAGGTCAGCAGAATTCCAAGCAGCTTCAGAAAGACTCCCCATGAAACATTTTCCAGCATAAGCGTTTGATTTTGTTGCTACAAACCTGCGTCAGAATCAGAAAAAATATTCACACCGAATCCCGAAGGGGGGAGAAAAAAAAGAAAAAAAATCAGTCTTCCCCCCTGCTGTTCAGATCGGTATTATCCATCCAACGCTCCAGTTTCACTTTCATGCGGTCCAAAAAAGTAGTCCGGCTGTTTTTTCGGATTCGGATTTCCTGAAACGTACGGTAGAACTGGGTAAGATCCTGATTGAACATTCTTTCCAGGTGTGTGGCGATATCCCGGATGGAAGCATTGCCGTTATTTATGGCTCCGGTTGCTTTCAGGGCGTAGGCCAGTTCAACCAAAGCCGCCTTGGTAGCAGTCCATTGGATGGAATAACTCCCTTTTTCCTCTCTGTTTTTAAGACGTGAAATCTCCTTTTCCAAAAACCCATGCAGCTCATTATGGGCACGAAATCGGGCAAAAGCCTTTCCTGCAGGAGTAGCATTTACATCTCCAGAAGGCAAGGGACGTGTAAGCAATAAGATCTTATTGCTTTGGGAATGCACAAACAGATCCAAATCAAACTCGGAGCGCCCCAGACTCCAATACTCAAAGAGCAACTGATACCGCCGGCAATAAATCCGTACCGGCAAATACTGTTTGTAAAGAAAACGGATGGCAGCTCTTCTTCTTTCAGGAAGGCTGGAAAGGATATAGTAGAGCTCTTCAAAATAAATCAGTTCGGCTTCAAAGCCCGGTCTGATCTTCTTGAAGAATTCCACCTCCTGCTCTGCTGATTCAAATTTGGTAGCAGCAACTACCTGCTCACAATACCTACTTACCAGTATATAAGACTCCTGCACTGTAACAAGTCGGTTGGAAGAAGCGGACGCAATAGCCGCCACCTCCCTTTTCATCTGAAGGAATAGCTCCTTAAACTGTTCATTGTAATTCATGATCTGACAATTTTAAATGGGGAGATCCCCGGTTAAAACTGCCCGCGGGCCGAATAATAGGACTAAGTCCCCATAAGGGAACAGCTCAAACTTAGCACCCGCAAAAAAGAAAACACAAAAACATGCACCTGTAAATTCCGAATCAGGTGAATTATTGAATGAATGAAGAGGGCAAGCCAATGAATTGATCTGCCGATGCAGGCAATAAAAACAACAAAACCTCAAATTCCACCTAAAGGCTCCTTAATTAAACTTGATTTTCACCTCAATAAACATCTGCACCATTGAATTATTAAAGAGTTTCTTAACTTATATACCTATATTTTCCGTTTTCGAAAAAGACAGTAAATTCCCCAATGCCAGCTAAATGCTAAAAGCAACAACTTGAGTTTTGGAAAAAAAGAAGCTACCTGTACAATACAAAGACCATTTTCTGCGAATACTACTTTGTGTAATCGCCGCATTCCTAGTGTCTATGTACGGAAGTAGTGCCCGTTACCTGGACTCTCTTTCCGGCTCCTCATTTTTCATCAAACTCCTGGCAGCTTTTCTGATTTCCGCTTTCTTTATTGAGTTTGTACACCAGGTCACCGTACACCTGGACAAGTCCTACGATTGGAAAGAAAAGCCCTTGGTTAGGCTTCTTTTACAATTTGCTCTCGGAGTAATACTACCGGGAATCATCGATTTGTTTTTCCTTACGGTCTATCAATGGTATTTTGGAATCAATACAGCCCAAGCAAACCCCAGTGCCCACAGTTCCTTACCCTTAATGGCCTTACCCGTATTCGTATTCAATATCTATTACCTATTCTACTACCATATTCTTAGAAATAAGGAATCCGAAACCCGCAAAGTGGACAATCGGAAAATTCTGCTGATACAGCAAGGCACCAAAACCATTCCCCAACCCCTTCAGGATATCCGCTACATCTATCACCAGAACAAAATAAACTACCTGGTTACTTCAAACCAGACCAGCTACTTTCTTACCGAAACACTGGATGAACTGGAACGAACATTACCTGCAAAAGACTTTTTCAGGATTAACAGAAAAATGATTATCCATCATCAGGCTTGTCTACATTTCCGCTCCAACGGGCACGGGAAGCTTCTTTTAAACCTATCTCCCTCCTTTTCAGAAGAGGTCACCGTAAGCCAACTCAAGTCATCAAAATTTAAAAAGTGGGTTGAAAGCTAATTTAACCCTTCAGTTTGTTGACTCATTATTTATACAGAATTGGGTTTGCGAATGGGTGGGTATGCCGGTTAAAGGTTGAATGGCAAACCTAGATTTCCACTTCCATCTTATTGAATAAAATACGAATGGTTCAAAACACTTCACCATTCCTACCATAAACCTGCGTTTTGGATCTTTAAACAGAGATATAACACCGCTACCCAACGAAGTACAAAAGGTTTCCATAATATCGCACTTGCAGAAAGTCAAAAAAAGCAGCACAATAATCAGGAATCGAATGAAAATAAGGTAATTCCAGTTTTAACGTATTGAAATTCCACCAAAATACTATTTCCAGTGTCAATTTCACCGGAATCCCCATAGGTACACCCGAATCATCATCTCAATCACAAATACCCCTAGGATTGAAGAAAAAACAATCCTTATGTCTTTGCTATACCGACTTCCCCTATTCCATTTTGACCATGAAGACCCTGCAATGTTAGAGCAACACAGGGAAGTCATCTTGGAAGCTATAAAACTATCTTCGGCCTCTTTCTACAATGAACTGGAAAAAAAACCTTTTGCTAACCTGGATAACAAGCTCAGGATAAAGCTAAGGAAGTACCTGCTGCGCGGCCGTTTCCGTCCTACCCCATTCGGAAAATTTGCCGGAGTAGGCTTGGGAAAATGGGGAACTGAATTGGATCTCAGCTTTCCACTTCAGGCAGAAGAAATTGACCCTACTAGTAGAATTAATTCTTCAACACTCACTGAATCAGTTAAAACCCCGTTGAACAGTAAGTACCGGCTGATCCCGGGAATCCACAAAAAACTAGGGTATTACCATGCGTTGGTCTTTGATTTTAAAAACAAACACTGGAAAGGATGCAAACTCCCTGTAAACAGCGTCTTTGAAACGCTGATCGAATATGCATCAAAGCAACCAATTGACTTCAATGCATTCCAACAGCTGCTTAATCCAGAGGGAGCAACAAGTGATTCGGAGCATGCAATAATCCTTTGGCAACAGATTCTGGAAACAGGATTCCTGACCCCTGATGATGGTATTAAATCCCAAAACTCAGGTAAGGATATGGTGGTGAATAATCACCTCGAAATCCCGGAAACTACAAGACTGCAACTGCAGCAGTTTATAGATTCAGCAGGAGCGCTGTTTACCAAGGAAGAAAGCACCTACATTAGGGACTTCAAAAACTGGTTTACTACCCATTTTGATGACCGCTACCTTAAGCTACAGACCCTCTTATCCCAGAGTGACTTTCTATCCGGACAATTCCTTCAGCCTAACAATTTCAAGAATAATGATATTGCTCCGAGACTTCTGGGAAATCAAACCCAACACTCTTTAGACCTTCAGGAATTTTTCCCTAAAAAGGAACTGAATAAAGAAATTCACGATATCCAGCTTCTTTTTCGGCTTGACTCTTTAGGAAACCCGGTCTTAGAAAACATGGTGTGCAACCGCCCTTTTGTATATACCGGAAGATTCAACAGAGACCCCGCAATAGAAGGCCACAGCCAAACCATCAAAAACCAAATCTATATCGATAAGGAAGTGATCTATGCACATTTAGCGCTCAAGGAATCCGATTCCAAACAGCACATTTTCAATGTCCGCAACATCTTTGAATATGAAATAACCCCCTTCGTTCCAAAGGCAAAAAACCAACTTGGATTCGATGAACTTTATATAGGAATCAGCAATAACCAAATCCAGCTCTTCCATACCGCAAGCAGAAAAAAGGTGATACCTGTAGTCATGCATCCTCTTAACGGAGAACAGATCACCCATCCCATCCTGCGATTGTTGTGGGAAATTGCACATCAGGAAAGGTTTAGGTTCATGCCCTACCAAAGCGAAACCCTCTCCAATGCTCCTTTCTGTCCCCAACTAAACTGGGGAAAAATCTGTCTTCAGAGTCGAAGATGGAGATTGGCCAGGGAAAATTTTCCTGATATACATGAGCTCCAAAAAAAACTGGATGATATGTACATCCCCCAGCACATTCTTGTCGGACATGCAGACAGGGAGCTATTACTTAACCGGTTTAACAAGGAAGATCTGCAGATACTCTGGCAGGAACTTCAACGCTCCCAAACCCTTACACTCTGTGATCCATCCTGGCATCCTTCCGGTATTTTCCGCTCAGCGGATGGTACGGCAGCCTATCCCCAGTTGGTTTTCCAATATTCAAGGTCCAAGCAGATACCCAAATCAGCAGGAGAATTCAACCCGATAGCTGAAGCCCAAGAGAACTGCCTCTGCCTCACCCTTACGTTGTGCGATTCAGACCTCCCGGAAGTTTTGGAATGTCTGTTCAGCCACCTTGAAAAACCGGAAGTTAGCAGACTCGCTCCCTGTTGGTTTTTT
This sequence comes from uncultured Algoriphagus sp., assembly GCF_963974365.1. Classification (GTDB taxonomy): domain Bacteria; phylum Bacteroidota; class Bacteroidia; order Cytophagales; family Cyclobacteriaceae; genus Algoriphagus. The sequence goes on along the minus strand of NZ_CAXBBX010000014.1, from coordinate 125,337 downwards.
CTCAACTATAGTAAAAATGGAGCTTCTGAAATCCGTCTACGACTGTTGGATATAGCAGCTGCGGATAAGAATGTATTGTTGGCCTCATTTTCTGATCTATTTTGTCAAGAGGCATTGGATTGGAAAGCAGTTTCCTATTTCCCTGAGAGCTCCAAATATGGAGTTAAAGACTTGAAAATTTCCCATCGGCTGTTCCATCTGGAATCAAAATTCCTGGCATCAAAAACCCGTGGTAATCTTCACATGAATTGTTCTTCAAGCGAAAAAGAAAGCCTCATTATCAGAATGTGGACAAGCCTATTTACACAGTCTCCAAACTACATGCAACTGTTTGAGGAACTCAAAAATGATGTCAAAACTATGCCCTCCAACCAAGTCTGTATTTATAAAGCAGCTTTTAACTATGTATCAAAAGTTGAAAAGGAATGCTTCCCAAAAACCCTATACCTCAACAAATTCCACTCCCATGAGTATTTTAATACCAAGGGAGAATCAGGTATCCTTTTCCTACTAAACCATTTGCACATGATGATCAACCGCTTCTTTCCTTTACAAACCCAACATCATGAGCGAAGGATCAGATACAGGCTCTATAGGGAACTGGGAAAACAGATTTATAGTAATCCCAGAGCAACTACAGCATCCCGGCCAAAAGCCGAATTCATTTCAAGCAATTAATTTAAGTCAATCAATTGATCCTTTTATTTTCAAAAATCCGTCTCAATTCTTCTCTATAGGTTCTGCTCGTGGATATCCTATCCCCGGATACAAGCTCGCATTCCTCCGAATGTAGTTTTCTCACCTTTAAAATGTTAACAGCAAAAGACTGATGCACTCTCACCATATACCTGGACTTGAGTTTCTTCAAACTCTCCATAAAAGGGGACACCAGAACAAATTCACTCCCATCCTCAATTTTGACTATGGATTTTTTGTTTTGCTGTTCCATATATAAGATTTCAGATGGCTTCACTACCTGATGCACATGTCCCAACTTATCCCCCACCACCACATAATCCTCCTCTACCTCTTTTTTGACCCAGTATAGAGAATCCATTTTCTTTCTAGCCTTTTCCAACACCTCAGCCAGTTCAATCGGATCAGCCGGTTTTTGCAAAAAACCAACGGCCTCCACCTTATATCCCTGCACAGCATATTTGGAATGCCCCGAACAGATTATCACCGGAATACCGGAATCTATCAGTTTTCGGGATAATTCAAGTCCACCCAGTTCAGGCATCAGAATATCTGTAATCAGGATATCCACCTTACCGCTCCGAACGTACTCCAAACCCATGACCGGATTGACAGTTGAAAATCCCACCTCAAACCCCGGGAGCATGGAAATTTCCCTAGCCAATAGTTCCAGGGTATTTTCCTCATCGTCAATCAGGCCGATTTTGTACCGCTTTTCCATAATGTATGATTAATTGTAAAGAATATGAAGATTCATCTGACTGAACCTTATATTGAAAACCCTCCCCGAATTCATTACTGAGCACACGGAAAACGGAAGAGGCACCAAATCCTGAACGTGGCTTTACACCCAGCCCCTGTATTTTATTGGCTATGTTAACCGTAAATTCCCAATCACCAGTTGATTCTTCCTCAATAAGCAGGAACTTAATCATACAGGGATGGTCTGCATCGGTGTAGGCTCCATGGAAAAACACATTTTCAACTAAGGTCAATAGGCATAATTTGGGCATTGGTAGTTTTTCAGCTATGGCAGGAACTTCTATTTCTGGTGTTACCGAAAGGCGTGAAAACCTCATTTCCTGAATTTGAAGGTAATTTTCCACCGCTTTTACTTCCTCCTTCAGGAAATTAGGCTCCCCAAATTCCTTGAAACTATACCTGAGAAGGGAGGTCAGGTAAGTGAACTCTGTTGCCAAATCAGGGGATAGTTTGATGATCCTGGCCAAATAGACACTTAATGAATTCAATACAAAATGGGAACTGAGCTGCATGGAGCGGTGCATCACCTTCAGCTGCTCATGATCCATTTCTACTTGATACTTCCGTTGACCTAATTTAAGGTTGTTATAGAAGGTCCATACCACAGAGGTAATGATCAGAAAATGAAATACCCTGTTAAATTCATATACAAGGAAATTTCTGGAAAGGGAGAGTTCGCCCACAAACAGGTTATAGACCAGCAACTTCACAAGCACTAATGCGGAAAGTAACACCAGAAAATAAATAACGGCACGAAACCTTCTTTTATAGAGGAAATATTCGGGTAGAACGAGTGTAAAATAGAGCGAAATCATCAGATATCCGGCTATAAAATGGAAAAGTGCCATTTCCCAACCGTCAATTTCCCCGAACAGTATAAAGGTCGAAACCAAGTCAACCAACGCATACAACAGAAAAATAAGAAAGAGAAGGAAAAGCGGTTTTTCAGCAGGGTTCACAAGTAGGTGAATTACACCTGAACCCATGTGGTTTTCACCCAAACGGTCAACCCCCTTCCCAGAATTACTAGTTTCCATGGTACAAAAACTTAAACAATATGATAAATAAGCAAGCTTTGGAGGAATGCCAACGGGCACTGCAATCCATCAAAAAAATCAGTTATCAAGAAAAGAGCAACACCAAGGAAAGCCGGGTTACCGGTAGCTTTTTCAGGGAGTGCCTTACTACCATTACACGTATTTAATTAATCGGTAAGGTCCAATTGAGCTGATTTTAGTAAGACTTCTGCTGAAGTCTGGCAACTGTACCGGATATGTTAATTGTTAAGCACTACTAATTTTCCGGTTACCAAGAACCTGCAAACAGCAGGTTCTTTTTTTACTGAATTTTAAACCATTCAAGTCTCGGCTTAAAATCACCCCACTTTTAATGAACCTCATGGGAAAATCTAAAAATTACTTTATCAAAGATTTTCATTTTTAGCTTTTATCTGCCTATACAGTTGATTCCAGCAGACAACGCCAACCACTCCTACAGAACCATCCGATCACGAAATAGAAGTTCCACCATCCTATTTCATGACCAGTCCAAAAAAAGTTCGGATACTTTAGAATAAACTAAGATAATCATTCAAACTGATTTAGCAAAAGGTGATCAACTAAACCCAATTTCATATAATCAGCATACTCCCAACGCCTTATAAAAACCCAACTAACCCAAAAGAAAATTGATTGAGTTGGATAACCCTATAAAAACCAAGTTAAACAGCATCAAAACAAACACATATCACCTATTTGACTGCGGATTTCACCAATATCCCGTTGTGTTCACCCTTTCCTTGTTTTTGAATTCCATTTCTCCTGACATTTATTCAAACACAGCAGAATAATTTCTACTGCCTCAATAAACTCTCAGGTGCCACTTGTTCCCAAATCAATAAGAGAAGTAAATAGGTACTGAGAACCCATAGCAACTACTATGAATTGCAACAACAAGAATGAGCGAACTTTCAAAAATATCCTCCGCCCTGTTGACCCTGCTCTGGATCTACACCGGACTGGACAAACTGATCAGATGGGAAGAAAGCCGAAACGCTTTCCACAACCAGACCTTTCCAGCAGAACTAGCGGAAGTATTGGCTTACGCAGTGCCTTTGGTAGAGTTGCTGATTGCCGGGCTCCTGCTCTTTTCAGTCAGCAGGTGGTGGGGCTATCTCTCAAGTATACTCCTACTCACCGTCTTCACTACCTACGTGGGACTCATCTGGGTGGGAGCTTTCCCAAGAGTACCCTGCAATTGCGCCGGAATACTTAACAGTCTGGGATGGGCAGAGCATTTCCTTGTGAACCTGCTCTTCATAGGTTTAGGCACGTTTGGACTTTATCAAACAGGTACAAAAAAGCCCAAGGCGAGCCCCGGGCTTTCAACAGGTTGTTAAGCTTTAATTAGTACTGCATAGAAACATACATTTCCATACCCCAAAAATAACCTATAATCCTAAGTTTTCAATATTAAAGTGCAACAATAAAGGGCGACGGAGGTGGATCCGCCGCCCACAGCCAACAATTCTAAAGTAAGGCTGCAAAAAATAACAAAAAGACCAAATCCGAATACCTGTAAAAAAATCAACATAAGTAATGCACCATCCATCTCTAAGGACTGGGAGTAGAGATGCCAGTCAACACTCGGTGGTGCAGGGAGAAGAACCGGCTCCCAAACAGGAAATACCTGACGGTTCCCCCTCAATCCAAGAGTCCTTGGACGGCTTCCTAACTTAGGATTAAGTCCTTGGAAAGGACTTCCGATAAGAGGGAAAACTTACCAATACCTATAACCGGGAGGTAACTCCCACAACCAACACAACTATGAAATCAATAACTAAAATGCTCCCAGCACTAGGGTTAGTATTCGGAGCAACACTGGCCATGGCCATGAACTTTGCAAACAATCCAACTGAGCGCTATGCTGAGGATCCAGCTCCAGGAACCGAAGTCTGGTACGATCTAACGGATATCACTCCGGGACCGAGTACCTATCAGTGTGATGAAGAGGTGGATGAAACTTGTTCCCACATGGACTCAAACTTCTTGAGCAATGAAGTGGAGGAAGGCGAATTCATCAAAAATGGCTCACTGCCTTTGGCTACGCCATAATTTGATAAATCTAAACTGGGGTTCCAATCCAAGGAGCCCCAGTTTCTTTAGAAACAAATCCCACCACCCTTCACTTATCCCCTATTTCAGCGGTTATTCTGTGGCATAGGATTCAGGTTAATCTCAGCAGGTGGAATCAGGAAGGTATATCTGGTATCTTCCGGAGCAAGGATAGGATTAAGCTCATTATACTTCCTTTCCAAGGTCTCAGCAGATTCAGCCTCCTGATTCAATCTTTTTAAATCTATCCAGCGAATCCCGCGAAACAACAATTCTTTTCTTCTCTCCATCAGGATCTTACTCAATAATACCTCTCCAGTCAAATCATCTGGTAATTGGAAATTTTCATCCATCCGATTTTCCAACAGGTTCCGCAAAGCGGCATTGGCCTCTGATTCTTTAGCTGTTCTTGCCGCAGACTCAGCCAGGTTCAGCAATACCTCATCCACAGCAATCCCACCAAAGTGATAAAAATCCCCTGTATAATTGCCTTTGAAATTATACAAACCTTCCGAACTGGAAGGAAGCAAAAAATACTCCCTTCTTAAATCCGAACTATCGTATAAATCAACCAGATCTGGATTCACAAAACTCTCTCCATTAGTTGTGAATCGGCTGCTTAAATGTCTTTGGTAAAAGATTACTTCGGGATTAAACACCTCAAATGAATAAGGCAAATCCGAATTCAATCCCTTGAAATCCATCAATTCATCACCCATTTCCAAGGCTTCCTTACTATAATCATAAGCTTGGGTGTAATCTTGCATTGTCAGATAAACCCTTCCCAGCATTGCCAAAGCTGCCCATCTTGAAGGGCGAGTGGGAATTGATGCTTTAGCAGGTAACTGTTCCACTCCGGACTCCAGATCAGTAATGATTTGGGAAAAGGATTCCTTCATCGTAGACCTTCCAACTTTCACATTGATGTCTGAGGTCAGACGGATGGGAACCCCTAATTGATCATCCTGATCTGGATCAAAAGGCTCACTGAAATGCATGAGTACCTCAAAATGCCCCATGGCTCTATAAAAGCGAGCGGAAGCTTCCAACTCCGACATTCTGGCTCTTTCTAAATCATTGGCAGGGCTGTAATCGCTCAACCCATCCAGTACCACGTTGGCATACAGCACCTTTTCATAGGCTCCGGCAAAACCCGCATCCCAAGCATCGGGCATATACGTTTCCTCCTCCCACAAGTAATAGGCCTGCTGGCTGAAACTCAGCCTTGATAGCAGACTTTCCCCGAAATACACATCATCCGAACTGATTAAACCCAGATTCAGGTAGTTGTTCATCCCACTGCCCTCAGCATCCAGGAGTTGTTGGAAATCATCCAGTGAGTTTAGAATCACCAGATTTTTATTGGGTTTGCTGTCCAAAAATTCCGAACAGGACTGACAAAGCATCAGTACTACCACCCACAAAAGCTTATTTATCTTATTGATTTTCATAAAGCAGGTATGTTTAATTATTGACTATTGATGTATTCAAGAGGAAAGCATCAAATCCTGCCCACCCAATTGGATGGGATAAACCTGATAATTCCCCTTTAACTGGCCTAGGATTAGAAATTGGCTCTGAATCCCATGGAAAAGGAAAACAAACTTGGATTAACCGGATAATCAGGATCCTTTACTTCTTTACTGGCCTTCCAGAGTATTCCCAGATTATTCAGGTAAACATAGGCTTCCAGATTGGTGAAAGACTTCTGCTTCCCAATCACCTTATCCCAAGTTTTGGAGAGTCTCACATCCTGAAGCCTCACATGGTCTCCTTTGGAAACAGTAGCAGCACTACTCAGATAAAACTGGGTACGATAGGCATCCACTCGACCGGGATCGGAAGGAACGGTAGTTGTCAGTTCATCTCCGGGTTCTCTCCATCTTTTTTCATAATCCGCATGGATAATATTCCCTTGATTCAGCTCATCATAATTCACCGATGGCCTTCTAAAGTAATAGCCCAGCCTATAGGAAATATTGGCAGAAAGATTCCAGCCCTTGTAGCTGAAGGTATTTCTCAAAGCACCAAAACGCGTTGGCCTTCCACTTCCATGGTATTGGATCGTCTCCTCTGTCGCTTCTGAATAAATTGTCCCATAATCTCTACTCGGCTCTCCGTCCACCATTCCCAACGGAGCACCATCAGTAGGATCTACTCCGGCAAAGGGAAAACTATAAATAGAAAAAAGTGGCTTTCCCACGGCAGGTGTAGGAAGAGCTGGAGAATAATTAATAAGTTGGGTGGCAGTAGGATTATTCTGAACATCAGTCACCTCCTCATTGAGCAAACTCAAAAAGAAGTTGGTGGTCCATTGAAATTCCCCTTTCAGGTTTCTGGAATTGATCACCAAGTCCCAGCCTTTGGTTCGGGTCGATGCATAATTCAAGGTAGCATCTGAAAAGCCAGATGAAATAAACAGCGGAATAGGAGCCAATAAATCCAAGCCTCTTTTCTGGTAGTAGTCAACTGATCCTCCCAGTCTGCCGCCCCAAAACTCAAAATCAACCCCTGTATTCACAATCTTGATCCGCTCCCATTTCAATTCCGGATTGGGTGGGGTTCTTAGACTCAGGTAAGGCAACTGGGTCAATAGGTTCAATGCTCCCGAGTAACTCGTTGCTGTTGTCACCGCTGTGACGTTGGAATTGGTATTTCCGTTATAGCCATAACTCCAGCGTAGCTTTAAAAAACTGACCGCTTTAGCCTTCAAAAATTGCTCTTCTGAAACTATCCATCCCAATCCCGTCGACCAAAGTGGTACAGACTTTTGGTTGGTATTAACACCAAACAGATTGGACGCATCCCGTCGGAGGCTCCCGTTAAAAAGATATTTATCTTTATAGGAATACCCAACGTTTCCAAAAGCTGAAACAAAGCGGTTCGTACCTCCTCCATATTCTTCGGTAAATGGTATATTCTGAAGGCGTTGGGTGCCTAGATTGACAAAGCGGGTCAGGTAATCCACTGGGAGTGAAGTTCCATTTTCCGAGTCAAATCCATAGGAAGTGATCCCAAAGCTTTCACGCTGGAAATCCTTTAGCTCCCCGCCCACAAAAGCATCCACACGATGTGCTGACCAGCTTTTGCTATAATTCAATCTGGTCCTGAAATTATGGCTGTATGCAGTGGAATTCCTTTGATCCAAAATACCGTTCAAAGGCACAGGGAAACTAACTTCTCCAGAGTCGTCCACCTGGGTCAGGGAATTGATCAGATTCCGTGCATTATATGATTCCAGTGGATCCAATATCTGTGTTGCAGATTGGGAGTTCCAGTATTGATAATTGGCTGACCAGTCCAGCCCCTCGGTAATTTTAAAATTCAATCCCGCATTCAGGCGCAACTCATTTCGGTTGGATTGGGTACTACTCAATCCTATTTCATTTAAAGGAATATAACTCCATGGCAAAGCCACGACATCAGAAACGCTGTTTTTGAATCTGACACTGAAATCCCTATACACCTCCAAGGGATTACCGTTCTCATCTGCCAAACTTTCGTAAGGATAAAGACCGGCCACATTCGGAGTGCCATCGTAGGAATCTGCCTTAATCCCATAAATTCCCGTCTGGACTTTAAGTCTGTTCTTTAAAAAACTCCACTCCTGATTGGCCGAAAAGGTAATTCTGGATAGATCAGATGCCACCCCGGTATTCAGGTTTTTATCCCAACCCAGACTGAGCTGATAGGTATTTCTCTTTGCTCCCCCGGAAACCTGTAGTGCATATTGTTGATTGACCGCAGTTCGCTGTAGGTATTTCTCTGTATCCCTTCTCAGGTCAGCGTTTCTGTAGCGATTAATTCCCGCGTCCAACTCCTGCTGGCTGATATCTCCCTGATCAAAAGAGTAAAGCAATTCTGCCAAGGGAGCCACTACCGGATTCCTCCTGTTTCCAATCAGGGAGTTGAAGTAACCATCATCATACAATTCCAGCTGTTTATCCACCAAAGAGGAAATACCCATGGTGGGATAATAATGAGGATCAGGAGTCGGTACAACCGAAAGATTACCTGTCAGGCTGATCTGCAATGGCTGTTCGTACCCACCCCTCTTGGTGGTAATCACAATCACTCCGTTTCCTGCTCTTGCTCCCCAGATGGAAGCTGCCGCTGCATCCTTCAATACCGTAATACTTTCCACATCATTCGGGTTAATCCCCGAGAGTGGTCCGTCATAGGCAAGATTATCCACTACAATCAAGGGTTCGCTGTTGGAGATCAGGGTAGCCGTCCCGCGAATAGAAATACTTTCTCCAGGTTCCACTCCGGAAAGATCCCGGTTAAATATCAACCCAGGTGTCACATCCTCCAGTCTATCCACCAAATTGGTGGAAACCCTTCGCTCCACCAGCTCTTGGTCAATTCCCACAAAGGAACCTGTAGTCCTGGAAAGTGGCAATTCATTGAACCCGGTGGAAACCACCGTAACCTCCTGAAGGCTGAGCTCCTCAGCGGTAAGAAATAATTTCAGCTGATTCTGTTCTGCCCCTACTTCAAGTGAAACAGACCCGTACCCAATGTAGCTGATCACCAGACTGAGTTCCCCCTCAGGCACCTGAAAGGAAAACTTCCCGAATTCATCCGTTACGGTTCCAAAAACAGTTCCCTTAACCAAAATATTCACACCCGGCAGTGGGGAGGAATCCATCTGGTCCATCACGCTTCCCTCCAGAACTCTGGTGGCATTCTGTGCCATGACCAGTGGCGTACTGGCCAAGCAGATCAATAGCAGTATAAACGATTTGATATTTTTCATAATTAAGTATTTTGAATGAAATGGATTACTCCAACTCGGATTTATAAAGTGTCATAAACTCACTGATCAGGCTTTCCTGATCGGTACCCAGATTTCTTATATCAAAAGAAAGAATATGGGCATCCCGGTCGAGAAACATGATTTTAGGATAGCCATGGATTTCATAGATTTCCTTCCAGCGTTTCTTGGACTGCCCCCGTAGGTTGACATTCAACAGGGATGGATCCGAATACTTGGCGATTCTGCTTTTCCAGAATGCAGGATCCTCATCCACCGAAACTGAGATCAGACGGACTCCTAGATCCTTCACCTCCTGATAGAGGGGATACAGGTACTCATTAAAGTAAGAGGCACTGTGCGAGCAGGAGGAAAAATAGAAATACAGCAAGGTCGGCGCACCTTTCAGATCCTCTTCAGTCAGCTCATTGCCCTTCAAATCCACCAACACTACAGGTTCCACTGCCCCACCTGGCACATGGGAGCGTTTGAGGCTTTCCAACCGCTCCTTCCATGGAGAAGAAGAAACTTCAGCCAGATACTTTTCCAATACATAAGGTTGTTTTGGAAGCTGGGACAGATAGTTGGACAGGTAGGCAGTTTTCAGCTTTTCTGCCATTTCACCGGCATATAGGGAATCCACCACCCCCAATAGGGATAGCCCTTCAAACAAGGCAGTCACCATGCTCTTTTCCAGGGCATAATTCAGGTAATCCTTGGAGACCAAACGTGTTTCCTCCCCAAAATCCCCTTCAGGAAAATCCTGAAATGAATCCAAAATCAGGCTTTTGTAATGAGCCTGTTCCGATTCACTAAACCGGGCAAGAAAATCAGGGTAATGAAACTTGCGGAAGGTGGTCAGTACCGAATAGTGAATACCTCCCAGAATCTGAGCCTCCAGCAATTCGAACTCCTGCACATCGAGTTTGTCACTAAAGGATTCCAGCACATCCATCTGGGCGATCACCTGAGGATTATCCTCTCGCAAGCCCAAAAGAAGGTGATCGAGGCTTTCTTTACCTGGGCTCATCACAATCAACCGACTTCCAAACTGCCCCTGAAAATGCTCCAGTTTCTCCAGATTTCCCGGAGTACTCAATATCCTGCTGTCCGCTTTGGCGATCAACTGGCGGGGTGCTTCAAAAGCCAGACGTCTCGCCTCTCGACCTATCGCATACTGTGCTTCATAAAAAGCCGCATCCTCCCCAGCAAAGAGGACATCCATTTGCCGAAGATCCAGTTCCACTTTAAGGCTATCCCCGGGAAAAACAATAAAATCCTCCAACAAAGCCCTACCTCCCAAAATAATGGAAAAGTAGCCCGGACGATCTCCCAAACTAAGACTGGAAGAAAACTTCCTGACCAGCGGATTCATCACTCCGTCAAAAGTCTCCCCCACTCCAAAACCCGGCTCCATAACCTGTACCATAAAATCCGATTTTGCGTCCAGATAATAAGGCCTAACCTCAACTAAAAGCGGACTTAGAGAATCCGGATTAATCAGTTCACCATAAATCAGCGCAACACTTTCCTCCAAAGGAGCAGGAGAGCGAGGGCCCTCCTGTCCATAGAAACCGGGTTTATCAACCAAATCAACTCCCGGAGGTGAATCAGCAACTTGTGCTGTGAGTGTACTTCCAACAAGACATAGCAGTCCCAGGAAGCATGTAAGTATTTGTTTTTTCATGCCTTGTTTTTGTTTGTTGCTGGATGACGGGTGTCCGATGACCGGTATGTAGTCCGTCATTGGGAGGCGAGGTACGAGTTGCGGCAATCTCGATCTAGGAAGTGCTAACCTCTTGATACATATGTATAACTATTTGATACTTTGTGCTCAAATAAAGACATACCTCTCCCACCCCAGTCTTTCAACCCACTTGTAGTGAGCATGCAGAACCAGCAATAATGAAGAAGAAATAATTGAAGTAATGGAGCTGTTGACCTGCTGCAGCAGATGATCTCCATCATCGTATAACGTCACTCCCTGACCTGTGAGGATAGTCTCGACGAACAAACAAAGCCCATCAAAAGCAATCAGAGAGAAAAAGTGCCTAGTTCCTTAAATCGGATTCTTGGGCTTCAGGGGATACAGGCGATCTACCGCGGCGATGCCATGAACCTCTGGAAGGATACAATAGGTTCCGATAGTTATCGGAATAGAGATAACTGACCCGCTTACCAACAGAGCATACCCTTCCAGCCTGTGGATCCTACAGGCTACTGTCTGCAACAGAAAAGGAAGTAAATTACACATGCTCGTTTTCATTAATAATGAAAAAAGGTAAAACGAGTCTTATAGAAAAGGAGAGCAACACTTACTAAAAGTAAGGGTGAGCAAAACTCCAAATTCTAATGTAACAAGGCTCTGACAAAGCCACCCTTGCTTCCGCAAAGGCCTGAACAATAGAAATAAGGAGAGAGCCCACCCTATGTACAAATATAAGGCTGAGGCTCGTCTCACTTACCCCTCGCTCAGAAAATTGTCAGATTTTGTTACGAGGCTCGTGAAACGCTATAATAGAATGTTAGGGATAATTTATTCTACAGAACTCCTTATCAAGCTCTAACACAATTGAAATATAGATAAATTATTACAGTTACGCTAATCCGTAACTGTAAAAAAGTTGATTTTTCTTCCTTCAAGTCATGGAAAAATATGACGATAGAATAACTAAGGGTAAAATCTCCCTTTTCCTGACCGGAAAAATTGAAGCTGATAATGAAACCAAAAAGCGAATAATAAAAGAAGGAAAAGATATACCAGCAGGATTAAATTTTGAATACAAGGAACTAGCTTACAACTCAGAGGTCAGAAGGGCAACTATTTCCGATATCATTCAATGCAAAACATCAGCAAAACTGTCGACAATTTTAAAGTGTTTGATAGCATTAGATATGACTTTCCCAAATTTTGCAGAGGAGTTTGATAATATTTCAGCTAATGAGGCTCTTGATCACTACAAAAAATTGAGGGCCAAAGATGAATGATAATTAAAATGAGATGTTGTTTGACATGAATCAGGACTTTTGGTGATCCGGCCATCGTATTCCGCTTAGTGCTTGGTGAGCGATTAAGAAAACAAAACCATAAAAAAGTGGGGCAATATGCACTGGAATTAGAACCCAAGGGGGGGGGGGTAACATGCTACTGAATCCAGAAGAAAATCCCGCTTGTGTGGGGGGCAACATCAGCCGGAATGTCAGTCGATTTAAGCGCCTGAAGGCACTTTTTGAAACTGAAAACCCTCCAAAATTAGGGGGTCAATATGCTCCGGAATAACCACTGTTCAGCTAACTTTCCATCTGCAAAAAATAATACCGTCTTCTACATATATATTACCTAAGAAAATTTTCGAATTTCTTTTAAAAATTTTGCCATTTTATAGAGGTCATCTCTTTGTACGTCTGTGATTCCCTCTGGATCAAAATGCATAATATCATTTCGAATTTCACGGACCTTATCTAATTGTTTAATAAAATGAACCCGGTCAATCGTTAGTTTAAATCTTTCCCAGTGATCAGGTTTCTCCAAAATCCTAATGTAATCACCAAAGTTAAGGTTATCAATATTTTCTATTTCGCGGTCAATTTCAAGTACCCTACAAAAATCTTTCAGCTCTTGAATCAAAAATTTTCCATCTAAGATTTGTCGTAAATGATTTTCAATTTGTTCTAACAATATGAATGGTTCACTCACGGTTAAGAACTGAGCACTAATGTCTGCTATAGTAATTATTCCACAAACTGATCTATCCTGCTTTTGAACAATAATGAACTCTTTCTTAATGATAATAGATATAGCTTCTAACAGAGGGGTTTCGTAATCTAAGATGACAAAATCGGTGAGCATGAAATCTCTGACATCTTCTGATTTGCATCCATTTGACAAGCCATATCCAATGGTTTCCCAAGAAATATAACCCACTACTGATTTAGGACCATTCATTACCGGCAATTGCGAGTAATTGTGAAGCATCATCAATGTAATTGCCTCTTTTAATTTGGAATCCCTATTAACTGTAATCAATGCTTTATTCGAAGCGTCTAAAAGCTTAATTCTCTGTATTGGATCAACATTCTTGCTGCTTTTTGCTTTCTTTTTATGTTTCAACGTAATTTGTGAATCAATCCAGACAGAAGTAAAATCAGGAATTGTTTCTAACCGTTTATCATTCAAGAATTTAGAGACTCTAGAAATATTTCCTTTAGTTCTCTTTTCAAGATGAAAATAACCCAATAATTTCCTAGGAGTTAGTAAAATCTCTTTATCATTTGTCGTGATTTCTTCCACAATTTGTAGAAACTCTTTTCGCATAATTTAGTATTTATTTCTTTCTAACATAAAATTTCTTTATCCCCGCCTGTGGCTTAGCTGATTTATAGGTAGTTCTTAACTTAGGCCTACTTTTTTTCTAGAATTTTCTTTACCAAAAAAATATGGAGCTTCCAAAGGTGTAAATTTTAAAGAAACTCCATCTGTAGTTTTAGTTTTAGTTAAATTGTCAACAAAAGTTTCTAATTTATTCTTGTAAACTCGGCATTCAGAGGCAGCAACAAATCTAAGTTTCTGATTAACAGTTTCTGGTGTGAGAGCAATATTAATTCCTTCTCCAGCTAATCTTACGCTTGGATAAAGTATTCCATCATATGAGTCAGATATTATTTCGGAATAAATTGCAGAAATAGTATAGTCGGTATGATGTGATATAGGAGATTTTGCAAATTCATTCCCAAGAAATTCACTAATCTCGAGAGACTGAGTTTCTAAATCAGGATTTCCTTTAACGAGATTTTGAAATTGTCCCTGTAAATAGCTTGATAATTGAGTTGGTCTTTGAAAATCTTTATGATGAACAATAGAAATTAAATCAATATCTTCAATTACATCCCACGCACTGAAGGTTACGTCCAATTCACCAATTGAATTAGGATCTTTCAAAAAATTTGCAATTTCAAATAAAACAGTTATTCTAGCTGTTGAAGGCTCGCTTGTTCCTTGTACTTCAGGAACAATTGAACCGTAGAACATTGTTTTGTGAGGTGTACTTGCTCTTTGAAAAGTTGAATTAAATTCTTGTGGTTTATATGATAGTTGAGATACATTTTCAAAAGATTTTTTTTCTGATAATCTAGCTCTCACAATTCTTTTTCCAGGATGTAATGTAGTAACCATTACCCCAAACCTTTCCAATAACTTTAATTGAGCTCGAATTTCTTCAATTGGAGTATTTTTTAAATCTGCATTTTGCAATGCTTGAATTATTTTCCGATGTTTCATGATGTGGTTGTTTAGAATTCAGACTAACGCTCCCCCTCTGGGAGTAGTCAAACTGTCGTTTAGACTGGCTCAGATTTGAAATTGCAGCCAAATATCCTTGCCAATTTCAATCGGTTTTATAACCTAGGTTATCCCCACATTTCAAGAATGGGTTGGTAAACGTTTTACTTGAATACCCATACTCTTGATTTTTACTTCATTTGATAATGATAGAGAGGGAGTGGAAATATATAAATGGTCCTGTGCTCTACTTAACGCGACATAATTAACCCGATGTTCCTCATTTGCCTTTAAGTTTGGAGCCAGAAGGAAAGAAAGGCCAGTATTTTCATTGAATGCATTTCCACGTCTAGATTCTAAAACAACTAGTACGCATTCGAACTCATCTCCTTTTGACTTGTGTATGGTTCTACAACTCCCAGTCTCATAAAGATTTTTTACAGATGTTGATATATGACTGTAGGGTGTAGATGTGTAAAATGTGTTTGCTGCACCACCTCGTAACGCAGGAACTGGTTTGATATTCGTTCGTATAAAATTTACGAGATCAATAAGGTTGCCAGTCGTAAAGACATCGTAATTATCGAGAAGCTTTCTTAATTTTGCTAAAGTTTCTTTTTGATCGCCTATAGTTTTATTACGGTTGAAAAGTTTGCCCAAGGTCTTTAACGCATCCTTAAAATATCCTAACCTCGCGTATTCAACAGACTTAATTGAATCGGAAACCGCCCGCCGCCTATCGCTATTTTTATCTGTCTCCTTAAGGGTTTGCAGAAGGTCTTTATGAATATTTATCCCAAGTCCTTTCTGAAGGGCGTTAGCAGTCGAATTTTCCCGACACAATGAAAATATTTCCTTGCCTATATGTTGAGTTTTAACCCACGAAATAGCTGCAAGTTTTTCTCCAATAATAATGGTAGGTCTTGTGCCAGATACCTTTCGTCGCGGCGTTTGAGTAAGGCCAGGCCTTAGGCGGTTTAGTAAATCCACAATTTCGTTAGTGCTGCGCCAATTTCCTTGAATCTCATAGTCTGCTATATTCTGCAGCGAAAAACTGTTCAACTGACCTGGAATCGCACCAAGAAATGAATATATCGACTGAATTTCATCACCAACTACACCTACTACTGTTTCTTTCGCTCCAATTAGTTTTAGTAAAGCGATTTGAATTGGGCTTGTATCCTGAAATTCATCCACGAGGAAATAAGGAAACTTCGCTCTTAATACAGTAAGAACGAATGGTTTCTTTCTTGCTAATTCGTAACTAAAAAACAAAACATCGTCATGATGCAGTAGACCTTTCGCCCAAAGCATCTTTTTATACTCAACATAACCGTCATTACTAAAATATTGAACTGGATAGGGCGGACGGATGAAGAGTTGCTCTGGATTGGATGAATCAAATTTCCATTTCAAGCTTTGCCAAGTTTCAACAATTTTTGCATCATCTCTTAATCGATGTTGGCCGGTTTTAACTTTCCAATCCTGAATAGTTTGATAACCACTTAAAATAATATCATCATGCCCGCTTAAATTAGTCGCATCTAGTTCATAATCTTTGGCGATCATATGGACATATGGTTTGACTATATGCGCATATAGGAAACTATGAATAGTGCTTATCTCTAATCTACCGCCATGGTCTCCAACCCGTTTTAGGATTGTTTCAGTAGCAACATTCGTGTAGGTGATACAGGCTATCTTACCCAAGATCTTTAGTCTTTGACTGTTGTATAGAATGTTTTTAATATGATTCACAAGGAAGCGCGTCTTTCCCGCACCTGGCCCAGCAAGCACTTTAAAGTGTTGTTCAATATTGGGCAGAATATGGTCGGAATCTATAATTATTGGCATGCAAAGGTAATTGCGTCGCTCAAATACGACGGTACGGAAAAATGTTCACAAATCGGCTTTTGAAGATTTGCTTCTAGATTAGCTGCGATTTCCAACGCATTTCCGCCTTTTGAAAGACTATTTAAATACCTCGAAGCGACTAAGGCTGTCATTTTCGTATGATCATCCCATCCTGTGCCTATACAATTGGTGAGCGAGTTTTGAATGCGGTCATTTTCATCACTGTCATGCATTGTTTCGGCTGCGACTACGTCTGAAACTGTTTCACCTTTGATTAGGTGCGTTGTCAATGTGGCCAACTCTGCCTGATTGGAAACACTATCCGTGATTAACAAATCGCAAAACGGATTATTTAGCATTAACTCATACTCTAAAGTCTTACCAAAGGCGGGGTCTTGAGAGAAAAACCGAATATTCGGATGTCTCAAGTATTGTGCAATATTGGAACTACCAGAAATATTAAACTCATACGTAGCGTCTTGGTGCAATTCAAACGGGTAACATTTTTTGTGCTTATTACCAGTTCCGGTTTTTTTTCTTGACGGGTCACGATCCGTTATACACGCAACCTTTTTGTGAATTGTATGAGGATTGTTGGAATCAAACAGTTTTAGAAAATGGTCAAAATATCGGCCACCGACATTTACAACTACGGTATGGGTATCTTCTATATTCTTTCCCGTGTAGCGGCCGAGGGTTGGAACGAGGATTTGTTCTGAAATGCCTTCTACCAAAATGATGTTTCTCGCAAAAAGCATATCGGAGCGCGTAGCATCTAGAAACCTTTGAACATAAGCTTTGGATTTGCGGCCAGCTACGTCATCGGAGAACACTTTTCCTGGATATCCGATGTTTACTTTCCCACTATTATCACCGCTCAAGCAAATAATCTGGTCGAGCGATACAGCCGCCGTAATATTAGTTGAATGGCTTGTAATGAAAATTTGTCGTGCATTTTGTGTGTCCTTCGAATGCAGGAATTTTAAAAGTTTGTATTGTAATGAAGGGTGCAGATGAGCTTCAGGTTCTTCAATAACCAAAACTGGAAATACTTTAGCATTACTTCCGAGGTATTCTCCATCAGTATCAACTTGCATTTTGGCAAGTAATAAAGACATATAAATTAAGTTATTGTAACCGAGTCCGTTATGTGTAGCTGGAATTTCTATCCCAGTTGTATGAGTGATAATTAGCTTTAAGGCTGAATACAATTCAATTTCTGATATCTGGCCGTCGAACCCTGGCTTTGCTCCGTCGAACGCTGCCCCTGTTTCGTCGGCATATTTCATGATATGGTCGCGACCCTCTTTCATCCTTGTTTGCAATTGCGAAATAAGCGCAAGGGCATCAGTCGAGAATGTCTGTTTGTGCGTAGAAATTTCAGTATTTTTAGCCGCCTTGTCTTTGGTGGTATCACTTTTAATTTGAAAGTCCATAAAGAAGTCTATAACCTCTCGCAGTAAAGAAGTCCGACCAGTCAACATATCCCGTTCTACATCACGAATCGCATGTAAAAACTGGTAGTCGAATTTGTGTAGATTCTCTGAATCAGCTTGGCTCTGAAGGACAGGGTTTCCCCCATAAATTTTATGAACGTATTTTCTTAGAAAATCATGTTTGATTTTAAGCCATGCTTTTTTTTGTTCTGTTTCACCAGCCAAAGCATCTGTGTACGCCTTATGTTCTGATTCTGGCAGGAAGAATACATAAGTTAATTGTGCTTCATAGGGTGATTCTAATTTGGTTAGCCATGGGGATACTGTTACCAAATCATCACCCATTAAGTCTTCGTTCTTACTTTCAGTGATCGAAAGGGAGACTGTGACTTTTGGGGGTTGAGCAAGAAGATCGGCCAAGGGAATATTTTTGTAAAAATCATCAATCTCAAGTTTTCGAGGTGTTTTATTATCTAGTACAAGCGAGAGCGCTCTAAGCAGGTTGGTTTTGCCTGCATTGTTGTGACCAATAATGACGTTAACTCCCTCATTAAAGTCGATTTGACTATCCTTAAAATTGCGAAACCCCTCGATATGTATGCTATTTATAAACATGAATGTAAATTGTGATAAACAAAAGTTTGAATTAAAATTAGTAACTATTAAACTATCGCAATGATGTAACCAGTGGAATTTACCTTCTCTGCTTCCCAGCTAAAGGCCAAAATCTTCAACAGGAAGATTTCATGAGCCCTGTCCTACCCTAATATCCTTACCAATTTGTAATTGGCTGTTCTATCTCACCCCATCCTTCTCCTTTAGGAGAAGGCGATTGTTTAAAATTATCATCCAAGATACCAGAGTCAATAGGTGTTTGATGGGTTCCGGATTTAAGCGCGGATGGGTGCTATAAAAGTTGGCTGTTCTACCTCATCCCTTCCTTCTCCGTTAGGAGAAGGCGATCGGCTCTGCTCCAGATGGAGATTAAGGATAAGAAGTAGGTTGATCGTTCCCGAATCGCTTCGCATCTCGGGATCTTCGATTTCAATAACTAAAAGGCTTTACGCAAGAAAAGGAATAAAATGATAGGAAAACATACCATGTATAGGGTATTTTTCAGGAAAATGAGAGGAAACGTGAGGGAATTGAGGTGTTTTTCGGTGCGTCTGCGGAATTATCGGCATCCTATTGTGCCTTTTTAAAGACATAAATTGATAGTGAATAACAAATAATAAACAGCTAATACTCCCACATTTTGAAATCTAAGATTTCCCACCATATTTTCTAAATGCTGAGATAGTTTGAAAAATGCCAATACCTATAAGTATTCTAGAGAAGAGAACTATACCACTTACTTTATAGTCGTTCTCATTGAGTCCCGAAATTATTAACGAGGGGAAAGACGAGAGATATTTTACAAATTCTGGTAACCCAGCCTTGAATCCTTTAATGATTTCGCCTGTTGTGGCATTAAAATTCCATACAAAAAATGGCGTTTCCACTTGTGCTACAAGCAATGAAAAGGTAATAAATGTACAAGTCAAAGTAAATACAATCCCTCTTACCCAACTAACACCATGGTTGTTGGATAGCCAATTAAAAGTTAATAATACCTTATCCCATCCGAATCTAAGTTCTTTCCAGTGGTAGTGCATCTCCAACGACTTATAATGGAGTGAGTAATAGCGATTTCCAGCCTTCTCCATGGATTGTTTTAATTGTCTATAACTATCTCTGAAATAAACGTTGCTACTAATTTTGCTATCAAGTGAGATCTCGGCGCCTACTCCAATTTTGGGATTCTTTGTTCTTATTTGAATTCTTCGTGGAGGAATACAGTTAGTGAGAGCTAAATTAGAAATTTCACTTTTTGAAATTACCAACTCATTAAACTTCATGAAATTCGTGTTTTCAAACTCGATATTTCCCATGGTAGCATCATGAATAACCAAAACGTTAAAACTTTCATTTAGCTTTAAACCTTTGAAATGAACTTTTTGATTATTGATAAAATCTGTTATCCAAATCCAATTAGTAGAGATGTTATTAAAAACAATATTACCAAAATTACTACCATGCATATTAATAGTATTAATATCTATATTCTCTACAAGAAAATTCCCATAAAACAACCCTGAAAAATTAATATCTAATTTCCCCTCAGTAGCCAAATCATCTAATTTATGAGCACACAAGCTTGACCCACTGAAAACAGACATCCCTAAATCAAAAACTAAATTTGACAAATTCAAAGTTTCCAGATTATTTCTATAATCAATAGAAACACTGTATCCAGATCTAACTTGATCCATACTAATTTCTCTTGATCGAAATTTTTTTCTAAAAACAAATTGTTCATTGAACTCTACTTTTTGGATATAAATATTCTCTTCAATTTCACCTTTGTGAAAATCAACTCTTCCAAAAAATTTAGAAGATGTTATAAATATTTCCCTGCCTTTGTAAAAACCTTTGTCATCAACATCTGCAAAACAAAAGCTCTCCTCAAAGGTTGATTTTCCTATACTTAAAGTCTCTATATTAACCTGAATCAACTTTATAGCCTTGTCAGTTATTAACTTCCGAAACTCTAATTTTTCAATTTGTATACTATTTAGAAATTTAACCTCTCCATAATGAACTCCAACATTTCTTAATGAATTGCTAAAAGTCAGCTTCTTAATACTTCCTCCAGAAAAATGTAAACCAGGTAATATACAATTGTTTAATATAACTTCATTTTCAAAATCGCAATCAATGATCTCAGGAGTTCGACGAAAGGTAGTATCAATAAAATAAACATAGTCCTTAAAAATGCATTTTTCGAAACGAATTTTCCTACTAACACTAAATGTGTTAAATCTCAAGCCTTTTTCAAAAACACAATTTTTAAAAGTTAAATCTTTTCCAATACCTCGGGATGAAAAAGAAGCTGGTTCAAATAATTTCTTATTTGATATATCACCTCCTGCATTTATAATCCTTGAAAATTCATCAAAATTAATAATATCCATATCAGTATTTTTTTCACTTAAGAGTGATCGACTTTAAAAAGGGTAGGATTTGATTCCAAAACTACATTTACTTTTAATAACTTTTGGTTCAAATTCCTTTCTGAGTTAGGAATCCTGAGATTGGGAAAGAAATCCATTTGAATCAAATTGAAAAACAAATTGACCTGCTTTGAGCGTGGTTTCATCAATGGCGACATATCTGCCTTTATTGACAGTTTTGAAATCATCTATTTTTATCCTTTCACCAGCAAGTAGATTATAGTGCGCTGCCAACAGATTGAAAAAATTGATATTACCGTTGAGCTTTTCATGAAGGTATATAAACTCATTTTGTATAGCCTGAGGAATCCCTCTTAATGCTTCACACTGTAAATTGACTTCTTCCATGGCTTCTATTTCATTTCTATGGTATTGCATTGCCTCGGATAGCATGCCTTCAAACATGGTGTTATTGATACCTTTCAACCATTTGGATGCAGAGTTTGACCAATCAGACGAAGTAAAGCTTTTTAATAATCCATTTTCAAACTTAAGGTACAGCCCAAATTTCGGAGCTTGATAAAGATCATCCCCTTCCCGCTTAAGTAAAAGCACTGAGTTTAAAAAGTCAAATGTGAATGATTCCCTCTCAATACCTTCAGATAAAGCATCCTCAACTGTGTGACTGGAATACTCGTATTCCCAATCAATACCTTTTATCTCCTTAATCAAGCTTCTGAAATCCACTCTCGTTGCTTTATTCTTTGCCAAAGTAAAAACCGGTTCTTGAGTAAAAATCTTAAACCCAATGATCTCAATCACTGGTGAATCAAAAGTGAAAATCGTATGAACCTGACTTGTATCAAATCCTAAATATTCTATTATAGCATTAATAGATCCATTCCCAGGACTTTCCTCCAGGTCGACTATAACCCCATTATCCACCTTATAAATGCCTGTTTTACCTTGTCCTGCAGGTTTTTTCCCAAATAACCAGTTTAACATGTTAGTATATTTAGTTTCCTAAAAGTTGTATCTAATAATTGAAAGCAATTTTTACCAATACTTTTTCCGCGACATCGCGACATCTATATTGTCGCGATAAGCTTTTGAAATCATTCTTATTTAACAATTTGCGACAGACAAAACTTAATTATGTCGCGATCATTTCATAATAGGTGCCTCTGCCTGATCCTTTGCGCACTATCAACTCTAGATCTGTCATATGGGTCAGATGTCTTTCTGCTTTCTTTTTATCGAAGGCAAAATAATCCTCATATTCTTTTCTAGTAATCCTCTCCTTGACTCTTATGAAATCATATCCTTTTAATTCATCTGAGTTCAATTGATTCAATTGTGCACTCCCGGAAATGGACTTTAAGGCTTCACCACTTCTAGGGAAGGTGAAAACCATATAGGGTTCTTCATATGAAACCAAGGGAAGTGGTAAACCAAACTTAACAGGTAAATCTTTAATCGTCTGAAAGCCTAACCCTCTCTGCTCGACCAATTTCATTTGATCGAAGACATACATGATTTTAGGATTTCTACTTAGGGAGGGGGCATTAAAGGCTTTAATTTGCTCAATTTTCAAAGGACGAACTGGCTCTCCCGGGCTTTTAATAATGATAGCCTCGTCATTAATCTCAAAATAGATAGGTGCTCCATGCAGATCATAATCCCGGTGAACAATTGCATTAATAATCGCTTCGCGAAAAACAACCAACGGATAATCATAGATTGTTTGACGCTCAGCTCTTGATCTATCTATTTGGCTGCCGATATGAGTTTCGTACCAGTTCTGTATTCTATCGGCTTGCGATATAAGCGAACCTTCTACTGTTTCTATTTCCTCTCTTCTACCCTCTGTTTTATAAGTAGCCCTAATCAATGCATTAGGATACACTAACTGAGGACGCTCACCAAATAGCAATAAACCTAGACCAGTAGGAAGATATTTTCCTTCTACCAACTCGAGTAAACCCAACTGGGTAAATACCCGGTGAAAGTTGGTGGAATCTATTTCTACATCAAGTTTTGCTTTATTGATAAAAGAGATTAATTGTTTTTCAGACAAATCATCTAAATGAGATTTGGTCTCCACTTTTTCCTTTTCAGATAGAACAACAGGTTCCTTTTCTGACTTTGCCTGCTTTGCTCTTTCCTCTGCTTCCTGAATAAATTGTTTATTTGCTTTTCTTATTTCTTCCTGCAAGTCAGCATCAAACATTTCTACCTCAACACCATTGTCAATTAAATACTTTATACCTTTTCGATCTACTGAAGGGTCAGGGTCTTCAATGCCTATCCAAACTTTTTTGATTCTTGCATTCACGATTCTTTCTGCACAGCCTAATTTAGGATGCTTTCGAGCACCAGGAGCACAGGGTTCAAGTGTAGCGAATAGAAGAGAATCATCTAAGGAAACAGCACGGTTTTTTCGCTCCAACAATGTAAATTCAGCATGGTCTCCATGTCGCAATTCACCTCGAAAGGCGGATTCAATCTCTCCGTTGGTTTTAATCAGTAACGCACCTACTTTTGGACTAACCTTATCATTCCTAGGTTCTTGTATGGATTTATTCATGACTTCTATAGCCATTTCCATATATTTTCTAGAATTGAAATCTTCTTTCTGCTTAGCCATTACCTGTATATTATTTACATTCAAGGATGAAAATGTAACAGTTCCCTATCGATGATATCTCGATTTTGGTCGAGAACTTAACTTAAAGTTGGTTCCCGGATTTAAGCCCGGATGAGTGTGATAAAAGTTGGCTGCTCTACCTCACCCCCCGCCCTCTCCTGAAGAGAGAGGGTGATCGGCTCTGCTCCAAATGGTGCTAAGAATAAGAAGTAGGTTGGTTGTTCCCGAATCGCTTCGCTTCTCGGGATCTTAGATTTCAAAAACTAAAATGCTGTATGCAAGAAAAGCAATAAAATGATACCAGCACATACCCTGTACAGGGTATTTTTTTTGGGGAAATGGGAGGAAATGTGAGGTAAATGCGGTGTTTTTTGGTTGGCCCACAGAATTATTTGCATCCATCTGTGCCATTTTACAAATTAAAATAGAAAGTGGGTCACAGGATCCTATTTCAGATTTTTGGTGCGGGTTATTGGATTGGCTCTATTTCCTATTTGTGAAGTAGTGATAAGCTGTGCTACTCATGCAACGAACGCTTAGTTGTTGGGGGGGTGTCTAAATGCGGTGAGCCGGATGCATGAAAAGGTTCTCACTACCCTTATAAACTAATGCTTGCAGATACTTATTCCCAAATATGTCTTCAAATTCAAAAATTATTGAGTTTCCAGAATACACCTCAATTTCAAGAAACACTTCCGAGAAAGTGAAGTGCATCTCGAAAGGAAACGAATATCCCTTCGGCAGAATAACATCCTCAATGTAGTTCGGTATCACGATTTTGTCAACATCAGGGAAGTTATGTGTGATTTTCAGATTCTGAATCGAATTTTCAATAATCCGTACAATGAAGGTCACTTTTCGATTTTGTCCATCCTTCGAATATTGCAAATTTTCGAAATCAAAAGCTGGACGAAAGCTATCGAGATATCGCTGACGGTCCAACTGAGTTATGACTTGTTGTTCTTTAAGTGTCTTGCGTTGCAGAATTAGGGTCCAAACCAATCCAATTGCAGCAACTACTGCACCAATCGCCTGAATCCAATCAGGAATTGAGGCATCGATCAAAAAGAGAACTGTCATAAGTAATAATTGTATTTACAGGTTTGAGTGCATTCATTTGAGGCTACATAACCTAAGAAAAACGGTTCAGATAGCGAAGTTTAATTATTCTTAACAGGTTTTTACAAGAATTTTAATATGTTCAATATTACTTTTATGGACATAAACCGGAATGCAATCTTCGCCCAGATGGAAAGCTAAAATAGCTCTATGTCTTCCATCCGAAACCTTGAAGTTTATTTTTCCATTATTTATATCTATTCCCAATTCAGGGGGATCAACTGGAAGACCTCCTTCCCATCTATCCAAAGTCGTCACAAATCTCATATCACTTGCCATATCACCACTAAATAGTATTTTTGGGTTTAACTCTCCAAAATCAACCTCTTCTATAAGACCTATGGTACTGACTTGGATATGTGCATAGCTACCATTTGGTTCAAGTCTATTCATCATGTTTTGATCCATAAATTTACCAGTAGCCCAAACTGGATTAATATTCTGAATCCCTTCTACTCCAAGTCCTTTAAATTTTTCATACTGTTTTTCCTGATGTTTTTCACGTTCCTTTTGTTCTTTACTTTCATTTTCAAAATCTTTATCAAAAAGATCAAAGTCCTCAGTCATTTTATATCAATTTACTTTTCATACTTCTCTAAATGGGATTTCCGAAGCTTTAACCTCAATATTTTTAAATCTCAAATCACTTTTTAAGAATTCTTTGACTCCTAATTTATGTAAGTCTCTATTTAGAGGATGTGTAGTTACACTAGTTATACAACCTGAAATTTCAAGCGTAATATAGCTAACAAAAACCCCTGAAGCAGAGGGTTTAAATTCAACTCTTTGTCCTTCTTTTGGCCCTTGATATTCCGAGATTACCAACCTAACCTCTTCCTCTCTAGCATAAGCTGGATGTTTAAATTTGATTTTAAGTTGATCTAATTCCTCATTAAATCGCGCCTCAATACCTAGAGTTTGATTTAAAATATAACCCTCCCTGTTCTTAGTATTTCCACTGTCATACTCTTCCATTAATTGTGAATAAATCTCAGCATTACCCTTATGCTGTGACATCAAATCCATTAAAAGCTTAAAATGATTCGCTTTATCATAATCAAGTTCAATTAGACAAACAGACAAGTCCTTAGTATTATTCTTATCTATAATTTTTTGTAGATCTACTTCGAAGTTATACCCATTACCTTTAGAGTAATAATTCCACATAGATAATGAATCGCTGTTCTTACTGAACGAAGCAATGAATTTATCAGTAGGATTTAATACTGCTGTGTCATATGATTTGTTATAAAGAGTTTTATAGATAAATTCAAATTCTTGCCCCTCTGAGTCAAATAATTCCTGAAGTAGTTTATCGAAATAGAATTCCTCCGAAGGATCATTCATAAACCTCAAATTAGAACACTGCAGTTTCTGAGTTTCTAAAATTTTAAACAAGGCTTGTCCTGATGTATAATGAAATGCTTTCATATAAATTACTTTTCCAACACCCCCACAATACCTCTAAACCCTTCCAAAGCAGCCTCTACATCCTCTAGGATCTCCAATGCCAATACATCAGGATCGGGAAGGTTTTCTAGGTCTGCCAGGCTCTTGTCCTTAAGCCAGAAGATATCCAGGTTGGTTTTGTCTCTGGCGATGATCTCTTGATAGATGAATTTCCTCCAGCGTCCATCAGGAGTAGCATCTGTGTAGGTTTCTTTCCGCTTGTGACGGTTGGATGGATTGTATAGTGTGATAAATTCCCGCAAGTCCTCCAACTGCATGGTTCCCTTCTTCAGGGTGTGGTGGATATTGGTTCTGTAATCGTATATCCACACTTCCTTGGTCCAAGCCTCTTTGGACGCAGGTTTATTATCAAAGAACAGCACATTTGCTTTCACTCCGTTGGCATAGAAGATGCCCGTAGGAAGTCGAAGAATGGTATGCAGCTCGGTTGTTTTCAGCAGTTCCTTACGGACCGTTTCTCCCGCTCCTCCTTCAAATAATACATTGTCAGGCAGTACCACCGCCGCCTCTCCATTGATCTTCAGCAATGAACGGATGTGCTGGAGGAAGTTCAGTTGCTTGTTGGAAGTGGAAGCCCAGAAATCCTGCCTGTTGTAGCTAAGATCCTGTTTCTCCTGTTCACCTTCCTCGTTGGTGATGGTCATACTGCTCTTCTTCCCAAAGGGAGGATTTGCAAGCACGTAGTCCACCCTGATTCCTTCGTCAGCGATCAATGCATCGTTAGGAGAGATAAAGGTGTCTCCGTCGATCTCGCCGATGTTATGCAAGAACATATTCATCAGGCAGAGCCTTCGTGTACCGGCTACAATCTCATTTCCCGAAAAGGTGCTGTTTTTAAGAAAATGCTTTTGATCCCGGTCTAGGGAATTGTGCTTGATGATGTAATCATAGGCAGCAAGGAAAAATCCTCCTGTCCCGCAACTTGGGTCATGGATTTTCTTACCAGGCTGTGGAGCCAGACACTCCACCATGGCTTGGATTAACGCCCTTGGCGTGAAATACTGACCTGCACCGGATTTGGTATCAGAAGCGTTTTTCTCCAACAGTCCTTCGTAAATATCCCCTTTTATATCTGCCCCCACCATGGTCCATTGCTCCTTGCCGATCATATCGATCACACGGAGCAGCTTTGCAGGATCCTGGATTTTGTTTTGAGACTTGGTAAAGATTTGACCAAGAATTCCTTTCTCCGTTGCCAGCGAGCGAAGCATTTGGGAATAATAGGCTTCGAGTTCTGCCCCTCTTTTCTTGGAAAGGGTTTCCCAATCGCAATACTCCCCATCTTCGATTTCCTTTCCTTCCGTATCCTTGATCCGCGGAAAGTCAATGCTTTTGGAATAGGGAGGCTTGGACATTTCGTCCGCCATCTTGAGGAAAAGCAGGTAGGTAATCTGCTCAAGGTAATCCCCATAGCCTACTCCATCATCACGGAGCACATTGGCAAAATTCCAGACTTTTGATATTAATGCTGATTCTGTCATTTCTTAATTATTAATAGATTAAAAACCTATTTTTGAGATCTTTCTCACTTTTTTGGTAAGCCCAATATTCAATTTTCACATTTATAGCTGACCTAATTTGATTGAGGTACGATACTTCAAATTCTTTCAATTTAACTGGGCCGACAATTACTAGTTTTTTGATACATATTGTAGAATCAAGAAATGCATATTCAAATAACTGACCTAATGCTTGCCGAAAATTCAACAATCCAGTACTACAGGTTTTTGCTTCATAAATACTAAACAATCCCCCTTCATTAATTGCAAAATCAACTAGACAGTCCCCAACAGTTGATTTTTCAGCCGACAAAAAATCGGAGCTGATTTTTAAAACATTCAAATGGTATTTATACAAATCTTGGGTTAAAGCTGAATGAGAACGAGTTATGCTCTTTGTCGACTTTTTTATATTTCGTGAATGACCGCCTTTAAAAATCACCTCTCCAGAATTGAACTTGAAAAAGGGGTTTTTAATCTCTTCCAACCCCAATTTAGATTCTTCTTCGAAGGTTAATTTAAACGGTTTAAATCTCCTGAATTTCTTCTCATTTATATCCAAATACGGACTGTGAATTAAGTCAGAGTATAGGAACGCGTTTTCCATTTTAAATCTAACATTAACCCAAAGACCATCTTTTTTAGCACTTTTATAATCAGCATTTACTTCCCTTAACTGATCGATTATAACACTTAGCTCTTTTTCAAAATGATCCTGAAAATCCTCATTCTCGTCTAGAATCTCAACCTGTTTAAGTTCCCCCACAAGGTATCGTGATTTAGTCTCCTCATTAATAGTGAATAGTATCACTTTCTCAATTATTTTATCAGCAACAGGCATATCTTCTACTCCCCTTATATATCCATACTGATAGCCATCGAAATTAAAATCCTGATTAAAAAGCCACTCCTCATGGCCAAAGCCATATTGATGTTCATAAGCATATGCAGTATCTCTTTGCTTGGTCTTTGACCAAACATGGCCCTGAGGTCTTTCCCAGTTGAATCTATTCCACGTTAAACGCATCAAACGAGCAGTGATTTCTTTCTTAGCCATATTTTACTTGTTTATTTTTCTATTCTTCTTTATCCTCTCCAACATCTTCTCCGCTGGCTCCCAGCCCGATTCTTTGCGACAGGTATCCAGTTCCGCTTCAGTAAGCAGCTTCCCCTCAAAGGCTTTTTTCAAGATACTTTGGCGAAGGGATTCTGATTTCTGCAGATTAGTCTGTATGGTTTCTGCTAATTTATCTGCTACGGAAAGCCGGGATTCTATTTCTTGGACGATTTCAAGTTGTTCCAATTGGGGACTAATCGGAATAAGATAATTTTTTAGAGACATTGAGTCTACGCTCTCTACAGTAGTTCCATCTTTAGCACAAGTTTCCCTGATATCTCTTTCTCTGGATTTGCAAAACCAATAAACAAAAACAGGATCTAAATCTAAATTAGGTGTGAATGCTTGCAAATCTTGGTTTACTGTAAGATTGAACTTGGAAATTGCAATTGGCAAAGTTCTTCTGAGTATCCCACTTCTAACAACAAATAAGATGGAACCACTTTTAATCCATTTTGCAGAAGAATTATCAATTGCCTCTTTGGTGATCTTATCAATGGTGTCAGAAATTATTTTCTCCTTCATGTCTTTTGGAGACACCCACAATACTGATCCATTTTGCCAGAAAGAATGATTTGCCTTTGATGGTGTACCTCCTCCTTTCCAAGATCCGCAATCCTTGAATTTTTTCCATTCCCAATCTTTTCCATTTGAGTATCCCCCCTCAAAAGCCTTTTTCAGCACAGCTTGGCGGTAGATTTCGAGTTTGGATTGGGCGGATTTGAGATTGGCTATGGCATGATCCAAGTCACTAAACAGTTCCTCAATCCGGGCGACAATGGCTCGCTGCTCAGGGAGGGATGGAAGGGGAAAAGGATAAGAATTAATATATGAAGTCGAAACTCTTGGCAAATTGACCCCACTCGTA
Organism: uncultured Algoriphagus sp.; assembly: GCF_963974365.1. Taxonomy (GTDB): domain Bacteria; phylum Bacteroidota; class Bacteroidia; order Cytophagales; family Cyclobacteriaceae; genus Algoriphagus. The sequence goes on along the minus strand of NZ_CAXBBX010000014.1, from coordinate 95,729 downwards.
TTCTCTGACATGTGGTTTACAAATTTCCTAGAAAGCATGTAGAGGTGAGCAAACTTTGAAAAGACCAGATCAGTTGGATGAAATACAAGTATATCTGTTGAACAAACACCAGATTCTTTTGCTAAATACACCTTGTTTAAATAGGGACGAAGTTTTCCGTAAAGGATTTGACCCGACTCAAACTTGTTTTTTAAAGTAGTTATCTTTTCTATCCTGTTTGAATCAGTGAGGGTCCCTATCTCTTTAGCAATATGTTCTAACCCTACATAAAAATGCTCCTGTTCTCCATCTGGCTTATATCTTTCTTTAGATTGAACTAAGACATTTCCGAGTTCAACTTCAATCCAGTCCTTTTTCATTTCGCCATTTTAGGTAATTCGTGATACTTCTTATCCCCATGTCGGTAAATAAAGACTTTATCGAAAGGAGATTCTACTATTGGCAATTCACTTCGATTAAAATCAAAATCCATGGTCAAATTAAACGGACTGGTTACCATGACTAGCCAAATTTGAAAATAGTCAATCTGATAATTTCTAGGTTTCCCATTTTTCCTTTTAAGCGTATCAAAAAAAGTAGAGCCATTCTCCAATGTAGGAGCCCAATGAAAAGCCATTGCCCCGAAAGCTGAATGAGACATTTTTGAGTATAATCCTATGTTTACTGACTTAACAATTTCTGGGAGTACGTATTCTCTAGACCAGGAATCGGGATTCTGAATATCCACATAGGTCTCTTCATCTGGAATATTTTCAAGTACAAATTGGGCTATTTGATTTGCCAGTTCTGTTTTATTGACTTTTTGAAGAGATTGAGGGTTTGGTATTATTCTTCCAACACCATAATCAGAGCGAAAAGAAACAGTAACATGGACTTTATAATCTGACATTTTCTGAAATATTTCATTAGCCTTATTCAGCACATCATCTGCCAGACGGTCTTCCGCTACAGGATCAATACTATTAGTATCTAACTTCTTAAATAGACGGGTATGTTCAATTCCAATCATCCCCAGATTGGTTTGGGCACAGAAATCGGGTTCAGGAGGACTTTGTCGATCTGATTTATAAACTTCCAATCCTTCAACCAGCGTAAGAAATTCATCAATATGTATTTTTTCAATTGGGGAATCTGACATAATTACCCAAACAAAGGTGTAGCTTCTGGCTTAGGGGGAAGCATAGGATAAAATACCCCAATAATTACAAATGGATTATTGGCTCTCCGCATATGCCATTCTTTGGTAGTACCCAGGAAAAAGAAAAGATCCTTGTTTTCCAAAAAGTTCTTTTCGTACTGTTCCCGTACTTTTTCCAAAGCGATATCCTGATCTCCTTGCGCACCTTTAAGACATTTCCAGTACAGCTGCCCAATCTCCCAATCCTCAATCATAAGCCTGGAAACCCTACTTTCATCATCTTCAAATTCATACTTGAATTTCCAGGGAACCTTCGGGAATACTTCTTTAGCCTCTTCTTTGGGCTCATTAAACATGTCCATCTGATCTTGCAGAGCTTTCCAGACAGGTTTCCAATCGGCATCATCCTTCTGAATGATCAAGCGATTGATCTTTGTAGGTTTAAAAGTAGCCAAAGAGACGTTCTGAGGATCTTTGGAGTCTTCGATAAGCTTGTTCAAATTGGTATATACATTTTGAAGACAGATGGATTTCCTAGCTTGCCAGTTGTTTTTGGTGTCTATCGTATCACCTATGGCAATGTCTTTAAATTCATAATCCTGAGGAGAGTAACTCTCAGGACGGAAATCATCTGTTCGCTTTACCAGATCCAATTCTATCCAGGTGTATTTTCTAGTTTTAACTTTCCCTGTAGATTTCAGCCCATTGAGATAACTTAAAGGCATAGGGTAAATCCTTATCCAAGTGCCGTCTTCCCTCATTCCTGCGGTACAGACCAATTCGTCATAACTTCTTGAAGGCAAAGGATAGGTAGTGACGGTCAAAAGAATTTTCTCTCTGGGCATAGCTTACAGGTGTATTAGTTCATAATCAAAGGCAGGAAGTTCACAGATAGCCTCAGCCAAATGCTTGCGGTGACACTGACATATATTAGCTTCAAAGCAGGTAATTGCCACTCGTTCATGGGTTCGGATCAGCTCCAGTATTTCTTCTTGTTGGGATATCGTCTGGGGTAAGACTGTCTTTTTGTAGTCCTCAAAAAGCACATCGTAATCTTTCTGGGTATTCAGTTCTTTTCTTTTATCAGCCACTATTCCCACTTCAGGAATATGGATAAACCGTATCCCCACCCCATCACAAGCCATCTGCAATTGGGATTTGTTAAACCCGTACTTCATACTGAAGGAATTCTTTCGCACATCACAGAGCACCTTCACATCAGCATCCAAGAGCTTGTTTATGTATTCTTCCAGACTAAGACCTTCATATCCGATGGTAAAGAGGGCTTTTTTGGAAGATTTTGGTTTTTTGGCTTTTACTATTGCCTTTTCCTCTGTATTCAGATGTCGCTCTGCCACCGTACTGTTAATGGCATAATAGGGGAAATTGACATACGTATAGCGTATCAATTCTCCGGAAGTCTTTCCCTCAAATTTCGTTTTCAGTTTGGTCACTGCCATTCTATCCTCTGGCTTCAGATTTCCCCAATAGGCAGTCTGATCCAGCTTCTTCCAGGTCTTCTCACTTTCGGCTACTTGCTCATACTTCTTCATCGTGGAGAGATCAGCATTTGCCTGAAAAGAAAAGCACCCGAACTTGTAAGGCACAAAATGAAAGCTTTTTTCCTGCTGGTAGGTAGTAAAAAGCATCAGCAACTTTTGCAACTGAAGTTTTTCCAGCTCGCCCCCAAAGGCCTCCAAAATCGCCAATACTATTTTCCTTCTGTAATACATCATAATTTTTGCAAAGGTAGCCCTTACTTCTTCTTATGCTGAAAGCTCCTTATTTAATTCCTCTAGTAAGGCGACTGTATCTGTCCCAAACATTTTCCACATAGTTCCTCTTCCGCCCTGACCATCAAAAGGTGTGTAATCCAGATCCTCCACGTCTATATGGAAACTAGAAGCGATATGGCCTTTGATCATCCGAAGCCATGCCAGCTGCTCTTCGGTGAACTTGTTATGCTGTCCGGCATTCTGCTGAAAAATCCACTTCCGGAAATTCTCCTGAACTGTAGCATCATAGGGAGTCAGTTGCCCGTCTATACCAGCAACTTTCCTAATCAGCGATACCAAAGCAACCAATTCGCTCTTGGGAGAGTTTTCCTTTACCTGATCTAGTTGCTTATAAGCTTCCCAGATGTAATTGGGTGCAAGTTGAGGCCTATCCAGCTTGATTAGTTCCAGCAGGTCTTTGACCATTTTCAAGGTCAGTTCCCTTCTCCTATAAGGCTGATCATAGAAAATCTCCAAAGCGATGATTTCCTCTTTATGCGTTTGGATGTATTCTGTAAAATCCTGAATAACCTGCTCTGCTTTCTCTGTGGTGAAGGTATCCCATTCGGCTTTGGTCACCTTGTCCAAGTTGACCCCATCAATCACCTGATCATGCGCTTTACGGACTTTCTCAACATACTCTGTTAGTTCCCCTGTGAAGACTTGGGCTGCAGTTGTTCTCAACCGATCTACTTCAAGCTCGATGGTCTTCGAAATTTCATCAGGAGCCTCGCCTAACTTCTCTTGTGCTACCTTGGATTCAATGCCTTCGATCACATCCGGGTTGTAGGCATTGAGCAAATCTTTGATGACAGTCTGCATGCTTTTTCCCTGAGCCAGTTCAGCGAATCTGTCTTTTTCCGTAGGATTCAGTTCTTTTTCCAGACGTAACAATCGGTTGGCAAGGGAAAGGAACAAATCCTCATCCTGTGCTCCCATTTTTACAGCTCCCAATAAGTCCTTTAGTAGAATGGTAGGCTTACGCTCCAGAGGACGGCTATCTGTTTTCTTCGACTTGATCGCCCCGATGGCATCGACTATGACAAAATGTGTTTTGGTATGTTTGGCGGTTCGGGTTACTTTCTGCAAATCATCAAAGTTGATTGTACGTGTTCCCCTACCTTTCATTTGCTCAAAGTAATTGCTGCTTTTCACATCACGCATAAAGAGCAAAACTTCCAAAGGCTTGACATCTGTCCCTGTGGCGATCATATCCACGGTGACTGCAATCCGTGGAGCCCAGGAATTGCGGAAGCGGGTAAGAACAGACTTGGGATCTTCTTCGATCTTATAGGTGATCTTTTTACAGAAATCATTGCCTTCATTGAATTCCTCCCGTACGATCTGAATAATGTCATCCGCATGGCTGTCTGTCTTGGCAAAGATCAAGGTCTTTGGCACTTCAAATTCCCCATCTTCATCGAATCTATCCGGGAAGATATTTGGCAAAGCTTCTTTAAATGCACGGATGATGGTTCTGATCTGGCTGGGGTTCACCACCTCTTTATCCAGCTTGTTTGGTGTATAGGCCAAATCATCGTCCAGCTGCTCCCAGCGCTTGCGCCGGGTCAGCTTCTCCCGCTTATCTACAAACTCTTTCGCCTTGATAATCGAGCCGGCTTTGGTGATCTCTGTTTCTATAGTAAACACATCGTAAGGCACATTCACTCCGTCTGCGACAGATTCCTCATAGGTGTACTCAGAGACTACATTTTGATTAAAAAACGCAAAGGTTCGCTTGTCGGGTGTGGCAGTAAGCCCTACCAAAAAGGCGTCGTAATAATCCAACACCTGTTTCCATAGATTGTATATGGATCGATGACATTCATCGATGATGATAAAGTCAAACTGCTCGATCGGATTTTTCTGGGTGTAGGCTACTGGCAAAGGATCCTTCTTCTGCCAGTTCCACCCTGATTCATTTGGATTAACTTCTTCAGCTGATTCTTCCAGTTCCTTGCCTTGCAAGATTGAATACAAACGCTGAATAGTGGAAATACAAACCTGACTGTCGGATGCGATATAGCTTGAAGTCAAGCGCTGCACATTATACAATTCAGTGAATTTCCTATTATCATCCGTAGGCTGATACTTGAGAAATTCCTGTTCAGCCTGCTCACCCAGATTCTTGGTATCCACCAAAAACAGAATCCTTTTTGCTTTGGCAAATTTCAGTAACCGATAGACGAAAGTACAGGCAGTAAATGTTTTGCCCGCACCTGTAGCCATTTGGATCAGTGCTTTCGGTCTGTTGTCTTTAAAAGACTTTTCCAGATTTCTAATGGCAGCTTTCTGGGCTGGTCTCAAGCCAGATTCATCCAAAGGAGGAAAATCCGCCAATTTTGCCCGTAAGGTTCGAGACTGGCTTCTCCATTCAGCCAAAGATTCCGGCTTATGGAAATGAAAGACGGGACGTGATCGGGGCTTTGGGTCGTTATAATCTATAAAACGTGTAATTGCCCCTGTGCTTTCGTACACAAAAGGCAAATTATCATGTTTCAGGTACTTCAGTTTGCTGTTGGCATACTCCTTAGACTGATCCTCCACCACTGTCAATCGCTCTCCTTCCTCGTCACGCTTTGCCTCAATGACTCCAACCGGTTTACGGTCCACAAACAACACATAATCGGCAGGCCCGGATGACGTCTGGTATTCTCGGATAGCAATTCCCTTACCCGCAGAAAGATTGACCTCGTTTTTAGACTGAACCAGCCATCCGGCATGCTGCAACTGTGCATCAATCAGATCTCTGGCAAGCTGCTCGGGGTTTTGGTTGGGAATTACTGTCATTTAAAAAAAATCCTTGCTGTTTGGTGATTCAAATTAGAAATTTAATCTGAAAAATCTAGTAGTCACGTAGTGTAGTTCAGTTTGATTCATAGAGTGAGTAATTCTAAGTTTCCATATACCCAAAAGTTTGATGACAGATCATTTTGGCTTCACAACCATAAAACACCTCTTCTGATCTTGTATTCGGGCTAAGTTTTTAAAATTCTTCTTAGCCATTCTTTAAAAGCGAAAAATCAACTAACATAGGCCAGTTTAAAGAGTCTGACACAATCGGAAACAACCGATTTTCCAAATGCCAATTCAGACAAAATTAAAATGTAAATAAGGAGTACCCTATTGAGGCCCCCAACCAAGGTCTTCCTTGGAAGTCCCACTTTGAACTATTTTCTCCCAATCCAAAATCCAATCCTCCTAGAACACCAAAACTAAAGTTTTGATAAGCAAACATGTATCCAAAACCTGAGGAGAATACTGCTGTCTTAATTTTCACCTCATTTTCATTATCATCCTCATAGGAAAATTCAAGTTTATCTGTGCCTAAAAACATTCCAAAGGTCGATTTTGTGTCGTATTGTTTATTCCCGATTTTAGTACGATGGACGAATTTTGTTTTCCCCAATGTATAGCCCAAAAGTGCTCCTAGGTTAGCCCCAGTTGAAAACTCTGTTTTACCTTTTCCAAACCTTACTTTCAGGGGAATTGTCAGCGCATTAAAAGACCATTGCTTAAACTTAATCTTAACTGACTGCCTGTTTTCTAATTTATAATAGTAAATACTATTGCGATCAATATAACCGCTGCCTGTATTTACTAACCAAGGATTAATAAAAAGGTAATTAACACTATCTTTTTCACCAAACGCTACATTTGACAATAATCCCTTTCCATTTTTAGCAATTTTCAACACCGCTGGGTCAATTGTCCCTTTGACTTTATTCAAAGTCAAAGTAGATCCATTTGATTTTGAATCCAATTTATCATTTTTATAAAACTTCTCTCCATATTCTACTTTATCCTTCACATAATATCTTTTTTTATAAGAATCCTGAGCATATGAGAAATTATAAAACAATGTAAATAGCAGAAATAAAATAAATATTTTTTTCATAGAAGTTATATTAATAAAATTGCACATATATCGAAGTCTGCATAAGAAAAAAACTTTAAAGCCCCCTATTTGAAAAACACTTCGAAAACTAACTAAGTTTTATTCTTTAAAATTTAAACAAATCTTGAATTAAAGATTTTTATATCCCAATCATTATTTTTCTCGCTCAGGGTTGCACAGAGTATTTTATTTCCATCTGTTCGAACATTCACTAAGCCATAAATTATCCCACCTACAATTTTTTTATCCCAGAAGGACTTCGTTTTTGTAGATGGTCTCAAATCTCCTGCATTTGTTTCTTTATATGTGACATCGATCTGGGTATTCTCATCTAATACATCTCCCGTTTCTTTTATTTTCAAGCTTTGAATTTTCCCGATTTTATAACTTCGTGAAATTTCTGTTGAATAAACTAAAGGGGTAATGATTTTATCTTTGGATATCACTTTATGCCCGGTTATGCCAGAAGCCGCAACAATTGAGGGTCTAGGATGAGAATGCCCTTCTGCATCACCTGAGGAGATAATTGTTGCACCTGCTGATAAATGAGATAAAAATTCAAAGGAACAATCATCACTTCCATGATGGCAGGATTTTGTAATATCACAGGCAAATTCTGACATATTATCTTCATAAAAAGACATTAATCTGTGTTGACTTTCTGAATTCAAATCTCCAGTAAGTAAAATCCGTACTGAATTATATTCTAACCTCAAAGTAATGCTATGTCCATTTGTGTTCTGAGAATTACTACCTAAAGATTCATAGGCCGGTTTATCATTATATTCAGATTCTATTGGCGACAATACTTTAATTCTAAAGTTTTCAGATTCAAACTGTTCCAAAAATCCTGTTCTACTTGATATTCTTTCAGTTGGAATTTGTTTGTCTATAAGACACTTGATAAAGGATGCCCATTCACCTTGTAATTTATACCCATCCCTTCCACTATGATAAAGTTGGGAAATCTCAGCCAGGTCTTCAGAGAGCAACGTGATTTTATCATCCTCTATTGGACCTAAGCTCCTTGAACCATCTTTCTTAAACCATCCAACTCCTGCATGATAAAATTTGGTAATATTTACATTTGAAGTTTCTATGTTAAGCTCATCCTGTTCGGAGGGATTAATCAAATCCCATAACCCTCCGTAATGATCGGCATCATTATGAGATGAAATCATGGCGTCTAATTCAATTGAATTCATTCCATAGTCCTTAAAGAACTTCCAATCGACGAAATCTGCTGCATTTTTCCCACTTTGTTGTGCCGCTCGTTTGTACCCCCCATCTATCATAATATGCTTTCCTTCGGGAGTCTTTATCAATATTCCATCTCCTTGTCCTACATCAATAAAATAAAGTTCCAATAACGACTCATCGCATAAATGATCCCAATTAACAAAACCATTCCTCCCCCTTGCTCTGACCTTAATCAATGGGTTAGGGTTAGTTGGATCATAGGATTTGATGGTAACCTTGTCTCCCCAAAGTAGATGGGTAGCTACCTTTTCCCCATCACTATTTAAGTAAAGTGGCGTTTTATCCTTGCTCACATATTTGACTGAAGTTGCCATAATTTTCTTTTTAAAAAGTTTCCGACGTTATGTTTTGAACTATGTATGAAGAATTTCCCCATTTGATTTAAGTTATATTAAGCTTACTTCTGAGTTCACACTGCACTCCAATTGACTACCCTGAGCTAATTAAAAATTGGAAAAGCATTTCCATTTATGTGATTTATCTGATTTTAATACTAATTATTTCTTGCTCCAAATTTTGATAACCTGTAACCATCCTGGTTTATATCTGTATTTGCCTCAATTCTAAAAAGCATTAATTTTCAAAATCTTACGTACAAGAAAGTGTTTTTTTAACCCAAAAAAAATACCCTGTACAGGGTATTTTTTGTGTAAATGATAGGAAATGTGAAGGAAGTGATGCGGTTTTCAGTCGATGTGCAGAATTATATGTATCTCTATGTACCCTTTTACAGACATAAATCGAATGTATGTGACTTGACTCCTGCTTGGAAGGCTCTACCAAATAAGACCAGCAGCCATCGGGAGCGAGAAAGAGGACCTGAACTTCATAAACCTGAAAAAAAAGAAATGAGTAATTTTTTAAAAAAAAATGGTCTTAAAAAATAACTTACTCTAAGTTCTTGAATTTTAAATACCTTCTCAGAAGTAAAACATACAATATTGGGAATAGGATCAAAAATGCAGGTGAAATTGCTTCCGAATACTCAGATACAAAAAAGATGTAAAGAAAAAATAACCAAACGAAAGGTGTCCCAAGTAAAAAGTAGCGTATAAAACGCATTAATCTTTCAAATTTTTCAGGAGTCTCAGGAAAAGTTTTCATAGATCATATAAGAAGTAGTAAATTACTAAAATACCAGTTTTAAAAACATACCACAGGATAACACAAAAAACCTAGTAGTACTACAAAAGAAGGTTGGTCATGAATATTTCATTGTAAACAAGTCTTCGGAAATGTTCTAAAGAGCGACTAAAATTTAGCTTTCATATTCACCAACCAGTCCCCGTCTATTTTAACAACTTCCATCACCTCCGATCTGCCATTTGGGTTGGCAATCGTAATCCAGGCTTTATTTCCTACTATAGAATCATTTAGCATCTCAAACTTAAAATCAGGATCTACCGGAACAATCCCCATACTACTGGCCATATCCAGCATAGTGCCTGTGGACTCAGTTGCATACTTCTTAGCTTCTTCAACTTTGCCCTTGGTTAAGTTTTCAGTAAAATTTTTAACGGCTACTTCAGGCCCTGAGGAACAGGAAATTAGGAAGCCTGCTACTACTAAATTTGCGATTGATTTCTTCATGTCCATACTGGTTAAATAGGTAAACACTACTACTTCTATTAATGCTATCTTTTATTTGCGTATAACTTCAGTTTCCTCTTAGGTTTCAACGCTGATTTATTCGCTTTCGCTTAGGACGAATTACTGGTTCAGCTGCAATAGTATCAGCCGGGATTATTTGCTCGAGAAATAATTCATCTTGCTGTAAACCTGAAGTGTTGTGGTAAATCACCTCCCCTCCTATGATTACTTCTTTGACGATATGGCCTCTAACCAAATGGTAGTTCAGCACTTCATATGCCCGATCCCAGTCATGTTCATTGAGTCTGATAATATCCTGAAAAGTGATTACCTGTTTATCCATCGTCATAAAAAGAAGTAACGAGCGTTTTAATATCAGAAAAAATAATCATTAGTCAAACTAAATCGAATTGATAATTCCTATTATTAACTGAAATTCAACAATTTGACAAGAAAATGTAAACTACCTGCTAGTAAACAAACTCAATTCAAAGCAAGTAAAATCATCACATTCTAAAAAAACAATCCACTTACCTCCTTCACGAACTATTAAAACAAACCCATTGCAGCCCCCCATTGCTTTAATCGGTTAACCAGAATAATTCATGGCCTATTGATTAATATATTACCGAAGTCACTAAAAATTTAAAAACACATAGTTTATTTCGTAGATAACCAGATACTCAGTTATTCGCTAATAACTCCTGAATTCCCAACTTCTTAACCAATTCCCTAGCGGCGGCGGCGCCAGCCCTATTCGCACCGATGGTGGATGCTGAAGGACCGTATCCTACCAAGTGAATTCTAGGTTCTTTAGCTACCTGAGTGGCCAGTCTACCTGACATCTTTATTCCACCACCTTCTTCCCGAGGCACCACCAGATCCAAATGAGCCATTGGCCATCTAAACCCCGTATTCCAAAAGATTACATCAGCCTTTCTTTCTGTTCCATCCGCCCATTTCACACCAGTCTTGGTGATTTCACTAAACATAGGAAAGCGCTGAAGCACCCCTCTTTTCTCCATCGCTTCGATTTCCGGAGTATAGGGTAATCCTGTCACAGAAACCACAGACTGAGGTAACAAGCCCTGTCTTACTCGCTCTTCTACCCTAGCCACAGCCCTACTTCCCGCCATATCATCAAAAGGTACTTTTCTGAATTCCGGTGGTCTGCGCGTCACCCAGGTAGTAGAAGTAACTTTTGAGATCTGATCCATCAATTGAATGGCAGATATCCCACCGCCCACGACGATGACATGTTTTCCTTTGAAATAAGCTGCATCCGTATAGTCCCGGGTATGTAACTGCTCACCTTCAAAAAGAGAGGCACCGGGATATTCGGGGATGAAGGGGCTTTCCCAGGTACCTGTTGCATTGATTATACCCAATACCGAGAAAGCAGTGGATGTTGTATCAATAAAAAAGCGGTCTCCCTGCAGGTAAACTTTCTCAACTTTTACCGGACGGTACACCTGAAGCCCGAATTCCTTTTCATACAAATCAAAGTAATGAGGAACAGCTGAATTCGCCTGTACTTCGGTATTATGAGTAGCCAAGGTTTCTTCAAAGGACATTCCCGGCAAATCGTGAATCCGGTTCACTGTACTCAAGGTCAGGGAATCCCACCGGGATTGCCAGGCACCGCCTGCATGGGGCGCGCTATCCAAGATGATGAAATCAGGCCCAACTTTCAACCCCATATTTTTCAGATGGTATGCTGCTGAAAGTCCGGCCTGACCTGCACCTATAATAGCAATTTTTGATTTATATCGGATTTTTACCGCCATGAAAACCCTTCGCTTAACGCCAACCCAATTCAGGCGCTACATACTTCAAAATAGATTCCAATACATGCACATTATAATCCACACCCAAGGTATTGGGGATGGTCAATAAGAGCGTATCAGCTTCCTTAATAGCTTCATCCTGCGCCAGCTCCTTAATCAGTTGTTCCGGTTCGGCAGCATAACTTCTTCCGAAAATGGCTCTCTTGTCTGCTTCTATCATTCCAACCTTGTCTTTCCTGTTGGCTTCCCCTCCGAAATAATACTTATCCTGATCGTTTACCAAGGCAAAGATGGATCTGCTGACTGAAACCCGCGGTTCCCGCTGATGGCCTGCTTTTTTCCAGGCTTCCCTATACCCCCTGATTTGTTCTGCCTGCTGAATATGAAAGGGTTTTCCACTCTCGTCGAATTTCAAGGTAGAACTTTGAAGGTTCATACCTACCTCTGCTGCCCAAACAGCGGTAGCATCCGAGGCAGAGCCCCACCAGATACGTTCACGCAATCCTTCGGAATATGGCTCCAATCTCAGTAATCCCGGAGGATTTGGAAACATGGGATTGGGATTTGGCTGGGCAAAACCCACTCCATCGAGTTTGTTGTAAAACTCCAATGCATTTCTTCTTCCCATCTCCACATCTGTTTCTGCATCTTCCAAACCATGGCCAAAGTATTTCCATCCGTCAATTACCTGCTCGGGTGAACCTCTGCTTACTCCCAACTGCAGGCGGCCTTCTGAAATCAAATCAGCTGCTCCGGCATTTTCCACCATATACAAAGGGTTTTCATAGCGCATATCAATGACGCCAGTTCCTATTTCAATTTTTTCAGTTTTAGCTCCGATTGCTGCCAGCAAGGGAAATGGGGAAGCCAATTGCTGTGCAAAATGATGCACCCGAAAATACGCCCCATCCATCCCTATTTCCTCAGCGGCAACAGCCAAATCAATGGACTGAAGCAAGGTGTCGCTGGCTGTATTCGCCTGATAAGAAGGATGATTTGCCCAATGTCCAAACGATAAAAACCCAATTTTTTTCATTTCCTATTTTATTTAAATATGACCCTGCCTGGTTAGCGGCCACTTTTTAAAACGGTTCAATAATTAAGTGGACAAACAGCATTTCATAAAAATCTGTTCATTAAAATAGATTGGCTGGTAAATTAAAAGTCATGTGAATAATGGGATCATTTCAGCTACTTCTTCTGTCAACCTTAAGTTGTGCTCAGAGGGATGATTCTGAAATTAAATTCGCTCTTAAGCAGTAATTAAAGAGTATGCTAACTCCACCCAAAAAAATCAATTAAAAGATCTCCTAAATAATACCGGGGACATCTCAGTCTTAGTCTTGAAAAACCTACTGAATGATTGGGAGTAATCAAACCCCAGCTGATAGGCAATCTCGCTTACAGATAAATTTGTAGTGGACAGCAAATCCTTGGCTTTTTCTATGAGCTTATCCTGAATAAGCTGCTGGGTATTCCTCCCGGAAAGTGAGCGAAGTAAGTCACTTAAGTAATTTGGGGAAAGATTAACATGTTCTGCCAGAGACTGAACTGAGGGTATACCATCGGTTAGGGCTTTTTCCTCATTTAAGTACTCATCCAAATACGTTTCCACCTGTAATAGGATATCATGATTGACTGCTTTGCGGGTAATGAACTGACGTTTGTAAAAACGGTTACAAAAATTAAGTAGAAGTGCTATTTGAGAAATCACCACATCCTGACTGAAGTCGTCTATACGACTCTCCAGCTCCTTCTTAATCATATTGAACAGAGAAATAATGGTCTCCTTTTCCTCCTGAGAAAGGTGCAATGCCTCCCGGGTGGCGTAGGAAAAAAAACCGTATTGTTTAATATCCTGAGCAAGTGGAAAGCCCATCAGAAAATCTGGATGGATTATCAGAGACAACAATGAACATTCCGGTAATTCAGGAATATCCTCATCACTTCCAATTACCTGGTTTGGGGAGGCAAAAAGCATTCCCCCTTCGTTAAAATCATAATACCCTTGACCATATTTCACCTTGGAACTTAGCCTGGGGTTAAATGAGATTTTATAGAAACTCAACACATGTGTTCCTCCGTGTGTGTTAATATTTCCTCCCATATCCCCTGTTATCAGGCTGATCAGCGGATGTTTAGGTTGAGGAAGGCCAAAGGCCTTATGGGCATCAGCAATAGAATCAAACTTAGGCAAGGTCCTTTCTTTTTTCATAATCACATGCTATAATAGGGATGACCGGTTCAGAGCTCATTATCCGATCATCCTCTTTTAAATTAAGCTTTTTCCATTTATCCCTGCGCTGACTGGGATACTTCGTCCCACTCTTCCCAGGTTTTCAGCCGCTCATTATAGGCGGCCTTAATTCCGACTAAATTGTGGCTACCCAAGTTAAACCTAAGAGGTGGATTCTCTGAATCTACCATGGTGAAAAGCGCTTGAGCGGTAGCTTCTGGGTTTCCACGTTCCATACTACTTAGGTTTCCAAAAAACTTTTCTTTGAAGCCGTGATAGATATCCATCCCATCAGCAAATTTCAAGGATTGTTTGCTTCCAAATTCAGTAGCATAGGCCCCAGGTTCCACGATGGTCACTTGGATATTGAATTGGGCAACTTCAGCAGCCAAACTTTCATGTAGGGATTCAAAAGCCCATTTAGAGGAGCAGTAGTAACCAATGACCGGTAAGGTGATATGTCCCAAGTTACTCGATGTGCCCAGAATATGCCCATAGCCCTGTTTTCTCAAAATCGGCAATGCGGCCTTGATCACAGCAAGTGGACCAAATATATTGGTTTCATACAGTGCACGAACCTCTTCAGGATCAGATTCTTCAATAGTACCTACCAAGGAATAACCGGCATTGTTAAAAACAATATCCAACCTTCCAAAATATTCAACTGCCTGGTCCAGTGCTAATCTTACCTGATCGGGATTTGTTACATCCAACTCCAGAAGCAATACCTTATCCCCATAGTTCTCCTTAAAGTCGGCAATGCTTTCCAAGTTCCTTGCGGTGGCTGCCACCTGATCGCCTCGTTTTAGTGCAGCTTCTGTCCACACCCGCCCAAATCCCCTGGAAGTACCGGTAATAAACCAGACTTTAGGTTTCCTTTTTTGTTGTACTGTCATCGCTTTTATGTTTAATGTGCCGTACAAAGGTGTGGATCAGGAAAATGATGGATGTAACCGAAACAGGGGTTGATGTAACATAATTGAGGAAAATAGCGCAATCCCACCTAGGTAAAAACAGGTATCTATTAGCCATACACCCGAACAATAAATAGTATTGTTTATTTCACATCCGAAAACGGTACAATTTCATTGGATACAGCCAACGGGAAAAGCTTTCCAATCGGATTTTCTATAGACCAATAGTAAAAGACACCAAAACAGAAAGTTCCCCAATAAGATATTAATCTAATCAGAATTTTAAGTTATAAAACATGACTCCAGAATAAGGAATTACAAGAAATGGATCAACCAATTGATAAAGAACTGGCACCCTGCTCAAACTGCTTTATCGGCATAACTAATATTCCTGCTTCCTCCAATCAGTTGAACCAGTTAAGTTTTTTGTTTCCTTAACCAATTCAAAATCGCCTGATTAGTCTCTTGAGGGAGCTCCTGCTGGATGCAATGGCCACAATCCAAGCTAATCACTTCTAAATTTGGAGCAAAATCCTTTAGGTTGGGAGATTTCGGAATCTGATCCCTTTTCCCGTAAATCATCAAGGTGGGTTGATTAATCCTAGGTTCCAGATCTGCCATTAGATGCCAGTTGCGATCCAGATTTCTATACCAGTTGATACATCCTGTAAACCCTGAAGATTCAAAGGAGGAGATAAAAACCGACAGTTCTTTATTGCTCATAAGAGGCTCACCATATGGTTTGGCTGCTTCTGCCAAATTGATCATAAGCATTCCTGGTTCTGATGTTAATTGAAGCATATTTTTACGAAATAGATTACGAAGAAACCGGGAGGAGTTTTCCTCCATAATAGCATCTGCTACGCCAGGCTTCCTATTGAAGTGGACAAAATAAAAGTCTTCTCCAACTAGCTCTTCCATAAACTCAATCTAGGGTTTTTCACCTCTCTCCTGATAAGGCAAAGCAAGATTGATCACTTTATTTACCCGCTCAGGATACAATAGCGCAAGGTTCCAAATGACATTTGCACCCCAGTCGTGACCTACAAAGGTGGCATCCTGATATCCATAATGGTCGAGCACCCCGATAAGGTCAGCGGTTAAATGCTTAATATCATACTCAATGACTTCGCTTGGACAGGATGAATTTCCGTAACCCCGCTGATTGGGTACAATAACATGGTATCCCTCTTCGGCTAGTACTGGTATCTGATAACGCCAGGAAAAGGCATGTTCAGGAAAGCCATGGCAGAGAACGATAGGTTTCCCCGCATTTCGTGTACCTGCTTCAAATACTTCCAGTTCTACCCCATTCACTGCAATCATTTTTGGTTTTGGAAACTGAATAGGATTTACACCTTTTCTTGTTGTGCTTGTCATGTTATTGCCGCTTTAAAATTTAATATACGGCAAACTTAAATGGGGCTTGTGACAGCCCTATGTCAACAGCAAAACACAAGTGATTGTATTTTAAGACACTCTCCTCAGTTAATTTTCTTGACTCTTGGATTCTGACATTTCCTGTACGGCAATTTTCGCATTCTCATTTTTTGGGTCAAGCTCCAGTGACTTCTTGTATGCTTTGATACTTTCCATTATTTGGCCATCCCTGCGAAGCGCTTCACCCAAACTGTCATATGTGTTCGCACTGCTAGAATAAAGTACGGTATTCAATTCAAGCACTTCCAAAGCTTCATTAAGCAATTGTCTGCTTAACAGTTGATAACCGAAGGAATTAATACTTCCTTCGCTCACATTATATTCGGAATCTGCCCCCTCTTCAAACTCATCCTTTATTAGTTGGATGGTTTCATCAATTGAGCCGGAAGATGCATAATAGAATCCTGGGGATTTGAGGTTCATCAGCTTTTCTTTTTCCCGCTGTTGAGCCAAAGTTTCCACCCCATAGTTTATTCTATCTTCATCTGTCACCTGTGTGGTGTCAATTAAGTACTGCTTCAATTTTCCTCCTGTTGACTCATTTTGGATATACTGAGTTCCGTAAATCTGTGGTTCCCCCTTTCGCATCAAGTCCCTGTCTACTGCGGCTGCATACCACCATTTGTTCAGTGTGGAATCCATTTTTATGGCCTTCTCAAAACTTTTTACTGCCAGGGAAGACTCAATGGTATCTGTCCCGTGCTGAAAAATAATGCCTGCGTTAAAGTAATCCTTGCCTGTAATGAGCGAATCCGATTTCATAAGGTTGAGAACCCTCTCCCTTCTCAGACTGTCCTCTCTGTTCAGTTTAATCCAGTCGATATTTTGCGAGAAACGGGCTTGTTGATCCTGATCGGCCATTTCCTGAAGTTCTTTATTATGCTGGGCAAATGAAGCTTCTGTTCCAATGGCGAGCATTAAAATAATCACTGCAATTCTTTTCATCATTTTATATTTTTTTGTTGTCATTAGCTAGCCAGCCTATTCACTTACAGTTCGTCAGCGTACAATCCGTTAACAACATCGTACACCTTTTGTAGGTCAGCTAAATGGACTTTGCTGTGTTAAACATTTAGAAAAGCGCTCCGCTTCTGCAGAAAGGAACCTTACGCAAATATGCCGGAACCATCAAATTCCTTAGGTCAGTAGTAATCCAACAACAATACCGAAGTTGGAAATAAATGAGTTGATGCTGTTTTATTCTGTTTATTAAAAATCCAAGCCTGCCTTTTACCTAGCCCTGTCTCCATCATCATTCTTTAACTTCCCACCCAGAAATTCGACAAGAGTTATTCGGTGCAAAAGTCACCCAGGCGGACCATGAAGGAAGCGGATTTTACCTCAATCCTGAAGACAAACAACTATTTGCACGGTTTGAAAAACAACAGCTCCTGTTTTGGAAATTCAATCTCGGGATGCGTGATTTTAAAGACTCTGATGAATGGAAAACTACCTAAAATCATATCTCCGGCCAGTTTAGTATCATTCTGGAGATGCAATTTTATTTCCATTTTTTTTATTGCCTGGTTAAACCTCATTCAGTTTAGCTTGCTCTTTAATAAGTAGTACTATTTCTGCTGTCGGAACCTTCTGGCCAAACTTTATCTGAATTGTTTTCTTACCCGTTTTGTAGCCTTTCTCTTCAAGTACTCTACGAACATCCTCGGTTAACGAATCGATCCCAAAACTGACGTGCTTCTTGGCCAGAGAAAAGCCTGCGAGAATTCCGTGGTATTTGTAAATAGGCACATTCCAACTGATACCACCTTCAGCTCCGGGCTCTGTAGTTTCAATCAGGTTTTTAAGCTTTAACATTACCTCCTGAGATTCTAATGGTGACTTTTCAATAAACTCTTCGACTTTTATAGGTTTTAAATCTTTCATCATTCCTGTTTATTTATTCTACGATCAGCATGGCCAAATTACACTAACCTTTACAATCCAAATTGCCTCAAATGATGATCTGTGTGTTTGTAAACTAAAACCCCAATTTGTTCCTTGGTCATTTTCCCAAAAAAATCATGAATGAATCCGGGATTGTTATAGGTTTCATACGCGTTGATCAAACGAATCCAGTTAGACTTTTCGGCTTCCAAATCAATTTCAGACTTTGTTACTTTGAACTGGGATGATGTAGGGATATTTCTGTCAAAAGGTTTATCGTCCTTTATCATTCTTTTCAAAGCTATTTTGCCAAATAGCTCGCCCAGAATCACTTGATTAAAGGTGTGATCAGCTGTGCCAAGTATCCAGCCATTCCAGAAGGTGTTATGCTTCAGCATTTGATAAACATCCATTTTTCCCCATTCGGCTTTATTCGCCTCGCTGATTTGAGCAATTCTTCGGATCAGCTCAGCTCTGGTATTTTGGTCGAAAATTGATTTCATAGTTTATATTTCTATGCAATAGGAAGTTACAGATTTCACTTTGATTCCTTTTGCTCCCTGAAACACATAAAAGTCTGAAAAGGCATACTGCTTTCCGATCTGCAATTTCATGACCCCATTTGCAGCGCCTGCTTTTCCGTGCGATAAGATTTGATCAAGGATTAATTCATCTGTCGCTCGGTGGATCTGAGAAGCGGAGTTGGTTACTTTGAACTTCTGAAGCAGATTTCTGCGGTGACTCTCCACGGTGAGCGCACTTATAAAGATTTTCCAAAATATCGAATGCAAGCCATAGCAAAAGCTTCCTTGTGTAAAATAATCAGAAAATGGGCAATCCCCAATTAACTACTTTTAAATACCTGTTTGAAAGACCTTATTTTTGCTGTTTTTGATTTTGAAACATTCGATTGTCGGATTGGAAAAGTAATAATTTTTCAAAAATAGTGACATAACTATCTGATTATTAGGCAAAAAATACCCTGTATAGGGTATTGATTTTTCCTTTAAATCCCGAAACTTTGTATTGTCAACAGAAAGCGGTTGAAATTCAAAATCTCTTTTTTAAACGAAAGACTTCCGCTAAATGAAATTCTTTAGACTAAGGCTGAGCACGCCTATTTCTTTGTCAAGTAACCAGTAATTCTCTTTTATTCATTTTTAAACAATATCACTATGACAGCAGTACTCAAAAAAATCAACATCGGACCAGGCGCTATTGCCACTCCATCCGAATCCGGAGGTCCTGGATTCGCACTCTCGGCAGCAGAATGGTATGCAATCCAAACCTACGTGATTGCTGCCCAGAGCAAAGAAATCATGCCTCATACAGAAGCCGACTTTAAAGCTTTCCTTGGAAGCGGCGCACCTGGGGACATGTCGCCGTTCACACCCCTGATTAATGCATATAAGGGGATTTTTGATCATGTCACCACATGGAATGATGACACGTTCCCGGCCAGTGTTTCATTGGCCTCAGATGTGGTATCCTATGCACAGCAGGCACCAACCTACTACGCACCAATTCTTCCACTTGCCCAAAAACTAGTTGATAATCCTAATGACCAGAGTGCAAAGGACAAGCTAAAAGCTATACTTGACACCTTGGCTAAAAGTGCCTCTGGCTATCAATCAAAGGCAGAAGCTGTGGCTACTAAAATAAAAACTTTTGCTGATCAAACACAGGCAGATAAGGATATCTTGGTAGGTCCAGATGGCAAATCAGGGTTATTTAAAAAATATGATACTGAATATGGCGAAAAAAGTGTAGAAGTCCAGCGATTAACCAAAGAGCTAGCTGACCAGCAGACTATCTTGGATGCGGCCAATAAAGAATACGAGCATGATGTGGTGGTGGCTGCTACCTCACCTACTTATGCTTGGGTTTGGCCCTTTGGAACTATTGCGGCTGCAGTAGTAGCAGGGGTTTATGGAAAGAGAGCAACTGATGCACTAGACAGAGCTCATGCTGCCAGAGCAAAAATCAAAGAGCTCAATGAAGAGAAGCAAGCCGATGCCAACTTAATGGCCTCTTTGCACACTACACAAATGGGACTTTCAGGTAATATCAATTCTATTTCTGCTGCATTGCCTGTGATCCAAAAAATTCAGGGTGTTTGGGCAGCAATTTCTGACGACTTGGGAAATATCTCCAAATTGATTGAAACCAACATCGCAGAAGCCCTTCCTATTATAATGGATCTTGGAGTAGAATCAGCCATCAAAGCATGGACAGCAGTTGGAGAGGAAGCTCAGGCGTACCGGGTGAATGCCTATGTAACTGTATCTCAGAAAGCAGCTTAAACATGAGCCCTTCATTAATGAAAAATGCTCAGTCCGCACCAGGTGTGGACTGGGCATCCTACTATGACAATCTGGAAAAAAAAGGAAATATACCCGACGCAAGCTGTAGCGTAATAGAAGCAAATGCCAGTATTTTCCGTGGAATGGCCTTAAATCTTTCTGATATCAAAAATGAAATTTCAGAGAAAGGAATTTCTCCCATTCTGATAACAGTGTATGCGGATGTGTTGATGATTCCTTCAGGCATAAATTGGGCACTTCAATCACAAGGGTTACTTATTTATGCCCGACTAATCATTATGGGTGAAGGAGCAACCATCATTCTGGACTATCAGAAGGACAGTACCGCCAAACTTATACTTTTCGGCAATGAAATCCAGGGAATACTTACTGCCAAAGCGGCTTTCTCCCCTACTTCTCCTCCTCAGCTTTTTTTAATCGGACAAGACACTATTTCTCCGGGTATTTTGATAAAGGCCAAAAACAAAGTGGCTTCTCTAGATACACTTAGCTTAGAAAATGGGATTGCCTTCAATCCACCTTATGATATGGAGCTATACCTCAACAACTCCTTCATATTTGGCTCTTTACTCTATGATCAAAACCCCGAGCTGGCAGTTGCATTATTCCTTTGGGTTAAAGGCTGGGCTGCGCAAAGCCCAGAACTAAACGCTCTTTTTTATAGAAGCACGAGTTTGGCCACGTTATTAAATTCGCAACTTAACTCCCAAAAAAACGGGGCGCAATTCGTACCCTATCTCACCTCGGCTGTCTATACCAAGTTGGCAGGGGCATTTGCTGAAAGTGCTGAAAAATATGAAAATGATTACAGGCTGTTAAGCACACAGGAGGTACTTACCGAGCAGAATATAGCAATGGCCAAAACGATGGTCTCTAATACAGAGAGTGAAATCACTTATATCAAAGCTTTATTGGAGCAGGCTAATGAAAACTATAACAATGCTGAAAAAGCTTCCCAAAAGGCTCTTCAAAACTTTTACGCCCAGCAAACTGCAGTAGCAATGGTGGCCATTGATTTCCGGGAAGTTGGCATTCCAGCATACCAGCGTAAGGTAATATTAGAAGGAATTTTGGACTTGGTTAAGGCCGTAGTCACATTTGGTACTGCCATCGCATCCATGGCTGTAGGAAATGAAGCAGCTGCTCCGGCGGCTGCGGCAGGTGCTATAAAAGGGGCGGAAGCCGTGGCAAATGCAGCCAAAACGGGCGCGGAAGTTGCAAAAATGGCAACAGACCTATCCAAAACAATGGAAAAGCTAAAAAAACTGGTTGAGGTATTGAAAAAGGTATTTGAATTGGCCAAGTCTGTCAAAGATGTAGCAGACAATATTGGTAGTGCCCAAAGCAAAACTAAAATCATCCAGGAGATGAAAGACACTACCGACGGTGCTGATTTAAGCGCGGCAGACGGTTGGGCTGTTTATAAAATCCAAACCGATATAATCATGGCCAATCCGATTGAATTGGAAATTGAATATTCTCAGGATTACAAAGAAGCAATGGATATTCTTGTGGTGTATGGACAATCTCTTTCAGCTGTACAGCTTGCTTTGATCAGAACTGGTCAGGAAGTGGCTTCCCTGATTTTTCAGCTTCATTATGCCCAGGAAAAAGAGAAGAACCTTAAGAATCTAGTAGAGCAGCTTGAAGTAGGTGGAAAAACAAATCTGAATATGATGCAGCTGCTATACCAAAAATATGTAGACAGTAAAAGCTCACTTTTTTCTGCCTTGAAATCATACCAGGCATCTTTTTTTTACTGGGCTTTGAACTCATCTTCCATCAATCCCAAAATTATTGATCCGGTTTCAGATCTAAACTCCGGGATTGAGGACATTACTGCATTGGCGATGGATGAAGCCACAGCATTGAAAAGATTTAATCCTCCCCCTCAACTCATGAAAAACATGACATTTGTGATCGAGGATGAGGCCAATTTAGATGAGCTTAAGGAAAATTTAGAAACCAATTGGGTAATCCCCTTAGGCGAAGATGAGTTTATGGGACTGGATAGAATCCGGTTAGACGACTTGCGAATCTGGATAGAAGGAATTCAGTTTCTGGGCAAAAAGACCTCTGTGTACGTGACAGTAACTAACAGCGGAAATTATCTGGACAGATATGAGGCTCTGGATTATCAATTTAATTCAAAACCCCTCACCAGAACATTTGAGTATAAAGTATCCAATGACAGTAAAAATTCGGATTGGGCATTTGAAAACGGGACCTTTGGATTGGTACAGATTGACGGGGCCGTGGACCATGAGGTTTCATACGCCTATTTCAGGCCAACACCATTCAGTGAATGGAAAATATCGCTTAGATCAAACAATTCCGATTTGGATCTTTCCAAGGTGAGTAAGATCACCATGTACATGGAGGGGACTGCGATCGGGGCTACCACGCTAGGCTTTGCGAAACTTCACCCAGCTGTCTGATCTCATGTCTATATTAGCGAACGAAGGTGTTAAAAGTATATTTACCATTCCCTCCTCCCAATGGGCAACTATTAATAATAGGGTAGGTTCGGTACTAGGTGCAGAAAGAATTTCCGCAATCATTTCCCAGGATTTGCCTGGCTATCCAGCACTGCTGGAAGCCAGCAAACTTTGGAATTCAGATACATTTCCAGGGCTTATAAGCTTATCCAAAACTATTTCGGTCTATTGCGAAACTGCCCTCAATAATTTCCTGATCTTGAATGCAGCCGTCAGTAAGATATCCGGACCGACTGTACCTGATGATGTGAAAAAACTGGTGGAAGATAGCCTTCGGGATTTGCAGGAAAATACCTCTCCGATCCTTGCCAGTACGGAAGTAACCGCTGCCAATCTGAGGAGTTTCCTTAATAAAAATCAAGTTGTTGATGCAGAAATAGCGCTAAACAAGGAGAAACTCGGAGATTTTTGGGCTCCCCTCGGTGATATCATTGACGCACTGGAAACTGCAGCTGGTAATGTTACAGGTAGTTGGTCAGCTATTTCAAATGATTTGGCCAATACAGTTTCAAAAGAAATCAATGTAACGATTCCTTTCATTGAAGCTTTGGATATAGAAACGGCTATAATCTGCTGGAACAATGTCAAAACCGAATCAACGGCATTCGCCTCCAAGGTAGCACCTTAATAAAACTTATGGAACCTCTAACGAAACTCATGAAAAATCCTTTTGCCTCCGAACAATCCTTAATGTACAACACCTTGAACGGGCCCTTTATGCAGGCAGAATTATACTCTCTTACCGGATTGGGAAAGCTCCGGGTGACCTGTAACTGGCTATATTCTGCATTAAACGTTGACCCACAAGATGGCTCTCCGTTTCTTTGGGAATTCAGTAGAGAAGCTGAAAATTTAATCTCAATTTCGCCGACAAGTAGTTGTATCGAGCATAAAATATATGCCAGTGTCCGGGATGACAATCAAAACTTTCTACAGGTACAGGCTCCATTCTCCGCGGATTGGATTACTGCCATCGGCCGAGATGAACTTATCACGATGAATGTTCAGGATTTGAATCTGGGTACTTTTAAAGGTTTTAACAATTCCTATATAAGGCTTGATGATTCTGTAACCTCGCATGACAACCATAATGGATACAGACTTCGGAGTGTGGGAGCAGAAATTGACAACAATTCTGTATGGTATTTAAAAATCCAACGAGGCCTACAGTCCAATCTTGAGTTGAAAGAGCAAGACTATACCATAGAAAGAGTTAGGACTCAACTACAAACTGCAGGAATTAAGATTAATGAAGATATTCTTGAAAAATTGGTGGGACAGCTCAACAGTTAACTGTCCCACATTTCTTAAAATATAAATCCATTTTTAAATGTTGAGACAAAATTCATGTAAGGAAGTCTAAGTAATGTATTCAAATCCCAGTATGGTGCAGGCAAATCAAGGAAGACAAAATAAAGCAAGCTTGAAGTACAACTTTGTTAAAGACGGATTAGTTAAGTAATAGATAGCGGGAAAAGGCGAGTCACTGATACGTTGTCCCTTGGAGATAGATACGCTATCACATCAGTTCTATTAAAGTTGTTGAAGTACCTCTATACCTATAAAACGAATAGTTAGCCTTAAAAGAAAACCCCCAGCTAGTTTCTTCCTAACTGGGAGCTGCGTAGTTAAATACAAATATTTTCCGAAAATAAGTCAAGACATTAATCTCTCAACCAATTAATAAACGTCTGGTAACCTACACCGATTTCTTTTGCAAATGCTGCTTTGGTTTTATTGCCGGTGGCTTCAACTTTAGCCCACTCTTCTACGATTTTACTTTTCTCCGAATCGCTGAATGATCTTCTCTTACTTGCTTTAGCGGGAACTGCCCCACCGGAAATCAGAGAGATCAATTCATTCAATTCATTTAGAAATTTAGTATCATTCAGATGAAGTCCAGCGGCATCCAATTTCTTAATTACTTCTTTCTTAGGATTCACAGGGGTAACTGCTATTCCTTTGGAGGCAGCTTCTTGTAAATCAATGTTATTCCCTTCTGCTGTTACATAGATAAAGCCATCACCTTTTCTGAGGTCAGCAATAGCTTCTTTAATCAATTCTCTCATGTTGTCTGTATAGGTTATATAAATTTCAAATAATGTACGTGAAAATTAGCATGGAGTTAACTTAAAGTAATTAAAACACTCCGCACAGGTAAGTATGGATCAGGCTTAAAACATTGGCATGTTTCACGCAATGCTATATTCTCGTGATCCTTGGTGGAATAGATAGTTTATCTAACTAGTAATAAACAATTATAAGCAGATAAAATAGACCTAATTCTAAAATGTAGTTGTAGTAATCCTATAAATTACAATCTTGTATTTTGCTGGAAATCCGGAGAAGCAGTGGAGAGAATTCCGGTTATTCGGATTCTATTTCATCAGGATTACCCTCCCTAAGATAGACATGATCGCCTTCTATTCTGTCGATTACCATCACATCATTATTTAGGGCGCTAAAAGCTCTCTCCCATTCATCCTGGTCTGTTATAAACTCCTCGTATACCAGGTCAAGTACCTGCCCTACTTCTGGCAGTTTGAACATCAAAGGACATTCAAAGTTTACTTCAGGATCGGTAGGCATATGGATAATTACTTTTGCCACTACATCGTCTTCCCTAGAATTTGTTTTATCTGAGCCATTATTCATAATGTTGATATTAAGGAGGGTTTTAATACAAAATGGTTTTATATACTATGGAATATCTGGCAATCTGTTGATAAGCTAATTTACAAGTATCTCCCGCGAAACTAATCAAACAGGATCTGTTTTCGGAAATTCTTCCTCTTCAATGGGAGGAAGGTCATCCCCTTTGCCAGGAAAAGAAGGATCTTCAATTTCTTTTTGAGGTTCTTCAACTGGCACTTCTTCTTCATCGGGTAGATACTCTTCCTCCTCTGGAATCTCCGGGTTAGGGTTTACTTCCTCCTTATCCGGCAAGGGAAAATCTTTGGAAGGAAATCCTGCCCCATCCTCCTCGGCGTAAGCAGAACCCACCACGCTTTTGTATCTGACGGTCAGAAAGCCTGAAGGACCGGAAATTAATTGCACAAATTTTCCAAGAGACTGGATTCCAGGAATTGAATTAGCATAGGTCATAATTTGGATGGATTAGTTTCTGCCTATCAGGATACAATACCCGTGCAAATACCGACAAGAGTCTTCTAGACACCTAGAGTCAATCTCCTGGATGAAAGTTGTGATAGGATTTTCTGGAAACTGTTTCCTAGAGGGAATTTAATGCCACAGATCGAGAAAGTCAGCACTAACTAATCTTATACTTCTACCTTCTTTCAAAGCGGCGCCTTCTTATCCTTCAGCCCTATCTTTTTCATGAAATTCACTTCCAAGGCATACACCCCAAACTCCTGCACCACCCTTCCTTTTAGCCTATAAAATCCCTTCCCTTGAAAAGGAAAACGCTTCATCGTATTTGGAAAATGCACCGTGTCCAGCCAATCCCCCTTGGGATCCAGAAATGTCCCAAAGGCCATGTGTTCCCTGTTTACTGTCCTGACATCCTTGGTAGTTACCAATTGCCCCAGGATCTCTACTGTCTTGCCGAGAAGACCACCGATCTCACCCGCCATTACCGTACCCCTGCCATCATCTGCACACAGCCTGAACATATCGGTCAGCGCAAAACCCAGCACGTTAATCTCATCTATGGCATCCTCTAAAGGATAGTCCGGGAAATCAGGAAGCACAAACTCCATTGGCGCTTCCCTAAACAGGGCGGGAGCATCCATTGGCTCCGTCTGTCTTTTCTGCAGAAAATTGGCCTGCCAAAGCAGTTTCTTTTTCCCCAGTCCTGTAAACCCAAATGCCCCAACACTGATCAGGATATTCAACATCTCAGGCCCTGCATGGGTACGCTCGATAAAATCATGCAGCCCCAGGTATGGACCTGACCGTTCCCGCTCCATCAGGATCCGCTCGCAGAGTGATTTCTCCAGCTGCTCTATGTGGATCATTCCCACATATACCTCATCCCCTGAAATATTGGTCAGGTAATCACTGCTGTTCACACAGGGCGGATGCACGGTTGCCCCCGTCCGTTTCAGCTCATGGAAATAAAACTCCGTGCTGTAAAAGCCCCCGAAATTGTTGATGACCGCCACCATAAACTCCTTAGGGTAATAGGTCTTCAAGTACAGGCTTTGGTAGCTTTCCACAGCAAAGGAAGCAGAATGCGCCTTGGAAAAGGAATAGCCGCCAAAGGATTCGATCTGCCTCCACACCTCAGCGGTTACCACTTCCTCATAACCCAGTTCCCTGCAGTTGGCAAAGAACTTTTCCCGGATCTGTATAAATTTATCATGTCCCCTATATTTACCGGACATGGCGCGACGGAGTATATCCGCCTCTCCCATATCCATTCCCCCAAAATGGTGGGCGACCTTGATCACATCCTCCTGATACACCATCACCCCATAGGTTTCTTCCAGCAGCTCCTTCATCTTGGGATGCAGGTAAACAATCTTCTTGGGATCATGGAAGCGCTCGATGTACTGCTTCATCATACCAGATTGAGACACACCCGGACGGATAATAGAACTGGCCGCCACTAGCGTAAGGTAATCCTCACACTTGAGCTTGGTAAGAAGCTGGCGCATGGCCGGGCTTTCTATGTAAAAGCATCCAATGGTATCTGCCTGTTTGATCTGGTTTGCCACCTTGGGATCCGCCATAAACTGCTCCACCCGGTGGATATCGATATCAATTCCCCTATTCTTCTTCACCAGCCGGATTGCTTCCTTGATATGACCCAAGCCGCGCTGGCTGAGGATATCCAGTTTAAAAAGACCGATCTTTTCAGCCAAAAACATATCCACCTGTGCGGTGCAAAATCCCTTGGGAGGCATTTCATTGACGGTGTATTGATAGATCGGTTTTTCTGAAATCAGCATGCCCCCGGGATGGATGCTGTGGTGGTTTGGGAAATTCTCCAGCAACTTCCCGTACTTGAGAATAGTACGCTGGATTTTATCCTCATTCATAGGCTGGTCCTTACCCCTGACCAACTGGTCGATTTCCTCCTTGGGCAGACCAAACACTTTCCCCAGTTCCCGGATCACAGCCCTGCGCTGGAAGGTGCTGTACATGCCCAGCAGCGAAACATGGTCTTTGCCGTAGCGCTTGAAGATGTAATCAATCACCTCGTCCCGGTCTTTCCATGAAAAATCAATGTCAAAGTCCGGTGGGGAAGTCCGGTGGGGATTCAAAAAGCGTTCAAAGTACAGATCCAGTTTGATGGGATCCACATCCGTGATTTTCAGGCAATAGGCAACAATGGAATTGGCTCCACTCCCCCTGCCCACATGGTAAAACCCCCTGTTCTGGGCATAGCGGATCACATCCCATACGATCAGAAAATAGGCATTAAAGTTCAGCTCGTTGATGATTTTGAGCTCCTTGACCACCCGCTGTTTGGCGACAGGATTGTTTCCATAGCGGTAGTCCAACCCTTCCATGGCCAGCTTTTCCAGCAAAATCCTGTCGTCCTCCGGAGAGGCTGAAAAACACCGTTTGTTCTTGTCAGTATGCAATTCCGTTTGGATGTTGCACCGATCAATCAACTGGAGCGTATTGGTAATCATGACCGGATGATTCCGGAATGCAGCCATCAGCTCTGCCTCTGGCATAAACATTTCATCCGGGGATGCAAAGTCAGTTGCTCCCAGTTTGGTGATCAGGGTGTTTTTGCCGATTGCACGTAGCAGCCGGTGTACATTGAAGTAGGTTTTATTCTGGACCGTCACCGGGTGGCGGATCAGCCACTTTTTGGGAAATGCCTGGAGTTCCTGCTTTTTAAGACGGTTCAGCTCTCCTGCCAATACGCCGATGAACTCATGGTTCTTCAGCTCTCCTGCTGCGTATTTTCCCACAGGATAAATTACAAATACCTCTGAAAAGCAGTCCGGTCTTTCGGGAAATGGAAGTTCCTCCTGCAGATGCATGGAAAGGAAGCGGTTGATTTCAAGCAAACCAGCATCACTTTTTGCGAGGAGCAGGTAACAGAGTTCATCCCCGTTTCTGATCTCCGCACCCGCAATGGGCTTGATGTTCTTATTCCTGCAGAAATCCACGAAATCCCAGAGATCCGCTGTACTGTTGATATTGGTCAATCCCAGTGAGGACAATCCAATTTCCGAAGCGGTATCCACCAGTTCTTTGGTCGTGAAAGTACCGTAACGGTAACTGAACCAGGTTTTACAATTCAGGAACATATCAGATACTGCTTAATGTGATTGCCCGGGTTATGCTCTGTGCCCCATAGCGGTTCTTGATCCAGTCTATGGCCTGGTACAGGCTTACTTCCTCCTCGGTATGCTCAAACAGGTCGATCTGCTGGCTTCCCTGCACCAGATGGCTCAGTTTGACCCCTACCAGCCTTACCAGCATCCTCCGGTCGTAAAGCCTGGTAAATAGTTCCTTTGCCCGCTGAAGCAGTACTTCATCGGAACTGTTGTAAGCAATCATACACTGCCTGCTTACCGTATCAAAGTTGGAATAACGAAGTTTCACAGTAATACACCCACAAAGTTTCTGCTTCTGTCTCATTTCAAAAGCGACTTTTTCTGTCATGCGCACCAGCTGTGCATGCAGAAACTGCATATCAATCGTATCAGATTCAAAGGTCGTCTCCGTCCCGATGCTTTTTTGCTCGGTGTAGGGGATGACCGGGGATTCATCAATCCCGTTGGCCTTTCTGGACAGATCAATGCCTGATTTCCCCAATAGATTCTGCATCATACGAAGCGGTATCTCCGAAAGCAGTTTGATATTCTCCACCCCCATGCGCTCCAGCAGCACCGAGGTTTTCTCCCCCACTCCAGGCATCCTGCGGATAGGGAGCGGAGCCAAATAAGGTTTTTCCTTCCCAAAAGGAACGGTCATCTGCCCGTTGGGCTTGGCATCATGGGTTGCCACTTTGGACACCAGTTTGTTTACCGCCAATGCATAGGAAATGGGCAGCCCGGATTCATTGTATATTTTGTTTTTAAGCTCGGCAGTAAACTTGCCACAGCCGAAAAAGCGGTCCATCCCGGTCAGGTCCAGGTAAAACTCATCGATGGAGGCTTTCTCCATCAGAGGCACCTGATCCTGGATTACCTCAGTGACCAACCGGGAGTAGTGGGTGTAGCCGTCGTAATCCCCTTTGATGTAAAACGCATTGGGGCAGAGTCTTTTTGCCAAGCGCATAGGCATGGCCGAATGCACCCCGAAAGTACGAGCCTCATAGCTGCAGGAGGAGACCACTCCCCTGTCTGAGCTTCCTCCGATGATGACGGGTTTATTCTTCAGGGCACTGTTTTTCAACCGCTCCACGGATACAAAGAAGGTATCCAGATCCATATGCACAATATGCCTTTCCATTTCTCAGAAATTATAGTATTTTTGATACAATTAGTAACATTGTATCGCCATTAATTGTATCGAATAAAAATGAGAAGTCAAAAATATTTTTGGGCAAACAATCTTAGATTCCTTAGAAAGAGGAAGAAATTCAGTCAGGATGAGCTCGCTGAAAAGCTGGGTGTAACCCGTGCAAAACTGAATGCACATGAAAACGGGCGAAGTAAATCACCTCCTATCGATGACCTGCTGCTCTGCGCTGATTTCTTCCGGATGAGTGTAGATACCCTACTGAGGATAGATCTCTCCAAGCTCAGTGAACTGAAAATCCGTGACCTGGAGGCTGGAAACGACGTTTTTCTGAGTGGATCCAAAGTAAGGATATTGGCAACCACCGTAACCGGAAACAACGAGGAAAACATAGAGCTGGTACCGATCAAGGCAAAGGCAGGATACCTGGGAGGATATGGGGACCCGGAGTTTATCAGTACCCTTCCGGTGTTCCAGTTACCCAATTTACCCAAGGATAAAAAGTACAGAATGTTTCAGACAGAGGGTGACAGTATGCTTCCGGTACCGGGGGGATCCTACATCATCGGCTCCTATCTGATGGACTGGAAATTCAGCAAGGAAACTCCCTGCGTGGTAGTGACAGAAAATGAGGGGATCAGTTTCAAGATGGTCAGTTTTCTGGAGGAGGAAAGGAGTTTTGTTTTACGATCTATCAATCCACTTTATGAACCCTTCCGGATACGGGCAGAAGAAGTTAGGGAGATCTGGAAGTTTGAATACTCCATGATACGGGAATTGCCAACCGAAACCCTAACCCTGCAACAGATCGGATTGGGTATCGCCGAGATCAACCGGAAACTGGAGGATTTGAAACTTTAAATTCTAGGGACAGCAACCTCCGATAAACACATCAATTTAATAGGGCTTAATTTGGGTATAAAAACCCTGGAAATTCTAAGCCCGTAAATAGCAACTGACTAAAGATTCTTATTCAAATGTGTGCCCATTATTTCACATATTTGCAGTATTAGAGAAGTAGAGCCGCATGAGAAAATTAACCGTCCATTTTATCGAAAAGGACAAAAAAAGCAAGGATTCTATCCAGATCCTGAAGATCGGGGGAGTAAACAATACCGGTCAGCGATGGGCAATCAGCACCAAAGAGGCAATTCAGGGAATCGAATCCGGGCAGTGGGAGCTGTTTGTATTAGCAAGCAAAAATGAAATCCCGGTGCGGATCAGGCAGGAAGAAAACAAACCCGCAGTATTGATCGCCCAAGGAGACGGTTACCTCCATAATCTTTTGGAAGACCTGCCTGAAATCAGCTTCGAGGAGTTGGCTTAACTGACCAACTCGGGAAGCTCTTCATACCTCATCTGTTCTACCACTTCCTTTACATTGGAGTTTTCAGTACGTGAAGTCACCAGTCTGCTGATCGTGTGGGCTTTCATCTTTGATGCTTCAATCGGCTTCATTAAAGATTCAATTTCTTCCTTTTCTAGTCCTGAGCTCACCCATATTCTGGCATTTTTAGCATCCAAAATCAATGGCATTCTTTTCTTGGTATTGTGGATCTGTTCCATCAGTCCATTGGCTGCAGACGTAATGATAGAGCATGTTTTTCTGATTTCTCCAGTTTCCTTGTCGGTCCACTCTTCCCAGAGTCCAGCCAACAGGTATACCTTGTTATTCTCCGAATAGATAAAATAAGGAAAAGTCTTACTCTTAAAATGTCTCCATTCGTAAAATCCGGTAACAGGGATAAAACATCTGCGCTGCTTGATGGCTGCCCGGAAAGAAGGCAGTTCAAATACCGTCTCAGATTTTGCATTGAGGGTTTTATTGGCAATATCAGTAGCCTGCTCGGCATTTTTCACCCAGAAGGGAACCAGTCCCCATTCCATCTGCTGAAGTTCCCCCGGCTTATCGGAAGCGATCACCCAGAGTTTGGGGTGAGCAAATCCATTCAAATGGTAGCGATCTGTATCCTCCTTAACAAAATGCTCAGGTACGATCACTTTGAAATCCTCATCAAAATCCAGAGAAAACTGGTTTACATGGTAGCACATCTTGCTTTAGAATTGATCATACCCTAAAATAGCACAAATATTCCCTCTACCATAAGCTTACAATCTAATATACAAGTGATGCAACTGATGCTTACTCCACCATTGTGAAAACCTGAGCTCCGATACAATTATTCATGCCCCCCAACATATCATTACAGGTGTATTCCAATAAAAATGAATCATGGGAATCACTTAAAACCAAGGTTCCTGTTTGCGTAGGATTTGTTGGGTTAAGATTACTTACCAATTGGTCTTTGGGTACGCATCCATCAGAGATATCAAAAGTTGCTGGATCTGGCCCCAAAGAAGAAGTAAATGAAAACGTAAAGTCCTCTCCTTTCAGAGAATATGTTCCCTCGCTATAGCCTCTCAAACATCGCAATTCAGAATTAGCCGGGGTAATGAAGTGTTCAATCAGTACATTGCCTGATCTGGAAAAAGTTATTTCACTGGAATAAACCGGATTACCTTCAGAGGATTCTAGCTGAGTCTGATAGGTTCCTTCCAAAAAAACCGATGGAACGTTATCCTCCTTTTCACAGGAGTAAAGTGCTAATACCAGTATAGTCAATAATAAAATTTGCTTTTTCATGGTGGAGTGGATAGAAATTAATGCATGAACTTATATACCGGTTACGAATAACGTTTTGTTAACGCTACAGTGCATGACCAAAAAAAGGGGATCTCTCCCCTAGTTCTAAAACGGCGGTTCCATCAGGATGTAATCCACCGCCTTCTGGGCTTTGCTGGCAGCCTCTATCAGTAAGTGCTTGTCGTTTCGGAGTTCGTTTAGCCAGTTTTGGATGTATGCTGCCGAGTTCTCCAGCAGGCTCTGATCCAATATCCCGGTGAGGTTGTTCAGGTACCCTGCTCCCATCTCGGCGATCAACTCCTCTTTTCCGTAAAATTCTGACGCAAATTTCTGAGGTTCTGAAACACCTATTCTGTTTAATCTGGATGGGTGCCCTGTGCTGTGGACTAGCTCATGGTACAATACCCCAAAATAGTGCTCAGCAGATGCAAAGAGCCTTTTCTCCGGCATGGTAATCTGATCCAGGTCTGCGCGGTAGTAAGCTGAGGAACCGGTATGGACCAACTCAGGAGCCCGGAGCATTTCCTCATAGATCTTTTTGCATCGTTTATTATCATGCAGTGGCACTTCTTTGCTGACTTCCGGAAACTCCCAGTTAATCCCCTCAATCTGTTCTATGGGAAACACCTTGAACTCCTTGAGAAAACCGGATTTACTCACCAGTTTCAAGTCATATTCCCCTATTCTATCTTCCGGAATCACCTTCCCAGTCTTCTTGTCCCGAAAGGCAAAGTTCCAATAGCAGATCGGTAATGCCTTTGCCCCTTTCTTGATCTTACCTCCCAGTGAATTAGCCTGTTTAAAGGTCAGGTAGTAGGGATACTGATGGCCACAGGATTGCAAGAGCCAAAGATTGATCCCCTCGTAGGGTTTCATTGTCAGGTAATTGGAAGGCATTCCCATCTCATGCCAGGGTTGCTTCCAGGGTATTACCCCCAATTCCAGTTTTCCAATAATCAGATCTGTAACCTTCTGATAGATATCCGATGATCCTTTTGGGCTTTGTGTACTGCGTCCATTGCTTCTTCCAAAGTCTTTACCCCCTTTTCTCTTAGTGGATGTTTTTTCTGATGTTTTTGCTAGTGTCTTCATAGTCTTTTGTGTTTTGGTTTGACAAATACTTATGAAGCTGCACCAGCCTGATAACGGCACTAAGTGCAAGAGGAAACGGAATAAATCAGCTAAGGCAAGTGTGATGGCTTTATGCCGTAGTCTCTTGCCTCGTGTGATGGGATCAGGCTAAATTGGCGGAAGAAGGAATGGAAAAAATAAGTTGTTTTAAACAAGCTCACAGAACCTATCAGGTTGTAAATAACCCTTTCCACTAAAGTAGGTTCGAATGTGAATAAACCAATGAAACATAATTGTAATATTTATTGTTACATATAAAGTAACTCTTATATTTGCATCAGTTATGAACAACACCAGATTTGCAACAGCCCTTCACATTTTAACCCTTCTTGCGTACAAGGAGCATGAGTGGCTAAGTTCAGACTGGATAGCCGGAAGCATCAACGTCAACCCTGTGATTGTCCGCAAAGAGCTTGGCGTATTGATGCATGCAGGGCTGGTAAAGAGCAGAAAAGGTAAAGAGGGCGGGTATTCACTGGATAAAAACAGCGTAGCTATTACCCTTGCAGACATATATCTTACAGTGAAGACCACGGATGTTTTAGGGAAAAAGAATTTATTACCCAATCCAAAATGTCCAGTCGGCAAGGATATCAACAAAAAACTTGAGGGACTAAATTCAGTAATTGATCAATCGGTGATCAAAGAATTACAGTGCAAAACATTGAAAAATTTTGCAGAAAACTTTCACTGATATTTTTTTTCTTTTAATGTAACATAAATTATTACACTTAACTTTAAAATACAACAGGTATGAAAATCGGAATTACCGGGGCAACCGGTCAACTCGGAAAATTGGTGGTAGAGCAACTGAAAATCAGAACAAATGCGTCAAACCTCATAGCACTGGTTCGCTCACCGCAAAAAGTACAGGATATAGAGGCCAGGGCTTTCGATTACAACGACCCTGAGTCAATGGAAGAATCTTTACAAGGCATCCATACCTTGCTCTTGATTTCCGGGAATGAAATCGGTCAAAGAGCCATGCAGCATAAGAATGTAATCAATGCAGCAAAAGAAGCTGGGATCAAATGGATAGTCTATACCAGCCTACTAAGAGCAGACACCTCTACACTCAGTCTTGCTGAGGAGCACTTAGCTACAGAAAAACACTTGAATGAATCAGATATCCCATTCACCCTGTTAAGAAACGGATGGTATACAGAAAACTACACAGGATCTATTCAGGGAGCTTTAGCAGCAGGTGCATTTATAGGCAGTGCAGGTGATGGTAAAATATCATCGGCCAGCCGGGCTGATTTTGCCGAAGCGGCAGCTATCGTATTAACCGGGGAAGGTCACGAAGGTAAAGTATATGAACTGGCAGGTGATCATTCTTTTACTTTAAAGGATTTAGCATCGGAAATCTCTAAGCAAACTGGCAAAGACATACCTTACCAAAACCTCTCTGAGCAGGAATACAGCAAAGCACTCCAAGTTTTCGGCTTACCTGATAGGATCGCAGACGGTATAGCCTTATGGGATGTCAGTGCTTCAAAAGGGGATTTATATGCAGAAGATAAAACTTTATCAAAACTGATTGGGCGTCCAACAACACCAATGTCAGAATCAGTAAAAGCAATTTTAGACTCATAGGAATAAAGCAAAATACCACTTCACGCAAGTGACATTTTGCTTTTGGTAAATTTTAAACTTCTTTTACAGAATCAAAACAAACCTGTTATTATGCTCAAATCACCTCATAAAACACGTATTTTCAAACGAGTTGACTTGGATAGTTTAGCTCCTAATAATCAAATGCCCTAACTCCGGTGTATCAAATACCCGTTCCATCTCAACTCTGATAATCTCCTCCACTTCACGCTTGATTCTCCTGTAGTTTTCCTCCACCTCCTCCTGGGTGATTTCCCGTACTTTGGGGATAGGTCGAAAGCTTTCTTCCTCCTGCTTCAAGGATTTATGATCATTGATGATCTCAGAATGAAACGCTTTCAATTCGATCTTCTGATCAGGTGTATCCGCTACCATCCCCACAAATTCACCAGAGGAAAGTGAAGCTATAGTGGAAGGAGGCACAGCCTGATCCAGTTGGGTGGATTTGCTAACTGATGTCTCTGAACTGTTGATCGATACACTTTCCCGGTTCTGGATAATCCTTCCAAAGCGTTCTGAAAGTTGCTTAGCCGTATCCCCCAATACCTGTCCGCTGATAAAGTTCCCCACCGTATTCATAATCACATCGGCCTGCTCCCTCCCATAATCCTTTCGAAGCTGGCTGTAATCCTGTACTCCCAAGCAGGTGGCTACCTTGTTGGACCGTGCTGTGGCAATCAGGTTATCAATGCCATTGAAATAGATCGTAGGAAATTCATCAAATACCAGACTGGATTTGAGCTTGCCCTTCTGGTTGACCAGCTTGACTACCCTGGAAATATAGAGCGATAAGACTGCCCCATAGACCTGCTGCTTTTGGGGATTGTTTCCCATGCAGATGATTTTAGGTGCATCGGGATTGTTCAGATCCAGCTTGAATTCACTCTCGGAAAGCACATAATACAGTTGGGGGGAAGAAAGCCGTGCCATGGTGATCTTGGCACTGGCCACCTGACCTTCCAACTGATCAAATGCCTTTTTGACCAAAGCAGAGACAAAAGGATTAACCAAAACTTCTATTTCCGGCTCTGTGCGGAGCACAGTAAACAGTTTCTCGTAATCGACCTGCATCAGTTCTATCACATGGGGCAGAGTACAGTATTTACCATGTCTGTGCTTCTTGAGAAACCATACAATAGCCGTCAGGAAATTAATCGGACTTTCCACAAAGAAGTCTCCCTGCTTTTTGATCCACTCCCTGTTGAGACCAAGCATAATGGTACGGGCAGCTTCAAAAGCATCGGTAATGTCCAACATGGTCTCCGGCTCTAGAGGATTGCACCGATGGGTATGGGAAAGTCTGTCAAAATTGATGGTATAGAATTCAGGCTTTACAGGATAGGCAGAATAATTCTTTAGCAGCGTATTGTATGCGATGCGGGAGAGGTCATCGTACTTAAAGTCATAGACAAACATGGAAAAGCCTTTACTGATATGCTGGGTAATCACATGTCGGATCACAAAGTAACTCTTCCCGGAACCTGGAGTACCGGCCACCAATAATGCTCGGAAAGGATTGATGATGTTGATCCATGATTTTCTGACTTTGTCCTTAAGCCGGTATTGTGCCGGAAGATTAACCGAATATCCATTTTCCAGGTAGCGCTCTTCCTGGGGAAATGTCTCGTTCAAATGATTAAACACCCCCTGATCAAACCGGTTCTTCAGCAACCGGCTCAGAAGGGCACCTCCCCTTAGAATAAGAATGAATCCAAGACTGGTGACTGTTATGTAGATAATGCTTACCGTATCCTCATTAAATGGAAGGTAAAAGGCAAAAAAGCTGCCCGCATAGATTAAGAATCCACTGATCAAGGGCCAGCCTATCTGAGCCATTCTGAGTTTATCATCCTTCTTGCCTTTTGCTCCGATCAACGAAATCAGCAAAAGCACCAGGGCAAATACTTTGGAAATATAGAATTCATTGAACAGGCCCGTATCCTGAATATTGACCAGAAGCCTTTCTGAAATAGTATGCGTAAGTCCCCATTGATGGAACGATTGATAACAGTTGTAATAGCAATGCAGACACAGCATTCCAATACTGGCCTTTCTGGTCAGATCTATGATCTTTCTTAACCCCTCGGTGTTTTCTCCAGTTTGCATAGGTTCAGTTTATTGAATACGCTTCTTGCGCTTTTTCTTTTTCTTTTGCCTTAGCTCATAAGGAGTTGGATCTTCCGGTTGGTAAGAATTTAAGGAAATCTCCAGGCTGGGAATTCTTTTATCCGGGTTAGTTTCCTGCCCACTTATTCTTACCTCCTGCTCTATTTCCAATGAATTGGCAAGCAGATGGTCCTTCGAAAATCTAACAGAAAGCGCATTGGCAGATAATTCCTTGCCCAAGGCTGAACCGTTAAATACGCATCGGTTTACGTTATCTATATAGGTCACCCCGTATATCCTTCCTTCTTCATTGATCCTAAGGAGCGGCTTGATTCCTTTAGTCCTGAGTCTGGAAGTAAATTCTTCCAGAGAACTGCAACTTTTCAACACACCGTGAATTAGGCCCCGAAGAGTTTCCCGGTGCTGCTTTCTTGCTTCTTTGTTCCGTAAGAACAGCCTTTCCAGTCTAGCCAAGGTAGGTCTGAAATAAATTGAACTGGCCTTCACAGGAACTCCTACACGGTTCCCTGCCGAATCCAAAACCGAGTACACCAGTCCTTTATTTTTAAACATTTCACTTTCCTTTTCACCCCGGTATGCACATACATTGAACTGCCCCAACACAGCATTCAGCTCAGGCAGGGAAGCAAATTGATACGAACGTGTAACCTCCTGAACTATATTGGATATGGAGGCTTTCGTTTCCCGTTTGCCATACGTAGCTTTCTCCAAAGGCTGGAGCAAATTGACTTTTTGCTTTCGCTGCTCGTCTGCTTTTACAAGGTGGTATCGCTGCTCAATTTCCTTTCGAATCTTTTCTGAAAGGATCTTGCCCAGGTTATGCGTTTCAATCCGCTTTCCTGAACCTGAAATATTGGTAGTCACTATATGTACATGGGGATGCGCTGCATCAAAGTGTTGAAAAAGCAAATAGGGCTGTTCCCCAAAACCAATTCCAATCAAATAATCCCCTGCAATCTTTTGAAGAGTAAGCTCATCTATCGTATCCTTTGGCGAGAAATTAAGTGATATATGAACGGCGTTTGTTTTTGTTCGTTGATTCAACTTCTGCACCTTTTCAAAGGACTGGATCTTTGCAGCAACTGTAAGATTTTCAACCGCAAACCCTCCCATCTGAAGTAGTTTTGCCTGTCCGTTTTTTACCTTCTGCTCATTGTATCGAACCACTCCTCCAATCGTCTTTCCGGTACTAATTTTAGCAACCAACTAGGTTTGGATTTTCAACCCTTCAATCAAGCCATGGAGCGCCTCTAATTTTGCTTTAGTCCGCTCAAAGTGGGGGAGCATTTCCTTCACAAAAAACAGACGATCTTTTGGATCAGCCTGCAAATGAAAATAGTGTGTAATCTGATTGATATTCACCCCTATTTTATTCAGTTCATTTCTGAGCAGTCCTAATTCCACCAGAGTGCTCTCCACAGATTCATTTCTCGTGTTGAGTGTTAGCTTTCCTTTAAAAAGAATATCTCTTATTAGCTCACTTAGTGTCTGACAATAGGCACTTCTTCTCAGCAGAATTTCCAGTTTCTCAACTTCAGTTGGAGTGAATCGGACCGTCTTTCGAATTGGATAGTTGACAGTTCTCTTTTTCATATTCCTAGGATTATAAAATTCGACTTCGGAGAAATTTTATTCCACCCGCAACTCCGGCAGCTGTGGGCAAGAGCGGATTGGCGTCAGACAATCCTACATCTTGCTCATTGCCATCACGCAATGCCAAGCCATACCCTCAGTGGAAGAT
The DNA here is from genome assembly GCF_963974365.1 of uncultured Algoriphagus sp. GTDB lineage: Bacteria > Bacteroidota > Bacteroidia > Cytophagales > Cyclobacteriaceae > Algoriphagus. Next base: position 56,333 of record NZ_CAXBBX010000014.1, on the reverse strand, counting down.
TGAGTTGTTCAATTAGTGAGATATTAACGTCGGCAAAAGCCTCAGTTTTCCAGGTTCCAAACCCAGTCGTCTGCAGCCATAATCCAGTCACGGATTGCTGAACCTGCTTCATTACACCAGTCCATTCCCTGATAATAGAAATAGAAAACCTCGGCTTCGGAAGCCGGAACTTGAAGGGAGTTAAAGTAAGCCTGTACCTGTTCCAGTGTAGGAGGAACATTTCTTGAAAAGTTGAGATTCTGAGCTTCGAGATTCATAACGATTATCGTTTTTGATGAAGCTCAAAAGTGTGTGAGGATGGACTGGAAAGGTCACACTAAGATCAGAAGGTTGAGAAGGCAAAGTAATCATATGATTCTTTAGGTATCAATGTCTACACTTCATCTTAATGCTGGTTTACTCCATAGTAGTATTTCATCCCTTACTCCCAAGAATAGTAAAACAGCTTCATAAAAAGGTCATGATATGACAGTGAATATGGGAAACATTACCACAAAAAGATCCTGATGGTGTTGCGGGAAACTCCCGTCAGTTTGCTGAGCTGCTTGCAGCCATGGCCTTCAAAATGGCCACTTAAAATTTGTCGGATCTTATTCCTTATACGAGGGCGATTGGCCATTGAAAATGTGATGTTGTTCACACTATCAACAGTTCTTAAAAACCTCCTATTCCATTTCCAAAAAAATAACTTCTGACGGAGTGCAGTTTGCGCCACCAGCTGGGGGTCAATTTGCATCACCAAGCAGGGGTCAACTTAAATCGTCAGCAGAGGGTCAACTTCGACGTTTTTTGCAGTATACCCCTGTATTCCCTCTAGAGAAAACATTTCTGACTTTCTTAGAACTAATTTTTAAATATTACTTTGGTAAATTAGCTGTATTTAAAATTTGAATATCCTTCTTTATCACTAAGGTCATAGACTTGACACTTTCATCAATATTATTACCAATAAGCTTTTCTAGCCCTTCTAATTCTATGTTTCTTATTACATCATTTTCTGCAAAGGTATAGATACTGTTCCAAGGAAACTCCCATGCCAGCGGATCCACACTCAAAAACCTCTGTACCGTTTTTTACTCCAAGCCCACCTTTCCCTACACGATTATCCAGTCAAAGAATGCTTCCAACAATGCCTTTGCATTTCTATTGAATAAGACTTATGAAAGCCTATTCCTTGATTAACACATCCTCTTTATTCCTCAAGAAATAAATTTCACCAATTGGAGCATATACATATTCCTTTATACCTTCTATATAAATATTTTCACCAACACTGGAAACATACATACCTGTCACACCATTTTTAGTGAGGAACATCACAAAATCATCTCCCATTGGATTATCATAATTTTTATCCCACATTCCTTTTATTCTACACTTATAAACTTCTTCACTTTTTTCAACAACAAAAGCTGTATCAATAGAGAAATATAACTCCCTATTATGAGTTAACAGTTTATTTGAAATACTAAAATTTTCCTTAAAATCAAAAATCACTGAATTATTTTTTAAAGCAGGAGAACAAGCTATCAACTGTCCATTTAATTGACAAACAGTCAATTGTAATTCAAAATGTGGTTCAAATAATTCACCCATTCCTATCCCAACAGGATATTGTAAATCAAATTCATATGTATTATGATCGATTTTTTCAAAATCCAGCCCAGGCAAGGAACTACAAGCATCACAATTTAATACTGAATTAGAACAAGAAGACACTAACAAGATTAAGATCATCAACACAATATAACCAAACTCACTTATTTTCATTTTTAATTATTTTATCAATCTCAACCATATTATTTCCAAACTTTGTATTAAGAAATCTCGATGGGCTCATATCATAATCCTCTACGCCAGGGGAACCAAACGTCTTTCCACCATGAAATTTGAAGTGTTCTGTATTAATATCCTGTTTATACAAATTATTTTTAAGAAATGGTAAAGCATGGGACCAAGCTTCATGCACATATGTATTTGTAGAATTTCTTAAGACATTCAATTTAAATCGGTCGTTTGAGGAATTAGAATTCGCTTTGTTTTTACTTGGATTCATCATTTGATCAGCAACCAATAAGAATAAAACCCCCTTCCCACTACTAAAAGCCTCATTTAATTTTTCAGCATCTAATCCTTCAACGCTATTAAAGGTAAATGACGTTTTTCTTAAGTCATTAAAATCAGCTTCATTATCTACGCGAAACATAAAACCTTGTGGAAATCTGCCACTTGAAATATGTCCTTCGGAGGATAATTTTAATGATTTGATTGTCCCATCATAATCACTTATCGTACTATTAAAAGTTGCAGCATAAATATCATACTTTGTTTGAGACTTTAGACTTCTATTAAATTCCTTCATCAAGGAAGTTTGGGAAGAAATATTTATAACACTTTCACCTAGTTCTGATTTTGCAAAATTCTCAGTATAAAATAGCTCCTCGAGTCCATCTAAATCAACAGTCCAAATAGGTTTGTTGCCTGCAAATTGATATGGAGTGTACCATGGATAGTCTGCTGCCAACGGATCCACACTCAAAAACCTCTGTGCGGTTTTTTACCCCAGGACTCACATTTCCCTTCACGGCTTTCCGGTCAAAGAACGATTCCAAAATGCCGTTGCACTTACGCTGACTTAAAAGGAAATCTAAGGATTAAGGGAAATTTGAATCTATAAGTAATTGCCACTGGTCAGAAAGAGAGACTTTTCTTATTGTCTCTGATCTATAGTTAATTTCCTCTTCTTTACATGTATCATATATAAAATATACTGAAGGGTAACCTTTTTGATAATATTCGAAATATAATTTGTCAAAATAAATCAAAGAATCGCACATTTCATTTTCTTTTTCCATATGAATGTTTGAAACATGTACTTGCTCCATAAGTCTTGTCAAATTTTCTTCTACTATTTCCATTTTCAATGTAGGTGTTTGCAAATTCGGATTAACAAATATCATTCTGCCTAAATCTTTATTCCCACTATCCTTTCCATAATAGCTTACTAAATAATCCTTGATTACCTCAAAGTCTTGCTTTCGCTCTTTAAAGTGTTGCAGATATTCCTTTTCATCATTTTTTTCAGCACAAGTGGCCATTAAAATGACAAAAAAAATCACTGAGCTAATCCTAAAAACACTATTTCTTATCCTTCGCATTTTCTCTATATTCTATTCTTCTTTCCAATACTGCACCTTTTATGCTATTATCCTTTAGTAGATTTAGAGCTTTGATTCTTCCTGCGGATATTGCCTTCTGTTCATGAGGCTCATCAGACCTCCCTTGGATTTGGCTTCCCGCTTCAGCGATTGCATTTGGAGAAATAAATGATGCGTGATATTCTAAAGACAAACCCCACAAATAATTCCCAGCTTCATTAGCATTATAGGTTACACCATCTATCTCAAGTAGTTGATTTCTTCCTATTAACCTTAAATCGTACATTTTACTCTTAAAATCCAATTCTTTTCCAGACCCCCTAAATGCATTTGATTGTAAAGCTGTAGCCTGCTCAACATTTCCATTGTAAACGTCATTTATTATATATGAAGCATATCCCAAAGCTGAAATGAGGTCCTCTTTTTGTAAAGTTGAAATTCCAGAAAAATCACCAATTTCATCTATTCCATTATCTCTGCCCTCAAGAGTTTTGTAGCTATTAGCTGTATAGATTCTATTTGCTAATTGAATTTTAAAAATTTCCTCACGAGGAGCATTGGCATTAACAATTGTTATTTCTGAGTTAATTAGTTGAACTTTGGGTTTTCCAGTAGTAAAAGTGAACTTTGTTTCAACTTTTTCAAGTCCATCTAAATCGACATTTCGAATAACATCATTCTCTGCAAAAGCATACGGGCTATTCCATGGAAAATCCTCTGCCAACGGATCCACACTCTAAAACCTCTGTACGGTTTTTTACCCCAACTGCATTTTTCCCTACACGGTTTTCCAGTCAAAGAACGCTTCCAGAATACCTATGCATTTAATAGATGAACGACTATTTCTATTTAGGTATCACTCATAAAATTTCTATTTTATTTTCGATCTCTTCTATAATTTGTTTCAAAGTTTTTTCATTCTCATAGTGTGTAAACACCTCTAATATTTGAAATAAAGATTCTGTCTCCCAAGCATTTAATGAATAGTCAGCTTTTGAAATGTATTCCTTTATGTTGATTTTATCAGCTTCGGAACCTATTAATTTACTAATTTCAATTTCATACTCAGCCAACGTAGCAATTGGTTTAGGCCAATCATTTATTGCAGCAAGTAGGATGTTGATTATTTTCTTTATATCATCTGAAAGTTTTTCTGACTCCTGCCAATCTTCTATATCATTTATAGTTAAGTTCATTATTCTAATTTTTTAAATGATTTCTGATGCCAATAATTATATTTTACCTTAACATCAAAAACTTGTTGAGTAGAATTATTCCGGAAGTAATGGGTTTCAATTTTATTTCCATTTTGAGTACCAGCTTCATAAACTTTAACCCAATCTCCTTTTGAAGATATATTCAATTTCTTTAATAATTCTGTATTCTTGATCGGAACAACAACTTCACTTACAGGGCTATAACCTTTCCCCATTGCATCCACAGCAGATCTTTCAAGCTGAAGTCCAGCCTTTGAAGAATCTAAATTCTTCAACCCTCTCTGGATCCCAAAATTAACAGCTGCCTCACCAATCTGACCAAAAGCCTGAGAAGTACCAATCATATCATTGTACCGCATTTCCTCTGCATTGGTAGTTCTGTTTGGATCAAACGGGTCAATGTTTTCAAAACCAGATTTAGCAGCTTTAAAAGCTTCCTTCATATTTGGAAACCTGTACCCTATATCTCCTCCATTTTCAGTAGCAGCATGCACAATAACCTCTTTTTCTAGAGGAAAATGAAAAGTAGGATTCCAACCAAAAATCCCTAGTACAGTTGACACTTGAACCTCACGGCTCTTTTGGACACCAAGAAAATTAAATACTGGTACAACTTCTCCTGATTCCTGCTTTTCTAATGCATATTTATAATGTACCCTTTCTAATCCATCCAGATCAATTCCGTCAATAGGTCTATTACTAGCAAACTGGTACGGAGTCAACATCGGATACGTTTTGGTCAACGGATCCACACTCTAAAACCTCTGTATGGTTCTTTATCCCAGCCGCACTTTTCCTAGACTAAAGACTATCACAAATTTCATATAGTTCGCCTTCAAAATCCTTATATTTTAAACTATGAAAATTAACAAATTTATAATCTTCAAGAGCTTCATCACACTTTCCAATTTTGGCTAAAGAAAAACTTCTCCAAAAATAAGATTCCAACTCCAATTTTTGTGTAGAATTTATCGCTGAATTAAAATATTGAATAGCCTCTGGATATTTTGATTGTAGATATAATATTTTACCTTTTCTAAAATAAAACGAATATTTAAATTCCTCCTTAATTCCATTATTTAATAGACTATCAATAATACTTTTTGCATCCTCATAACCTCCATTATCTATAATCGAATCTAGCGCATCCTCCAAGATATAGAAATCTGTAAAATCAAATTCATTCTCATTCACGTCTCTCAATTCAATTTTCAACAAATCCAATTCTTTTAGTAAATCAAATTGCTTTCTAAAAATAACAAACAAAATAAAAGTCAATAGCAAGACAATGGATAGGACGTATAAAAATTTCTTCATAACAAAAATCTAAACATTATTTTTTTGATACTTTCTGCCAAACAATTTCACCCTGTTCTTTAACATTTGCATCCCCTCCATCTTCTCCTTGCAGAACAAAGTTCGAAATTTGATATAAACTATTTGAAATATAGTCCTTCTTCATGCTTTCAAATCCTTTGAAATTTAAAAAGGATGGAATTTTTATATCTATTAAACCACGCTCATAAGCAAAGTTAACATCTGACATTGCTCTTTCTCCTAAGGTAACATGCTCAATTATTCTAGACTTATCACTCGCCCAATTATTAATTTGTATTTCGTTAAAAATTAATCGTCCAACTTCTAATAAAGCTACACTTCTATAGGCTCTTCTCCCAATTAATATAGATGCGGGGTTATTCTTTACAAATTTCTCACTAAACCTCTGATCTTCAACACCAAACCTATTCTTACGAATCCCTATTCTAATTTTGTAATTATTCTCAAATGGTTTAATACTTCCTTCAAGGCCTAAATCATCATTCTTTTTTTCTAAAAATGGATAAGTATTGGAGCCAACTTTTTCTTCAGTCCCATAAGACTTAATTGAAGTACTCATACCAATCCCGCCATTCCAAAACCGTGTATCTGCGTTAAATTTACCAACGATTTCCTGAGTAGTTGAGCTCAAATTCTCGACTTTAATAATAGCTTCTCCTTTCGCCAATCTTATGGTTGAAATATTCGAATTCAAATACTCAAGACCATCCAAATCGATCCCATCAATTGGCCTATTACTAGCAAATTGATAAGGCGTGAGCATCGGATATGAACCGGTCAGCGGATCCACACTCTAAAACCTCTGTACGGTTTTTTACCCAGGACTCACTTTTCCTTACACGACATTACAGTCAAAGAACGCTGCCAAAATGCCGTTGCACTTCCGTTGGCCAAGATAGAAAAAAACACCTGACTTTTTCTTTTTCATCTGAACAAAAAACCTTTATGGATTTAGAGTAAATCCCCTTCACTGCGTGGCATTCATTTGAATCAAAAAAGCTGGATCATTATGATGAGCCCCAAAAAATTCTGTACTCAATACCAGACAGTTAAAATCCATAGGCGCCCCTATAAGTAGCATTCACTTTTCAATCTAAAAAGCTTCCTTATTTTATACTAAGCCCTATAGAGTCGCAAAATAACACCAAGTCACGAACTTCTTCCCCAACTAATCCCTCTATCTTTTTATCCTCTTCAATCATTTGCTTTAACCTGTGTGCGACCGTCATCAACAGTTCCGTCCCTGTACTTGCTGAAGATTTCAGCTCAGTGATCTCTTCAGAACACGATAACGCCTTGGCTCCTACCAAAACTTCTATTATATGATCTATTTTTAACATGTAATTCATTTGTTAATTGTGTTAAAGGATTCAAGCTTAACACCACTAGCCGGTGTTACAACCTCTATTCCACCACCCCCACCCTGTGGCCCCCCAGGTGCATTAGGAGCGGGTCTTGTTATAAAATTGTTTCCCGGTCGTAAAGTTCCTATTTCTATAAAGTTGGCATTCGTTATATTTTCTACAGGAATTCCGTATTTTACTGAAAATGCCTCCGGGTTGGATAAAGGGTTTTCAGTTGCCCAAAATTGTGCTTCCGCCGCTTGACTTTTACCTGTGGTACCGATTCTATATAATTTTCCTCCTGATTCAACATACGAGCGCATGCTCAAAGCCTCTTCCGCCAAGGATTGGACAGCTTCACCATAAGGAGTTTTAACCGACCTAGGAATACCCACCTTATTAGGCATTCTGAACTTGGAGAATGCTTCGACACCTCCATAAATACTCAATGCTCCAACTGTCCCCAGCCTGAACCTGTCCTCAATCGACCCATGCTCGATAGTGTTGGAGATTCCCCTATAAGCGTCTTTTGCCTCAGAATAAATTGGAATATAATTTGGACCAACAGACTCTGTTGCCATCTGGGGGCGGAAAGCGCTGAAGAAGTCATAAACACCTAAAGCAATCCCCCTGTATGCCCTATATACTTCTTTGACCTCCTGTTCGGTCGGTTTCTGGAGCATTTCCGTTGTGGTCCCCACTCCTGGATACCTGACTGCCTCCAAACCATCCAAGTCTATTGCCTGTATCGGCGTATTGCTGGCATACTGATACGGTGTGAGCATCGGATAGCTCTTGGTCAATGGATCCACACTCAAAAACCTCTGTACGGTTTTTTACCCAGGACTCACCTTTCCCTACACGATTATCCAGTCAAAGTACGATTCAAAAATGCCTTTGCATTTCCGTAGGCCAAGATCAATAAACTTAGATAATGTTTTTTTGTACCGAATTTAAAAATTCCTTACAGATCGGGTTCAGATGAGATTAATTGATCGACCCAAGGAATAATTGGCTGCTTATCCAAATCAAAATCATACATAAAAAGAGACACTCCTTTACTATAATCAATATTTAGAATAAGAGGTGCAGAATCAAAATAATGGGCCGATTGGGTAATATCAACTACTTCCAATGGGTTGACATAAAAAGCCAAACTTACAAAGCCATCTCCAGACACAATTCTTTTATAAGAATATCCATTACCAATTACAGAGTCAAATACATCTTCTTCAACACAAGAATTTTTTTTCAAATTAAAATAACTATCCAAATCACTTTGATAAATTAAATACTCAGTTACAACACATGCCTTTGGGCTATAAGGAACATATAAAATACTATCATTTCTTTCTCCCCAGTAGCCAAGTAATTCCTTTGACTTTGATTTTAAATAAAACAACTTATAACAAGTATTATTTATTAAAGAGTCTCTTTCGAAAATCTTTGCAAATTCAAAATCTTTTTTATCTGAGAATCCAATTCGAAAATCATCAACCTCATTAAATAAATCGGACGAACATTCAAAATATTTATTATCTCTATTATTATTCAATAAATCTAAGACCGAACTAGTAGTTTTTGTGACAGGAGAGGTACAAGAACATATAAGAACACATGCACTAATTAGAATCTTTTTTGCGAATTTTCTTTTTTGCGTTATCATATCTGGTCTCTATTTTCCCCATTTTACTGTTAGGAGGTGTAGTTTCTGGTGAATAATAAGGGTTTAAACCATTAGCATAAGGCTCACTCCCAAAATTCTCAAGATGGTCTGTTTTAAAGTCTGAATCATTCAACTTCTTTAAATGTTGATAGGCCTCATGTAAAAGAGTTAATTCCTGTTGCTCTTCTGATCTACCTCTATTTAACACAACAATACTAATTTGTATTCCATTATCAATCTTTTCCTTAATTACATTGAAATTAAGTCCTGCATCTTCGAAAAACTTTTTATCTCTATTTATTTTGGGACTATGGAATTTCCTTTTATCACCCGTGTCATACTCTGTTATATCTTGAACCATTTTTTGAACATCTTTAGGTCTAAGAGTAGCGCCATTCGATCTTGAAGATACTGAATAAGGGAAAATTTTATTCCTTACAAAATAAGTGTGCACTTTTTCTCGTAATTCCTTCTTGCTTATTGGACCTGCGACCTCCCTTACCAAAACATCATCTGAATTCAATATTTGGATAAAATTTGTTATAAATGGCGCTGTTTCCTTGGTAGCAATCAACTTTTCCAATCCATCTAAATCAATACTTCTAATTACATCATTCTCTGCAAAAGCATAGGTACTATTCCATGGAAACTCACGTGCCAACGGATCCACACTTAAAAACTTCGCAACTTTCGGATTATAGATCCTGAAGCCATAGTCGTAGGTGTTTCCTCCTCCTCCCATGCCGGGACTATCCTGTTCCTTGCCGTTAAACCCATATCTATATCCGGCACTCTCCGTCCTGCCAGCCATCTCCATTCCAAACGGATAATAGTCCGAACGTGAGATCACATCAGTCCAGGTGTTCTGGCTGTCCATATGGATGCGGTCAGAGACTACAGTAAGCACGTTCCCAAGATGGTTAGATAGCTCATATTGTTTATACCCTACCGTCCTGTATCCAGGCTTGGAAGCATAGGCCAGATTCCCCAATCGGTACGAACCATAAATCGGGCGCTCAGATAGGGTATCTGCCTGATACACTGCCATCACATTTCCTGATGCGTCTCGGACGTATCTAGTGATAGCCGTTCCCTGCTTTTTCTCTACCCGGTTGCCACTTGCATCGTAGCGGAACTCTATCGGAGAACCGGAAGACTTGGTTACTTTCCTGACTTTACCAGATGGAGTCCATTCAATATTGGTGATTCCATCGCCTACGTCTTTGGTCAGGTTGCCTATCTGATCGTAGGTATAGTTATCCCCCTGCGAAGAGGCCGTCTGCCTCAGCTTGTTCGAATTCGCATAGTAGCCATAGGTCAGGTTATCCTGCAAGGCTGCTGCTGCATTTCTTCTTTGTAAAGTTAGCAGATTTCCGTTCGCATCATACGTGTAGGTAGCATCGTAAGCCTTCGCAGTGGATGCAGTTCTGCTGGTAAAGCTGGTCGTGTATTCTCTTAAGCTTCTTGCCTGTACGATCCTGTGCAGCTGGTCATACTTATACACCATAGCCTGCATGTCGTATTGATCCTGGGAACCTGCCAGTTCGGTATTCATCCAGCTAATATTGCCGTTATATACACCTGTGTTGCTGTTAAGCGTTGAGGTTCTGGTCCAAAGCGCATCCCGGGTGTCCGTGAGAACAGTTCCTGCGGTGATCGGCGAATAATCCCCACTGAAATACCCCAGCGCAAAGGCCATCGCATCCTTGCCTGTACGCATCGTACCAGTTCCATCCCCTCCCGGGTCTCCTCCTCCTGGCATGTTCACTCCTTTCAGCCAGCCCTGAAGCGTATAGTAGTAATCCAAACCCTGTACCTTATGCTCTCCCAGTTCCACCCTGGCCAGCGGGCCATGGGGGTAATAATAATAGGTCGCATCAGTAGACCAGATATATCCGTCCGTACTGGTCTGCACCGTTTCTATTCTGTTATCCGCATCATAGGTATAGTGGTGGATCAGTTGCTCCGCCGTACCCGGCTGGTAAAACACATAATTCACATTGCCGCTGATCTGGTCATACTTATACGAGGTGATCTTATGGGCAAGACCTGGGATCTGCTGGAGCAGGCTCTTCACATTCCCGTGAGGATCATAGCTGTAGGCGGTCAGCAGGGTATCGGCCTTGCCTTTCTCCAAGTGAGCAGTGTAGCTCACCCTATTCCGCAAGTGTTCCTGGGTGAATTTCAGATGCAAACCGGTCTTGGGCGAATCATATCCCGTAATCGTGATATCCTGACAGCTATAAGCCGGTCTTTGCGGGAAATCCAATTCACTGAATTTCTCCTTCAGAGTGGCAATCGATTCTGTCGTTACCAGCTCCCCTGTTTCGGTGACTCTTCCCAAACGGTCATATTTACTGTAGCTGTAGGCATTGGCTGCTGCTTGCTTCGCATTCTGGGAAAGTCTGAGTTGGCCAATGGCATTATACCAAAACTGGGAAATCCCTCCATCCGGACTGGACTGCCAAATCAGTTGGTTTTTGCTGTTATAGCGGTATTTAGTAGGCAATTCGTGGGCTGGATTGACTGCAGTTCCAGCTTTTACTTGATTCACTTGGCTAGTCGTCAAAGGTTTTACCCCTTTCGGAGGAACGGTCTGCACCAGACTACCGGCCTGATCATAGTAGTACAGGGTGTAGTGATACTCCTTGTTGGTCACTGTCATGTTTAGAGTTTCCGTCGCATCATCCAGACAAGTGGTGGTGGCAGATCTATAGTAGGATTCCAGCCAGGTATTTTCCAGTTTTTCTACAGCAGCCTCCTGGATTTTCACTCGTAAGGTATCCCGCTCAGCCACACAACGCTCCACCACATCTTCCCAGTCGGGGATATAGGTGACAGAATTCAACCACGGGTTGAAAGCTGGGTCAAGCTGGTAAGAGGTACAGACTGTTCGGACAACACCAGGGACGATGTCAATTCTTACTCCAGGACCATTTAGAGAAGCACCGGGAAAATCAGGGTTCGTTACATTTAAATAATAAATCCCTTCACAAGGGGAAGAACAATCAGTTTGGTTATAAGGGCATGAAATGTGTAATTCTGGCTCTATTTCAGTTGGATCTGAAACAGCTGCGCCATTTTTCCACCATCTATACACATTTGGGGATCCTTGGTAGTTGCCTACATCTCCGGTAATTTCTATTGGCTCTCCTGCTATAAAAATCAAAGAATCCATTTCTCCGGGGAGATTTTGGGGAGCATATTGAAAATAGTTACTAGCATTTTCCTCTGCTTCAACTAGATTTTCAAAGAAATAATTATTATAGCGTAATGTTAAGTTTGAAATATTAAAATCGAAAATGCATGATGGTATATCCCCATATAATTTATTGCCATGAAGCAATAAATTAGTCAGGTTAACAAGATTACATATAGAAGAAGGAATGCTCCCTTTGATTTGATTGTCATTAAGGGTAAGTGATCTTAAGTTTATAAGATTTCCTATATTTTTCGGAATGTATCCAGATAGCTCGTTCTCGCCTAGCTCTAAATTATATAAGTTTGTTAAACTAGTGATTGAAGTCGGAATTTCACCGCCAAAGTTATTCCTATAGGCAAAGAATGTATCCAAACTGAGAAGTTGACCAATACTATAGGGTATTATTCCGGAAAACTGGTTATCCTGTATCCAAATTCTCTCCAACTTATTTAGGTTGCCGAGCGATGAAGGCAACGGTCCTGTAAACTGGTTTTGGTTTAGGAACAGGGACTTCAATTCTGTTAAATCACTAAAATTATTTGGTAAAGGCCCAGAAAATTGATTTGAGTAGATTCTGAGTTCTTCAAGCCTTTTAAGATTAGTAATAGAAGCTGGCAATGAACCTGACAACTGGTTTCCATTGAGGTACAGTCCAAATAGTTTGGAAGCATTACCAATGTTAACTGGTAATTGGCCGGTTAATTGGTTATCGTAGGCACTGAAAAACTCCAGATTCTCAAGATTTGAAATACCAGGTGGAATACTACCTGTTAAGTCATTTACATATAAATGCACACTCTTAAGTGCAGTCATATTTTCGATAGAACTTGGAATAGAACCCGTTAAATGATTAGAATACAGGATCAATTCCACAATCCTATTCAAATTGCCCAAACTTTGCGGCAAATTTCCTAAGGAAGGATTGCGAACAAGCTGTAGATGCTCAAGATAGGTAAGGTTCCCAAAGCTCTCAGGCAGATACCCGTTTAGGTTGTTCTGCCAAAGAATCAACCAAATAACATGGCCATTATCATCTGTATAAACACCATGCCAATTGGAAACATCTTCAATAACTGCTGGATTTGCAGTGCTCCATCCAGAATTGTTTACCCAATTGCTTCCATTGGTCGCCTGATAGAAATCCATTAGAGCCTGATACTCTGCAGCACTAGGAAGATTTGATTGTGCACTGGAATTTGAAATGGACTTCAAAGAATGGCTTGACTGAGCCTTGCTTTGTGGAATATCCGGCATTATACGTTCCAGTTCATCCTCCATTTTCAGCCATAAAAGACTATCCAAAATTTTCTTCTCCTGAATAATCTGTGTGTTCTTTTCTACTAATTCTTTATTAGACTCAGCGCTAGAAGAAAATTCTGTTATTCGGTAAATTCCCGGGGGACTATAACAAACATCCCCAGGCTGAGAAGGAGAAAAAGGAAGCATAATATCCTCCTGAGTTAAACAGCTAAGTGGATTATCAACGGATATTGCGGAAAGACTACATCCTTTTGACTGAAGAATAGAAGCTATTGGACCTAGTAATGGATCATTTAAATCCTCTGTTAGAATCAGGTTGAAATAGTTCCCTTCCCTGTTCTGATTATAATAGTTTTCGAGTGAATTTCTGATTGTCGTCAATTGAGCTTCCGTATAATCTCCTTGACATTCAAGCTGCACCATAGCCAGGGCTTGATCAAGTTCCTGTTCAGACACCGGTGCCATTATTTCCGTCTGGTTTACCCATTGTTCGAGCTCGTTAAGTGTTTTCGGCAGTTCTTTGCCCACAGAAAATTGTGCTTCAAATGCCGGACATGAATATATCTGAGGGATAGTTAACTTCAATTCGTTACTTGCCTGGTTATATAGAGAGTAATACACTTGCCATTTTGCGCTATCCAATGCACTTTGAAGTTCTTGTGAATTTAGTCCTTTACTAAGCAGGTTATAGTATAGTATATGTTTTCCGTTTACGTCTTTAACACCGGAAGCATTCACCCGCATAGAGACATTCTCAGGGTCAATTACCGCAGAAAGTGGCCCATTCAGACCATTGCCAAGAGTGATATTAAAAAGTTTACTAAAAAAGTCATCTGCATATGATGCTCCAATTCCACCCGTACCATAAAAAGGATCTTTATTCAGAAGGGGAATATATCCACCAGCAATAGCTTGGGACATCGTTGAGATCTGTACCAGCTCCAGCTCAAATTTCCTTGACCCCCTGTTACTCTTCATTAATTCATATTTACAGTAATTCGGGTGATTCTGGATGGCTGCTTCCACAGCAGCTGGGTCAGCCGCATCCTCTGGCGAAAGCTGCTCCATCACATCACTTCTTATTTCTGCAAAAGCACCTTCTATTTCTGCTTCAACGACCCCGTCTATCGCTCCTATAATTGCATCCACAGCTTCGGGTGAGGATTCATCACAGATTTCACAGTCCCCCAAACCTTGGCCTGCCGCATTCTCTACAGCCTGCTTTTCCTGCTGGAATGTACTGCTGCTTCGGATTTTCGAAATTATTTCCTCATAAGATTTCTCCTTTACTTTCAGCTCCTTTATGATCCTGTATTCACCCATCTTGGGCAGGCTAACTGAAATAGTAACGGTGCTGAAATCAGTATTTACCTGACAATCCGAAGCTGTAAAGGATTTTTTGAAAATTTCCGCCAGAGGTTCTTCATCACCGGCTATTGTAGGTAAACTTACCATCAATCCATCCGGGTCAACGAGACTCATACTTAAGGTAAACTCGCATTCCTGACAGCCTACCTGATCCAGATCACTTCCAATTCCTGATAATGAATAGGCAAAAGTATATGGAGTGTTTGCTGTGGTATTCACAAAGGAAGCGTCCACCAGTTTGCTACCTCCATTTGTTTTGTTATGTGAAATCAGATCATAAACCACGGATCCCCAGCCTGCAGTCTGTCTAGACGAATACTCAGCTAAGGGAGTTACCAGATTGGGAGGGCTGTCTCCTGCCAGAGCTGTGGCCACAACCTGGCCTTCCTGGTTAATATATTGGATTGAAGCCTGATTATTGGGATCTACGATTACCTCCTTGCGATAGTGGACCGCATCGCCAACATTGGTTCCGAATAAGCGGATTAATTCTTCTGGAAATGCCTGCCCATAAAACTTTCGAGTAGTAAAGTCACCATCTATCCTAAATTTGCTTCCAGGCTGATTTTGTTTTTTTACACGGCCTGTCCCATCAGTTGTATATTCGGTAAACACGGCTCCATAGCCTTGAGCCTGCGGTAAATATGCTTTGTTGATCATCGGCATGGCATTGGTAGAATTATAATATTTGCCCGTGCCATAGCTACCGCTTATTCCATTATTGGTTATTACGCCATTGTCATAGTGGTACTTTTTCTTGGTCTGATCAGTGGATATATGCGGTAGAATCTGAGTTATACTGGTATTGAACCGATTATACTTTGTTCTGAACTTCAGGCTGGTACTAGGATCAGGAGAAGGAAGAAACTGTACCGCTTCCCGTCCCTCGAAATCATACCAAGTCTCTGAAACTAGCGTATTATCCCCTCCGCTCAGGGTGCTTATTTGTTGTCTTGATCTAAGTGTACCATCCAGGTAGTTCACTGTTTTTTTGTATCTGCCTCCCTCGATATAATCAGTCCTAATTTGCCAGTTATAGGCAGTCTGCTGATTTGATATTGCCAAACCTGAATTCGGACCATAATACCACTCCCCCAAAATTTTTTTATCAGGATAGTCAGGATGGTACCCCACCGAGCGTACACGGTAATACAATTTGCCCGTTGGATAAAATATGGGATGTGAATAGCTGTTTGAGGTTAATCTGACACCTACTCCTTCTCTGTGGGCAAAGGCAGCAGCGGCTGTATTGCCGCTATAATTATCGTAGCTGGAAATGAATACCCACTCCAGATCATACTCTCTAAAATCTGCATTAGGAACTGTCCAACTCAACGTTGATATATTACTCGCATATCCAACAGTCAATACGGGTAGTTGGGCGGGATTGAAAGTGTTACCTACTTTCTTGTACAACTTTTCAGTAAGTCGGATTTGAGCATTAGGTACAATTCCTGTCCCGGACTTGGACTGGATCTTGAACTTATAGTCTCCTCCGCAGGAAAGAGCTACGTCATGGAAAACCACTCCTGTCCAGGTGCCCGAGAGTGATGATATAGATAAAGGTTTAGTCCACTTCGTCACCCCATTATCCAAAAAACTAAGCTGAAGATCTGCTTTCCAATCTTCTTCGGTGTTAAAATCTCCCAGGTCATAACTCAGTTCAAACCCTACATAATACTGTCCGGTCAGACAGGGAGGTGTCTGGAATACATCAAAGGTATTACCTGTAGAAAAACTATTCCATGGAAGTACATGCTCGATCGGCAAATAAGATGAAATTCCACCAGGGGTAATTAGTAGCTCTGCAGGAATAAAACTTTTGTTGTCAGGAATTTTAATGCTCAATTCTCGGGTGGTGGGAGAAAACAAAGTCCCCTTTTTGGTCTTAATACGATAGGTATAGGTACTTCCGACTGTCAATCCTGTATTGGTATAAGTACTTGATGTACCTGAAACTGTCGTCAGCTGGGCAAAACTCCCGCTATTAACCTTTCTTTCTATTATAAACGAATCTGCAGATTCTCCTGAATAGGTCCAGGTTAGCTTCACCGAATTATGAGAAGCCAATCCCGCTTGGAAAGATGTGGGGGAAGTAATTGCCAAAGGTTCAGTCTTACCCACAAAACCTGTTTCAAAAACCAATGCAAACAGGGCCAATCCAATCAGTTTGGCTTTTCTAAAACATCCTTTTAAACTTTCCATAAAAATCAATTGGTTTTTAAAAATTGTTCTACTTCGGTAATGGTCACTATTCCTGATTCTGTTTCCTTTTTAAGCAACCTTAGACTTCCTTCCTCGTCATAGAAGTAGATCGTTGCATAATTATCCTCGTCCAGAATTGAGGAAAGCCGTAACGTCGTAGGGTCATACACAAAAGATTTCATCATGGCATCGGATGGCATTATCCTCACATCATCTATCCACATTGCCGCACTTGTTCCCTTCGAGAATTTGGTCTTAATGCGCTTGGTACCGGTAGGTACAATAAAGTCTCCTTCAACTTTTCTCCACTTCTCAATGGAATTTGGAGCCGGATGGAATTTAATGGAAGAAATTGCTGTACCCGCCCCGTTTTCAAATATCAGTTCAACAAACTGGTTTGGATCTGAGATTACGGATGTTACTGATTGGCCATTGGAAACCCAACTTGAGAAAGAATATTTCTTAGCAGGCTGAAGACTTAAAAGGTCCTGTGTTATGGACTCGGTAGGATTCACCACCTTCATACTTGTCTTACCCGTATGTGCAAATTGGGAGTCAAACAATAGCGTTTCAGGACTATCAAGACCTACTGTAAATAAGCCTAGACTATACCCCCTACCTTCAGCTATAGTAAGGTCTGTAAACGGGATTACTAAAATTGTTAGCTCAGGATTTCCCGGATAGGGTTGCATACAAAAAACTTCCAACCGGATTATTGGTTTGGAGCCTGAAAAATTAATAAAAGGAAAAAGTATAATGGATGTAAAATCAGCTATTTCCTCCATAGGAGCCTCAACAACAGCTAGAAACCTACTAACTCCAATTACTTCAACAGACTTAAATTTACTAGTTACAGAATGGGAAATCCTCCAGTTACCTATTACCCCAGCATTGGTATCTTCGAAATCTGTGAAAAGAATTTCACTTTGTCTCGCATTCGAAGCATTGGCTATCACATTGGAACCTTTGTAACCATACAAATTTGAGCTGTAAATCCCCAGAACATCTACTGATTCATCGCCAAACCCTTCTTCACTGTATGAATTTGTTTTATTGGCCAACACCCAGCCATTATCAATATCCTGATCTGGGTTTGTGTACGAAAATCCCTTTAAGGAATATGTCCCATCTTGGGATAAGTCAGGTTGTGAGGAGTAAGATCTCCCTCCATCATAAAAATAGGATGAAAGAGGATTCCAAACACCTGATTTTCCATTTTGAAAATTGTTTAGATCTGCTAAGTCTGTATTCTTAAAGTTCTTAGCCCAATCTTCTGCATAGGTTTGGACACTGGAATTAATCACCTGACCACTTGTAGGGACAATTACTTCTCTTGTTACCGTTTCCAAATCATTTTCAGAGATTGTGGCTGCCTGAAAATTTATCGATCTGGTATTTGACAATTCAAATAGAATGGTATTTCCGCATTTAAAATTTACTTTCAGAGTAACTGGGTACGTTCCATTTGCCGCATAAACATTGACTGGGGTTTTGTCTGTTGAACTATTTCCATCCCCGAATGTCCACTCATAGGATAAGGGTGTACAGCCTTCAATTAAGTTTAGATCAGGCTCAAAACCTGCCGCACAAAAAAGGTTATATGCATCAAACGCTACTGTACCCAAAGATGCTGTATTTTTAGTGAGGACATGGTTTTTGCTCCTTAATGTAAGCAATGGTGCATCACTGTGGGTAATGGTATAAAAATATGTCCCATAGTCAGGATCTGTCAAAAAAGGCGTGGTGTATCTATAATTGGATCTTGGAGAGCTATCTTGCATAAGAACTTCATTTCCATTGACTAGCTTGTACCATTTATATCTTGCATTGGGAAACGGCACACTGAATTCCCTGTCTACTTCAGCAACAAAATCAAAAGCGAATCCTATTCTTTCGGAAGAGTTTTTCGCTACATCGACTAACCCTTGAGGCGCATAGGTAAACGTACTTCCGGAAAATGACTTATACACACTCACAAAGTCGTAAAAGGAAAAATTACAGTTTGATATATCCACCAAACCACTTACTGCACTTACTTTTTCAGGCAATTTACCTGTCAAATTGGAGTTGTTGTTTGTTCTGAATTCCAGTTTATAAGAACCCTCCCCCATCAATCCCGAAGGTAGCTCTCCGGAAAAATTATTATAAGCGATATTAAACGTGTTAAGTGATTTTTGATTTCCAAACCATCCTGGAATTTCTCCAGACAAGCCACTACCATAAGCTACGAAGGCTTTAAGTTCTGTAAAAACAGTAGCTCCGTTTGGAATACTTCCTGTAAACTGATTTTCGTAAAGTGATAATTCCTCCAAATGAGGAGTACTCAATAAAGTAGCAGGAATGGCTCCACTAAGATTATTATCACCCAATTGGAGAATCCGCAGAGAAGACATCTGGTTAATTTGTGAAAAAATAGCACCCGCCAATTCATTACCTGTTAGATAGAGTACGCTTAGTGAGGTGAGATATCTGAGGGAGGAGGGAATACCTCCCGACAAGTTCGAATAGGTTAACAAGAGCGCCTGAAGCTGGGAGAGATTACCTAACTGTGTAGGAATACTTCCTCCTAATAGCGGATTATTGGAAATATTCAAATACAAGATATTGGTAAGAGAACCAATCTGATAAGGAATTCCATTTCTAAAATCATTATTACTCAAAATTAACTGATTTAGCCCTGTCAAAGTACCAAGTGTAGTCGGTATGGATCCTGTCAGGTTGTTTCCATCCACATTGAGCGTTTTAAGATAAGTCAAACCACTAATAGCCGTTGAAAGAGTGCCCACTAAATTATTATTTGACAAATTCAACTCAACCACATGGCCTGCAGCATCTACGGTGATGCCATACCAGCCACTAACATCGGGAGGAGAACCGGCTGTGGTCCAACCTACTTTGTTTGACCAACCAACCCCTCCTGAACTGTTGTAGATAGCTTTAAGCGCATTGAATTCAGCTAAAGAAACAGCAGGGCTAGACATAACGGAATACTGCCCCCCCGACATCGCGGATTGAGATGATTTATTTTCTGAAGAGACTGCTAACTGAGGATCTATAATCTGGAAGGAAGAACCAAACCGGGACTCAATCTCCACTTTGGTTCTTTGCTTCATTTCCAACTTAAGCTGTTTAAAGCCCTGATCAGTAGTGTCCACTCCCGATTGCCCGAAATTATTTTGTATGATTACTATAAATAGCAACAATACTAGGTAGCTCTTTTTCATTATGGTATGGTGCGTGGAATGGGAATCAACTCGCCTCTTGACAGGGTTAAGGTGGAGCCATTTTCGGGTTTCTCAAGCCCTGTAATTGTTCGGCTAATTGGAGATAACACATTTCTGTTTCCCGAACGGTAAACTTTTGCCTCCAGATTACCATAGGTACTTAAATCAGTATCGGCAGTAAACAAGACATGCTCTCCATTGACTTTTCCCTGATAGATTGCTTTAGCCAGTGGGATTTTTAAATGGTCCGTATTTGTATATAAAAGTAGTTCGTCACCCTTCTTCAGATAAATTAGGTTAGTTCTTACAACACTAAACACGAACTCGTCAGATGTATCCTTATGCTTGCCTAGATTAGGAATGGTAAACTTATATCCGCTGTTTTCTTTTGATGCCCCCATACCTTTATAAATATGGTAAGCAGGTACAGAAAGAGAATAAACCGATGCTTCAAAATTGTTATTTACTTTCTGGAGCACAGGCACTCCAGTCAACGCATCCCATCTTAAAGTCTCTGATAGAATTTTAGATCCGAGATTGGAAGATTCAACTGACTCAAGAAAACCCTGTTGAAAAATGATTTTATTGGTTACAACAGTCCTGAGCTTATTCTGAACTCTCCCGACATTTGGGTAAACAGAAGGGATAGGGAAAACAAAAATGAAATCCGCATTATAAGTAGCCCCTCCAGTGTAAGCTACATCCACTATTTCCCTGGCATCCACAATAAAATCAGCCTGATATCCAAAATATTCATTTTTGTCTCCAGGTCGCTGTTCGGATAATTGCGAATACACATTGCCACCCCTGGTTGAAAACAGACTGTTGACACGCCCAATTTTCTTTCTGTCTTCTACTCCTACATCTGACTTATAGTTATATCTGGTCCAAGAAATGGGTTCTGCATTTATTGTCCCGGCATTACCTTGCGCATACAATTCCTCAGACTTAAGTTTTCCATGCATGTCATTTAAAATGATCCCGTAGCCCTGACTTGCCACAAAATTATTTTCCTGCACTTTTAGAAATGGGTTAGGAAACAAAGCGATATTGATTTTCTCCTTTTTCAATGCTGTTTCCAGTGGAATCACAGGAAAATCACGTGCTGTATAAAACTCCATTTTTTTCATACCGGTAGTTCCATACGTAGCATTACTTCCTTCAGGGATTACGAGTCCTTGTAAGATTTCATATCCCGCTTTCTTTGCAGAGGGGAGACTTAAAATCTTAACCTCTGAATATCCAACAGAAGGAGAAGGGTATAAACTTTCATTTACTGGATATTCAAAATAAAGATTGGCATTGCTTCTCAATTTTCTAAGTTCCTTGTATTGTTTGGATTTTCTCAGCGTATTCTCCTCTCCCCCAACGAAAGGTTCAAAGGTGCTCACTCCGCTACTGATCTGCTTCCCATTCTCAATTTTAGAATAATCGTAGACCTGCCCATAGGTTCCTTCAACATCATGTTGCCAGCCGTCATCGATCGTAATTTGCCGGACACGATGACCACCCCCTATTTTATTCAGGTCTGCATTAAAAAGGCGCACTCCTGATTTTTTGAGGTTGATTTCCTGTCCCCAATTATTGTTTTTACAATAATCATTGAAGCCCTCGATTGTCTGTCTGATGGACCCTACAATCCCTGATAATCCCTTGATTAAATTAATCTTTTCCTTTGCTGAATTTGCCTGTGAAAAGCTTTTGGTCATATTTGCTACCCAAGGCTGGTCCAGTTCAATATGCTTCCAGGCCATTGCTGCAAAGGGATGCACTCCATCGATTTTTTCAAGCTCAAATTCTCCATAAACATAATTTCCAGAACCATCCTTTACCAAAGTCATCGGTGCGTTCAAATTTATCCCGAGATACCCCTCAATCAATTCGAAGTCATTTCCCTGAGGTTTACGAAGGTTGATATCCAGTTTCACAAACACTTCTTTGGTATCCATATCCAGATACTTGATTACCTCAGACTTTTGATCCGCAGACGATAAAGTCCCACTGATTGGCTGATCCAGTTTGAATTTAACTTTGGGAGCGGAGGTGGAAGGATTAAATCCATACACCAGTTTCTCTCCCCGTTCAGTTGCTGTAAATTCCATTTTCGCCATAGAACTTGCCTGCTGATTTTGAACAAAAGCATACCTATCTGCTTCATAATCCACTTTAATCATTCCTTTGGTGGGAAGCGTTATAGCTGAAAGATTCCAGGCACTTGCATACTGGTCTTGTAAACTTTCATTTTCAGTCCGTTGATCCACATAGGGCCAGTCCACATTTGATTCACCATTAGTCAATTTCGGCTTATAGTTACCCCATCTGTCTTTGGAATACTGCGAGTAAGATGGGTTGAAAGATGAATAAGTGAAAGTGTATGGGTTTTGGCTGCCCTGTGTCCCCGCACCGTTTTCTATGGCCACGGATTTTAATGTCAATTTTCCAACATCCCCTACCGCATTTGGAAGGTCACCACAAAGGCTGTTATCATAGGTAAACTTTACTTTCTTAATAGGTTGGGATTCCGTAGAAAATCGGGTAAACAATTTTATCTCCTGAAGACTCTTCAATCCCAATCCCGCTGTGGGATTAGCACTATTTTGAAACCGATCTACAGCCCCCCTTGCATCTACTCTATCATTGGAATTATATACAAACTTGGCAATATGGGTTTTAGTTTCTGCCTGTTTGAGGAAATAAACCTCTTTTTCTCCATAGGTAAAGGCACCTTGGTTATCTCGAGGATCAATAGCAAAACCTTTTAAATAGTGGGCCCCTAAGTAAGGATCACGCCATTTGTACTTGTTAGTCTCATCTGTGATTTTTTGATATGAGAACTTGACCCAATACCCCAGATCATCACTGCTCACTCCATCTGCTGCAACATCAACATAATTAGGTCCCTGTATGGAAGTCAATAAATAACTATAAGCATAAGCAGGAATCTCTGTTTTCTTGTAATATTTTTTTGTTCCATCTATTTTATAGTTAATAGCACCATTCTTCATATTCAAATCTATTTCAGATTCAGCACTCTGACCGGTTGAAAAATTATATTCCTCCTGCACCAAATTATATACAGGCAGACCAAAAATATACCGAAGTCCATTTTGATCGGTGATTATATATCCTGCAATATGGTGGTCAGGAAAATTACCTCTGTCCAGAGGAACGAGGTTATTGTTCCTATCAAAATATTCAATATTTAGTTCCGGGATTAAACTGAGATTGTTCTTAAGAATGTCAGCATTAATCAGTGGCAATACTTCTCTTTGTGTTTCCACATCCATTTTTTCACCGAATGGAAGCGAAGCATTTGGTGAATATCCCTGTTTGGAATTATTCATCTGAATTTTTGTCCCGCTTTTCAGAATTCCCACATTGACAGCTTCCATTCCTCCGGTTTTATCAAAAAGCGATTGGGAAAAATTGTTCCGATCACCAACAAAACTATAGTCCACAGGAGCAACTTCTGCCGATTCCTCAATTTCACTAAAGAAAAATCCTTTTAAAAACTCTGCTCCCGATGCCCAAAACCCAGATTTATTTTCAGCATAACTTGGAGTGGCATTAAGACCGACATGCTTTCCGCCAACTTCCGCCCCTGCCGAAAGCCCTATTGATTGTGATTTGGTGGTACTTTCCGGCATCACACCAAAATCATTTCTATATCCTCTGAAAGTCCCTCCAATTCCAGCTGCAGAAACGCTGAACAGGTCATAAGTATGATGCGGGATAGCAAGATTCGGAGAGAAAGAATTGATCATCCCGTCCTTTTCCCTATTTAAGTCTATGAGGTATTCACTGTTTGGATCTACTTTGTGGAAGTTGGCATATCCATAGGCAGGTGTTGCTATCCGAATACCATCATTCTTAAACCCACTCTCGTTGTAGTAACCTGTAATTTCACCATTCGGAAAAGTCCCTATTACCCCTACTCCCAGTTTAACCGTAGCAGCAAAACTTTTGTGTAGCATCGGGAAAGGATTCTGGGGGAAATAGGAAAGATGGGCAAAAGATATTGGCATACTGGATGATGAATGGATCATTTCTCCGGTAGCTTTTGATTTTGCCATTGGAACGCTGGAAGTTAGTCCGATTGAACTTAAACCAGACCTAGAATTATAAACTCCATTCATCCCAGATTGAAATGATTCAGATCCATAGGAGAAACCTGCACCTACTGAACCACCTGAATTTGAATCAAAATCCAGCCCTAGGTTTGCCCCTACTTGTGATGATTTTATTACACCTGAAAGGCCCAAATCCGCAGAAATTGAATAACCAGGACCATTCATGTTATTGTTATACACTCCGATACCTATTGTGGGTTTCAAAGCGCCATCAGTCACTTTATCTATAGGAAACCCAACAACTTCAAGTCCTAATCCGGCCTGCACTCCAACCGTTACACTAGGTAACATACTCACAGTATTGTGGACCAAGTCTCCGGCAAATTCATCTGGGTAGCCTCTCAGTTGCCTGTTAATTGCTCCAGATGACAAGGTCCAACCTAAACCAACCCATGATGCTTCATCATCCATTCCAGAACCGGCTGCATAAGACAAGTTGAAAGGGTAGCCTCCATTAGGTCCCGGCAATTCAAACAATGGAATATTATAAGAAAAATCACCTGTAAAAGGATCAACCATCTCATTGGTTCCAATAGAAGAAAAACCACTAAATTCAGGTGCGGATGGCCCCGATGTCAAAGCAAAAACTTGCGTCGACCCCATCGGGATGAGAAAGGTCAGCAACAAAAATAAGGCAATACTTTTCCTTCGTTTATATAAAAACATAACTAGCTTGATAAGGGATTACTTTTCTATTATTCGTTTATTAACCGGCTCCAGATTGAACAATATGGAATTGTAGTTTGGTGCGGATGCATCACAAGCAACATTAACTCGCTGATAATCAATAATACCGCAGGAATCAGTGACTTTTAATTCAATCTGATACGGTGGAGCTAAGTCCACCAGGATTCCACTACTGTATCCTTGAATTGGGATCAATTCCTTAAAATCCGAATCAGCACCTGAAAACTTCCACTCAATGAGAAAGGGGGCTTTCCCACCATTCACTTCGCTGAAAAATTCAATTACGGTGTTAGCAGGGGTCTGGCAATCTATATTAATCGGGGATTTAATAATATTTGCTGTAATAGGTAGCTCATCTCGTCTTGGGTCAATCAATAAATTCTTATTGTAGCTTTTCCCCATATCATCCACCAAAGACAATTCAAAAATTGTGGGCTCCTTCAATCCAGACAAATCAACATTCTCCAATAAAAAACTGTTGCTGCCGAAGCTTTTACGGAATAAGTAACTGGAAGATATCTGATCTGTTTTATTCTCCAAAACAACCTGAACTGAATCCTTAGCGCCAAATTTATCCTCGAATAGCACACCTATTCTACCTCCATGATATGCAATTTGCTGAAAATCACTTTGGACAGTATTTAAATGAACGTAATACACCGTTGTGTCTGCAGTTCGCAAATGGTTCTCAAGCTCTTCGTACTGCTGTCCTAAAACATTAAGAGCTGATAGAAAAAATGCAGCAAGTAAAACAATCAATCTCATGGCTTGAAGGTTAGTTTAGAAATACCTAATCGAAAATCAACCAGATTACTATACCCAGTTTTTAAGTATTGGGGATTCAAAAGTGTTTGAACATTGAGTTTGGTTTCCCCACTGGGTGTGAGATTAAATAGTCTTCCGGCTCCTAATTTTAGATTGGACATTAGTCCTTCTGCATTGGTAGCAAATTCAGATATGCCAGGATTCTGCCTGATTGAATTTTCCACAATTGCAAAGGACTTGTCATCGAAGATCTTTCTTCGGGCGAATACTCTAGCCCCTATTGCTGAAAAATCTTTCCCCGATACACCAATTTCAGGCCCCAACCCCACCTCATAAAATTTATTCAATTTAACACCAAGAATCCCTGAGAAATCAGAAACTGACAGGTTGCCTTTATAGGTTTCCATGTTGACCAGTCCCTCAAAAAACATACTTTCCTTTAGCTTTTGTTTCTCAGCGATTAGATATACACTTAAGGAATCCTGCACTTCATCCTTGATTTTATAAAGCTTGTCTGAAGCAACACTACGGATACTATCCACAATTTCACGGTCCTTGATACTGATGACTCGTTTCGCCAGAACTTGTTTTTTATTCACTTCTTCTACTGGAATATTTAAACCATCGAATTCCTTAGTGAATTGGGATTCGAATTCCTTTTGAAACTGGTTACTATCCTCCCAAGGAAGCTCTTGCATGCGACCTTTAGCTTTAAATAGAGTGTCAATAGAAAACCCATCTATGACACCTGATGGCAAAGAATCAAAACTAAAACCACCTTTTAAATTTTGGCTTTCTTCAACTTGTTTAATTCCTTCCAATTGCTGCAGCCTCTCTTTCAGAGAATCTGTTGGGCTTAGTGAAGTCAAGTCATAAGATTTCAAAGAATTGTCAATCGAGTCAATCTTCCTTTGATGAGAAAAAGATGGCACAGAATCTACAGTATTTGAAAACGGGATGGAATCAAAACTAAAATCCCGTTTCAAGGACTGGATCAAATCAATCTTTTTAATTTTCCAATCAACTTGATCCAGACTGCTTTCAAGATTATTAGGC
Source organism: uncultured Algoriphagus sp. (assembly GCF_963974365.1). Lineage (GTDB taxonomy): Bacteria > Bacteroidota > Bacteroidia > Cytophagales > Cyclobacteriaceae > Algoriphagus. Next base: position 29,714 of record NZ_CAXBBX010000014.1, on the reverse strand, counting down.
AGATTCAAGGAATCCATTCTAATAAGTTGTGCTGAAGCGTTAATAGAGTCAATCTTCTTATTCAGAGAGTAATTTTCCAAGGAATCTGAAACTTTCAGTTTAGCAATTGAATCCAACTCATGTAAAGCCATCTGAATTTGAGGGCTGTCTATAACCTTATTCTGAGCTATACCATTAAAGGCAAAGCAAAAAAATACTAAAACAATAAAATAAGTCTTTGCCATGTAACGTTCTATTATGCTGAGGTAGCTAACTCAGGCGAATAATCGATTTTTATTTTTGAATTAAAAAATACCCTATACAGGGTATAGCATTTATCACTAAAATTTTCATTACTTCACGAAAAGCTAAATTCACTGCATATTCAGCAAAAATTAGAAGTATTTGAAAATTGAGACATAACGTATTAAATCCATATATGCCTGATTATCAGATGAAAAATTTTTCTGAATTTTTACAATAAAAAATAATTTCACCGCGCTAACAATCAATATTAGAAAAACAATAAAGCTATCCTCAGTTAGCCATGCAAACTGGCCATTCCAGAAGGCTTTTTTTTGGATTGGAATAGGGAGGCTTTTTAGGTCAGTTGGTAGTGTGAACAACATCAGATTTTTAATGGCCCATCGCCCTCGTACCAGGAATAAGATCAGACAAATTTTAAGAGGCCATTTCGAAGGCCACGGAAGCAAGCAGCCTAGTAAACTGACGGGAGTTTCCCGCAATACCATCAAGTCCAACTTTCCGATGAAGGGCTGGCCAAGCTGATCCTCGGCCTTCCAACCCCTTTACTTCAAAATGACAGACTAGAAGTTTTGCTTCCACTGCCGCCGGGAATAGTCAAGGAGATCCGCAAAAAAGGAATGATACGCCAGCGTCTATCGGAATTATATCGACTCAAGTATCCCAACGATTTCAGTCCCTAAGTTCCGAAGACATTCCAATATCAGTTTGAAAACCCTCCAAACTGAAATTATTATAATAGATACCTAAACAACCTCGCCAAACTTTCCAAATCCTCCTCAAAATGGTTCGGCTTCTGTATCGCCAGCTCCACGGAAAAAGCTAAAAAAAAGTTGAAGAAATTATACAAAATGACTTCAATAAATTGATTAAAAGGAATTAAATAGCTGATTAACAGTCTTTTAATTTTAGATTATCAGATTTTAGCTTTTCAGAATTGTAAAATTAAAGCCTGCAAAAAGACTCTTTGCAGGCTTTTTTTTGTGGCTAAAACCACCAAAATCTTCACAATTACTCAAAATTCAGTTGCGTCATTCGTGTAGTTCGGCTTCTCCCAAAAAAAAGACGCTGGCTGGAAGTCATAGTTAACTGATTATGAACATGTTCATATATTGAGCTTCTTGTTATTTAGAGCCTGATTTTCGAGTTTTATTTAACTTTAAACTAATTTGTCATGTTAGAAAAAAGCTTCGGATTGCACTTCTTCTTGAAACAATCCAAAAAAGAAACCGGATCAGCGAGGTATGTCTACCTCAGGATTACCGTGGATGGTCAATCAAAAGAACTGTCTACCAAAAGATTGTGGGCAGTTTCACGATGGAATACAGCTTTTGGTAGAGCAGAGGGGACAAAAGAAGATGCCAGAGAATTAAATGCCTATTTGGACACCATCCATCACAAAGTACTTCAGGCGAAAAAACAATTACTTGAATCAGACAAGGAAATTTCCGCCGAATCCTTGAAAAATATTATCCTTGGTATTGGAGAAAAAAGAAAAATGATCCTAGAAATCTTCCAAGAACACAATGATAATTTAGAATCATTGGTAGGAAAGGATTTCGCAGAAGGGACCCTGCTACGCTACAAAACCTCGCTGGACCACACCCGCTCATTTATTAACTGGAAGTACAAGAAAAAGGATATGGACATAAAGCAGTTAGATTACGAGTTTATCTCATCCTACGCTTTCTGGCTTAAGAGTATTAGAAATTGCAATCACAATACCACTGTAAAATATCTCAACAACTTTAAAAAAGTAGTTCTAATCTGCATCAATAATGGATGGCTTGACAGAAACCCATTCATCCGTTTCAAGATGGCGACCAAAGTCAACAACAGGGTTTTTCTTACTTGGCATGAAATAGAAAATTTAATAGAGAAAAAATTCTCTATACAACGTCTTAGCCAGGTTAGGGATATTTTCCTTTTTAGCTGCTTTACTGGACTAGCCTATATTGATGTCAAAAATCTAAAAAGGAATCAGATTTCTACGGGAATAGATGGGGAAAAATGGATTTATACCCATCGACAAAAAACAGATTCTCCTACCCGTTTACCCTTATTACCAAAAGCTTTGGAACTTATTGAAAAGTATAAGAACCATCCTCAATGCCAGGACGAGGCTCATGTCCTACCAGTATTGAGCAACCAAAAGATGAATTCGTATCTTAAGGAAATCGCAGATGTCTGCGAGATCAATAAACCACTAACTTTTCATATAGCAAGGCACACATTTGCGACAACAATCACGCTTGCCAACGGAGTCCCTATCGAAACCGTATCAAAAATGCTCGGACACAAATCCCTTAAGCAGACACAGCACTATGCCAAAATCCTAGATACGAAGATAAGTTTTGACATGAAGGCACTCCGAGATAAGTTAAAATAAATTAAGAATACAGCTTATTTTATGGAGAGTCCAAAACTCAAAAATGAATCTTACATTGAACAAGAACAACGGAAAATCAAAATATGCCAGGGAATTGATGGGGAGGGGGAAACTCTAATTGAGGTCAAGTTTAAATAGGAAACTATCTAGTAAACAAACCATATTTTTCAAAATTAATTTACCCAAATAGAAATGGACCTATTCATAGCCGAAAAATCGAACATTGAAACAACTGAAACCAAAATCAACGGAATGACTTGTGTGAGTTGCTAAGTCCACTTAAGTCACGAATTAAATAAATTCAACGGAATCGTATACTCAAAAACGTCCTTTGAAAATGGAAATGTAATTATTGAATTTGAAAAAACAGAAATCGAGAAAGCAATTAATTCAACAGTCTATAGCGTAACCGACAAAGATGAAAACAAATGGTAGTTCAATTAAAACCAGAAATAAATTGTCCAAACTGCAGACATAATAAATCAGAGGATCTGCCAAAAAATGCATGGCAGTTTTTCTATATGGAACAGTACCTTGTTCACTAATTCAAGAAAACGAAAGTTGTTGTTAAAAACCATTGCAATAAGCCAAATACACTTCCAATTCTCACATGCTTTCAGATAAGTCAGAAGTTGCAAAAAATATTTCTTTGCAAAGTTTAAAGGAAATCTTAAACCCAATTAAGAAAATTGCGTAGATTAAGATTCAGCTAAATTATTTCAAAGCCTCAGGAATTTATCCTATAATTGTATTAGTGAAAAAATCATTTTCCATAGTTTTAGCATTTTTACTTCTTTTCACAAACATCGGTTTGGCGAAAAGCAGTCATATATGCATGGGATCTGAAATGTTAAATGCAATAGGTCTTTCTGCCAAAAATTTGGATTGTGGTATGAAACACCAAAAGTCTTCTTCTTCTGAAGAAGGGGGCTTAAGTGAAGCAAACCCATGTTGTCAAAATAGTTTTGAACTTGTTCATAACGATGGGGATCAACAATTAAAAGTTCTTCAATTAGATTCAGCCCAACTAATTTTTGTTGCGGCATTTACCCAATCCTTTATCTTTGGTATTGAATTAACAAGTACTGAAGCTTATATAAATCCATTTATTTCCCCCCCTTCGATTGAAAAAAACTACACAGTTCTTTTTCAATCATTCCTGATTTAATACTTCCTGGTAATCGGTCATCCGACCTCTTTTTTCCTAGTAGCTTTCAACTACCTGGCCTCTTTATTCTAGTTTCCCCTTTTACCAGGATTAAATCATGCTTAACTCAATTATCAAGTATTTTCTTGAGAATAAACTCGTTACCGTACTCTTACTGATTGCTCTGATTGCATGGGGCATAGTGACTGCTCCATTTGGTTGGAAAGTCGGTGCTCTACCTTCCGATCCTGTTCCAGTGGATGCCATTCCAGATATTGGCGAAAATCAACAGATCGTATTCACACAATGGCCAGGAAGATCTCCCCAGGATATTGAAGACCAGATTTCCTACCCACTTACGACTTACTTATTAGGAATTCCAGGTGTCAAGTCCATCCGCAGTTCCTCTATTTTTGGCTTTTCAAGCATCTACATCATCTTTGATGAAGACACAGAATTTTATTGGTCAAGATCCAGAATTCTGGAAAAACTCAGTTCATTACCGGCAGGGCTACTTCCAGAAGCTGTTCAACCAGGATTGGGACCCGATGCCACAGCACTGGGGCAAGTCTATTGGTACACACTCGAAGGTAGAGATGAACAAGGAAATCCTACTGGGGGCTGGGATCTCCATGAGATCAGAACTGTCCAAGACTTCTTTGTGAAATATGGATTAAATGCAGTCGAAGGCGTTTCTGAAGTAGCTTCTATTGGTGGATTTGTACAGGAATATCAAGTGGATGTTAACCCTGACGCACTTAAAGCCTACAATATTCCCTTAATGAAAGTCATGGAGGCGGTAAAGCAATCCAACCGGGATGTAGGTGCTAAAACTATAGAAATCAATCAAGCTGAGTATTTAGTCCGCGGCTTAGGTTACATCAAAAAGGTAGAAGATCTGGAAGAAGCTGTAGTTGCTGTCGAGCAAAACGTTCCGGTCCGAATAAAGGATATCGGCGTAGTGAGCCTAGGACCTGCAAACAGAAGAGGGCTTCTCGATAAAGATGGGGCTGAAGTAGTAGGCGGAGTTGTAGTCGCTCGATACGGTTCCAACCCCCTTCAGGTCATCAATAACCTCAAAGAGAAAATCAACGAAATAGCTCCGGGTCTTCCCAAAAAGACTTTGGCAGATGGCCGTATAAGTCAGTTGACTATAGTGCCATTTTACGATAGGTCAACCCTGATCCAGGAAACTTTAGGAACGTTGGAAGAGGCTCTTTCGCTAGAGATCCTGATTACTATTTTGGTGGTAATCGTGATGGTTTATAATCTCAGAGCTTCCATCTTGATTTCCAGTTTATTACCGATCGCCATTCTCATGGTTTTTATAGCCATGCGCTACTTCGGAGTAGATGCAAACATCGTAGCTCTTTCAGGTATAGCCATCGCTATCGGAACTATGGTGGATCTTGGAATTATACTTTCTGAAAATATCATCAAACACATTGACGAAGCTCCACCTGAGCAAAAATTAATCACCACCATATACAAGGGATCTTCCGAAGTAGCTACTGCAATTCTAACTGCAGTGTCTACAACTATTGTGAGCTTTATTCCTGTTTTTACCATGGAAGCTGCAGAGGGAAAACTATTTGGTCCTCTAGCCTATACCAAGACTTTTGCTCTTATAGCAGCTTTGATAGTTTCATTATTAATTCTACCCATGTTGGCTCATGTATTTTTTGGTTTCAAAGTCAAAAATCAGCGGTACAAGCTAATAGGTAATGGTTTATTACTTATGCTCGGTATTGGAGTTCTGATTTACGGTTATACTTGGGCAGGGATAATGTTGGTATTCTTTAGTATCATTTCTTTTGCAAAATTCTATGTAGAAAAAGAAGCGATAACAATTCCAACTCGCATTCTACCAGTATACAATCAACTTGAAATTATTCTGGCAATCGTAGGAGTGGTATGGCTCTTAGCTACTTATTGGCTACCACTAGGAGCTTCTCATTCTATTATTGCCAATGTGTTATTTGTCGCCATTTTGGTCAGCCTGATCTTAGGTGCATTCTCCATATTGGAATACAATTACAAACGTGTATTAACCTGGTGCCTAGACCACAAAACTGCCTTCCTCAGTATTCCTGCAGCCTTAATTTTGTTAGGAGCAACCGTTTGGCTTGGCTTTAATGCCGCCTTTGGACTAATTCCCAAAGCCACCAATCTCATAGGTTGGGATATTCAATCCAGTAAACCATGGTCTAGCTTATCACATACTTTCCCGGGGATGCAAAAGGAATTTATGCCTTCTCTGAATGAAGGAAGCTTCCTACTCATGCCAACTGCGATGCCTCACTCTGGCATTGCTTACAATAGAAAAATTATTGGTCAATTGGATATGCTGTTGACTAACATTCCGGAGGTTGATCTGACAGTTGGGAAATTGGGAAGAGTAGAATCTGCACTGGATCCAGCTCCGATTTCCATGTACGAGAATATCATTAATTACAAGTCAGAATATCTTCTCAACTCCAAAGGGCATAAACAGCGTTTCAAAATTGATAAAGAAGGTAGGTTCATATTTGCCTCTGGTGACACCCTATCGAATCAGGACGCTCTTGCACAAAATAAGTCTACAAAAAATTTGATCCCTGATGAGAATGGGATGTATTACAGAAACTGGCGCGATCATATAGAATCCCCAGATGATATCTGGAATGAAATTATTGCAGTCACAAAAATCCCAGGAATCACATCCGCACCTAAGCTCCAACCCATTGAAACCCGACTGGTTATGCTCCAAACTGGCATGCGGGCACCTATGGGAATCAAAGTCTATGGGCCTGATTTGCAGACCATCGAGAACTTTGGTATTCAACTGGAAACTATATTAAAGCAGGTTCCCTCAGTCAAAGAAGAAGCAGTATTCGCTGATAGAATTGTCGGGAAGCCCTATCTACAGCTGAATATAAACCGAGAGAAAATCGCCCGATTTGGGTTAACAATAGAAAATGTACAGCAAACAATAGAAACGGCTATTGGAGGCATGAATATCAGTACCACCGTAGAAGGACGGCAGCGATTCCCTGTCCGTGTTCGCTATCCACGGGAATTACGAGATGATCCTGAGAGCTTGTCCAAAATCTATGTTTCTACCCCTACAGGAGCTCAAATCCCTTTAGGGCAACTTGTTGACTTCGACTATGTCCGAGGACCTCAGGCAATCAAAAGTGAGGAGACTTTTTTGGTGGGTTATGTGCTTTTCGATAAGCGGGATGGGAATTCTGAAGTGACCACAGTCGAGGATGCCAAACGGCTGATCCAAAGCAAAATTGATTCAGGCGAGCTGGAAGTCCCAACTGGAGTGACTTACAAATTCTCCGGTAGCTACGAAAATCAGGTTCGTGCAGAAAAACGCCTGAGCATCATCGTCCCGGCAGTGTTGGTCATTATCTTTTTGATTCTTTATTTCCAGTTCAAATCCGTAAGCACCACTTTCATGGTCTTCACTGGAATTGCTATGGCGTTCTCCGGGGCTTTTATTACGCTATGGTTCTACGGCCAGCCTTGGTTTGCTGATTTTAACCTCTTTGGCACAAATATGCGGGACCTGTTCCAAGTACACCAAATAAATCTGAGCGTAGCGGTTTGGGTTGGGTTCATTGCGCTTTTTGGTATTGCTACCGATGATGGGGTGCTGATGGCTACTTATCTGGACCAGAGTTTTGAACGCAACAAAACTGACAATTTTAAAGGAATACGAAAGGCAATTGTGGAAGCTGGACAGCGTCGAATAAAACCGGCAGTCATGACTTCGGCTACTACCATTATAGCCTTACTTCCGATTTTAACCTCCTCGGGACGAGGGTCAGATATCATGATTCCGATGGCTATTCCGGCTTTTGGAGGAATGATCGTGGCTGCTATCACCTACTTTATTGTACCTGTCTTATACTCCATCCGGGAAGAACGAAAACTTAAAAAAAGCTGAAAATGAAAACTATCACACTTTCCATTCTTTTGCTTCTGGGTATGAGTTTCTCAGCTAGTTCGCAAAGTTTAGAAGACTATTTTCGAATAGGCGCTGAAAACAATCCAGGTCTTCAAGCTAAATACAAAGCATTTGAAGCTGCCATGGAAAAAATCCCGCAGGTAGGATCCTTACAAGATCCAAACCTGTCTTTTGGATATTTCATATCTCCGGTTGAAACCAGAGTTGGTCCTCAGAATGCCCGCTTTTCTTTGACGCAGATGTTCCCTTGGTTCGGTACGCTAAGAGCTCAGAAAGATGTAGCTTCCTTCATGGCTGAAGCAAAATATCAGGAATTTCTGGATGCTAAGAACCAACTATACAGCCAATTGGCCACTGTTTATTATCCTTTGGTAGAAACGCACGAATTGATAAACCTAGAACGGGAGAATCTGAAAATCCTTGAAACTTATTACTCATTAGCTACTTCAAAATTCGAAAACGGCCAAGGTTCTCTTGCAGATGCACTACGAGTAGAAATTATGATTCAGGCAACCAAAACTAACATCGAAGTGCTACAGATGAAAATCAAAGGAAGCAATTCATGGTTCAATTCCCTGCTTTCCAGATCTCATGATTCCCCCGTTGAGATCTCTGAGATGCTCCAAATCACGGATGCTGACCGGCAGATTTCAACTGATTCAATCCAGGCAAACCCCATGTTGGGGAGTATAGATTTGAAAATTCAGGCCAGTGAAGCAAGCGTGCGTGTTGCCCAAAAGCAAGGAATGCCAAAGCTAGGTGCAGGTGTCGATTATGTACTTGTCGGCGAAAGAACAGATATGGACATCCCAGATAACGGGAAAAATGTCTTGATGCCTATGGTCACGATGAGCCTACCGATTTTCAGAGGGAAATATAAGGGTGCACAGAAGGAAGCCAAACTTATGCAGGAATCTTATCAACTGGAGAAGGACGAACTCAACAATAAACTATTTGGCTCCTATTACCGCTTCTCCACCGACATGGAGATTCAGGAGAATCTGATCTCGCTGTATAGCAAACAAGTGCAAACATCCGAGCAAACTCTGGAATTACTTTATTCTGCCTATAGCAATTCAGGAAACGACTTTGAAGAGGTCTTGAGGGTACAGCAACAACTGTTGGAATACCAAAAAATGAAACTCAAAGCCACGGTAGCTTATCAAACTTCCTTGGCTCAAATCAATTATATAACCGCTAAAACCTACTGATTATGAAAAGTAAGAACTATTTAAAATTCGCAGCAATGATGGCAGTTTCCTTTGTCATTATGTATGGAGTAATGTTTCTAAATGCAGATTTATTCGAGCATGTCATGCTAAGCACTACCAGGACCTATATGACCATCTTGATGGTTGCCCCTATGGCCATTTCCATGCTTCTATTTATGTGGGGAATGTATGAGAATAAAAAGACCAATTACATTATTCTAGCCTCTTCCCTAATCGTTTTCATAGGTACGCTGACTATGCTGAGAAATCAAACCTTAATTGCAGATGTGCAATGGATGAAAGCCATGATTCCACATCACTCTTCAGCCATCATGGTAAGCCAAAAAGCTCATCTCCAAGATCCAGAAGCACAGAAATTGGCGCAGGATATCATAGAAGCACAGCAGCGGGAGATCGCTCAGATGCAGGCAATGATTGAGCGACTGGAGGCGACAAAATAAGCGATGAGACTTATGCTAAAATATCTCATTGGTTCCATTCTGTTTCTTCTTTGCATGGGCGAGAACAGCAGTTTGGCAAAAGCAGATCAGACACCAGCTGACACTGCCACTTATACTTTATCTATAAAAAAAGATATGGTAACCAAAGCTGGAAAACCTGTGCCCGCTATGACTGTTAATGGTGGAATTCCAGGCCCTACACTGACTTTTCATGAAGGTGGATATGCTGTCATCTATGTCAAAAATGAAATGGATGTGGAAACTTCCGTGCACTGGCATGGAATATTATTGCCAAATTTCTTTGATGGAGTCCCCTATCTGACCACACCTCCGATACTGCCTGGAGAAACCCAAAAATATGAGTTCCCTCTGAAGCAGGCTGGAACCTATTGGTACCATTCGCATACAATGCTTCAGGAGCAAAGTGGTGTTTACGGCTCTATAGTTATTGAGCCGAAGGAAAAAACACTGGAATATGATACAGATTTGGTCATTCTCCTGTCTGATTGGACTAATCAGAAAGCCATGAATGTAATGCGAAACCTAAAGCGAGGAAATGAATGGTATAACATCAAAAAAGGCACTGCAACACCTCTAAATCAAGTGATAGCAAGAGGAGGCTTCGGTGCTCAGATGAATTTTTGGAAACAACGAATGGAAGGTGCTGACATTGCAGACATTTACTACAATGCTTTCCTTACAAATGGCCAGTCTACCTCAGAGTACCCCGATTTGAAACCTGGGGAGAAAGTGCGTGTACGGTTTATCAACGGATCTGCATCATCACAGTTTTGGTTGACTTTCGGAGGAGCGGATCCCCTGCTTGTGTCTGCTGACGGTCTGGACGTGGAGCCAATAGTCCACAATAAGACTTTTATCGCCATCGCCGAGACCTACGACTTCATTGTCACTATTCCAGATTCTGGAAAGATAGAAATCAGAGCAACTGCACAAGACGGCTCAGGGCAAACGTCTGCTTTCTTAGGAAATGGAAATATCCTCAGTGCTCCAGATGTCCCCCGCCCCGACAAAATAGGAATGATGATGAAAATGGCAAAGATGGACATGAAAATGGGAGCCCCAGCCATGAAGTTTAAACCTTCCGAAGAGAATCCAATAGAAATGATGGATAAGTGGGGAATGCAAATGGATGATAAGTTGAACATGGACGACATGAATCCTAATGAAATGAATAAGGATCACTCGAAGATGGAGAAGACTGAAATGACAATGGATCATTCCAAGATGAATATGGAGGAGAAAAGCTCAAGTGATTCTTCTAAAAAAGTTACTATGCAAGGCATGGATCATTCCAAAATGGACCACAATCAACCAATGGCTAAACCTATGGAAACGGATGGTAAAATGGACATGGGTGCGTCTATGGACAAAATGCCTGGTATGGATATGTTCGCCGAATACAATTACGACTACCTAAAATCACCCGAAAAAACCAGCTTCCCAGCCAATGAAGCTGTAAATGAAGTTCTGCTGAATCTTACAGGAAATATGTGGCGCTACATCTGGAGCATGAATGGAGTACCACTAGCTGAAGCTGATAAGATAAAAATCGAAGGCGGAAAAGTGACCCGAATTACCTTGAACAACCTCACGATGATGCATCACCCGATGCACCTTCATGGCCATTTCTTCAGAGTAATCAACGATAAAGGCGAATATTCACCTCTCAAGCATACGGTGAATGTGCCTCCAATGCAAAAGATCACTATTGAATTTGAAGGTAGCGAAGAGGGAGATTGGTTTTTCCACTGTCATGTGCTTTATCATATGATGGGTGGAATGGCCAGGATATTCTCTTACGAAAACCCACGAGATCCAAGATTAAAAGGCTTTCCGCTAAAAAAACTTATTAAAGAAAGTGATGAATATTTTAACTGGGGAACTGCGAATGTAGCCTCTCAAATGGTAGGTCTAAACCTAATGTCTTCAAATATTCGCAATCAGTTCAACCTGAATATGGAATATGGATATAACCAGAATTTTGAAGCAGAGGTAAGCTACGAACGATATCTCTATGATTATTTCAGAGTATTCGCTGGAGTGAACCTGGAAAATGAGGTGGCCGAAAGTCTTGATGAGATCAATGCTACGGCAGTGGTCGGGATTCGATTCCTCACACCTTACTTATTCAATCTCGATGTAAGGCTTGATAGCAAACTCAGACCAGAATTCAGAATCAACAGAGAAATCATGATTTTCCCACGAACTACCATTTTCGCTAATTATGAATATCAAATGGATTTTGGATGGACAAATACCCTTCCCGAATCAGGCGAAAACTCCAACTACAAAGGGGAGACTACCTGGTCAGCGGGTGCTAGTTATATTTTCTCCAGAAACTTCTCTGTCATGGGAAGTTACGACAATCGTTTTGGCGCCGGTGGTGGATTGACAGTTAGATTTTAAAATCTTTTAGACAGCTATTTAAACAAAGATAAAATGGAACATTCAGACCATAAACGTAAGGAACATGAATCCCATCAAAAGGGAAAGCATGGAATGAAAGGTCATGACCATAGCATGCATCATATGCATATGATCCAAGATTTCAAAAAGCGATTCTGGATTTCTCTGGTGATCACCTTGCCAATAGTAGTCTTGGCACCAATGATCCAAGGGCTTTTGGGCTATGAATTCAGATTTGAAGGAGACCGATACTTGCAATTCGCCCTTTCCTCGGTGGTCTTCTTTTATGGAGGCTGGCCATTCTTAAAGGGCATGGTAGAGGAACTGAAAAAGAAAAAACCAGGCATGATGACATTGATTGCACTGGCGATTTCAGTAGCCTATTTCTATAGCTCAGCTGTAGTCTTTGGCCTTTCTGGAAAAATATTCTTTTGGGAATTGGTTAGTTTGATTGATATCATGCTGCTAGGACATTGGATAGAAATGAAATCAGTGATGGGAGCTTCTAATGCTCTTCAGGAACTGGCTAAAATGATGCCTTCAGAAGCTAGGAGAATAAAGGAAAATGGTGAATCCGAAGATGTTCCTATTGCAGAGCTAAAATCTGGAGACACAATTTTAGTGAGACCAGGTGAAAAAATTCCAGCTGATGGTGAAATCCTGGAAGGGAGCAGTCATGTAAATGAATCCATGCTTACAGGTGAGTCCAAACCAGTGGCAAAACAGAAAGACGATGAAGTGATCGGTGGATCAGTGAATGATAATGGTGCCCTAAAAATCAAAGTGAAGCACACTGGAGAAGAGTCGTACTTGTCCAAAGTAATAGGATTAGTTACAGAGGCACAAAAAACGAAGTCCAATACTCAAAATTTGGCTGACAAAGCTGCAGGCTGGTTGTTCTACATCGCTTTGGCAGCAGGAATTATCACCTTGGTAGTATGGCTAAGCCTTGGCAAAGAATTCAATTACGCCCTGGAGAGAATGGTCACGGTCATGATAATATCCTGTCCCCATGCATTAGGTCTGGCAGTGCCATTGGTTGTTGCTATTTCCACTTCCGTTTCTGCTAAGCACGGCTTGTTGATTCGCAACAGGACTGCATTCGAAAATTCAAGGAACCTGACCACCATCATTTTTGACAAGACAGGAACCTTGACCAAAGGTGAATTCGGAGTGACTCGATTCAAAAGTGTAGCAGAGGGAATGGATGATAAAGAGTTACTCGCCATTGCAGCAGCACTTGAAAATAGTTCTGAACATCCAATTGCAGCTGGAATTGTAAGAAAATCAAAGGAGCTAGAATTAAAACTAGGCAAGCCAGAAAACTTCCAAAACATCACTGGAATGGGCATAAAAGCCAATCTTGACGGGAAAGAGATTAGTATTTTAAGCCCGGGCGGGTTAAAACAAAAAGAAATAGAACAACCTGAAGGTGCTTTCAAAACAGAAGATGAAACAGTAGTCTTTGTACTTTCGGATGAAAAGCTTATTGGTTACATCGCATTAGCGGATGAAATCCGTGATGAGTCTCAAGAAGCTATCAATACACTTAAAAAGCACGGAATTAAGATCTTAATGGCTACCGGCGACAATGAAATAGTTGCCAAAGCAGTAAGTGAGACACTCGGGCTGGACGGCTATTATTCAGAAGTATTGCCGGAAGACAAGCAAAAGATCATCAAAGACCTACAAGCTAAAGGTGAATTCGTGGCTATGACCGGAGATGGTGTCAACGATGCCCCAGCTTTAGCTCAGGCAGATGTAGGAATCGCTGTTGGATCAGGTACTGACGTTGCTGCTGAAACTGCCGATATCATTTTGGTCAATAGCAACCCAATAGACATCGCCAACCTGATCCTATTCGGAACTGCTACTTACAAAAAAATGATGCAGAATATCTGGTGGGCAGCAGGATATAATATCGTAGCCGTTCCCTTGGCTGCAGGAGTATTGGCTGGCGCCGGAATTATTCTAAGCCCAGCAATTGGTGCAGCTCTGATGAGTTTAAGTACAGTCATCGTGGCCTTCAACGCACAATTATTAAAACGGCAGATCAAATCTTAACTGACATTATCTAAAAAAGAAATACATAAACCACCCATTGGCACATAAGATTTCTGGCTGCTAGGCGCTTAGATAAGAAACTTAAAGCATAGGTAAACATCAATAAATAAAACTAAGTATCCGTAAAATTCAAAATGAAGTAAAATGAAAACTCAAAAAACAATTCTATCGCTGGCATTAATTGCTGGACTTTCTTTTTCACTAATTGCATGTGGAGAAAAGAAACAAGAGGATCATACCATGGGATCAGAAGACCATAATGCAATGTCTGAATCTATGGACAACATGGATAAAGGAATGGACATGAGTGGACCGGCCACTAAGACTGATCTAATAGATGAGTACTTGGAAATCAAAACAGCTCTTGGAAACAACAGTAAGGAAGAAGCTGCAAAAGCAGCAACTAAACTGGCTGAGAATGCAAAAACCATTTCATTCGATCAGTTAACCGATGAAAAGAAATCCGAAGTAAGTAGCATATTGGAAGTTATCCAAGAACACAGCGAGCACATCGCCAAAAGTGAAATGGATCATCAGATTGAGCATTTTGAGGCAATGGGAAAAGACTTCACAGATCTATTGGCAATTGTAGGCTCGGACAGAAAGCTATATCAGCAGCAGTGTCCAATGTATAACAAGAATGAAGGTGGCATATGGCTGAGTGATTCAGAAGAAATAAAGAATCCCCTGTTTGCTGGTAAAATGAAAACCTGTGGAGCTGTAAAGCAAGTGATAGAAATCGGATGAAAAAAGTAGTCGGGGTTTTTACAACCTTACTCCTTATTGTCTTGGTGGGAATTCAATTCATTCCCACCAATCAAAATCCTTACCTGCCTAAAGATTCCAATGATTTCATAATTCTTAATAATCCACCTGTGAATATTGGAAAGATGCTTAAAACTTCATGCTACAACTGCCATAGTGATCAGATCAACTACCCATGGTATAGCAAACTTCAGCCTGCTGCTTGGTTACTTGAAAAACATATCCGGGAGGGTAAGGAAGAATTAAATCTTTCTCAATATGGATCACTATCCGAGAGAATGGAAAAAATGAAATTAGAGAGTATGATTAAACAAATTGAGCAAAAAAAAATGCCTATTTCCTCATACACTCTCATACATCGGGATGCAATATTATCTGACTCAGACCGAAAGGAACTCGTTGCTTACCTGCAAAACTTACAGTGAATGGAATTTAACAAATTCATGATTTTAGTTTAAAAATTGAATTTGACATAGTAAACATTAGGATTAAAAATTCTAAGTAATACACAAAATGAAAAATATATTCAATAACAAATTTGTCCTGATTGCTGTCACTTTGCTGATCGGACTGACCATAGGTTGGCTACTTAAGCCTGCTCCTTCTCCAAAACTAGAAGCCGATGAACATGAGCATGTCGAGTCGATCGCTGGAATCCCTATTACCTACACTTGCTCCATGCACCCTCAAATCCGACAGAATGAGCCAGGTGATTGTCCAATCTGCGGAATGGACCTAATCCCATTGGAGAATGATAATGCTGATGCTGATCCTATGGCTGTAACCATGTCTCCTACTGCAATGCAACTTGCAGGGGTACAATCAATCCTAGTTGGTAATGCTGATGCTGGAAAGTCAATTCGTCTGAACGGAAAAATTCAAGCTGATGAACGTCAGAATTATACACAATCAGCGCATATACCGGGAAGGATTGAAGAATTGTCCGTAAACTTCACGGGTGAATATGTAAAAAAAGGCCAGGTATTAGGCCAAATTTATTCACCGGAATTGGCTACCGCCCAAGAAGAACTTTTTCAGGCACAGAAGATCAAGGATTCCCAACCTGCGCTTTTCAATGCAGCCAAAGAAAAACTTAAAAATTGGAAACTGACTGATTCCCAGATAGCACAAATTCTTGCTACAGGAAAAGTAACCGAGCAACTACCAATTTTAGCGAATGTATCAGGATATGTCACTGATAAAATGGTGAATCTGGGCGACTATGTGAGCAAAGGGGAACCTATATATCAAATTGCTGATCTCAGCAAAGTCTGGGTATTATTTGACGTCTATGAATCAGAATTGCAATGGGTGAAAAAAGGTGATCAAATCGAATTTACTGTTCAGTCCCTTCCTGGTGAGACTTTCACCGGAAAACTCAGCTACATCGACCCGATGATCAACCCTCAGACAAGAGTAGCAAAAGCAAGGCTGGAAGTGAGTAATTCTAACCTGAAATTCAAGCCTGAAATGTTTGTATCCGGGAAAGTGGAAAGTAACGGTAAGTCTATAGATAACAGCATCATAGTTCCAAAAACGGCTGTGATGTGGACAGGAACGAGATCTGTGGTTTATGTGAAGAATGTTTCAGATCAAGCAGTAAGTTTTAAGCTTCGGGAAGTAACTCTTGGCGCATCTTTGGGCTCAGAATATGTCATTACTTCAGGTTTAGAATCAGGAGAAGAAATCGCAGTAAATGGCACATTCAGCATTGATGCTGCCGCTCAACTAGCGGGGAAACCGAGTATGATGTCTCCTGATGGAGGAGCTGCAATGACTGGACACAATCATGGTGGAATGCCTGGAATGAAAATGGAAACTACTAATCACTCATCGCCAAGAGCGGTAGTGTTAACGCCCCAAGCTAAAGATGAGCTGAAGCTGATTTTTGACAGCTATTTCGAATTAAAAAATGCTTTGACCAAAGATGATCTGTCCATTGCCAAAGCTAGCGCTGCTACAATGCTTGCTTCAGTGGAAAAAGTAAATATGTCCGAGTTCAAAGGAGATGCCCATGTGGAATGGATGAAATACGAAAAAAACATTAAAGTCGATTTGGTTAGAATTAAGAGTGCCAAATCTCTGGAAGAGATCCGAAATTCATTTCTTTCTATCTCAGACGAAATGGTTGATTTGGCCGAAAATTTCACGCCTTTGGCTTCCAAAATTTATGTGCAGCATTGTCCAATGGCAGATTCCAACAAAGGTGCTGATTGGCTGAGTCTGGAGGAAAAAGTTATGAACCCATACTTTGGAAAAGCTATGCTCTCCTGTGGAGAAGTCACCAAAACAATTCAATAATAAAACCGCCCAACTACATGAAAATCAAACTAATATTACTAGCCTTATTTGCGACTGCAGCCTGCAATCCAAAAAATAAAGAAAACCATGAAATGGATCACATGGAACATCAAATGGAATCAGAATCTCATGAAATTCATGAGGCGAAGCCCGCGGAAGTACCCAAAAGCCCCCGAACTTCAGCTATGGCCATGACAGGTGGTAATCATATTTATATTGATTACAGTGCTCCAAGTGTAAGAGGGAGACAGATTTTTGGCGGGCTTGTGGCTTATAATGAAGTCTGGGTGACAGGTGCCCACAAAGCTACCAATATCAAATTTGACAAAGATGTGATCATAAACGGCGAAACGATAAAGGCTGGCCAATATGGGTTTTTTACCATCCCAGGAAAAGAGGAATGGACAATAATACTGAATCAGGATTGGGACATGCATTTGGCAGATGACTATAATGCTTCCAATGATCTGATCAGGATCAATGTAAAACCGGAAAAATTAAATGAAACTGTGGAAGCGCTGACTTTCGAAGTCAAAGAAAAAGATGCCAAAACAACTACAGTCGCAATTTCATGGGACAAGACTAAGGTCTCGTTTGAAGCAGTGAACGCTGAATAATGAGAAAAAACAATCAATATTATGCACGGAGAATCCATAGATTTCTAGGTGTATTTATAGGAATCCAATTTATCTTTTGGACTATTTCCGGGCTATACTTCAGTTGGACAGATATCGATGAAATACATGGAGATCATTTTCGTAATGATCATATGATGCATGAAAATGCTAGCGAACTAATCGACATCAATCAGCTCGATTCCACCCTAAAGATCTCAACCCTAGAACTTAGATTTGTAAATCATGAACCCTACTATTGGGTGAATGAAAGCAAGCTATTTGATGCCAAATCAGGAAAGCTTCATTCAGAGATTTCTGAGGCTGAAGCACGAGAAATCGCTCAAATTTATATCAAAGAAAATCTCCAAATCAGGGAAGTTAATTACCTGACTGATGCTGGGGCTCATCACGAATACCGAGGTACATCGCTTCCTGCATGGGCAATACATTTCGATACCTCTGAAAATCTGGTAGCATATGTAGATGCTAAGAGTGGCCAGTTTACCAAAGTCAGGCACCGAGCTTGGCGTTGGTTTGACTTTCTTTGGATGTTCCACACTATGGACTATGCGGGGAGAGACAACTTCAACAACCTCCTCTTAAGGATATTTTCTCTTGCTGGGTTAGCGGCTGTAGGGTCAGGTTTCACTTTATTCATCATGACTCTTAAGAAAAAAAGGCAATCTAAAAAATAGAATTCTCCATGTTGAGTAAAGTTTATTAAAATTATATAACTCCCTATTTGCTCAATTTCAAAATTCTGAATGCACCCTGGACCACCAAAACAAAAACTACTCCTCCAATGATCAAATCTGGAAGACTGGAATTCAACCAGTTGACCAAAAGAGCAGCTACTATAACGCCTAAGTTTATGATTACATCATTGGAGGTGAAAATCATACTTGCCTTCATGTGAGCATCTTCTTTACTTTTTGACCTTTGTAAAAGGTAAAGACAAAGAGCATTAGCGAGTAGTGCAAAAATTGAAACTATAAGCATCGTTGAAAAGTTGGGGACTTCTTCCATCCCGAAAAACCTACTTAACACTTCTGAAAAACCTATTAGAGCAAGTACAATTTGAAAATACCCCGCAAGTTTTGAAATTCGTTTTTTCTTCCGAATAGTCCCTCCCACCGCAAATATACTAATGCCATACACTAAGCTATCTGCAAGCATATCTAAACTGTCCGCAACCAACCCCATGGATTTGGAAAATATTCCTGTAGCCATTTCGATAAGAAAAAAAACGAAGTTGATTGCAAGTACATACCAGAGGAGCCTTTTCTGGTTGGAATCCTCAAGGAAATCAGTCTGGTTAGTAAGTTCTGTGGATAGTTTCCTACTTCCCAAATTCAATTCATAAATTGACTTTTCAATCTGTTCTATTTCCCCCATATGAAAGACAATCAATCTTCTGTTGGGTATATCAAACTCCAGGTTTTTAACAGAAGTAATTCCATCCAACTTTATCCGAATCAGATTTTCCTCGGAAGGACAATCCATCTGTTTTATTTCAAATAGTGACTTCTCCATTTAGTAAAATAATTAAACTGCTGCTCATTCATTCAATATTATCAATTCCTTTCGTAGCCAAGCAGTCTCAATGCATTTACTACAACTACAATGGTAGAACCTTCATGAATCAATACAGCAACTCCAATAGATGCGAATCCAAAAATTGTAGCAGGTATTAAAAGTCCCACTACACCTAAACTGATCCACAGATTTTGTTTGATAATCCCTTTAGCCTTTCTACTCAGTCCAATTGCAAAAGGTAATATTTCCAACTTATCAGCCATTAAAGCTATATCGGCAGTCTCCAGAGCTACATCAGACCCTGCTGCCCCCATTGCAATACCAACAGTACTAGCTGCCATAGCCGGAGCATCATTCACCCCATCACCTACCATAGCTATCTTGGATTCTGACTGCTTTAATTGCTTGATAGCCTCAACCTTTTCTTCAGGCAACAGACTTCCTTTTGCCCCCGTCAGTCCAACCTCTTGGGCTATTGCATCTGCTACTTTCTGATTGTCCCCGCTGAGCATAATCATCTTTTTAATCCCAATTTCCTTGAGCGCCGCAAGGGTGGACTTTGCCGCAGCTCTTGGAGTATCCATTAACCCGATGATACCAATATAAGTATCGTTTTTCCTCACCAGTATGGTTGTGTTCCCATTGGATTCCAAAGATTCTATTTTCTCGATAATTTCTTGTGAGGGTTTGTTATCATCCAGCGCTTCGTACAAATCCAGATTGCCAATATAAATTTTATCTGCTCCCACATTTGCCTTTATGCCCTTGCCAAGAACGGCTTCCAATGAATCCGCCTCTGGGATTTTCTTTCCTTCCATCCTTTCTTTACCGTCTCTCACCACGGCTTTCGCCAAGGGGTGATCACTTAGCCCTTCCACCGCAACTGCGGTTCCCAGCAACTCGTCTTCTGAAATACTATTCCATGCGATTACCACTGTGATTTTTGGTTTTCCCTCTGTCAAAGTTCCCGTTTTATCAAATGCAATTGCGGTTAGAACTCCCAAATCTTCCAGTGGTCTTCCTCCCTTAATCAAAACTCCTTTTTTTGCTGCCCGGGCAACGCCACTCAATACCGCACTAGGTGTTGCAATTGCTAGCGCACACGGACTTGCTGCCACCAAAACTGCCATTGCGCGATAAAAACTATCACTAAAAGGCTCATCCAACACCAAAAAGGCAAAGCACAGTAGTACTACCAATACCAGAACCGATGGGACAAAATACTTCTCAAATTTATCGGTCAGCAGCTGAGTGGGTGATTTCTGCGCTTTGGCTTCATTGACTAAGGTAATTAACCTGGAAACAGTAGAGTCTTCTGCAATTTTCAACACCTTAATTTCCAAGGTGCCGTTTCCGTTGATCGTTCCTGAATATGCCCTGTTTTCCTGAGGCACATTATCTAGGGAAATATGCTGTTCATCCTGTTCTTTTATAGCTTCCTTGTCCACAGGTATACTTTCACCAGTAATAGGAGATTGGTCCACAGCACTACTTCCCTTTACAATAACCCCATCTGCCGCAATTCTGGAATTAGGCTTAACAATGATGATATCATCGACCTCCAACTCTTCAATTCCCACTTCCACCGAACTGCCTTCAGTTTTCTTTAAGGCGGTTTTTGGTGCAAGAGCTGCAAGTGATTCAATGGACTTATGCGCTTTTCCCATAGCGTAATGTTCCAATGAATGCCCAAGACTAAATAGAAACAGCAACAATGCACCTTCTGCCCATTCTCCCAGGATCGCAGCACCTATGGCTGCGACCAACATGAGAAAATCAATTTCAAAACCTCCCTTTAATATGGTTTCTATCGCCTCTTTCGCGGTATAGAAGCCCCCAAAAAAATAGGCTCCTATATACATGGCAAGACTTACCCATTGAGGCACATCTTCTAAAAAACTCAGGCCAAACCCAATTCCCAAAAGAGCTCCACAGCAAATGGAGAAAATCAATTCACTATTCTTTCCGAATATCCCAGAGTGTTCCACTTTTTCCTGTTCCATAGGTTTTCTATTTAAGTTTCATGTTAGTAGTGTTTTTCACAAAATGATTAATGGTGCCCGCCTTCTTCTTCACTATTCTTTGCCTTTGAAAGTAAGGTAAATGCTCCCTTTGTCACCAGTTTAATATCCTGATAGACAAGACTGGAATCCAAAAGGGTCACCTGCGTAAATCCGTCCTCCTTATTACCCATTTCTACTTCTATCATTTCATAGTCATATGCGGGCTCTCCATTCTCGTCCCGTTGCCCCAAGTAAGAAAAAATGAAATGCTTCTCCCCAAATCTTACCACCGCATCATCTGGTGCTACCAAGACTTCTTCGCTTGCAGTTTCTATTTTTGCTGTCACATACATCCCTGGGAGCAAATCGGTGTTTTTACTGTCAAAATGCCCATGAACAGTCACCGACCTATCTTTTCGAACTCCCTTACCAACCAAAAACACATGGGCTTCTCTCCATTCATCATTCGTATTGGCGAGATTGAATTTGATGCGCTGATCTTTCTTGATTTTGGGGATGTCATTTTCATAGACAGAAAGCTCCACATGGAGATCATCTGAATTCGTTAAATCCATGATTACATCCTGTGGGTTTACATATTTGCCAATATTGGTATATACATCCAGCACAGCTCCAGCCACAGGAGAGTAAATATTCACGACAGATTTGATTTCCCCGGACTCCACTTTCTCCGGATCAAAGCCAATCATGGTCAACTTGGCTTTGGAGGTTCTGATTCTAGCTTCATTGGCCAGAAAATTACTTTTGGATTCTTCAAATGTCTTTCCGGATGCCACTTGCTCACTGTACAATTTCTCCTGGCGTTCATATTCAGACTTCAGATAAGAACTGTTTGCCAGGCTTTCCAAATAATCCTGTTGAAACTGAATGAATTCAGGATTTTCTATTGTCACGAGTAGTTGGCCTTTTTTCACTTCATCCCCAGGAAGGAGTGTAGTATTCTTCACAAATCCCCCATAAGGCATTGTGATGGAAATATTATTTTGAGGCGGAACGTCTATCACCCCGTTGACCATCAGTTCGCTGCCAATTTCCCTAAATTCCAGCTTGCCTAGCTCAATCCCGGTGACATCAAATTGTGCCTGACTCAGTTCGACCCTAGATTCATTTTCCTCATGATCCCCCTGAATTTCAATGCTGTCAACCTTAGACCCACAGGACGTGGCAATTCCAAGAACAAGTAATGTGAAGAGACTATTTATGATATATTTTTTCATCTGTTTATAGTTTGATTTGCTATGGTTATATGAATCTCGCATTCCTTAATCACCTTAGAATCTGACTTTTTATTCATGCTTGATTTCATATTATTTCCGTTTGATCGGTTTTAGTTGATACCCGATAAGAATTCGATTTGAATAAGTGTTTGATTGGATTTGTCCAGTAAATCCAGATAGTTGAAGTACACATTCAAGCTTCTATTGAGTCCTTGTGTGTATTCCACATAGCCAATTTCACCACTTTGGAAACCTCTCTGGGATTGTTTTAGGATAAGCTCTGCTTGAGGAAGAGCACTATCTTCATAAAAATCCAAACTGGTCTGGAATTTTTGGTACTCGAGAAGTAAAGAGGTGAATCGGTTTTCGAGCTCAATGGTGAATGCTGTTTCTTGTTCCTCTGCTTCAGCAATTCGAATTGATTTTGATTTAATAATCGCTGATTGTGATTTCAAACTGAAAATAGGAATGGCTAAACCCACCTGAAATCCATCAAAACGGTCTTTTGAGCTGTAAACTACGGGATCTCCAGACATCGTTTGACCTGGCCCATTGAAGGACTGATTAAAATACCCTAGTTTGATGTCCGGCATCAACCGAGATTTTTCGACTGACTTTTCCTTTTCTGTAATGGCAATTTGCTGCTGAACCCAGGCTAATGTAGGGTTGTCGGCGATACTATTCTGGTCCAGAGAAAGCTGAGGTGAATTTTCCTTCAATTCTCCCATTTCAGGCTCAATCGTAACTTCTGCATTGATAAGCATTGTCAACCGTTTGGTATTGATCTCCACATCGGCATTGTTCTGAGCTATCATAGCCTGGATCTCAGCCACCTGGGTCTCTGCGGTTGCCTTTTCCAAGAGATTGGTTTCACCAGACTCAAACCTCAAGGAAGCTGCAGATGCAAACCGGTCATAAATACTGTCTTGCCTGGCAAGTAATTTCCCTTTTTCCCTTGCAGTCCACAACGCATACCAAGTGGATTTCACGGATCTGATCAATTCATTTTTACTCATCTCCACTGCCAACTCACCAGAAACTATTTTAGATTCAGCCAATCCATTTTGTCGGCTATAGGTGGTCGGAAACTCAAAAGTCTGGGAAACCGAAAACCGGCTGTCGTTGGTGAAGGCACTGTTTGTTTGGCCATATTCCATGTCCACAGCTGTTTTCCCAATATTCCAGCTTGCCCCTTTTAATGCCCGCTGTTGTTCCAATCTAAGTCCTTCAGCTTTGACACTTGGATTGTTTTCCAAAGCCAGTTCTATTGCCTGATCCAGGGAAGTAACATGCATTGGAGTTTGTGCATAGGAAGATAAATTTCCTAAGGCCAAGAATCCAATCACCAGTAACCCTACGGTGCCTTTGGGTCTTCTCAAACCTCTTTCGAAATAATAGTATAATATAGGTAATACAACCAAAGTCAGGATGGTGGCCGTGATCAGTCCACCAATCACTACGGTAGCCAGTGGTTTTTGAACTTCCGCTCCACTTGAAGATGAAAGCGCCATTGGCAAAAAGCCCAAAGATGCTACGGAAGCAGTCATAATTACGGGTCTTAACCGGGTTCTAGTTCCCGAATAGATCCGTTCAAATATGTCCGTGACCCCTTCCTTTTTCAGATTGTTAAATTCAGCAATCAGAACTATACCATTAAGTACAGCTACGCCAAACAGTGCAATAAACCCAATTCCTGCAGATATACTAAAAGGCATTCCACGTAAGGTCAAAGCGAAAATCCCTCCGATGGCGGAAAGAGGGATAGCCGTAAAGATCAAAATACTCTGTTTGATAGAACCGAATGTGAAGAACAGCAAGACAAAAATCAATAACAAAGCCAACGGAACTGCAATCCCCAGTCTGGCTTTTGCTTCAACCAAATTTTCGAATTGGCCTCCGAATGTCACAAAATAACCCGTTTCAAATGTTACAGCATTTTCAATTTTGGACTCTATTTCATTAACTATGCTTTCTACATCCCGATTTCTCACATTGAATGCGACTACAATTCTCCGCTGGGTATCATCCCGCTGGATTTGATAGGGGCCTTCTTTTACTGAAACTTCAGCTACTTGGTATAGCGGGATCTGCTCTCCGTTAGCCCGGGCGATAAAAAGATTCTGAACATCCTCAATATCATTTCTTTTAGTCTGATCGAGTCTTATTACCAGATCAAACCGTTTTTCCCCCTCATAAACCTTCCCGGCTGAAGCACCTGCAAATGCTGCCTGTATAGACCGATTCACTTCTTTTATACTTAGTCCATATTTAGCCAGTTGAGCCCTTTTGTAATCAATGACTATCTGTGGCACTCCCGTCACTTCCTCTATATAAATATCTTCCGCTCCTTCTACACCTCGTGCTATCTGTCCTATCTGGTTGGCGTATTCAGATAGTTTTTCAAGGTCTTCTCCATAAATTTTGACAGCCACATCCTGACGCACCCCAGACATTAATTCATTGAAGCGCATTTGTATGGGTTGTTGAAATCCAAAGTTGACCCCTGGCAAAACTTCCAAAGCTTCAGACATCTTATTTGCCAAATCTTCCCTGTTGGTAGCTGAAGTCCACTCACTTTTATCCTTTAAGACAATCATCATATCCGCAGCTTCAACTGGCATGGGATCCGTTGGAATTTCACCTGCCCCGATTTTAGATACAACTTCAACTACCTCTGGAAATTGGTCCAAAAGAATCTTCTCTGCCTGGGTTGTAGCCTTCATGGTATTCTGAAGGGAAGAACCAGTGACCACCCGCGTTTCCACAGCAAAATCCCCCTCTTCCAGAGTAGGTATAAATTCTCCACCCATACGGGAAAAAACCCAACCTGAAACAATCAATAAAACCAAGGCTACACTAATGACTATTCCCCTATGATGCATAGCCCATCGAATGGAAGGGTCGTAGAAGCGATGGAAAAATCCCATGATTTTATCAGAAATATTAGGCTTGTCACTGATCTTCTTGCTTAGAAAAAGTGCAGAGATCATGGGCACGTAAGTAAGCGAGAGTATAAATGCACCAAGAATAGCAAAAGCCACGGTCTGTGCCATTGGTCTGAACATCTTACCCTCAGTTCCAACCAATGCTAAAATTGGTAGATATACGATAAGAATTATAATCTCACCAAACGCAGCTGAATTTCGGATTTTACTTGCAGAAAGAAACACCTCTTCGTCCATCTCCAGCTGTGTCAGCTTTGTTTTCCTTTTCACCAAACCTAAATGATGCATGGTTGCCTCAACTATAATGACGGCTCCATCTACAATTAATCCAAAATCAATTGCCCCTAAACTCATCAGGTTACCAGACACCCCGAATAGATTCATGAGTGAGAAAGCAAAAAGCAGGGCAAGTGGAATTACCGAAGCCACTATCAGCCCTGCTCTCAAATTGCCAAGCAAAAGCAGCAAAACAAAAATGACAATCAAGGCGCCCTCAATCAGATTTTTACTAACTGTGCCAATGGCATTGTCCACAAGTTTGGATCGATCCAAAAAAGGCTCTAAAGTCACCCCTTCGGGCAATGTTTCTTTAATTTCTTCGATTTTTGATTTGACGTTATCAATAACCTCTGCCGAATTTTCACCTTTCAGCATCATTACAATCGCACTGACTACTTCACCTTCACCATTCCTGGTGGTAGACCCATAGCGCACAGCATTACCAAGCTGTACTTTTGCGACATCTTTAATGAGAACTGGAATCCCATTTTCATTTACCCGTACGGGGATATTATTGATATCCTCAAAAGAACCTACCAAGCCTTCACTTCGAATAAATAAAGCAGTTAGATCCTTCTCAATATAGGCTCCACCGGTATTTTCATTATTATCTTCAAGCGCCTGGAAAATATCAGCAATTGATACATTCAAAGATTTGAGCCGATCAGGCTCTATGGCGATTTCATATTGTTTGAGATACCCTCCAAAGCTGCTCACATCAGCTACCCCTGGCGTACCAAGTAGCTGCCTTCTGACTATCCAATCCTGAATAGTTCTAAGTTCACGTGCATCATATTTGTCTTCATAGCCAGGTTCTACACCAACTACATATTGGTAAATTTCCCCTAACCCTGTGGTAATCGGAGCCATCCCCGGAGCTCCTATCCCCGGAGGTATTTGTTCTTTGACTTCGGACATGCGTTCATTTACCTGTTGTCTGGCCCAATAGACATCCACATTCTCCTTAAACACAATGGTAACAACTGACAACCCGAAACGCGAAAAGCTTCTGATTTCTTCAATGTCAGGAATAGTGGCCATCGTGATTTCGATGGGAAATGTGATTAAACGCTCTACTTCTTCAGCCGCCAATGACGGGGAAGTAGTGATTACTTGTACTTGATTATTGGTAATATCAGGAACTGCATCAATGGGAAGTTGGGTAAGTGAATACCCGCCCACAATGACTAATCCTATGGTAAGTAGCCCGATTATCAGTTTATTTT
Organism: uncultured Algoriphagus sp.; assembly: GCF_963974365.1. Classification (GTDB taxonomy): domain Bacteria; phylum Bacteroidota; class Bacteroidia; order Cytophagales; family Cyclobacteriaceae; genus Algoriphagus. The sequence continues at coordinate 2,904 of NZ_CAXBBX010000014.1, read as the reverse complement.
TAACTGAGAACCGGATTATATTATCCAGCATAAGGAATTAAGTTTTATGAATTAAAATGGAAGTGGGCAGATTTGCCCAAAGAAAAAAGCACTCACAGCAATCCTAAACAGGAATATCAAGTATTCTGATCAGGATAAATTGCTACGAAATGAAATGAGGGAATTAGCCCCGAGGAGGCTGAAAAAGTTCACCTAAAACCGGTGAGGTAAAAAGGAAATTATAATAGCTTTCTGCTTGTACCTTCTCAGTAAAAGACTGAGGTACTACAAATTCAGCAATGGAGGAGAAATAGATTGAAGGGTGGGAACAGGTATGATTTCCGTGAAATGGTAAATTCTCATGATTTTCTTCGTCATGACCTGTATTATCATTCCCGTGATCTATGTAATCTTCAACGACGAAGTCTAATACTGAATCACCATGCTCCTTCTGATGCTCTCCAAAATGTAAAAACAAGAAGGGAAGCTTTTGTATCTGACAGCATAAATCCAAATTCATCGACAACATCCCCAAAAGGAGTAGCGCAATAAATGATTTATTTCCAAGCCGTTTCATATTTGCAAAGCTACAAAATAAAGTAGTGCAAGGCTATTGCAGAAAATTCTATAGTAAAATCCAAGTATCCTTTTGGGATGTTTTAATAAGCAGATGAGCATGAATTTCTGATTTGTTGTAAACTGGCTCCAATAGTTAGAAAAAGGGTGTTTCTGGATTAAATCAACTGTCTATCTTTAGAGTTTTACTCCCACTTCTTCGAGGTAAAAAAAGCATAAGAATAGCCTATTCAGTTATCACATACTTCACAGTCAGATTTTCCGACAAGCTGATTTTTTTCATTGACCTGATATTTACAACAGATCCTGAATCTTTCCTTTAATATCTCCTTTGCCCTCCTAATCCTACCTTTGGTGGATGCCAAACTGATCCCTAGAAGATTTGCAGTTTCCTGTTGGGACTTTCCTTCCAAATAGACCAGCTGGACAGGAGTTTGGTAAAGTTTAGGGAGCTCATCAATAAACCGGTCCAGACAACAGGGAGTTTCCACATTAGTCTCGGAAATTGGTTCCTCTACAGGCTGGGAATCACGTGAATTGAAATAGTTGGCTATTTCATTTCTGGTAATCTGGAATAGCCAGCCCTTGAGTTTACTCCTGTCCTTTAGCTGATACTTTTTTTCATGGATTTTCAGGAAAGTAGTCTGTAGAATATCCTTTGTTGCCACCTCATCTTTCACCCTTTTTAGGATAAAGAAGAATAGGGTTGAATAATATTTCTGATAAATTTCTTCGGAATCCATAGATAGTAAATTAGAAATTAATCCTGAGATTGTTCCTTTTAATTACAGCAGGAGCAGGTTTCACAATTACATTTTTCACAGGGACAATTGCTCTTTGAGCAATCCACACAATTGCATTGATCACAGGAACAGGATGTACAGGTACAAGAATTCATATTTTAATTGTTTTGGTTCACTTAGTAGACCAGAAAGTGGGGAAAAGGATACATTTTTTATAAATAATTTTTGGAAACCTTTTTCTCTCAAGGGTTGCGTCCTTCAAATTCAGTGACGCATACATCATTCAGGAATGTGTTCGAATGAAGACTGCCAAAAAATGATATTTCAGAATTCGTATGGTTCGTACAGTCCGTACCCCTGGAAATGTACGAGAAATACGAGGCAGAAATTCGAATCAATTCCAATGTATTTAATGAGGTTAAATATCACTCGAATTAAAAAGCGAAGACCGACATAATGGAAATAATAATATGATTCCATTTACGCTCAAAAAATTCTTTACTTTAGTCTATTAAGCCATTGAATGTAAACATTACTATTGCCCTATTCCCACATCGAATAATTAAGAGTGATTTTTAATTACCCTTCCTAATCACCAAATGCTTCTTCCCTGGATCATTCAATAACTTTCCCATTTCAGCCTGAATAATATCCTGCACATCCTGCTTGATCTGCAAATAATTTCGCTGCACGATAGCATTGTCCCGCTTTCGGATTTCAGGAATGGGCTGGTAGTTATCCTGCTCCTTTTTCAATACCTTATGATCGTTAATAATTTCAGAATGAAATGCTTTTAGGCTCAGTTTACAATCTGGATTATCTGCTACCATCCCTACAAATTCCCCTGATGAAAGAGATGATATGGTAGAAGGTGGAACAGCAGACTCCAACTGTTTTGATCGACTGACAGAAGTATCTGCACTGTTTATGGAAAGGCTCTGCCTGTCTTGCATGATCTTCCCTATCCTATCTGATAATTGTTTGGCAGAATCCCCATTCACCTGCCCTGAAATGATATTTCCAACTATGCCCATAATCACATCGGCAAGTTCTCGTCCATAGTCTTTTCTAAGCTGGCTAAGATCCTGAACTCCCAATGTAGTAGCAACTTTATTACTCCTTGCCGTAGCAATCAGACTGTCCATTCCGTTCAAATAGATGGTCGGAAACTCATCGAAAATCAGACTGCTTTTTAGCTTTCCCTTTTGGTTTACCAGCTTCACTAGACGGTTTACATACAGTGAAAGTACTGCTCCATAAATCTGAATTTTCTGGGGATTGTTTCCCATGCAAACCAACTTTGGCTCCTCCGGATTATTGATATCCAGCGTAAAATCATTGCCTGAAAGCACGTAATATAACTGAGCTGAAGATAGTCTTGCCATGGATATTTTAGCCGATGCTATCTGTCCTTCCAGCTGCTCCATCACATCGTTGAGGTAGGCATTTACAAAAGGATTGATGAGCACATCAATGTCCTTTTCGGTTCGCAATACTGTGAACAACTCATCGTAATCAACCTGCATCAACTCGATGACATGCGGCAGCGTGCAGAATTCTCCACCGTTGTATTTTCTCAAAAACCAGATGATAGCAGTCAGGAAAT